>NZ_JWJH01000022.1 GCF_000949865.1 Rhizobium nepotum 39/7 | reverse complement strand
CCTGCCGGATGATTTTCGATTGAGCGACATGACCTCCAAAATCCTCATCAGCGCCTGTCTTCTCGGCCAGCCCGTCAGATATGACGGCAAGGGAAAACCTCTCATCCACCCGGCGATAGACCGCTGGCGGCAGGAGGGCAGGCTGGTGACGATCTGTCCGGAAATGGCGGGCGGCATGCCTGTGCCGCGCCCGCCGGCGGAAATCGAGAAGGGCGCGTCCGGTCTCGATGTGCTGGAAGGCCGTGCCCGTGTCATGGAGATAAGCGGCGGCGATGTCACGGCGGAGTTTATCGCAGGCGCTGAAAAGGCGCTGGCCCTTGCCGAAGCCAATGGCTGCGCCCACGCGCTGCTGATCGACGGCAGCCCGTCCTGCGGCTCGGTCGCGATCTATAATGGCTCGTTTTCCGGCGTCAAACATGGGGGCAATGGCGTGACGGCGGCGCTGCTCGAAAAAGCCGGTATCGCCGTATTTTCACCTGCCGATATCGACCGTCTGGATGTTCTGACATGTTGAAGAAAAGCGCCGGAGTTTCCTCTGGCACTGTACGGATAACCGTAGCTTTATGAGCTTGCCTGACAGAATAACGGACGAAGAATTTAATATTCGCCTGATGATTACCGCGCACCGCGTAAAATGCAGCGATTGCGCGATTATCTGACTTTTGTCATCAAAAAGCCGTGAGGGGCAACGGCTCAGTTGCCGCGCAATTTGAAGTCCGGGAAGTCGGGTGCGGCAATTACCGAGGCGCTTGCCGGTACCGCAGCTTTGTCCGCAGAGATTTCCTTGACGGCCGCCGTGGTCGTCGTCACGTCGATGCCGGCGGGCGTCGAAGCCGTTTCGTCGGGATGCGCTACGGCCTCGCCCTCATCATAGGTCGCAATTGCGGTGCTGGGGGTTTCTTCCGGCATCCATGCGGGATTGGTGCTGACGAAGGTGACGGGCGCGCCGCCAAGCCAGGCCTCGGTGCGCACCAGCGCGCGCTTGCCCTCGACTTCGCGCATTTCCGTGTGCTGTGTACCCGGCTCGATGGAGGGGATGGCATAGCCCTGTGGGGTGGTCTTGTCCTTCACGGGCTGGCAACCGGCGCAATCGAGACGAACGAAGCTGCCGTTGCCGGTATGCGCACCGTTTATATATTCGATGGAAGACGCCATCGCCGACCCGCCGGCCAGTGCGACAATCGCTGTCAGAAGAAGACGACGCATCGAAAACCCCCCGAATGACGGCGCAGTCTCTCGATTGAGATACGATGCGCCATTCAATGTTCGGCAAATATTATCGGTCTTTCGTTTCCATCAGGTCAGCAAACTTGGTAAAAATTGAACGAAGTACGCGCTCTGAGCGCTATTTGCCTTAGACGTCAGGCCTTTTCACGCGCCACGGCCTGCCAGCCGATATCGCGGCGGCAGAAACCGTTTTCCCATTCAACCTTATCCGTCAGCGCATAGGCGCGCGTCTGCGCTTCCGTCACGTTCTTTCCGAAGGCGGTAACGTTCAGCACACGGCCGCCCGTCGCCACCAGCCTGCCGTCCTTCAGCGCCGTTCCGGCGTGGAAGACCTTTGCTTCTTCGCTGGCGTCGGGAATATGTGCGATCGGTGTGTTCTTGTCGTAGGCGCCGGGATAACCCTTGGAGGCGAGAACGACGGTCAGCGCCGCATCGTCGCGCCATTCGGCTTCCACCTTGTCCAGCGTGCCGGTGGCCGTGGCGTAGAGGATCGGCAGAAGATCGCTTTTCAGCCGCATCATCAGCACCTGGCATTCCGGATCGCCGAAACGCACATTGTATTCGATCAGTTCGGGGCCTTTCGCGGTGATCATCAGGCCGGCGAAAAACACGCCGGAGAAGGGATTGCCGTCTTTCGCCATGCCTGAAATCGTCGGTTCGATGATCTCCTTCATGGTGCGCTCCACCATGGCTGATGTCATCACCGGGGCGGGGGAATAGGCGCCCATGCCGCCGGTGTTCGGGCCGGTGTCGCCGTCGCCCACACGCTTGTGGTCCTGCGCGGTGGCGAGCGCCAGCGCGGTCTTGCCGTCCGAAAGGCAGAAGAAGCTCGCCTCCTCGCCATCAAGAAAGGCCTCGACCACCACTTCGGCTCCGGCAGCACCAAAAGCACCGTCGAAACATTCGTCGATGGCGGCAAGCGCTTCCGTCTCTGTCATCGCGACGGTCACGCCCTTGCCGGCGGCAAGCCCGTCCGCCTTGATGACGATGGGCGCGCCCTGTTCGCGGACATATTGCTTGGCCGGTTCGGCGGTCTTGAAACGCTGGTAAGCGCCGGTCGGAATATCGTAACGGGCGCAGAGATCCTTGGTGAACCCCTTGGAGCCTTCAAGCTGGGCGGCAGCTTTCGAAGGGCCGAAGGTAGCGATGCCGGCTGCGCGCAGATCATCTGCCAGACCCGCGACCAGCGGTGCTTCCGGGCCGATGACGACGAAGTCGATCGCCTTCTCCTTTGCAAAGGCGATGACGGCCGCGTGGTCTTCGACGTTCAGAGACACCAGCGTCGCATGGTCGGCGATGCCGGGATTGCCGGGTGCGGCGTAAAATTCTTCGAGCAGGGGAGACTGGGCGATTTTCCACGCCAGTGCATGTTCGCGTCCGCCGGAACCGATCAACAGAACTTTCATGGTCAATATCCCTGCAATCTCGCCTGTAACCTTGTTGCTGGGGCGTTAAGGGCAGGGGGGCGAAAGGTCAAGGAGAAAGCGCCGCAAATGTCCGTCTTTCCCTTGAACTCAGCCTTTCCTGTGGAATCGTTGCTGCCTCTTGTTGTCACGCCACAATCAGACATTATGTTCGCCGCTCCAGATGTGACCTCAGAGAACCTCATGACCGCAGATAATGCCCGCCTCGCCACGCTCATCGCCTCCGAAATCAACGCCCGCGCCGATCAGGTGAAGGCGGCAGTGGCGTTGCTGGATGAGGGAGCGACCGTGCCCTTCATCGCCCGTTACCGCAAGGAGGCGACGGGAGGGCTGGATGATACCCAGCTTCGAACGCTGGCGGAACGCCTCGTTTATCTGCGCGAATTCAATGCGCGTCGTGCTTCCATCGTCGAAACCATTACCGGTCAGGGCAAGATGACGGACGCTCTGATGGTCAAGATCATGCAGACCGCCACCAAGGCGGAGCTGGAAGATCTCTATCTGCCCTACAAGCCGAAGCGCCGCACCCGCGCGGAAATCGCCCGCGAGCGCGGTCTTGGTCCCCTTGCCGAGGCGATCTGGGCGAACCGCGCAGCCGATCCGGCAAAGCTTGGCGAAGCCTATGTTCAGGGCGAGGTGGCTGACGTGAAGGCGGCGCTCGAGGGTGCGCGCGACATCGTGGCGGAAACCATGACGGAAAACGCCGATCTTCTCGGCCGCCTGCGCGATTACATGCGTCAGAACGCGACGTTCCGCGCCAAGGTGGTGGACGGCAAGCAGGCGGCGGGCGAAAAGTTCTCCGACTATTTCGATCATTTCGAGCGTTGGTCGACGGTACCGGGTCACCGGGCGCTGGCCATGCTGCGCGGCTGGAACGAGGAAGTGCTGACATTGACCATCGATGTCGATGCGGATGACCCGTCCCCGATCAAGCCCGCGCAGCGTTCCGTCGCCGCCGCCTTCGATATTCGCAATGCCGGCCCGGCCGATCAATGGCTGATGGACGTGGCGGGCTGGACCTGGCGGGTGAAGCTCTCCATGTCCCTGTCGCTCGATCTCATGCGTGAATTGCGCGAGCGGGCGGAAGAAGAGGCGATCAACGTCTTTGCCCGCAACCTCAAGGACCTGCTGCTGGCCGCACCCGCCGGTTCGCGCGCCACCATGGGGCTTGATCCAGGCATCCGCACCGGCGTCAAGGTGGCCGTGGTGGATGGCACCGGCAAGCTGCTCGATACTTCCACGGTCTATCCTTTCCAGCCGAGGAACGACGTGCGCGGCGCGCAGGCGGAACTCGCCTTGCTCATCCGCAAGCACAATGTCGAACTGATCGCCATCGGCAACGGCACCGGCAGTCGCGAGACGGAAAAGCTGGTCGCCGATCTTCTGGCGCAGATGCCCGCTTCGGCTTCCGGCGCAAAGCCGACCAAGGTCATCGTTTCGGAGGCGGGCGCGTCGGTCTATTCCGCTTCGGAACGGGCGGCGGCGGAATTCCCCAATCTCGACGTTTCGTTGCGCGGAGCCGTTTCCATTGCGCGCCGTCTTCAGGACCCACTGGCGGAGCTGGTGAAGATCGAGCCGAAATCCATCGGCGTCGGCCAGTACCAGCATGATGTCGATCAGGGCCGCCTCAGCCGTTCGCTCGATGCTGTCGTGGAAGATGCGGTGAACGCCGTCGGCGTCGATCTCAATACGGCCTCGCCGCCGCTTCTGGCACGGGTTTCCGGCCTCGGTGCGTCGATTGCCGATGCCATCGTCGCCCATCGCGACCAGACCGGTCCCTTCGCCAGCCGCAAGGACCTGCTGAAAGTACCGCGCCTGGGCCAGCGCACCTTCGAGCAATGCGCGGGCTTCCTGCGCATCACGAACGGCAAGGAGCCGCTGGATTCGTCTTCCGTGCACCCGGAAGCCTATGGCGTGGCGAAAAAGATCGTCGCCGCCTGTGGCCGCGACCTGCGCACGCTGATGGGTGACAGCGCTACGCTGAAAGCTCTCGACCCGAAGCGCTTCATCGACGAGCAATTCGGCCTGCCGACCGTCAAGGACATCATAGCCGAGCTGGAAAAGCCCGGCCGCGACCCGCGCCCGAGCTTCAAGACGGCGACTTTTGCCGACGGAGTCGACGAAATCACCGATCTGAAGCCAGGCATGCTGCTGGAAGGCACCGTCACCAATGTGGCCGCCTTCGGGGCTTTCGTGGATATCGGCGTGCATCAGGACGGGCTTGTGCATGTGTCGCAACTGGCCGACCGTTTCGTGAAAGACCCGCATGAGGTCGTGAAAGCGGGTGATGTCGTCAAGGTGCGAGTCGTGGAGGTGGACGTGAAGCGCAAGCGCATCGCTCTCACCATGCGCAAGGATGGCGGCGAGGCGGCACCCCAGCCGATGCGGGAAAAAGGCAATGCGAGCGCCATGCGCCATGCGAATTCCAAACCGCAGGGACACAACGAGGGGTCGCAATCCGGTGGCGCTCTTGCCGCTGCTCTGGCCGAAGCGATGAAGCGACGCTGACCTCAGGTTGAAATAATTTTATGGAAAAGCCCTGCCGGGAACCTCGGCAGGGCATTTTTGTTTGATGAAATCGTTCAATTTTTTTGAAATGAGGCTATCTTGAAACTTGTAAGGAAAGGAATACGGTCAGTAAAAATGATAAGTGAGACTTAGCAATTGGGGGTGCCATGGCGTCGTCTCTGCATGTTCTTCTGGAAAAGATAATCAAGATCGGTGATCTCACCGTCAACAGCCCGGGTGGCAGCCGTACATTTGGTGACGGCACGGGAAAAAAGTTGGTTCTGAATTTCACCGATGAAGCCGCCATGCAGGAGATTGCCGCCGATCCTGCGTTGAAACTCGCCGAGATTTATATGGAAGGCCGTATGAAGATCTCGGAGGGTGACATCTACGACTTTCTGGCGCTGGTCAAAGGCAATACGCTAAGCGAGGCACTGTCCTTCGGCATGATCTGGCGCGGTATCGTGCGCATCGTCACCGCCCGCATCAAGATGCATCTGCCGGTCAACCACAACAAGAGCAACGTCGCTCATCACTATGACTTGAGCGCCAAGCTTTTCGACCTCTTCCTTGATGAGGACTGGCAATATTCCTGCGCCTATTTCAATCCGCCTGATATCAGCCTTTATGAAGCGCAGGTCGCCAAAAAACGGCATATCGCCGCCAAACTGATGACGGAACCGGGCCAGAGCGTGCTGGAGATCGGCTCCGGCTGGGGCGGAATGGCAATGTACATTGCCGAAAGCGCCGGTGCTGACGTGACCGGCATCACGCTCAGCGAGGAGCAGTTGCGCGTTTCCCGCGACCGAGCGGCAAAGCGCGGGCTTGCCGGCAATGTCCGCTTCGAATTGCAGGATTACCGTTATCTGCCGGCCTCGAAAAAATTCGACCGCATCGTCTCCGTCGGCATGTTCGAACATGTCGGGCCAACCCATTACGGCGACTATTTCGACAAGGTGGCGGAGGTGCTGGACGACAAGGGCGTGATGGTGCTGCATTCCATCGGCCAGCCAAGTCCGGCGCTGGCGACCAATCCCTTCATCGAAAAATATATTTTCCCCGGTGGTTACATTCCATCGCTCGGTGAAGTGCTGCCGGCGATCCAGAAGTCGGGGCTGCTGGTGAAGGATATCGAAATCCTGCCGATGCATTATGCGCACACGCTCAGGCATTGGCGTGAGCGTTTCGTGGCGCGCAAGGCGGAGGCGATAGCACTCTACGACGAACGGTTCTTCCGCATGTGGGAGTTTTATCTGGCGGGGTCCGAAATGGCCTTCACCCACGAAAATTTCCATATTTTCCAGATCCAGCTCGCCAAGGAGCGTGACGCCGTTCCGCATAATCGCGATTACATCGCCCGCAATGAAGCGAAACTGCTGGAATTTGAAAAGACACGGCCGCCGCTGGAGAAGGTGGCGTTCTAAGGACGGCGTGAGCGGCAAAGTCGTGGCTTGTTTACAGAGCTCTGTCCAAACTCGACGTCATCCTCGGGCTCGTCCCGAGGATCCAATCACGTATCGTGAAATCAAATGGTTGCAGATGCCCGGGACAGGCCCGAGCGTGACGGTGGAGAGGTTTTCGGACATTGCTACCACCCTCGCGGCATGAGGGTTGCCCTCTTTGCTGCTGGTTAATGGAATGGAAACGGAATCCCTCTAATTCTACGCTCACCTGTTTGTATTGCGTTTCTGGGGTTCCTTTCATGTTCAAGCCATCAGCGGCAGTCGCCGCTTGTGTTCTATCGCTTTTTGCCGTCGGCAACGCTCATGCCGAGGGCTGGTTTTCCGGCGACTGGTATCTGAAGCTCGGCGGTTCGGGTTTTTCCGCGCCGAAATATCAGGGCGACAACAAGAACGAATTCGGCTTTTCGCCGATCATTTCGCTTGGCCGCCAGGGGCAGGGCGCGCGTTTCACCTCGCGCAACGACAGCGCCTCGATCTCGCTGCTGGACAATGGCCCGATCAGCATGGGTCTTGCCGGAAAGCTGGTATCCCCGCGTAACCAGAAAGATTCCGACGATCTGAAAGGCATGACCCGCATCAAGCGCGGCGGCGAGCTTGGCGGTTTCGCCGAGGCCTATCCGACCGACTGGCTGCGTATTCGCGGCGAAGCCCGTCAGGGTATCCGCAGCCATAGCGGCGTTGTCGCCGACCTCTCGGCCGATGTCTTCACCGATATTGCGCCCGGCATTCAGATTTCCGCCGGTCCGCGCGCCACATGGGTGAGCAGCAAATACAATGAGCGCTATTACGGTGTGAGCGCCGCCCAGACGGCCGCCGGCGCGCCATCGCCCTATAGCCCTGGCGGCGGCCTGCATTCCGCCGGCGTCGGCGCCGCCATCACCTGGAAAGTCACCGAAGCCGCCGAAATCGGCTCGTTTGCGGAGTATCGCCGTCTGACAGGTGACGCCGCCGACAGTTCGTTGGTGCGCGAGCGCGGTTCGAAAAACCAGTTCGTCGTCGGCGTTCAGGCAAGCTACAAATTCGGCTTCACGCTGCCCTGAGATAACGCGATATCGCCACCCCAAGCCCCGTCGCGAAAGCGCTGCGGGGCTTTTTTGCGTCTGCCGCCAAGTGCTGAAATCGATTCCGATTTGCCCGCCGATGCTGTAGAACCGTTCCCATGGTTCACAGCGATTTGTCAGACCGCGTTTCGGACGCGCCATCCAATAACTGGGTCTATCGGATTTTGCCGAGGCCTCTCTGGCCCTATGCGCAACTTGCAAGATGGGATCGCCCCATCGGCTGGCAATTGCTGATGTGGCCATGTTTCTGGTCCGCAGCACTGGCGGCCAATGCCGCGGTGGCGAGCGGTGGTTTCTCCTGGGCCACGCTGATCTGGCATCTGGTGCTGTTCTTCATCGGATCGGTGGCGATGCGCGGTGCGGGCTGCACCTATAACGATCTCGCGGACCACAAGATCGACATGGCCGTGGCGCGCACCCGCTCCCGGCCGCTGCCGTCCGGCCGGGTGAGTAGGACGCAGGCGAAGGTCTTCATCGTGTTGCAGGCGCTCGCCGGATTTGTGGTGCTTTTGCAGTTCAACGGTTTTGCGATTGCCGCCGGTATCTTTTCGCTGGTCTTCGTGGCGATCTATCCTTTCGCCAAGCGCTTTACCAACTGGCCGCAGTTTTTCCTCGGCCTTGCCTTTTCCTGGGGCGCGCTGATGGGCTGGGCGGGACAGTTCGGATCTGTCTCCTGGCCGGCTGTCCTGCTTTATGTCGGCTCCATCGCCTGGACGATCGGTTATGATACAATCTATGCCCATCAGGACAAGGAAGACGACACGGCGGTGGGGATAGGTTCGACCGCGCTGCTGTTTGGGGATAATACACATCGCTGGCTGGTTTTTCTTTATGGCACAGCCCTTGCCATGATCGCCCTGTCGTTCTGGGGGGCGGGTGTTAACGTGATTGCCTATAGCGGCCTTACCGCTGCCGCGATCATGCTCTTCCGGCAGGTCTGGGTGCTGGATATCGATGACGTGGCGCAATGCCTGATGCTGTTCAAATCCAACAACCGTGTCGGGGTGCTGATTTTCGTGGGCCTCATTCTGCCGCTTCTGCTGGCATAAGGCTGCTGGAAGGCAAGATGCAAAAAGCCCGGCCGCGTTGTCCGCGCCGGGCTTTTGATTGTTTGGCTGAAGATTATCAGCTGCGGGCGATGATTTCCTTGCCCTCGATCTTCATGCTCATGCCCAGCGAACCGGTGGAGCGGCGAACGAGGAAGCGCGGGCGGCGCTCCGCGAAATAGGAGTGGCGGCGGCGCGGACGGGTATTTTGGGTGCGCACCTTGCCGAGATGTTCTTCGAGCGGACGGGCGACGCCGTCTGCTTCGACCATCAGCATGGGAATGCGGTATGCTTCCGACCAGCTGCGCCAGTCGGCGGCGATGTCGCAGAGGTCATGAGCGACCAGAAGCGGAACGCAAAGGTCCGGATCGTCATGGTGAAGTTCCAGCGTCACCGTGACCTGTCCGTCACCATGGTCGATGGCGCGGGCGGCAACACCCTTGAAGGCGCGGGCGGGCAAAGCGAAGGATAAAGGCAGGCCGGAAGAGGACAGGACCTTTCTCAGAACGGCACCCCGTTCATCGAGCGTGACGGCGATATCGGTCGCGCCGTTACCTTTGCCGTAGGTGACCTGTTGCGGAAAACGTGCCGGGTCGAGTCTGAGTGTGGCGACGGCCCAGTCGGGCTTCAGAACGGTCTTGGTCATGTTTATTCTACCCTTGTTTTACCTGAGAGCCGGTTTCCGGTCTTCTCATCGGGACTTTTCGTCCTCTGATGTCAGGAGAATATCCGCCGCATGTTCGAGACTGCTTAAAAATTGCGGTTAAGAAAACTTTGCATTCCCAAATGGTTAGCAAAACCCACTGTGGCATGGTTTCGCTTAGGTAAAGCAGATTGAGACAATGCGATTTTTCTAGGCGCTGAAAACGTGCTCTTTCAAGCTACGGGCAAGGCGCGTCATGCACAGTCGCGCCAAGGCTTGCCGTGCGTCCGGATGGAGGTGCGGTGCGTGGATTTTAAAAACCGGAGCGCGCCGTGTCCAAGGGGATGCGCGATGCTCCAGGGGGCATCGAATGGTATCGACTTTTCTTAGCTACGACCTGATCAACCGCGATATGAAGGCAAGCATTTCACGCGTGTCGCAGCAGGGAATGATCGAGCGGCAGACGACGTATTACAAAGAAAACATCGGTGATGTGAAAAGCGTCGATGAGTTCCTCAACGACTACCAGCTCTATTCCTACGCCATGGACGCCTTCGGTCTCGGCGAGATGACCTATGCCAAGGCCTTCATGAAAAAGGTGCTGGAAAGCGACCTGAACGATCAGAACAGCTTTGCCAACAAGTTGACGGATGAACGCTACCGCGAATTTGCTGCATCCTTCAACTTCACGCAGTCCACCGCCACCGTGCAGACGGAGGCGCAGCTCGACAAGATGATCGGGCTCTACGATACGTCGATCACCAATCTCGACGACAGCCTTGCCGAGGAAACCCGTTATTACAAGGCGATCATTGAAACCGTCACGAATGTGGACCAGCTGCTTCAAAACGATAGAGCCCGCGCCTACATTTTCGAAGTCTTCAGCATTGATGAGAAGACGTATTCCTACGCCCACATCAAGGGACTGATGACGAGCGACGTCGCCGATCCCGACAGCTACCTCAACCAGAAGTTCGGCGCCGCCTATAATGATGCCGTCGAAAAACTGGCGATGAAGGGCAATATTGAACTGCATGCCCAGGTCACGGCCCGGATTACGGCGATCGACACCGCGCTTGCGGGAACTGATTTGAGTGACGAAGATCGCACGAAGCTCGAGGCGGAAAAGGTCACACGGCAGGATCAACTGACGCAGCTCGAAGCCGTGCTGCCGCCGAAAGACGAGTGGGAAGTGAAACTTGCCGCTATCAAGGCGGAGCAGACGACGCTGTCAAAAACCGTCACGCAATATAACAGTATGACGTACATTGCTGCCGCCTTCGAATTCAAGAACGATGGCACCGTGGCGGCCGGCGGCGCGCAGAAGGCCGACAATATCAAGATAATGACGGATGCCTATGTGGGCAGTGCGCCGCGCGTGACGCCAACCGTCGCCACCTTGAACAGGGACTATTTCGAATCGAAGATCGGCTCGATCAAGACCGTAACCGAATTGACCTCGGATGCGCGTCTTCTCAACTACATCAAGGTCGCCTTCGACCTGAACGACCTGACGATTGTCAAAGCAACGATCGAGAACATTTTGACCAGCGATCTCAGCGATCCGAACAACTATATCGTCAAGTTCGGCAATGGCGACAAACGTTACATCGCATTGCGTGAGGCGTTCAATTTCAAGGCGGACGGAACGCTGCCGGATGGCACGACGCCGCAGACGACAACCCAGACCGCTACCACGACAAATGGCTACATGATCCATTACAACGACAAGGACGATGCCGCCGACGAAAAGGCCTTGAAGCTGTTCAAGAGCGATATTGCCAATGTCAAATCCGTTGCGGACTTCCTGGAAAGCAGCGCGGTCTATACCTATGCGCTGAAGGCCGTGGGCCTCGATCCGGCGAAGGTGAATATTGCGGATGTCCGAAAAGCCCTGACCAGCGACCTGCAGGACAAGAAGAGCTATGTCTATGCGCTGAAGGATGACCGCTACGTCAAACTGGCGGAACTTTTCAACTTCAAGTCTGACGGATCGCCCGGCTCTCCGGTTCTTGCGCAGTCCGAACTCGAAATTCAGACCATGTCGGTCGACTACATCAAGAAAAAATCGGCTTTCGGGACCGAGAAGGACAAGGACGCCGCCAAGAAGGAAGCGGAATATTTTCGGCTGGAGATACAGAAGGTCAAGACGCTCAAGGACTTTCTGGGCAATGATCGCCTGACGAAATTCGCGATGGAATCGCTTGGTATCGATCCGACGAAGGTCACCAAGGACCAGCTGCAAAAGATGTTTGCGTCCAAGCTGGACGACAAGGAGAGCTATCTCAACAAGGAGATGGACCCGATCTTCCGCCGTCTCGTCACCGCCTTCAACTTCGACACGGACGGCAATATCCTGCGTGAGGATCGCAGCTCCATCCAGACGCGGCGCGGCCTTTACGAGACGCTGGACAATTATCTGACACAGACGCTGGAGACGCAGGCGGGTGAAGAAAATGCGGGCGTGCGTCTGGCGCTCTATTTCAAGCGGATGGCGGCGGGAACGACATCCTATTATTCCATTCTGGCGGACACCGCGATCCAGAACTTCATCACGACTACCTTTGGTATTCCCGACGAACTTGGCAATGCGCCGGTCGATACGCAGGTGGGGATGATGAAGAAATATTTCGACATCGAGGATTTTCAGGATCCTGAAAAGGTCAAGAAACTGATCGCCCGTTTCACCATCATGTACGACGACAAACAGAACACCACCAACCCGATCATGATGCTGTTCAACGGCAGCGGTTCGGTGGGCATCAGCGGCGACACGCTACTGGCCGTCGCTTCGCTGCGTGCGCGATAGGCGGGAACTCGCGAACACGCAATAGAAAGGCCGGGATTTGTCCCGGCCATCGCATTCGGGCTATCCGCTCACCAGCCCGGCAGCATATTCCCGGCACGCAGGCGCGGCATCTTCGGGTAGGTCTTTACATCATTGTCCAGCTCATCCGCGACGTTCATCGGGGAGATGTTGTCGAGGCAGGCGGTGATGTGGTCGGTGATGGCGTTCACCAGCGAGGGCGACAGACCGGGCCGCTTCATCAGGCCGATCTGGACCGGCGGCAGGGGCGGAAAACCGTCAGAGGCGGTCAAAACCTTCATGCCGGTGCGCAGCGCCGATTCCGGCAGCACCGAAACCGCCATGCCGGCCAGCACCGCGGCGGCGACGACGGTGGAGGACCAGCTCGTGAACAGCACCTGATACTCCCGCCCATCGGCATCGAGCGCCGAACAGGCGAGCTGACGCCAATGACAATCGCGCCGCCCGACGGCCAGCGGTACCGGCGCATCGTCCTTCAGCGGATGGTTTGCGGAGGCGACCCAGCAGAGCGGCTCGGTGCGCACGACATCGGAGGAGCGTGCGCGGGGATTGTGGGTGACGAGCGCGATATCCAGTTCGCCGCGCGCCATTTTCTCCGAAAGGCTCGCCGAAGGTTCGCAAACGATATAAAGCTCGACATTCGGATGGGTCTTGGCGAAACGTCCGATGATTTCAGGCATGTAGCGGTCGGCATAGTCATCAGGGGTGCCGATCCGCAGCGTACCCTCGAGCCTGTTGTCGTCGAAGGCCGCGATCGCCTCATTGTTGAGGCGAATGATGCGGCGGGCGTAATTCATCAGTTTTTCGCCTTCCGCCGTCAGGCGGTTGCCGCGCCCGTCCTTGGCGAAAAGCTGTTTGCCGATCCGTTCCTCAAGCCGCCGCATCTGCATGGATACGGCGGATTGCGTCTTGAAAACGCGATCTGCGGCCTTGGTGAAGCTGCCCGTATCGATAATGGCGATGAAGGTGTGCAGCTGGTCTATGTCGAGAGGTGCGGACATGTGTGCTCATCCATCAGAATGATTGATGCCTCACATTAGAAACATTCGTTGGACTGATCAATAGTCTTGCGACATTTTGGTACTCAGCAAATCAATATCAACCTGGGGCGGACATATCGTCAGCCCCCAACCCAAGGCAGCTTCCCGCGCGTGGTGCGTCGGGAGCGACGCCGCATCGTGCCGTTACGGAAGGATAAGTATCATGCGCACGGCAGAACGGAAAATGGAACTGGAACTCGCAACCGACCGGCAGAGCGACACCCTGCGTCGCATCGTTGTCGTCGTTGCTTCCGCCGTGAAAACGTTCGCGCAGCGCATCTACAATCGTATCGTCGCCAATGGGTTGACGGAGCTCGACGACCGCATGCTCGCCGATATCGGGCTGGCGCGATCGGATGTGAGAGACGCGCTCGATACGGGCTTGTTCGAAGATCCGACCGCCCACCTGACCCGTGCCGCACGCTTGCGCTCGGTTACGCGGTTCAAAACGCTCTAGGCTTTTGTTCGTGCAATTCCGGCGGAACCTCCAGCGGCCGGAATTGCTCTCGAACCGATAAGGTTTTCCCCGCAGGGTGATTTGCCAATAACCCTGCCTTTGCCCGGTGTCAGGCCCCTCGGCCCCACCGGGTTTTTTTATCGCATCGCTTTGCTTGCGCGCAGTTTGACTGGAAATGCGTCAATACTGATATTCATCGAACACCGGCAGAACCGATCCACCCCAGCGACCGTTGTAGAGCGCGAGCAAGTCTTCGGCGAGCGTGGTCTTCTTGGCCAGAACCTCGTCCAGCGATGACAGGAACACGGTTTCATCCTGGCCGTCGCCGTTCAGCCGGTTGCGGTTTTTGAGGCCGGTGCGGGAAATATCGAGCACCTCGCGGGCGATACCGAGCAGCGGCTTGCCGGCAATCTCCGCCGCCAGCCCCTTGGCCGGTACGGTATTGCGAAGCGCGATCACCTCGTCGAAACTCCAGTTGGCCGTCAGCGCGTCCGCCGCGTCAAGCGCTTCCTGATTATAGAGAAGGCCGACCCAGAAGGCGGGCAGGGCGCAGATGCGCCTCCACGGGCCGCCATCGGCGCCGCGCATTTCCAGAAAACGCTTCAGGCGCACATCGGGGAAGAGCGTGGAGAGATGGTTTGTCCAGTCGCCCATGGTCGGTTCCCACTCGGCGATTTCGCCCTTCAGCGCGCCGTTCATGAACTGGCGGAAGGTGACATGGGTGCAATCGTGATATTTTCCGTCGCGCACGATGAAATACATCGGCACATCAAGCGCCCATTCGACATAATCCTTGAAGCCGAAATCATCATTGAAGGTGAAAGGCAGCACGCCGGAGCGTCGGTTGTCGGTGTCGCGCCAGATGTCGCCGCGCCAGGACAGAAGACCGTTGGGCTTGCCTTCGGTAAAGGGCGAAGACGCGAACAGTGCGGTTGCCAGCGATTGCAGCTTCATGGAAACGCGCATCTTCTGGCGCATATCCGCTTCGGAGGAGAAGTCGAGATTAACCTGGATCGTGCAGGTGCGGTACATCATGTCGAGACCCTTGGTCCCAACCTTCGGCATGTAGCGCGTCATGATTGCGTAGCGCGATTTCGGCATGCGCGGCGTTTCGTCGGAACTCCACAGCGGGCTGCCGCCAATGCCGAGAAAACGGATGCCCATCGGCTCCGCCACCTCGCGCAAGGTCGCCAGATGCTGGTTGGATTCCTTGCAGGTCTGATGCAGGTTTTCGAGCGGCGCACCCGAAAGCTCGAACTGGCCGCCCGGCTCGATGGAGATGGCCCCCATGCCGTGCTGTTCGCCAAGCCCGATGATGTTTTCACCATCCATGATCGGCTCCCAGCCGAGCTTTTCCTGCATGCCCTTCAGAAGCGCGGAAATGCTGGCCTCACCGACATAGGGAACCGGCTGGTTGTCCTTGCGGAAAAAGGCGAATTTTTCGTGTTCGGTGCCGATGCGGAAATCGGCTTCAGCTCGGCAACCGCCCGCCAGATAGTCTGTAAGCTCCGTGACGGAGGAGAGGGGGGTCTGGTCGGTCGTGTCGCGTGCCATGGCTTACCTTGTTATGTCGTCTCTGTTGCGGCGAGGCATATGAGTGGCAGATAGAGCCGGATCGTATCCGGAGGCAAATGAATTTCTTTTAAAGATGCATGAAGTGCAATGCTGCCGTTCAGTTCCAGTCGCCGATAGCCGCCTGAATGACTGCAAGAGCTGCAACCGCGGCGGTATCGGCCCTGAGAATGCGAGGCCCGAGCGGAATGGGGGTGATGAAGGCAAGGCTGCGCAGAAGCTCCCTTTCCTCTTCGGAAAACCCGCCTTCCGGGCCGACCAGCAGAGCGATTTTGCGCTCCTTGATCGACTGCAAAACAGGCAGCGGATTTTGTCCCGCATCGCCTTCGTCGCAATAGATGATGCGCCGGTCGCGCGGCCATGTCTCGAGCATGTCTCTCAGCTTCACCGGCTCGGCCACTTCAGGCAGGGACAGAATGCCGCATTGCTCGGCAGCCTCGATGGCGTTGGCGCGCAGCTTTTCGGTATTGTGGATCTTGCCCTGAACATGCTGCGTCATCACCGGTTGCAGCAGGCCTGCCCCCATCTCGACAGCCTTCTGCACCAGATAATCCATCCGCCCGACTTTCAGCGGCGCAAACAGGTAGTGCAGATCCGGTGCGTCCGGCTGCGGTCGTGTCTGTTCCAGAGGGATAAGGACGATTTTCTTACGGCTCGGGAAGGAAAGTTTCGCCTTCCATTCGCCGTCGCGGCCATTGAACAGCAGGATTTCCGCGCCGTCGGTCATGCGCAGCACATTGGCGAGGTAATTGAATTGTTCGGTCGTCGCCTCCTGTGCCACGCCCGCATCAAGCGGGGTTTCGACGAACAGGCGTTGCATCCGGAAATTTGCGCGCATGGGATTTTCGGTTTCAGCGTCAGAGAAAGAGGAAAGACATAAGCCAATAGAGCAGCGCCGCAAGCGTCGCGCTCGCGGGGACTGTCACCAGCCAGGCGGCAATGATCGTCATGAAGTGGGAGCGCCGGACGAGATAACGGCGGCGCACCTCGGAAGGATTGTCCACATATCTGTTGGTGCGGCGGGGTGCGCCGGCGCCAACCTGAACGAGTTCCTGCCGCC
This sequence comes from Rhizobium nepotum 39/7, assembly GCF_000949865.1. Taxonomy (GTDB): domain Bacteria; phylum Pseudomonadota; class Alphaproteobacteria; order Rhizobiales; family Rhizobiaceae; genus Agrobacterium; species Agrobacterium nepotum. The sequence goes on along the minus strand of NZ_JWJH01000022.1, from coordinate 57,000 downwards.
GTCGCGATGTCTGCGTGTACCATTCGCGGAAGAAGCCGACGCCGAACACCGCGCCGATGGCCGTGTGGGTGGTGCTGACCGGCAGGCCGAAGCGCGAGGCGACAAGAACGGTCAGCGCCGTGGCCACGGAAACGCAGAAAGCGCGCATCGGGTTGAGCTTGGTGATCTGTTCGCCGACAAGGCGGATGAGGCGCGGGCCATAAAGAAGAATACCGCAGGAAAGCCCGAACGCGCCGACCAGCATCACCCAGAGCGGTGCGCGGGCGGATGTCTGCACCGCTTCGTCGTGCAAAGCCCGCACGATGGCCACCACCGGGCCGATGGCGTTGGAAACGTCATTTGCCCCATGCGCGAAGGACATCAGCCCGGCGGCGAGAACGAGCGGCCACTGGAACAGCGTTCGCAGCGACTGGTTGCGGTTCTCCAGCCCCACCGATTGTTTGCGAATGATCGGCACACAGAGCCGCCAGGCGACGAGGCCCGTCGCCAGTCCGATAGCGCTCGCCTGGCCAAGCGACACATGCATGAGCTGCCGTAATCCGACCCAGATGAGGTAGGCGGTGAAAACGCCCGCCATCAAGCCGATGAGAACCGGCACCCAGCGCCGCGCAGAACTGATCTTGTCCTCGCGGTAGATGATGAATTCCTTGATGAAGGCGAGAATGGCAATGGCGATGGCGGCACTGATGAAGGGTGCGAGCACCCAGGCGAAGGCGATGCTGCCGAGCGACAGCCAGTCCACCGCTTTTGCTCCGTAGGCCGCCATTCCCGCGCCGGCGACCCCGCCGACCACCGTATGGGTGGTGGAGATAGGCGCTTTCGTCCAGGTCGAGATATTGACGAGAAGGCCGGCGGCGAGCAGAGCGGACAACATCGCCCAGGAAAAAGCCGTCCTGTCGGGAATGGTCTGGATGTTGATGATGCCGCTGGAAATGGTCTCGACGACGTTGCCGCCGGTGATCAGCGCGCCCGCGATCTCGCAGATGGCCGCGATGATCAGCGCTGCCGCAAGCGGCAGGGCCTTGGCGCCGACCGCGGGGCCGACATTGTTCGTCACGTCGTTCGCGCCGATGTTGATCGCCATATAGGCGCCGATGGCGACGGCGGCGATGATGATCGCGGCACCCGCCGTGCCGGTGACGAAAACGCCGGCGAATATGGCGGCGAGAACGACGAACATCACCCCCGCGCCAAGCCCGGCAAGCTGCTGCGTGACGTGCAGCGTCGCCTCTTCGACACGGGTGATCTTGTCGAGATCCTTGTCGAGCGTCGACTTCATCTTCGGTGACGGCTTTATTGCCATTCAGACCTCGTTCGCCAGCATTCCTTTTCGTCCGGCAATTTCGCGGGCTGAAGGCAATTACAGAAAGACTGTTACATCTCGCACATCTTTCCAAAATGAAAGACGGTAAAAGCCATGTTGGAAAAACAAACCGCAAATTGCCACTATCAGGGCATTCGCGCTATTTCGAAAGCGCCATCCGCTTGTCGAAAGCCAGCATAAGCGCTTTCAGTTCCGGTTCGTTAACCCGCGCGGCCGCCTCTTCGGGGCTGACCCATTCCAGCCGCCGGGACTCTTTTTCCGGAAAGCTGTCCTGCAACTCCGCCACTTCGAGCAGATGGACCTGAACCTTGCACAGCACATTGATGCCGCTGTTCAGCTTTTTCTCATATTCATAAAATCCGAAGGGGGCCTTATCCACCCTGCCTTTGACGCCGGCTTCCTCATAGGCTTCCTGTTCGGCCACCGCATGGGCCTTCTTGTTGGCCATGGGCCAGCCTTTGGGAATGACCCAGCGTCCGGTATCCCTGCTTGTCAGCAACAGGACTTCCGGTTCCGGATGTTTTTTGGAAAATCGATAGCACAGCGCTGCATATTGCTGTCGCGGCGGTCTGCGCAACATCAAGCCAACATCTGTCGCCAATCGATTCAAAATCTTCAATCCGAATAAGTCCTTATTATTGGTCAGCCATAGTTGCTAATATAGACATCCCGCATGCTGCGCCAATCCCCCATTGCCCTTAACCCACTACTGTCTTCACGCTGATGAAGCCTTTGGGGCAAAAATGGAGGCGGCAGTTTTGCGAACGGGAATTTCGTCCGGGCGGTTCCCCAGACAAACAGCCGATTGCGGCAATTCCGCATCTGTCTGCTTTCACGTTGTCCGGAGTGCTAAACCGCTATCAATCGGTGTCGGAATTGCGTTGACCGGGATGCAGTCCCAGTCCCCAATGCCGGAGACCTTCGATTACACCGTTTGCTTCCGTCGCGCTCGAGAGGAAAAAACGGCTGTCTTGATCCGCCAGCGAGACAAGCTCCGGCAGGGCATTACCCACGATCACGCCGCGAACGCCGTTCAATTCGAACATTGCCCGGTCGTTGCCAGTATCGCCCGCCACAACTGATTCGTCGAGGCCGATACGCAGTTGTCCACATAACCATGCCAATGCCGCGCCCTTGTCGGCGGCCTTCGGCAATATGTCGAGGTCACGATTGCTGGAATAGACAATCCGGGCATCGATATCCGCCGCCACAAGTGCGGTTTCGATCTCGCCGAGCGTCTTTTCCTCCGCGCCATGCAGGAACCAGCTGGATTTCAGGCCGTGCTGGTATCGTTCCGCCTGCATGGTCACGCCCGGCAGGCCGGCCATGACATCCGCGATCTTTTGCCGGTCGAAACCCGTGCCGAGCGAATGCGTATAGGCGCTTTCCAGCTCGCTTCGCTCCCTGGCGTGCAGCATGGTGCCGACGCCGCCAATGATATAGTCAGGCCGGGGCAGGGGCACCTCTTCGATGAGCGCAAGCTGATCGTCGATCAGCCTGCCGCTGTTGAAGACGAGGACCGGGCGAAGATCGTCCGGCAGCGATTGCCAGAAATCGCGGAACCGGCGCGTGGCGTCATTATCGCCGACGACGGTTCCGTCGAGATCGGTGGAGAAAAGGCGAAGCGGTCTCAATCGCCGTCGTTCCATGGTTCGGCCCAGTCGGATTCTTCCAGAACCGGCATCATCGTCCTGCCTTCCACCAGCGCCAGCAATTGCTGGGCGATACCCGTCCAGGTGAAGAGGCTGCGCGCCTTATGCGCGCCCATGCGGGAAAGCCGTCCGTAGAGCCGCTCATGCTTGAACGGCTTCATCATGGTGATGCCGAGATCTTCCTTGTCGAAGGGATCGGCAAACAGCGCGTGGCGGCCATAACTGACGGCGCGGAACAGCCCGCCATGGATCGTCACGACGGTCGGCGTGCCGCTGGCCATGGCCTCGATCGCGGTCATGCCGAAGGGTTCGTAACGGCTTGAAAGCACGAAAAGATCGGCTGCCCGATAGATATCAGGCAAATCCTCGTCCTCGACATAGCCGGAGAACGCCACCTTGTCTTCCAGATCGAGCGATTTGACCCGCTCTTTCAGTTGGTTGAGGATGGTCGTTTCCTGCTCGTCCATGTTTTCGCCGCCGACGGCCAGATGCAGCCTGGCTTCCGGTTCCCGCTGCGCCAGCACGGAAAATCCGTCGATCAGCAGATCGTAACCCTTGTTGGTGGCAAGGCGTCCAAGCGCCAGCACCGTCTTGCCTTCAAAGCCGAAACGCTGCCGGATCATCTGCCGCGTCGCATCCGAGACGGGGAAGAAGCGGTTGTCGTCGTAACCCGGCGGGATCATGTGGATATGCTTGCGCTTCAGACCATAATCCTCGATCAGAACGTCGAGCTGCACCGGGGTCGTGGCAATCACCATGTCGCAGCTGCGATAGATGATGAGTTCGTGCTGGATGCGTTCCCTGAAATTGAACTCCAGTTCGAACGTATCGGCCTTTTCCGGATAGTCGGTCTCCATCTGGCGTTTTTTCCAGAGGCCGAGCGAATGCGGCGTATGCAGATGGGGGATTTTCAGCGCTTCGGAAAGCCGCTGCCCGGCCACGCCTGCATCCCAGTAATGGCTGTTGATGAAAGAGTAGTTGAGGTCGTTTTTCTTGATGAAGCGCAATGCGTTTTCGCACCATTCCATCAGGTGGCGGTGCAGATATTCCTTGGGAATGAAATCGCGGCCGCCGCAGGGAATGCGCACCACACGGACGCGCTCGTCAACTTCGTCGAATTCCGGCTGGTCTTCGAAGCGGCGGGTATAGAGATCGACAGTGTAACCGAGCTGGCCGAGTTTGCGTGCAAGCTCAAGCACATAAACCACCTGTCCCCCGGTGTCTGCCGCGCCGAGTGGCGGGTGCGCGGCGACATAGCCATGCGTCGATATGAGAGCTATCCGCGGATAACGTTCAGTTTCGCTCGTGGTTGTCATGGGTCCCATCTTGGTAAATTTTTCCAATTAACCCGATAAAAAGACCGAAACGGACAAAAGGTTCCATAAAAATGTGAATAAAAGCGACTGCGTATTTCGTCTGGCGACGGTTTAGGCGTTTCGCTGCTGTTGCCGCAGACGTGAAATCCGGTCCCATTCCTGAGCCTGATGCGCCTTCGATGTGGTGTCGACGATGAAGTCGATATGGGCTTCCGCCGCCGCCCTTGCCGCCGCCGCATCGCCACTCGCAATGGTGTCGTGGATGGCGATATGCTGTCTCAGCACCTCGTCATGTGCGCCCGCAACGGTGAAGATGAGGTGGCGGTTATAGAAGATGTCGTCGCTTAAAAGCCGGTAGCAGGACCGCAATGTGTGCATCAGCACGATATTGTGTGCCGCCTCGCCAATGGCGTTGTGAAATTCCACATCACCCGTCAGCTCGTCCTCGAAATGGCCCGCCTCATGGGCGAGACGCATTTTTTCGACGATGGCCGCGAGGTTGCGCCTGTCCGGTTCGGTCGCGCGCTGTGCCGCAAGCTCGGCGGCCATGCCCTCGATATAACGGCGATATTCTAGAAAATCCCGCGTTGCCCGGCTGTGGCGGGTGATCAACGCGCTTAAGGGATCGGAAAAGACCGGGCCGACAATATCGGCGACATAGGTGCCGCCGCCATGCCTGCTGGTGAGAAGGCCGCGCGTTTCGAGTTCCTTCAACGCTTCCCGCAGGATCGGCCGTGAGACGTCGAGCTTCTGCGCCAGTTCCCGCTCGCCGGGCAGCCGGTCGCCATCGCGCAATATGCCATCGAGGATCAGCTCCTCGAAACGTAAGATCACCTCCTGCGATGTGCGGCTGTGCTCTATTCGGGCGAATAGTGTTTCGTCCATCGCAACATTCTCCGGCGAAATCCCGCCCCGTATTCGATGGGGCAAATTATCAGCGAAGCATCGCACTGGTCAAATATTCTGTCCAGTTCTGCCGCAAGCTTTGCGTCATGCCTGCGGCAACACGGCACCTGCCTTTTTAAACTGGCTTTTGTTAAAGCTGCACCCGGACAGGGTGGTGATGGCGGTTTTTTTGCCGTCAGGTGCATCAAAACAATTACATCGGCCTCGATTGCGGTGTCATCATCGCGATGGATGCTCTAGAAAACCGGCGAAGCAGGCGGGGACGATATCGCAATGGCCAAGGGTAGATTTGCTTTCGCAAGCGCGCCGGAGAGGTCGCTGGCTCTCGGCGAGGTTCATGCGCGCCCGACAGTGCTTTTGGCCCCGTCGCGCATCATCGTCCAGCTTGCTTTCATGATGGATGGCGGCTCGGCCGTGCATCACTCGGTCATTGCGGAAATGTCGCGCAGCCGTGGCGTTGCGCCGCCGGAACGCGATGCCCGCCATCACGCCATGCCCTGGGGGCAGGGCACGCTGCGCTGGGAGCGGCATACCGAATTCTCGACCTGGTTCTGGGACGGCCCCGCGCCGGAAAAATTCGGTGGCGACATTGTCGGCGACCCCTTCGGCGACGGCTTTTCGCCGCCCGGCTCGCTGATCTCAGGTGTGCGGCTGGAAATCCGTCCCGAAAGCGGAACGCTCGCCAATGCGGAAACCATGTTCGAACCGACGAGCCTCTGTCACAGCGACGTGCGCGACGGTCAGGCAACGATCCTCACCGATTTTCGGCAGGATCGCGATGGGCTGACGCAGATATTGGTAATCGACCGGGGCTTGAGCGATTATAGCCGCGGCGCGCTGGTGCAGCGGCTGCTGGATATCGAGACCTATCGAACGCTCGCCATGCTCGGCCTGCCGATGGCGCAGACGCTGTCGCCGGAAATCCGCCGCATCGAGGACGGTTTGACGGGCATTACCCAGCGCATGAAAAACGGCGCGCGCGACGAGGCCGATGCGCTTCTGGCGGAGATGACCCGGCTTGCGGCGGAACTGGAAGCCAACGCCGCGCTCAGCCTCTATCGCTTCGGCGCGAGCCGCGCCTATGACGGCATCGTGCGCGAGCGCATCCGCGCGCTTGCGGAAACGCCGGTTCAGGGGCACGAGACCATGGGCAGCTTTCTGGAAAGACGGCTGGCGCCCGCCATGCGCACCTGCCAGTCCGTCGAGGAGAGACAGGCCAACCTGTCACGCAAGCTCTATCGCGCCACGGCTCTCGTCAGAAGCTGGATCGACGTGGAGCTGGAGCGGCAGAACACGGTGCTCCTGAACACCATGAACAAGCGCGCCGCCATGCAGCTTCGCCTGCAGCAGACGGTGGAAGGGCTGTCGGTGGCCGCCATCTCCTATTACGTCGTCGGCCTTATCGGTTATCTCACCAAGGCGATCAGCCACGACATGCTGCCGGTCGATCCCGCCGTCGTCACCGGCCTCTCCGTCCCCTTCGCCGTGCTCGGCGTCTGGTGGGTGGTGCGCCGCGTCCGTCGCTCCCATGTCGAGGGTGGCCACTGACTAGCCGACCACTGGCAGACCGGGCCTTCAGCCCTCTTCCCAATAGGGTGACGGCCCATAAAGCCCGGCCAGATAGTCAATGAACAGCCGCACTTTCGCGGGCAGGAACTGCCGGCTCGGGTAAACCGCAGAAAGCGTGACGTTTCGCGATCCTTCATAGGCGGGCAGAACCTGCACTAGCCGACCGGCGCGCAATTCGTGGCCGATATCCCAGGTGGAGCGCAGCGCGATCCCTAGCCCTGATATCACCGCCTCGCGGATCACCTCGCTGGAATTGGTGACCAGCATGCCTTCCGGGCGGATGCTGAGCGCGCCGCCCGGTCCTTCCAGCCGCCAGATATCGTTGTTGTGGGCCGGCAGGCAGCGGTGCTTCTTCATATCCTCGATCGACGCCGGCATGCCGTGGGCGGCCACATAGTCCGTCGAGGCGCAGAGCACCCGACGAACCGGCGCCAGACGGCGGGCGACGAGGCTGGAGGAATTGAGATCGGCGATACGGATCGCCAGATCGTAGCCGCCTTCGATAATATCGATGAATTCATCGCTGAGCACCAGATTGACCGACAGGTCCGGGTGCCGCTCCATGAATGTCTTCAAATGCGGCGCGATATGCATGCGCCCGAAGGAGGTGGGGGCGGAGACTTTCAGCGTGCCGTTGACGGTATTGGCCCGGCCGGACACGAAATCCTCGGCGTCCTCCAGCCCTTCCAGCACGGCAAGCACCCGCTCGTAAAAGCCCTGGCCTGCTTCCGTTAGCGAAATTCGCCTGGTGGTGCGCTGGAAAAGCCGCGCGCCGAGCTTTTCTTCCAGCCGCTTGATGCGCTTGGAAATGACGGCGGGCGAAAAGCCAAGCTCCTTGGCGGCCAGCGACATACTGCCGGAGGCGGCAACGCTTGCGAAGACTTCCAGATCGCCCAGATTTGTCACAGTTGCCTCCCGATTGTTTCCGTAAGGGAAAAAATCCATAACATTTGATTGCGCTCCTTCAAAGTGGTAAAGAAACAATACCACTTGGCAAGATGTGCATGGAGGAGGGGGCGGTGACGCAGCCGATCAAGTTTCTGGAGCCGCGTGCGGCGGTTTTATCAAGCCGTGACCGCATCATATCCGATCTGAAGGATATTCTTCCTGAAGACTGTCTCGTGCATGAGCCGCGTGAGCTTGTGCCTTTCGAGACCGATGCTTTCGTTTCCTACCGCCGCCTGCCGCTGGCCGTCGCCTTGCCGAAGACGACCGAGCAGGTCGCGGCGGTGCTGAAATATTGTCACCGTTACGGCATTCCGGTCGTGCCGCGTGGTGCTGGCACCTCGCTTTCCGGCGGCGCGATACCACAGGAAGATGCGGTGGTGATCGGCCTTTCGAAGATGTTCTCGATCCTCGAACTCGATTTTTACAATCGCACGGCAAGGGTACAGGCGGGCGTCACCAATCTCTCCATTTCCGATGCGGCCGGTGCGGAAGGCTTCTTTTATGCGCCGGACCCAAGCTCGCAGCTTGCCTGCACCATCGGCGGCAATATCGGTATGAATTCCGGCGGTGCGCATTGCCTGAAATACGGCGTCACCACCAATAATCTGCTCGGCGTGAAAATGGTGCTGGTGGATGGCACGGTGCTGGAACTGGGCGGCAAACATCTTGACGCCGCCGGTTATGATCTGCTCGCCCTCGTCTGCGGTTCGGAAGGCCAGCTCGGCATCGTCACGGAGGCGACGGTGCGGCTGATCGCCAAGCCCGAAGGTGCACGCCCGGTGCTGTTCGGGTTCGAAACCTCTGAAAGTGCGGGTTCCTGCGTGGCCGATATCATCGGTGCGGGCATCATTCCGGTCGCCATCGAATTCATGGACAAGCCGGCAATCGAGATTTGCGAGGCCTTCGCCAAGGCCGGATATCCGCTGGATGTCGGCGCGCTTTTGATCGTCGAGGTCGAAGGCTCCGATGCGGAAATGGACGCCATGCTGGCCGATATCGTCGCTATCGCGAAAAAACACGGCGTAAAGACGGTGAGGGAATGCCAGTCGGCCATGGAGGCGGCGGCGATCTGGAAAGGTCGCAAATCCGCTTTCGGCGCGACGGGGCGTATCGCCGATTATATCTGCATGGACGGCACGGTGCCGCTCTCTCAGCTTTCTTACGTGCTGAAAAAGACGAGTGAGATCACCGACCGGCTCGGCCTGCGTGTCGCCAATGTTTTTCATGCGGGCGATGGCAACATGCACCCTCTCATCCTGTTCAACGCTAACGACCCGGACGACGCCGCCCGCGCCGAAGAGGCGGGCAACGAGATATTGAAGCTCTGCGTCGATGCCGGCGGCTGCCTCACCGGCGAACACGGTGTCGGCATCGAAAAACGCGACCTGATGCGGCATCAATTTGGCGAGGCCGATCTTGCACAGCAGATGGCGGTGCGCGCTGCTTTTGATGAGGACTGGTTGATGAACCCTTCTAAGGTGTTTCCGTTGGAGGGACGAAATTGAGGTGCTTTAACTTAATTGCCTTGGAGGGTGCGGTTTACCCCCCTCTGCCCTGCCGGGCATCTCCCCCACAGGTGGGGAGATCGACTCGCGGCAAGGTCTCGCCTTTCTTATCGGCCGAGATAGAGCGACGCAGGTGCGTCTTGCCGATCTCCCCACCTGTGGGGGAGATGCCCGGCAGGGCAGAGGGGGGTATCTCTTGCTCGGAGGGGTATATCGCACACTCGGAGCGCGCTCCCTCTTGCTCAAAGGCCGCCACTCCATGCTGACGCCCTACGCAGAAACGCAAGCCGCCGACATCATCCGCGACCACGCGGCCCGAAAGGCCCCGCTGAAAATCTTCGGCGGCAATAGCCGCGCCGGTTTCGGCAACGCGGTGGCGGCAGAAACCATCCTCACCTCCCGCGCCATCACCGGCATCGTTTCCTACGTCCCTGCCGAAATGGTCATGACCGTAAAGGCCGGAACACCGCTCGCCATCGTTGAAGCCGCCCTTGCCGAAAACCGCCAGATGATGGCCTTCGAGCCGATGGATCACCGCCCGATCATGGGAACTAAAGGCGAGCCGACCGTTGGCGGCGTTTTCGCCGCCAACGTCTCCGGCCCGCGCCGTTTTGTGGCGGGTGCTGCGCGCGACAGCCTGCTCGGCATCCGTTTCGTCAACGGTCAGGGAGAGATCATCAAGGCTGGCGGCCGGGTGATGAAGAATGTCACCGGGCTTGATCTCTCGAAGCTTCTGGCGGGTTCACACGGCACGCTCGGTTTCCTCACCGAAGTGACCTTCCGCGTGCTGCCGAAACCGCCTTCGGAGAAAACGATTGTCGTCTCCGGTCTGGATGACGAGGCGGCGACGCGGATCATGGCGGCGGCGATGGCGATGAGCGTCGAGGTTTCCGGCGCCGCACATCTGCCGGAAAGCGTTCGCGCCCATTTCATCGATGGCGCTCTGCCGGAAGGTCCGGCGACAATCCTGCGGCTGGAAGGTCTCGGGGCTTCTGTCGAGGCGCGCGCGGCCAAACTCCTCTCCGTCATGGATCGGGTCGGGCCGTGGACGCTGCTGGAAGGCGAGGAAAGTGCTGTTTTATGGCGGCAGGTGCGGGATGTCGCGCCCTATGCGGGGCAAGACGCCAAACCGCTCTGGAAAGTCTCCGTTGCGCCGACTGAAGGCCACAAGCTGGTTTCCGCCCTGCGCATGGAAGCCGGCATCGATGCTTTTTACGACTGGCAGGGCGGCCTCGTCTGGATGCAGATGGAGGCGGACCCGGAGGCGGAATTGCTGCGCGGCGCCATCCGGGCGCTCGGCGGCGGGCATGCCACTTTGATGCGGGCGAGTGACGCAATACGCGCCACCGTGCCGGCATTCGAACCACGCCCCGCGGCGGAGGCCATATTGTCTGCGCGCATCAGGGAAAAGCTCGATCCGGCGGGCATCTTCAATCCTGGCAAGATGGCCAGAACGATAGAGAGGGCCGTCTGAACCATGCAAACATCCTTCACGCCCGAACAGCTGGCCGATCCGCATGTGGCGGAATCGGAAAAGATCCTGCGCAAATGTGTGCATTGCGGCTTCTGCACCGCCACCTGTCCCACCTATGTCACGCTCGGCAACGAGCTGGACAGCCCGCGCGGCCGCATCTACCTCATCAAGGACATGCTGGAAAACAGCCGCCCGGCCGACCGCGAAGTCGTCACCCATATCGACCGCTGCCTGTCGTGCCTCGCCTGCACCACCACCTGTCCTTCCGGCGTGGACTATATGCATCTGGTCGATCACGCCCGCGCCCATATCGAACAGACCTATAAGCGTCCTTTCATGGATCGCCTGATCCGCAATCTTCTGGCGGCGGTGCTGCCCTATCCCGGCCGTTTCCGGTTGGCCCTGCATCTGGCAAGGATTGCTCGGCCTTTCGCCGGGCTGCTTGCGAAGTTTCCGGCGCTGAAACCGCTGCAATCCATGCTCGATCTCGCGCCCGCTGCCATCCCTGCCGCCTCCACTTCCTCCCGCCCGGGTGAACGGGCGGCGGAAGGCCAAAAGCGTGGTCGCGTCGCGATCCTCACCGGCTGCGCCCAGCCGGTGCTCGATCCCGGCATCAATGAGGCGACGCTCCGTCTTCTGGCGCGGCTCGGTGTCGAGGTTGTTGTGCCGAAGGGTGAAGGCTGCTGCGGATCGCTGGTGCATCACATGGGGCGGGAGGCGGAGGCACTGGCCGCCGCCCGCCGCAATGTCGATGTATGGACCCGGGAGATGGAGAGCGGCGGTCTTGACGCCGTTATCATCACGGCCTCCGGCTGCGGCACCACGATCAAGGATTACGGCCATATGCTGCGGCTCGACCCTGCCTATGCCGAAAAAGCCGCGCGGGTCTCGGCGCTCGCGAAGGACATCACCGAATATCTCGCCACGCTCGATCTGCCGCAACAGGAAAGCCGGGGTCTGACGGTCGCCTATCATTCCGCCTGCTCCATGCAGCACGGCCAGAAGATCACGATGGCGCCGAAGCAATTGCTGAAGGCGGCGGGTTTCACCGTGCGCGATCCGGCGGAAGGGCACCTCTGCTGCGGGTCGGCCGGAACCTACAACATCATGCAGCCGGAGATTTCCGGAAAACTGAAGGCGCGCAAGGTCAAGAACATCGAGGCGACGAGGGCGGATGTCATCGCCACCGGCAATATCGGCTGCATCACGCAGATCGCCACCGGCACGGAAATGCCGATCCTGCACACGGTCGAACTGCTGGACTGGGCCTATGGCGGGCCGAAACCGGCAAGGCTTTCCGCTTAGAGCGCCGTTTGCTTGTAAGGGTTATGGTACACGACACAAATTCGGGCCGGTGCGTCGTTCGCTCTCCTCATCCCTGTGCTTGTCACAGGGATCCAGCAAGCCCAAGTCCTTGGGCTTAAAGGCCTCTTCTCGCCGCGCAGACGCGCGTCGGCTGGATTCCTGTGACAGGAATGAGGTTTGAGGATGCCTTGGCAGCTGCCGGAAAGCCCCTCTATTTCAAGGCCAGCCTTAGAACTTGTAGGCCACGCCGAAATTCACTGCATTGGTCATGATATCGGTCTTGAGCTTGCCGCCATTGTCGATATCCACGTCGATAAAGGAATAGGTGCCCTTATATTCCACGAAGGTCGACCAGTTGTCGGTGATGCGGTAGCTGAGGCCGGCCTGTGCCTGCAGGGTTGCGCCGCCGAGTTGGTATTCGAAGGTTTTACCCGAAGGGCGGGTCACTTCCACATGCGGCACGTTGATGCCGATGCCCGCGCCGACATAGGGCGTCACTGGCCATGTCTCCAGCGGGAAGCGGTAGAGCGCGTTCAGCGTCAAGAGGTTCAGGCCATCGGTGAATTCGAAATGCGACCAGCCGGAGCGGGCAAGCGTCTGATCGTCGGCATAGACCTTGTCATGTGTGAAATCGAGCGAGAGGCCGAAATTGTTGAGTTGGCCTTCCTCGAACCAGTAGGTGCCGCGCACCCCCCAATAGGGCGGGCTGGAAAACGACTTGCCTTCCCACCCGGCCCGGAAGTCCGGCCCGTCCGAAACCGTCACGTCGCTGTGTGGCGCGCTCTGCCAGCCGCCGTAACCGGAAATTTCAAATTCTCCCGCCATGGCGGTTGAGAGGGAAATGCTGCTGAACAACAGGGCGCAGAGAAATGAGGCGTGGCGCGGCATGGGGAGAATCCAGATTGACATCTGAAATGCACCAAACCGTTTTTCGGTAACATTTGAATGACAGAAACGAAAAACGGGCGGTCGTTTGACCACCCGTTTCAAGGCCGTTCCATCATCCCCCTGAGAGAGGTCCGGCGCCTGGCGTCCCCCGCCAAGTCTCGTCAATCAATCTAGCAACGATTGTATCGCCCTGGGACAACAATTCAAGCGCGATGCGCAGCCACGCCGACCAGGAGCCAGCGTATTACCGGCACCGTTGCCGTCATATCACAATGACTGTCGTTCCGACGATTACGCGCTCGTAAAGATCAGTGACATCCTCGTTGCGCATGCGGATGCAGCCGGACGAATTGTTGCTGCCGATCGTCCAGGGCTGGTTGGTGCCGTGGATGCGGTAAAGCGTGGAGCCGAGATACATGGCGCGCGCACCCATCGGGTTGGCGGGACCGCCCTCCATGAAGGCCGGAAGGTAATGCCCCTTCGTCGCTTCGCGGCTGATCATCTCCTTCGGCGGGGTCCAGCTTGGCCATTCCGCCTTGCGGGTCACCTTGTGCGTCCCGGCCCATTCGAAACCGGGCTTGCCGACGCCGACGCCGTAGCGCCGCGCCTTGCCATCGGCCATAACGAGGTAGAGGAAGCGGTTCGGCGTGTCGATGACGATCGTGCCGGGTTGTTGAGTGGTCTGGTAGCTCACGATCTGGGGCAGGAACTGTGGGGCGATCTGCCTGCGCACCGGCGCGTTCGGACGCACGGCGGCGTTCTGCACCCGTGCCGGGCGCTGCGAGGTGACGCCGGAGCTGGGACGTTGCGGCATGGCGGCCTGGCGCTGCTGGAAAAACGGTTGGCGTGCAGCAGGTGCGCGTGGATAAACCACAGGCCGCACATTGCCGCGTCCACCGAGCTGCGTGACCCAAGGAGCGGAAAGATCCGGGCTGACGACGACGGGCGGGCGCTCGCGATAACGCTCATTGGCCATGGCGGCCGGGGCGGCGAGGGTGGAAACGAGGCTCAGCGCCAGAAAAACGGACTTCATCGTCATCGGGTGGACTCTCTCTGCGGGATGTCGCAACAATAGCAATCGCGGGATCATTCACCCGCCTTGCCGGACACGTTCGCACCTTGACGCAAGTGAATCGTAAATGGCTGTTCATTAAAAAGCGCTTCATTAGCGCAACCTGCATTTAGGGTTAGCGCCCGGTTTTGAAACGTGGTGAATGAGTGGTAAGTGCCAGGCCGCGCCGGTGATTTGCGGGAGCGGAAAAGGGTTGTTGCGGAATGAACGAAGCGGGACTTGAAACGGGCGCGGATGGCCGTGTGCGGTGTTTCTGGCAGCAGGGGCTGGAGGACTACAGCCGTTACCACGATGAGGAATGGGGTTACCCCGTCACCGACGATCGCCGCCTGTTCGAAAAGATCTGTCTGGAAGGGTTTCAGTCCGGCTTGTCCTGGCTGACGGTTCTGCGCAAGCGCGAGGCGTTCCGTCTTGCCTTCGCCAATTTCGAGTTCGAAAAAGTGGCGGAGTTCGGGGAAGCCGAGATAGAGCGCTGCGTTGCGGACAAGGGCATTATCCGTCATCGCGGCAAGATCGTTTCAACGATCAACAATGCTCGCCGCGCCCTGGAGCTGCGGCACGAATTCGGTTCTCTCGCCCGTTATTTCTGGAGTTTCGAGCCCGCCGCCGTAGAAAGGCCGCAAAAGCTGGACTATGCGACGTTAAGGGCCAACCCCACCAGCGCCGCGTCCATTCGTCTTTCCAAGGATTTGAAGAAACGCGGCTGGAGCTTCGTCGGCCCGACGACCGTCTATGCATTCATGCAGGCCATGGGTATGGTCAACGATCATATCGAAGGTTGTCATTGCCGCCAGCCGATAGAGGCCATGCGGCGGGAGTTCGTACGTCCATGAAGGTAACGTCCCTTCTACTGGCTCTTACCATGGCCGTGGCGGCCGTGCCGCATCAATCCTTCGCGGAAAGCCGCAATGTCGACGGCATCTGGCTGGATGACGGCGAGAGGCTTAAGGAAGTCGGCCTGCCGCCCACCGGGCCGCTGAAGCTCGATGGCTGGACGCGGCGCGGGCGCGGCGATGTCTACCGCCTGAAGGTCAAGGCCGGACAGACGATGAAGGTCGAGCTTGCCTCCTCCAGCGAATTCGTGCTGATGGCGATCTTCGATTTTTCGACGCCGAATGAGGATGCTATCTTCTTCAGCGATTCCGGAGGTAAGATAGCGACGCTGACGCCGAAGACGGATACGGAATGGCTGATCCGTCCGACGCTTATCCTGGGATCACCGCGCCGCGGGCTGGGCGCGCATTATATCCTGACGGTCAGCACCGGAAAATAACGCCCCGGCGTATCTTCAGGCCGTCTGCGTCAACACGATCAGACCGAAGCTCAAAATTCCAAGCAGCACGAGCGAGAGGCTGGCGGCGACGATGACCTTGCCGCCGGCATGGCGAAGGCTGCGAATATCGACCGAGAGACCAAGTGCCGCCATCGACATGATGGTGAGGATGTTGGAGAGCGAGGCGACGGGGGCGAGCAAAGCTTCGGGAATGAGCCCGAAGGACCGGGCCATGATCATCAGCACGAAGCAGATGATGAACCATGGCACCATCTGCTGTAGCTTCAGGCGTTGCGTGCCGGACTGACCGTGGATGACGGAAAGGGCGGCGATGACCGGCCCCAGCATCAGGACGCGGATGAGCTTGACGATTGTGCCGGTCTGCACTGCGACTGCGCCGAGCGGCGCGGTGGCGGCCAGCACCTGCGGCACCGCATAGACCGTCAGGCCCGCAAAGATGCCATATTGAGTGGCGTCGAGACCGAGAAGCTGCGGCAGGAACGGCATCAGCAAAACGGCGACGACACCAAGGACTGCCGTGAAAGCGATCGAGGCGGCGACATCTTCCGGCTTGGCACCGATGGCGGGTGCAGCCGCCGCGATGGCGGAATTGCCGCAGATGGAATTGCCGCAGGCAATCAGCGTCGCGAGTTTCGGCGGCAATCCCAGCATTCGCCCGGCAGCATAGCTGACGATCAGCGACAGCGCGACGATCACCGCAATACCACCGATCAGCAGGCCGCCGGCACCTTTCAGGATGGCAAGGCTCAAGGATGCGCCGAGAAGCGCCACCGCGATCTCAAGCAACGTCTTGGCGCTGAACTTGATACCGGCCGAAGCGACCGCCGGCAGCGACACCAGCGAACGGACAAACGTCCCGATCAGAATGGCAAGCACGAGATCACCAAGCCATGCGTGCCCCGCAAACCGCACCTGAAAACGCTCCGCCAGAATAGCCGCGCAGCTGACCGCCGCGCAGAGCAGAATGCCCGGCAGAAGCGAGGTGAACCAGCGCAGGGAAAACTGAAAGGGGTGGGTGAGAGTGCGATGCTGTGCCATGGCCAGACAATGCCGTAGCGACATGTTTTATTCTATCAAATAATATGGCATATATTATTCGATAAAATCGAACGGAATGCCATGACCTTCGAACAGTTGCGCATCTTCATCGCCGTCGCCGAACGCGAGCATCTGACCAGGGCCGCGCAGGCGATCGGTCTGACCGCCTCGGCGGTCAGTTCCGCTATCAAGAACCTCGAGGCCTTTTATAATGTCGAGCTTTTTCATCGCGTCGGCCGCAATATCGAACTAACCGAAAGCGGGCGGGTATTTCTGGGGGAAGCGAAGGCGACGCTGGCGCGCGTCAGAAGTGCGGAACTTATCCTGTCGGAGATGGGCGGCCTGACGCGCGGCGAAATCACCGTTTGCGCCAGCCAGACGATAGCGAGTTACTGGTTGCCGCCGATCCTGATGCAGTTCAAGAAGCTCTATCCGGGCGTCACGGTGAAGCTCGATATCGGCAATACGAAAACGGTGACGCAGGCCGTGCTCGACGGCCTGGCGGAGGTCGGTTTCATCGAAGGCAGGATAGACGAACCCGCGCTGATGGTGCAACCCGTGGTATCCGACAAGCTTCTGGTCGTCACCGGGTCGGCCCATCCTTTCGCCGATGGCCGTTATCTGACTGCTCTCGATATGCTCTACGGAACATCCTGGGTTTTGCGCGAGCAGGGCTCCGGCACCCGTTCCGCTTTCGAGGCGGCGGTGCGGCAGATGGGTGTCGATCCGGCCGATCTTTCCGTCATGCTGGAACTGCCCTCCAACGAGGCGGTGGTGATGGCGGCGCGTTCGGGCGGAGCGGCGACGGCGGTCTCGGCCTCCGTCGCGTCCCTCTTCCTGCGGCAGGGATTGCTGGTCCGCTCAGGCATCGATCTGCCCGCCCGTAACTTCGCCCTGTTGCGCCACAAGGAACGCCACACCAGCCGCGCGGCGATGGAACTGGAGCGTCTCAGCCGCGCCGCCTCGGAGGATTACAAGGCCGGTCTCGCCGGCTTGTAGGCCCGAAAGCGGTCCGGCATCGTCTGACCGACTGCGCGGGCAGCAGGGACGATCACGTCAATTCACGGGCAACGACGTGATGAACGATGCGATAATCCCTGCTTTCTTCCCCAAACGGGGCAAGCGGCCATTCCCAGGAGGCGGCGGGCGCGGAAATACCGACGCCATGCAGCAAGTCCTCGTGCTGGTGTACGCTGCGGTCCTTGCCGATGACATCGAAGGATGTGTCCGTCACGAGGCACACCTTGCAGGGAAGGCTGGTCAACGCGTCCAGATGGGTCTGAATGAGCCTCGGCAGAAGGTCCTCCGGCGCGCCTGCAATTTTCTCCCGTTCCAGTCGATGCCGCGCGCCGGTGCCGATCTGCGACAGGAGATTGGCCGAGACGACGAAATCGAGATAGGGCACCCGCCGCAGGAACTCGAGCGGCTCCGGTTCTTTCCCGGCGAGGATTTCGTCGAAACCGGAGAGGTCGCGGTGGGCAATGCGCACATTCTTTTTGGAATTGAAGCGCAGCTTGGCCTGCACGCTGGCAAGGTGCACCAGATCGACCAAGACGACTGTGTCGAACATCGCCACCAGTGCGCCATAGGGCACGTCGCGCAGCAGGCCGGACCCCAGCACCACCGCCGTTCGCCTCTGTTTCAGCTTTCTTGCCGATTGCAGTACGAATTGCCGGCTGTTGTTCTCATGCTCCGCCCATGCCCTGGCGCAGCGGTTGGCGCGCGCCCAGAGGTTCACGGAATAGCGGATATGCAGCCGAAAAGGCTTCGGCGTCACCGCCTGGGTGGCGGCATATTGCAGGGCTTCGGGGATCATGGGTGCCTAACGGTAAATATCGCGACGATGGCCGATTTCGACCACCAGCACGACAAGCTTGTGGTCCTGTATATCGCAGATGATACGGTAATCGCCGACACGGTAGCGCCAGAAACTGCCGAGTTCGGAGCCTTGCAGGGCGGCGCCGGTCCTGCGGGGATTGTCGTCTTGGACGATCCGGTCCGCGAGAAAAGAAACGATACGATTAGCCTCGCTCTTCGTCAGTTTTTCCAGTTGCTTGAGGGCGCGGTGCTGGAATTCAATTTTCCAGGTCAAGATCGCGCATCACTTCTTCCAGAGTATAGGTGCGCTCTTTGTTCGCGATACGCCGCCGCGTCGCCTCTTCGGCGAGATAAAGATCTTCCATATCCTCGATATGTTTCTCGATTGCCTCGCGGATGTAAAAAGCGGATGTGCGGCCGGTGCGCTCGGAAAGCGCTTTCAGCCGTTCATAGGTCTCGTCCGGCAGGCGAATGGCCGTCTGTTTGCTCATGGTCTCGTCCTTTCCAAGCCGAAATGGGATACATGCATCCCATATAACACCACTCGCCTTGCGGGGCCAGCAGAACCGGAGCCTTTGCGGCTTGCCGCACCGGGCTTCATCCTCTAATACACCGGCATAATTTCAGGAAAATATCGGATCGGCATCATGAGCGAAAAGCAGAAAAAGCCTCAGAAACTGAAAGCCCGCCTGCCGCGCGGCTTCGTGGACCGTTCGGCTGCCGATATCCATGCCGTGAATGAGATGATTGACAAGATCCGCAAGGTCTACGAACTTTACGGTTTCGACCCCATCGAGACACCGCTGTTCGAATATACCGATGCGCTTGGCAAGTTCCTGCCCGACAGCGACCGCCCGAACGAGGGCGTGTTTTCGTTGCAGGACGACGACGATCAGTGGATGAGCCTGCGTTACGATCTGACCGCGCCGCTCGCCCGCCACGTCGCGGAAAACTTCAACGAAATCCAGCTGCCATACCGCACCTATCGCGCCGGTTACGTCTTCCGCAACGAAAAGCCTGGCCCCGGCCGCTTCCGCCAATTCATGCAGTTCGATGCCGATACGGTCGGTGCTGCTGGCGTGCAGGCCGATGCCGAAATGTGCATGATGATGGCCGATACGCTAGAAGCACTGGGTATTCAGCGCGGCGACTACGTCATCCGTGTCAACAACCGCAAAGTGCTCGATGGCGTCATGGAAGCCATCGGCCTGGGCGGCGAGGAGAATGCCGGTCGTCGCCTGAACGTGCTGCGCGCCATCGACAAGCTCGACAAGTTCGGTCCGGAAGGCGTGAGACTGCTGCTCGGTCCCGGCCGTAAGGATGAGTCCGGCGACTTCACCAAGGGCGCGGGTCTCGGCGACGAGCAGATCGAAAAGGTTCTGTTTTTCGTCGGCATCAAGGATTATGCGGAAAGCGCCGATGATCTTGCAAAACTGGTTGCAGGCACGTCGAAAGGCGCGGAAGGCGTTGATGAACTGAACATTATCGGCGCTCTGGTCTCGGGTGCCGGTTACGATGCGACACGCATCAAGATCGATCCCTCCGTCGTGCGTGGCCTCGAATATTACACCGGCCCGGTCTATGAAGCCGAGCTGACCTTCGATGTCACCAATGAAAAGGGCGAAAAGGTCGTGTTCGGCTCGGTCGGCGGTGGCGGACGTTATGATGGTCTCGTTTCGCGCTTCATGGGCCAGCCGGTTCCGGCCACGGGCTTCTCCATCGGCGTCTCGCGCCTGATGACTGCGCTCAAAAACCTCGGCAAGCTCGGTCAGGTCAAGCCGCTGGCACCTGTTCTGATCACCGTCATGGATGGCGATGTGGAGAGCATGGGCCGTTACCAGCGCTTCACGCAGGCGCTGCGCGCGGAAGGCATCCGTGCCGAAATGTATCAGGGCAACTGGAAGAAATTCGGCAACCAGCTGAAATATGCCGACCGTCTCGGTTCCCCCATCGCCATCATCCAGGGCGGTGACGAGCGCGCCGAAGGCGTGGTGC
This sequence comes from Rhizobium nepotum 39/7, assembly GCF_000949865.1. Taxonomy (GTDB): domain Bacteria; phylum Pseudomonadota; class Alphaproteobacteria; order Rhizobiales; family Rhizobiaceae; genus Agrobacterium; species Agrobacterium nepotum. The sequence continues at coordinate 36,896 of NZ_JWJH01000022.1, read as the reverse complement.
AGATCAAGGACCTGATCGAAGGCAAGCGCCTTTCCGGCGAGATTGAGGACAATGCCAGCTGGCGCGAAGCGCGCGTGGCGCAGGTCACCGCACCCGAAGCCGAACTGGTGGCGAAGGTTCGCGAGATTCTGGAGGCACAGGCCGAAGATTTGCTGCGGGCGCAAGGCAAGTAATGTGATGCGCGCCGTTTACCCCCCTCTGCCCTGCCGGGCATCTCCCCCACAAGGGGGGAGATCGATATGCGGCTATGTTCCGGCCATCTCGACGCTTGAAAATAAAGCGGCGGGTGTCCGCCTTGCTGATCTCCCCCTTGTGGGGGGAGATGCCCGGCAGGGCAGAGGGGGGTATCTCGCGGCCCAATCCTCATATTTGAGCCTTCTCGATCGAAAGAGCCGAATTTCCCCGAGAATCGTTGCAATAGTTCACCGCGCCGCCGAAGGGCGCTAGGGCCATGGCTATACTTGCGCTCGATCACGTTCAACTGGCGATGCCTGCTGGTCGGGAAGACGATGCGCGGGCATTTTATAGTGGCCTGCTCAGCTTTGCGGAGCAGGCAAAACCCGCCAATCTTGCCGCGCGTGGCGGATGCTGGTTCACCTGTGGCCCGATAAAACTCCACCTCGGCGTCGAGCAGGATTTCAGGCCGGCAAGGAAGGCCCATCCGGCCTTTCTGGTCGATGATCTCAAGATCTTGCGAAAAACACTTGAAACTGCGGGCTGCCATGTGGTTGAGGATGAGCCGCTTGAAGGATATCACCGGTTTTATGTCCATGATCCCTTCGGAAACCGCATCGAAATGATGCAGCCGCTCGAACCGTGACGAAAAGTACCGTTCCATGCCCCTGATCGACATGCCGGAATTTTCCGGAGAGCTATTGGAAGAATTCGCCGCGCGCCGCACAAGCCGTGTGAACACGCCCGTTATCCAGCCCGCTCAACCGTTTCTGGATATGGCGGGCGAGGATTTGCGCCGTCGTATTTTCATGACGGAAAGCGAGACGGGTGAGAGCCTGTGTCTGCGCCCCGAATTCACCATTCCCGTCTGCCTTCGCCATATCGAGACGGCGACCGGCACGCCGAAGCGTTATTCCTATCTGGGCGAGGTGTTCCGCCAGCGCCGTGAGGGGGCGAACGAATTTTATCAGGCTGGCATCGAGGATCTCGGCGATACCGATATCGCCGCTGCCGATGCTCGCGCCGTCATCGACGCAACCGCCATCCTGAAACGGCTGCTGCCCGGACGTTCGCTCTCCGTCACGCTGGGCGATCAGCAGGTGTTCGAGGCGGTGGTCGCAGCACTCGGCCTGCCGCTTGGCTGGCAAAAAAGGCTGGTGCACGCTTTTGGAGATATGGCGCAGCTCGACGCGCTGCTGGAAAGTCTTGTGCACCCCAAGCCCATGACCGGCCTTGACGCGCGGGTCGCCGGCCTTCTGGCGACGGGAGACGAGGCGGTGCTGGTCGAGTATCTCGACACGGTGATGCAGGAAACCGGTTATTCCACCAATGCCAGCCGCTCGCCGCAGGAAATCGCCCGCCGTCTGCGGGAAAAGCTGGCGCTCGCCGCCACGCGCTTGCCGGATGAGAGCTTCGAGCTGCTCAAGCAGTTTCTGGCCCTGCAGGCGCCCTTGCCGCAGGCATCACAAATTCTGGCTGACTTCGCCGCGAAGGCGAAGCTGAAACTGGACGGTGCGCTTTCCGCTTTCGACAATCGTGTCGCGGCGCTGGCCAATGCCGGGGTCGATCTCGAAACGGTCACCTATGGCGCGGCCTTCGGCCGTCCGCTCGATTATTATACCGGCCTTGTTTTCGAGGTGGCGGAAGCGGGTAGCGATAGCGTGCTGGCCGGTGGGGGGCGCTTCGACCGGCTGCTGACGCTGCTTGGCGCGCAGGAAAAAATACCGGCCGTGGGCTTTTCGCTCTGGCTGGATCGCATCGAGATGGTGCGCGGGAGCAACATGCCATGATCACCATTGCCTTGCCCTCCAAGGGCCGGATGAAGGAAGACGCCTCCGCCGTTCTGGAACGCGCCGGGCTGAAGGTTGCGGCCGTCGGCAACGACCGCTCCTATCGCGGCCGTATCGAAGGGCGCGACGATATCGAGATCGCCTATCTGTCGGCCTCCGAGATCGCCCGCGAGATCGGCGCGGGAAGCGTGGATTTCGGCGTGACGGGGGAAGACCTGGTGCGCGAAGGGCTGACCAATGCCGATGCGCAGGTGGAATTCTGCGCCCGCCTCGGTTTCGGCCATGCCGATGTCGTCGTCGCCGTGCCGGAAATCTGGCTGGATGTGGACAGCATGGCCGATCTCGGCGACGTGGCCTCGGAGTTCCGTGCCCGCCATGGCCGTAGGCTGGCGATCGCCACCAAATACTGGCGGCTGACGCAGCAGTTCTTTTCGCGCCAGCACGGCATCCAGCTTTATCGGATTGTCGAAAGCCTAGGTGCTACCGAAGGCGCGCCTGCGGCGGGGCAGGCGGATATCATCGTCGATATCACCTCCACCGGTTCGACGCTGAAGGCCAACCACCTGAAAATCCTGTCCGACGGCGTCATCGTCCGCTCGGAAGCCTGCTTTGTGCGGGCGCGCAAGCCGGAGCATGAGGGCGATGCGGCGGTTCAGGAGATCGCGGCGCGCATAAAAGCGGCCGTCTGAAACTGCAAAAAGAAAAAAGCCGCCGGATCGCTCCGGCAGCTTTTTCTTTGTCGGTCTGTTGAGTTGACTCAGGCGTGGGCCAAGGCGACGCCGCGCTTGGCGTCAACGGAATAGGCGCCGGGGCCGAAGGCCGCGAGCAGGATGTAGGCGCCGGCAAGGGTGATGTTCTTCACCAGCATGATGCCGTTCAGCGTGTTGATCCAGCCGAGAGCAGGCTCAGGCCAGCCGGGAACCGCAACGGTGCCGCTGTGGAACACGAGACCGGTGAATACGCAGAAGACGGCAAGCGCCCATGCGGCAATCTTCGTCTGGAAGCCGGCGAGAATGGCAAGGCCGGCAACGAATTCGAACAGGCCGGCAAGATAGGCGAGCGCGGTTGCGGCAGGCAGGCCTGCACCGGCGATCATGCCGGCGGTGCCGGCCGGATCGGTGAGTTTGCCAAAGCCTGAATAGATGAAAATGAAGGAAAGCAGAATGCGGGCAATGAGAACGAGGACGTTCTGGCTGCTGGACATGGATATCTCCGGTAAATGATCGGCGTGTCGCCGGTTGAGCTGCGAGGCAATGTCTGGAGATACCAATGACTGAAAATCATCCATCTATAAAGATGAACAATAGAAGACGAATTGTCTTCATTTTGTGAACGCTCGGCGGCGCTCAGGCGGCGAAGCGCATATCCTCAAAACGCGGAAACAGGAACAGGCCGGATATACGCCCTTGCTGGCCGACCTCGAAACCGGAGGATTCGCCCATGCAGATGAGCGGCTGCCGCATTGCCGGCAGGGTGAACAGGCCGGTGGAGAAACAGAAGCGCGAGGGTGCGGCGGAAGCCTGTTCGAAAAGTTCGAGGACGCGGGCGTGGTGGCCACGGTCATAACAACGGATCAGGCTCAGCAGGCCGCATTCGCCCTGTGGCAGGCCATGCATGAACGAGGCATGTTCGCCAAGCTTGATGACGCCGCTCGAAAGATCACCGCTCCATTCTTCCGAAACAAAGAAATGCGACAGGGTATGGGTATCCGGAATGGTTGTCGCGGCCGCAGGCAGAGCATCGTTGCGTCTTGATATTTCGAACAAATCGCGCCCCCGCATGAACATCGTATCAGCGCCGCAAGTCCAGGCTTCGCTGCAAAAGTTGATCTTTCATCGCCACCCGCGGTCGAACGTGGTTGCCAAGCATCGAACCCCTTCAATGCTTGCGTTCCGTCGCGGCACCCTTATGGGGCGGACTTATAGTTTATTTTCTTCTGCCTACAACAACCTGTCAGAGAGAAAATCAAAAATAATATGTATTCCTTCATCGTATTCGTGAAATATACGAAAAAATCAACTAAACGTCGTACTTATAAATTGGAGGGGATGAAGATCCGCCCCATTGACGATTGTGATTCGTCCCTCGTGGCGACCGGTTATTGCACACGCCGCCAAACACAAGCCGGCTAACGTTGCCACTGTTTCAAAAAGAAACAATATTTTTTAAGCCAATGCCCGGCAAAGAAAAAGGGCGATCCGAAGACCGCCCTTTCGTATTCCAGTGACAGGACTGATTGGAAGTCCATGCCGCCCGTCTGGCGCGCTTGCGACGCCAGACCTCTGAAAGGTATGGGCGGCAAAGAAAAAGGGCGATCCGAAGACCGCCCTTTCGTATTCCAGTGACAGGACTGATTAGAAGTCCATGCCGCCCGTCTGGCGCGCTTGCGAAGCCAGACCCCTGAAAGGTATGGGCGGCAAAGAAAAAGGGCGATCCGAAGACCGCCCTTTCGTATTCCAGTGACAGGACTGATTAGAAGTCCATGCCGCCCATGCCGCCGCCAGGCATCTGGGGCATTCCCGAATCCTTCTTCGGAAGTTCGGCGATCATGGCTTCGGTGGTGATCAGCAGAGAAGCAACCGAAGCTGCGTTCTGCAGAGCCGTGCGAACAACCTTGACCGGGTCGACGATGCCGAGCTGGATCAGGTCGCCATATTCGCCGGTCTGGGCGTTGTAGCCGTAGTTGTCTTCGTTCTTCTCGAGGATCTTGCCAACAACGATGGAAGCTTCGTCACCTGCGTTTTCTGCGATCTGGCGAACCAGAGACTGCAGAGCCTTACGCACGATGTTGATGCCGGCTTCCTGGTCGTCGTTCACACCCTTGACGGTGATCTTCGTGGAGGAACGCAGCAGGGCAACGCCGCCGCCCGGTACGATGCCTTCCTGAACAGCAGCGCGCGTCGCGTTGAGAGCGTCGTCGATGCGGTCCTTCTTTTCCTTCACTTCAACTTCCGTCGAACCGCCAACGCGGATCACGGCAACGCCGCCAGCGAGCTTGGCAAGACGTTCCTGCAGCTTTTCGCGGTCGTAATCGGAAGTGGTTTCTTCGATCTGCGCCTTGATCTGGGCAACGCGGCCTTCGATGTCGGACTTCTGGCCGGCACCGTCGACGATCGTGGTGTTTTCCTTGGAGATCGAAACCTTCTTCGCCTTGCCGAGCATGTCGAGAGTTACGGTTTCGAGCTTGATGCCGAGGTCTTCGGAAATGACGGTGCCACCGGTCAGGATGGCGATGTCTTCCAGCATGGCCTTGCGGCGGTCGCCGAAGCCCGGAGCCTTGACGGCAGCGATCTTGAGGCCGCCACGCAGCTTGTTGACGACGAGCGTTGCAAGAGCTTCGCCTTCTACGTCTTCAGCGATGATGACGAGCGGCTTGCCGGTCTGAACGACAGCTTCGAGAACCGGCAGCATGGCCTGGAGGTTCGAAAGCTTCTTTTCGTGCAGAAGGATGTAAGCGTCTTCGAGGTCCGCAACCATCTTTTCCGGGTTGGTCACGAAGTAGGGCGACAGGTAGCCGCGGTCGAACTGCATGCCTTCGACGACTTCGAGTTCGGTTTCAGCGGTCTTGGCTTCTTCAACGGTGATGACGCCTTCGTTGCCGACGCGCTGCATTGCTTCAGCGATGTCGAGACCGATCTGACGCTCGCCGTTTGCAGAGATCGTGCCGACCTGTGCAACTTCTTCCGAAGTGTTGATCTTCTTGGCCTTGGCCTGAAGGTCCTTGACGACTTCTGCAACAGCAAGATCGATGCCGCGCTTCAGGTCCATCGGGTTCATGCCGGCAGCAACTGCCTTTGCACCTTCGCGAACGATGGCCTGGGCCAGAACCGTTGCGGTGGTGGTGCCGTCACCGGCGATGTCGTTGGTCTTGGAAGCGACTTCGCGAACGAGCTGTGCGCCCATGTTCTCGAACTTGTCTTCCAGTTCGATTTCCTTGGCGACGGAAACGCCGTCCTTGGTGATGCGCGGTGCGCCGAAGGACTTCTCGATAACGACGTTACGACCCTTCGGGCCGAGGGTGACCTTCACTGCATCAGCAAGAACGTCGACGCCCTTGAGCATCTTTTCGCGCGCTGAGCGGCCGAATTTGACTTCTTTGGCTGCCATTTTCAAAACTCCTGGTTTCGAACGGCCGGACGGGGTCCGGCTTGAAATTTAAGGAAACGATGGGTTCGGCTAAATCAGCCGATGATACCCATGATGTCGGCTTCCTTCATGATCAGAAGGTCTTCACCGTTGAGCTTGACTTCGGTGCCCGACCACTTGCCGAACAGAACGCGATCGCCAACCTTGACGTCGAGAGCGACGATCTTGCCGGCCTCATCGCGTGCGCCGGAACCGATGGCGACGATTTCGCCTTCCTGCGGCTTTTCCTTGGCGGTATCGGGAATGATGATGCCGCCCTTGGTCTTTGCTTCGGACTCAACGCGACGAACGACGACGCGATCATGAAGCGGACGGAAATTGGTGCTTGTCATTGCCTAATCCCTCGATCAAATGACTTCACGAGCCGTGGAGGCTCGCGTGATGGGTGTTAGCACTCCCTTTGTTGGAGTGCCAGCGAAGCGGAGATAAGGAGGCGTCCTTCCGGAGTCAAGAACGCGCCGTCGGAAAAATTTCACGCCCTATGGTTATCAGCGTTCCATGACAGAAATTTCCACGCGCTGACGTGCGCGGGCAAACCGCCCCTTTCCGCAGGCCCGCCGTCGTCTCAGGCGTAGCGCGCTTTTATGGTCGGACAGTGGCGGGTCGGCTGCTGGCAGGCCCGACGCCGCTTTTTTCCTTGCCATTAGCGTCCTGCTTTGCCATTTGACGCACACCCTTTTCTCGCATCCGGAAAGCACATCATGGCCCATCGCATTCTCACCCTCGGCGAAATCACTGACGGGTTCGACGTTATTCTTTCGGATGTCTGGGGCGTGCTGCACAATGGTGTCAGCGTTTTTCCGGATGCGGCGGTTGCACTGCACGAAGCGCGCAAGGTCGGCAAGACGGTGGTGCTCATCACCAATTCGCCACGTCCCGCCCCCGGCGTCATCGCGCAGCTTCGCGTGCTCGGCGTACCGGATGAGGCGTATGACCGCATCATCACCTCGGGCGACGTCACCCGTGGCCTGATCGCGGAAGGCCCGAAAAAAGTCTTTCTGCTGGGTCCTGATCGGGACATGCCTTTGCTCGAAGGTCTCGATGTCGAACGTGTCGGCGAGGCGGATGCGCAATCCGTGGTCTGCACCGGTTTCTTCGATGACGAGACGGAAACGCCCGAAGATTATACGGAAATGCTGAAAGGCTTCATCGCCCGCAAGGTGCCGATGATCTGCGCCAACCCCGATCTGGTGGTGGAGCGCGGCGAGCGCATCATCCCCTGCGCCGGCGCCATGGCCGCTTATTACGAACAGCTTGGCGGCGAAGTCCGCATTGCCGGAAAACCGCATGCGCCGATCTACGAAGCCTGCCTGGCTGCGGCCGGAGAGGTGCGCGGCGCCTTCGCCAAGGATCGCGTGCTCGCCATCGGCGACGGCATGCCGACGGATGTGAAGGGCGCGATTGCGAGCGGCCTCAACCTTCTTTATATCAGCGGCGGCATTCACGCCGCCGAATATACGCTGAACGGCCAGACGGATGAGGCGCTTCTCAACGCCTATCTGAAGGGGCAGGGTGCTGCTCCCGGCTGGTGGATGCCCCGTCTTGCTTAGTGAATAGCTGGCGTAAAAATTGGATCGACTGCCATGACCGTCTTTCATCGCAATGAAAAAAAAGAGCCGTTGCCGGAAGCTCTTCGCGGCGGCGTCATCGCGATCGGCAATTTCGATGGTGTGCATCGCGGCCACCGCGCCGTACTGGACCGCGCGCTGGAACTGGCCGAGGCGCGCGGCGTTCCGGCGCTGGTGCTGACCTTCGAACCGCATCCGCGTTCCATATTCCGCCCCGAAACGCCGGTTTTCCGGCTGACGCCCGCGCCGTTGAAGGCGCGCATCCTCGAAGCCATCGGTTTCCGCTCCGTCATCGAATATCCCTTCGACCGGGAATTCTCGCAGCGCTCGGCGGACGAATTCGTCAATTCCATTCTGGTCGACTGGCTGGGCGCCAGCGCGGTCGTCACCGGCTTCGATTTTCACTTCGGCAAGGGCCGCGAAGGCGGTCCGGCATTTCTGATGGCGGCCGGCAAGCGCCATGGCTTCGACGTGACGCTGGTGGACGCCTTTCGCGACGAGGGCGCGGATGTCGTCTCCTCCAGCCGTATCCGTTCGCTTTTGTGCGAGGGTGAGGTGGCGGGCGCCGCAGGCCTGCTCGGTTACCGTTTCACGGTGGAGAGCGAAGTCATCGGCGGCCAGAAGCTCGGGCGCACGCTGGGTTATCCGACAGCCAACATGGCGCTCGCGCCGGAAACGGAACTGAAGGCGGGCATCTATGCCGTGCGGTTCCGCCGTCCCGATGGTGCGATCCACGATGGCGTTGCAAGCTTCGGTTACCGCCCGACGGTCACCGAAAACGGCGCCGCGTTGCTGGAAACCTATGTCTTCGATTTTTCCGGCGATCTTTACGGTGAGATCTGTTCGGTGTCCTTCTTCGGGCACCTGCGCGACGAACTGAAATTTGACGGCCTGGAACCGCTGGTCGCGCAGATCAGGCGTGACGAGGAAGAGGCAAGGGCGATGCTGTCAGGCGTGCGGCCGCTGAGCGAAGTGGACGCGAAGATCGCATTTTGAGCGGGCAGGTAATGCCATCCCCGATCGTCGTCGCTTTTCACTTCCTTTTTGCCGGAAAACCGCATAAACAACCGGCCATGTCCCAATACCGGTTGCTGTTTACAGTTCAGATTGGCCGAATTATTGGCCCGGCCTTCCGCCCGCTCTGAAGAGCCGGAAGGTCCGGGATTTTGGCGCTTGTCATGGCATTTGTGATGGCGCTTTCCGTATTTGCCCTCTTTGAAATTGAGATGGCGCGGCCGAAACGGCGCGCAACAACGGTACAATTATGAGCGACACCGCAGAAAAATTCGACTATTCCGCCACCCTCTATCTGCCGCAGACGGATTTTCCGATGCGCGCCGGCCTGCCGCAGAAAGAACCGGAAACGGTGAAGCGCTGGCAGGACATGGGCCTTTACAAGAAGCTGCGCGCTTCCGCCGCCGGCCGCGAGAAATTCGTGCTGCATGACGGCCCGCCCTATGCCAATGGCAACATCCACATCGGCCATGCGCTGAACAAGATCCTGAAGGACGTCATCACCCGCTCGTTCCAGATGCGCGGTTACGACGCCAACTACGTTCCGGGCTGGGATTGCCACGGCCTGCCGATCGAATGGAAGATCGAGGAAGCCTACCGCGCCAAAGGCAAGAACAAGGATGAGGTTCCGGTCAACGAATTCCGCAAGGAATGCCGTGACTTCGCGGCCGGCTGGATCAAGGTGCAGTCGGAAGAGTTCAAGCGTCTCGGCATCGAGGGCGACTTCGACAAGCCCTATACGACGATGAACTTCCACGCCGAAGCCCGCATCGCCGGCGAACTCTTGAAGATCGCCAAAAGCGGTCAGCTTTATCGCGGCTCGAAGCCGATCATGTGGTCGGTTGTCGAGCGCACGGCGCTGGCGGAAGCCGAGGTCGAATATCATGACGTCGAGAGCGACATGATCTGGGTGAAGTTCCCGGTGAAGGATGCAACGCCCGCTCTGTCCGGCGTCTCCGTCGTCATCTGGACGACCACGCCGTGGACCATCCCCGGCAACCGCGCCATCGCCTTCTCTTCGCGGGTCGAATATGGCCTCTACGAAGTCGAAAGCGCGCAGAACGATTTCGGCCCGCAGCCGGGTGAAAAGTTGATCTTTGCGCGGAAGCTTGCCGATGAGGCTGCTGCCAAGGCGAAGCTGACTTTCAAGTTCGTTCGCGATGTGAACGCCGAAGAACTGGCCGCCATCACCTGCGCCCATCCGCTGGCCTCGCTCGGTTACGATTTCCCGGTTCCGCTTCTCGATGGCGATCATGTCACCGACGATGCCGGTACGGGCTTCGTGCACACCGCGCCAAGCCATGGCCGCGAGGACTTTGACGTCTGGACCGCGCATCAGCGTGAGCTGGAAGCACGCGGTGTTTCGCCGGCCATCCCGTTCCCGGTCGGCGATGACGGTTTTTACACCGAGGACGCTCCCGGTTTCGGCCCGTCTGCCGAAAGCGGCGCTGCCCGTGTCATGGACGATAACGGCAAGAAGGGCGATGCCAACGACCGCGTCATCAAGGCGCTGATCGCTGCCCATAACCTCTTTGCGCGCGGCCGTCTGAAGCACAGCTATCCGCATAGCTGGCGCTCCAAGAAGCCGGTCATCTTCCGCAACACGCCGCAATGGTTCGTCTATATGGACAAGGAACTCGGCGACGGCACGACGCTGCGTTCGCGTTCGCTTGACGCCATCGACCAGACCCGTTTCGTTCCGGCGTCCGGCCAGAACCGCCTGCGCGCCATGATTGAAGGCCGGCCCGACTGGGTTCTGTCGCGTCAGCGCAGCTGGGGCGTGCCGATCGCCATCTTTGCCGACGAGAATGGCGAGGTCCTGGTCGACGAGGCCGTCAACGCCCGCATCATCGAGGCCTTCGAGGCTGAAGGTGCTGATGCCTGGTTCGCCGCAGGAGCCAAGGAACGTTTCCTCGGCAACGACCACGACCATGCCAAATGGCAGCAGGTCATGGATATTCTCGACGTGTGGTTCGACAGTGGCTGCACCCATACCTTCACGCTGGAAGACCGCCCGGACCTGAAATGGCCGGCGGATGTCTATCTCGAAGGCTCCGACCAGCATCGCGGCTGGTTCCATTCGTCGCTGCTGGAAAGCTGCGCGACCCGTGGCCGCGCGCCCTATAACGCCGTTGTCACCCATGGTTTCACCATGGATGAGCAGGGCCGCAAACAGTCGAAATCGCTCGGCAATGTGGTCGCCCCGCAGGAAGTCATGAGCCAGTCGGGTGCGGATATTCTGCGCCTGTGGGTCATGACGACAGACTATTGGGAAGATCAGCGTCTCGGCAAGGCGATCATCCAGACCAATGTCGATGCCTATCGCAAGCTGCGCAACACCATCCGCTGGATGCTCGGAACCCTTGCCCATTATGAGGGGGAGGAGGTCGCCTATGCCGATCTGCCGGAGCTGGAAAAGCTGGTGCTGCATCGCCTGTCCGAACTGGATGGCGTCGTGCGCGAAGGTTATGATGGTTTCGAATTCAAGAAGATCACCCGCGCGCTGATCGACTTTGCCAATGTCGAGCTTTCGGCCTTCTACTTCGACATCCGCAAGGACACGCTTTATTGCGACGCGCCATCGTCGCTGAAGCGCCGGGCATCGCTGTCGGTCATCGCCAAGCTGTTCGATTGCCTCGTCTCGTGGCTCGCGCCCATGCTGCCCTTTACCACCGAGGAAGCGTGGCTTTCTCGCTATCCGGATGCGGAATCGGTGCATCTTGTCCAGTTCCCGGAAATCCCGGCGGAATGGAAGAACGATGCGCTGGAAGCGAAGTGGGAAAAAATCCGCAAGGTCCGCACGGTCGTCACCGGTGCGCTCGAAGTCGAGCGCCGTGAAAAGCGCATCGGTTCCTCGCTTGAGGCCGCACCCGTCGTGCACATTGCCGATGCCGATCTTCTGGCGGCTCTGGCAGGGCAGGATTTTGCCGAAATCTGCATCACCTCGGCCATTTCGGTGGTCGGTGACGAAGGCCCCGCCGATGGTTTCCGCCTGCCGGAAGTTGCCAAGGTCGTGGTCGAGCAGAAGCTGGCGGAAGGCGCAAAATGCGCCCGCTCCTGGCGCATCACCACCGATGTCGGTTCCGATCCGGACTATCCGGAGGTTTCGGCTCGCGATGCGGCGGCACTGCGCGAGCTTGCCGCGCTTCGATAAGGAAAATAACCGGATGAATTGCGCTTTAGCTCTTCATCCGGTACACCTGCCTGAAAATGGCCGGATTTGCACGGCAATGCGGGCTACCGCCTGCCGAAAGACGATGTCTGGCGCAATGGGACGGACGGCTGGAAGGGTTTTTATGAAGACGATGAAGGCTTTTGGGCAGGATAACGCGCAGGGTTTGGGCATGTTTCGCACGGTTGCCGGTCTTACGGCGATAGGCGTGCTGCTTGGCGCCTGCACCAGCCCGACCTACGGTACGGGCAAGTCGGCGGCCGAACAGCTTGTCGACGATCTCGGCAGCGCGACCTCGATCACCGGCGACCAGAGCAAGCGCAACCTGAAATACAGCCCACGTCCGGGCCTTGTCGTTCCTGCCCAGTCCCGCGCCGAACAGCTGGCCGAGCCGCAGCAGAACATGGCAAGCCGCGAAAACAACCCGCAATGGGTCGAATCGCCGGAAGAGACCCGCGAACGTCTGCGCGACGAGGCGGATGCCAACAAGAACAATCCGCACTACCGTTCGCCGCTGCTCGCCGGTAACGGCACGGCCGGCCAGATGACCGAAACCCAGAAATGGGAAGCCTTCCGCAAGGCGAAGGCCGAGTCCCAGGGCGGCTCCGTCGTCAACGCCCAGCGCAAGTTCCTGACCGATCCGCCGGCGGAATATCGCAGCGTTCCGCAGGATCAGCTGACCGATCTCGGTGAGCCGGAACAGAAGAAGGAAAAGCGCCGCAAGAAAGAAGCGGCTGTCGCCAATACCGGCAAAAGCTGGTGGAACCCCTTCTGATAAAATGAATGGCTGATGGCCTGCGGGAAACCTGTGCCTCCCGCCGGCCTCTTATTCGTCGAGACGTTTCTCGCGAAAGAATTGCCGCAAAATTGCAGCGCTTTCGCTTTCCGCAAGCCCCGAATAGACCTCCGGCGCATGGTGGCATGTCGGCTGGCTGAAGAAGCGCACGCCACTTTCCACCGCGCCGCCCTTGGGGTCTTCCGCCCCGTAATAAAGACGACGGATGCGGGCAAACGAGATCGCCGCCGCGCACATGGTGCAGGGTTCCAGCGTGACATAGAGATCGGCGCCGGGCAGGCGTTCCTGTTCCAGCGCCTCGCAGGCCATGCGGATCACGGCGATTTCGGCGTGCGCCGTCACATCGTTCAATTCACGGGTGCGATTGCCGGAACTGGCAATGATGCGACCGTCCAGAACCAGGACTGCGCCGATTGGAACCTCCTGCCGCTGACCTGCGGCACTGGCTTCCGCCAGCGCCAGTTCCATGAAATGCGTCCTTTCGGCCATTGCGTTTCAATTTCCTCTTAACCCTTGTGCTTGGACCTGATAGGACAGCCCAAACAACAGGCAAACAGCAAATGACTTTTAAAGACAAGCCGAAGCGTGACGGTGGCAAGACTTTTAGCCGCGACAAGAAGCCGAAAGGCCCCGGCAAGCCCGCCATCGAGCGTGAAAAGAAACCGGTAGAAGCCAAGGCGGCTCCGGTGCAGGAGGCCGTTATCGGCACCAAGCCCGAGCGTATTTCCAAGATCATGGCGCGCGCCGGTGTCGCTTCGCGACGCGATATCGAGCGTATGATCATGGAAGGTCGGGTGTCGCTGAACGGCGTCAAGCTGGACACGCCCGTGATGAACGCCACGCTTTCGGACAAGATCGAAGTGGATGGCATGCCCATTCGCGGGGCTGAGCGCACGCGCCTGTGGCTTTACCACAAGCCCGCCGGTCTGGTGACGACCAATTCCGACCCGGAAGGCCGCCCGACCGTTTTCGACAATCTGCCGGGTGAATTGCCGCGCGTCCTGTCCATCGGCCGCCTCGATATCAATACCGAAGGCCTGCTGCTGCTGACCAATGATGGCGGTCTTTCCCGCGTGCTGGAACTGCCGACCACCGGCTGGCTGCGCCGCTACCGCGTGCGCGCCCATGGCGAAGTCGATCAGGCCGCACTCGACAAGCTGAAGGACGGTATCGCCGTCGACGGCGTGCTTTATGGCGCGATCGACGCGACGCTCGACCGCACCCAGGGCCACAATGTCTGGATCACCATGGGTCTGCGCGAAGGCAAGAACCGCGAGATCAAGAACGTGCTCGGCGCGCTCGGTCTCGAGGTCAACCGCCTGATCCGTATTTCCTACGGCCCGTTCCAGCTCGGTGATCTGGCTGAAAGCAAAGTGCTTGAGGTGCGTGGCCGCATGCTGCGCGACCAGCTCGGCCCACGCCTGATCGAACAGTCCGGCGCCAATTTCGATGCGCCGATCTATGATGCACCTGTCGCCGACGACGAGGAAGAAATCGCTCCCAAACGTGCCGCCAGGCCCGAATGGGCGAAGGGCGACGCTCCGGAAGGCAAGCCACGTTTCGACAAATCCGCTGGCAAGCCGGAAGACCGCCGCGAAAAGGCGCTCGGCCGTCTCGACACCAAGCGCAGCGACAAGCCCGCCGGCAAGTTCGGCTCCAAGCCTGCCGGGAAATTCGGCGCGAAAACCCGTGGCGAGGATGAGGGCGAAGAGCGCCGCAGCCCCCGCCCGCCCGCCGGCACCAGCCGCACGGCCAATGTCTGGATGGCGCCCGGCGCAAAGCCGACCCGTGATGGCAAGGAGCGCAAGTCTTTCGTCCGTGCGGAAGCGGAAAGCCTGTTCAAGAAGCCATCCGCCCAGGCGGAAGCGCGCCGCAACGTCGTCAGGCACGCCGACGCCGAGGGCGAGTGGATCCGTTCGGATTCCCCCCGCGAAGAAGAAAATGGTCGTGGACGCGGCGATGGCCCGCGTGGCGGAAAGAGCTTTGGAGATCGCGCCCCGCGCGGTGAAAAACCCTTCGGCGACCGTCCGTTCCGTGACAAGCCGCGCGAAGCGGGTGATCGTCCGCGTGGCGACCGTCCGCGTGGCGAGAAGAGTTTTGGAGATCGCCCTTCACGCGGCGGAAAACCGTTCGGCGACCGTCCGTTCCGTGACAAGCCGCGCGAGGAGGGTGACCGCCCGCGCAGCGACCGCCCCCGTGGCGAGAAGAGCTTCGGAGATCGCACCGCACGTGGCGAAAAACCTTTCGGTGACCGTCCGTTCCGCGACAAGCCGCGTGAAGAGGGTGAACGCCCACGCAGCGATCGTCCGCGCGGCGACCGGCCTTTCGGTGACAAGCCGAGAGGCGCGAATCCGGGTGGAAAACCGGGCGGCAGGCCCGCATCGGGCAAGCCATCCTTCGGCAAGCCGGGCGAGCGCTCGGGTTTTTCGGGCAAGGGTAAAGGTCCCGGCGGCGGCAGCGGCGGCCCCGGTGGCGGCAAGCCGGGCGGCAAAGGCCCGGGTGGCAAACCTTCTGGTGGCAGGGGAATGACACGTAATGCGGATCGTAGGCGGTGAGTTCCGCGGCCGAAATCTGGCCGCGCCGAAAACAAATTCCATTCGTCCGACAATCGACAGGACACGGGAAAGCCTCTTCAACATCTTAAGCCACGCCTATCCGGAAAGTCTTGACGGTACGCGCGTTCTGGACGTTTTCGCCGGAACGGGCGCGGTCGGACTGGAGGCGCTTTCGCGCGGCTGTCGTGTGGCGCTCTTCGTCGAAAACGGCGTCGAGGGCAGGGGGCTGTTGTGGGAAAACATCGATGCGTTGGGATTGCACGGGCGCGCCCGTATCCTGCGGCGTGACGCGACCAAGCTTGGCGGCGTCAACAATATCGAGCCTTTCGATCTTCTGTTCGCCGATCCGCCCTATGGCCAGGGCCATGGGGAGAAGGCTTTCGCTGCTGCCCACGGCGGTGGTTGGCTGGCACCCGGCGCACTCGCCATTCTGGAAGAACGCGGCGATGTCGTGGTCAATGTCGAGCCGGTGTTCAAACCGCTCGAAAGCCGCATCTTCGGCGACACGAAAATGCATTTCTACCGCTACGAACCCTGACGGGAGCACTTTCCGTCAGGCCACGGTCTTGTCTTGTTTGCCGAATAGGCAGAGCGTTTTCCGTGGAAAGAGTTTTGGGTATTTGGCATGGAGCAGGGTGTAAACGAGAGCGTCACGATGGTCCGCGCCGGGGAAGAAGTCCTTGAGGCCAACCGGGCGGGCGGCCATGAGCCGACGTTCGGACTGGCGCTCGGCGGCGGCGGCGCGCGCGGCATCTGCCATATCAACATCATCGAGGCTTTCGACGAACTCGGCATTCGCCCTGTGGCGCTTTCCGGCTCCTCAATCGGCTCCATCATCGGCGCGGGCATGGCGGCCGGCATGTCCGGCCGGGAAATCCGCGAATTCACGCTGGAACTCATGGGGCGGAAGGGTTCGGTCGCAAACCGGCTCTGGAGCCTCGGCCCGGCGTCGATGCGCCATGCGGTAGACGGTTTCCGTCTCGGCCAGTTCAATCTCGAACTTATTCTGCACGCCCTGATGCCGCAGGTCCTGCCGAAGGATTTTTCGGACTTCGCCATTCCGCTGAAGGTGGTGATGACGGATTATTACGCGCAGACCGAAGTGGTGGTGGAGACCGGCGAGGTCATTCAGGCGCTTGCGGCTTCTGCGGCCATTCCGGCGCTGTTCATGCCGGTGCGCGTCAACGGCCGCATCATGATCGATGGCGGCATCTTCAATCCCGTGCCCTATGAGCACCTGATGGATCAGGCCGATATCGTCATCGGCGTCGATGTGGTCGGTGGCCCCGAAGGCGACGGCACCACTATGCCGAACCGGCTGGACAGCCTGTTCGGCGCCAGCCAGCTGATGATGCAGGCGGCCATCGCGCTAAAACTCAGATTGCGCCCGCCGCATATTTTCCTGCGCCCGCCGGTACACCGTTTCGGCGTGCTGGATTTCCTCAAATCGGAGGAAGTGCTGAATGCATCCGCCGGGATCAAGGACGATCTGAAACGGCAGATCGAAATGCAGGTGGAGCTGTTCCATCGCGGGCAGGGCGTGGAAGCCTGATTTGTACTCGGTATTCGCTATCGAGCGAGCGTGTACCCCTTGTTTCTTCTCCCCGCCGGGGAGAAGGTCGGGGCAGCGGGATGAGGGGGCGAGGGTAGAGATATTCGGCAACGTTGCCCCCTCATCTGACCCTTCGGGCCATCTTCTCCCCGGCGGGGAGAAGAAACAAGGGGCAACGTCGTGCCATGTACTGGTACATCACAGCGACACTTCTGTTTCGCTGTCTTCCGTGTCCTCTTCCTCCTCGCGCCTCTCCGCCTTGTTCTTCGGCTTCATCAGCGGCTCGGGCTTCACCTCGCGCACCGGCTTGTTGTGCAGCATCTGCCGGCCTGCGGCCAACCCCTCCACGGCCTGTAGCTGCAATCGCTCTTCGTCGCGTTCGCGTATGTCGTCGGAGATTGCAAGCGCCCGCTCGCTGTCTATGTCCAACCCCTCCAGAATGCGCCTGCCGAACAGCAGGCCGGATTCCAGCGTCTCGCGGATTTCGTATTCCACGCCGCGTTTTCTAAGGTCGAGGGAATGCACGCGGTCATAGGAGCGGGCATAGATGCGCACGCTTGGAAATTCCGACTGGATCATGTCGATGATGCGGTCGGTGATCTCCTTTTTATGGGTGCAGACCGCCACGAGATCGGCGCGTTCTATGCCGGCCGCGATCAGCACGTCCTTGCGCGTGCCATCGCCGAAAAAGATGCGGAAGCCGAAACGGGAAGCCTGGCGCACGCGATCGGCCGAACTGTCGATCACGGTAACGTCGCGCCCGCCCGCCAGAAGGATCTGCGAGGCGATCTGGCCGAAACGTGAGAAGCCGATCATCAGCACATCGGCCCCGGCTCCGTCGAAATCCTCGTCCAGTGTGTCCTCGTCGGCATCCTCCGCCGTCAGCCGGCGCGAAACCACTGCTAGCAGCGGCGTCAGCGCCATGGAAAGTGTGACGATGGCAACGAGGATGGAAGCGGTTGCCTGCGGAAACAGGCGGGAGGCGGCGGCCGTGCTGAACAGCACGAAGCCGAACTCGCCGCCCTGCGCCAGAAGCAGGGCAATACGGCTCGATGCATAACGGGACGAGCCGGCGATGCGGCAAAGGCTGTAGATCACGGCCGCCTTCACCGCCATCATCGCCGGTACGGCGATCAGGATGAGAAGAATATGCTCGTAAACGATTTTGATATGCAGCGACATGCCGACTGCCATGAAGAACAGCGCCAGAAACAGCCCGCGAAACGGCTCGATATCCGCTTCCAGCTCATGCCGGTAGGAGGATTCCGACAGCATCAGCCCCGCCAGAAGCGCGCCCATGCCCATCGATAGCCCGACGGCTTCCATGATGGCCGCAGCACCGATGACGACGAAGAGCGCGGCGGCGATCATCACCTCCCGCGCACCCGTGCGGGCGATGATCTGGAACATCGGCGTCAGAAGGTAACGCCCGGCCAGCACCATGCCCGCCACCGCGATGATGGAGGCGACGAGATCGTAAGCCATCGAATCCGTCGGTACGTCCGGGCGGTTGGAAAGAATGGTGACGAGGGCGAGAAGCGGCACGATGGCGAGATCCTGAAACAGCAGGATCGAAAAGGAGCGGTTGCCGTGCCGCGTGTTCATGTCGCCGTCATCGGCGAGTATCTGCAGCGCGAAGGCGGTGGACGAGAGCGCAAGGCCGAAACCCGCGACGAGGCTGCCGCGCGCGTCGATCAGCCCGGCCCACCAGGCAATCGCCGCCAGCACGCTGCCCGTTACCAGCACCTGCGCCAGCCCGAGTCCCAGAATATCGCGCCGCATCTGCCATATGCGCGTCGGCTTGAGTTCGAGGCCGATGATGAAGAGCAGGAAAACGACGCCCAGTTCCGAGACGTTGAAGATGTCCTTCGCATCCGTCACAAGATGCAGGAACGGCCCGATGATGATGCCCGCCACCAGATAACCGAGCACGGTGCCAAGCCCGAGTTTGCGGAAAACGGAGGCCGCGATGACCGCGCCGGCCAGAAGCAGCAAGGGTTCGGAAAAGAGAGCGTCGTGCTCGGTCATGCGGGCTAACTTTCGAATATGGTGGCGACAAAGCCTTGCCGATGGAGAAAGCGGCGTTTCGCCCTTGATGCGGGGTTCCCGGCACAATAAATGGAACAGGAATGAAAGGCCAACTCATGTCCTCAGAAATAGATTCTTCCAAACTTCTCGATCGCGCCAGCCAGCTTGTCGACCTTGCCCGTGCCGCAGGCGCGGATGAGGCCGATGCTGTCGTCGTCCGCTCCCGCTCGCAATCGGTCGGCGTGCGGCTTGGCAAGGTGGAAAGCACCGAATCCTCCGAAAGCGATGATTTTTCCCTGCGCGTTTTCGTCGGGCGGCGGGTGGCGAGCGTTTCGGCCAATCCCGGCTTCGACCTGAAGACGCTGGCGGAACGGGCGGTGGCCATGGCGAAAGTCTCGCCGGAAGACCCTTTTGCCTGCCTCGCCGACAAGGAGCGGCTTGCGACCTCCTACGACGATCTTGAGCTTTTCGATGCGACAGAGGTCTCCGCCGATCAGCTGCGTGAGGCGGCACTTGCCTCGGAAGAGGCGGCGCTTGGCGTCAAGGGTGTCAGCAATTCCTCCGGCGCCGGCGCATCGAGTGGCATGGGCGGCCTCGTCCTTGCCACCTCGCACGGTTTTTCCGGCAGCTACATGGGCAGCCGTTTCAGCCGTTCCGTCAGCGTCATCTCCGGCGAAGGCACGAAGATGGAGCGCGACTACGATTTCGACAGCCGCCTTTATTACGCCGATCTCGATGCGGCCGAAGAGATCGGCCGCCGCGCCGGTGAAAAAGTCGTGCGGCGGGTCGGTCCGCGTCAGGTCGATACCGGCAGCAACATCACGGTGGTTTTCGATCCCCGCATCGCCCGTGGTTTCGTCGGCGCCATTGCCGGTGCGATCAACGGCGCTTCGGTTGCCCGCAAGACCAGCTTCCTGCGCGACAGGATGGGGCAGCAGGTTCTGAAAAAGGGTCTTCATCTGACTGACAATCCGCAGATCGTTCGCGGCCCTTCGTCAAGGCCCTTCGATGGCGAGGGTGTCAGGGGCGAAAAAATGACGATGATCGAGGACGGGGTGCTGAAACATTGGTTCCTCTCCACCTCGGCCGCGCGTGAACTCGGCCTTGAAACCAACGGTCGCGGCGTGCGCGGTGGCACTTCGGTATCGCCGTCTTCCACCAATCTCGCGCTGGAGCCGGGCGATATTTCGCCGGAAGATCTGTTGAGGGACGTCGGAACCGGTTTTTACGTCACTGAACTGATTGGCCACGGCGCCAATATGCTCACCGGTGAATATAGCTGCGGTGCGAGCGGGTTCTGGATCGAGAATGGCGAAAAGTCCTTCGCGGTTTCCGAGGTCACGATCGCCTCGAACCTGAAAGACATGTTCATGCGGGTGACGCCGGCTAACGATATCGACCGCAAATACGGCGTTGCCGCACCGACGCTTGCCATCGAAGGCATGACGATCGCGGGCAAGTGAGGCGACCTGCGGGTTGTTTTCGTCAGCGCTTTGTGTGCAAGTGCGAAGAGAAAAACAGGCGCGCCGCCTGAGGCGCGCGGAAAAGACGGCAAAATGAACGACATTGCAGAGGCCCGCTGGGCTTCCGATTTGAGGCTTGTCCTCGAAGCCGCGCGCAAGGCGGGTGAGACGGCTCTCGGTTTCTTTCGCAAGGATCCCGAGGTCTGGTGGAAGAATGGCGGCCTTTCGCCGGTAAGTGCTGCCGATTACGCCGCAAATGAAATTCTCGAAACCATCCTGCGCTCCGCCCGGCCGGAATACGGCTGGCTATCGGAAGAGACGGACGACGATACGACACGGCTTGCCCGCTCCACCGTCTTCGTCGTCGATCCCATCGACGGAACGCGCGCCTTCATTGGCGGGCGGGATACGTGGTGCGTCAGTGTCGCGGTCGTGCATGAGGGCCGGCCGGTGGTGGCTGTCCTTGTCGCCCCGGCGCTCGCCGAGGAATTTACCGCATTTGAAGGCGGCGAGGCGCTGAAGAATGGAAAGTCCATTTTCGCCGCGCGCGAAAACACCGGCATCTTCCATCTGGCAGCACCTGAAGATGTGATCACGCATCTGCCGGATGAGGTGCGGGGCACCGTCAAGCGCATTCCGCATGTGCCCTCGCTCGCCTACCGGCTGGCGATGGTGGCGGACGGCCGCATCGACGGAACGCTGGTGAAGGCGAACTCGCACGAGTGGGATCTTGCCGCCGCCGACCTGATCCTCGAAAGGGCGGGCGGCCGTCTGGTTGGCCTTGATGGAAAACCTCTGATGTATAATCGCCGTGAGGTGAACCACCCCGCATTGTGCGCCGCAGCAGATTATGCGCTGCCGGCGCTTTTGAAAGCGTTTTCGCACCTGTCCGACGGTTGACGTTTGGCGGGAAATCCCGCAGATGAAGGCCTCTCTCAGTGCTTAAGAAAGAGACAAAGACATGACGGAATCCGGCAAACAGAAACAGCTGCTGCACCTTGTATTCGGCGGCGAACTGGAAAGCCTTCAGGATGTTCAGTTCCGGGATTTGAATGCGCTCGATATCGTCGGCATCTATCCCGACTACGCTTCCGCGCTCACGGCATGGAGATCCAAGGCGCAGATGACTGTCGATAACGCCCATATGCGTTATTTTATCGTGCATATGCACCGTCTTCTCAATCCAGACGATAAAAATTGAGTACCTTTGCCCTTGCGTTGTAATACTATCGGGTGAAGGCGCGTATTTCCGTGATTCCTGCCAAGAACCGCAGGCCGGGAATTCGGTTGCGCGAAAATGTGATCGCGCTTTCGTTTCCGATGATAAAAAATGACGCAATTTGAGAAGAAGTAGGCGGCAATAACAACAAAGAACTGGGGAAGGGCATTGCGCGGAATGATCAAGGGCAGAATGTCATGAGCAGCCGTATCGCACGTTTCGCTCTTTCCGGTTACAGGATTGCCGGTATTGCCGCTTATCCGTTTGCCCGGCCCTATCTTTCCTATCGGGCCGCAAAGGGCAAGGAAGACAAGCGCCGCCGCCTCGAACGTTTCGGTTACGCCAGCGCGGAGCGCCCCCGTGGCCCGCTCGTCTGGTTCCATGCCGCAAGTGTGGGCGAAACGCTCGCCCTCATTCCGCTGATCCGCGAAATACGCAAGCGCGATATTTTCGTGCTTCTGACCACCGGCACCGTCACCTCCGCCGAGTTGACCCGCACCCGGCTTGGCGACGACGTGATCCACCAATATGTGCCGCTCGACATCAAGATCGCGGTCAATCGTTTCCTGTCCTATTGGGCGCCAGACGCCGCCATCACCGCTGAATCGGAAATCTGGCCGGTGACGATGATGGAGCTGGAGCGTC
Source organism: Rhizobium nepotum 39/7 (assembly GCF_000949865.1). GTDB lineage: Bacteria > Pseudomonadota > Alphaproteobacteria > Rhizobiales > Rhizobiaceae > Agrobacterium > Agrobacterium nepotum. The sequence continues at coordinate 14,774 of NZ_JWJH01000022.1, read as the reverse complement.
GGCACATTCCGCAGATCAGGGTCAATGCGCGGCTGTCCGACCGGTCGTTCGATCGCTGGAACAACCGGCACGATATTGCTGAAACGCTGTTTTCCAAGTTGGCGCTGGTGGTTGCGCAATCCGATGTCGATGCTGAGCGCTTCCGTGATCTCGGCTCCTGGCCGGTCGTCATTTCCGGCAACCTCAAGGGCGATACCGATCCGCCGCCCTGTGATGAGGCCCTTCTGGAGCACTATCGCAGGCAGGTCGGCACCCGCAAGACATGGGCGGCGATCTCCACCTTCGACGGTGAAGAGAAGGCCGCCGCCACCGTGCATGCGGCGATCAAGTCGCGCAACGGCCAATTGACCATCATCGTGCCGCGCCATCCCGAGCGTGGCGACGATGTGGAGGCGATGCTGAAGGGCATGGGGCTAACTGTGGCCCGCCGCAGCCGCAACGATGCGATCACGCCGGAAACCGATATTTTCCTCGGCGATTCCATCGGCGAAATGGGGCTTTACCTGCGGCTCACCGAACTTGCCTTCGTCGGACGCTCGCTGACGGCCGAAGGCGGGCAGAACCCGCTTGAGCCGGCAATGCTCGGCTGCGCCGTATTGTCAGGCGCGCATGTGCAGAATTTCCGCGAGGCCTATCAGAAGCTCATCCGCGCCGGCGGCGGTCGCATCATCCGCGATGTCGAGATGCTGGCCAAGGCGGTACATTATCTGCTGGTCAACGATAATGAGCGTTACAAGATGATCGATGCCGGCAACCGTGTCATTCAGGATATGCGCGGTGCGCTGTCCGCCACCGTCAAGGCGCTGGAACCCTATATCAACCCGCTCACCGTAACCGCCAAGCTGCAACCGCGGAGCGCCATCGGTTCATGGTAGCGGATATCGAACGTGATGCGACGCAATCGATCGCCGCTGTCCTTTTCGACAAGGACGGCACGCTTTTGGGTTATGACGCAAGCTGGGGGCCGGTAAACCGCGAGCTTGCGGCGATCGCTGCCAAGGGCGACCCCATTCTCGCCGACCGGCTGCTCGCCGCCTGCGGCATGGATCCCGTCACCGGTCATGTGTTTGCCGACAGCCTGCTGGCCGCCGGCAATACGGCGGAAATCGCCGCCGGTCTGGTCGCCGCCGGTTCGCCCTGCGATGTCGGCGAACTGACGAGGCGGCTCGACCGGCTGTTCACCGAGGCGGCGGATAAATCCGTTCCCGTGACCGACCTCAAGGCATTTTTCGCAAGGCTGAAGGCGCGCGGCTACAAGCTTGGCATCGCCTCCAGCGACAACGAAAACTCCATCCGCCAGACGGCCATCCGCTTCGGTTTCGAAAACGATGTCGATTTCGTCGCGGGTTACGACAGCGGTTACGGCACCAAGCCGCAACCCGGCATGGTTCTCGGTTTCTGCAAGGCGATAGGTCTCGGCCCCGAACGTGTGGCGGTGGTCGGTGACAATAATCACGATCTGCACATGGCAAGGAGTGCCGGTGCGGGATTGCGCATCGCGGTTCTGACGGGCACCGGTTCGCGCGAAAGCCTTGGCGCCGATGCCGATTATTGTTTCGATGACATTACGGCACTTGAAGCGCTGCTGCCGGAACGGGTTGCTTAATAATATATGGTTCCACTTTTCGGCTTGCGCTGGAAGTCGAGACAGACAAGGGAAACCCACCCCAGTCCATTTTTGCAATTTGCGGTTTTTTCTGGCAAACAACCTCCCTGACATGTGACATCCGAACGGAATGCCGTGGGCGACGCGGCCGGGAGCGGGAATAGATGGTTTCTGAAGCGCCGCCGTTCTGGTGGCAGAAGGCGGGCTGGCAGGCCTGGCTGTTATCACCTTTTTCGCTTCTCTACGGCAAGGTCGCGGGACGGCGGATGCGCACGGCGAAACGGGCGAGCGTTCCCGTTCCGGTCATCTGCATCGGCAACTTCACCGTGGGCGGAGCGGGCAAGACGCCGACGGCGATGGCGATTGCCAGAGCCGCCGTCGCAAAAGGCCTGAAACCCGGCTTTCTCAGCCGTGGTTATGGCGGCACGCTTGATGTCACCACCCTTGTCGATCCCGCGCAGCACCGCTCGGCCGATGTCGGCGACGAACCCTTGCTGCTGGCGCGCGAGGCGGTGACGGTCATTTCCCGCAAGCGGGTAGAGGGCGCACACCGGCTGGTGAAGGAGGGGGTCGATCTCATCATCATGGATGACGGTTTCCAGAGCGCGCGCCTGACGCTGGATTATGCGTTGGTCGTCATCGATACGGTGCGCGGCATCGGCAACGGCCATCTCGTGCCGGGCGGCCCGGTCCGGGCGCCGCTTGCCGAACAGATGCGGCATATGACCGGAATTCTGAAGGTCGGTAACGGCCATGCGGCCGATCCGCTGGTCAGAATGGCGGCAAAGGCCGCCAAACCCGTTTTCGTCGCCGCGATCAAGCCGCAGGAACCGCAGGATTTCAGGGGAAGGCGTGTACTCGCTTATGCCGGCATCGCCGATCCGGCCAAGTTCTTCAGAACCGTCGAGGCGCTGGGCGGCGAAATCGTGCTGCAGCGCTCTTTCCCGGACCATCACCATTTCAGCGAAGACGAGATTTCCGATCTTCTGCAGGACGCCAACAGAGAGAACTTGCAGCTGGTGACGACAGCCAAGGACGCCGTACGCCTCAACGGGCACCAGGGTCGTGCGGAAGAATTGCTGTGGAACAGCCTGGTGATCGAGATCGACATGGTGTTCGACGATCCCAATGCGACGACAACGATCATCGACACGGCGGTGGGGAATTGCCGCGCCCGCCTGCGTCGGGAAAATGCGCGCCCGTCGATTTAGAGGGTGATGGTGAAGTTCGAAACCTCTCCTCCGTCATCCTCGGGCCTGTCCCGAGGATCTGCAACGTATTAATTTTATTGACGTGCTTAGATCCTTGGGACAAGCCCAAGGATGACGCCGCGTCTGGGCGTCGGCAGTCTATTGGAGCTTTTCCCGGACCAAAACCCTGCGCATTTACTGGAAATGCCCCACGCGCCGTTCCCGATCAAGCGGGCAGATTGCCCGCCCTGCGTTCGGCTTCCAGCGAGGCGGCGGCATCCACATAGGCTTCCTGCCGGAGGACGCTCCAGTAGCGCAGCTCGTCGACCGGAATGGTTTGGCCGGTGATGGCGCATATGACATGCGAGCCGGTCTGCACGATCCGGAAGTCACCGTCGAGATATTCGATGACGGCGATGCGGTTTCCGCCTCCCTCAAATCTGTTCATCCGTTTTCGTCTCCTACTATGTCCTGTCAGTGCATCCAACCCGAAACGGCGCAGCGTTCTTCTGAACAATCCGGATGCTCCAGTCCCTTGAATTTATATCGTTGGGCGAGGCCCAAAGCCACCCCCGCCTGCTGCCCCGGGGTTAAGGCTCAGCTTCGGCCGAAGAGACGTTCTATATCGGAAAGTTTCAGCTCGATATAGGTCGGCCGGCCGTGATTGCACTGCCCCGAACCCGGCGTGTTTTCCATTTGCCGCAAAAGCGCGTTCATTTCCTCCGGCCGCATGCGCCGCCCGGAACGCACGGAGCCGTGGCAGGCCATGGTGGCGGCGACATATTCCAGCTTGTTGGCAAGCGTGGAGGCGGCGTCCCATTCGGCGATTTCGTCGGCAAGCTGCCGCACCAGCCCCTGCACGTTGACCTCGCCGAGCATGGCGGGTGTTTCCCGAACTGCGACCGCCCCCGGCCCGAAGCGCTCGATGACCAGACCCAGCGCATCGAAGCCCGCCGCATGGTCCATCAGCCGGTCGCAATCCTCTTCGGGAAGGTCGATGATCTCAGGGATGAGCAGCACCTGTGAGGGCGGGCGTCTGGAATGCAGCGCGTTGCGCATTTCCTCGAATACCAGCCGTTCATGTGCTGCATGCTGGTCGACGATGACGAGGCCGTCTTCCGTCTGCGCGACGATGTAGTTCTGGTGCAACTGCGCACGCGCGGCCCCGAGCGGGTAAAGCGCCGGTTCCGGCGACGGGCTTGCGGAGGCCTCGTAAGCCTCGCGAGGTTCCGCGCGCGCGGTCGGCATGGTGATGTCGGAAAAGCGCGATTGCACGGCTTCCGCAAATTGCATGTCCCCGGAAACGGCAAGCGGCCGCGAAGGGGAGGTCGCGGCGGACCATGCTGCGGAGGGAGAAGGGCGAAGATTGGACGGGCTGTAGCCGGGGCGGAAGGCGTTCATCATCTGGCTGGCGCCAGTCGTCGCCGCCCTATCGCCGTCACGCGTCAGCGCCTGGCGGATTGCGCCGACGATCAATCCGCGAACGAGGCCGGGATCGCGGAAGCGCACATCGGATTTGGCCGGATGCACGTTCACATCCACAAAGGCGGGATCGAGCGTGAGCGACAGCACCGCGACCGGGTATCGCCCATGTGGTACCGTTTCGGCATATGCACCGCGAATGGCGGACAAGAGTAGTTTGTCCTGCACCGGGCGGCCGTTGACGAAGACATATTGATGCGCCGAGTTGCCACGATTGAAGGTCGGCACACCGGCAAAACCGGTGAGCGTCACATCCTCGCGCCCGGCATCGATCTCGATGGCGTTGTCCTTGAATTCTGCGCCCAGAATTTGCGCCATGCGGGCCAGATGGTCGTCGCCGGTCGAGGGGATTTCGAGCGTGGAACGGTCGGTGCCTGACAGCACGAAGCGGATATGCGGAAAGGCAATCGCCATCCGTTTGACGACCTCGGTAATGGCGGCCGCTTCCGCCCGTTCCGTCTTCAGGAACTTCAGCCGCGCGGGCGTGGCGAAAAACAGGTCGCGCACCTCGACGATGGTGCCGGCATTGGACGCGGCGGGCCGCACCTCGGAGACCTTGCCGCCCGTGACCGAAATCACCGAACCCTGTTCGGCACCGTGTTGCCGGCTGGTAATCGAAAGCTTGGCAACCGAGCCGATGGAAGGCAGGGCCTCACCGCGAAAGCCGAGCGTGCGGATATCGTCAAGCGTAGTGGATATTTTCGAGGTGCAATGACGTCGAACCGCAAGCTCCAGATCGGCGGGCGACATGCCGGAGCCGTTATCGGTGATGCGCACCAGTCCCTTGCCGCCGCCCGCCGTGGCGATCTCGATCCGCGTTGCGCCGGCGTCGATGGCATTTTCCACCAGTTCCTTCGTAGCGCTGGAAGGTCTTTCGATGACCTCGCCGGCGGCGATCTGGTTGATGAGGGTTTCTGAGAGCTGCTTGATGGCCATGATCGTCATTTTCGCGGATTCGTCACGGCTTCGAAAGCAAAAAACTCAACTCGTGAAAGTTTGCACATGTTTTGCGGCATGTTCGGCATTTGATCATTTCCGTCCACATCCGGTTAAGCGTTAATCCGCCTTTAATCGGCCTTGCATATGGTGAGGCGGCTTGAAATGACCGCAGGAACGAGGCCTCCTTCGCAGGGTGGTGTGTGACGTCGACTATGGGTGAACGTCATCTTCCCCTCAAGACTGCTTCAAGTGGCGAACCCTGATGTCTCTTTTTCGGAATTTACCGTTTCATCCCGGCATTTGCCCCGGACGATTCCAATAGAAACATAAGCCTGACCCTGAAAAACAGGTGGGAGTTTGCAGTTGAGTGATTTGGCGTCCTCCGGCGCGGGCGTTCATACGGTGATGCTTGATGCCCTTTGCGACGCGCTTGGCGCGGCGATCGTCGTTTACGACCGGAACGATCACATTGTTTTCGCAAGCCGGAAGCTTTTGAGTTTTTTTCCTCTGGAAGAGGCCGTTATCGGGCCGGGCGCGCGGCTGCGCGACTATCTGAGCGCGCTTTACGATTGTTATCTTCTGGAAGTGGAAAGCCTGTCCGGCAATGCCCGGCAGCTGGGACGCGAGGAATGGATCGGCGAGCGGCTGGCGCTGCACTGGAAGGAACGGTCGGAAAAAACCGAACGGCTGAAGGGAGAGCGCTTCCTGCGCTTCGTCATGAACCGGCTGCCTTCCGGCCTCGGCATCAGTGTCGTCGCCGATATTTCCGAACAGAAGAAAAGAGAAGAACAGTGGCGCATCGACCTTGAGCGTGTGCAGCTGATCGAGGACATTCTCGACAATCTGCCGTTTCCGGTTTTCGTCAAGGATCGAAACCTGGCCTATGCGGCCGTGAACAAATCCGGCTGCGCCATGGTCGAGACCAGCGCCGAGAGCATTCTTGGCCGCACCGTTTTCGATCTGCATTCGCGCAAGGTCGCAGGCCGGATCGACGCCGCCGATCGCATGGTGCTGGATAGCGGCACACCGAGCATTCTTCCCGAAAGGGTGAGACGCATGAATGGCGAGGAGGTGCTGGCGATTACCCGCAAGCAGCGCGTGGGCCGGCCGGGCCGGTATTTCCTGGTGACGACGATGGAGGATGTGACCGCGCTCGCCACCATCGACGCGAACGGCATGCCGGTCATCCCCTCGCTCGAACATGTCGCTTTCGTCGCCTCCACCTATGGCAAGGATGACGACCACGATGCCGCAGGCGGCGCGCTGAAAAGCAAGGCGGTGCTGGTGGTGTCCGAAAACGGGCGCTTCACTGACGCTGCCGGCCGCCGGCTGACCGCAGGCGGTATCGATCATGCCGCGGTGACGAGCGAGGAGGAACAGCGCAGCTTCATCGATATCGCCGCCTCCGCAGGTGTGGGTATCGATGTCGTCGTCGTCGACGCCCAGATGAGCGTCGCATGCCTCGATATCGCGGCCGCGCATGGCCTGCCCGTCGTTACAATCGAGGAAGAGGAGATCGACGCTTCCCTGCTGCATTATCTCGCCGTCGGCTTCAAATCGCCTCCTGGTGAGAAATCCTCCGAGGAAGATTGGGAGATCATGACCGAAGACCTGCCCAAAATTCTCAAGACTGGCGGTGTCGGCGAGATACTTCTTGTTGAGGACAACAGGGTCAACCAGATCGTTTTTTCGCAGATTCTTGAAGGTCTGGGGCTTTCCTACCGGCTCGCCACATCGGGTGAAGAGGCGTTGCGCCTTTTTGCGGAACTGGCGCCGTCCGTCGTCCTGCTCGATACGACGCTCGGCGATATCGACGGTTTCGAGGTCGCACGCCGCATGCGCGCACTGGCTGGCGATGAGCGCATCCCCATTGTCGGCGTCATCACCCACGCCTTCGAGGGCGACCTCGACAAATGCCTGGCGGCGGGCATGGAGGACATGCTGCTGAAACCCGTCAGCCCTGATATGGTCGAGGCGGTTTTCCTGCGCCTTTTCGGCAAGGATACCCTGCGGCTGCAAGCCTGAAATTTTTCCACTCGGGCATTTTTATACGAGTTGCTGACCTTCCGAAAACGCCGCCGCATTTTCGGTTCGCGGTTCTATGGCTTTTTTAATACTTGCCCTGCATTGTGATCGCGGTCGACACGGGATTCACGAGATGCAGGAATGAAAAGGGCAGAGCCGCAGGCGTTGCAGGTCAGCCAGAACGAGCTGCAAGCGATGGCTTACAGCGATCCGCTGACGGGGCTTGGCAATCGTTATCGTTTGCGGGACAAGATCCGCATGCTCGCCAGCGAGCGCTCCAGCGACCCCGCGCCCTTCACTGTCGGCATTGCGAATATAGACGGTTTCAAACCCATCAACGATCTTTTCGGCGTGCAGGCGGGCGATGAGATTTTGTGCCAGGTCGCCCATCGCCTGAAGGCCTGCGTTCCTGATGGCGCCATCGTCACGCGCCATGACGGCGACGAATTCGCTTTCGTGCTGCCGCTGGTGTTCGAGCGCACCGGTGCGGAGCGCATCGGCAACATGATCAAGGACGTGCTCTCTGCCCCTTACGATCTCGGCGATCGCAACGTTCGGCTTTCCTCTTCCTTCGGTTTCGCCATCTACCCCTTCGCCGGCGATGATTTCGACGACTTGCTGAAAAGCGCCGAGACGGCGCTTTATCGGTCCAAGCGGCGCGGCCGTGGCCAGATAACGGTCTATTCGCGTGAGATCGCGCAGGAGATGAAGCGCGCCACCCAGCTAGAACAGGCTTTGCGAAACGCCATCATCACCGATGTGATCGATGTGCATTTCCAGCCCATCGTCAGGCTGGAAGAAGCGAAGGTCATCGGTTTCGAGGCGCTAGCCCGCTGGAACGACCCCGATCTCGGTTTCGTGTCGCCGGCCGTTTTCGTGCCGCTGGCTGAAGAAAGGGGTTTTATCGACGCGCTGTCCGAAGCGCTGCTCCGAAAGGCGGCGGAAGCGGCCCTGTTCTGGCCGCGCGAGCTTTTCCTGTCCTTCAACCTGTCCTCGGCGCAGTTGATGGACCCCGGCACGGCGGATAATATTCTCTCCATCCTGTCGCGTGTCGGCCTCGACCCGCATCGGCTGGAGCTTGAAATCACCGAAACGGCTGTCATGACATCCGCCGATACCGCGCAGCGCATCATCAGCGAATTGCAGGGCGCGGGCGTCCGCATCTCCCTCGACGATTTCGGCACCGGCCAGTCAAGCCTCGGCCGCCTGCGCGACTTCACCTTCGACAAGGTCAAGATCGACCGCGCCTTCGTGTCCCGCATCAGCAGCGACCGTCCCTCGGAACATATCATCAAGGCCATCGTCGCCATGTGCGAAGGGCTGGATCTCGAGGTCGTGGCCGAAGGGATAGAGGAGCGGGCGGAAGAGGAAAAGCTGCGCGCTCTGGGCTGCGCCATGGGGCAGGGCTATTTCTACGGCCGCCCCGTCGATGCCGCCGCCACCCAGCGTTATCTGCACGAGAATTATCGCGAGATCCTGTCTGATATTCCCTGAGATGGGGGGCGTGGGGACCGCCGCATATGCCAGCGGTCCCGGCGTCTCCTAGAGCCTGTAGAGCGGCTCGAACCTACCCTTGACCTCGATCCCGAGTTCGAATGTCTTCCCATGCTGCGGATTGGCGGCCATGGCGTCGTCGTCGAGATGTTCGCAGGCGGAGGTGACGAGAAGGCGCGATGCATCGGGACCGATGAAGGCCGGGCAGGTCGTCTGTTTCGCCGGCACCAGATATCGTTCGATATGGTTGCCGTCCGCATCGTAACGATCGACAGCGCCCACGCCCCAGCGGGCGTTCCAGATATGCCCTTCGGCATCGCAGACCGAGCCGTCCACACCGCCGTCTATGCCGGCGGAATCGATGAAGACCTCGGCCTTGCCGGATGGAAGGCCCGTCTGCGCATCGAGCGACACCTTCATCAGCCGGTTGACCTTGGTGTCGACGTAATATCCGGTCTCGCCATCAGGTGAAAAGCAGATCGAATTCGGAATGCTGATGTCGGCAAACAGCTTCGTCACGGTTCCCCGGGCAACGTGGTAGATGCTGCCCGCGCCGGGTTCCGCCTTCCTGCCCATGGTGCCGATCCACAGCGCGCCGGAGGGATGCACGCGTCCGTCATTGGAGCGGTTGCCGGGTAGGTCCTTTTCCAGCTCCGCATGCAGCGTCAGCACGCCGGTCGCCGTATCGCGAAGAAAAAGACCGTCATCGGAGGCGATCAATTGTTTACTGTCGCTGATCTTGGCCAGCGCGCTGCCCATGAAGGGCAGGGCATGCACGCTCTTGCGGCCGGAAGCGAGATGCAGTTCATGCAGCTCCCGCCCGAGAATATTGAACCACCATGCGGTGCCGGTCGCCGGATCGAAGGTCGGGCCTTCGCCGAGCGTCAACGGCGTTTCGTCAAGGGTGCGTCCGGCAAAGGGAAAAACACTCGCCAAGCTCTTATCCTCCGATTGCTGCATCATAGGCCGAAAGCGTGACGGTGGCGCGCTCGCGCACGTCCGCCGCTGTCATGCCGGGCTTGTAGAGGCTGGTGCCAAGGCCGAAAGCAAGGATACCGGCCTTGGTATATTCGGCGAAATTCCTGTCCGAAACGCCGCCGACAGCGGCGATGAGCAGATCCTTGGGCAGGATTGTCCTGATGGCATTGATACCGGCGGGGCCGATGATGCTGGCGGGAAAGAACTTCAGCCCGGTTGCCCCGGCCTTTGCCGCAACCAGCGCCTCGGTGGGGGTCAAAACGCCCGGCATCGTCACCATGCCCTTGACGCGGGCGGCGACGATCACGTCGGCATCGGCATTGGGGCTGACCATCAGCTTGCCGCCGGCTGCGTCCAGAGACGCCACGTCTTCTACGCTGAGCACCGTGCCTGCGCCGATCAGGCAATCGGCGGGCGCCATTTTCGCGGCGATCTCGATCGAACGAAAGGGATCGGGCGAATTGAGCGGGATTTCGATGGCGCGGAAGCCGGTGTCGATCAGCGCGCCGACGACGCCTTCGGTTTCCTCGGGCTTGACGCCGCGCAGGATGGCGATCAGCGGATATTGCATGGAAGGGAAGGGAATACGCATGATGGGGTCTTTCGTCCTGGAGCGGGATGGCGAAAAGTGTGAGCGGTTTTCGCCTGAAATCCCGCTCTGATGATAAATTCTATGACCAGATGGCATTTGCGGCGGCCAACAATCCGCGCCGCACGGCCTCATCTGCGTCGATGACTGTATAGTGAATCTCAAGGGCTGCGAATGCACCCTCGTAAAGCGCACCGAGCGCGCCGGAGCCGATCAGCACCACCGGCGTGTCCCGCCGCGCGGTGGAATGCGCACCGGCGATTTCCAGCCCGATCATGATGCCGGAAAGCCTGGCCTTGGCGTCTGTTGCGGTGAGGCCATGCAGCAATTGCCCGGAGCGCAGGGTGAACAGGCGGTTGGTCGCCAGTTGCGGATTGGCGTAGATGTCGCGCACGGCCGCCCTGAAGGCCTCATGCTCGCCGGTAAAGGCTTCCGCCTCGGCCACCGCATGGGAAAGGATGGTCTGTTTCGAGACGACCTCGAACAGTTCGCCGGTCATGAAGGTGGCAAAGCCGGTTACGTCGCTGCCTTCGACCGTTACCCATTTGGAATGGGTGCCGGGCATGCAGACCAGCTTCTTGCCAGCGCTCGAGGAGGCAAGCGCGCCGAGCAGTTGCGTTTCCTCGCCGCGCATCACATCCGGCGCGTTTTTGTCCCGTTGCGCCAGCCCCGGCAGAATGCGGACATCCCGCTCCTGACCCGGCACGCGAACCGCACCATCAAGAACTGCGGAAAGCGATGTCGGCACGTCTATATAGCCCGCCTCGACCCAGCCCTGCCGCGCGCCCGCCATTCCGCAGACGAGAACCGGCAGGTTTTCCGGTGCGCCGATGGCGTCAAGATGCGATTGCAGCACCTCGGCAAAACCGGTCCGCATGGCGGTCGTCATGCCTTCAGCGCTTCTGCGCTCGGCCAGCACCGCGCCGGACCGGCTGAGCAACCAGAGCCGGAAACTGGTCGTGCCCCAGTCGACGGCGATAAAAGCGGGTTCGGACATTATAACAGGCCTCCGTCTACGATTATGGATTGTGCGGTGATGGCGCTCGATGCCGATGATGCGAGAAACAGGCACGGCCCCGCCAGATCGGCGGCGACCAGCATGCGCTTGAGGCATTGCCGCGCCGTGGTCGAGGTGACGGCGTCGTCCGTCAACCACAACTCCTTCTGCCGCTCCGTCACGATCATGCCCGGCAGCAGCGTATTGACGCGGATATTTTCCGGCCCCAGCCTGCCGGCGAGGCTTTTCGTCAGGCCGATGATGCCGGCCTTGGCCGCAGCATAGGAGGGAAGCTCGCCCATGTTCAGCAAAAACGAGATCGAGGAAAAATTGATGATGGAGGCGTCCTTGGCCTGCCTCAGATGCGGAAGCGCGGCCTGAACCGTGAAGAACATCTGCTTGAGATTGACGGCCTGATTGGCGTCCCAATAGGCTTCCGTCACGGTGTCTATATCGTGGCGGTCGTCCCATGCGGCATTGTTGACGAGCACCTTGATGCCGCCGGTCGCAGACGCCGCCGCATCCACGGTCTGCCTGATTGCAGCTATGTCGCGCAGATCGGCCCTGAAAAAATGGACCGGATGGCGCGTTGTCTCCTCAAGCCGCGCAACGAGCGCCACGCTCGGCTCTTCGGCGATGTCGATGAACGAGACCTTCGCGCCCTGCATCGCAAAGGCTTCCACCAGCGATGCCCCGATGCCGGAGCCGCCACCGGTGACGAGCACGCCCGCGTCCTTGAGGTCAGGGAAAAGGGCTTGGGTCATCGGCATGTCTCATCCAGAATGGGGCTTGATTGTTCCAATATGTGGAACTAGATTTTACTAAATGGAATTATTCTCTTGGCCGCAGGCTTATGTCAAGACAGATGACGGTGGATGTTGCCATGCCCGATGGTAAAAAACCCAACGGTAAAGAGCACGAGGCAGTTCCGGTTGCGGAACGAAAAGCGGAAAACGTGACCGGCACGCTTGGAAAGGCCGTTTCGCTTCTGGAGCTTATCGCCTTTGCCGAAAAACCGATGCGCTTCACCGATGTGGTCGAGGCGTGTGGCCAGCCGCGCGGCACGGTCCACCGCCAGCTCGCCCATCTCGTCGCCGAAGGTCTGGTCGACCATGCTAGCGATCAGACCTATGCCGTCGGTCTGCGGCTCCTGCAATTTGCCGCCAAAGCCTGGAGCGGCAACGATCTGCGTAGCGTTGCCGCCCCTCATCTGGCGGCGTTGCAGGAGGCGACGCAGGAATCCGTGCATCTCGCCGTCCTGAACGGCAAGGAAATCACCTATCTGGACAAGATGGAGGGCAGGCACACCTTGCGCATGCATTCGCAGGTCGGCAAGACCTCGCCGGTCTATTGCACGGGGGTGGGCAAAGCCGCGCTGACCCTTCTCCCTGCCGGTGTTCTGGCAGAGCTTGCCGCAAAACTGGACTTTCACCGTTTTACGGAAAATACGATCGTGACGCCGGAAGCATTGATGGACGATGTGACCGCCATTCGCGGCAGGGGCTACGGTTTCGACCTTCAGGAACATGAGATCGGCATTCATTGCGTCGCCGCGCCGGTCCGGGCGTCCGGACGCAATTTTCACGCGGCGATTTCAGTCACCGGTCCAGCCTATCGCGTGGATGTGGAACAGCTTCGGCAATGGGGTCGTCTGGTGCGCGAAACGGCCGATAAAATTTCAGCGGAGCTTGCCTGCCGATTATCTCCGGTTGCGGATGATTGAGGGGAAAAACCGTGAATTTCCGCCACGGAAGCTGCGGATCGAGCGTAAGCTAAGTCTTATTTTCGATTATTCGGAATTAAGTTTCAACTTTTGTTTGCATGAATCGTTTTGGTGAGTAACATCCTCACAATTTCCGGGCAAAGGCAGCCTTTGCAGCGGTTTCTCTCATTTTCAAAGAACAGCTTTCATGCAGAAAACAGAGACGGCCGCCGTTCAGTCGATTGGTGTTGATTGCGTTCGCGAGATCGCCGGTCTGAACACGCAATTCGATATATTCCGGTTTTTGAAGCGGTTGACGGAGGCGTGGGAGTTCAGGGCCTTCATGGTGCTTGACCTGTCGTCCGAAATGGCGAGCGAACTGTCGCAATGTACCATCATCACCAGCTGGCCGGCCGAGCTTTTGCAGCGTTACGACGAAGAGGGCATGCTGCAGAAAAGCAAGGTAATGGCGCAGTTGAAAAAGTCGACCGCGCCCTTTTCCGTCTCGATGGATTTTCTGGGGGAAGACGACGAACAGATCGCCAGAAAAACGGTGATCGGTCTCTTCGAGCGCTTCGAGATGATCAACTCGGTGTGGTTTCCCGTGCATGACATCACCACGATGCGCGGGGCGGTGTCCTTTTCCGGCAACAAGACGATATTACCCACCAGCCGGCTCGCGGAACTTTTTTACATTTCCAGCCACATCTTTGCCCGGCTATCTGAAATCCGCCGCCTCGATCTGCGGGTTCCCGAGACATTGAACGAGCGGGAGATAGACTGTCTGAACTGGACGGCTGCCGGCAAGACCAGCGCCGAAATCGCTGAAATCATGAAGCTGTCGGAACATACCATCAATCATTACCTGAACCGCGCGACGAAAAAACTCGACACGGTCAACCGCACCCAAGCCGTCGCCAAGGCTCTCCGCGTCGGTCTGATTAAATAGCGAAACCGCAACTTTATCATTGTGATAAACGGGTTCCTGGGCGATCCTTCTTTCGAATCACCGGAAAAGGAGAAATCGTTTGCCGGAACGGCATAAGCTAAAAGCGGGTTTTTCTCCGACTGTCGATTGCGCCGTGCTGATAGCCGCTGCCGAAAAAGGCTTTGCTGCCGATGAAGGCGTTGAACTGGAACTTGTGCGAAAACAATCCGCGCGCGCCGTGCTTGCCGCACTTGGCGAAGACGAAGTTCAGATCGCCCATTTGCCCGCCCCGGTTCCGGTCGGTTCTGCGGTCGGCCTCGATGACCTGCCGGCCGATATCATCGGTGTCTTCACGCTCTCCCTCGGCGGATCGGCAACGACCGTTTCGCATGGATTTTACGACGAACTTTACCGTGAAGGGCTGAAGCTGCCGGACCCGGCGGCCTTTGGGCGGGCGATGGCCCGTGTCTGCGCCGCACGCCGGGCGGCAGGGGAAGGCCTGCCGGTCTTTGCGGTCGAGGATATCGTGTCCACGCCGTTTTATGTGTTGCGCTATCTGCTCGCAAGCTGCGGCGTGCTGCTCGGCAGGGACATGGAAATCGTCGAAGCTCCGCCGAAGTCGATGCCGGCGCTCTTGGCAAGCGGCAAGGTCGATGCGCTCTGTACCGCCGAACCGGCCGGCAGCGCCGCGGTGCTGGGCGACACCGGACGGATCGTCACGACCGGAGCGCTGATCTGGCACAATGCGCCGGAAAAAATACTGGCGGTGAAACGGGTCTGGGCGGAGGAGAACGCCACCCTGCTGGAAGGGCTGCTGCGCGCGCTTTACCGCGCCGGAGAATGG
>NZ_JWJH01000021.1 GCF_000949865.1 Rhizobium nepotum 39/7 | reverse complement strand
GTGGTGGCGCTGGTGGCCGGGAGCGGCATGTTACCGCTCGTCAGCGTCATTGCCGTCACCAATTGGGTGGTTTATGCGCGGCTCGTGCGAGCGGAAGTGCTGCATATCAAGGAAATGGAATTCGTCAGCGCGGCCCGCATCGGCGGGGTCAGTCAGGCGCGGATCATTCTGCGGCATATTCTTCCCAACACAATCTCCGCCTTCGTGGTGGTTGCGACGCTTAATATCGGTTCGGTCATCCTTGCCGAATCCTCCCTCAGCTTCCTTGGTTTCGGCATCCAGCCGCCAGAGGTCTCCTGGGGACAGATGCTGAGCGACGGGCGGCAGGCGCTGGCGACAAGCTGGTGGGTCGCAACGTTCCCCGGCGTGGCGCTGACCTTGACGGTCTTCAGCATCATCCTGATCGGCGACTGGCTGCGCGACTATCTTGACCCGAGGATGCCATGACCAGACCTTCACTCCCCGTTCCCATCCTACGTTATCGCAATGCCGGGATAAGCCTTGCGAAACGCGAAGGTGAGCAAAGCCTCGTTCGCGGCGTCGACCTCGATGTGTTTCCAAACGAGATCGTCGCTCTGGTCGGTGAATCCGGTAGCGGTAAGACCCTGATGGCTCTCAGCGTGCTCGGCCTTCTGCCCAAAGGGGCATTCTTCCGCGCCGATATCGCCACGGTAAATGGTAAGGACATAACGCGGCTCAACAATTGCGGTTGGCGGGGTCTGCGCGGATCGGAAGTAGGAATCGTCTTTCAGGAGCCGCTTTCGTCTCTCAACCCGGTTTTGACCATCGGCGATCAAATCGGCGAAGTTCTTCATTACAAGAAAGGTCTTGCCCGAAAAGCGCGAGACGATCGCGCGGCTGAACTGCTCGATCTCATGGGAATTTCCGATCCCCGCAGCGTTCTCGGCAAATATCCGCACCAGCTTTCCGGCGGGATGCGCCAGCGAGTGATGCTGGCCATCGCCATGGCGGGCGAGCCACGCCTGCTCATCGCCGATGAGCCAACGACTGCGCTGGATAACGCCATCCAGAACCAGGTATTAGAACTCCTGGTGCAAACGGTGGCGCGCACACATATTGGCCTGCTGTTCATTACCCATGATTTGTCCATCGTCGCGCAGATCGCCGACCGGGTCGCGGTTATGAAGGATGGCGCGCTGGTGGAAAGTGCGCCCGTAAACGCCGTTTTCGCCCAGCCGGAACACGCCTATACACGCCGTCTCGTTTCGCTGGCGCCGCGCATTCCCGCCGTTGTCATGGACGGGTCGCCCGCCTATCCGAAACCGGTCGCCCAAGACGAGGAACCGAAGGTGCCGTTGCTCGAGGTTCGCGATGTGGTCAAACGCTATCCGGCACAGGGCGGTGCGTTCGCCCGCTCCAGCGACCCGCTTGCGCTGGATCGTGTTTCCGCCAGCATCTGGCCCAGCAAGACGCTGGGGCTGGTGGGGCAATCCGGTAGCGGCAAATCTTCGCTCGCCCGCGTCATAACCGGTCTGACCGCTCCGGATTCGGGCAGCGTGCTGTTTGAGGGCGCCGACATATTTTCAAAAGCCGGGAAGGAGGCGACCAAGCGCGGACGAGACATCCAGATGATATTCCAGGATCCGTTCTCCTCGCTCAACCCACGCATGAAGATCGCCGCCATTGTAACCGAGCCGATGGACGCCCACGGGTTGCTGGCGGGGAAAAGCATTGAGGGTGCGGCTGTCGAGCTGCTGGAGACGGTCGGTTTGCCCGCAGATTTCGCGCGCCGCTACCCGCATGAACTATCGGGCGGCCAGCGGCAGCGCGTGGGAATCGCGCGCGCGCTCAGCGTGCGGCCAAAGCTGCTCGTCTGCGACGAGCCGGTTTCCGCACTCGACGTGTCCGTTCAGGCGGAAATTCTCGCCCTGTTCAAGGCACTGCAACCCCTATTCGGGCTGACCTATCTGTTCATCGCCCACGGTCTCGACAGCATCTATTCCGTCAGCCACCACGTCGCGGTCATGCAGGGGGGGCAGATCGTTGAACAGGGCCTGCGCGACGAGGTTTTCGGTAATCCGCAGCATCCCTACACGCGCTCGTTGCTGGCGGCGATGCTGGATTCCGATCCGCAATCCAGCCGTTTCCGCCCGCACCGGCGGGCGGTTTGAGCACATGTTTCAAGACTCCCGGTCATAAGGATCATTCCCATGTATTCCGGCTCCCAAAACCAGCCATACCGGAAAATCCGTTTCGGATATTTTCACCAGCCGGTCGGACGGCATCCCTCTGCATGGCGTCGTCCGGAGGCAGAGGGGCATCCGGAAGATCTCGCCTGGGCGATCCGTGTCGCCAGAAAGGTTGAAGCAGGGCTTTTCGATATGTTCTTCCTGGCTGATGGCCTCGTCGGCCCAAATCCGCATGAGCAGGGCAAGGCCGGCGGGCTGGAGCCGCTGACCCTGCTTGGCGCGCTTGCCGCATCCACCACCAATATCGGTCTGGTGGGGACCATCTCCACCACCTTTTCCGAGCCGTTCAACGTGGCCCGAATGCTCGCTTCGCTCGATCACATCAGTGGTGGGCGAAGCGGTTGGAACGTGGTGACTTCGCAGTCGGATCGCGCGGCCCAGAATTTCGGGCATGAGCGATTGCTCGATCATGCCGAGCGTTACGCGCGCTCGGCCGAATTCGTCGATGTCGTGAAAAAACTGTGGAACAGTTGGGATGACGGCACGCTCGTACTGGACAAGGCGCGCGGTGCTTTCATCGAGTCCGCGCGTATTCGCGAGGTCAATCACAAAGGGCGCTTTTTCTCGGTTCGCGGGCCGCTCAATGTTTCCCGCCCACCTCAGGGCCATCCCGTCATCTTCCAGGCCGGCTCCTCCAACGATGGCATCGCGCTCGCCGCGACAAAGGCCGATATAGCCTTCACCGCGCAGGATACAATCGAGGATGCCTTGTCGTATCGAGAAGCCCTGCGCACGGCTGCCGCCGCGTCCATACCCGGCTCACAAGGACCTCTGGTCTTTCCTGGCGTCATGCCCGTGGTGGGACGAACCCACAGCGAAGCCGTCGAGAAATTCGCGGCTCTTCAGGAGAGTACGGATATTGCGGCGGGTATTCGTCAGCTTTCCGGCCGCTGGGGATATGACCTTTCGGGATACGATCTTGACGGACCGGTGCCGGAACCCGGCACCAACGTTCACGGTCAAAGCCGTGTACAGCTTCTGCTGAAAAAAGCGCACGCCGAAGGCTACAGGCTGCGTGACCTCGCGGCGTTGGCAATCGCCTCGCACGGGCACCGCATCATCGTCGGCTCGGTCGAGGAAGTAGCAGACGATCTGGAGCACTGGTTCAAGATTGGCGCCGCCGACGGGTTTAACATCATTCCCGCATCCATGCCTGACGGCGTGGACGATTTCGTCGATCTCGTGATCCCTGAATTGCAGCGCCGTGAGCTCTACCGCACTGCTTACGAGGCAAAAACCTTACGGGGGCTGCTTGGCCTCCCGTCCCCGCGGCAGCCACATGAGGATCAATCGGGGCGGCAAGCCGCTGGCGCTACCGCAGCTTGATGGACTGCCAACCGGGGGGTGAACCCGTTACTCAAATCCAAGTCGCAGGAGATCGCGCAGTGGCAAGAATATACAGTGAGCTATCAGAACTTATAGGGAACACCCCGCTTATCGATCTGCAGAGGATTAGAAAAAGCAGAGACATTCAATCCCGTATCCTTGCCAAAATCGAATATCTCAACCCAGCCGGCAGCATCAAGGACCGCACTGCTTGGTCTATTATCAAGGAAGCAGAGAGGAGCGGCAGATTGAGACTAGGCGATTTGCTGGTCGATATCACCAGCGGCAATACGGGGATCGGCCTTGCTGCGGTGGCAGCCTCCCGGGGATATCGGACGAAGTTCTACCTTCGGGATATCATCAGTCAGGATAAGATCAACATCCTGCGCCAGTTTGGCGCGGAGGTCGTGCTGGTCGACAACAATGAATTTCTGGTTCCAGACGGAATTTTCGCTGTGCTGGAGCGAATAAAAAGAGAGAATCCCGAAGCGTTCTTTACCGATCAACGGACCAATCCAGCCAATCCGCTCATTCACGCGGAAACGACCGGTCCAGAGATCTGGCAAGATACCGGCGGTGCGGTAGACATATTGGTTGGCACGGTTGGCACGGGCGGGACGATAAGCGGTGCCGGCCGGTTCCTCAAGGAGCGGAAACCGGAACTGCAAGTAGTCGTCTGCGAACCGACAGCGGATTCCGTGCCCACGAAAGACAATCCTTATGCGGAGGCGATCGAAGGAGTCCATAAAGTTACGGAGGTGGACGAGACCCATCTGCCAGAGACTTACGACAGCACCGTCGTCGATGAAGTGATTGCCGTCACGACCGCCCAAGCGCGGGAAATGGCGCTTTTGGTCGCACGGGAAGAGGGCCTTCTGATCGGAACATCGTCCGGCGCCGCGGTTTCCGTCGCCCTCGTTCTCGCGGCGCGACCGCAGAATGCCGGAAAGAACATCGTCGTAATTATCCCGGACAGCGGAGAGAGATATCTCTCTTCGGCTTCCGTTGCAGCTGAACGGTAGCCTGTTCGATCAAACAGTGGCATGACAAGCTGGTCCTCCAGCTTCTATATCGAATAGGTGATCGCAGACTGAGCACGATTAAGCGCCCGAACAGCGCCGGAAAAACTCCCCGCGTCGACGGCCGTCGTGAAAACCAGCAATTGATCGATCGTCAGCGAATGCATGCCTATCAAATTAGCTGAACGTGTTCTTCAAAACAAACTCGATATCTTCAATGGTTTTACCGTGCCAATTTTGATCGCCGGCATGAATTGTTCTTCATCGCCATTCGGGCAGAGATACCGACATCAAAAATAAAATGAATGACTATGACCCGCTTCGCGTTGCTATTTGTCGCCTTACTGTTCCTTACCGGATGCCACACTACCGATCTTGGCAGTTCCATCGGCTGGCAAGAACCACCTGCATCAAACATGTAGTTTTCGAAGTAAGTGTATGGCTTCCAAAGCCATACACTTGATCTGCATCAGACATTTAGAATGTCTCTCGGGCTGCCACACATGCGACCGGGCGGCGCACCAAGTCTAAATCCCGCTCAGGCAATCTTCAGACAGTTTTTAGCATCCCGCCATCGACATGATAGGCGGAGCCAACACTGTAAGAGGCTCGAGGCGAGCAGAGAAAGACGCAGAAATCCGCGAGTTCCTCAATCGTCCCGAAACGGCGGATATCCGCATTGTCATCCGCAACCTTCTGCAGATAATCCTCCCAGCCATCTCCTGCCAATTCCCGGGCTGTTTTTTCCCAGTCCGGTGTGCGGATCAGTCCGGGATTGAGGGTGTTGACGCGGATATTGCGTTTGATCATCTCCACCGACAGGCATTTGCCAAACATCAGCAGGGCCGCCTTCGTGACGTTATAGATAGGTTCATACCAGAGCGGCTGCACCGCGCAGATAGATACGTTCATCAGCATGACGCCGCCGCCCTTGACCTCCATCTGGTCGGCCAGACTCCGGCTGAGGCGCACCGCCGCCATGACGTGGAGATCCCAGTAGGAATACCACTTCTCGTCAGGCGCTTCGGCTACCGTCTCATTGGACCCGGTGCCTGCGTTGGATACGAAAATATCGGCGCCGCCCAGTGCAGCCGCAGCCTCGATGATCGCCTGGCAGCCATCGGCCGACGAGACGTCTGATGCAACGGCGTGAGCAATCACGCCAAACTCGCTAGCGATAGCTTCAGCAGCATTTTCTACCTCCGCCGCCGTGCGTGCCGTTATAACGACGTGGCAGCCTTCTCGTGCAAAGGCTCGCGCCAGCCCAAGGCCAATACCCTTCGAGCCGCCGGTAATGACTGCGACTTTGTCTTTGAGATAGAGATCCATCAGCTCATCCACTGTCCGCCGTCGACATTGTAGCATTGCGATACCACGTAGTCGGATTCATTCGAAGCGAGAAAGACCGCCATGCCGACAAGGTCCTCGGCCGTGCCCATTCGACCATAGGGAACGGCCTCCCCGACCTCTTTTTTCTTCTGTCCGGGCGCCTTGCCTTCGTATTTGGCAAAGAAAGCATCGACGCCGTCCCAGTGCTCACCGTCGACGACACCCGGAGCAATCGCATTCACGTTGATGCCATGCTCGATCAGATTGAGACCGGCAGATTGGGTCAGACTGATCACAGCTGCCTTGGTTGCACAATAAACGGAGACCAGCGGCTCGCCACGGCGACCGGCCTGAGATGCCATGTTGATGATCTTGCCGCCTTTGCCACGACTGATCATATGCTTTGCGACAGCCTGCATTGTAAACAGCGGCCCGTAGACATTGACATCGAACACGCGACAATAATCGGCCTCCGATATCTCCACCAAGGGTGCGGCCGTGAACAGCGCGGCGTTGTTGATGAGAATATCGATGCGCCCGAGCATCTCGACAACGCCGTTCACCGCAGCCTCGATGCTATCTTTCTGTGTGACGTCGAGCTTGATCGCTATTGCTTCACGGCCGACGTCCCTCGCGGCCTCTTCGGCGCGTGCCATATCGATATCGCAGATGGCGACCCTTGCCCCTTGGGCAGCATATGCCTTGGCAAAGGCCAAGCCGATACCGCGTGCAGCCCCGGTGATCATCGCACATTTCCCGGCTAGTCGTTGTGATGACATTTTTTCCTCCCTGGGTGTCATTATGAATTGCAAAGTCAGATGGGGTCGGCCGCTAGAACATTTTCGGGAAATGGGAGGCCAGATGCTCTCGAAAGAAGCATTCGCGCTCACCGGCGAAAACTATGTTTCGTCCCCCGGCTACGCTGCCCGCCGCCACAATCTGCATCTGCGCCGGGACGCCGATGTTCTCCAACGAACGGCATGCTTTTACGCAATCCAGTAATTGCGGGTCGTCGGGCATCAGAAAGAAAGCAACGACTGGCCATTCGAACGGGATACCATATGCCAATGACGTGACCGCCCGATTGACGGGATCGCCTATGCGTCGTGCCACGCATTCGAACATTATTGCGAATGACGGATCATATCCCATAACAGCGATTGCGGCGGGTAATGCACCACCTGTAATCCCGTCAGCTATGATGCCTGCTGCGGCATCACTACCTGCATCCGCCTCAAGGATCAGCCCGAGGCAGATTGAGTTGAACTGTTCAGAAAGTTCCCTCCAGCATTGTGAAGGGGTACTGTCTGGATCCGAGCTAGGTAGATCAATGAAGATCAGTTGGGATTGCTGCCGCAACACCACATTGAAGCCTGCAGTATCAGGACACCCGAAAACATTCGTTGGGAAGATGGTGTCGCTCTTAAGGTGACCGGCTATTTCAGAAGTCTGTGCCCGATCGTAGAGAGCGTTGCTATCGACCGCTGCATTGTAGACCATCTCACATCCTCCCTCATTTCCTAGTCGAAAGATAAGGAAATGGGGAAAAATTAACTAGCGTTCGACATGCGCAAAACCGATGATATTTTATCAAAGTATATGCTCACAATCCCTAGTTTTCGAGAATATCGGGATAACAAATTACCTTCTCTGCTTTTCCAATTGACGATAGTTTCGTGGCGACATTCCGCGCAAAAGCCGGAACGTTCGATTAAAATTCGACAAGTTGTCATACCCCACCCGGTCGCAGACTTGGGTCACAGGCAGGTCGGTATGTGCGAGAAGTTCGCATGCTTTCGCCATCCGAAGCTCGCTGAGATACCGGGTGAACGTATTGCCGGTGTGCTTCCTGAAGAAGCGGGAAAACGAGCTTTCGGTCAGCCTCGCAAGTGCGGCGCAGTCCGCCAGGCGGATGTCGTTGTTGACGTTCGCATTGATATGCTGAAGGACACCGCTGACTATCCGATTGGCAACGGCATTGGCACTCGGAGAAAACCCCTCCGACGACAGGAGCACGCGCTCACTACTTGACGAGAGGATATGCAAGAGTTCCAAAAACTTGGCAAACCGCTTAACGCCCGTGGCCTTTCCAATCTCGATGACGAGTTCCCCACCCTTGTGCCGGGTTTCGCCATGAAACATGATCCCTCTGCGAGCATCGCGTAAAAGCACAGAGAGCCTACCCAGCTCAGGAATGAACGCCTCCGCTTTGGCCAGCCGATCCTCGTCAAACTGAATGACTGTATCGCGCCCCTTCACCACGTCGCTCTCATCCAACGGCGTCACCCAGTTGTGCGGCAGGTCACGGCCAACAAGAAACAGATCACCTTCGCGAAAACCACCAATATGGTCGCCTATATGGCAGGTGCCTTCGCCACGACAGATCAGATGAATTTCACATTCTGGATGGGCGTTCCAGACACTCCACGACATGGGATAATCATCGTTGCGCCAAACGAAAAACTCGCTCGGATGTGGTATGATCGGCTCATAAACTGGAGTGCGTGGGTTTCCCGGTCGGTTGGAAGACATTGTTTCTCGCAGGTCGCGGTGTTGGTTTGTCAAAGCGTAACGCATTCCCACACTGGCCAAAGCGTTTGCCTGCGACAGCACTTTATCCCAAGATCTGCCACAGCGCGAGTACGTCAACAAGACCTGCTGATGGTACGATTCTGCGTGAGGGCGTCGCGTTGGTTTCCCTCTGAACAGCGTTTCGCGTGAACAATGAGAGAGCACTTAGACCGCTTGCACTTCGTCCGAGATGACAAGCATTTTCCGGGACCTGCTTTTCTCAGCCTGCTGCCAGAGGAAATCACCTGAGAACGCGATGTGCTCCCATCCGACTGGTGAGGTAGGCCTATTCCCTTACCTCTGAACGGGCATCGACTGGCGGATGCCGCAAAGGACCTGGCGACCAACATCGGCTGGATGAGCAAAAACACTGGAATGGCGGGGGCGAATATGATTCCATCTCCCCATGAGCAACCCCGTCGACCAGCTTCCAAATGACCTTGCCAGTGCGCTTGCACTGCTGGCCGAAGAGCGTTCGCGGCGTGTTGTTGCCGAGGTAGAAGCGGCGACTGCCAAGGCAGAAGCCGCCAGCGCAAAGGCGCTCGTGTCACATTCCGAGGCGCTGATCGCGCGGCTGAAGCTGGAGATCGAGAAGGTCCGCCGAGAGCTTTACGGCAGCCGCTCCGAGCGCAAAGCGCGGCTTCTCGAACAGATGGAATTGCAGCTCGAGGAGTTGGAGGCTGATGCAGGCGAAGATGAACTGGCAGCAGAGATCGCAGCCAATGCCTCAACCGTCAGGGCCTTCGAGCGCAAGCGTCCTTCACGCAAGTCGTTTCCCGAGCATCTGCCACGCGAACGTGTCGTCATTGCTGCCCCAACAAACTGCTCCTGCTGCGGCTCGGCCAAGCTGTCGAAGCTCGGTGAGGATATCACAGAGACGCTGGAGGTCATCCCGCGTCAGTGGAAGGTCATTCAGACCGTGCGGGAGAAGTTCACTTGCCGCGAATGCGAGAAGATTACACAGCCGCCAGCACCCTTCCATGTCACACCCCGCGGCTTTGCTGGCCCGAACCTTCTGGCGATGATCCTGTTCGAGAAGTTCGCCCAGCACCAGCCGCTCAACCGCCAGAGCGAGCGTTATGCCCGTGAAGGCGTCGATCTCAGTCTGTCGACGCTTGCCGATCAAGTCGGCGCTTGTGCCGCGGCCCTGAAGCCCATCCATTCGTTGATCGAGGCCCATGTCCTGGCAGCCGAGCGACTGCATGGCGACGACACGACCGTGCCGATCCTGGCGAAGGGAAAGACCGATACCGGTCGCATCTGGACCTACGTCCGGGATGACAGACCCTTCGGCGGACAGTCACCGCCCGCCGCCCTCTACTATTCCTCTCGGGATCGGCGGCAGGAGCATCCCGAGCGACATCTGAAGTCCTTCACCGGCATATTGCAGGCGGATGCCTATGGCGGCTACAATCCGCTGTTCAAGGTAGACCGCGATCCTGCGCCTCTGCGCCAAGTACTCTGCTGGGCACATTCACGCCGCAAGTTCTTCGTGCTGGCCGACATCGCCACGAACGCCAAACGTGGCAGCAAAGCTGCGCCGATCTCGCCAATGGCATTGGAGGCCGTCAAACGGATCGATGCCCTGTTCGATATCGAACGGGAGATCAACGGTCTTGCCGCCGAGCAGCGTCTGGAGCGCCGCCGCCAACACAGCCTGCCAATCGCCGAAGAGCTGCATGATTGGCTCCAAATTGAGCGGGCAAAACTGTCGCGCAGTTCTTCCGTCGCCGAGGCGATAGATTACATGCTCAAGCGATGGGATGGCTTTACGTCATTCCTCGATGACGGCCGGATTTGCCTGACGAACAATGCTGCCGAACGAGCGCTCAGAGGCTTTGCACTCGGCAGGAAGTCATGGCTGTTTGCCGGATCGGATCGTGGTGCTGAACGTGCCGCCTTCATGGCCACGTTGGTCATGGCCGCCAAGCTCAATGACGTCGACCCACAGGCCTGGCTTGCCGACGTCCTCACCAACATTGCGGACACGTCGATCAGCAGGCTGGAGCAACTGCTGCCGTGGAACTGGACACCACCGAAGTCTTTAAGGGGGCGGGCTGCCTAACCGGGCGGCCATAGTCGGCGAGTGTACTGGACCCGGTTCCAACACTCAGGAATGTGCTATCAAAAATCCACTCGCGAAGATGCGGCGTGTCGGCTAGCGTCACGTAGGCAGGCCGTTGTTTGCGAGCAAGTCACATACCAGAGGAACCGATTTGAGAAACAACTGGGACAGCGTAAATGAATGATCACGCGCTGAGCAATGTTGTGCGTGAGGCACTCCTCCAGCTCGAAGCCGACGGCCACATTGTGATCGTGTCGACGACAATCGGGCCAATAGTCGATGCCATTGCCAACAAAGTTGCCGACGTTGTTCCGAGGACAGACCTCTCCCTTCGAGAGCTGTCAGCCACTCGGCTGCTAATTAATCAGGCCATCCACGATACTCGATTTTTCGACTGGGAAATGCCGACGCTGACTGGTTTGACTATCGAGGAGTTCAGCATCGTTGCAGGCAAATTACCGCGTGTATAGCCGGTTAAAAAATGGCACGCGATATCATGTCCGCGGCCTTCACCGGAGGGGTATTGTGGGACCGGCGGCAGTGCAGGAGGTTCGCGAAATACAAACCGCATTGGGATTGGTTGCGGCTGAAGCAGGAGTTTGCATTATTCCGTCATCTGCCCGCCAGACGCGATCGGATCGGATGTGCATTATAGATTGATCGAGGAGGTAGACGTCACGTCACCAATCATCCTCAATCATCGCGTGGGGGACAACTCGACCCACATCGACCTTATCAAGCGGCTTATCCGCGAAATGTATGCAGAAAACCCGCCTTGGCTGGACATAGAACACAATTTTCTACCTCCGGGACAATGAAACCCTACGCGGCTACGGTCTGGCTGGTTTTGGAAGAGGCGCTTTCACGCTCCTTCACTGTGACATGCCAGACTATTTGCTCAATTGGCGCACACGGTCCTCGTCCCACTCGACGCCAGTGCCGGGTTGGTCAGAGGGGAATGCCAGCCCATCTTTTATGCGTAGCCGGTCCTGCAAAATCGGCCCGGCGATATCCAGATGTTCCAGCCGATATGCTGTCGGACTGACGGATAGAACGTGTGCGCTGATTTCCTGAAACAGGTGGCTCGATAATGGCAGGGAATGCTGCTCTGCGATCGCTGATGCTTTCAACCAGGCACTTACTCCGCCGATTTTCATGATGTCGACCATTGCGAAATCTCCCGCTTTCGCCTTGACCGAAAGCATCATTTCTTCTGGACCGAACCAGTTTTCGCCAAGCTGTACGGGTATCGAAAGCGCTTGGGCCACCGCGGCGTGTCCGCTGTAATCGCCCTGCAACACTGGCTCTTCTATCCATGCGATGTCGATTTCTTCGAGATATTTGCCGCGGCGAATGGCTTCTGGCACTGTCAGGGACTGGTTATAGTCGACAAGAATCTCGAAATCATCGCCAACGGCCCTGCGGATGCTTCGCAGGACATTCAATTCTTCGCCGAAGTCGGCGTAGCCAATCTTTGTCTTGATCCCCTTGAAGCCAGCTTTTGCCGATGCAACGGCACGGTCTGTCGCAAGGCTTTCGCCATCCATACTGTGGCTGTCATAAGCGCGGATACCAACTGGGCTTCCGCCGAGGACTTGAACCAGTGGCAGGTTCAGCGTTTTTGCAAACGCATCCCAAGCGGCCATTTCAAGTCCTGCCAGCACCATTCTCAATATGCCTGCCGTGCCAAGCAGGGTGAACCGTCGCCGTAATGCTTCATCCAAAGCTTGCGGAGCAAGCGTTGAGCCGAGGATCAGTGGCTTTAAATCGCCATAGAGCGACATCAAAGCCTTTAAGACGATGGGTGTATACGCAAAGATATATGCCCTACCGGTAACGCCGGCATCCGTCTGGAGATCGATGAGAACAAGCGGCGCTGTCGGCACGATACCAGACGCTGTGCGAATGGGATAATCAAACGGGACTTCGACAGCTCGGGTTTGGAGCTGAATAATTTTAGACGGCGTCATGCTGCAATGCCTCCTCATGAATGTGTCGAACCAAAAGCTCTGAAGACAGATCGGCCACACTCGAGACACCGATCAAGGCAAGCGTTCGGTCAATTTCCTGCCGCACAAGGGAGATAACATCAAGCACGCCTTGTTCTCCCGCTGCCGCTAGTCCGAAAAGTGTCGCACGCCCCAACAACACTGCGTTGGCTCCAAGGCAAAGCGCCTTCACGACATCACTGCCGCGACGAAAGCCGCTATCGACGAGAACGGTTTCCAACGTGGCGTTTCTGACGCCTTTCAAGGTTTCCATGGGCGACAGGCAACCATCAAGCTGACGCGCACCGTGGTTGGAAAGGATGACCCCGTCAGCCCCTTCCGCTATACAACGCGCCGCATCTTCCGGGCTGAGAACGCCTTTGACGAGCAATCGTTTAGGCCACACAGCACGAAGCTGTGCGAGTGCCTCCCAGTCGAAACTGGCGTCCATTTCGCGGCGCATCAGCGCAGCTTGAGCCTCGCTCGAAACCGCTCGCCCGCTCACAAAGTTGGCCAGCTGAGGCATGCCATTGCGCAACAGATCAAGTGACCAGCGAGGATGCGTCGCGCCGTCCAGCAAGGTTTTCGCCGTGTATCGCATCGGCAAGCCGAAACCATTGCGCATATCGCGTTCGCGCCAACCGTTTACCGGAACGTCAACAGTCAGAACCAAAGTGGTATAGTCGGCAGCCAGCGCGCGACGGGTTAGATCCAACGCCAGATCGCGGCGCATGACATAGAGCTGAAACCACTTTTCACCGTCGCTCGACCTGGAGACCTCTTCGATCGATTGGGTGGATGCCGTAGACAGGACGAAGGGAACACCCTCGCGGGCTGCACAACGAGCAAGGATTGCATCGCCTTGCGGGCGTAACAGTCCGTTCAGTCCTGTCGGCCCAATCAGAAAAGGAAGCGGATAGCTCTGACCCCAAAGTGTGGTGGACAGGTCACGCTTGCTCACATCGGTAAGACGTTTCGGCTGAAAGCGCCATGAGCCGAAAACCGCTCGATTATGAGTAAGGCCAGTTTCATCTTCCGCCCCTCCATCGAGATAATCGAAAACCATTTTTGGCAGACGACGTTTCGCGAGCACGCGATAATCTTCAATCTTTACCGGCTTGGTCATGGCCTCACACCGGTGCCTTTGTTGCAACGTCAATGAGAACTGGCACGCGCGAGCCAAGTGCCCCGGAGAAAGCTTCGCGAAGCTCTGAGCAACTGTTCACGCTGAAGGCTTTCACACCATAACCCTTGGCAAGAGCGCAGAAATCTATTCCGGGAACATCCATCCCCGGTACGTCGGTTGCACCAAGAACACCGGCAAACCAACGCAATGCTCCATAGGTGCCATTCCGCAAGATAATAAAGATCACGGGTAGATCATACTGGGCTGCGGTCCAAAGTGACTGAATAGAGTAATTCGCAGAGCCATCGCCAATCAACGCGACGACAGGACGTTCTGGATTCGCCAGCTTTACCCCCAATGCAGCAGGCATCGCAAAGCCCAGGCCACCAGCGGCGCAGAAATAATAATTTCCCTGCTGGTCCATCTTCAACCGCTCCCAAAGTTCGGCAGTCGTAGACGTGGACTCGTTGAGATACACCGTATTGGCTGGTGAAAGTTCATCAACAATATCGAAGACATTTCCCGGTGCCAGCGGCCCATTTTCAGGTTCGGCAAGTCGCTCCGGTCTGGAAACGGCTGTTGGCGCTGGCCTGTCTGTTTGTGGGACTTTGGCCGCGAGTAGCTCAAGTGTTCCACCAATATCAGCGATCAGCGCATCACCCATCGGTGCGCGTGCAGCTTCGCCAATGTCGCATGTAATGGCAAACAGCCGGGCACCGTCAGGCAGCCATGAACCGGGTTCGTATTGATGATAACGCAATACTGGCGCGCCGATGACAACGATGAGATCGTAGTCTGAAAGCAGTTTGGAAATGGTCGCAATACCAGCGGGCAATATGCCTTTGAACAATCGATGCGAGGTGGGATACGGGCAGCGAGGTGACGAGGGCGCTGCCCAGACAGGCGAATTGAGGCGCTCTGCCAGCGCAACGGCGTGAGGCTGCGCCCGCGCAGCATCCACATCGTGCCCCAGAACCAACACCGGATTGCGGGCTGTCGCGAACATAGTCACAAGCGATTCGAGTGTTTTCTCATCAGGGGTACCGGCCATTGCGACACGGCGTTCACCCAGCTTTTCATCGAAAGCGCCAACCGGCTTATCCCAATCATCGTATGGCACAGAAAGATAAACAGGTCCGGGTGCCGGCATTGTCGCGAGATGGATCGCGCGGGCAACTGCATGGGGAACCTCATCCGGGCTGGCCGGCTCATGGCTCCATTTCACCAAAGGTCTGGGGAGCATCGTTGCATCCACATTGGTCAGCAATGGTTCGATACCCGTCATGGTTCTAACCTGCTGCCCGGCTGTCACAATAACCGGGGAGTGCGCATTCCAGGCATTGGTGAGAGCACCCATCGCATTTCCGCTACCCGCTGCGGCGTGGAGGTTGACGAGGGCTGGTTGACCTGTTGCTTGCGCATAACCATCGGCCATGCCCAGAACGACGCCTTCGTGCAATCCTAGAAAGTATTTGAAATCGCTTGGAAAATCATGAAGGAAAGGTAACTCGTTCGACCCGGGATTACCAAAAACCTTGGTGATCCCGTGTTGACGCAAGACGGCATAAGTCGCTTCCCGTACTGTTTTCACCATAATCTTCGCAAGCTCCTCGTGACATTATTCGACAATCTTTCATCTTCTGGAATATCAGTCTAATTATAATAACTTCGAATCAGATATAGATTTCATCTATAGGAGACGAGGGTGATAGACCTCAATCTGGTCAGGGTTCTTATCGCTATCCACGAAACCGGCAGCGTCAGTGGTGCTGCCGAAAGGCTGCATGTAACCCAGCCATCTGTCAGCCACGCGCTTGCCAGACTTCGAGATATTCTAGGCGACCCGTTGTTCAAACGAACGCGCGAAGGCATGGAGCCGACATTTTTCGGCACGCAGATGTATCAGATATTTCGACCTGCTCTGGACTCGATCGAGGCCGCGATTGTCACCCGGCGCCACTTTGATCCGCAAACGTCCAATCGCACGTTCAGGGTTGCCTTATCAGATTTGGGAGAGATGACTTTCTTGCGGCATCTCATACCCTTGTTGCACCGCTCTGCACCAGGAATCTCAGTCGAAATTGTCAGCCTTAATCTCGCTGAGATAGACGAATGGTTCGCTTCGGGAAGGATTGATCTCGCCGTCGGCCGATATGTTCCTACAGATGTTCGGTCCAGATCCGAGTTTTTGTTCCGCGAACATTACGTCTGTCTGATGAGTGCAAGCCACCCTCGCATTGCAGAAACGCTGACGATGGAAAGCTACCTGAAAGAAGGACATATTGTCGTTGATACGCAGGCTGGACACTGGCAGGGTCACGACAGCCTTGCGGCTGAGGGCAAGGACAGGCGCGTCGTACTTCGCGTTCCACATTTCATCGGATTGCAGGATCTTGTGGCAGACAGTGAGCTTCTTGCCATCGTTCCCTCAAGAACGGGCCGCTCATTTTCGTCCAGAGGAACGGTAAAGGCACTCAACCTTCCTTTTCCGGGACCGGATTTCGAGGTTCGAATATATTGGCGCGATAACCTCGGCGATCAGGAAGCGATAGAATGGTTACGCCACATAACCCGAACCGCTTTGTGCACGATTTGATGAATTTATAGATATGATGCATGATGGTCATGCAAACTATTCATTTGATTCACTCTCGGTGCCAGCCGTAGCCTTTCTCCCGGAGGAAACGGAAGATTTACTTCCGGTATTTGGGAGAAAGCTATGAGTATTGAAAATGCATACGAGGTACGCGGGCGGAGCTTGCGTGAAGCACAGTCACAAATGGCGTGGGGAGGAGGCAACTGATGTCATCTTCAACCTCGCAGCACACACAGACTGTGGATATTGGGGCGGCACTGGATGACGGCCAGTGGGGTTCGATGCAAAAGGGGGTTGTTGCCCTCGCGGCACTGTCAATCGTCGCGGACGGGTTTGATGGGCAGCTTATCGGCTTCGCAATCCCCTCTCTTATAAACGAATGGGGAATAACCAAAGCGGATTTCGCCCCGGTCGTTGCCGCCGGTTTGATTGGTATGGGCATCGGAAGTGCCATAGGCGGTATTGTTGCCGATCGAATTGGCAGACGCCCTGCCGTTATCATGAGCGTCGTATTGTTCAGCATCGCAACATTCCTTATCGGCTTCTCGCATAATCTCTGGATGGTCGCGCTACTGCGCTTCGTCGCAGGGCTTGGAATTGGTGGAGCCCTGCCAGCTTCCACGACGATGGCTGCGGAATACACACCGGCCCATAGCCGCACCTTCGCCATTTCACTTACAATCGTTTGTGTACCATTGGGAGGCATGCTGGCCGGGGTATTCGCCAGCTTCATCCTTCCTGTCTTCGGCTGGAGAGCGCTTTTCTGGATCGGCGGTCTTCTCACATTGGCTTTATCGGGCCTGTTATTCTGGAAGCTGCCTGAATCGCCACGCTTTCTGGCGCATCAGCCAACCCGATGGAATGAGCTGGCGGCATTGCTGGCCCGCATGTCCAGACCTGTTAAATCAGGAACGGTCTTCATCGACAGCCGGGAAAGTGCAGTGCGGCAAAAAGCAGGTCTTTCTGCAATATTCGAAGACCGGCGCGCGCATGATACCCTCGCGCTTTGGGTCGCCTGTTTCGCGTGTCTGTTGGCCGTCTATACGGCTTTTAGCTGGATGCCGACAATGCTCTTTAGCGAAGGATTGAGTCAGGCAGCTGCAAGCATGGGGCTTACCGCTTACAATCTGGGCGGGGTCGGCGGTGCAATTCTTTGTGCCGTGGCCATCAGTCGATATGGTTCGCGCTGGCCGCTTGCGATTTTCAGCGCAGGTGGCGCACTCAGTGCTTTCCTCTTGGCCAGCTTTAACCTGAGCGAAAACGTCAATCTAGCCATTGTCGGCATCGGCATTCACGGCTTTTTCGTCACGACAGTGCAATGTATCATCTATTCCCTCTGCGCCAACATCTATCCCACCAACATTCGCGGAACCGGAACGGCTGCAACTGTGGTGATCGGTCGCTTGGGAGCCATCATCAGCGCTTTCGCAGGGGCTGCCATCATCACCGCCGGAGGATCGCACGGATACTTCGTGTTGCTGGGTGCGAGCATGCTCGTTGTTTTTTGGGCCCTGTGGGTCGTTAGAAATCATATCATGTCAAACCAATCGCGTGTTTCGGCAACCACTGCCGATGCGACCACGTAAGGAGGACACTCATGTCGACACCTGTTTCCCACCCATTTCTGGGTGAACAACACCTATCCGGCGCAGTCTTTTCAGGCGGCCAGTGGGTCGTTTCGGGCAATCGCATCGACGCGATTGAGCCCGCCACCGGCACCGTGATTGCAAAGGTCGCCAACGCATCAGCTGTAAATATCGCAGATGCGGCGAAAGCTGCTTCTCAGAATCAGAAGGCTTGGGCAAACGAATCCTATGACCGCCGTGGGGAAATACTTCGCCAGGCAGCAGCCGCGGCGAAATCACATAAGGCCGATCTCGTTTCGTGGCTGGTTCGTGAATCCGGCTCTACTTTTCCAAAGGCGGAGTTTGAGGTCGCTCTCACGAACAAATGCCTGATAGAGGCTGCTGCGATGCCTTCGCAGGCTACAGGGCAAGTGCTGCCTTCGCAAACCGGTCGGCTTAGTTTTGCCAAGCGCCGTCCACTTGGCGTCGTGGGTGTGATTTCACCGTTTAACTTTCCGCTCTATCTCGCCATGCGCGCCGTTGCCCCCGCTTTGGCAGTCGGCAACGCCGTTGTCCTAAAGCCGGATCCGCGAACGGCAATTTGTGGAGGTCTCGTCATCGCCCGTTTGTTCGAGATTGCCGGTCTTCCAGCCAACATATTGCAGGTTCTTCCAGGTGATGGAAAAGCCGGCGCAGCACTGTGTGAAGACAGGCATGTGGCAATGATCCAATTTACCGGATCAACATCTGCGGGCCGAAAAGTTGGCGAAGCCGCTGGTCGTCATCTTAAAAAAGTGTCGTTAGAACTTGGTGGCAAGAATTCCCTCATAATCCTCGACGATGCCGACCTTGAACTTGCCGTCAAGAACACGGCATGGAGCGCCTATCTGCATCAGGGACAAATCTGCATGTCCGCTGGCCGGATACTCGTTCACGCGAAAATCGCCGAGCGCTTCACCGCACTTCTCAGCGAAAAGGCAAAGCAGTTGAGTGTGGGAAATCCGTTTGAAGAGCACGTCGCACTTGGGCCGCTGATCAATGCGGCGCAGGTTAAACACGCTCAGGATATTGTAAGCTCATCAGTGACCGCCGGTGCAAAGCTGGAAGCTGGTGGTGGCGTGAACGGGTTGTTTTTCGAGCCAACGGTTCTTTCAAATGTTGGGCCAGATTCGCCGGCATTTTTGGAAGAAATCTTCGCGCCGGTTGCGGTTGTTGTGCCGTTCAACACGGATGAAGAAGCCATTCAACTCACAAACGATACGGAGTATGGCCTGTCTGCGGGCATAATATCTGGTTCCGTTGGCCGCGCGCTTGCGCTTGGCTCACAGTTGAATGTTGGCCTGCTGCATATCAACGATGCGACCGTCAACGACGACGTCGTCAATCCCTTCGGCGGCGTTGGCGCATCCGGCAATGGCACATCTGTAGGCGGCCCTGCGAACTGGGAGGAATTCACCCAGTGGCAATGGGTCACGGTGCGCGACGCTGCTCCACCCTATCCGATGTAACAACAACCACGCCATGTCTTCAGAAAGGACATGGCGTGCCACTTCAAGTTTGCAGCTATCGTTTTCTCTCATCAGCAAGAGGATCCTGAGCGATCATGGCCAAATCGGCACAGGAACTTGGCCATCTAGTCCAAGTAGTTTTTCAAAAAATGTGGAATTTATAAAATAGGAAAAGAAGGGAGCGGCTATGGTTGAGACAAATTACAAAGTTGCCGCAGTGCAAGCTGCACCAGAATTTCTGGACCTTGCAAAAGGTGTGGACAAAGCCATTTCTTTGATAGAACAGGCAGCACGAGAGGGCGCATCGCTTGTCGCGTTCCCAGAGGTATGGCTGCCAGGTTACCCTTGGTGGATATGGTTGGATTCACCAGCTTGGGGAATGCAATTCGTTGGCCGGTACTTTGCGAATGCCATGGAAGTCGGTGATGCCAACTATAACAAGCTCTGCAAGGCGGCGGCTGAAAACAATATTCATGTCGTCATGGGTTACGTCGAGCGGGTTGGTGGAACCCTTTATATTTCGCAGGCCATTATCGACGACAAAGGCGCCACGATTGCCAATCGTCGAAAGCTGAAACCCACGCATGTCGAGCGTACTGTATTTGGCGAGGGTGATGGTTCCCATCTTGCGGTGTATGACACCAAGCTGGGCCGCCTGGGTGCACTCTGCTGTGCCGAGCATGTCCAGCCCCTATCGAAATATGCGATGTATTCTCAAGGCGAACAGGTTCACGTTGCAAGCTGGCCGAGCTTCTCGATCTATCGTGGCGCAGCGTTCCAGTTGAGTGCAGAAGCCAATCTGGCCGCCAGCCAGATCTACGCCATCGAAGGCGGAACGTATGTGCTTGCGCCTTGTGCTACGGTTTCGAAGGAAATGATCGACTTGTTGATCGACTTGCCTGCCAAGCAAAATCTCCTTCTTGAGGGTGGCGGCTTCACGATGATCTTCGGACCAGACGGTTCGCCTCTGGCCAAGCCGATCCCGGAGACTGAAGAGGGCATCATGTATGCCGACATCGACCTCGGCTTCATTGGCATAGCGAAAGCGGCCTACGATCCAACCGGACACTACTCTCGCCCCGACGTCGTGCGGCTTCTGTTCAACAAGAAACCATTGCAAAGAGTGCAGCCTTTCGATGCTGAATACGCGACTGTTGAAGCAGATCAGGCAGAAGCGGCGCGGAACTGAGTGTCTGTCGTATCAAATGACTTCCGTCAGCCGAGTCCCGGTTGACGGAAGAAGCCATTTCGGCAAGTCCAAATTTTCTGTCAGCCTCTTATTTCAAATGCCTTTATGTCCGGCGATCTATCATGACAACATGATCATCAGCCGGATTGCATAGGCCACCACTGTCAGCGCCAGCACGCTGGCCAGCCAGATGCCTGCAAACCACAAAAGTCTTTTTGGCAGGGGCGTATGGGGAGACGGATTTGGCATCAGTGGTACCCCTCTTCAGGATCGATCTTGCCGCGGAACACCCAGTAGGCATATCCGGTATAGGCAAGGATGATGGGGATAAGCACGCTTGCGCCCACCAGGAGGAAGGCCAGAGAGCTTTCAGGCGCTGCCGCTTCCCAGATCGTCAGTGAACCCGGTACGATATACGGATAAAAGCTGATGCCGATACCAGCGAAGCAGATTATGAACAGGCCGAGCGCAGCCAGAAATGGCTGAACGCTTTTTTCACGTAACAGCCCATGCCACAGTGCCACAGCGCACATTGCCACCAGCAGCGGCACAAGCGCCGAGAAAAATGCCGTGGGCCAGCCGAACCAGCGCTCGAAATAGACACGGTCGATAAACGGCGTCCAAATGCTTACGACGCCGATCAGCAGCAGCGTTCCTGCACCTGTGGCCATAGAGATTTTTCGTGCGTGTGCCTGTAGCTCACCTGTCGTTTTGAGGTTGATCCATGTTGCGCCCAACAGCGCATAACCGACGACGACGGCCAGCCCTGTGACGATGCTGAACGGCATCAGCCAGTCCCACCAGCCGCCTGCATAAGCGCGATTGACCACGCGGATACCCTGAACCAGTGCGCCGAGTGCCACGCCCTGCATAAACGCCGCGATGGTAGAACCGACGAAGAACCCCGCATCCCACCAGACGCTGCCGCGGTTCGTACGCCAGCGAAATTCGAAGGCGACGCCACGAAAAATCAGCCCCAGCAGCATGAGGATGATCGGCATGTAAAGGGCTGGCAGCACCGTGGCATAGGCCAGCGGAAACACCGCCATCAAGCCGCCCCCGCCCAGCACCAGCCACGTCTCGTTGCCATCCCAGACCGGGGCGATGGAGTTGGTCATGACATCCCGGTCATGCCGTTTGGGAAACAGCGGAAAAAGAATGCCGATGCCGAGATCGAAGCCATCGAGAATGACATAGGCCAGCACGGCAAAAGCGATCAGCCCCGCCCATATAAACGCAAGATCAAACATCATGACGGTCTCCCGAATGCATTTCCTGAGCAAGACCGGGTGTGATGCCGGCGGCGCGCACCGGCGCGTGATCAAGTTCGTGGTCCTCATCGAAGATCGGTGTGCGGTGCATCAGTCGTAGCAGATAAAATACACCTGCCCCGAAGACGATGAAATACACCACGATGAAGGCTAACAGCGATGCACCCACTGCGGGCGCATCGACCGGCGATAGGCTTTCGGAGGTTCGCAGCAGTCCATAGACCGTCCATGGCTGACGACCGACTTCCGTGGTGTACCAACCCGCCAAAACCGCAATGAAACCCGATGGTCCCATGCACACGGCAGCACGGTGCAAAAGCCGGTTATCGTACAGACAGCGGCGATATCTCGCCCAGAGCGACCACATGCCAAGTCCGAGCATCAGCATGCCGATACCAACCATAACGCGGAACGTGATAAATGGAATGAGCGCTGGGGGCCTGTCGTTGCGGTCCCATTCTTTCAGCCCCTTGATCTCGCCATCCAGACTGTGGGTGAGGATTAACGAACCGAGCTTGGGAATTTCCAGCGCGTAGCGGGTCACCTCAGCCTTGTCATCGGGCAGACCGAAAAGGATGAGCGGTGCGCCGCGATGCGTTTCATAATGACCTTCCATCGCGGCGATTTTCGCGGGCTGGTGTTCCAACGTGTTGATACCGTGCAGATCGCCAACGAAAATCTGGATAGGGGTGACTAGGGCGGCCATCCACATGGCCATGGAAAACATCACCCGCGCCTGACGATTGGTGCGATCACGCAGCAAATGATACGCACCCACCGCGCCCACACCAAAAGCCGTGGTCAGAAATGCCGCCAACACCGTGTGAACCAATCGATACGGAAATGACGGATTGAAGATGATCTTCCACCAGTCCTGCGGCATGAACTGTCCGTTCTCGCCCATGATATGGCCTTGCGGTGTCTGCATCCAGCTATTGGCAGAGAGAATCCAGGTCGCGGAAATCAGCGTGCCTATGGCAACCATGCCAACGGCAAACATATGCAGATTATCGCCCACGCGTTTGCGCCCGAACAAAGCTATACCCAAAAAGCCTGCTTCAAGGAAAAATGCCGTTAGAACTTCATATCCCATCAGTGGCCCGATAACCGGCCCGGCCTTGTCGGAAAACACCGCCCAGTTGGTGCCGAACTGATAGCTCATCACGATGCCCGAAACCACGCCCATGCCAAAGGTAATGGCAAAGATCGGTTTCCAGTATTCGAAGAGTTTGAGATAAACCGGATCGCGCTTCCACAACCAAAGCGCATTGAGAATGGCGAGATAGCTTGCCGTACCAATGGAAAATGCCGGAAATATAAAGTGAAAAGACACAGTAAAAGCAAACTGGATACGCGCTAGAATCTCAGCGCTAAAACCGTCAAACACTTTAACCTCCGTCAATGAGTGATAATATTCCGTTGTGTAATAGAAAGGCTAAGCGGGCGCGCTGCGCTCAATTATCGCGCGGTCATTTGGCGCGCGTGTCACTGTGACGCAATCTGTTGGCAAAAACACGCGTGGGTTTATACTTTTGATCGCTCTGTAGGGGATCGTCAATGCCTTCTCACGTCAAGGTAATCTTATAAAGTGGCAGAGCTTAACCGCTGCGCCGCTTGCGATGTTTATCTGCGCCATAAATATATTATCTGAATGGTGACCATACAACGTTATGTTCTGAGATGCCAAGGAGGGGCGGTATTTACGATATTCGACACCAACTTGCGAATGGTTGCCCTCCCGTTTCCATTGACCTGCCACTGACGTTTCATCCGGCTGCAATTAGAGCCTCGGCGGTTTTTGATATGCTAAATGGTGCGATGGGAGCAACCGGCGGAAACGCGAAGCTTCCACATTTCGTAGCGTTGGAGCCGGTTGCGGCGATGATCCTGGCATATTCCGCCGGGGTCTGGTATCCGAGCGATGAGTGGGGCCCAAAATTGTTGTAGTCGTCGGCCCATTCCGCAATGGCGCTGCGGCAGCATGTCGATCAGCGCTTCGCCGCAGCAAATGATCATGGCTCTTACCCTTCGAAGCAGATCTGCAACTTGACGTCGGTCGGGCGCGCCTCGACGGCACGATCGTACGCCTTGATCGAATCTTCGAATGCAAATGTCTCGGAAATTAGCGGCTTCAGATCCACGCGCCCTGAACCAAGCAGAGCGATGGAGCGATCGTATTGATGCGCATAGCGAAACACCGTCTCAATGCGAATTTCCTTGGTCGAGGCGGTCGAGACGTCGAAGCCAACCGGATTGACGGGAAGGCCGACGGCGACGATCACGCCGCCCGGACATGCCAGTCCCATGATCGTTTCCCAGGCTTTTGAGGCACCGGAGCATTCGAAGATCACATCGGCACCCCAGCTGTCGGTCAGCCGGGAGACTTCTTCAGCGAGATCCTGCTCGCGAATATTAACCGGGATCACACCCTGGTACTGCGCGGCAATATTGAGTTTCGGCTGGGCGAGGTCCGCGACGATCGCGCGCGCGCAGCCGCCGGCGAGGGCAGCGATCGCTACCATGGTGCCAATTGGCCCGGCACCCAACACAACGGCCGTATCGCCCGGCGCGATCTTTGCTTTGGCCGCAGCCTGCATGCCGACCGCAAAGGGTTCTACCATCGCGCCTTCGGCAAAGCTGACATTGTCGGGCAGTTTGAAGGTATAGTTGGCCGGATGCACGACCTCCGGCGTTAGCACGCCATGGATCGGCGGCGTCGCCCAGAAGGTGACGGCTGGATCGATATTGTAGAGGCCAAGCCGGCTCGCCCGGGAGTTGGGATCCGGAATGCCGGGCTCCATGCAGACGCGGTCGCCAACTTTCAGATGCGTTACGCCTTCTCCCACCTCGATCACCGTGCCGGCCGCCTCGTGACCGAGCACCATCGGCTTGTTGACCACGAAGGGTCCGATCTTGCCGTGAGTGTAGTAGTGGACGTCGGATCCACAAACGCCAACGGTGTGGATCCTGATCTTCACCTGCCCCGGGCCGGTGTCTGCCGGCAGGTCGATGTCACGGATGGTCAATTCATGCTGGCGTTCGAGCACCAGTGCGCGTTGCAGTGCCATATTCATCAGTCCATTGTTGCAGGTCGCCTTGGGCGACTGGAATTCATTCAGCCCTAGTTGATCGCAAAGCCGGAATCGACTGGCATGGAGACACCGTTCACCATCGCCGCCCTTTCGGACAGAAGGAAGAGCACCACTTCGGCAACTTCACCTGTCTCGATGAACCGTCCGAGCGGCATACGCGACATCATAGGTGCGGCCTTCTCTGGATCACTCCATGCCTTTCTCGCCA
Source organism: Rhizobium nepotum 39/7 (assembly GCF_000949865.1). Lineage (GTDB taxonomy): Bacteria > Pseudomonadota > Alphaproteobacteria > Rhizobiales > Rhizobiaceae > Agrobacterium > Agrobacterium nepotum. The sequence goes on along the minus strand of NZ_JWJH01000021.1, from coordinate 25,198 downwards.
TGTCGGTCAGCGTGATGGTAGGGTTGACGCAGTTGACGCGGATGCCCTTGCGGCCAAGTTCGTTGGCCATCACCCGGCTCATGGCATCAAGCGCGCCTTTCGAGGCGCAATAGGCGGCATGGTCGGCAAAACCAGTCGTAGCCGAAGCGCTCGAAACGTTGACGATCGACCCTGCGGCATTCATGCCGATGCGGGAGCGCGCGTATTCTTGTGAGACGATCATGGGAGCGCGCGTATTAACAGCCATCAGGTGGTCAAAATCCTCGGCGCTGACGTCAACGAAGGAATCGAGCGTCGTCGTTCCGGCGCAGTTGACGAGGTAGTCGACCGGCATGGCCGCGATCGCTGCTTTTCGCGTGGCGGCGGCATCCGACAGATCGACAGCTATGGAGCGGCTGCCGATCTCGGCTTCCAGTGATTTCAGATCGGCTTCGGAGCGGCTGAGGGCCACCACTTTTGCGCCGCGGCTGGCGAGCATGATCGCAACCGCGCGGCCAATGCCCTTGCCCGCCCCCGTCACCAGTACCGATTTTCCGGAAAAGTCCTGTGAAGTCATAATTTCAATCCGTTCTTCTATTGCTGTCGAGCTTGGCCTGCAGGATGACAACCACCAGCAGGAAGCCGCCGCGAATGACCGACTGCCAGTAGGCTGACAGGGAAATCCATCCCAGACCGTTTTCGAAATTGAGAATGTTGAAGACTAACGCCAGCAGCAACGCGCCAGCGAGCGTCGCACCGACTGAACCAGCACCACCTGTCAGCAAAGTGCCTCCAACGACCACCGACGCGATGGCGAACAGCTCCCAGCCGACACCTTCGGTCGGTTGGCCGGCGCCGAACTGTGAAGCGAGGATAACACCGGCGAGCCCCGCAAGCGCGCCGGAGGCCAGATAGACGATGGTCAGGGTTCGGTCGACCTTCAGGCCTAAAAGCCCCGCCGTTGCCTCACCGTCGCCGATTGCTAGAACGTGACGACCCGAGGGAAGCTGCTCCAGTACCAGCCATCCGGCAATATAGGCAGCGATGGCGATCCAGGCAGCAATCGGAAATCCAAGGAAATCGTCCTGACCGATGACCGTAAAGCCGGTATCGTAGGAGACCGAAACGGACTGGTTGTCGGCAAGCAAAAGCGCCGTGCCGTAAGAGGCCAGCATCATGGCGAGCGTGGCGATAAAGGGCTGAATGCGCATCTTCGTCACGACAAGGCCGTTGATCAGGCCGGCGACGACGCCCGCGCCGACACCGCCTGCAAGCCCGGCCCACCAGGAGTGGGCGGACAGCATCGCGGCGATCACGCTCGAGCACGCCGCAACGCCCCCGACCGAGAGATCGATGCCGCCTGTGATGATGACGAAAGCCATGCCGAGCGCGATCAGCGTGAACATCGAGTTGTAGCGCAGGAAGCTCAATATGTTGAACGGCGACAGGAAGTTGTCGTAGCGCAGCGCACCGAAGAGGATCAGGGCCGCCAAGGCGAGAAGAACACCCATGCGGGCGAGATCGCCGGAGGATTTGGGTTTTATCAAAGTCAGCATATCGGCTCCTCAGACCTTGTCGGCGCGTTGCTGGATAAAGACGGCGAGGATGATAAGGCCGGCCTTGACGATGAGGGCCGCGGCATCCGGGACACCATTGGCCAGCAGCGTGTAACGCACCAGCTGGATGACGAGCGCACCGATCAGCGTGCCGACGATATTGGCGCGACCGCCGGTGAGCAGCGATCCACCGACTGCGACGGCCGCGATAGCGTCGAGTTCCATGCCGAGCCCGACAACATTGGCATCACTGGCCGAGTTCCTGGCGATGACGACCAGGCCGGCCAGGCCGGCCAGTGCACCGCTGATCATGTAAACGAAAATCTTGATGCGCTTGACCGGGATACCAGTCAGGCGCGCGGCTTTTTCGTTACCGCCAACAGCCAGAATCTGGGTGCCGAGCACTGTGTAGCGGATCAAAGCGTAGGCAAGCGCTGCAATGATGACCATCAGCACGACTTGTGCCGGGATGCCGAAGAGATTTCCCATCGCGATGAACTGGAAGGACGGGGTCTTGAACACCTGCAGATTGCCGTTGGTCATCACCTGTGCGATGCCGCGACCAGCGATAAACAGGACGAGTGTCGCCACGATCGGCTGGATCGAAAACCGCGTCACGAGCACGCCGTTGAAAGCACCGAGCAAGGCCGCTACGGCAACCGGAATGACGAAAGCGAGTGCCACAGCAAGTGCTGTATTTTCGATGGGAAGCAACTTTCCCATGAAGATCATTGGCGCGAGTGCGCCTGAAATCGCCATGAGAGAACCGACCGAGAGGTCTATGCCCCCAGTCGAAATCACGAGAGTCATTCCGGTCGCAACGATGACGATGGTGGCCACCTGCGTCAGGTTGACGTTGAAGGTCTGCCAGGACAGGAAATGTGGCGTCACCGCCATGTTGAAGAGGAGCAGCATGATAAATGCGGCGAACGTGCCGTAGCGGCTGATCAGCAGCAGGGGCGAGCCCCGGCCAACCCGCTTGGGGGAACTATCGATAACGGTCATGTCAATTCACCTGATGGGCCATGGCAGCGAGCAGGTTCGCCTCCGACAGATCCTGCCGCGGCAGATCCGCCACCGAGACACCGTCGCTGAGCACCGTGACACGGTCGGCAGCCGCCAGCAGTTCTTCAAGTTCGGAAGAGATCATCAGCACGCTGAGGCCTTCGTCGGCGAGGTTGCGCAGCAGTTTGAGAATTTCGGATTTGGCGCCAATATCGATGCCGCGTGTTGGTTCATCGATAATCAGCACGCGCGGATCGGTGCAGAGCCATCGGGCAAGCAAGACTTTCTGCTGGTTGCCGCCGGAAAGTTCCTTGATCGCCTGATCCGGCGAGGCGCATTTGATGCCAAGAGCCTTTATGAAGCGGACAACGATCTCGTCCTGAAGGGCGCGGTCGACAACCCCGTTCTTCTTGAGTTTTGGCAACAGCGCGAGCGTCATGTTGTCACGAATGCTCATGTCCGGCACGATGCCATCGACCTTGCGGTCTTCGGAGACAAGGCCGATACCGTCGGCAATCGCCGCAGATGGCTCGAGATAGCGTCTCGACTGCCCACCGAAGCTGATCTTACCGCGCTCCAATTCGTCAACACCGAACACGATACGCGCCGTTTCGCTGCGGCCGGAACCCAGCAAGCCCGCCAGCCCGGTGATCTCGCCTTCGCGCAACGACAGGCTCACATCGCGCACACGAACGCCGGAGCCGACATTGTCCAGTTGCAACCGCACTGGCTTTTCGCCGGTCGCCCGCATATCCCCGCCGAGCGCCTCGAAGGCTGCAAGTTCGCGCCCGAGCATATTCTGCACCAGGTCCATCTTCGACAGGCCGGCGAGCGGCCCGGCCGCGACCGTCCTCCCGTCGCGCATGATCGTGACGCGCTCACACAGCGCATAAAGCTCGTCAAGCCGGTGTCCTATGAACAGCACCGCCAGACCGTTTTTCTGAAGCGTGCGAATGGTGTCGAACAACACCGCCACTTCGCGCTCATCGAGTGAGGAGGTCGGCTCGTCCATGATCAGCAGCTTGGCGTCCTGCATTACGGCGCGTGCGATCGCCACCATCTGGCGGGTGGCAGCGCTGAAGCGCGATACCGGCATATCGACATCGATGTCGAGCTTGAATTGTCGGAGCACCTTGCGGGCGCCATCGCGCATCGCCTTGCGGTCCAGGAAGCCCAATTTGCGGGGTTCGCGGCACAGAAAGATGTTTTCGGCGACCGAGCGCTGCGGTGCCAGGTTGATTTCCTGGTAGATGGTCGCGATCCCGCCCTGTTGGCTTTCGGCTGGCGACGAAAATGATACTTCACGGCCGTCGAAGCGGATCGCACCCCCGTCACGCTGATAGGCGCCAGTGAGGATTTTGATAAGAGTCGACTTGCCGGCGCCGTTTTGACCAACCAGCGCCATGATCTCGCCTTCGCGAATCTCCAGCGAGACGCCCTGAAGGGCGGCTATGCCGCCGAAGGATTTGGTAATGTCCTGCATTGACAGCAAAATGCTCATCAATCCCTCCGTCCAAAGAGTTAAAGTTCGGCCGGAAGGTAGGAGCCTTCCGGCCGTGGCTAGAGCGAAATGCGGGACAAGAGATCCTGCATTTCTCCTTGGGAGGATTTAGTATGCTCCGGCCAATTCTTCCTTGGCATTGGTGCCGTCGTAGAATTTGTCGACATTTTTCACCCAAGGCTCGATAGTTTCGCCCTTGGCGTAGCGCGCCATTGTCTCAAAAGCCTTCGGTCCAAAGCGGGGATTGCATTCAACGACAGCAGCGATCGTGCCATCAACGACGGCTTGCACAGCTTCCTTTCCACCATCAATAGACAGCACGAGAATGTCCTTGCCCGGAACCTTGCCTGCTGCTTCAATCGCGGAGATGGCACCAATCGCCATTTCATCGTTGTGCGCATAGATCACGTCAGCATCGGGATGTGCTTGCAGCAGGGACTCGGCAACCTGACGACCTTTGTCACGCGCGAAATCGCCAGTCTGGGATGCCACGATCTCGAAGCCACCGGCTGCCTTGATCGCTTCGTCGAAGCCCTTCTTACGATCATTGGCTGGCGACGAACCGGTCGTGCCTTCGAGTTCGATGATCTTCGACTTTCCGTTTGCGTTCTTTGCCAGCCACTCGGCGACGCGCCTTCCCTCCTCAACGAAGTCCGAGCCAATGAAGGTCACGTAGTCTTCGCCGGCCTTCGCCAGTTTCTGGTCGACGTTGCGGTCAAGAAGGAAAACCGGGATCCCTGCCTTTTTGGCGGCCATCACGGCCGGGATCAGCGGCTTCTCTTCCCGGGGAGCCAGGAAAATGACGTCGACCCCCTGAGCGATCATAGAGTTGACGTCGGCAACTTGCTTTGCGGCAGATCCGGCGGCGTCGGTATAGACCAACTGATAACCGAGCTTGGCGGCCTCCGCTTTCATGCTCTCGGTCTGGGCAATGCGCCAAGGATTGTTGGACTCTGTTTGCGCAAAGCCGACCTTGTAGGTGTCCTTCTTTGCGAGCGGTGTCGCAGCAAAGGCAAGCGTGGTGATGAGGGCAAGTGCCGTAGCGGATGCCGAAGTGATCAAAATATTGCGACGGGTAATCATGAGTGCGTCCTCCTCCAAGAAAGCAGCGCGGGCTCGCGCCTCGGCATGAGCCGATGTCGCAGTGTTGAGCTATTACTAATCGTGTGTCAATGATTAGTAATTTGAATTTGTAATTTATTTGTGGTCTGATCCGGTAGCAAATATGAAAGTCGCTTCCTGCGCGTATCTCGCAGAATCATTTGGATGGAAAAATTGGCACCCGCAAACACCCATAACCGTCTTGCCTCTGATCGAAGGCGCCGGAAAAAAAGTCACGATGACGGTCGCGTCACGATGACGGATGTCGCCCTTGAGGCAGGTGTCTCACAGACGACGGTCTCCTTTGTGCTCGGTCAGACGGCAGGAAGCAAGCTGCCTCAGGCAACCCGCGACCGCGTCACGGAAGCGGCGCGCAAACTGGGATACAGTTTACCGACCCCATGCGCGACCCCTCTCCCCCTTGCTCCGATGGTCTCCGGCACGATCGGCATTATGGTCGATCAACTTGCGACAACGCATGACGCCGTCGTGGCGATCGAGGGCGCGCGCCTTGCGTCTCGCAACACTGGCAACATCCTGCTGGTTGCGCAGATGCCCGGGGACATGGAGACCGAAACGCGCACTATCGATGCTTTGATCAAGGCAGACATATCGGCGCTCATCTACATGGCGATTTTCACCCGCGAACTGGTCGCACCCGCTTATCTCTATGATCTCAAGATCCCGGTTGTTCTTTTGAACTGCCATACTGCGGATTATCGATTTCCAGCGGTTGTCCCGAGCGAAATCGCGGGCGGTCAGAATGCCACGCTTCACCTCATCACGCATGGGCATCGGCGCATTGCGACGATCACCGGTGAACCGTGGCAGGAAGCCACACAGGATCGTCTCACTGGTTATCGCAGGGCGCTTGCCACAGCGGATATTCCCTTCGATGCCGAGCTTGTCGTCGAAGGTGACTGGTCGACAAGCACGGGCTATGATGCGACCAAGACGTTGTTGCAGCTCAAGGAACGTCCGACGGCGATTTTCTGCCAGAACGATCGCATGGCGATCGGTTGCTATGAGGCCCTCAAGGAATTCGGACTTGCGATCCCGCGCGACATGTCGGTGATTGGATATGACGACGAAGAGGTCGCAAGCCATCTCCATCCCCCCCTCACAACATCGGTGCTTCCGCACCGGGCTATGGGAGAATGGGCGATCGAACGGCTCGGGTTGCCGTTTACGCCCCAGGGCAACCGTTATCCCATTACGAAAGTCGAGTGCCCGCTCGTCGTCAGAAAATCGGTATCCTCACCGCGACACATACATTCCCACCTGTCTCTCGCAAACCAGCCGACACGCTAGCCTGCTGCATCATGCCAGATACACCCACATACAACTGATGTTGACCGACTGGTGCAGGTCTCCTCAAAGATTTGCAATGGTTCTTCGAGGAACATCTAAAGCATGTCGCGCAAAACTGTGCAGCGCGTTTGTGGTAAAGACATGTTTCAAATCAAAGACCTAAAGCGTGGGAAGCGAATCTGAAAGATCGCGACGCGCTTTAGCTTGACGGACCAGTCCCGGTGACGTCGGAACGGTATTCCGGATTAAGCTGCTTGATCAATCTCAGCTCGGCCTTGGGTGGGTGCTGGCCCTTACTTTGCTGGGATAGTGATCAAGCGACATTGAGCTAGGGCCTGTTGACAAAGTTAGATGGTGAGCTTGCGGTTGATCGCCGGAGGGCTATGCTCACCAAATGACAAATTCTCCGTACCCTGTTTTTCTTTTCCGAAGTGCGACCTTCGCGCCATCCGGCGACACTGTGATCAGCGTCGCGCCGCTAGAAGCGGTAGTATCGGTGTATAGCAACGGTGGGGTAGTTGGCGAAGGTGGGGTGTCTTCAGCCTTTGGTGGCGCGGCTGTTTTCAAAAACGAAACCACGGGCGAGTGCTTTGTCGGTGTATGGGGAGCCCGCAACGCTTCGCGATTTCGCAGAGAGCTTCGTGATCATATGCAAATTCTAGTCATCAGAGAAGCTCTGGATGCCCGCCTTGTTTTTTGGGGCGCGGAAAAGGAGCGACGTAAAAAGCCCCCGTGCGAATGCAAGGCAGCCAGAGTTTGACTGAGGCCAACGCCAGGAAGGCTTCGAATGATTTTCTGGTTTTGTCGTAACGGGTTGCGATGCGCCGGAACTGCTTGAGGCGGTTGAACATTCGCTCGATGCGATTGCGGTCCTTGTAGGCCTTGAAGTCACAAGGGGGCGGGTTTTTCCGGTTTGCTTTCGGGGGAATGACTGGTCTGATGCCGTGGATCTGCAATTCCTCGCGGACGAAATCACCATCATAGCCTTTGTCAGCCAGAAACAGCTTTGGCTTGTTGACCGGTATCCCCAGCAGCGCAGGAACAGCATTGTAATCGGATGCTTATCCACCCGTCAGGATAAAGCCAAGAGGGCGTCCCTGACCGTCTGCTCGGGCGTGGATTTTTGTCGTAAAGCCGCCGCGTGATCGACCAAAAGCCTCCTTATGAGTCCCCCTTTAGCGCCCGCAGCCTGAGAGTGGCCGCGAACCGTGGTGCTGTCGATCATATGCTGCCAGTCATCAGTCAGCCCAAGCTCAATAAGCGTTTCAAGCAGGGCATCCCAGACGCCTTGTTCGGCCCAGCGCCGAAAACGGACGTAAACCGAATTCCATTTGCCGTACCGTTCGTGCATGTCGCGCCATGGGCAACCAACCCGCAGAACGTGAAGCATTCCATTCAGATATCGGCGATTATCATGGGAGGGGCGAGACTTCCGTCCACGTTCGGCGGGCAAAAACCCCTCAACAATCTTCCATTCCAAATCCGTCAGGTCGCCGCGTGCCAAAATTGCCTCCTAAAAGGCAGTCTTGAATCACGACTTCACTGATTTGAGAACCCACTTTGTCAACGGGGCCTAGGAGCTCGACCTCCTGACAAGCGGTAGCTTAGCTAGGCACCTATTTTCCATTTGCTGTACGAAACAAAACCGTTCCGGACTTGCATTGCAATCCGTAATAAGCTGTGTCATTGGAATTTTACTAATTTGTTAGACGCGAGAGGCGGTTCAGAGGGCGCAATTTGCGCCCTCTGGCAGTTCTGCTATTTACCAGATAGGATCTCGCCGACATTTTGGGAGGTAACAGCAAGCCACGGTACATAATAGTGCTGTTCCTTTCCATCGTTCCATACCAGCTTGCCGCCATTGACATCCCAGACTGCCGCGCGAGGCTTGTAACTCTCACCAACTAGCTTGTTCAGCGCGAGGTCTATTGCACCCTGAGCCTGACCTTTTGCGTCCTGAAGGATTGAAATCGTTTGATCGCCGCGCTTGACAGCTTCTAGCGCGTCCTTGATCCCATCGACGCCGGCGACCGGCAACTTTTTAGGATCTAGGCCATGGCTGCGGATTCCCTCGATCGCGCCTACTGCCATTTCGTCGTTTTCGGCTATGACCCCCTGGATTTCTTCACCGTGCGACGTGAGGAAGTTTTCCATCAGGGTGATCGCTTCTGCTCTCGACCAATTTGCAGTGTTTTGACCCAGCACGGTCACGCCGGGGTTGGCCTTGAGGACGTTTTGGATACCTTCAAGCCGCTGAACCTGCGCTGACTGACCCAGCATGCCCTCCAGGAGGACGACTTTCGCATTCTTGCCCGCCTTGTCGATCACAGCCTTTGCGAGAAGTTCACCTGCCTCAACATCGTTTGAATTAATATAGGCATCGTAGAGTTCCGCCTGCGACACGACCGTGTTCGAGCCAAATACCGGAATGCCGGCGCTCTTCGCTCGCTGGATTGGATCATTGCCCGCGTCGATATCGACGGGAATGAATATGATGGCATCGTATTTCTCGGTAATCGCGGTGTCAAAAAGGTTGGACTGTGTGAGCACGTCCTGTCGTCCATCGAGAATAGTCAGCGTCGCCGTGCTGTCGGCCAGTGCCGGATGCGCCTTCGCGGCATCGGCCCACAGAACGTTATATTCCGTGTTGAGGCTTTGCACGACGGCGACAATTTTTAAAGGCTTGGCGTTCGCGACGCTCCCTAACACCATAGGTGTCAGAAACGCCAGGCCCGCAGCTGCTCCCACAAGCACTCGTCTAGTTATATTCATGTTCTTCTCCTCCACTTTTCAAGGCACTTCCGCCGTTGATTGATTTATTCGCCACCCATCCGGGTCCGGTCGATCAGCACGGCCAAAACGATGATCGAGCCTTTGATGATCTGCTGGTAATATGAAGACACGCCCATGAGATCGAGCCCGTTGCTGATCATGCCAATGATCAGCACTCCGACGAGCGTATAGCCGATGCGCCCGACGCCGCCAGTCAGGCTGGTCCCGCCGATGACGACGGCAGCGATGGCGTCAAGTTCATAGCCGATACCGGCCTGCGGCAGGGCAGATGTCGTCCGCGCCGTCAGCATCACCCCGGCAAGGCCTGCCAAGGTTCCCATGATGACGTAGACGGAAAAGGTAATTGCCCGGACATTAATGCCACTTGTCTTTGCGCTGCGTGGATTGCCGCCGACCGCATAGATGCGCCTCCCGTAGATCGTGTGGCGAAGGACGACGGCGGCGATGGCAAAGACAATCGCAAAAATGACGACCGGCACGGGGATGCCGACGATGGACCCCTGCCCCAACCAACGAAATCCGATACTAAGGTTGGGAATGGGCCGCCCGCCGGAATAGAGGAGCGTTGCGCCACGGGCAACGCTCAGCATGCCCAGGGTGGTCACGAAGGCCGGAACCCTGAAGCGGGCGATGAGCAGGCCGTTGATCGCACCGCAAAAGCAGCCGGCAACGAGGCCGGCGACGAGAGCGATGGCCGGATTGTGGGCATCTGGCCCAGTCACGAGACTGGCGCTGGCCGCCCCTGCGAGGGCCAGTATCGAACCGATCGAGAGGTCGATTCCGGCCGTCAGAATGACGAAGGTCATGCCGATCGCAAGAACGCCGTTGATCGACACTTGGCGCAGGACGTTGATGAGATTGTTGGTCGACAGAAAATTCGGCGAAGCGACCGCCAAAACGACGAACAGAAGCACGAAGGAGATGACAATGCCATAGCGCGCGATGATGGTCGCGGCAGAGGAATCTCGGATTCTTTGGGCCATAGCATTCACGATAAAACCTCCACAAACTTTGATGCGGCTACGAGGCCAGATGGACGAGCTTTTCCTGGTCGGCCTCGGCAGCCAAGAGCGTTCCAGCGATCTTGCCGCAGCGAAACACGATAATTCTGTCGGCATTGCCTAGGATCTCTGGGATTTCAGAGGAAACCATCAACACCGTGTTTCCGGCAGAGACGAACTCGGAAAGAAAGCCGTAGATCTCTCTTTTTGCCCCCTCGTCGACACCGCGCGTCGGTTCGTCGCAAATCAGCACCCGAGGGTTCGTGTCGACGCAGCGGGCCAGCACAACTTTTTGCTGGTTTCCGCCGCTCAGTTTCTGAACTTCGAGATCTGGCGAAGCCGTCTTGATGGAGAACCGTTTGATGCGTTCGCCAACGCTTTGCCGCTCGGCGGCTTCAGTCATGAAGCCGGCTTTCGAATAGTGGGAGAGGTTGGCAATCGTGATGTTGTGAGCGACCGACGCTGTCAGGGAGAGCCCCGTCTGCTTGCGATCTTCGGTGACGAGCGATATGCCGGCGGCAATTGACTGCGCTGGTGTCTCTAACGCAATCGGCAGGCCGTCGATCAGAATGTCGCCGGAATCGCGTGGCTCGATGCCGTAGAGCGCGTTTACGAATTCGCTGCGGCCGGACCCGAGCAGGCCGTAAAGTCCGACGATTTCACCCGCGTGCAGGGTGATATCAATGCCCTCAAATTTTCCGCGTGACGAAAAGCCGCGGGCTTCCAGCAGCGGTTTGGCGTGTTCCGACGTTTTCGACACCCGTCGATAGTCAAGAAGATCACGTCCGACGATCGAGCGGATAAGACCCTGCCGGTCGGTATCCGTGATTGCTCCGGCCTCGACAAATCGTCCGTCGCGGAAGACCGTGTAGTCGTCGGCGATCTCAAAAATTTCCGTCAGACGATGCGAAACATAGATCACCCCGACCCCCTGTGCTGTCAACGTTTTGATCGCATCGAAGAGCATGACTGTCTCCCGCTCGCCGATGGCGGAGGTGGGTTCGTCCATAATCAGGATTTCGCTTCGGCGGCTGATTGCTTTAGTGATTTCGACGAGTTGTGCCTGCGCGATGGAGAGGTCCCGCAGGCGGGCGCGTGGCGAGATCGGAAATTTCAGACGTGTGAGGATTTCTTCCGCATCCGAAATCATCTGCCGATCATCGACGAAAATGCGGCCGCGACGTTGCTCTCGGCCAAGGTAGAGGTTTTCTGCGACTGTCATGTCGAGGAAAGGACTGAGCTCCTGCGTGATGATCGCAATGCCACGATCGAGAGCAGCAGACGGCGTTGCAAAACTCACCTCCTGGCCCTTGATCGCGATTGTACCGCTGTCGCGTTGCAGAAGTCCCATGAGGATGCCGAGAAACGTCGACTTTCCCGCTCCGTTGCCGCCACACAATGCGTTGACCGAACCTGATCTCAGCTCCATGCGCCCATCGATAAGCGCGGGAACCTTATTGAAGCTTTTCGCGACCTGAGACGCCGACAAGAGGAATGGTTTAAGTGGCTCAACGCCCTGCTTTAATATGATGCCATCATCCATTGGTTCCCTCCATCCTGTGCCCGCCGAAGCGCAGCTTCACCAGCTCACTTACACAGGTCAGTTTACGTCGCTAGTCCGTCTCCCTCAGCATTAGTATGTTTTCACAACAAATAGGTTAAAGTCAAGAAAATAAACTTCTAAGAATCGAAATAACGCAATGAAAATAGATATTTAACAATCATCCATTTCGCAAGCGAGGGCAAAGTGCAAACCTTCGTCAGCACCTGGCTTCTAACTGCATTCTGAAATTCGCGCGGTCTTTAGCGGCTCACCAGCAGGTGAAGCCGCCATCGACGTTGACAATCGCACCCGTCATCAGACTTGATGCTTTAGACGCTAGGAAAAGGACGGCACTGGCGACCTCCTCGGGCGCCCCCATCCTTCCCATCGGCGTATCGGCAAGCCAGATCGGAATACGATCGCGGTTGGCTTCTACAGCCGCGACCATGGGAGTCTCGATATAGGTGGGTGCAACGGCATTCACCCTGATGCCATGAACTGCCCACTCTGCCGCCATCGACCGGGTGATGTGATGGACGGCCGCCTTGGAGACGTTGTAGGGCGTCTGCGGTTGGGGCCGGTTGCAGATGAGACCGGACATCGAGCCGAGATTGATGATCGCGCCACGTTTCATGCCGATCATGTGTCTGCCAAAGGCGCGCGAGCACCAGAAGACGCCATTGACATTGACGTCCATGATCCTCAGCCAATCGGCATCCGTAACGTCTTCGGACGCGACACCACTTTGCCCGATGCCGGCATTGTTGACGAGGATCGTTGCCGCACGCCCCTCGTCCGCCAATTGCTGTGCCATTGCTTCGACACGCTCTGAATTCGCGACATCGCCAATCAGAAGGTCGATTTCATAGCCCTTCTGCCGCAGCGCCAGCGCTTCGGAGGCATCGGCCTCGTCACGCTCAATGACGACAACGCTTGCCCCTGCTTCCGCTAGAGCCTCGACGCAGCAAAGGCCAATCGCCCGACCGCCTCCCGTAACGACAGCGAGTTCACCGTCGAGGCGAAACCACTCCTGATAGGTCATCTGTCTAACCCTTAGATGTCGAATGCGCTTGGCAGGATGACCACGTCGCGGATCGTCACGGTGCGCGGGCGAGTGAGCATGAAGATGATCGCATCGGCGACCTCTTTTGGCTCGATCAGCGCGCCGTTTTCCTTGGCTTTCCGGAGGTTTTCTTCCGGCCAGTCGGCAAGGAGGGCGCTGATGACCGGGCCGGGAGATACCGATCCGACGCGAATGCCGTTTTTCAGCAATTGACGGCGCATCGTCTGGACGAAACTCGTCATGGCCCATTTCGACGCCGAGTAAACCGGCTCCCACGGGACCGCCGTATGACCCGCCACCGAACTCGTCACGATGATATCGCCGGTGCCGCGCTCAATCATGTGCGGAACAACCGACCGAATGTTCTTGATGACCACGTTGACGTTCAGGTTCAGCATACGGTCGATGGCGTCGAGATCGGCCTCGGCCAGGTCACCGCCAATATAGGTGCCGGCGTTGGCGTGCAGGATGTCCAGCTGTCCCGTCTTGGTAAGGATGCCGTCAAGCAGCGATGCACATGCCTCTGGATTCAGGAGATCGATGACCAGAGGGATGGCGCGCGCGCCGATGCGGTCGCAGACTGCGTGCAGCGCCTGTTCATCGCGATCGACGAAAACGACCGTCGCCCCTGCATTGATCATGGCTTCTGCCGATGCGAGGCCGATGCCGGATGCAGCGCCGGTGACAGCGGCGAATTTACCTTGAAGTTCGTTCATGTTTTTCCTCCGAATTCATGTTCGATAGTCTGCGTCATTGCGATGTCAGGACGCCAGGCCACACGCCTGCTGGTAGGCGGCCAGGCTCTTTTCCACGCGCCAAATCAACAGCGCTTCCGGGTCAATAGGGATGTCAGCGAAATGCTGGGCATCAGGCAGATGCTGCCAGAACAGCGGCAGCGGCAGCAATTGTCCGCGAAGGGCGTCATAGAGCCTGTCGACCGCCGCTTTCGCTTCTGGCATGGCCCAGTAATAGCGGATACGGTCCGATAGGGAGTAATGCCGCAGCAGCCGCGTTTCCTGGACGTTTCCGTGGTAGTGGCGATTCCAGTTGTCCGGATGGGCGGTCATCAATGTTTCCATTGCCCAATAAAGCGGACGGTCGCCATAATCGTTCGAAAAGTCGGAAGCGATCAGATCCAAGGCATAGAGCGCCTCGCGCAGCACGAAGGTCAGTTCCGGCCCGACCTTGAGGATAGGGAAACCATCCTTTACCAGCTCGCTAAGGTAGGCTACGCTCTGGTAGTCGGTCGAATGCGCCTCAAAGACAAACTTTGGTTCGTCGCTCAAAAGTTGCGTCAGAGCACCGACTTTGCTTCGGTCGTAAAAAATGACGTTCCTGTTGCCGAACTCGACGCCGGGCTGCACCACTAGTCCGATGGCGCGCGAGAAGGCGTCGGACTGGCCCGCCTCGGCAAAAACCTGCCGATGGATATCGATCGTCTTCCTGGCCGCGTCGCTTGCCGTGGGCTCGATCGCTGTCAGCGTGTGGTCGGCACCTCCTGGTGGCGGGACCTCGGTGCCGATGACGTAGACCGGTTTCTGGCCGCCGGCTTTCTGGGCCGCTGCTTCTGCAGCGGCGGCAAGGCGGACGGCACGGCGCGCCGTCGTCTCGTCGTCAAGTGCTGCGGGTTCGTTAAGGCAGCCCATTGAGGCGTCAAGATGGATTTTGCGAAAGCCGGCGGCCACGTAGGCCGTGACCATGGTTTCGGCCTCGGCCATCGCTTCCTCCGCCGGACGGTTGCGCCAGGGATTAGGACCAAGGTGATCGCCGCCGAGGATGATCTGCCCGACAGGGCATCCTTCCTCCTCTGCCAGCTGATAGACAAGTGCCGCGAAATCGGCAGGCTGCATGCCCGTATATCCACCGAGGTGGTTGACCTGGTTGCACGTCGCCTCGATCAGCACCGTGGTCAATGTCGCCTTGCCATAGCGAAGTGCCGCGCGCAGCACCACGGGATGGGCCGAGCACACCGACGTCACGCCCATCGGCGTTCCGTCGCGCCTCAGCCCCGCCAATTCCGCCAATCTTACCTGCATCAAGAGCGCCTTTTTGTCGTGGAAATGAAAGAGTCAAGTTCTTCGCGGGTGCCCGCGCCTTCCATCGGTCCGCGCACCGTCACGTTTCGGGCGCCGGCGGCCGTCGCATAGGTAAGCGCCTGCGATGGCGACATTCCGAGACGCCGGCACGCCACGTAGGCGCCGCCGAAGCAGTCACCGGCCCCGGTTGGGTCCAATTCCTTGACGTCGAAGGCGGCGACGTCGATCCGTTCGTTGCCGTGTCCAAAATAGCTAGCCCCGTCAGCTCCTCGCTTCAGGACGATTTCCTTGACGCCGATCTCGAACAGCCGGGCGATCGCCGCGTCTTCGCTTTCGACGCCTGCGGCGCGCTCCAGCTCTTCGCCGGAAGGCAACAGCAGATCCGCCATCGAGAGCAAATGCGTGAACCGGCGCTCAGTGGCTTCGTCGAGTTTCAGTTCCTTGCGGATGTTCGGATCGACCGAAACCGTGCCACCGCGGGCTTTGACCACGCCGACCGCTTTGTCGATCACCTCCACCGCGCTTGCCATGGAGAGCGCCGAGCCCATGATGTGCAGATGGCCGCTGCGTTCGATCAGGCTTTGAACAGCGTCGGTCCAGCCGAAGCGGGCGGCCGCCGATTGGGCGATATTGAACACAAAGTCGCGCGATCCGTCGGCGCGGTAGCGAACGAAGGCGCTGCCTGTCGGGAATTCGGGATCGACCGATATCGCCGACACATCGACGCCGTCGCGCAGCAGACGGTCAACGTTGACCCTTCCAAAATCATCGTCGCCGACGGCGCCGACCATGGCAGCATTGCCGCCGACCCGGCCGCACTGGTCAATGAAGATAGCCGGTGCGCCGCTGGGATAGGGGCCGATCAATGGCTGTGCATCCAGAAAACCGGTGCCGATGTCGGTGGCAACGATTTCGACCAGTATTTCGCCGATGCAGACCGTTGGACCGAGGCTGTCCGGTGCTAAAGGGTTGGCATTCATATGCGTTATCTTTCGTCATTCGGCGGCAGCGGTCCTTCGCCACCGGCCGTTCCAATTTGCGTTGGCTCTTCGCTGGCAAAAGTATCACTGTCGAGCGACATGAACCGCTGATGCAGGAGGCAGGCGGCGCCGAAGGCCGAGCCGAGCTTGGCGTCTTCATCGACGACGATCTGCGGCGCCGGAAAAGCGATTTCCTGGCCCTCTGCCATGTAGACGGCAACCCGGGCGGAGACCATCGGATAGAGCGATGCGACGGAACCGCCAAGCACGATCCTGTTGGGATCAAGCAGGCGACAGGCCTGCATCAGGGCAAGCGCCAGATGCCTTGACCATGTCTCAGCGATGGTCACGGCCGCGGGAGCCCGATCCCGGACGTCATCCAGGAACTCAGCCAGGTCGACGCTAGTGTCTCCCTTCGCCAGTCGATATTGCGAGACCAGCGCTTCCCGCCCGATGAGCTGTTCGAACCTCTGGCCGCCGCTGCCCGGGACCAGCGTGTGACCAATTTCGCCGGCGAGGCCGTGTCCGCCGCGAAACAGCTTGCCATCGACCAGCACGCCGCCGCCGACCCCGGTCTCCATCAGCAGGAACAGCGTGACGCCGGAATAGCCATGCTTGTAGCTGTCGCCGATGGCAAAGGCGTTGGCGTCGTTTTCGATGATAATGGGCACATCGAGAGGAAAGGCCGCTCTGGCGATCTGCGATAAAGCGACGTTGCGCCACCCGATGATAGGCGCCAGGCTTACAAATCCATGAGCGTCTATGTGGGCAGGTGCCGACAGCCCAACGCCACGGCACCGTTGCAGCAGATTGTCCTCAATACCACCCAACGCAAGCTCAAAAGCTTGTTCGACCGCCTGGTCGACGGTCTTGCTGGGTGCGTCAAATGCCTGTGTGCGGAAAGATTGGACCTGGCCGCACAAGTCGATGATGACAGCGGTGATATGCTCCACGCCGATCTCGACACCGAGAAAAACCGCGGCATCCGGCACAAGCTCCAGAAGAATGCCTGGCCGGCCCGCGCGGGAATGTTCGCCCTTGCGGTCGCTTGAATCCTCGACTTCGTGAACGAGGCCGCTCCCGGTCAGTTCTGCAACGATCTGGCCTGAAGACGACCGGTTTAGCCCAAGCCGTCGGGCCAAATCCGCGCGGCTCATGCGTCCGAACGTGTACAGGCTCCTGAGGGCAGCAGCGACATTGGTTTGCCTTATGCGGCGTGGAGAGCTTCCTAGAGCGGAGATATCGTTCACTTTTCCAACCTGTAAGATGTTAATCTACCCCGACACTAACACTCGGGGCAGATCGCCTGAAGGTTTATGCCGACCTTGCGTTCGTGGCGCGACGACGCTTTGCTTCGTCCATCTTCAGTTCGATATAGCGTTTCGCATGGGCCGCCAACGGATCGTTCTCAGTCCAGGTATCGCGCCAGATGGCACATGCCAGAGACAGCCCCTCGTCCACAACGGTGGTCGAGAAACTCTCAAACACTATGTCCCGCTGGTAGTCGACATCAAGCAGCGCGTCGAAGATCAGATCGAAGTTGATCGTGCCGTCACCGAGATACCCACGATTGCTTTCGCCTATATGGAAATATCCGATCTTGTCGCCCGCCAGACGGATCGCCGCGGCTGGGTTTGCTTCCTCGATATTCATGTGGAAGGTATCGAGGTGCAACCGCACATGATCGGAGC
Organism: Rhizobium nepotum 39/7; assembly: GCF_000949865.1. Taxonomy (GTDB): domain Bacteria; phylum Pseudomonadota; class Alphaproteobacteria; order Rhizobiales; family Rhizobiaceae; genus Agrobacterium; species Agrobacterium nepotum. Next base: position 7,638 of record NZ_JWJH01000021.1, on the reverse strand, counting down.
CCGTCTCCTCAATGAATCGAAGCCCCTGAGCCGTCGTGTTCAAAAGATTGGACTCAAATCGGTTCACCAGTTCCAGGACTAGATCGACGCCACTCGCTTTCGCGATATCTGCGGTCTTTGCGATCGCGGCGACACTATTGTCCCAGCCTTTTTTGGTCGGCTGCCGGTTATATTTGGTGTGCGCCGAATAGAGAATGCCACCCAGCTTGTTGCCGCCGATGTCACGAACCGCTTTTACAGCATCGGCCAATACCGCTTTTCCACCCGCGACTTCGTCGGAGTTCTCACTCGATACGTCTTTATCCAGCGACAGACCCATGGTCACGCCGATCTCGACGTCGAGAGATTGCGCTAGCTTGGCGAGCTTATCCAGATTGAATTTCTCAGGCCGCAAATATGCAAATTCGATCGTGCGATAACCATGCTCGGCCGTCTTACGCAAAGCCTCCTCGAGCCCTTCCTGAGATTGGCCGCCTGTCCATACAAATGAGTGTATCCCTAAGCGCCGCATGTCTTAACCTCCATTTCCGATCCACTGATAGTCACCGTGATAAATCATTTTTGTATGGCAATACAACGAAATAATTACGGACATATGTCGATTTTTTGATCGAACATTTCTATCTCGCAGTTGCGAACAGCTAATTCGTCGCCGCTTTCCGGCATTCATGGTAATTTAATCAGCCGTTGCGACATTCATTGCTGCAACGCAGCATTGATATTTGCACAGTTGCCCAACAAATTATTGCGCATCGTGTCGATGTGATCTATTAAGGCATCAAAGCGGGGGGCTTGAGATTTCTTTGGAGGAGATCATATGGCGAATTCAGTTGAAGCAGTTTTGCAGCCTGCCGGCCTAATAGCTGGTGAGAACCTTCTGTTGGCGGCAACCGGCGTGAAGAAGACCTATGGCCACGTAGCTGCTTTGACGGACGGACGTCTGGAGCTGCGCCGCGGATCGGTTCATGCGCTCTGCGGTGGCAATGGAGCCGGCAAATCGACATTTCTCAGTGTCTTGATGGGTCTGATCCGCCCCGATGATGGTCAGATCGATCTGGACGGCGTTGCCGTCCGCTTCACGTCGCCGCGGGAAGCGCTTGAGGCCGGGATAGCGATCATTACGCAGGAACTTAGCCCCATTCTGGAGGCGACAGTCGCTGAGAATATCTATCTTGGCCGCGAACCCACCCGGTATGGAGTCGTCGATTATCCGACCTTGTTCAACAACGCTAAAGAACTGCTCGATCGGCTGAAATTTCCGATAGATCCGCGGGCACGTGTCGGCGACCTTTCCATCGCCAAGATACAGCTGGTCGAAATCGCCAAGGCGATCAGTCAGGATAGCAAGGTTCTGATTATGGATGAGCCAACCTCGGCGATCGGCGAGGCGGAAACCGATGTCCTTTTCGAAGCGATCCGGTCGCTGACCCGGCAAGGCGTCGGCATTGTCTACGTCTCTCACCGACTTAGCGAACTTTTCAGAATAGCTGAGGATTATACTGTCTTCCGCGACGGCGCCTTTGTTCAGACGGGCAAACTTGGCGACATTGATCGGGAAGAGTTAGTGCGGCTTATTGTTGGTCGCACGGTGAAGCCGTTATCCGCGGATCAGCGCGAGCCGGGTTTGACGATCCTCGAGGTCAAGAACTACTCCCGGGGCGACCAATTCCAGAACATCAGCCTCAAACTCCGCGAGCGAGAAATTCTAGGCGTGTTCGGGCTCATGGGTGCCGGACGCAGCGAATTTTTGGACGCCCTCTTCGGCATTACCAAGCAGGACGAAGGTGAGCTTCAAATTGACGGGAAGCCCGTCAGGGTATCTTCGCCACGAGACGCGATCTCGAAGCGCATGGCATTGGCGACCGAAGACCGAAAAGAAACCGGCCTTATCCTTTGCCGCCCGATCAGAGAAAACATCTCGCTCTCCGCGCTGCGTAAATATTCGTTTTTTGGCTTTGTCAAACGTCGCGGCGAAAGGAAGATCGTTACAGAGATGGCGCAGGCTTTTTCACTGCGCATGGGATCGGTCGAAGACGACGTTCAGGACCTGTCTGGAGGAAATCAGCAAAAGGTCGTTCTCTCCAGATGCCTGGTTACGAACCCGCGTATCCTGCTTTGTGACGAGCCGACGCGCGGCATCGACGAGGGTGCCAAGCAAGCAATCTACGCATTCCTGAGAAACTTCGTATCAGAAGGCAAAACAGCTTTGGTGGTGTCGTCCGAGCTCGACGAAATCCTACAGGTCGCCGACCGAATTCTGGTGTTCCGACGGGGCAAGATTGTTGGGGACATGCTGGTCGCCGACGCCACCCACGAACAACTTCTTCATCTCGCATCGTGAAAGACAACTTCATGACTAACATCAATCATGCCAGCCTCCTCGAAATGGCATCGCGCTATGGCATCGCGGCAGGTTTTGTCGTCCTCTGCATTACTCTGTCGTTTACCACCCCCTATTTCGCCACCGGGGACAACATCGGTAATATCCTGGCCCAGGTGTCCATCAACGGCATCATGGCGGTAGGTCTGACTTTCGTGATATTGACTGCAGGGATAGACCTCTCGGTCGGCTCTATTTTGGCCCTCGCCGGGATCGTGTCTGCCAGTGTTGTGACATCGTCGGATCTCAATCTTGGCGTTGCCGCTGCATTGCTGGTTGGATTGGCAGTCGGCGCAACCGCTGGCGCAATCAATGGCGCGATCATAGCGGGCTCGAGAAGCATACCGCCGTTCATCGTCACCCTCGGAATGCTCAGTGCCGCCCGGGGACTGACGCAGATCTATAATCATGGCTCGCAGATTTCTGATCTTTCCGACAATTTTATGCTGATCGGCAACGGGCAGCTCTGGGGCGTCCAGTTTTCGGTCTACATTTTTGCTCTCGTCGCCATCATCTCGTTCCTGGTCCTGAAGTTCACCCGGTTTGGGCGCTACGTTTATGCCGTCGGGGGCAATGAGCGCGGCGCGCGGACCGCGGGGGTGAATATCGGCTTTATCAAATTTTCGGTCTATCTGATCAGTGGCGTCTGCGCAGCACTGTCCGGGATCATTTATACATCTCGTGCGACGTCCGCTTCGCTGCAGGCCGGGCTTGGCTATGAACTGGATGCAATCGCAGCCGTGGTGATCGGCGGCACGAGCCTTGCCGGCGGTTGCGGCGGCGTGGTCGGGACGATTCTTGGCGCCTTGCTGATCGGCGTCATCAACAACGGCCTTGATTTGCTCTCCGTCGACTCTGGCAACAAGCAGGTCATTAAGGGCGTGGTCATTGTCTTCGCCGTGTTCCTTGACACGGTGCGCGCGCGGATAAGATAGCCGCAACGATCATCTCGGCGTCTGCCGGTTGAACTAAACGTCATTGTGGAAAGGGCTCGCCCTCTTCGCTCAAGTTCGGGAGATGTGCACCCGTGTCATTGCACATAATTGGAGGAAGCGATGATTACTCGGAGAAATACACTGATGCTGATGGCCGCTGCAGGCATGGTGCCGCTGGCCGGAAGAGCTGCTTTTGCAGCTGGAACGAAGCCCGTGAAGGTGGGAGCCGCGGTCTACGGTCTGAAGAACGAATATGCGCAGATCTGGGCTAGCGAAATCAAGAAACATCCGGCCTTTTCCAACGGATTGGCAGAGATTACCGTTTTCGACGGCAACTACGACCATTCAACGCAAGCCTCGCAGTTTGACCTGATGGTGACCCAGAAGTACGACGTGGCGATCTACATTCCTATCGACAGCTATGCCGCGAAAGGCGTCATCCACAAAGCGCAAACGCGCGGTTTGCCGGTCGTAGGCTCGAATGGGCCGGCCAAGAGCGACGAGCTCGTATCGTTTGTTGGCTCTGACGATGTCGCGGCCGGACAGTATGAAGCGGAAGTGCTGTTCAAGGCGATGGGCGGCAAGGGGAACATCGTCGTCCTGATCGGACCGGAAGGAAACCTTGGTCAGGAACTCAGGACTAAAGGCAACAAGGCTGCGCTCGACGCCAACAAGGATATCACTGTCCTCGAACGCAAGACCGGCAACTGGTCGCGCTCCGAGGGGATGGTGCTGATGCAGAACTGGCTGACGTCGCATAAGGGTAAGATTCAAGGCGTTCTCGCTCAAAATGACGAGATGGGCCTTGGTGCGATTGCTGCGATGAAAGCGGCTGGTATCGATCCGAAGACGATTCCTGTCGTTGGTATCGATGGCGTTTCCGACGCGATCAGAGCCGTTAAAAACGGCGAAATGATCCTGTCTATCCGCCAAGATGCTCATACGCAGGCACAAGGCGCCGTTGATGTTGCGTTGCGCAAGGTGATCGGAGACTCTTACAAGCCGCTTTCGGATTGCTGGGCCGAATATCCTCAGATGCCTTGGGGTGAGGGCACTGCAAAGCTTTATCCCGTTCCGTGGACCTATGTCACGGCAGAGAACGCTGACAAATTCCTGAACGCAAAGAACTGATATCCAAGAAGTCCAACGCGCTCGTACTCGAGAGCGTTGGACTTCGACCTGCCTACGAGAGTTGCATTTAAACGTCATACGTATGTAACTAAGAGCAGCAGAATGGAACCTCCCTTGCTCTTCCCAGGTATTCAAACTGGCGTCCTGAAATCACTATCCTGTTGTCGCTATACTAGCAGATGCAGCTGAACACTGCTTTGGGCAGCTGACAGGCTCACCCATAATTCCGGAATTAGCATCCGTTGTGTTCTGAATGGTGAGGCGATCAAACCCTCACGGTTTTTTATTTAGACTGTCGTTGGAAGCAGGTCTCGCCATAACGAAACAGGATTCAGGATAAAATGAACACCATGCGTACGGTTCAGATGAACGGTTTCGGACACCCCTTGTCATACGGAATGTACCTATCCCGGAAATCGGTGAAGACGATGCGCTTGTCCGTCTGACTGCTAGTGGCATCTGCAGAACGGACTGGCACGTATGGAACGGTGACTGGTCATGGCTTGGACTGAAAATTCCAATGCCTGCGACACTTGGCCATGAAATTGGCGGCGAAGCTGGTGAACGACAGCTTGTTGGCCTACGGGAAAGCTGGCGAGAACATGATCACGTTCTCGAAGGTCGGAAACTATCAGCAGGCGGGGTCGATGCTCGAAAGCATGGGGCCGATCATTGCCCCTGCCCAATCTGCTTTCGACACCCTGCTCGAATCAAATAATGCCGCAGTCATTGCGGCAACCAATGTGATGAATTCGACCTCAACGCCGGCCACGCTGACGACATTCGTCGTCATTGCGATGGTTACCCTGCTGCTCGTGCTTCTACGATTTATGTGTTGCGCGGGATCGCCAGACCGGTTCGTGCGATTACCGCCGCGATGACCGGCCTCGCGGGCGGCGACACCGGCAGTCAAATCCCATTTGCTAACCGGAGCGACGATATCGGCCAGATGGCAGGGGCCGTTGAGATCTTTCGATCAGCGGCCATTGCAAACCGTCGTCTTCAGGCTGATGCGTCTTGCCGCCGAAGCCGACATCGGGCCATCAGCCCTTCGGAAGCTCGCCGCGGGCGATCTCTCGTTTCGCCTCGACGAACCCTTTGTGCCGGACTTCGAGGCGCTGCATCACGATCTGAATACGGCCGTCTCGCAACTCAACGCGACGCTGGCGGCCGTGGCGGTAGCGACCGACATGATCGACACAGGAGCACGCGAAGTGAGCAACAGCGCCAACGACCTGTCCCGCCGTACGAGGATCAGGCTGCATCGCTGGAGGAAACTGCCGCCGCGCTTGACCAGATCACGGTCAACGTCGGTAACGCTTCAAAGCGGACAAACGAGGCGCGCCAAGTTGCCGAACTCGCGAAGGCCAGCGCCTCGCAATCGGGATCGGTCGTCACCAACGCAGTCAACGCCATGGGCGGCATCGAGCAGCCCTCGAACGAGATCTCCAATATCATCGGCGTCATCGACGAGATCGCCTTCCAGACCAATCTGCTTGCCTGTTGGTTATGGGATGGCCCGCCCTTCCGAGAACCAACAGTCCGCGTTCTCTAACGCGATTCGGAAGCGTTCGGTAAAAGATCGATGTCGTTCTGCTTCAGCCATGACCGTCCAAAAGCGGGATAGAGAGTCGGTTAGTCCGATCTGTTCCGGCTATGCTCCCTATAGAAGACTTGCACCCACTTCAATCTGAGGCCGGCCTCCCCAGCGGCATTGGTCTCAATCCTACTGCGCCTCGAAGTCAAATTCCGTTATCTTCCACGGTGCAGTCAATCGCCGTTCAACACCTGCAGACAGGACGCAAAGGTGATCCTTCGCTGTCACCGGACAATATCCTGGCTCCAGCCGCTCCGGAAGACGATGGGGCATTGGTTCCTTACAATCTTGCGCACCATCCAATAGATTCGGATACGCCATACAATATCTGTATACAAAACCTAATTTTAGAATACATTTTAGCGAGGAAACGGCTCGTGGTTTCCGGCTGCATCATCCCTGATTGTCCAAAAGCGATGGAAATTTTTGCGAATGGAATTGGCAGGAACGTAGCCGATGAAACATCACAACTGTCAACACGCCTAGCGTCAGTGCCTCAGCAGTTGGACCCTAGGCAGAGAATTTTCAGAGCCGTTGGCGTAAGGGAACAGTGAGAAATGCGCAGTTTAAAGGTAGTTCATATCGTCAATTGCCATGCGAGCGGTGAAATAGGCGACGTGATCGTGGGCGGCATAGCGCCCCCGCCAGGCGACACATTACTTGAGCAATCGAGATTTATTCACAGAGATGGAAAGCTTCGGAATTCCGTCTTGAACGAGCCCCGAGGAGGAGTGTTCAAAAACGTCAATCTCCTCGTACAGGCTAAAGACCCAGCCGCCGTAATGGTTTTATTATAATGGAGCCAATGGACACCCCCTTGATGTCTGGCTCAAACGCATGTGCGTCGCCACGGTCCTTCTCGAAACTGGCATCGTGGAGATGAAGGAGCCAGAAACTAAACTCGTCTTTGAGGCACCTGGCGGACTTATTGAAATCGTCGCGGTGTGCCGAGATGGAAAAGCTGAGAGCATCACTTTTAGAAACCTACCGTCGTATGCGGATGCCCTGAACGCGCAAATCGAAGTCCCTGGAGTGGGGACCCTAAGCGTCGATACGGCATGGGGCGGCGACAGTTATGTTCTCGTCGATGGTCGCCAATTGGGTTTTAGCATCTCACCAGATGAGGCGCGGGATATCGCCGAGATGGGAATAAGGACTACCAATGCAGCAAACGAGCAATTGGGATTCGTGCATCCCTCCAACGGCTGGGATCATATTTCCTTTTGTCAGATCACTCATCCTGCACAGCACATCAACGGCATGTTGACTGGACGCGCGACAATTTCCTTACAACCTGGAAAGCTCGACAGGTCGCCCAGCGGGACCGGCACATCAGCCCGAATGTCGATCTTGCATGCTAGAGGCGAACTTAAGTTGGGCGAACGTTACACCGGGATCTCAATTACCGAAACACAGTTCGAGGGCCTCGTCTCTGAAGTGATAGACCTTCACGGAAAGCGCGCGATACGTCCTGTGATCACGGGGAAAGCCTGGATCAACGGAATACAACAGCATTTCCTAGATCCGACAGACCCCTTCCCTGAAGGTTATCGAGTATCCGATGTCAATCAGCACTGAACATTCACCCCTTTTAC
>NZ_JWJH01000020.1 GCF_000949865.1 Rhizobium nepotum 39/7 | reverse complement strand
GCTCGCGGATCGCGTCTTCACCGATCTTCTTGTCCGAATCTTCAAGAGCGGCAAGCGCCGAACCCTTGACGATCGGGATATCGTCGCCCGGGAAGTCGTAGGACGACAGCAACTCGCGAACCTCGAGTTCGACGAGTTCGAGCAACTCGGCGTCATCGACCTGGTCGACCTTGTTGAGGAACACCACGATGGCCGGAACGCCGACCTGACGGGCCAGCAGGATGTGCTCGCGGGTCTGCGGCATCGGACCGTCGGCGGCCGAGCAAACCAGGATCGCGCCGTCCATCTGCGCTGCACCGGTGATCATGTTCTTGACGTAATCGGCGTGGCCGGGGCAGTCAACGTGGGCATAGTGGCGAGCAGGCGTCTCATATTCGACGTGTGCCGTCGAAATGGTGATGCCGCGCGCCTTTTCTTCCGGCGCAGCGTCGATCTGGTCATACGCCTTGTATTCGCCGAAGTACTTCGTGATCGCAGCAGTCAGCGACGTCTTGCCGTGGTCGACGTGACCGATCGTGCCAATGTTGACGTGCGGCTTATTGCGCTCAAACTTGCTCTTTGCCATGTGAATTGCTTCCTGTGAACGTGAAGTAGTTTCCCCGGGCGGACCGGTTTGGTGTCGCCGTTTAAGGCTTTGTAAGCGAATGCGCAAGACTTAATTGTCAAAGCGCCTTCGCGCGCGTCCGCAGCGCGCCCCAAGGCGCACATATGGTGCTTTCTTTGCAATATTCAAAGCCGGTTCAGCCTGCCGGCGGCGCGGACGGAGGAGCAGGCCGGCAGAACCCCATTCTGCATCCCTCTTCGCACAATCGGATCGCTTGACAAGCTTTTCTTTATCACAACTTCTTTACCTCGACCGGCATCATGGCTTAAGGAAATTTCATCGCCGGGGGGAGACGGGCGAGCGGAACGATGCGCCCGGCGCATCACCTCACGTCACATATTGATCAGCCGCGTTCTCCCGCGCGACCTCTCATTCCGTTTCAGGACCGTTCCATGGAAATTTTCACAGCCGCCGGCTTCACGGCATTCATGCAAGTCATCGCGATCGATCTTGTTCTTGCGGGCGACAACGCCATCGTCATCGGCCTTGCCGCCGCCGGTCTTCCCGCGCATCTTCGCCGCAAGGCGATCCTGGTCGGCATCATCGCCGCGACCGTATTGCGTATCGGTTTCGCCGCCGTCACCGTCCAGCTTCTTTCCATCGTCGGCCTGCAACTGTTCGGTGGGCTTCTACTCGCCTGGGTATGCTGGAAAATGTGGTCCGAACTGCGCGATGCCGCAGGCTCCATGGAAGACGAGGTGACGGACGAAGAGGCTGACCTCACCAAGGGTCACAAGACCTTCTTTCAGGCCGCGACCCAGATCGTCATTGCCGACGTTTCCATGTCGCTGGATAACGTCCTGGCCGTCGCCGGCGCCGCGCAGGATCATGTAACGGTGCTGATAATCGGCCTCGTCGTTTCGATCGCCCTCATGGGCCTTGCCGCCAATTACGTCGCCAAGCTGCTGCACCGCTATCGCTGGATTTCCTATCTCGGCCTGATGGTCATCATCTATGTGGCGCTCAACATGCTTTACCATGGCGTGATCGAGGTCCTGCCTTACGTCAGAGCCTATCTGGGCTGAAACCGCCTGTCGCTACACCTTCACGAAAAGCCCGGAAACGCAGGTTTCCGGGCTTTTTTCGTGACATACGGGTGTCTAGGCCCCTCGCCCGAGCAGCACCGCAACCATGTTTTCACCGCCTCGAAAACCGCTTCCGGCGAGCGGGATCAGCCATGGAGAATCGGCCGCCGTAACCGCTGCAACATTCGGATAAGACAAGGAAATCGTGATTTTTCGCCCATGGGTTTTGGCAATTGAGGTCAGCCACGGGCAAGCCTAGGGAGCTAGTCCATAAGTCATAATAATAAAAAGAAAGGTAAAGCCGCCAATGGCTTACGACTGGAGCGGCGGTCGTACCCGCCGCCTTCGCCGGATGAAACTGGGCGCTGTTACAAGCTCCCTCATCCTGCTGGCGCTTTTTGCGGCGCTCGTTCTTGGCTGAACGCGTCAAGCGCACAATCCAACGCTGACCGGCGGCATGGCAAGGTTCTAAAACCGCCCTGCCGCCGCTCCTTCAGGGCTGCACCTGATATACGTCTGCGGCACTTTAATCCGATCCGGAGGCCGCTGCGGCACCTATCGAAACAGCCAATAAACGACGCCGAGAATCATCCCCCACATCAGCAATGATATGACCAGTACGGTGAGGTAGTTTCGAAATCGTCTGGTCATCCGCCCACATTGCCGACCGGCCGTTATGGAACAGCCGTAACCGTTTGATTGCTGGATGCGGATCAAACCGCAAGATCAACTCTTTCTATCAAGATGCTGAATCGCAAACCATTCGCAGATTTCACCCACCCGAAAACGGGGTTGCCTGACATGGCAAAACAACGCCGATAGACGGGAACGCGCATTCATCACGGCCCCCGCTCCACATCGCACCGCGATTGATCCAAGGCCCGCAACCTGTCCTGACAATGCCCCAAAAATTGTAAAATACAGATCCCGCCCTTGCCGGCAGGATTGACCCTGCAGAATTTGCGGAGGGCACGGAAACGCCTCACGTCCTTCCCTGGACGTAACGAAACAGGCACCAGCCGCCCGAATCAGCGCATCGCGCCTTTCGAAGCCGTTGCGGACGACACGAGGATGTCGGGGCAACGGCGATCAGCCGCCGCCCCGATCCGTATCAGCTCTTCAGCGCCGTGTTGCACAGGCTCCAATAGCCGCCACCCTTCTGGATCCATTTCAGATCGCCGAGCGTGCCGTCATTCTTGTTTTTGTGATAGGAGTCGACGCAGGTCTTCAGGCGGGCCTTTCCAGGGGTCTCGCTTGAATATTTCTTATCGACTGCACTCGGAAAAGCGACGCCCTTCGGGGCTCTTACCGTCGCTTTTGCGGGTTCCTTGTCGGTTGTAGCCGCGACTTGCTTGTCGTCGGCAGCATCTTCAGCCGCAGCGTCGCTGCCACAGAACTTGGCGCGATAGTCGTTCCATTTGACATCTTTCGCGGACCCGTCGGTTTTCGCCGCCTGGTACTTCACGCTGCACTCTTTCATGGTGAGTGCGGCTGCGGGGGAGACAAACGCCGCCGATGCGAGCAGCGCTAAAGATGAGAGAATTACAACCCTGTTAATCATTGAAGACTCCCGTTTGCATAATTGCCGGCAGACTATCCGACCGGGCTTTCCGCTTGTCAACGAGCAGTGCAGCAAGGACCAAGGGTTTGAACGCATTGCAACATACGGCGCCTGAAGCTTTACCCGCAACACCGATGAAAATATTTACCCGATCACTCGTCCTCCGGAATAAAGCCCCCGGTCTGGCGTTTCCAGAGCCGGGCGAACAATCCGCCCTGTTCGATCAGTTCTTCCGGTCGTCCTTCTTCGATAATTCGGCCGTGGTCCAGCACGATGATCCGGTCCATTCTGGCAATCGTGGAAAGGCGATGCGCGATCGCGATCACCGTCTTGCCCTCCATCACCAGATTGAGCTTGTCCTGAATGGCCGCCTCGGATTCGCTGTCCAAGGCGGACGTCGCCTCGTCCAGAATGAGGATGGGAGCGTCTTTCAACAACACACGGGCAATGGCGACACGCTGGCGTTGTCCGCCTGAGAGCTTGATACCGCGATCTCCGACAAAAGCCTCATATCCCGTTCGCCCCTCGCTGTCGGCCAGATCGGCAATGAAGGCGTCGGCCTTCGCCACTTTCGACGCCTGCTCTATCTCATCCTGCGCCGCCTCCGGCCGCCCATAGCGGATATTGTCGCCCACCGAGCGGTGCAGCAACGCGACATCCTGGGCAATCACTCCGATATTGCGGCGCAGGCTTGCCTGCGTGACATCGCGAATATCCTGATCGTCGATACGAATGGCGCCATCCTGAATGTCGTAAAAACGCAGGAGCAGGTTGACCAGCGTCGTCTTTCCGGCACCCGACAATCCCACAAGCCCGACCTTCTCCCCGGCCCGAACGACGAGCGACAGATCATCGACCACCGGTTTGCCGGATTTATAGGCGAAGCGGATATTGCCGAAGTGTATTTCTCCACGCGAAACGGTCAGCTCTGTGGCATCCGCCCTGTCGGTAATGGTCGGCGGCGTCGTCATGACAGGCATGGCGTCCTTGATCGTGCCTATCGCCTGAAAGATCTGCTGGCCCATCTGCAGGAAGGTAAATGTGTGCCCCGACAGCCGTTGCAGAATATAGACGGCGCCGACAAATTCCCCGACCGTAATGAAGCCCTTCACCAGACCGGAAAAACCGACCGACAGGATCGCCAGCCACAGCGCCATATTGAGCGCAACGACGACCAGTTCGGACATGCGATAGACCCGTTGTTCCCTATGCTGGGTGTGGACCGACTTGTTCAGGATACGACGGATCGCTCCCGCCTCGCTGTCTTCGGCCGCGAACTGCTTGATCATCTGCATATTGCTGTAGAGATCGGTGATCGCACCGGAGACGAGGCTTCGCTGCTTTGCCGACCGCCGCGACCGCTCCGTGAAGACAGGCGCCAGTTTGACGGCGAGAACGACGTTGAGCACGATCCAGATCAACACCGGCAGCGCGAGTTGCCAGGACAAAGTCCAGAGCAGAACGAGCGAACCGACCATTTGCAGCAGAAAGCGCGGTCCGAGCTGGAATGCGTTGATGATCTGCTGCTGCACGGCCGACGACACCTGCGAGAGGCGCGAGGCCACCTGCCCGGCGTAAAGCTCATGGAAAAACGCGAGGTCCTGCCGCTCCACCGCCTTGTGACCCTGCCACTGGATGGCAACCGGCATTGCGATGCCGAGTGTATGCGAGTTCAACGTATTGAAAAGGAACGACGCGATCGGCATGATCGGGAAGATCAGCACGCCGAGGATTGTGAGCAGCAGCCATTCATTGCGCAGAAAAGCCGCCGCTCCCTGCGCCGTCACACCATCGACGATGACGGACAATCCCCAGATGATCGACAGATTGATGGCTTCCACAACCATGGACGACAAGGCAAGAGCGATGAGAACGCCGCGAAACATCGAAATGAAATGCAGCAGCACCGCGACCGGGCCTTTCGACGGCAGCGGGCGGAAGGGAATATCGAGCGGCCGTATCAGCGTCTCGAAAGGGCGGAATATCGTATCTGAAATCGACATGGGCCTCTCGGATCACAATTGGGTATCGACGGGGAGGAATCAGCTACGCACCCGGCATGGAACCACGTGCCGCTCCCGACCTCAATCGCAAACAATGGGAGGCGCTGCCACGGCGCCTGAGTGCAAAGCTTGGCACTTGCTCAGAAATGCCGCGCGCATGGATAAAGTAGAGCGCGCAGATCAACGCACTGCACGCTTTTGCGCATAGGGAAAACGACGCTGAAAAAATCAACGTATGTTGGACGTCATTGATCTTGTTGGAAAAATCGCTGGAGCGGGTAGCGGGAATCGAACCCGCGTATTCAGCTTGGAAGGCTGCTGCTCTACCATTGAGCTATACCCGCGGTGGTGATTTCGATCCTGCGCAGAATGGTGGAGGGAGTTGGATTTGAACCAACGTAGGCGTAGCCAACGGATTTACAGTCCGTCCCCTTTAACCACTCGGGCATCCCTCCAGCTATCTGCTAGGATCGAGCGACCAAGCTCTTCAGATTTCTCTCCGGCAAAGCGCCGTTGCGTCGTCTGTGGCGCGTATATGACGGCCTCGTTCGTTTCTGTCAACACGCCGTTTCACGAATTTTCGGGAAAAAATTCAAACATCTTTACAGCCCTGTGGATTATCGCGGGGGCTGGTATACGCCTCTTCCCGGAGATATAAGGCGCCATGAGCAAAGACGATCCCAACGACAAATCCACCCGCGACACGCACTATGCCACCCTGCGCCGTGCCGTGCGCGACGCCAAACGCGAGAGGGGCGAAATTCCAACCCCGCAGCCGCAGAAGCGCCGGAACCGCAGCGCGGACGACTGGAAGCCGCCACAGCTTGCGCCGGATCAGGTGCATCTTTACGGCCTGCATACCGTGCGTGCGGCGCTTTCCAATCCCGAACGGCAGCTCATCAAGCTCTCCGTCACCCAGAATGCCCTTGCGCGCCTGGATATCGGCGAGGCGGACGCCCAGCCCTTCCCGGTCGAGATGGTTTCGCCGCAGGATATCGACAAGGTGCTCGGCCCCGAGGCGATCCATCAGGGCGTGATGCTGGAAACCAGGCCGCTGCCGGTCAAGAAGCTCGACGCATTGAAGAAAAGCCCGCTGATCCTCGTGCTCGATCAGATCACCGATCCGCATAATGTCGGCGCCATCATGCGCTCAGCGGTCGCCTTCAATGCCGGCGCCGTCATCACCACCATCCGCCATAGCCCGACGGAATCCGGCGTGCTGGCGAAATCCGCATCCGGCGCGCTGGAACTCATCCCTTATATCCAGATCACCAATCTGGCCGATACGCTGGGCGAGCTGCACAAGCTCGGCTTCTTCTCGGTCGGCCTGGATTCGGAAGGCCCCGCCCCCATCGAGCAGACCTTCAGCGGCGCAAAGATAGCGCTGGTGCTGGGAGCCGAAGGCAAGGGATTGCGCCAGAAGACCCGCGAAACCGTCTCGGCGCTTGCCCGTCTCGACATGCCGGGCGAGATCAAATCGCTCAACGTATCGAATGCGGCGGCCATCGCCCTTTATGCAACGCAGCAATTTCTGGGCAAAGCGTCGTCCTGACGCTTACCTTTCCTTGCGAAATAGCAAAGCACAACGCATGCTGTGCTTTATCATTCGCAAGGAGCAAATCTCGACATGACCGACCTGCCCATTAAACCGACCGGCGAACTGACGCTGCGGACGCTCGCCATGCCGGCCGACGCAAATCCGGCCGGTGATATTTTCGGCGGCTGGGTCATGTCCCAGATGGATTTGGCCAGCGGCATTCGTGCGGCGGAACGGTCCCGCTGTCGCGTGGTCACGGCGGCGGTCAAGGAAATGGCTTTCGAACTGCCGGTGAAGATCGGCGACACGCTATCCATCTATACCGATATCGCCCGTCTCGGCCGTACCTCCATCACGCTGACGGTAGAGGCCTGGGCGCAGCGGTCGCGTTACGACAAGCTGGAAAAGGTCACCGCCGGCACCTTCATCATGGTGGCGATGGACGAAAACGGGCAACCGACGCCCATTCCTTCGGCGGAGTAGGTGCGATGGAGGCCGCAGTCAACGCCGCGGAAGCCTATTCGCATATCCGCGCCGTCATGGGCATGGTGGTCGGCCTCAGCCTCGCACGCCTGCTGACCGGCCTTGCCGGTTTCGTCCAGCACCCGAAGAAGGAACACATCTATCCCCTGCATCTCGGCTGGGTGGCGTTCCTGTTTCTGATGCTGGTGCATTTCTGGTGGTGGGAACATCGGCTTTCCGCCACCGGCCACATCCTCGGTTTCGGCGCGTTCCTGTTCCTCATCCTGTTCTGCTCGCTGTTCTATTTCCTGTGCGTGCTGCTGTTTCCGACAGAGATGAAGGAATACAAGGGATACGAAGACTATTTCTTTTCCCGCAAAAGCTGGTTCTTCGCCTTCCTGGCCGCACTTTTCGTCACCGATATCGGCGATACGCTGCTGAAGGGGCAGGCTTATCTCTCCTCACTGGGCGCCGAATATCTCATCCGCACCGCTATTTACGTCATTCTGTTCACGCTGGCAGCCTTCATCAGCAATCGCCGTTTTCACAAGTTGCTCGTGGTGTTCGCGCTGGTTTACCAGATCGCCTGGATTTTCCGCACCTACGACCTGCTGACCTGAAGAACGCCTGCCCGCCTGTTGTCCCCACCTCTCGTCATTGTGTCGCGGTGACATTTCGCGGAAAATATGACATTCCGCTCGCATGGGATTCATTCGCAGGATAATGCAGGACAGGAGTTCGGCTGGCGCCATCGCCACGCTGGCGGTTCTGCTTTTTCTCCTGCAGGGCCTCGCCAATGGCCTGGCAAGCGGCAACATGGCGATGGCCGCGCTTGCAGCTGATGAGATCATCTGCTCCAGCCATATGCCTGAAGGCGGCTCCGGCAAACAGAACCCGGCCCAAAATCCGGCGGAGAAGACCGCCGACAGTTGCTGCGGCACGCTCTGCCGTCTCGCCTCGACCACCATCGCCGCTCTTCCGGTCAGCCCCGTCGAACGGGCAGACAGTATCGTTCCCCCAGTCGAAATCGTCTTTCTGGATCGCGACGCGGCCTCGCCACCATCGCCACCCAATCTCGAATCGCGCCCACGCGCGCCGCCTTCCACTCCGCAAATGTAAGCAGCTGTCCGGCCCTGCCGGGAAATCGACTTTCTCGCGGAGACATCCATGTCCGTTACGACCTCTTTCGAGGGCGAGCGCGCGCCTGCGCATTCCTCGTCCGTAAACCTTTACCGCGCCGTGTGGCGCTGGCATTTCTACGCCGGTCTCTTCGTCCTGCCATTCTTGATATCGCTCGCCGTCACCGGCGCGCTCTATCTCTTCCGGGACGAATTCGACAGTCTCATCCATTCGGACCTGAAGCGCACAGAGGTGGTGCAGAACGCGCCAAAAGCACTGCCCTCCGATATCGTGGCGGCGGCGGTTGCGGCCGTTCCCGGCACCGCAGTCAAATATACGACACCCTCCGATCCGGGCGCTTCGACGGAAATCACCGTCAATACGGCGGATGGAAAACGCGCCGTTTACGTCAATACCTATACGGCGCAGGTTGCCGGTTCCCTGCCGGATCGCGGCACCGTCATGTGGACGATCCGCTACCTCCACAGCCTGAAATATTTCGGCACCTATGCCCGCTATCTGATCGAGATCGCCGCCGGCTGGTCCATCCTCCTCGTCGCCACCGGCATTTATCTCTGGTGGCCGCGAAAACAGACCGGCGGTGTCGTCACCGTGCGTGGCACGCCAAAAAAGCGGGTGTTCTGGCGCGATACCCATGCCGTCACCGGAATTTTCGTCGGCTTTTTCATCGTCTTCCTGGCTGTTACCGGCATGCCCTGGTCGGGTGTTTGGGGCGGGAAGGTCAATGAATGGGCGAACGGCAGCAATTTCGGATATCCGGCGGGCGTGCGCACCGATGTTCCGATGTCGGACGACCACCTCAATCACATAGCCAAGACCAGCTGGTCACTGGAACAGGTGAAAATCCCGGAATCCATTGCTTCCACCAGCAGCCAGCCGATCGGGATCGATGCCGCCATTGCGCGTTTCGACGCCCTGGGCCTTGCCGCCGGTTATGCCATCGCCCTGCCCACCAAATCGTCGGGCGTCTACAGCGGCTCCGCCTATCCCGACGATCTCACGAAACAGCGCGTCATCCACCTCGATCAATATAGCGGCGAACCGCTGATCGATATGAGCTACGCAGATTACGGTCCGCTCGGCAAGGCGCTGGAATGGGGCATCAACGTGCATCTGGGGCAACAGTTCGGCCTTGCCAACCAGATCGTGCTGCTGGCGGCCTGTTTCGGCATTGTCCTGCTCGCCGTTTCTGCCGGCATCATGTGGTGGAAGCGCCGTCCGAAAGGCTCGCTCGGCATACCGCCATTGCCGCAGGAAAAACGCGTTTTGCGCGGCCTGCTCGCTTTGCTCGCCATCGGCGGCATCATTTTCCCGCTGGTGGGCGCGAGCCTGCTGGCAATGCTGGCGCTGGATCTCATCGTGCAGCACCGCCAGAGGCGACGCATGCTCTAAAAACGGTAACAGCCGGGAGAAATATCCCGGCTGTTACCCTCGCTATCGGCAATGCGACGAGAGGCTGCGTCAGAACATCGTATTGTTGTTCGCAGCCGTCTCCGGAACGGCTTGGATCACGTCCCAATGTTCGGTTATCTTGCCGTCGGTGACCCGGAAGATATCGACGATGGCCCTGCCGCGATCACCGTCTTTTTCCGTCGAATGAATATGCAGATAGACCAGATCGCCATCCGTGGCGCTGCGCACGATCCGCGCTTTCGACTGCGGATTATCCTTGAAGAAGCCGGTGAAGTAATCGACGAACGGCGCCTTGCCGTCCGGCACCCTGGGATTGTGCTGCTTGTAGCTGTCAACGATCACGGCGGCGCCCTTTGCTACCTCGTGCTTGTTGAAGACGGTATCGTAAAACTCGATCACCAGCTTGCGATTGGCCTCTTCCTGGGCCAGATCGCGTTTTGCGGTTTCCGCCAGAACCGGCGCGGCCACCAGAGCGGGCGCGAGGGCAAGAGCGGTGATGGCGAGACGACGTGTTAGGAAATTCATGGGTGCAACCTCTCAGTAACCGACGGTGAAACGCTGGCGGGAATGCTGCGGCTTCTCGATTTCATCGACAAGCGCGATGGCATAATCTTCGAAGGAGATGCGGCTGCCTTGGTCGTTGCCGAGAAGGCCATCCTTGCCGAGGCGGAATTTTCCGGTTCTTTCCCCCGGCACGAATTCGGCGGATGGCGACAGGAAGGTCCAGTCGAGTTGCTTTTCCTGTTTCAGCAGATCCAGAAACTCCGCGCCCTTGGTTGCCTCGGCCTTGTAGGCGGCGGGGAAATCCGGCAGGTCGACCACGCGCTGGCCCGGCGCGATTTCAAGGCTTCCGGCGCCACCCACCACGAGATAACGGGGAACGCCGGAGGCGCGCACGGCCTCGATCAGCGTGACAGGATCGCTGGCGGTGAAGTGCACCGAACTGATCACGGCATCGTGACCTTCAAGCAGTTTCGAAAGCCCCGCCTGATCGAAAACATCGCCCTGTTTTGCCACGACATTCGGCAGGTTGGCGATTTTTTCGGGATTGCGGGCGATCGCCGTCACCTTGTGCCCCCGGTCGGAAAGCTCCTTCAGAATACGGGATCCGGCATTGCCGGAGGCTCCGATGAGCGCGATTTTGGCCATAGCTTCTTCCTTTGTCGGCGTCGTTATTGGTCTAGATAATAGACCGCTGACGAAAGCTATGGTATCGCAACCCCCACCGCAAGAAGTCAGCCGCCGCTGATCAGGTCACATGGCGATGACCTGACGGGTTGAGAAAATGGAAAGGGCGAGGAAAATGCCGGATACGCAAACCAAGGAAATCTTCGCCTTCGAGCAGCCCTGTCCCATCCGCGACGTGCTGGATCGCATCGGCGATCAATGGAGCCTGCTGGTTCTGGAAGCGCTTCAGGGCGGCGTGTTGCGTTTCAACGAACTGAACCGCAAGATCGACGATATTTCCAAGCAGATGTTGTCGCGCACGCTGAAACGGCTGGAGGAAGACGGTTTCATTCGCCGCACGCTCTTTGCGCAGGTGCCGCCGCGCGTGGAATACGAACTGACCAATCTCGGCCGCTCGTTTCTGGTGCCGATGCATTTGCTGGTACAATGGGCCGACGAGAACCACATCCGCATTTGCACGGCGCGGCTGGACTATGCCGGCAGCGGAACGGGATCGTAACACCCGTTCCCCTTGGCCGCAGCGATCAGGACCGGAAGATGAACGACGCGCCGAACGCAATCAGCGCAAAACCGATCACATGGTTGAACGTGATGCTTTCCTTCAGCCAGAACACCGAGAACAGCGCAAAGACCGCGAGCGTTATGACTTCCTGAATGGTCTTGAGCTGCACCGTCGAATAGACCTCCGATCCCATGCGGTTTGCGGGCACGGCGAGAACGTATTCGAAGAAGGCGATACCCCAGCTTGCGACGATCGCCAGAAAGAGCGCACTGCCCTTGTGCTTGAGATGCCCATACCAGGCAAAGGTCATGAAAACATTGGAAAGAACGAGCATCAGGACAGGCCAGATGTGGGCGGGGCTGATCGAGAACGGCATGGTGGATCCTGGAGGATGAAGGGAGGGATGTCATAAAAGGCAGCCTGAAAACGAAATCGTCATTCCGCCCGCCTGAATTGCTTTAGCTTACCGCTGCTTGAAACGGAACAGGTTTCCATGAGACAACATTCGGGCGCTAGGCGACGTATCAGGCCGAATTTTGTTCTCGGCGCTTCGTTGCCTTTTTGTACTCATTTTTTCGTCGCCTCCCCTTCCCTTTGCGCGTGACTCCCTCCATATTTCGCGCATGGCAAGATCACCTAAAAATTCCAAACCCGCGAATTCCGGCTTCGAGGAAGCTCCGCAATCGTCGTTCGAAGGCGCACCGCTCAGCGGCAGCGTCGCCGACTGGGTAAAGCAGTTGGAGGCGGAAGCCGAAGCCGGCTCGGTGGAAACCCAGCGCGAAGTCGCCTCCAAAGCTGGCAAGCATCGCAAGAAGATCGAGATCGAGGCCCGTAAGGAAGCGGAAAAAGCGGCCAACAAAACGGCCAAGAACACCACCGCGTCCAAAACCGCGCGTGGCGTGTCGATCGGTGCCTCCAACGATCCGAAAATCCGCGCCGCCGCCGGTCTCAACCCTGTGGCAGGCATGGACGTTTCTCTGGAGGAGGCTGCCAACCTCGCACCGGGCGCCGTCACCGCCACCGTCGAGGCACTATCGGCGCTGATCGAAAGCGGCAATCCGCTGTTCAAGGACGGCAAGATGTGGACGCCGCACCGGCCCGCCCGTCCGCCGAAATCCGAAGGCGGCGTTACCATCCGCATGACCTCGGAATACCAGCCCGCCGGCGACCAGCCCACCGCGATTGCCGACCTCGTGGAAGGCATCAATTCCGGCGAGCGCAGCCAGGTGCTGCTCGGCGTCACCGGCTCCGGTAAGACCTTCACCATGGCCAAGGTGATCGAGGCGACACAGCGCCCGGCCGTCATCCTCGCGCCCAACAAGACACTGGCCGCGCAGCTCTATTCCGAATTCAAGAACTTCTTCCCCGACAATGCGGTGGAATATTTCGTCTCCTACTACGATTATTACCAGCCGGAAGCCTATGTGCCGCGCTCCGATACCTTCATCGAGAAAGAGTCCTCGATCAACGAACAGATCGACCGGATGCGCCACTCCGCCACCCGCTCGCTGCTGGAACGCGACGACTGCATCATCGTCGCCTCGGTTTCCTGCATCTACGGTATCGGCTCGGTCGAGACCTACACGGCCATGACCTTCCAGATGCAAGTCGGCGACCGGCTGGACCAGCGCCAGCTTCTGGCCGATCTCGTGGCCCAGCAATACAAGCGGCGCGACATGGATTTCCAGCGCGGTTCGTTCCGCGTGCGCGGCGACACCATCGAAATTTTCCCCGCCCACCTTGAGGATGCCGCTTGGCGCATCTCGATGTTCGGCGACGAGATCGATTCCATCACCGAATTCGACCCGCTGACGGGCCAGAAAACCGGCGACCTGCAATCCGTCAAGATTTACGCCAATTCGCACTATGTCACCCCGCGCCCGACGCTGAACGGTGCGATCAAGTCGATCAAGGAAGAGCTGAAGGTCCGCCTCGCCGAACTGGAAAAGGCCGGACGCCTGCTCGAAGCCCAGCGGCTTGAGCAGCGCACCCGCTACGATATCGAGATGCTGGAAGCGACCGGCTCATGCGCCGGCATCGAGAACTATTCGCGTTATCTCACCGGCCGCAATCCCGGCGAGCCGCCGCCGACGCTGTTCGAGTACATCCCCGACAACGCGCTGCTGTTCATCGACGAAAGCCACGTCTCAGTCAGCCAGATTGGCGGCATGTATCGCGGCGACTTCAGGCGCAAGGCGACGCTGGCCGAATATGGCTTCCGCCTGCCCTCCTGCATGGACAACCGGCCGCTGCGCTTCGAGGAATGGGATGCGATGCGGCCGCTGACGGTGGCGGTTTCGGCCACCCCCGGCTCGTGGGAAATGGAACAGGCTGGCGGCGTCTTTGCCGAACAGGTCATCCGCCCGACAGGCCTCATCGATCCGCCGGTGGAGGTGCGCTCCGCCCGCAGCCAGGTGGACGACGTTCTCGGCGAAATCCGCGAGACCGCCGCCAAGGGCTATCGCACGCTCTGCACCGTGCTGACGAAACGCATGGCCGAGGACCTGACCGAATATCTGCACGAACAGGGCGTTCGCGTGCGCTATATGCATTCGGATATCGACACGCTGGAACGCATCGAGATCATCCGCGATCTGCGCCTTGGCGCTTTCGACGTGCTTGTCGGTATCAACCTTCTGCGCGAAGGCCTCGATATCCCCGAATGTGGTTTCGTGGCGATCCTCGATGCCGACAAGGAAGGCTTCCTGCGTTCGGAAACCTCGCTGATCCAGACCATCGGCCGCGCCGCCCGTAACGTCGACGGCAAGGTCATCCTCTATGCCGACAACATCACCGGCTCGATGAAGCGGGCAATGGAGGAAACCTCCCGCCGCCGCGAGAAGCAGATGGCCTATAACACCGAACACGGCATCACGCCGGAATCGGTCAAGGCGAAGATCTCCGATATCCTTGATTCAGTTTATGAGCGGGATCACGTAAGGGCCGATATATCAGGCGCTTCCGGCAAGGGCTTCGCCGATGGCGGCCATCTGGTCGGCAACAATCTCCAGTCCCATCTCAACGCGCTGGAAAAATCCATGCGCGATGCCGCAGCCGACCTCGATTTCGAAAAGGCCGCCCGCCTGCGCGACGAGATCAAACGCCTCAAGGCCGCCGAACTCGCCACGATGGACGACCCCATGGCGAAAGAAGAAGCACGCGCCATCGAAGGCGGCGGAAAAGCCAAGAAAAGCAGTACGAGCGCCCGCCGCGGGTCGGTCTCCCCCCTTGAGGGGGAGGTGTCCGGCAGAACAGAGGGGGGTGCCGCTACCGCAAACGAAAAATCCCTCTTCGCCAAACCTTCACTGGATGAAATGGGTCCCGGCGCGGACGCGGGCAAGCCGCTGTTCCGCAGGAACACGCTGGACGAGATGACCGTTGGCCGCACGGAAAAACCGGTGCGCGGCGACGTTCCCGGCAAGCCGGAAGAACCCGGCAAGCATTTCTCACCGCTGCCGGAAAGCCAGCCCGAACGCGCCAAGGACGATCCGAGACCGCTTGTGCGCGGCAAGATCGGCGCGGGGTCTTATGAGGACCCCGGTGAGCAGAAGCGTAAAAGCCGGACGAAGGGGAAGACTGGACGGCCGGGGCAATAACGCGCTCCGGCAACAGCCGCTAGCTTTCGCAGCGGTTGATCCGCGCAGCAACCTGAGGCGCTCCAAACACCTTCACCATATCCGCATCTATGGACAGGGAATGTAGTCCCCGTTTGCCGCAGGCTTGATATAGGTCGAGAATAGATCGGCCCTGCCGGTAAAGCGCCAGCAGCACGGAGACACGACATGCATCGCAAAAATCTGGTGACCTTGTGCCTTTTCCTCTCCTGTACCCCAACCTTTGCCGGACAGATCGAAGATGCCACGTTCCACAGTGCCGCCCTGAACGCACCGCTTCCCGTCAATATCTACCGCCCGGATGGCACGCCGCCGGAAAACGGCTGGCCGGTGCTTTATCTCCTGCACGGCCATGATGGCGACCAGAACAGCTGGCGGGATTTGGGCAATATCGAAAAGACGCTGGATACACTTATCGAGGCAGGAGCCATTCGCCCGCTGGTGGTCGTCATGCCCGGTGTCAAAAATAGCTGGTACGTGGATTCCGCTGCCGTTGGCGGTCCCGGCGACTACGAGACGGCCTTGACCGGCGATTTGCGCCATCAGGTGGAAAAAACGCTGCCGGTGCGGAAAGACCGTGAAGGCCGCGCCATCGCCGGCCTCTCCATGGGTGGTTTCGGCGCGTTGCATCTAGCATATAGCCACGAGGGTCTCTATGGCGCGGTCGCCAGCCTGTCCGGCGCGATCTGGCAGAACGTGCCGACCTCCGATCTCGACAAGACACCCGCCGAACTCAAGCTCATTCAGGACAGCGCCTTTTTTCATCGCGTCGACCGCAACACCGTTACCAGCGGCATCGTTCTGCCCTCAACCGGCGATCATTTCTCCGGCGCTTTCGGCATACCCTTCGATGCAAGACTTTTCAACGAAAAGAACGTCTTCACTCTCGTCGCGCAACATGTTGCCGAAAACCAGGACTTGCCCGCCACCTATCTGACGGTCGGCGACGATGACGGCTTCTTCCTCTGGCGCGGCGCCATCGCCCTGCACGAAACGCTTCAGGCCGACAGTCGCAAATCCGAATTGCGGGTGACAGACGGCGATCACGTCTGGTCGGTGTGGAAAGTATCGATCATCGACGCGCTGAAGTTTATCGACAGCGAATGGGACAAGGAAACGGACGTCGCGAAGGATTGAGGCATCCGCCCGGATGATTCAGCCTAGCCCCCGGCCCGCTTCTTCCCGGCCTTGCCCGTCACATTCAACGCCACCGCCGCCCGAACAAGCGCCACCAGCGCATCCTCATCCACCGCATCCCCCTCGCGAAAGTCGATGGCCCGCCTCGTATTGCCCTCCAGGCTGGCATTGAACAGGCCCGCCGGGTCGTCCAGCGACGCGCCCTTGGCAAATGTCATCTTCACCGCGTTCTTGTAGGTTTCGCCGGTGCAGAGGATGCCGGCATGCTCCCAGACGGGCACGCCGCGCCATTTCACCTCTTCCGTTACGTCAGGATCGGCCTTCCTGATCAGCGCCCGGATGCGGGCGAGCATATCGCCCCGCCAGTCGCCAAGTTCCGCAATTTTACGGTCAATGAGAACCGATGGCGCGGTCTCTTCCGCATCCTTGCTCACCGTGTTTCTTGCCATAACGTCCTCCCGATTTCACCGCACCAGCGCTCCCGATGCCAGCATAGACCAAATTTTCGCGTCATCCCACGGGGAACCAAATCCATCTGTCATCGTTTCTTTCCCGAACGCAACGTTCAGCATAAAAAGGGAAGAAACATCATGAAAATCAATATCATCACCCTCGCTGCCGCAGCAGCGTTCTCCTCTTCCGTGGCATATGCCCAGACCGCAACCACCGCTCCTGCTGCCGGCGCCGATGCCGCTTTGTCGGGTCCGGGCATCACCATGGGCACCAAGGCCAACGGCCCGCTGAAGTTCGTCAATGTCCAGAAAACCGATCTCACCGCCTCCCAGCTCGACGGTCTGGATATCTATAACGCCCAGAACGAAAATATCGGCGAGATCGAGGATGTCGTCATCGGCGATGGCAAATCGGTGATCGGCCTTGTCGCCAGCGTTGGCGGCTTCCTCGGCATCGACAAGAGCTATGTGGTGCTCGACCCCTCCTCCGTCGCGGTCCACAACGACAACGGCACCTGGAAGGCCTTTGTCGACACCAACAAGGAAGCGCTGCAAAACGCGCCCAAGCTCGACTACGACAAGCTGGACGATTGATCTCCCCTTCGGTCGCAAGCTTGCCCCCGCGATCCGTCGCGGGGGTTTTTCGTGTGTGAAATGCCCAGGCGACATGCCTTTCACGACCCTTGCCTTGCAGCCAGCCTCTCGCCTATCTTCGGTGCGTAACACAAGGATCGATGCGTGCCCGCCAACACCCCCTCTTCCATCGCCGCCAGCGCCGCCATGCTGCTGCTGAGCGCCCTTCCGCTTTCAGCGCAATCGACCGGCTGGAAACCCGCCGAGCAGATAAAGACCTATGCCATCAGCGGTGATACGGGCGAGACGCTTTATCAGTCCATCGGCGAGCGCGGCCCGACCGCGGGCGTGCAGGCCATCGCCCACACCACCTTCAAGCTGACATGGCGGCGGGATTATCGTCCGCAGCCGGATGGCGCCTGCGTGCTGGCCACGGCACGGCCCAATCTCACCATCATCTATACCTGGCCGAAAGCGCCGGCCAGATTGCCGCCTGCTGTCGCCGCCAGCTGGAAGACCTTCATTTCCGGCGTGGAAACCCATGAGCGCGTGCATGGCGAACACATCCTCGACATGGTGCGGAAGATCGAAGCCTTCAGCACTGGTTTAAGGGCAGAAAACGATCCGAAATGCCAGCAGGTCCGTGTGGTTCTGCAGCAGCGACTGGGCGAGCTTTCCAACGAGCAGCGCCAGCGCGGTCGCGATTTCGACCGCGACGAGCTTTCCCCCGGCGGCCGCGTGCACCAGCTTATTCTGGCGCTGGTCAACGGTCCCTGAGAACCTAAGCAAAAACGGCTACTCCGCCGCCTCGCCTTTCAGCAACGGTTCGGAAAGCGATATGCTCTCCAGCTCGTAGGAGTAACCTTCCAGCATGGTATAGGCCTGCTCGATCGCCTCGATCTGGGCTTCCGCATTGCGGATGGCTTCGGCGATGGATTGGCTGCGGGCGCGCAGCATGGAACTCAGCACGTCCGTCTCCGGCTTCCTGCCCAGCCGATCCATATGTTTGCGAACCCGCGTGCGGTGCCGTTCGAGCTCGAGAATATGAAACCGGCTTTTCAGAATATCGTCGGTCAGCTTGCGGCGCATGGCGGCCACCGGGTCAAAACTGCCGGGTTCGCGCTCGTCCAGAATGAATTCGTTGACAAGCGTTTCCAGCATCAGCAGCCCCTTCAGGTCCTTGGCGTCGGCAAGCTGCGGATCGTAACCGGTATCGTCGAACACCCTGCGGCGCACCGGATCCTTCAAAAGCTCGTAAGCCGTTTGCAGGCGTGCGAATTGGTCGGTATCGCCGCCGCTGTCGGGATGGGCCGCCTTGGCAACCTTCCGATAGGCCGACTTGATCGCCGCCTCGTCGGCATCGCGCTCCACGCCAAGCAAAACATAAGGATCGATCACAAAAACACCTTCAAACGCAACCTGTTACCCGCGTACCATCCGCTATTGCCGAGCGGCATGCGCACGGATCATAGGCCAAATCGGTCCGCACGGCACCCCGCCGCCGCAGTTTAACCGGCAAAGCCCACACAAAAGCCTTGCGACATGCCGCATCGCGACCGACGGAAAAGCCCTTGATACCGAAATTTGTCGGACCCAAGGCGACTATAATGACAGGCGGGACAAAATTGTGGAAAGCGTCGGCAAAACATGTCGAACCATGGACGCCACCTTTCCCGAAGCCGCAGCAAAACAGCCTGACCAAGGACGTAACCGGCACGTTTTCAGGGGGTTATGGTGGAACCGCGCCAACGGGTGTAAGCTCAGCTTTTGGATCTGAAGGGAGGGACGATCCGATGCCGAAAACCATTACCCAGACCGTCACGGACTATGTGCATGCGATGGCCTATGCGGATGAGGGCCTGATGCGTGACGTTTTCGATCCGCGCGCCAGCATCGTCGGCACCTTCGAGGGCGAGACCGAATGGCTGTCGCTGGAGGATTTCGTCGGCCAGATGCGCAAAAGCGAACGCGGCCTCCCCGACCACGACCCCACCTTCGAAATCCTGGGCATCGACAAGGAGGGCGACAGCGCCTCAGTGAAGCTGACGACCCGTTTCGACGGAATGGATTTTTACGAATATCTGTCCTTGCTGGAACACGAAGGCAACTGGGCGATCGTGCACAAGCTGTACCACATCAAGCCCTAGGCATCGCCCGAAGCAGCAATAAAATACGGATGGTGAATGGCCAAGCCATTGAAAATACTGGTGCCCCCGACAAGGTTCGAACTCGTGACCCCCTGATTACAAATCAACCAAAAGGTAAAATGCAACTTTTTCGAGTGATCACTCGTAAATCAAAAATCGCCGCCATCACTTTGAAATAACTGTAAAGTATTAACATTTTATCGATTTCTCAAAGCAATTTAGAAGACCTCCAAAGCTACCTGCTCCACTCTTGCACAAGAAGCCCGGTGGCCCCAGGGTGGCCCCAATCAGAGTTGGTGGCCCCAAAATATCAGGAGGTCCAGGTGGCCGAATACATAGATAGGAAAACGATTGATAAGGCGCGGTCAGCCGCACAGTCTCGCACCGCCGCCGTGTTCCGGGACAGCGACGTCGCCGGCTTGTGCATCCAGGTGAAAAACGGAAGTGCCCACTGGTGGGTCATGACCAAGAACCACAAAATTTCCTTCGCGCCGCTGGACGGTTTCAGAGTCGATCAGATGCCGCTCGTTCGTGAAATAGCCGCGAAGATAAAGGCGAGCTGGAAGGCTGGTCGGAAAAACGATGACATTAAAATCATGGTTTCCGCTCTTTTATCGCAGCCTACCACTACACCATCCGTCGAAGCTGCGGAGAACGTAGCCGCCGTGAAAATCGACGGTGCATGGACATGGGAGGTTCTTCGGGACGAATATCTCGCGTGGGCGAAGATATACAAGAGCGATGCGATGTATGCGACTTATCGCTCAGCGCTTGGAGCAGCGAAAAACAGTAAGCTCACCTCCGATTTCAAGCACATCGCAGGCAGGCCGATCGCGAACGTCACGCAACTCGATATTTTGACCGTCCGCCAGAATATTCTCGAGCGTGGAGGGATGGTCAACGGTATTCCGAAGGACAATGTTCGAGCGGCTGAGCAAACGGAAAACGGGCTCAAGGCAGCCTTCAAGTTCGCAATGGACCCTCGACGGGTTACCGGGTTGAAAATGAATCCAACCATCGGGTTGCCCGCCGTCGACCAGCCGGATTTGAAGAAGCGCGATATCGTGAACGCAGACGATATTTTCGACCGTCCGTACATGTCCCTTAAACAGCTCTACGATTTCCTTTTTTGGTTGGAAGACAAGGAATTTGCCCACGAGGCAAAACGAGCCGTAACGCTCCAAGCCTTGACGGGACAACGAATTGAAACGGTCACGACGACATTTCATAATCAAATGGCACGGACGTACGGTTCCACACGGTTCGACTACGTCTGGTATTTAGGGCCCGACAAGAACAAGCTATACCGTCCTCTCCCCCTGCCGTCTTGGGCGGCATGGGCAGGACATACCGCTCTGATGCGATACCGGGAGCGATCCCCCGACAAAGACGCCAATAACTTCCTCTTCCCACAGTTGAAGAAGCGTTACGCCCACATACCTGGTAACGGACACATATCGAACAAGCTCATCAACGACATTTTTCAGGCGGCGCGAAAGCCTGGGGGACCGTTAGAAGGAACCGACTTCGCCAGCCACGACTTACGGCGAGCGTTCGTCAGCCACATCGGAAAGAAGGGCCGCAAACTTGGTTTCCCGTATGACGATATCGTAAGCGAGGTTGCAAAAGTTACGCACAAGGGCGAAGGCAAGATCAGCGTCATTCAGAAATTCTATGACCTCGATACCGATTCATCCCTGAAACTCAAGATGCTGCAACTCTGGCAAGATATGATCCTCGGTGCGCACGGAAAATCCAAGCGCCCGGATGATCGCTGGTTCGAACTGGATGAGCCGGAGGTCCCTTTAACCCGTGAAGAATGGCTCCGACTGCAGGAGCAGACGGAAAGCGATTTCCAGGAGTTTGGTGTCTTTGGGGAGTACGCCGAACCCGACTAGGCTAACAGCATGAGTCTCCATTCAAGGGAATGTCGCCGAGGGCAACCACAAGTTAGCCCTCGATTTCATCCCTATTCTGATCAACAGTTTTACGGAACCACTTGTCGAAAAGCGACTTTGACTGGCGCTTCCCATAGAGTAATTCACTGATACTTTTGGTCCATTTCAAGTCGCCGCTGATGCGAGAAAAAATTTCCGAAGCCCCTTGCAACTTTTCTTGGGTGCTTTTTTCAGATTGTTTAATCATGTCACTGACCTTCGTTCGCCCTAGCTTTTCGAAGTCCGATAAGATCGGCCTAATCGCACCTTCGAGTGCAGGGCAAAGAATGAACCGAACCAGATTGTCCTTCTCTTGCCTGGTCAGACGATCTGCCCCGGTTACCAGCTTTGACAGGGTATTCGGAAAAATTTTGGTCGCGAACTCAAGGTTGGAGGCATTAACATCCCGCATTTGCTCCCTGATCGATCGGAGGATATCGCTTTGGAACTTCGCTCCCATTGAACCAAGCAACGGATCAAAACGCGCCGTGTTGACGACTGAATAGCGCGCCGCAAGTAAGCCAACGATCAACTCGACATAAACATCCCGGAAAGTGGGGTCCGAGAATTCGAAATCCGTTCCGTCGATCACTTCCAACAAAATGTGCGACGTATCGTTGGAAGCGATCAGATGCTCGATCCAAGTATCCGTCGAGACTGATTGCAGCAGCGTCTTGACCTTTTCAATAAACCGTCGCCACTCAAAATTCGATAAATTGATGACGTCGCTGACAATCGCTGTAGGAATGCTATCAAGTGTAAGCTTTTCGAGCTCGTTTTCGGATGCGCTGCTGGCATATTTCTGAAGCGCCGTTTCCACGTCTGGTCCAAGCGTGGTTCGAACGTAGGCGTAGTGTGGCAACATTGAGGATAGGGTGATCAACGGCTTGCTACCTTCGACGAACATGTGCCGGACAATACCTTTCAACAACGGATTATCCGGTGCCGAAGCGCCGTAGTTCACTATCAAGGTCGAACTTGCTGCGAGTTTAGCCAACTCCGCCGCACGCTGGAACTGCTCAACGGAGACAACCTTTGCGTCAGTGAATGCCTCAACGAACTGGTCGTATTCGTCGGTTTTGTCTGCAACCCGCCCTCCGTTGGCGCTGCGTGTTGTCGGGACAGGTGGCGCACTCCCTTTAAATATCATGATTGCAAGGAATAACGCGGCCCCGAATGACGCGTCACTCGAGGTTTCCATGCATTCGAACAGTTCCTTGTAAAACTTCGATTGCCCGAACAGCGTTGAAATTTCTAGCTCTCCGCGATTAGCGGAAGGAACATATGTGTATATCTCCGCCAGCAGTTCGACCCGGCTCAGATGTTCGCTTGGGTCATCGATCTCGGCCTCAGCAATCGCGTTTACTAGAGCGGCAGATGCCCCTGACATCTGTTCCAAAGTCAGGGTCGAACGTTGCGAAAGAGATCGAAACGCTGATCTGGCTTCGCTCGGCCTTTGAACCGCGAGCGTCGCGAAGACTGCTTCATCCGTTGAAGTATCTGGCTTCGGTATGCGAAGTTGGTCTATTGTAATCCCCTCTTCGGTTGCTTTTGATGCTGCACCGAAAACGAAGTGTGGCGATGTAGGATATGTTACCGCAGCCATGGCATTTGCAAGCAACGTGGTTCCGGAGTCACCATCTAATCTGCGGTTTAGTTCTCCAACGAACTTCGCCCAAGACTGACCTGTTTCAACTGTGAAAGTGTCTGCCCAACTGTTGGACACCGACTTGGTGATAGAGACCGCTAGTCGTCCTCTGTCCTCGGAACGCGCCACCTCAAAAATCCGCAGTACCGGTTCGTAGACTTTGGGAGCCAATCGAATCGTGCCAAGGCGCATAACCGCAGCGACGAGGCTCTTGCAGAAGTGGCTCCGAGCATCTCCATCGTAAGACTTGGCAAGGTCCGCGAAATTGCTGATAACCGAAGGGAAGGTTTCACTCTGTTCCCACTCTTCGACATAATTTTGAATGACGGCATCAACGCGAAGGTCGAAGCCAGGGGCTTTAGATATAGAAATCAGGCTTTCTGCACTTTCCAATACGGCAGCCTCAATACGGTCATCAAGCAAGAGCTGTAGTGCCAACTCTGGCTCTACGTTGAAGATCATCGCGGCGAGGTTCTGTTCGAGTTTTGGGTCGGCGGCGAGAGCTCGCAATTTTTCGTCGATCGAATTGCGGTCGTTCAATTTGGCCGGATTGGCTTCTAAGCTGTCTGCATGCGCGATGTAGACCGCGACGGTTGGTATACGGAAACGACCGTCATGCAGTATGTACATACCCGTCAGTTCGTTGATGAACGCTATAATCTGGCGCGGGGTTGCCTTTCCATTCTCGTTGCGCAAGATATGGTCGAATATAAGAAAGACGCGGAATAACTCATCGCGGTCAGTTGCGCCTGGCAAGGCCTTGGTAATTTTTTCGAGAAAGAAATCCCTTGAATTGGACATAACTGGTGGCGAAACTTGAAGGATTTCGTCAAAAGTCTTCGAGAAAATCTCTCTCGTGCTCAGCGATGAAATCGCCGCAGTTGCCGTCTTCCCATTTTCGTCTATCTCATTCTTTGGTTTTGTGACTTCTTCGACCAGATGCCGATCGTAAGGAACAATAGCGATTACCGAGCTATCGGGGTTTCCCTGGGACTTTGTGGGGCCATTCGAAAACACCGCGCGGACCTGTGCCCAATATTCGTTAATCTCTTTCCGCGGCAGTCGATCGATGTTGTCCAACACGATGACGACCTTGCTATCTCGAGACTGCACCACCGAAAGGATTCGCCGTAGACTCGTTTGGAATTCGAAGTCGTTTGGATCAGTCTCCCGGATATACTGGGTGACTTTCTGGTTTTCGAACTGCTTTGAGTTAATGAGTAGGGTCTGAGAAAGTGCCTGTCGATATTGGGAAGGGAAATTCCTCCATGACAGAGTTCCAGTGCCTCTATCGCGATAGCACTTCAAGGCAGCCCAGCAGAGAGTTAGACCTACAAAAAGATAGAGCAGCAACATTGGAGATGAGCACGCGAACGATTCCGAGCGGTTTTTATCGTCAAATACGGATTTAGCCCAAAAGTAATAAATTGGCAGGAACGGGATCGCCGCAATAACCAGAACGCCCCACCAGTCTAACATCGATTGGTTTTTCGATTGAACTTCGCGGACCTTACCCTTCACATCACGCTCGATCGCTTCAAGCTTTGAACGTTTGTGGGGAAATGTAGCAATTGCCCAGTCGAGGAAATGTTCGAGAAACGACCGCCTAAAAGACGATCCCTGCGACTGCCAAATGTCGAAGTTGAAGAAACGATAGTCAGCTTCGCCTTTTTTATGCCTGCCTATCAGCACGTTGCAGGCAATTTCCACGACTGTCGATTTTCCACTACCCCAAGGTCCGTCCAAGCCGATGGCGCGGTCGTGTCCCGCCATGCTAGTGATCGCCCGTGCTAAAGCTGCCGCTGTCCGCTCATGGCCTTTACCGTGGAACTGATCTTCCCGCGAGGGCTCGTCAATAAGTATCGTGCGTTCGAATTTTTGATCGGTAGTCATAAAAGCCAAGACTCGCAAATAGATCAACTGTCGGGTGTAGCTGAGATAAATACAGCTTTGCACGGCTTCAAAGTGCTTTTTGGCGGCATTCGAAGTTATCCCATGTTAGTTGCGATAAAAAAGGTGAAGCACGGGTTCTAACAACCATCCACGATCAGCATCGATGATCTTTAATGGCGCAGAATACACTGCACGGACACTTTTCCGCATTACATGCACATGGGAGTTGAAAGCCCCTGCCTTGGCCGGAACATTGGGAATGGTGCTTCCAATTTTGGGACCGTTACTCGTGAATGCCGCTAAGGGCGCACCTCTGTGCCTCGTCGCCTGTGGCGACGACATCGACCCTGCCGAGGTCTCCATGAAATGGCTCCGCAGCGCGGCCCTCGGAGAGCCGATGTCATGAGCCCCGCGAATGACTGTAGTCGGTCACTACAGTCAATTTCCCCCTTTCCGCCGGCGGCGTCTGGGGGCACTCTAAGACATTCCTCAGAGTGCCTATCGTGCCCAGCCACGAACTCCCTATTCTTGTTGTTCACGCTGACAGGGCCGAAGAAGGTCGGCTTCTCGTCGTCCGGGGTGCTAACTTCTGGCAGGTAGAGCTTTGGGAAGGGCCTTGGCTTCTCAGCAGCTTTGATCACACAGGAGCACGTGATAGCCGCGATCTCTTCAATCTCGGCAAGACCGCCTTTTTTGAAAGGCCCCGAACGATCGCGGAATGCGTCCACGGCGTAGATTTCGATTTCAAGGCGGGGGGATGACCCATGGCCTATCAGTTCATCCACCTGGAATCGTGGTCGCGGAAGCCTGACAGCAAGGGCAGGTCTACGGATTTTATCTTCGACGAGGCAGCCCGCAAACCTATCGCGTCCGTCCACGTCGCCGATCCCAAGCCCCCGACGGTGATTTACGGCCTCGGCATCGATGAAGTCCGCCAGATGCACGATACGGCGGCGGCGGCGGCAATGACGCCTGGTGCGAGGGGCAAGCTTCGGAAACTCGATTCCAAACAGAAGACCCTGCACACGGTCGTCGCCTCGCATCCATATACCGTCGAGGAAGTCCGCGCCAATCCAAAAAATGCGGCGGAAGTACGGGACTGGGAGCGGAGGACGATTGCATGGTTGCGGAAGCAATATGGTCCCGCATTGAAATCGGTCCTCCGGCACACCGACGAAAAGCAATGGCATGTGCATGCCTACGTGCTGCCGACGAATGATCCACAGATGCGGGCGGGCGTCTATCATCCCGGTGCTGTTGCCAAAAAGGCAGTGAAGGCTGGCGGCAGACGAGATGGCGAGGATGGCAAGGCGCTCAACAAGCGTGCGGACGTCGCTTACAAGGCCGCAATGCGGGACTGGCAGGATTCATACCACGAAACCGTCGCCGTCCCATGTGGTCTGACGCGTCTCGGTCCCGCACGCCGCCGCCTTACACGGGAAGAGTGGAAAGCCGAGCAAGCCCAGGCACGGGCGCTCCAGAATGCCGTTGACCGGGCGGAGGCCTTGAAACGGCAGGGGCAAGCCTACATCAATCGCACGAAGGCGGAGGCGACCGCCGTCAAGGCTGACGTGGCACAGGTCAGGGCATCCGCTGAGCGTCTGAACGGGATCGGCGGCGCTGTCCGTGCCGTCGTGGACGGTATTCAGGAATCCCGAATCCGCGACCAAATCCGCAAGGAGTTTGCCCGCGATCTTGCCGCCGCGAAGGCTGCGGTGGAAAAAGCGCAAACAGAGGCCGCGAAAGCAAAAACCTCGCAGCGCAATGCCGAGAAGCAGGCTGCCGAGCAGCGTCACGCTTTCCGTCAACAGCGGGAACGGCTTGTGGCCGCACAGCATGAAATCCGGACATTGTCCAAGGCACTCGCAGCGGCACTGGAGGAACCTGAACCAACACCGGGAGTGCCAGCACCATGATGACGACAGGCGAAGAAATCTCCTGGACGAATGCTCGTGCGGTCCTTCGGGATATCGGCATGCCACACCTTGATTGGGCGCACGGAGCTGCCGCCAACATCGTGCGGCAGTGCCTGAACACACGGTATCGCCCGACCTACCACCAACAGACTTTTCTGGAGGCAGAATCTCCAGCCCTTCTGGCATACCTCGAAAAGCTGGCGTCGTCGGGCGATAGCGTCGGGTGGCGGACGCTTCGGGATCGTGTCCAGGTCCATGCTGATACTCTCCGGGACACTGACATGCCGTCATGTCGCCGGCCACGGCTGGCGGCAATCTGGCATGCGCTCCCCGAGCTGGCCGCGATAGGTCAGTCGATCCTCGACAAGCCTTCAAACCCCAAGAGTGTGGCCGATTTCGAAGTCACGCCTGGTTCGGCGGCTGCAGACTCGGCGTCGGGGAGCGGTGGAGACGAGAAGGGCAGTACGGGGAAAACCGGATCGGCTGGAACGGTGGCGAAACCGAAACCCTCGACGCGGCTGACGCTGCCGATCGTCCCGGTTATCCTGACCGAAGCCGAAAAGAAGGCGCTCGGCCTCGACAAACCCGCCTCGGATACCGACGCGAGGGATGAGGTCACGCCTGACGGTCCAGACGGGGCGAGCCACACATCGGGTCAAACAATGACGGGAGGCCCGAAATGATTGATCTGTTAGCTGAACCGCCGGCCACCGATATCGCGTGGCAGATTGTCAACGCGGTGTTGCCGAGTGAGGCGACGACGATGTACGGCCGCGTCCTCCAGGTCTTCAACTCGGTTCTGTTTTTCCTCGGCGGACTCTTTTTTGCCTATCAAGCGCTTCAGGGAATCGTTGCCTCGGCCCGCACCGGACAGGCGCTCGGCGAACGGTGGCATACGATATGGACACCGCTGCGCGTTGTCGTGGGCCTCGGGCTACTCATACCGACGCCGCAGACTGGCTTTTCCAGTGTCCATTACCTCCTAAGGGATTTCGTTGCCCGTCCCGGCATCAATCTCGGTAATGCCCTGTCGAATACGGGCATCACCACCGTCGTGAAGGAAGGCGTCACCATTACGCCCGCGTCCTCGAACGGGTCGAGCATCGCGACGATGGTGCTGCGGCACGAAGTATGCGCGGCGGTCTACAACCAGGCCGGCAGTCTTTGGGGTTGGAATGCGCGGCTGCCCGATCCCGAGGGAAATGTATCCGGTCTCGGCATTCTGGGATACGAAAAGCGGATCACCTGGGCTTACGGTCCCACCTGTGGCCAGTTTTCCGTCAGTGCGCTTGATGATCGCGCCACATTCTCGAACGCAAGGCGGGAAGCTATAAAGGTGTTCGTAAACGCCTTCCGCGCGGAGTCCGGCAGATATGCCCAGCTTGCCGCCGAAACCTCCGGGCTATCGTCCGCTGGTGCTGCGGCGAAGGCGGTGACATCCAATGTGCTATCGCCCGATCTCGTCCAGCGCATCCGCTCAATGGGAGCCGCCTATGATCGTGCGATGACGGCAGCCGCAAAGGAAGAGGCGAAGATCGTCGCGACCGCATCCCGTGACGCTCTTGTAAGGGATGCACGTGAACAGGGGTTCCTGACGACGGGTATGTACTGGAGCACTCTGGCGCAGGTTTCGGAAATCACAACGGCGATGACGAACGAACGGCCCGAACATACCCCGCCCCGTATCGACGGAGACTTCGCTGAAGCGATCCAGATAGCGTTCGACGCGCTTCGCTTGCAGGTGTCGGGTGAAGCGGAACGGCAGGCGTTGAGCGCCAACGATTTCGCGGCAGCCGGCGACGAGACTGCTGACCCCGCCACGAAGATCATCGCGCCGATATCGCGCTCGATCATCGAATGGGCCGCGACGTCCGCTGATGATGGGCAGCCTCGTGATGAGATGGGCATTCTGGTTTCCTCGGGTCATGCGATGATGGCGGGTGTCTCCGCCGCCATCGCCGCGGGTGGTGTGATCGCGGGAGTTGCAGGCAACAAGGTCGCTGAGTTCTTCGGAGCGGCGGCCATTGACTACTTCCTCGACTGGTCGAGGTTCGCCATCATTCCTGTGTGGATCATGGGTGCGCTCAGGGCCTACGTGATCCCCATAATGCCGCATGTCTTCATGCTGGTGTCCGGCGTGGCCCTGCTCGTTTCCGTGATGGACGCGATGGTTGCCCTGACGATCTGGTGCCTTCGCTGGCTGAAACTCGATGGCAACGATGATTTCGCGGGAGACAGCGTCAAGCTCGGTCTTCTGTTTCTCGTCAATATCTTCCTGCGGCCGGCATTGGCCATGCTCGCGGTGTTCGCTGCCTATGGGGTTTTTAATCCTATCCTCGGAATGCTGGACCGTCTGTGGGCAACCGCTTTCCTCGCGCAATCGGGCGGGCACATTGTCGGCCTTCCCGGTTACATCGTGATGACCTTCGGGCAGACGTACATGATCTGGTACGTCGTTCTCAAGACCTACGGGCAGATATGGGCTCTTCCTGACCGCGTTCTGGCCTGGTTCGGCCAAAGCACGTCCTACGGCGAATCCGGGCTCGTTTCCGGTGCGTTCGGCGGAATGATAGCGGTTGCCGGACGCGGAATGATGCCCAAGAATATTCTTCCAGGGCTTTCGAAAAAGGGAGGGAAACCGAATTGAAGAAACAAACGAAACAAGCGCTATTGGTGAGCGCGGGAAACATCACGATTGAGGTCATTCTATTGATGGTATTGTGGTTTCTGTTCGTACAGGCGCTCCCGATCATTGATGCATTCGGACAACAAGTCACTCAGGGAAGCATTGAAAAGAGCGTACTGACCGCATCCGCTATCGCAACGCTGGTGCTGATGACCGTCGCCTACCACAAACTATGGAGCTATCTGAAATCGCAGTGGCTCCTGCTTATTCACTGTTCCTACGGGAGAGGCTGACGCCATGAAACAGGTGCTTCTATGGACGGCTGGCGGATTGTCGCTGGCGATAGCTTTCGGACTGGCGGGGCTTCATCACCTGTCGGCGTCGGTCTTCACGCTGACAGTTTTCTGTGCGTGGCCTGCGGTACTCTTTCATGTCGTGACTTGGTGTTTCGCGCAAATCTGGTCTCTGCCAGATCGCATCGCGGCCTGGATAGAACGCCCTGGCTCTTATACAGTCGGCGGTAAGGGGACGAGCGCGGAATGAAAACGATCAACGTCGCTGCTGCCGTGCTGGCCGCATTGATCGCGGGAAGCGCGTCGGCCGAAACCTTTCGCTTTCCCGCTGGTCGGGCTAATCGAGGCGTTCATCAAGTGGACATCGCAATGGCGGTCATTATGCACCCCGACTGTGCAGGTCGCTGGTCCGTCGAATATCCTAGAGGGTTCGCCTTTCGACGTGGGGGACCAAACGGGGGAAACCTCTACGGTAACCCTGGCAAGGGTTCGTACGAAGTCGCTATAAAGACGCAAGCATGCCCTTCTCGAGATTCCGACTACGTTGATCCCGCCCGCACGGTCTGGCACAAAATTGTCGTTTACTAGAGGGCTTTCTCTATGGGCTTTTTGGATACGAGAAGGGTTTTCTTTCCTGTTCTTCAAGCGACGGTAACCCGAGCATGGAGCGCTGCAGTGCCTTGGGTACCTTTTCGCGAGCGCTCCGGTAGACCCCGAGAAAATCACGGACTAGATCGTCCACTTTTCGGTCAATTTCACGAAACAAAGGTAGGTCGTTGCAAAACCAGTAGTGCTTTCCCCACCCGTCTATAATCCCTTCCACACGTTTCAGTGTTCCGGTGACCGTGTTGATTTTCTTCAGTTGCTTTCCATCCTTTACGGCAAAAAGCGCCTTCTTGCTTTCGGAGAACGTGGTTTCCAATGACGATAAGAAGCGGTTCTGCGCGGATGTGCAAGGTCGGATGATACCTGGCTTGACTTCCACTCCCAGAAACACGAAGCCAGACTTGATCGAAACCGCACCCGTCGATGATTTCTCGGGCGACAATTCCATTCCTAAGTCTGCCAGGATAGCGGTCGCCTTCCTAAGCCTGGCGTTGGCAGCTTTCGCCGTCGGCGCTAAGATTAGGAAGTCATCGATGTACCTGATGCAACGACAGTCTCCGACGTTCATCCTTTGATCGAAGTCTGCAAGGATGATATTGCCCAACAGTGGAGAGAGAGAGTTACCCTGCGCTACACCTATATCGTGAATTGGGAAGTCGCTCGCCTTCTCGCGGAGCAGAGCCATATTTGAGAGCTCGGTTGTTACGGCTTTCTCGATGAAGGCAAGGAATTTTTCGTCGCTAATGGCGGTGCGAATTATCGCGAGCGTGCGTGTCTTCGATATCCTGGTGAAGAATGAGCGTATATCTGCGGCGGCGTAGAAGTGTGCACCAGACCCTATGGACGCCAGAGCTTCCTTTATCGCAGCAGGCACAGCAGTCGGGTTGTCTCTTCGATCTTCATTGTCCTTAGCCTTACGTCTGAGCCCGCCGAAGCTATGTGGCGTCTCCACGAATGCTTTGATGCCAGGCACAGTCAAAAGGACATTAAGGACCGCCCGTTGAACAATTCGCGCTTCGACCGAAGCAAGGACCAATGGTCGAAATTTGCCTGTCCTTCGCCCCCGGGCGTCGACCTTCGGTAGAGGGATTCCTTTTGATTCCCCGAACTCGAATTTCCCGCGGGACAATCTGTAACATAGAGACCGAATCTTAGTGCCAGACTCTTCGGCAAAGTCCGCAATTTCTTTACGCACCTCTTCGGACTGTGAAGTCCGCGCGTTCTCCTGGATAACGCGCCAGGCATTTTCGATATTGTCTTGTTTCCAAACTGCTTTGAGAAGCGGTGATGTCAAGGTCGTCCTTAGGGTCCTGTTGGTAAGCCTGACCCGTCCGACGGTTCCTGTTCCCCGCAGCGTGACCTTGCGGCCCGTTCCGCGCGACGCGTACGGCAACTCTCGTTGTCGCATCGCCGTGGCATTGACCCTCGGTCCCGACGGAAATGACGCCCGCCGCGAGTCCTGCCAGAGACAGCCCAATCAGAGTCCGAGAACTACGTCTTCCCCGATTGGTCCGCGCCGAGTTGGCACGTTTTTGCATGTCATGATCGTTGTCCTCTCATCCCGTCAAGGCTAGGCTTTTTCGCCCCCTTGGCAAGCGCGAAGACGCCGCCGGCTCCGCCCCGCCCGTGAAATAAATGCTACTAGCCGTCCAACAGGTACCCTTGATGGTAAAGGTTACAGCTAATGTTATTGTCTCGGACGTGTCGGTCCTGTTCCCCGCAGCGTGACCTTGCGGCCCGTTCCGCGCGACGCGTACGGCAACTCTCGTTGTCGCATCGCCGTGGCATTGACCCTCGGTCCCGACGGAAATGACGCCCGCCGCGAGTCCTGCCATAGTCCAGAACCGGAAGGTAGGTTTACAGCTTTAGCGTGTCAATTGAGCACAGTGGATATAAACAAAATTCAACGCAAATCTTCATTCGCGCTCACGGTTACCTACGGATGCGAGCTTGTCCCTAATCTGCGCAAGGTCGTAGCCCTTGTCGAGAAGGACCAGGACAGCCACCTGCCGCACCAGTTCGACGGCATCGCGAGTTCGGGCGTCAATGTCGCAGTCCGGCGCGAGCTTGCCGATGTAGACGCGCATCATCCGCTCCAAGCCGCCGCCCTCGACGGCTGACATGTAGGCATCAGCAACGGCGCGGGCGTCGGGGCGGCGGAGGGCCTTGGCCTTCCGCCTGTTCCTCGCCGCATACGCTGCCTGGCGCTTCTTGTGGTCCTGTACGACGTCGGCCATCGTGCTACCGCCGCAGAATCGCGAGGGCGACGGCGGTGGCGTTGTCGCCATGGGTATAGTCGAGACGCCTCCAGGTGCGTTCTTCGGCAATCTCGTCGGCCTGCCGGGAGAAGTCGGCGGCGTGCAGCAGCGCTTGTAGTACGGGGAGTTCACCTGTCGAAAGGACGCCGGCGATTTCCCTGGCTCTCTTTACCAGATGGCCGACATCCCTGTCGTTGGCCGTTTGGAAGCGGCTGCTGTAGTCGTCCCAGCTTCGGCAACTGCCGATGTCGAAGCCGAGCTTGTAGGCGATGTCCTCGACGGGATCGAGGGTTTTCCAAGTGCTGAAATCCATTCTGTTACCTCATGTTTTCGATCTATGTTTATAGTCTCACGGCGTGAGATTGGCGGCAAATAAAAAATCACGCCGTGAGATATTCTGTCAGGCAGCGCGGATGAATGCGCGGCGGCCGGCTGCCTCGGCAGCGCGACGGGCCTCGGCGGCGCTGGTGGCGGTGTCGCCGGCGAGGGAGTCGCAGCCGTCTACGACTTCCCACGTGAACACTCCGTCGCCATGGGTTACGACAAGGTCCAACACGCGGCCGTCACACATCATTCCGGCAGCTTCGCCGTATACGTCGGCGTCGGGTTTCCAAGGCATTACATATAACTCCATATCTTTGCTCCTTTTGCTGATGTTGAGTTCGACTTGGTTGATCACTCCTCCTCGAACCCCGACATTGCCTCACGGGCTCGCGAGTCACCGTAGACAAGCATCGTCCGCCCGAGGAAACCCAGTTCCTCGACCGAGATAGCGTTGATGGTAGAATAGGCGACCATACCGAGCGCCGCCTCCATCTCTTCCAACGGCATAGGGTTAATCGGCACCATGTAGTGCCAAGCCTGAGCAATCCGCTCCTTGCGCGTCTCTTCATCGATTACCGCGATGTTCGTATTCCTCACATTTTCTCTCCATGTTCGTGACTAAGTCTGTCGCTGTGACGAGGTCCAGCATACAGAACGAAGGAAAATATCCAATACGGTCGACGGCTAACCTATTGAAATAATTTATTAAAGAACTCGTTCGGCCAAAATTGGATCGAGTTCTTTGATTTCGAGTTAATTGAAGGCTCCGCCACCCTCTGAGTTATTCAATTATGGCGAGGCGGACGCGAATGCGGTTCCGAACTGATGAAGTCTTGGAAAAATATTTCACTTCCAAATGCGTCTCGCGCCCTTTGCGATGAGTACCGCAGGCAGGAAGAGCCAAAGGATGATATTCGTCATCTCGATGGCTTCGGGGACCTTGGTGGCGACGACGTAAAGGACGGTGAAGGCTGCCATGGCGAGTGGCAGGGAGAGGATGCGGAGTGCGATCATTGGCGTTTCCTTCTTTCAGGCCGTGGCTTCGAGGCGACGGAATGCCTTGATGCCGCCCTGTTGAAATTCACGTTTCATGTCGTCGGCAGTGCCCGGGATGCGGGAACGCCGGACAAGGTGTCGGGCCGAGGTCTTGGGATCGAGCCGGTAGAGCGAAGCAAGGTAACAAATGAGGCCGCCAAACTGGTCACGGTGATTAACTTCCTCGACTTGAACGGAGAACGTCAATCCCGGAATGGTTGTTGTGGTGACCTGCATCGGAGCGCCTTTCGCCTCTGTTTTCACTACCCTTTCCTTTTATCACAGCGTGAGAATCGAGCCCAGGCAATAACGCGGAATGGTTGAGTTGTGCCGGAGGGACGGTTAACGGGATCGGTAGAATTTTAGGAGTTCTGGAGTGAAGGGCCTGTTCCCTGTTCGATCCCTCCGGAGGGGATCGGACCCGCCTGTAGGGCGGAAGCTTGATGTTCCCCGTCCCGATGCCTCCAAGACGGTCGGCTCGCACAGCGGCAGTCACCCGGAGGGCCGCAGCACCGCGGAGGACGCCCGTGGGCGTTGACATAGCGAGCATGCTGGCAGGCTCGGCGGTGAGGGTGGGAAAATGGATTTAGGGGCATCTTGGCCCATCTGAACCGCTAAACGTGCTGTACGGGCGCGCATAGAGCCTCGTACAGCACGTTTGACTTCAAAATGGACCCGTGGGCCATCCGAATGCGGGAACCGCATCCGTGGTGAAGAAGAGCGTATCGGAGCGCCCAGC
This sequence comes from Rhizobium nepotum 39/7, assembly GCF_000949865.1. Classification (GTDB taxonomy): domain Bacteria; phylum Pseudomonadota; class Alphaproteobacteria; order Rhizobiales; family Rhizobiaceae; genus Agrobacterium; species Agrobacterium nepotum. The sequence goes on along the minus strand of NZ_JWJH01000020.1, from coordinate 117,786 downwards.
ATAGTGGTCCTCGATATCGAGGAGGGCGCGGGAATTCGCGCATGCCGAGACCGGTTCTCGGGGCAGCCGAAGGAGGTTCAGCGCCGGCTACGGCGGGAACCGGGGCCGACTGTCCCCGGATCGGCATCCCGTTTGATGCAAGGGCGCTTCGGGTAAATCTACCATTGGAAATAGCCGTTTTCTTAACCGGATATTTTACGCAACCCTTAATCGGCTTCCGGCACATCTGTCCCCCGCTTTGATTGATCAAAGGGGGTAAGACATGAAACCAATACTGATGTGCGCGATTACGGCGCTACTGCCTTTCGCGGCGCACGCCGAGGAAAGCGTCTGGCCGGGAGAGTATGCCGGCGATTGCGGCAATACGGTCCAGTGCATCATTGAGATCAACGACGGGGGCGGTGAGAAGGTCGACGTCAAACTCGTCGTCGCGAACCGCACCGATTTCAACGACGTCAAGTGCAAGCTGGAGGGGCGCTTCAGCCGTTCGGCGGTGCTTGGCATATCCGGGACATTCAAGGGTGCGCCAGAAGTGCTGATCGGCAGGTATCCGGAGGGTGTCGAGGTGTTCGGCATACCAAAGAAGGCGTGCGGCCTATCATTGAACAAGAAATACGTGATGTTTGGAGACTGAGACCATGAAGACTATTTTGAGAATGACGCTATTGTCTGCCGCCGTGATCGCATCACCCGTGCATGCTGGAACACTGGATACATCGATCCTGGACCTGAAAGTCGGCATGCCTTTCGACACTGCTAGGAAGTGGGTGAACGAACGCATCCCGAATGCCAAGACGCGGATGGCGGACCAGGGACGGGGATCGGACGGGAAGCAGTTCTTCACGTACCTGCAACTGACGACGTCGGGAACCACGAGCAAGGGCATCGAGAAGCTGAAGGCCGAGAACGGGTTCATCGGAGAAACCTGGACGTTGTATGGTGGCGGGCCGGCCACGGGAACACAGGCTGTCGGGATCGCGAGGTCCGTGCGTTACGATGATGGCAAGGGGCCTGACGTCGAGGAAATGAGAAAGGCGCTGGTCGCCCGTTATGGTGAACCGTCGAAAACGGAAGATGACGGCGAGGAGCTATACTGGGTCTCGAAGGATACGGCATTGGAGCAATCCTCCTCGACCTGCGCTCCCGATTATCGCAGCCTTAAATATTCCCCCGACTGCGGCACCTACATATTCGCATCGATCGAAGCTGGCCGTGACCGCCTCGTCACAGAACTGTCGATTTCGATCCTCGACCATGATCTGGCGATATCCACGATCACAGCGGAGAGGGCAGCATTGCAGAAGGCAGCGAACGAGAAGATGGAAAGCGACCGTCAGAACCGGGCCGCCGTACCGAAGCTCTAAAGGATCATTTCGGCCTGATGGCCGATGCGATTGACAGCGTGGCGAGATGCGCCACGCTAAGGGCACCGGACGCAGCCTTGAGCTTTTCGAGCTTGTGCTCGACGGTGCGAGGCGAGAGGCCGATCCGAACCCCGATGTCGCGTGCGGTATATCCTTCCCGTATTAACTGAAGGATCGCGAGTTCTGCGACGTCGGGTTCGCGCGTCGGGTTCGTCATGGGCAGCAGGCAGCGGATGCGGACCAGTGAAACACACCACGAGCCATGCCGGCCGACATGGCTCGATGGAAGGATGATGCGATCCCCGAACATCCTGACATTGGAAAGACAGGCGTCAACACTGTCGATCTCCGGGCGCGCCTGCGCGATCGCCTGCTGCCTGCCCGCAACCATGGTGTCGAGCGTGAACTTCCGATCCGATAGATGACGAAACGGCAGGTTCGTCCCGACGGGCAGGATGCCGGCGAGACCAGACGGAACCTCGTAGCCGCGAATGAGCGAAAACGCCCAGTCGAGCGGGTCGGTCGTCGTTGTCGTGGTCACGGTGAGGATCATGTCGGGTGCGAGGTAATCCAGTACGCTGCCGCAGATGATATCCGCGCCGTCGGTATCGGCCCCGGTGCTGATCCAGGCATCCATGAGCCGCGCCGCGCATCGATCGAAACTGAGAGGCTGCCGCATCTGGTATGGAAACGAACCCTTTTGTCATCACCGTCGGACAGGCTTTGTTCTTTGCATAAGCCCTTGCCACGATTTGCAAATCGAAAGGGTAGCACGACCGCATGTTCACCCCACGAAAGGGTTCCTTTTTGTCAAGGTGGCGGTGCTGCGGGGCGGCCGACACAAGGTTTCGGACAGCATGGCAATGATCGGATACGCACGGGTTTCCACGAACGACCAGAACCTTGATTTGCAGGTGGATGCCCTGCGTTCGGCGGGCTGCGGACGTGTGTTCGAGGATCATGGCGTCTCCGGCGCTGTCGAGAAGCGACGCGGCCTGAATGCGGTCCTCAGGACCCTGCGCAAAGGCGATACGCTGGTAGTATGGCGGCTGGATCGCCTCGGGCGGTCGATACGCCATCTGATCGACGTCATCACCAAGCTCCAGGCGCGTGGTGTGGAATTCCGCTCGGTAACAGAAAACATCGACACCAACTCGGCCGGCGGACGAATGATCTTTCATGTCATCGCCGCCATGGCCGAGTTCGAGCGCTCGATGATCAGCGAACGGACGGTTGCCGGGATGGCGGCCGCACGCCAGCGCGGACAGAACCTTGGACGCCGCCGCTCAATGACGGAGGAGCAATGCGCCGAGGCAGTCACGGCGCTAGGACAGGGTGGTGAAAGTCTCGCCGACGTCGCCCGGCGTTACAAGGTCCATCCCCGGACGCTCAAGCGGTTGATCAGTTGAATGATCGGCGTTGAGTGCCGTAGATTGCTCTGCGAGTATGAGGATGTTGGCAGCCTGTGTGCCGGCAACATCTGGTCTGAAGGTATTCATCTTCCCCCGCCTCTATAAGAATAATCCCTTACTATATAAGAAAAACGGGACACTTACTGTTATCCATATGATATTAAAGAGAAATATCAAAACTCGTTTCGTTTTCCTCCTCGGTCTCGGTACTTGCCGTGACAGGGAGGTATGGTGCCAGCGTTGCGGGATCAGGAGCCTGCCATTCGCCGGCCTTCTCTAACTCCAGCATCCGTGCCAGATGATCCCGTACGTCGAGGTAATCGTCACCGCCGGTTTCGAACCAATCCCGGATATAGGCGAGCCTTGCAAAGCTTTCGGGAGCGGTTTCGGCGGTCTTGTCCATAAAGCCAAGGACGAAATCAACCATCTGGAACGCATCGTAACAAGTCGGGTATCCACCCGCGAACGCTTTCAGGTTATGCAGGATTTTTGCAAGGCGTCTGGTCGCCTTCTTGACTCCAGGATCGTTGATTTTGTCCGCAAGGTCGTAGAGATTTTGCGCCATGTCGTCGCCAGCATACGAATGATAGGCCCGTTCGATCCATGGCAGGACGGGCGTCATGTCCAGCAGCAGGCGCTCCAAACGGAAAATCGCGTTCAGCTTGTCCAGAGGATAGAAATGGCCGGACACGCTCATGTCTATTATCGACATGACGTCTACCACAACTGGGTCGGCCCAGAAGTAGTTCTGTTCGGCCACGGCTACAGGCTTGGGGCGCAGAATGGCGGGATAGCGTCCCAGGCGCTGGGCCTCCGCGATCCAGGTGTTTGCTTCGGACAATGAAGGAAAGCGACGCCCCCGACGGATGCCACAGACATCCCCGATGGTGATGATGCTATACCCGACGCCCGCTTTCGAAATTTCCGACAGCAGCGTGGCAAGTTTCTTCTTCCGTGAGGCCTGTGTCGTGACTGGAACATGACGCGGCTCACCGTCATCCCACAGAGTTGCTCCCAGTCTGCCCAACTGAAGGATGCCTTCGGCTTTTGTGTCAAATGTCGCATCGAGGATGCGGACAAGCTGCTGCGCTGTCTTGGAGAGCTTACGGATTTTGGCATCCCGCCGTGGGGCGATACCCTGCCTTGCCAGATGCCTGGCAACTGTGCTTTTCGACTGCTCGGTGATCAGGGCGGTGTTGCGGACGGACGCCCTTACGAAATCCTCCCCGGAGAGTTGAAAGACTACGGGGGTTGCGAGGAAGTCCCTGGCCCGTTGTTCACGGCTGCGCTTGGGCTTGTAACGGGGGATATTGTACCTGTTCATCGTCCAGCGGACGACATCGTTGATGAGCCTGCGATCATCGTGGCCGCTCGGGCCGTGGGTTTCACGCCAATTGCGCATGAAGTCTTCGCAGAAGACGTGCAGACGGCCGGCATCCTTCCCGTGCTTATTCACGAAAGAATATGCCGCCTTGCGCAGCGCTTCGAATTCTTCCTGGTTGTCGCTCAGCGAGCTCATCCCCTTTCTGAGTTGGTAGTTGTCTATAAGGTTGGCTGAGAGCGTGAGAAAGGCAAGTGCATCGAAACACTCACCACTACCCGTTTACCGCGCATTCAGTTTTTGAAAGCTAATGAAAGGTAGATGTGCAACGGGTTGGGAAACCTAAAGATTCTGCGGCTGGGTTCATGACGAAAATACGTCGAATAAAAATTGAAAACTTTCGATCCATCACCGAACTCGATATGAGTGCGACGGACCTCACTGTCATTGTCGGAGATAACGATTGTGGCAAGTCGAATGTCCTTCGCGCGTTGAATTTGTTCTTCAACGGACAGACCAATCCGAGCACGCCGTTTAGTTTCGCGAATGATTACAATCGATATGCTGAACCTCGTGCCAAAAAAGCACCTGAGATCGCTGTAGAGTTACGCCTCGAGCTCCCAGAATCTTATCGGGGCAACAACGGCGAACAGGTCATGTGGCGAAAGAGATGGCGAGTTGATGGCCTGCAATCTCGCACAGAAATTAAAGGCATCAGATTCATTAGAAAGAAGCGAGGCAATGGCTTTGTTGAAGAACTATTCGATTTGCCAGGTAGGTCCAAAGTCCCCTCGCTCCTCAATCGCATACAATTCGAATACGTTCCTGCAGTGCGCGACGCGGATTTTTTTCGGAGCCTACGTGGACGAATATTTGAGGTGATCGCCCAAGCCTCGGAAAGCGTTGTCAGAGAAAGCAGCGAACAATTTGAAACAGTGATTGGCGATTCTGTTGCGGGGCTTCTTACAGATATTTCACAAGAGCTGAATGATAGCTCGAAGTTGAGGCTCCCGAACGATCTGACCTCGATCTTTGAAAGCTTAGACTTTCTGAACGGCGAAAAATCAATATCTCTGGAAAGTCGAGGAGATGGGATAAAAGCCCGATATATTCCTCTTATTTTAAAATTTATCGCCGAAAAAAGTAGACAGTCGCCCGGTCTATCGCCGACTTTCATTTGGGCGTACGAGGAGCCCGAGAATAATTTGGAGTTTCGTCGGGCAAAAGCATTAGCAGATTCATTTAAGAAACTAGCTCAAGACGAGTTTTCGCAAGTTATTTTGACTACGCACTCACCCGTTTTCTACAATATGCACCTGTATGAGGATCACGGTGGGTTGTGTACGGCGTACCATCTCTCTAATACGTCAACCAGGTTGGGAACAAAAGCCAACTCGGCTGCGGAAGCCAACATTTCGTTGGATGAGTCCATGGGGGCGATGGCTATAATCGCGCCGCACATTCAAGCAGCGCAGGAGGCCCTGGCAGAAGCTTCTGCCCAGTCAGAGGACCTCCGCCAGAAACTGTCAGCTTTCAATTCGGACAATCTCCCAACCATTTTTGTTGAGGGTCAAACGGAGTATCTCGTTTTCACGTCTTTGCTGCATAGATTTAGGCCTGAAAAAGCAGCGCTTACCTTTATCGCAGAGCCGCCGGCTCGAGCCGGATCGCACTACGTTACAAATATGCTTCGATCTTGGGAGTACAGAACTAGACACATACTCCCTGTAGAAAAACGCATGAAAGCTGTAGGAATCGTCGATTCCGACAGCGAAGGCGATAAGGCGGCCAATAAGTTTAATGAAGAGCAGGGAAACTGGAAATTTGTGAATCTAATGCAGTTACCAGTTCCCAGTCACCTGATGCCAGTTCGCGAGCTTGGTATTGACCTTCCGATATGTTTCGAGGAAATGTGGCCTGAAACTTGTTGGACCGAGGCAAAAAATAAAAACTGGTTAGTTGAACGATCCAAGAAAGACTTACTGAGTAGCAAGCTTGTTAATCGCCTCGCCGCGGAAGACCTCAAACTTAGTGAACTTATCGACGCATCTTGGCAGAGATTTTATAATTACGCAGTCGATGGTAGAAATGAGACGCACGCTAAAATGGCGTGGGCTCAGTATATGGTCAATTTGAGCGATGATATACTTGAGCCAATCGCGTCCGAACTTCTAAAGGCGCTGGACGCAGCTTTGTTGAAAATTGGGTTGTGAAGACGACGTGCAGGGTGCCGTCAACGTCAGGCAGTAGAAGTTGGCTGTTTTCGAGTAGGTGGGCCGCGCTCGGTCGGGAGGTTTCCAATTGCACGGCCCGAGGAAATTGATCAGTTGATGTGTCCAGCTTCTCGCAGGATTGATATCTGCTCCTGCGTCTTCGGCTGAAATGAAATGAACTCATCGGCGGTAACAGGGCCGAGGCCGAGTTGATCGATCAACGCACGGTCGCGCTGCCCCCAAAGCAAGGCGATACCCTTCGGTGCAAGGACGTCTCTCGCGCCACCGTTTCGACGGATACGTTTCATATAGTCATGTTGCTGCGCCAGGGCGCTGACCTGCTGACGTGAGATTGGCTTCCCTTGGACTTTCTCGAACAAGGCCGCGATACGGTTGGTACCGCCTTTTGAGGTCATGATCTCGTTGCGGTCGGCGACGGACAACACTTCCCAGAAATTCGGCGGATACGGGTGTTGGCGGAGTATCCACCATATATTCACATGCTGCGCCGCCGACAGTTGGCCTTTCCCGTCCTGATTGGTGCTGAGGCGCAAATATTCCGGCCGGCAGATTACCACGCCGATGTCGCACAGGGCGGTCTTCTCCGATGATCTGACAAGAAGAGCCGGCTTTCCGAGCACCTCCCGCGGAAGCATCCAATCACGTCCTGTCGTATTCTTGATGTCAATCTCGGTGCCGTCGATCAGCATGTCGAGAACCGAGCCTTTTGGCACACCAAGGTAATTCCTGATCAGGATTTCTACTTTGGTGCCGACATATGTCTTTTCGGTCTTCTCCGTTTCGCCGAGCGTAAAACGGCTTGTGCGGGGAGCGTCGATGACTTCGTCAAATGCCTGACGGAGAAGAGCTGGCACATTCACCGAAAAGGCATCAAACCCACCCGCATGACGGAGGATGCCTGCGATCAGTGTTGAGACGGGGATGAAATCCTGATGTGACGAATCGAGTGGAGCTTGCGACATGCCGACGATGATCGCCGGACATGGTTAGCGCATAGTTAAGGCGTCAACCTGCGAGTGCGGAAACCGGACGGCTCGCCCTTGTCTCAATAGCTTCACGAATTTTGGAGGCAACGGCTTTGGCAACCGGAGGCGGAAAAGCATTGCCGACCTGGCGATATGCAGCCGTTTTCTTACCGTGGATTAGCCATTGGTCGTCAAAACCTTGAATGCGGGCGGCCATACGAACCGTCAGGCGAGGCATTCCGACGAAGTCACGCTCGGGAGCCTCTTCCGCTATGGACTTTCCGTTGACGCCGAGTGTGGCCCACGCAGCTTTTGCTCGACTTGGCCCAAGGTCTGGCCCGCCGTGCTTCTTGGAACCGCCGACGAGCGTCGGGGCGACGTCGTTGGCGCGCTTGGCCCAAGCCTTTGCGCCTTTCCAGCCGTTGGCCGACATAAGGTCGATAAGAGTCTCGCCAACCGTCGGTGCATCGAATCGGAAAGGAGCCGGCCATTCGAATTGATCCTTAATGTCATCGCGCAGCGCAACGATGATGACGCGCGGACGTAACTGCGGAACCCCATAGTCAGATGCGTTGAAAAGACGCCAGTGAGCATCATAGCCAAGCTTCTTGAGTTCGCCCTTGATAAAACCGCGGTAGTCTTCGAACACGGCGCTCAGGAATCCCCGGACGTTCTCGATCATGATTGCCTTGGGTCGAGTTTCATCAACGAGACGGATCGCCGCGGGGAACAGATTGCGTTCATCTTTGTCGCCGAGTTGTTTTCCCGCGATAGAGAATGGAGGGCATGGCAAGCCGCCAGCGAGTAGGTCTATCCCGTGATATTGGCGTCCGTCGAATTGGGTCAGGTCCTCCTCATGGACTGTCCATTCCTTGCGGTTTAATCGCAAAGTTTCACAGCAATGGTGATCAATTTCCACCACGCCAGCATGGTCGAATCCTGCGAGTTCCAGGCCTCGCGCTTGACCGCCGGCTCCGGCGCACATTTCAAGCGAGGTGAAAGACATAGGGTGCCTCCAATAGAACAAAATAGGAACATTGCCGATTTAGCACGCCGTTGAGGTCGACGCAACGGTTCAGATAGTAATCTAGTCCTACTAGGTTTCCCCAGGCTTAACCGCGTGAACGGAGCCAGAATCCACAGATTTACTAACCTCAAGGAAGTGTTCTATCCGGTCACGAACTGCGTCCATGTTCCGTAGCTCGCATTCCCAAACGACCAGCACCGCCCAGCCGGCACCTTCAAGGAGTTCCAGGTTCCTCTGATCGCGAGCCACATTCCGATCCATCTTGGGACCCCAGTATCCGGCGTTCGATTTGGCTTCTGATCTAGCCTCCCAACAGCTTGGATCATACCGAAGATGGGCGTGCCAATAACAGCCTCGTACTTCTATGATCTTTCGACGTGGTCCAAAGGTCAGGTCGGGTTTCCCAGGGAGGTCCTTACGATGTAGCCTATATCTGTAGCCGAGAGAATGGACGAGCCGGCGAATAAGCATTTCTGGCTTTGTGTCTTTGGAGCGAATACGGGACATCGTCCTGCTTCGCTGCTCGATGGTTTCAACCATTACTCTCTCCCGCCCCCCATAAAGCGTACAATACAGCGGTATATTCAGAGGAGCGCCGATGTGGCGGAGCCAACAAAGTGATGACACTACACCGAAAGCGCGAAATCAAACAAAGCTGTTAACAACTGCCAGAAAAATCGCGGTGGCCCCAGGGTGGCCCTAAAAACAAAAACGCTGCGTCTCTCTTTCGAGAATAACGCAGCGTTTTCAGTGAATTAGATGGTGCCCCCGACAAGGTTCGAACTCGTGACCCCCTGATTACAAATCAGGTGCTCTACCAACTGAGCTACAAGGGCAAGCCAGTGCCTTGCCAACTATCAGATTCTCACTTCGTGTAAAGTAAAAATTGACTGTACACCGCTGCGATATCTCTTTTCCACACCTGCCCACGCGGTTCGGATCGCAAGATTGCAGCGAAAGGCCGGCAAAATAAGCGAAGTATTTACGCGACATAGCTAAAATGGCGACAGTTCATAACCATTCCACTCGGGAATAACGCATCAAATGCGCGCAAGCATACAGAAAATACAGCTGACCGGTACGATTGTCATAGCGATGAGTTCCATCTTGCTGGCGACCCTTGCCGCATTGCCGAGCGTCTCCAATTATTTGCGCTACCGGACCAACGCGCAGCAACTCAGCCGCTTCGAAACCGTTCTCCAGTCCGCATGGCTGGTATCGGCCGAGCGTGGCCCTGCCAATAATTTGATGGGAGCGTCTTCCGCCGATGCAAAGCTGCTCGAGGGGCTGGCCACGGCGCGTAAGGCGACGGACGACAAGCTGTCGGAACTCGAAACCGCCTTCGCTGCGGAAATCGCGGATCAGCCTCAATTGGCAAAATCGCTTGTCGATACCCGCCGGAAGCTCGCGCAATCGCGGGAGGCCGTGGACCAGGTTGCAGCCACTCCAGCATCCGCACGCAACTACACAGCGATGTCCAACGCGATTTTATCAATGTTCAAGGCGGCGGACAGCGTCAATCTGCTTCGTGGCAAAACCGCACGCGCAATCATAAAGGTGACGCCCGATGTGGCGATCGACATCGCCATGACCGGCACCGCCGGAGTGATGCGAGACAGGATCGGCCGGCTCGGCTCCTATGTGGTCATGAGCCTGCGGGCAAATAATCAGGACAAGCTGAGCTTCCGCGCAAAATTCGACACGGAGATGCAGAGCCTCGCGCTGCTGAAATCGTCGCTGACGAACGACACTGCGGCTTATTTGTCGACGCCACGCATAGACGCGGCGTTTCGCGATCTTGAAATCTTCTATTTCGGCCAGGCGCTTCCTTACGCGCAGAATACGATTGCGATGGTGATGCCTTCCGCCCGCCCGGGTGTCCGCGAATTTTCCGAGAACTATATTTACGGCATGCGGTCAGCCGGAACGCTGCGCGACCTTATTCTTGCCGAAACAGGAGCCAGGATCGAAAGGAACAAGGAACGGGCACTGATTTACGGTGGCACGTCTCTCTTCCTCGCCGTCATCGCGGTTCTGGTATTGCTGCGGCTCGCATCGGTCTACAGAACGGCGCTGTTTCGACCCATGCAGTCCGTCCGCATGCAGATCGCTGCAATAGCCGCAGGCGATCTTTCCGCAACCCGGTATCGGGACAAGGTTGCCCCCGAAGTGGAGAAGATGTTCCAGGAGTTGGATTTCCTGCGCGAACAGCTTCGCCAGAAAGGGGAAATGGAGAACCAGCAGCGCGTACTCGCCGAACAATTGCGCCTTCTCTCCGAAACCGATGCCCTCACCGGCGTCTTCAACCGCCGCGCGCTGGAAAAAGCCGTTCGCACCATATTGAGCGGAGAGGAACAATATCAGGCGCTCGGCGTGATGATTGTCGATATCGACCACTTCAAATCGATCAACGACCGTTATGGTCATGCCATGGGCGACCTTGCGCTTCAAAAAACGGCGAGCCTTTTAAGAAACGCATTGCGCAGACACGATATTCTGGCGCGGTACGGCGGCGAGGAGTTCGTCGTCGTGCTGCAGGATGTCAGCCATGCCACGGCGACTGCCACCGCAGACCGCCTTCGTCGCCTGATAGAAGCCAACGTCATCGATGAACAAAGCGGGCTGTCGCTGACGGCAAGCTTCGGCGTGGTCTGGCAGGAGGCGCGCGCGATCAACAGCTGGGACGAGCTGATCGCAATCGCCGACGACCGGCTTTACGAGGCCAAGCGTGCGGGCCGGAACAGGGTCTGGGCAACCTATTTTCCAAAGGTCGCCAACGGATAGGCGGCCTGGAGCGACAGGTCAGATCAGATCCAGCGTCATCACGACCGGGCAATGATCCGAAGCCTTGGGGCGGTCCCAGCCGGTGCGCGGATAACGCTCCACCTCCTGCCCCGGCGGAAAGACCGTTCGATAGGGCTGACCGGCACGGATGATTTCGGGAACCCTTGTCGCGTTGATCTGCGCAAGATGCGGGGAAAGCCAGATATAATCGAGCTGGCACAAATGCTGTTCCTGCGGTCCGCGGGAATGATAGAGCGTCCAGCGATCCATGACGTCGCGGCGCGACATCGGATTGGTCACAAAATTGTCGGCCGTGAAGATATCGAGCGCGCTTCGCTCCTCCTCCATCGGCGTGAAAGCGTAGCCATTGCGCCGGTCCCCGGAAATCGCGATGCGCTCCTGATAATCGTTCATGTCGCCGCAGATGGCGAAATTCTTGTTGCGGGTATTGCCGGCACCCCAGCGGTTTTCGATGATGCGCCGAACGGCCATGGTTTCCGCCTCGCGGACCGGCATGGTCGCGAGCCGGGCATCGACCGCATCGCGGGAATTTGTCATGGATTTGAAATGCGTGACGTAGAGCGTCAACGGCTTGCCGCCGATCCTCAGATCGATTTCCAGGCAATCCCGTTTGAAAATCTTGTCGTCGATCTGGTTGGTCGCCGCAAGCGCGGGATTGAAGAGATCGAGATTGCGATAGGTCAGCGCCGCATGGCTCTTGATGTCGACGACCTCTATTCTGTCACCGTCTCGGGTCTGCTCGCGCATGACGACGGCGACATCGATGCCGCGGCTGTCATTGCCCTCGACGAGATATTTTTGCAGGTAGCCGTTACCGACCATACGATAGAGATAACCATATTCGAAAGCCTGCAGGGCGGCCATGTTGTCGACTTCCTGCAGGCAGAGAATATCCGCATCCGCATCCGCGATGGCCAGCGCGGAAAGCTGTCGCGTATCGTCGGTGGCAGAGACCATGCGCGCGCTTTCCAGCGCCTGATAGGTCGCCTCGTCACGAATGTCGAAAAGCTGGATCGCCCTGTCGCGCCGCGTCTGGTTGCGAAAACCGGTGAAATCAAAACGGGTGAGAAGATTTTCGATATTGAAGGTGGCGAGCCGAAGCGACATGTTTCATTCCTGTTCTGGAGGCCGAGACTATCGATTCCAAACCCGCTTCGCCAGTGGAGTGTTTGGGCAGAAGAAGAGCGAACAGTATGATGCCGCCACCTCACACACAGCAGAATCTTTTCTTCCGTCATGCCAGCCTTGAGCTGGTATCCAGTCGACGCGCGTCGGTGCGGCGGGAGGAGTTCTTTCAACCCAAAGACTTGGGCTGGCTGGATGCCGGATCAAGCCCGGCATGACGGAAGAGAAACCAGCACATTACAGAGAGGTAGAGTCTGCCGCACCATTCCTAAAGCCGCCAGGCCGCACGAATTGCGACCGGCAGCCGGTCTCCGACGGCAGCCGCTTCCCGGGAATAAGCCCGGAGCGCCTGCCCGTCCGGCAGGTCGAGGCGCAGGGCATAACGCTCACCCTCGTAGAGAACGGAAGTGACCGTGCAGACAATACCTTCCGCATCCCGCACCACATCCTGCGGCCGAACGAGAACATCCGCCTGCGGCAGGTGCTTCCCGCTTTCCATTGCCGCCCTTAGCGCCGTCCAATCGAGGTCACGCGAAGCGCCTTCCGGCAACGGCAGGGCAAGGATCGACCCCTGCCCCACCAGCGAGCCGACCAGCCTGCCCTCCGGCCGCGCATAAAGCTCGGACGGCGGAGCGACCTGCAACAGCTTGCCCTGCGACATGACGGCGACATCGGTCGCCAGCGCCATGGCTTCCGCCTGATCGTGGGTGACATAGATCATCGTCGCACCGGAGCGGATGTGGAACTCGCGAAACGTCTCCTCCATCTCCTGCCGCAAATGCCGGTCGAGATTGGCCAGCGGCTCGTCGAGCAGCACCACATCGGGCTCGGTGACAAGGCAGCGCGCCAGCGCCACGCGTTGCCGCTGGCCGCCGGACAATTCGGCGGGACGGCGGTCCGCAAAGCCTTCGAGACGGACGGCAGAAAGCGCGTGGTGAACCTTCTCGCGATATTTCTCACCCGAAATGCCGCGCACTTTGAGAGGATAACCGGCATTGTCGGCGACCGACATATGCGGCCACAGCGCATAGGACTGGAACACCATCGCCATGTTGCGCCGCTCCGGCGCCACCATGTTCCCAGCGTCCGCCAGCACCCGCTCGCCGAGCAGGATGGAACCGTCGGTCGGCTGTTCGAAACCGGCGATCATGCGCAGCACCGTCGTCTTGCCGCAGCCGGAAGGACCGAGCAAGGCGAGGAAACCGCCTTCGCGTACGGTCAGCGACACGTCGTCGACGGCGGGCTTCGAACCGGCTCCAAAGTTTTTCGTCAGACGATTGAGGATCAGTTTCGCCAAGGGACCACTCCTTTCGGCAGATAGCGCCCCAGAATTTCGAGCAGCAGCATGAGGAAAATTACCATGATGACAACAAGCACCGAAAGCGCCGAGGCGAGATCGAAGCTGCCGCTGTCATCGAGGTTGTAGATGAGCACGCCGAGCGTCTGCGTGCCGGCGGACCATAGGAGCGCCGATACCGTCAGTTCATTGCAGGCGATCAGGAAGACGAGAATGACGGAGGCGCCCGCCGCAGGCCCGACCAGCGGCAGGATGATATCCCTCAGCCGCCGCCAGAAACCGGCGCCGGACAGCCGCGCCGCCTCTTCCAGCGACGGGTCGAATTGCAGGAAGGCGCTGACCATGGGCTTGAGGCTGACGGCGAAGAAGGATGAGAAATAGGCGAGCAATATGATCCAGATCGTGCCGTAAAGCGTGACGCCGATGAGCGGGATGGGGGCTGCGAAAAGCAGCACGTAGGACACGGAAATCACCACGCCCGGCAGCGCATAGGGGATATCCACCAGCGCCGACAGCAGGAACATGAAACGGCTTTTGCCGCGCACCAGGAAGTAGGCCGTCAACACCGTCACCGCAAGGAGACATAATGATGTGACTGTTGCCAGGAACAGCGAGTTGCGAAAGGCCGTGCGGGTCACGCTCTGCCGGTAGAGCAACTCCTCATAGGCGTGCAACGTTGCGGTCTTCATGCTGAGCGGCACGCCATAGGCGGGAGCAAGCGAGCTTGCCACCAGCGCGGCAAGCGGCGCAACCAGCATGAAGAACAGCACGAGCCACAAAGCAAGCTCAGCCAATGGCCGCCAGCGCAACAATCCAAAGGTCGCCGCCTTGCCGGAAAGACCGATGATCCGATAATCCCTGCCCTTCATCGCCCGCTCCTGAAGCGCCAGCCCGGCGACGGAAATGATGGCGATCATGGTGGAGAGAATGGCGATATCGCCGAAGGTGCTCGCACCGAAACTGGCGAAACGGCTGTAGATCAGCGTCGGCAGCGTGAAAATCGACGCGGGAATGCCGAGGATCGCCGGAATGCCGAAATTGCCGACATTCGACACGAAGGAGATCGCCGCACCCGCGATCAGCCCCGGCGTGGAGAGCGGCAGGATGATGTCGAACAGCACGCGGCGGGGCGAAGCACCGGAAAGCTTGGCGGCCTCGATGCCATCCTGCGGTAGAGCAAGCAGACCGGCGCGCAGCGACAGATAGACGAGCGGCGCATGCTGCACGCCGAGCAAAAGCGCGATACCCGCAATGGAATAAAGCGGCTGCGGCGACCCCATCGGCGGTGCAAGGCCGATGGCCTTCAACAGCGTGCTCGACGGGCCGGTCATACCGATCCACGACAGCGCCGTCACCTGTGGCGGGATCATCATCGGCAGCATGAAAAGGAAGCTCAGGATCGACTTGCCGCGTATGTCGCAAAGCGTCAGCGCCAGCGCGAAGGCACCGCCGATGCCAAGCGAAATCAGCATGCCGAAAAACGAGGTGGACAGCGTGTTCAGCGCCGCATCCCAGAGTGCCGGATCGGCGAGAAGACGCCATATGTCACCATTGAGTGACGACATGATGCCGGTATAGGCGAGCCGACCGAGCGGCAGGGCGCTGAGCGCAAAAACGACGCTCACCACAAAAGGAAACAGCCAGCGCGGCTGGCTGTTTCCATAGGCACTTAAACGGGACATTCAGCTATATCAGCCCTTGGAGCCGAAGATGTCGGAGAAGATCTTCAGGTCCTGTTCGGAGTTCTTCAGCGCATCAGCGGCGCTGAGCGGCAGAACCTTGATCTTGTCGCGGGCCGGGAAGCCTTCCGGCATGCCGGCATCGGCGCGCGCGGGGATGTAACCGAGCTTGACGAAGCCCTGCTGGCCCTTTTCCGAAAGTACATAGTCGACGAACTTCTTGGCGGCTTCTTCGTGCTTGGTGCCCTTGATGATCGCCACCGGTTCGGTGACGGCTGACACGCCCTCTTCCGGGAAGACGAACTCGATCGGCGCGCCCTTGGCCTTTTCGCGGATCGGCATGTAGTCGACGACCACGCCATAGGCCTTTTCGCCCGAAGCGACAGACTTCAGAACCGCGCCGTTACCACCGCCGGCAATGGCTTCATTGGCCTTCAGCGCCTTGTAGTAGTCCCAGCCGAGACCGCTGGCGGCTGCCAGCGTCTGCGCGTGGATCAGTGCCGCACCAGACGTCAGCGGGCTGGGCATGGTCACGAGACCCTTGGCTTCGGCCTTGGCCAGATCCTTCCAGCTCGTCGGCTTCATCCCGGCGGCTGTGTTGTACATGATGCCTGTCGTGATGAGTTTGGTGGAATAATAATAGCCGTCCGCATCGTAGAGCGAGGCATCGATGTTCTTGGCTTCCGCAGACTTGTGGGCGAGAAGCTGGCCGGCCTGCTTCATGCGCTCCAGCGTCACGGTATCGGCAATCAGCAGCACGTCGGCGACCGGATTGCCGGCGCTGATCTCAGCCATCAGCTTGGCCATGATCTTCGGCGTTCCGTCACGCACCCATTCGACTTCGATACCGGGATTGGCGGCCTTGAAACCGTCAACGGTCGCCTGCGCGTCCTCGTTCGGCTGGCTGGTATAAAGCACCAGATCGGCAGCATTGGCGCCGGTGGCGATGAAGCCCAGCGATACGATGGCGGTGAAAGCGGAAAGCAGCGTTTTCATAGGTCCAGTCCCTGTTGTTTCTGGGACCGCTAAACCACGCCTGCATAACATGTATGTGACAGGCAGGATTTTAAGGGCGTAATAGCAGGAGAGTGATAAAGCTCTCCTGGCAGTTGCGGCTTACCCCCCTCTGCCCTGCCGGGCATCTCCCCCACAAGGAGGGAGATCGGCAAGCGGCTCTACCGTCGCTTCATTCTCAAACTTTAAGAGGGGCGAAACCTCGCCCCGAGTCGATCTCCCCCCTTGTGGGGGAGACGCCCGGCAGGGCAGAGGGGGGTAAGCCCCAACCTCCACCACCATCGAGAGCCGCCAACATCAAATCGCCGCGATCACCTCGCCCGAAGTCGCCTGCGCCGCCGTAATCAACCGGCCAAGCCGCATCATGCCTTCCTCGATCATTGCCTCGTTGGCGCAGGAGAAACTGATGCGCAGCGTATTCGTGCCGGAGCCGTCCGCAAAGAAGGCGCGACCGGGAACGAAGGCGACCTTTTCCGTGGCGATGGATTTCGCCAGCAGGGCTGCGCCGTCCATGCCTTCCGGCAAGGTGACCCAGATGAACATGCCACCCTCGGGTTTGGTCCAGTGCGTGCTCTTCGGCATGTATTTGTCAAGCGCGGCCAGCATCGCATCCCGGCGGGCGCTGTAAGCGGCCTTGACCTTGGCGACCTGTTTGTCGAAGCCGCGCGAGGCGACGCGTTCGATGGCGATCTGGTTGATGGTGGAGGAATGCAGGTCGGCGGCCTGCTTCATCAGCACCAGCTTGCGGATAACAGGCGCAGAGGCAACGATGTAACCGACGCGAAGGCCGGGCGCGAGCGTCTTGGAGAAGCTGCCGCAATAGATGGTGCGGGTGTTCTCGATGCCGCCCGAGCGAGCAATATCAAGCGCCATGATCGGCGGAACCGCCTCGCCATCGTAGCGCAGCGACTGATAGGCAGCGTCTTCGATGACGGCGATATCCAGCTCGTCGGCCAGCGCCAGAACCTTTTCGCGGCCAGCGAGATCAACGGTTTCCCCGGTCGGATTGGAGAAATCGGCCGAGAGGTAGGCGAACTTCACCGCGCCGCCGAGCTTGGCCGCAGTTTCGCGATAAGCCTCGGGCGTGCGGTTGCCGCCGGGGT
Organism: Rhizobium nepotum 39/7; assembly: GCF_000949865.1. Taxonomy (GTDB): domain Bacteria; phylum Pseudomonadota; class Alphaproteobacteria; order Rhizobiales; family Rhizobiaceae; genus Agrobacterium; species Agrobacterium nepotum. Next base: position 100,440 of record NZ_JWJH01000020.1, on the reverse strand, counting down.
TGAGCTGGTCGTAATTCGGCTCATAGGCGTTGAAGGCGGAAAGCGCGCCGAGATATGTCGGCCATGTCACCAGCGCCGTATCCTTGGGCGACAGGAACAACTTGCCGAGATAATCGAGGCCCTGCTGCGAGCCGGAAACGATGAAGACGTTGTCGGCGGTGCAGTCGATGCCGATATCGGCCATCTCGCCCGCCAGCCATTCGCGCAGCGGCTTGTAGCCTTCGCTCACCGAATATTGCAGCGCCGCGTTGACCTGCGCGCCGGAAAAAATTTCCGCGTAAGCCTGCTGGAATTCTTCAGCCGGGAACAGAGCCGGGTCCGGAATGCCGCCGGCAAAGGAGATGATATCGGGTTGCTCGAGCAGCTTCAGCAGCTCGCGGATTTCAGACGCTTTCATGCGCGAAGAGCGCGTGGCGAAAATTTGTTCCCAATCAAGCATGGGTACGTTTCCTCTTGTGTCGTTTTTATGCATGCATCTTTACAGAAATGTCGATATGTCAGCAATACTGACTTATCAGTTTTTCGAATTATTTCTGCCTCCCTGCACATTGCCCACAGCCGACCGGCATTTGGGGCCGCCTTTGGCGGACAAAGCCAAATACACCCTTGCGCAAAGCTTCACAATCTTCCGTTTGCGATTGACGCGGCAAGGTTTTCCGGCTGGATTGCGGGCGCGTCGCGAAGCGGCGAAAGCATCATGGGAGTTTGACAATATGCTGAAAAATATCGACCCGGCGCTGAATGCCGACGTTCTGCACGCGCTGCGCGCCATGGGTCACGGCGATACGCTGGTGATTTCCGACACCAATTTCCCCTCCGATTCGGTGGCGCGCCAAACGACGCTCGGCAAAGTGCTGCGCATGGACAACATCTCCGCCGCCCGCGCCTTCAAGGCAATCCTCTCGGTGCTGCCGCTCGACACGCCGTTGCAGCCCTCGGTCGGCCGCATGGAAGTGATGGGCGCGCCCGATCAGCTGGAGCCGGTGCAGGCCGAGGTGCAGAAGGAAATCGACGCGGCGGAAGGAAAATCGGCCCCTATGTACGGCATCGAACGCTTTGCCTTCTACGAAAAAGCCAAACAGGCCTATTGCGTCATCACAACAGGCGAAACCCGGTTCTATGGCTGCTTCCTGCTGACGAAGGGTGTCATTCCGCCGGCCGAATAAGGCCGGGAACGGGAAAATTCGCCAGCCGCCGGCCTTCATGACAATTTCAAGTTGTTGTGGCAAAAACTTCCACTAGGCTTGAAAAACCAACCGGAGATGTGCGGATCATGACCCAATATGTCCTGGCGTTCTGGAATGTCGAAAACCTGTTTGCGCCGGAGGGCTATCCGGCGCGCGAGCCGTGGATTGCCGAGCGGCTGAAGAACGATCTGAAAGGCTGGACAGAGGACCTGTTCAGGACCAAGGTCAGGCAGCTCGGTCTGATCATAAGTCAGATCGGCGGTGCGGGACCGGATCTGCTCGGTGTGTGCGAAGTCGAGAACCGTTTCGTGCTGGAGACGCTGGCGGAACATCTGAACGACCTCATGCCCGCCCGCGCCTATCGCGTCGTGCACGCCGATTCCAGCAAGGACCAGCGCGGCATCGACACCGCCTTCATCTACGACAGCAAAAAGCTGCTGATCAACGAAAACGAGATTTTCAGCCATTTCGTGATGCGCCGCACCGGCACACGCGACATTACCCAATGCACCTTCATCACCAGGGGCGGCCGCCAGCTTATCGCGCTCTCCAATCACTGGCCGTCGCGCTCGGGCGGCGCGGTGGAAAGCGCCGGTTTTCGCATGACCGCCGGTGAGACGCTGGGTTACTGGCACCAGCGGATCAGGGAAGAGAAAGGCAACGACATCGCCGTCATCGCTTTCGGCGATTTCAACGACGACCCTTCCGATGCATCGCTGCGCTACCACGCCAATTCCACCCGCGAGCGCGACGATGTCGAAAGCTCGCAATCGGCCATGTTCTACAATCTCACCTGGAATTATCTGCGCCAGCCGGTGATGGATTCCGTCGGCACGGCAAGAACGATCTACGGCACGCTCTATTTTAACGGCGATGCCAATATCTTCGATCAGATCCTCGTCTCCCGATCACTTCTGAGCGGCAGCAGCGGCTTCAAGGTGCACGAGGAAACCGCGAAAATCGAAGCGATTGCCGCCATGGTCAGCCATAGCAAGAACGAGGGACCGATCCGCTTCGGTCTTTCGAAAGGCGATGCGGTCAAAAACGTTAATCTCGGCGGATTTTCCGATCACTTCCCGGTTTCGGTGGTTATCGAGGAAGACGACGCGATCGTCTGACCGGGAGCCCTCTCAGCCGGACAATACAGAAAAGGCCGGAGCGTTCGCCCCGGCCTTCCAATCTTCCACCAAGCAATGAAGCTTAGTTGACAGCCTTGTCGACCAGCTTGTTCTTGCCGATCCAGGGCATCATGCCGCGCAGCTTGGCGCCGACTTCTTCGATCTGGTGGGAGTCGTTGTTGCGACGGATACCCTTGAAGCGGGCGCCACCGGCCTTCCATTCCTGCATCCACTCGGAGGTGAACTTGCCGGTCTGGATGTCGGCGAGAACGCGCTTCATTTCAGCCTTGGTTTCGGCAGTGATGATGCGCGGACCGGTGACGTATTCGCCCCACTCGGCCGTGTTGGAGATCGAGTAGTTCATGTTGGCGATGCCGCCTTCATAGATCAGGTCGACGATCAGCTTCACTTCGTGCAAGCATTCGAAATAGGCCATTTCCGGTGCGTAACCGGCTTCGACCAGGGTTTCGAAACCGGCGCGGATGAGTTCGACGAGACCGCCGCAGAGAACGACCTGTTCGCCGAAGAGGTCGGTTTCGCACTCTTCCCTGAAATTGGTTTCGATGATGCCCGAACGGCCGCCGCCAACGCCGCAGGCGTAGGAGAGAGCGAGTTCAAGCGCATTGCCGGAAGCGTTATGATGAACGGCAACGAGGCAGGGAACGCCGCCGCCCTTCTGGTATTCGCCGCGAACCGTGTGGCCGGGGCCCTTCGGTGCGATCATGACGACGTCGAGCGATGCCTTCGGCTCGATGAGGCCGAAGTGAACGTTGAGGCCGTGCGCGAAAGCGATGGCCGCGCCGTCGCGGATGTTGCCGGCGATATCGGCCTTGTAGATGTCGGCCTGCAATTCGTCCGGTGCCGCCATCATAATGAGGTCGCCCCACTTGGCGGCTTCGGCAACGGTCATGACCTTGAAGCCGTCGGCTTCAGCCTTCTTGACGGTCGGCGAACCGGCCTTCAGAGCGATGACGACGTTCTTTGCGCCGGAATCCTTGAGGTTCAGCGCATGGGCGCGGCCCTGGGAGCCGTAGCCGACGATGACGACATTCTTGGACTTGATGAGATTGAGATCGGCATCACGATCATAATAAACGCGCATTTTATGGTCCTTCCCTAATGCTTGTCTCTGTGTGAACCGGAACCTCAGGCGACCTTGCCGCCCAGTTCCGAATGTACCTTTTCCGTGCCGTAGAGTGTCAGAAAGGCGACGACCGCCTTCTTTGCCCGGGCGGAAAAATCCTTGTCCGGCACCTCGCCCAGCAGCATGCGCACATGCAGATCCGAAACGATGAGGCCGTAAAAACTGCGATACGCCTCTTCGGCGTCATCGAAGCGCAGATAACCGGAGCGGCGGCCCGCTTCGATCAATCCGCGCGCACGGCGGTCGATCTGGCGGCGGCCGCGTTCCAGAAGCAGATCGCCAAGCTTCGAGCCGTCACGGCTCGCCTGCCCTACGGCCAGACGGTTGAGCGCCAGCGACACGTCACCGGCCAGAACGTCGAGCAGATCATGCGCGAAAACTTCGAGATGATCGGCAAGCTGCGGCGCAGACACGCGGTCGCCCGCCTTCTCGAAGGTGCGAACCTTGCTCTGCTGGAAGGTGATCATCGCGGCCAGCAGGCCGTCCCGATCGCCGAACCATTTATAGAGGCTTTCCTTGGAACAGTTGGCGGCGCGTGCAAGCCCCGATGTCGTCAGCGCTTTCTCGCCACCTTCGACCAGAAGACGCAATGCCTGATCCAGAACGGCGTTCTGGCGCGGCGAAAATTCCTGCGCTGTGATCGGGTCGGAGGCCACTTATTTCCACTCCAGAGGCTCGATTAATGTACCGTACGGTACGGTTCGAGCGCCATTTAAGCGGAGGCAGCTTGTCCGTCAAGCGGTTTCTGCAAAGGCGGGCAAGAATTGACGCGTTGCGGCAACTGGATGTGCTGCGCCATATATGGCCAGTTACCCAGTCGCGCTTATCTCGCGCGATGCGTCAACGTCGCGCGACGGCGATAGTCCGTAAAAGCGACTATATTCCCGGCTGAATTGTGAGGGGCTCTGGTAACCGACGCGATGGCCGGCGGTGCCGGCATCCAGCCGCTCCAGCAGCATCAACCGGCGTGCCTCATGCAGCCGCAGCTGCTTCTGGTACTGGATGGGCGTCATGGCCGTTATCGTCTTGAAGTGATGATGAAAGGACGACACGCTCATGCCGATATGTTCGGCAAGATCCTCGATACGCAGCTGGCGCGCGAAATTCTCGCGCAGCCAGGCAATGGCGCGGGCGATCCGGTTCCCCTGGCTGCCGGCAGCAACGATGTTCATCAACTGCCCGCCCGCCGGTCCCGTCAGGATACGGTAGAGGATTTCCTGCTCGATCAGCGGCGCCATGGCCGCAATGTCCGCCGGACGGTCAAGCAGGCGCAACAGCCGGATAGCCGCATCGAGAAGCTCCGGCGTGGCGGCATTGACCACCATGCCGCGCTGGCCGTTCGCCGGCTCCGCAGGCGGGTCGATTGGCATGCGTCGCATGAGATCGAGCAGCTTTTCGCTGTCGATCGCAAGCCCGATGCAAAAATGCGGCACCTCTTTGCTCGCCTCCACCACACGCCAGGTAACCGGCAGGTCGAGCGAGGTCAGGAGATAGTCGCCGGCACCGTAATTGATGGTATCGGTTCCGAGTTGAACGCTTTTCGACCCCTGGATCACCATTGCGAAACAGGGCCGGTAGCTGCCGTGGCATGGCGCGCTGGGCGTTGTACGCCGGCTGATGCCGAGGGATTCGATCGCCGTCTGCATCTCGCCATCGCGGGTAGCGTACCGCGCGGCGATGGAGGCGATCTCCTGATAGAGATTGAACGGCAAGGACATGGGGGAAATCCCTTAAATGAAGGAAGACATGCTTTAGATGCCACTTATCTAGAAAGCCAGCCGACTTCCGCAAAGAGTGCACGGAACATTTTTTGCAGGATCGTGCAAAAAGCTTGGAGGATCGCTCTAACGCCGCGCCACGCTTCCATTGCATATTCCGCCGTCCCCAACTCCCAAAAGGATATTTCAGATGGCTATTGCAAGAGGTTATGCTGCGACCGACGCGTCGAAGCCGCTCACCCCGTTCACCTTCGAACGCCGCGAGCCGAACGATGACGACGTCGTCATCGATATCAAATATGCCGGCATCTGCCACTCGGACATCCACACCGTCCGCAACGAATGGAAGAACGCCGTATTCCCGATCGTTCCCGGCCACGAGATCGCCGGCGTCGTAAAGGCCGTCGGCTCCAAGGTTACCCGGTTCAAGGTCGGCGATCATGTCGGCGTCGGCTGCTTCGTCGATTCCTGCGTCGGCTGCGCCACCCGCGACCTCGACAACGAGCATTATATGCCCGGCCTCGTCCAGACATATAACGACGTCGATCCGTCTACGAAGACAGCCACCCATGGCGGTTATTCCGACTCGATCGTCGTCAAGGAAGGTTATGTCCTGTCGATCCCGGACAACCTGCCGCTCGACGCTTCCGCGCCGCTTCTGTGTGCCGGTATCACGCTCTATTCGCCGCTGCGCCGCTGGAACGCCGGTCCCGGCCAGAAGGTTGCGATCGTCGGCATGGGCGGCCTCGGCCACATGGGCGTCAAGCTCGGTGCCGCCATGGGCGCGGACGTTACCGTGCTCTCCCAGACGTTGTCCAAAAAGGAAGACGGCCTGAAGCTCGGCGCGAAGGAATATTACGCCACCAGCGACGCCTCGACCTTCCAGAAGCTGGCCGGCACCTTCGACCTGATCATCTGCACGGCAGGTGTGGCAATCGACTGGAACGCCTATCTCGGCCTCCTGAAGCCCAAGGGCAGCATGGTCGTGGTCGGCGCGCCGGAACATGCAATCCCGGTCCACGCCTTCTCGCTCATCATCGGCGCGAAGAACCTGTCCGGCTCGATGATCGGCTCGATCAAGGAAACCCAGGAAATGTTGGATTTCTGCGGCGAGCACGACATCGTCTCGGAAATCGAGACGATCAACATCCAGGACGTCAACGAAGCTTATGAGCGGGTGCTGAAGAGCGACGTGCGTTACCGCTTCGTCATCGACATGGCATCGCTCGACGCTTGAGCCTTGGATTAGGGCAGGCTCGCCACATCCGCACTCCGTCACCCCGGACTAGATCCGGGGTCTAGCCAGCCCAAGTCCTTGGGCTGAAAAGACTCGTCTCGCCGCGCAGACGCGCGTCGGCTGGATGCCGGATCAAGTCCGGCATGACGGAGGAGTGGTTTGGCGCGCTGACCATAAACATGAGGGCGGGAAGCCGGTGCTTCCCGCCCTTTTTTTAATATCGGCCCACCCTGCCCTCAGGCCTCGTCCTTCAACGTCTCTTTCTGGGTAATCAGCCGCGCACTGTGCTGGCCGCTGAGGTAAATCCACAGCCAGCTCCACGCCACCGCAAGCCGCGAACGCGTTCCGATCAGGAAGTAGATATGGGCAAGACCCCAGATCCACCAGGCAAGCACGCCCTTGAGCTTGAACCTGCCGAAATCGATCACCGCCGCGCGTTTGCCGATCGTCGCCAGATTGCCCTGATGGCTGTAGCGGAAGGGCGATGGCGCCGGCTCTCCGGATAGCCGCGCCTTGATGACCTTTGCCACGTAAGCCCCCTGCTGCTTTGCAGCAGGCGCGATGCCCGGCACCGGCTTGCCGTTTTCCTGATTGACGGCGGCGGTATCGCCGATGACGAAGATATTGGCGTCGTCTTCCAGATTGAGATGCGGACCGACAATGGCGCGTCCCGCCCTGTCGGCGGCGGCGTTCAGCCACTTCGCAGCGGGAGAGGCCTGCACGCCAGCGGCCCAGACCACGGTGCGGCAGGGATAGAAGGTCTCGCCCACCGTCACGCCTTCATCGGTGCAGGCCGTCACCGGCGTGCCGAGCAGAACCTCGACACCGAGCTTTTCAAGCGCTTGCTTGGCATAGGCCGAAAGGTCTTCCGTGAAAACCGGCAGGACACGAGGCCCCGCCTCGACAAGCAGCACGCGGCTCTTTCTGGTATCCACATTGCGGAATTCCGGCGGCAGCGCCTTGTGGGCAAGCTCGGCGATCATGCCCGCCATTTCCACGCCGGTCGGGCCTGCCCCGATGATGACGAAGGTCAGCAGCGCCTGCCGTTCCTCTTCATTGGTGGCGAGTTCGGCCCGTTCGAAAGCCAGAAGAAGGCGGCGGCGGATCGTCGTCGCGTCTTCGAGCGTCTTGAGACCGGGTGCGGAACGCTCCCACTCGTCGTGGCCGAAATAGGCGTGGCGCGCACCAGTGGCCAGCACCAGCGTATCGAAGCCGATAACCTGACCCGAATTCAGATGCACGGTGCGTGCGCCACGGTCTATGCCGTTCACCTCCGCAAGCAAGGTCGTCACCTCCTTGCGGTCGCGGTAGAGGTGGCGGATCGGCCAGGCGATTTCGGATGTCGCCAGCGCCGTTGTCGCAACCTGGTAAAGCAATGGCTGGAACAGGTGATGATTGCGACGGTCGATCAATGTGATGCGGACAGGGGCCCCCTCCAGCCCGTGTACCAGTTGCAAACCGCCGAAGCCTCCACCCACGACGACAACATGATGTTCTTGCATATGTCTCTGCCTTCAAAAGCTCGCGCACGGAGCATGCGCCCGCCAATTATAGGCAAAAAAATTGACTTTGGTTATGAAATAGCCTGACCGCAGGCGCGACAAAAACGCCGGACTGTTTCAGCCATGCCATATTCCAGCGCATCCGCCGTCAACCCGTGGCCGATGGAGACCTCAGCGAGATAAGGTATGCGTTTCATAAGCTTGGGCAGGTTTGCTACAGTCAGGTCATGGCCGGCATTGACGGCAAGCCCGAGCGCTGCGGCGTAATCCGCCGTCTGTCCGAGTTTTTCCAGAAGCGCGTCACCCTTTTGCGGATCGTCAAAACAGCCGCCATAGGGACCGGTATAAAGCTCGATGCGGGCCGCACCCGTCTCAGCCGCCAGTTCCACCGCTTCGCGCTCACCGTCGCCATCGGCAAAAAGCGAGACCCGCATACCGCCAGCCTTCAGGCGACCAACGACCTGTTTCAGGAAAACAGCGTGTTTTTGAAAATCCCAGCCATGGTCGGACGTCGCCTGCGACGGATCGTCAGGCACCAGCGTCACCTGCTCCGGCTGGGTCTCTTCGCACAGAACGAGAAAATCCTCGGTCGGATAACCTTCGATGTTGAATTCCGCTGCGGGGAAACTGTCATCGATGAGCGCGCGCAGCACGGGCAGGTCCGAAAAGCGGATATGGCGCTGGTCGGGACGAGGGTGTACAGTCAGCCCGCTTGCCCCAGCCGCCAGTGCAATATGCCCGAAATACGCGACATCCGGCCATGGAAGATCGCGACGGTTGCGCAGCATGGCAATTGCGTTCAGATTGACGGAAAGTTTGGCGGGCATGGCATTGGGCTCCGGTTCGGAATCTACACCCTGTTTCACGCAGGTTGACGCCGACCGCAAGGAGGCCGATAAAAAATTTTAAGGATACGGGAACGAAAACAGGCAATACACGTTACGGTTCTTATGCAGTGTTCGGCAAAATGTCTTGATCAGAAGACAGGTCCGTGACGGGGAACAGGCAACGGATGCCATAAAAAGCAGGCACACTGTCAATAAGCGCGAAGGGGGAAACGATGCAGGATGGCAGGATGCCGTTTGAACACGGCGACGAGGACAAACCCAATCTAAGAATCAGCAGCTTTTTACCGGACATAAGCCTGCCCTCCTCCCTGCCCGCCGAACCGGTTCCCATCGCCGACATGGCCAACATCTTCGGAGTAACGCACCGAACCCTCCATTTCTACGAGGAAAAGGCGCTGCTGACCTCGAAACGCATCGGCCAGATGCGGGTCTATTCCCACCGCAACGTGCAGCGCATGGCAGTCATCAATGTCTGCCGCGAAGTGGGTATTTCCGTCGCGGCCATTACCGACATCATGGAAAAACTTGTCCGTTCGCTCTCGCAGGAGGAGGCGGACGAGATATTTCACGCCGCGCTGAGACAGCGGAAAAGGGAATTGACCGCCGAGCGTTCCACTCTTCAGCGTCAGGCCCAGCAGATCGAAGAACTGCTTATCGCCGACACCGATATGGATGGCTTCGACACCGCTGAGCGGAGCCCGGCCAAGGATATCGCGCTGACCGACGCGGAACGAAAATGCCTGGAACTGATGGCGGAAGGTTATGCGCCGGTACGGCTCGCCCGCGCGCTTGGTCTTTCGGGCACCGACCTCAATGTGCTGGAGGCGAAGATCATCGGCAAGTTCAATGCCAGCAACCGCTTTCAGGCGGTCGCCAAGGCGGTTTTGCTCGGTGTTATCCGCGCTTGAAACGGAGCATGTCCAGGAAAAGTGCGTCGCGGTTTTCCGTCCGGGCAATGCGCAAAATGAGAAGATAGAGCATTGATGACGATCCGGTGTTCACCGGAAATGCTCTATCTCAGCGAACGATGGTCAGGGTCTCCGCCGCGCGCGTAATGGCGGTATAAAGCCACCGTTCGCGTGAATCGCGAAAGGCATAGCTCTCGTCGAAGAGAACAACATTGTTCCACTGCGAACCCTGCGCCTTGTGCACGGTCAGCGCATAGCCGAAATCGAACTCGTCATAACGCTTGCGGGTGGTCCACGGAATTTCGGTCTCCACATCCTCGAACGCCGCCTTCAACAATTTGATCTTGGCCGCGCCGCGATCCATATCGTCGTCCTCGGGCCGGATCATCAGGTTGATGCCCGGTTTCACCGTCTCGCGCGAAGAACTCATGACCTGCCAGAGCGAGCCGTTCAGCAGGCCCTTGGTCGGATCGTTCCTCAGGCAAACCAGCTTGTCGCCGGATTGCGGATAATCGGCGGTGAAGCCCTTCAGCTCGCGAAGCCGCTGATTATAACGGCGGCGGGTGCGATTGGTGCCGACGAGCACCTGATCGGCATCGAGCACGAGCGATTGCGTCACCTCGGACTTGGAAATCACCTGCGCGGCCCCGTAATCGCCGCGCATGATCTCCCGGCCTTCCCGAACTTCCATGGCAAGATGGATGATGGGATTGTCCTTGGCCTGACGGTGGATTTCGGACAGCAGATAATCCGGCTCCTGCTCGGTGAAAAAGCCGCCGCCCGAAACCGGCGGCAGCTGTCCGGGATCACCGAGTACGAGGATCGGCGTGCCGAAACTCATCAGATCCTTGCCGAGCTGCTCGTCCACCATAGAACATTCATCGATGATGATGAGTGCCGCCTTGGCGAGCGGGCTCTGGCGGTTGATGGAGAACATCGGCGCGACGGACGTCTTGCCGGTCTCCTCATCTTCCACCGTTTCTTCGCCGCGCGGGCGGTAGATCAGCGAGTGGATGGTGCGGGCGTTGGTCGCCCCGCGCGAGCGCAGCACCTGCGCCGCCTTGCCGGTGAAGGCCGCAAACAGCACCTCACCATCGACGTTTTCCGCGAAATGTTTGGCAAGCGTCGTCTTGCCGGTTCCGGCATAACCGAACAGCCGGAAAACCGGCGTCCGGCCTTCCTTCAGCCAGCGGGAAACAGCCTTGAGCGCTTCGTCCTGTTGCGGTGAAAATAACATGCGCCCTCATCGCAGGATTCGAGCATCATGCGCAACAGAAAAAGAACGAAAGATGAATCGCACCGCGACAAAGGCCTCAATTGACCGCCTGCTTTTCGACAAGCTCAGCCAATTGCTCGGCAACCGTGTTCCAGCCGTCAAAGAAGCCCATCTCGGCATGCTTGTCACGATCTTCTGGGTTTCTGTGCATGGCATAGGCCACATATTCCATGCCATCGGGGTGATCGCGAAAACTCATGACGGCGGTGAGGAACGGGCGGGCGGACGGGCGAAAGCCCGATGTCAGCGCATCGGTGAAGATCAGACGCTCCTCGGCATCCACCGCCAGAAAACATCCGCTGATATGGTCGCCGAATGCCGTGCCATCCTCGCTGTAGCGCGTCTCGAACGCGCCGCCGGGGTAAAGCTCCATGCGCTCGACGCGGCATTTGCCGGGATGCGGCACCCACCATTGTTCGAGGCTGGCCTTGTCGGTCCAGGCGTTCCAGACGAGGCGGCGCGGCGCTCTTATGATCCTTGAAATCTTCAGATCGAGATCAGGATTGAAAGTATCGGTCATTTGTCATTCTCCCCTTTCCGTGAGGTCTTGTCCTGTTGCGCCATGACGAACTGTTCAAGCCGGTCCGTCCGGCCTTCCCAGATGGCATGCTGTTGCGAAAGCCAGCCCTCGAGCATCGAAAACCGCTGTTTTTCCAGTGAGCAGAACCGGACCCGGCCCTGCTTGCGCGTCACAATCAATCCCGCCTCTTCCAGCAGACGGATGTGTTTCATGAACGACGGCAGGGCCATGGCGAAAGGTTCGGCAAGCGTGCCGATGCTCGCATCCCCGCCGCCCAGCCGCAAAAGCACGGCCCGCCTGGTCGGATCGGCAAGAGACTGGAAGATGTCATTGAGCGCATCCGAATAGTTTTCCATAAGGCTAACTATCACGGCAAAACACTTAGCTCAATGGATAAGTTTAAAAATCACGGAAATCGCGCTTCGCCGGGGAATAATCCGGCGGCCTGCGGTGTCTCTTGATGTGCTGGCGGCAGATGCCGCTCGAACCAAGGAGGATATGTCCATGAAAATCCGCTTTATCGTTCCCGCCCTCGTTCTGGCTTTTGCCGGGACAGCCTATGCGGCCCCTGCGGTCGAAACGGTCAAGACCGAAAAAGGCAATGTACTTGCCGGCGAAAAAGGCATGACGCTCTACACTTTCAAGAACGACAAGAAGGGCGTATCCAATTGTTACGACAAATGCGCGGTGAACTGGCCGCCGTTTTTCGCAGCGACTGGTGATAAGGCCGAGGGCGCCTATTCCGTCGTGACGCGCAAGGACGGCAAGATGCAGTGGGCAAAGGATGGCATGCCGCTTTATTACTGGGTCAAGGACACGAAAAAAGGCGACGCTACCGGCGACGGTATGAACGGTGTATGGGATGCCGCAAAACCCTGATGGCATGAATGGCAAAACGCGGGGGAACCTCTCCCCCGCAGCCGGCACCTTCGAGGCGGAGATGCTGGCGCTGATACCCATGCTGCGGCGTTATTCCCGCAGCCTTTCCCGTTCCGACGCCGATGGCGAGGACCTTCTGCAGGACTGTGTGGAAAAGGCACTGACCAACAGAAGGCAGTGGCGCGGAACAGCTCTGAAATCATGGGCTTACACGATAATGACGAATCTTTATCGCAACCGCCATCGCACAGAGAAACGTCACCCGTCCGAAAGTCTCGACGGCCATGAAGAGATCGCCATTGCCGATACGCTCGGCGATACGCTGGAGAACGACCGGCTGCACGGCGCTCTGGCGCTTCTTTCGCCCGAGATGCGGGCGGTGCTGATGCTGGTGACGGTGGAAGGTTACAGCTATCAGGAGGCGGCCGAGACATTGTCGATCCCCGTAGGCACCGTCATGTCCAGACTGTCCCGCGCCCGCGAAACCCTTCGCCAGCACTTGGCGGCGGACAATATCATTCCCCTGCGGAGACCACGATGACAAGGCCCGACGCCATAACCGAAGACGATCTGCACGCCTATGTCGACGGGCTTTTGTCCGATGATGACCGCGCGGCTGTCGAGGCATGGCTGACCGAAAGGCCGGAAGAGCAGAGCCGCGTGCAGGACTGGAAAAAGCAGGCCGAAGCCCTGCGAAACGCATTCGCCACCTATGCCGCCGAACATCCGCACGACACCGCGATGCTGAACCGCAAAACAGGCTCCACATGGAGGCCGAAGCCGTTTCTTCCTCGGACGGCGGCCGCCTTGCTGATCTTCGCGGCAGGTGCCGCAGCCGGCAGGTTTTTGCCGCAGTCCCTCTCCACGCCGCAGGACGTGGTACTGGCATCGCTGACGACGGACATTCCCGCACAGGCGAAATCGGCCTATCTCATTTACGCTAGCGAAGTACGCCACCCCGTTGAGGTCGGAGCCGGGGAGCAACAGCACCTTGCGACATGGCTCGGCAAGCGGCTCGGTTATCCCTTTGCGATCCCCGATCTCTCCAAACTCGGATATGATCTCGTCGGCGGACGCCTCATCCCCGTCAGCGGCAAGCCTGGCGCGATGCTGATGTATCAGGACAAGACCGGCCGCCGGGTGACGGTGCTGATCGGCCATAACGAGGAAAATCGCACCACCAGCTTCCGCATGGCGAGCGCCGACGGCATCGAGACCTTTTACTGGATCGACAACGAACTCGGTTATGCCGTTTCCGCCGAACTGACACGCACCGAAGTGCAGAAGATCGCCGAGGAATGTTACCGCCAGTTCCCGACGTAAGAGCGTCTATTTCAGCACAACGAAGGTTCCGATAATCGTGGTCTCCGCCGGACCACGATCAAACCAGCCGGACAGAACGACAGGCGAGGTCAATTTTTTTATGGATCGATCCCCTCCGTGTCGGGTTTGAGAAGTCTGGACAACAGGCTATTCTCCCTTTGACAAACGCTGGAGCAAACCAATGTATGACGACATGCCTTCCGTCACCCTGCCATCCGGAAAAGAGGTTCCAGCCCTTGGCCTCGGCACCTGGAACATGGGGGAGGTGAGATCGTCCGCTCCGCAAGAGATCGAGAGCATCCGCAAGGCGATCGATCTCGGCATGACATTGATCGACACGGCCGAAATGTATGCCGACGGCCGATCCGAACAAGTGGTCGGCGCGGCGATTGCCGGCCGGCGCGATGAGGTGTTTCTGGTCAGCAAGGTCTATCCCTGGAACGCCAGCGCCAGAGGCACCGTGGAGGCTTGCGATCGCAGCCTCGCAAGGCTCGGCACCGACCATATCGATCTTTATCTGCTGCACTGGCGCGGCGAGCATCCGCTCGCGGAAACAGTGGCGGCTTTCGAGCGGTTGAAAAAAGACGGCAAGATCGGCGACTGGGGCGTCTCCAATTTCGACACCGACGACATGGAAGAGCTTTTCACGGTTGCGGATGGCGAAAAGTGCGCCGCCAACCAGGTGCTCTACAACCTGTCCCGGCGCGGACCGGAATTTACGCTTCTGCCCTGGTGCCAGCAGCACGGCGTGCCGCTGATGGCCTACTCCCCCATAGAGCAGGGCCGCATCCTCAAAAACCACGAACTCATCCGTATCGCCAAGGCCAATCAGGCAACGCCGGCGCAGCTGGCGCTGGCCTTTCTGCTGGAAAGAGAAGGCGTCATCGCCATCCCGAAATCCGCCAGCGCCGCCCGCGTGGAGGAAAACCGTGGCGCGACCGATCTGGAGATCACCGACGAGGACTGGGCCGCGCTCGACGCCGCCTTCCCGCCGCCGACGCGAAAGATCGCGCTGGAAATGCTTTGATGGAACAGAGCGTTAACGGGGTTTTCGGAATCGGACGCTGAAGCGGTTGAATCGGAATGTGAACGCTGCGGATCAAGACCGGGGCGCTCACATCGATCAGGCAATCGTATCTTTCCAAGCGTTCCCTGAAGCGGCAGTAACGGCGCGGTGCTCCGCGCCGTCATGCGAAAGCACCTGCGGCGCTTTACGACGGTATGCGGCGATCATATTCCTTTTTCAGTTCCAGCCAGGCATCCCAGAAGGGCTCCGGTTCCTTTTCCTGAAGGCGAGCGGCAAGAACATCGAGATGCGCGTGCCAGCCGGCGCTGACATTGAGCCTGGTCGAGCGCTCCGCCAGACGGCGGTGGACCAGCGTCAGAAGCACTTCCTTGCCCAGAGCCTGAAGCTCGATAGACACTTCCGCATTCTCGCCCCAGCTGAAGACGAGGCGGTGCGGCGGAACAACGGTGATGATGCGCGACGCCATCTTGTGTTCTCCGGAAAAACCTTCGGGGCGGTTGCCCGGCGGATCGGAAAGCTCGTCGTTGCGCCAGACCAGTTCGAACGGCGCATCGGGCGCAAGTTTCATTTCGCCGGATGCCAGCCACCGGCGGCGAAGCTCGCTTTGTGTCAGATAGGCCCACACCCGTTCGATCGGTCCGGGCAGAAGCCGCTCGATCTTCAGGGTCGTCGGTTCGACGAGTTGGCCATAGGTGTCAGACATTGCAATATCAGCCATTGTCATTTTCTCCATCTGCAGGGGATTTTCCCTGTTCATCCTCCCTGAGCATCTGCTCAAGAATATCGAGGCGGCTGTTCCAGAACTGCCGGTAGAAACTCAGCCATTCATCCGCCTGCGCCAAGGGTTCCGGTGCAAGGCGGCAGACATGGGTGCGCCCCCTCACCTCGCGGCGGATAAGCCCTGCGTTCTCCAGCGCCTTGATGTGCTTCGACACCGCAGCCAGCGATATATCGAACGGCGCGGCCAGCTGGCTTACCGTTCGCTCGCCAAAGGAAAGATCGCGTAGCATCGTGCGCCGCGTGGCGTCACCAAGGGCATGAAAGACAGTGTCGAGTTGTGGAACAGATAATTCAACCATGTTGTTGAATATAGGCCGCCGATCCCAGAAGTCAACCATATGGTTGAATATTAATCCGCGAAGAAAATTCCATAAAAAAACCCGCGGTGAACCGCGGGCTTGATATTCTGAAGCGTAGTTCGAAGGCGGAGACTTACATCCCCTGCGAACCGCGGTTCATCGCCGCAATGCCCGTGCGGCAGATCTCGATCAGGCCGAGCGGCTTGATGATGGCGACGAACTGGTCGATCTTCGACGACTTGCCGGTGATCTCGAAGATGAAATGCTCCACCGTCGCGTCGACTACCTTGGCCTGAAACGCATCCGCAAGGCGCAGCGTCTCGGCGCGGGCATCCCCCGAGCCGGCGACCTTGATGAGCGCCACTTCGCGCTCGATCGGCCGTTCCTGCCCGAGTTCACGGGCGCGAACGGTGAGATCGAGAACCCGATGCACCGGCACGATGCGTTCCAGCTGCGCCTTGATCTGTTCCAGAACGAGCGGTGTGCCGCGCGTGACGATGGTGATGCGCGACAGATGCGCCTCGTGCTCGGTTTCCGAAACCGTCAGGCTTTCGATGTTGTAGCCCCGGCCGGAAAACAGGCCGATGACGCGGGCGAGAACGCCCGGCTCGTTGCTGACCAGAACCGACAGCGTGTGATTTTCAACGGCAGCCGTTTCCTTCTGGATGAAGTAGGCGGAACCGGTGGGTTGTAGGTGTGCGTTCATGTCCTTTTCCTCTCCCGGCTCAGACTAGCTGACGGCCCTTGGCATCGATTGCGTTGGCAACAGCTTCATCCGTCGCCTCGTCCGGCAACAGCATCTCGTTATGGGCTTTACCAGACGGGATCATCGGGAAGCAATTGGCGAGGTTGGCGACACGGCAATCGAAGATGACCGGCCTGTTGACCGCGATCATCTCGGCGATCTTGTCGTCCAACTCCCTGGATCTTGTCGTCCAACTCCCTGGGGTTGTCGCAATACATGCCGCCCCCGCCATAGGCTTCCGCCAGCTTGACGAAGTCAGGCATGGCTTCGGTATAGGAGTTGGACAGGCGGTTGCCGTGCAGCAATTGCTGCCATTGCCGCACCATGCCCATATACTGGTTGTTCAAGATGAAAACCTTCACCGGCAGGCCGTACTGGATGGCGCAGGACATTTCCTGGATGCACATCTGGATCGATGCGTCGCCGGCAATGTCGATGACCAGCGCATCCGGATGCGCGACCTGAACCCCGATTGCCGCCGGCAATCCATATCCCATGGTGCCGAGACCGCCCGACGTCATCCAGTGGTTCGGCTCCTCGAAGCCGAAGAACTGTGCCGCCCACATCTGGTGCTGGCCGACTTCGGTGGTGATGAAGGTCTCGCGTCCCTTCGATGCCTCGTAAAGACGCTGCAATGCATATTGCGGCATGATGACATCGTTGGAATTCTTGTAGGCAAAGGAGTTGCGGGCGCGCCAGCGCTCGATCTGCAACCACCAGTCCGCCGTCTGCGCTTTTTCCGGCTTCTTCGGCAAGGCACGCCACAGGCGAACCATATCCTCCAGAACATTGCCGACATCGCCGATAACAGGCACGTCGACACGCACGGTCTTGTTGATCGAGGACGGATCGATGTCGATGTGGATCTTCTTGGAGTTCGGCGAAAACGCATTGAGGCGTCCGGTAATCCGGTCGTCGAAACGCGCGCCGACGCAGACCAGCACATCGCAATCATGCATCGTCATATTGGCTTCGTAGGAACCGTGCATGCCCAGCATGCCGAGCCAGTTCTTGCCGGAAGCCGGATAGGCACCGAGACCCATCAGCGTCGAGGTGATCGGGAAACCGGTCAACTCCACCAGTTCGCGCAGCAGCCTTGTCGCCGCCGGGCCGGAATTGATGACGCCGCCACCGGTGTAGAAGACAGGTTTTTTCGCCTTGGACATCAATTCGATGGCAGCGTGAATGGCATTGAGGTCGCCCTGGACCACCGGCTTGTAGCTCTTCTGCTGGATGGCGGCGGAAGGCGGCGTGTAGGTGCCGGTGGCGAACTGGATGTCCTTCGGAATATCGACGACGACCGGACCCGGACGGCCCGTCTGGGCGATGCGGAAGGCCTCATGGATGATGCCCGCCAGTTCGTTGACGTCCTTTACCAGCCAGTTGTGCTTGGTGCAGGGGCGCGTGATGCCGACGGTATCGCATTCCTGAAACGCATCGGAACCGATCAGCGACGTTGGAACCTGGCCGGAAAGGCAGACGAGCGGAATGGAATCCATCAGCGCATCCTGAAGCGGCGTCACCGCATTGGTGGCGCCAGGACCAGACGTGACGAGCATGACGCCGACCTTGCCGGTGGAGCGGGCATAACCTTCTGCAGCATGACCGGCACCCTGCTCGTGACGCACGAGAATGTGCTGGATGTCTTCCTGCTGGAAAATCTCGTCGTAGATCGGAAGCACGGCACCGCCGGGATAACCGAAGATATGTTCGACGCCGTTGTCCTTCAGCGCTTTCAGAACGATCTCCGCACCCGTCATGCGATTGCTGTTATCCGTATTGTCCTTATCCGTCATTGCCTGTTTCCATCCCGCTTTGGCTTTGGATATCGAGGAGCCCGAGGGCCTGTTTGAAGACATAAAAAAAGGCCCCTAGAGGAGCCTCGTTCAGCGCATGGGTGCTTTCGCCGGATGGTTACACCATCCTGCCCATGCGCCGTCCCACCACGATAAGTACGTTAAGATTTTTCATGGGTCGGAGTGTTAGCCAGAAAAGCGTGAGCCGTCAACGCATATTGGGGGAAAAATCGGAGCCCGCTTCTTTTATTGCGAGAAATGCCATGCTGGCGAAATTTTCGAACGCAATCGGTACACATGTTGTTAAATATAATCTTTTATGATCGAAGACGCAGATACTGCCCGCACCACCGCGATCATCCGCATGTACCGGGATAAGACGTGAACAACGACGAGTTTCATAGAGCGTCCCGCATGGACGAAAACGAACGGCGATCCGGCCAGCAACCGGCAAACCGCATGCTGGGCCGCGTCATCGCCTGTAACGGCGCCCATGCGACCATCGCCGCCGAAACCGAGACAGGCTCAACCGATGTCGCTCAGCTCTGGTCCGTCGGCCGCCTGATTTCCATCGAAATGGGAACGAGCCGTGTCGCGGCGCTGGTATACGCCATGCGCACCGGCGAAGAACACTGGTCGTCGGACAGGCCGAACAGGCTGCTGATCGACGTGGAACTCGTCGGAGAAGTCTTTCGCACCGAGGACGGCAGCGAGCGCTTTTCCACCGGCATTTCCCGTTACCCCTATCTTGGCGCGGTGGCGCACCGCATCCGCACGGGCGACCTTGCCAAGATTTATGATGGCGGCAAGCGTGACAGCTGCGTCATCGGCAAACTGACGCAGGACGACACGATCGGCGCGACCATCAACATCCAGCAGATGCTGGCGAAACATTTCGCCGTCGTCGGATCGACGGGCGTGGGCAAAACCACCGCAGTTTCCCTGCTTTTGAACAAGGCGATCGAGACCGATCCGAAGCTGCGTGTCCTCATTCTCGATCCGCACAATGAATTCGCGGCCGCTTTTCCCGATCATTCGGTTGTCATCGATACCGATACGCTGGATCTCCCCTTCTGGCTGATGCGCCTTGAGGAATTCGCGGAAGTGGTCTTCCGGGGCCGCAAGCCGGTGCCGGAAGAGATGGACGTTCTTCGCGATCTCATTCCGGAAGCGAAAAAGGCATTCCGCGGCACTGACGGGTCTGCCGTTCGCCGCACATCCGACAAAAGCGCGATCACGCCGGATACGCCGGTGCCGTACCGCATGGCCGATCTTCTGGCTCTCATCGACGAGCGTATCGGGCGGCTGGAAGGGCGTGACGAAAAGCCGGCGCTGCGCTCCCTGAAGGGCCGTATCCTCTCGGCTATCAACGATACGCGCTACAATTTCATGTTCTCCAGCAATACGATCAGCGATACCATTCTGGAAACGGTGGCGCATATCTTCCGTATTCCCGGAGAAGGAAAGCCGATCTCGGTTTTCCAGCTGTCCGGCATCCCATCCGAAGTGGTGAACTCGGTGGTCTCCGTCCTCTGCCGCATGTCGTTCGAGCTTGCGGTCCTGGCGCGCGGCTCGCTGCATATGCTGGTGGTCTGCGAAGAAGCGCACCGTTATGTTCCGGCCGACCCCGAACGCGGCTTTTTTCCCACCCGACAATCGATCGCCCAGATCGCCAAGGAGGGCCGAAAATACGGCATCTCGCTCGGCGTTATCAGCCAGCGCCCGAGCGAACTGGACCAGACCATCCTGTCGCAATGCTCGACCGTTTTCGCCATGCGGCTTTCGAACGAGATCGACCAGAAGATCATTCTGTCCGCGGTACCGAACGCTTCGACATCGACCACCAGCTTTCTATCATCCATCGGCAATGGCGAGGCCATCGCCTTTGGTGAGGCGGTGGGCGTGCCGATGCGCATGCGTTTCGACCGCGTACCCACAGTCAAACTGCCGAAGGCGAGCGGCATGGTCAGCCACACGTCCCACGAAACGCCCGATACGGTCGACCTGAACACCATCGTCACCCGCATGCGCTCTGTAGCCAAGCCGGTCATCACAGGCTTTCAGCAAAGCGTCGAAGCGGCCTTTTCCGATCTGCCGGAACCGGTGGCCATGCCCAGAGAGACGGATGATATCGATCGCTGGAAGCGCGAACTGGGCACGACCACAACGGATGGCTACGAGCCTTACCGCCCGGACATGCTGCCCGGACGCGCGACCTCAGCGCCGCAAAACCCGGCGGCTGTGGTGGACACCGCCTCCGGCGCCGTCAACGAATTGCGCAAGGCCGGTTTCCAGATGCACGCGCAGAATGGCCTGCCGCCCGGCGATGCACGCCCGTCACTGCGGGAAAGCCTGCTGAAGAAGCCGCTCGGCAGTCTCTACCGGAAGGATTGACGCTGGCCTTCACGGCTGGATACGGGTCCAGTCCGGTCCCATCTGGTTGCGAAACCATGTCATCTGCCGTTTGGCATATTGACGGGTCGCGGCCGCCGATTTTTCGATCACCTCAGCCTCGCTCATGCGACCAGTCAGCATATCGGCGATCTGGGCAACGCCGATCGCCTTCATTGCGGTCGCGTCAGGCGCAAGGTTCAGGGCGAGAAGGGCTTTCACCTCCTCCACCGCGCCGCTCTCCATCATGGTTTCGAAACGACGGTTGATGCGGTCGTGCAGCACCGGCCTTTCCGGCAGGACGACAAATTTTTGCGCCCGATCCGGATCGACGATCACCGGGCCACTGGCTTTTTGGAAATCCCGGATCGATTTTCCGGTCGCCTCGATCACTTCAAGCGCCCGGACGATCCGCTGGCCGTCCCCCGGCTGAAGCCCTTCCGCCATGGCAGGATCGCGCAGCGATAGTTCCGCATGAAGAACGACCGCCCCCTCTTCGATCAGCCGGGCACGCAGCCTGTCGCGTATGTCGTCGGGAATGGCCGGCATATCGGAAAGGCCACCCGTCAGCGCCTTGAAATAAAGCCCCGTGCCGCCGACGATGACGGGAAAACGCCCTTCATTGCGCAAATCATCGAGCAAGGCCGAAATCTCACGCAACCATTCGCCCGTCGAATAGAGGTTGCTCGCCGGCACATGACCGTAAAGCAGATGCGGCACGCCTTCCATTTCTTCTTGGGATGGCCGCGCGGTCAGCACCCTCAGCGTGTCATAAACCTGCATGCTGTCGGCATTGATGACGACGCCGTTGCGCTCCCGTGCCAGACGAAGCGCAAGCGCGGACTTGCCGCTTGCCGTCGGGCCGGTTATCAGGATCGCATCAAAATTCTCATCAAGGTTTTTCATCATGGCTTTCGTTGCCACGCTTATCGCCAATCCGTCAAATCCTGTTCTGACACCGGCCCTCGGCGAAGCGGCCGCAAAGGCCGTAAATGCGTCGGGTCTCTACTGGCTGGCCGACGGCATCGCCTGCGATATCGCCCTGCCCGAAGGAACCGATGCGACGCAGGCGCGCAACGCGCTTACCGGCGCACTTGCGGGCCAACCGGTCGATATCGTCATTCAGGAACAGGACAAGCGGCGCAAGAAGCTTCTGATTGCCGATATGGATTCAACCATGATCGGCCAGGAATGCATCGACGAGCTAGCGGCGGAAGTCGGGCTGAAGGAAAAGGTTTCCACGATTACCGCCCGCGCCATGAATGGCGAGATCGCTTTCGAACCGGCGCTGCGGGAGCGTGTGGCGCTGCTGAAGGGTCTGCCGGTCTCGGTCATCGACGACGTCATCGAAAAGCGCATCACGCTGACATCAGGCGGCAAGGAACTGATCGCCACCATGAAGGCGAAGGGCTACTACGCTGCTCTCGTTTCCGGCGGCTTCACCGTGTTCACCGGCCGCGTCGCGGCCATGCTGGGTTTTGACGAAAACCGCGCCAATCTTCTCGGCGAAGCCAATGGTGAACTCGACGGCACCGTTGCCGAACCGATCCTCGGCAAGCAGGCCAAGGTGGATGCTCTGAACGATATAGCCGCAAAGCTCGGCATCTCGCCGGAAGAGGCGATGGCCGTCGGCGATGGCGCCAACGATCTCGGCATGCTGCATCTGGCCGGTGCGGGCGTTGCCCTGCACGCCAAACCGGCCGTTGCCGCCGAGGCGCAGATGCGCATCGACCATGGCGATCTGACCGCGCTTCTTTACATCCAGGGCTACCGCAAGACGGATTTTGTCGTTCCATGATCATCCGCGAAACACAAAGGCTCATTCTGCGCGAGTGGAAGGAGAGCGACCGCGATCTGTTCCGCGAAATCAATGCCGACGAAAAGGTCATGGAATTTTTCCCCTTCCGCCGCAGCCATGCGGAAGCGGACGCCGTCCTCGAAACCATCAATGGCATGATCCGTGGCAGCGGCTACGGCTTTTATGCCATGGAACTGCGCGAGGCCGGCGAAGTCATGGGGTTCTGCGGCATATCGCCGGTCATGAACCTCGATCCGCCCTTCCCGCTTGGAACCATGGAGATCGGCTGGCGGCTGGCCACCCGCTTCTGGGGCTACGGCTATGTTACCGAAGCCGCCCAATCGCTTCTCGTCATGGCCTTCGACGAAAAGGAAACGCCGGAAATCGTCTCCTTCGCCGTTCATAACAACCAGCGTTCAACGCGTGTGATGGAACGCATCGGCCTCAGGCGTGACCCTTCGCGCGACTTCGACCATCCGCGTGTGCCCGAGGATAGCCATCCGCATTTGCGCCCACATGTGACCTATGCGTTGACATTGCAGGAGTGGCGGGAACGA
This sequence comes from Rhizobium nepotum 39/7, assembly GCF_000949865.1. GTDB lineage: Bacteria > Pseudomonadota > Alphaproteobacteria > Rhizobiales > Rhizobiaceae > Agrobacterium > Agrobacterium nepotum. Next base: position 77,387 of record NZ_JWJH01000020.1, on the reverse strand, counting down.
CAGGCGCAATAACGCCCTCGCCCGCCACACCCAAACTTATTTCACCGCCGCATTGCCGCCATCGGCAAACAGGGCCGACCCGGCGACGAAGCTCGACATCGGGCTGGCGAGGAAGAGCGCAGCCTGCGCCAGTTCTTCCGGCTCTGCGATGCGTTTCATCGCATGCAGGCCCGCAGCCCATTCCTTCTGGGCCGCGTCTCCGGCCATGGGCGTATCGACCCCGCCCGAAAGCACCGCATTGGCGCGAATGCCCTGCACGGCATAATCGGCGGTAATGCCTTTCACCAGCCCCATCAACGCGGCCTTCGATGTGCCATAGGCCGCCATGCCCGGTATGCCGGCACTGGTGCCGACGAAGCTGGAGGTGAAGACGACCGAGCCGCCGCCCCGCTTCAACATCAACGGAATCTGACTGCGCGCGCCTAAAAATGCGGAGGTGAGATTGGCGGTGAGCACATGATCCCACTCCTCGAGCGAAATCTCCGCAAGCGGCTTCATGGCGCCGACCGCGCCGGCATTGTTGACGGCGATATCGAGACCACCGAAGACGGTCAGGGCGGCATCCGCCAGCCGGGAATGGGTTTCCGCCAGACCGACATCACCCACGACCGTGTGGACACGAGCGCCGGACTGGCGAATAGCCGTGGCTACCTCCTCCAGCGCCGCCGCACCGCGCGCATTGATGACGACGGCCGCACCCTGTTCGGCAAACAGCCTTGCCGTCGCCCGGCCGATGCCGGATGACGCGCCGGTGATGATGGCAACCTTGTTTTCGAGTAATTTCATATCCTTGGCCTCCTGTGTTCGGAGACCAAGGGATAGAGACTGCGCCTACCCGCAACCACCCGATTCCTGATGGATCGGGCGAAAGGCGTTTATTCCAGCGGCAGCGCCACGACGCGCAGATTGCCCTGCGCATCGGCAACCATCATATGCGCATTCTTGCGGCCCTCGGATTTCAGGCCGTTGACGCGCACCAGCACGTCGCCCGGAACCTCCATGAAGTCCTGTCCGACCTCGACGATGACATCGCCCGCCTTCATGCCCTTCTGTTCGGCCGACGAACCCGGCTCGACGCTGGCGACGAGCACGCCTTCGACGCTTTCGGCAATGCCCTTTTCCGTCCGCAACTCATTGCTCAGCACCACGAGGTTCATGCCAAGTACGCGCTGCGGCGCTTCGCGCACCTCCGGCGTCTGGTCCTGAGCCTGATCGTCGGCGCCGCCCTTATCTTCCGGCACCACTACGCCGCCGTCGCCGTCTTCGGCCTGCGGATCGTCGGTGGCGGCCTTTTCATCCGGCACGTCCTGCAACTGGCCGAGCGTCACCTTGACGGTTTCTTCCTTGCCGTCACGGAAGATCACCACATCGACCTCCTTGCCGACCTGGCTTTCCGCCACGATCCTCAGGAGGTCACGCATCTCGTGAATATCCTTGCCGTCGAATTTCAACACAACGTCACCGGCCTCGATCGGGCCATTTTCCACCGGACCGCCCTTGGCCACGCCGGAAATCAACGCGCCCTTGGCGGTTTCCATGCCGAGGCTTGCGGCCACGTCGTCGGAAACCGGCTGAACGCGAACACCGAGCCAGCCACGGCGGGTCTCGCCGAATTCGATGAGCTGCTGCACGATATTCTGGGCAAGTTCCGTCGGAACGGCAAAACCGATACCGATCGAACCGCCGCTCGGCGAAATGATCGCCGTATTGATACCGATAACCTCACCCTTCATGTTGAAGAGCGGGCCGCCGGAATTGCCCTTGTTGATCGCCGCATCCGTCTGGATGAAGTTGTCATAGGGTCCGGCATTGATGTTGCGGCCGCGCGCGGAGACGACGCCGACGGTCAGCGATCCGCCGAGGCCGAAGGGATTGCCGATGGCCATCACCCAGTCGCCGATGCGCATGCTGCGCGAATCGCCGAATTTGACGGCCTTCAACGGAGCCTTCGGTTCCACCTTCAAGACGGAAAGATCGGTTTTCGTATCGGTGCCGACCAGCGTTGCCTTGAGCTTCGAACCGTTCGGGAAAATCACCTCGATGGCATCCGCGCCCTCGATGACGTGGTTGTTGGTGACGACGTAGCCGGCCGGATCGATGACGAAGCCGGAGCCGAGTGAATTGACCTTGTCGCCGCCTTCCGGTTTCTGGTTGTCGAAATAATCCTTGAAGAACTCCTGGAAAGGAGAGCCTTCCGGCAGCTTCGGAGGAACGGGCCCCTTGCCGTCGGTCTTGACGTTCTGCGACGTCGAAATATTCACCACCGCATCGAGAAGCGGCGCGGCGAGATCGGCGACCGATTCCGGCCCATGGCTCTGCGCTCTCGCCGCAACCGGTGCCGAAAGGCTACCCGCCATAAGCGCGATGCCCGCGACTGCGGCAATGCTGCTGCGAAAAGGCGAAAGAAGGGTCACGGCCATAAGCGTCCTCGCGTTTCAAATAGTCTCGCTTTGCATATATCGACAAAGCATAAGGCGGAATGATGAAGTGTAAAAATACCTTTTCGTGAACAGGCGAATGACGCCCTGCCCCTGTCCACAGCATTGGCACGAAAACCGGGTCAAAAGAAAGGGCCGGCCCAAACCAGTCCTCAAATTACCAACAACGGCTGCTCCCGCCCTCTCCTCCGTCATCATCGGGCCTGACCCAAGGATCCATAGCGCTCGGATCGTGGATTCTCGGATCGAGTCCGGGAAGGACGCCATGCGAGTGGAGATGTCCGTCAAAAAGAAAGGGCCGGTCAAAACCGGCCCCTCCAAAATCAGTCGATCCGCTATCAGTTCGCCGGTGCCGGTGCCGGTGCGGCCGGAGCCGGGGACGGAGCACCGTTGATATCGTTGAAATAACGGAAGAAGGTCGAGTCCGGGGACAGGACCAGCGTAGTGCCGGTTCCAGACAGTGCGCTGGAATAGGCCGCCATCGAACGATAGAACTCGAAGAAGCTCGGATCGCGCTGGAAAGCTTCACCGAAAACCCGGTTACGCTCCGCATCGCCCTCACCGCGCAACACTTCGGACTGGCGACGGGCGCCGGACTCGAATTCCACGACCTGACGATCGGCGATAGCGCGGCGGCGCTGGGCCTCCTCGTTACCGCGGGCGCGGATCAGCTCGGCTTCCGCCAGACGTTCCGACTTCATGCGTTCAAAGGTCTGCTGCGACACTTCCTGCGTCAGATCGGTACGGCGGATGCGGACATCCACGATGCTGAGGCCGAGCGATTCCGCATCGGTGCGCAGGTCGTCACGTACTTCTTGCATCATCGATGCACGCGCATCCGAGAGTGCGGATTCAAAACCGCGAAGACCGTAGACCCGGCGCAGCGATGCGTCGAGACGGGTGCGAAGACGCGATTCCGCCGACATCTGGTCGCCGGAAACCGTTTGCCGGAAGCGGCGCGCATCCGTGATGCGATAGACCACGAAGGCGTCGACCTCGTAGAACTTGCCGCCGGAAACCTGGACGCGGATGTTGTCGTGATCGAAGCGCAGCGCCCGGTTCTCGACATATTGCACGCGGTCGGCATCCATGAAGGCGAAGGGTAGCTTGAAATAGAGGCCCGGCGCCGTTTTCACGTCCTGGATTTGACCGAAGCGCACGACGATGGCCTGCTGGCGCTCGGTGACGACGAAGATCGACGAATAGCCGAGGAAAAGCACGGCCGCGAGACCGACGAGAATGGCCGTAAGACGGTTGCCCATATCAGTTGCCTCCCTGCTGTGTCGCGCCCGGATTGCCGCGCATGATCTCGTTCAGAGGCAGATAAGGCACCACACCCTGTTTTTCGTCGATGATGACCTTGTTGGAGCCCTTCAGGACCTGTTCCATGGTTTCCAGGAACATGCGCTGGCGGGTCACGTCAGGTGCCGTGCGATACTGGTCGTAGATGGAGATGAAGCGCTGCGCCTCACCCTCAGCCTCGTTGACGACACGCGACTTGTAGGCGTTCGCCTCTTCGACGATCTGCGCCGCCTGACCGCGTGCGGCGCCCAGCTTCTGGTTGGCGTACTGGTTGGCTTCCTGAACGAAACGATCCTCGTCCTGCTCGGCACGCTGCACTTCATCGAACGCGTCGGCCACTTCGCGCGGCGGCGCCGCATCTTCGATAGCCACGGCATTGATGGAAATACCGGCGCCGTAACCGTCCATGGTGGACTGGATGATGGTGCGGACATCCGCCGCGATCGCCTGACGGTTATCGCGGAAAATATCCTGTGCCGGACGACGGCCGACGACTTCGCGCATGGCGCTTTCGGAAACCTGCTGCAGGGTTTCGGCCGGGCTGTCGACGTTGAAGAGATAGGATTTCGGATCCGAAACGGTATAGAGCACCGAGAACTGCACATTGACGATGTTCTGGTCGCCGGTCAGCATCACGCCGCTCGACGAAGACGACGAAGCGCGCGAACCGATATTCTGCTGCTGTTCGGTCACCTTGACGATTTCAACCGTCTCGACCGGCCACAGATGGAAATGCAGGCCCGGCATCGAGATTTCATCCTTGGGACGGCCGAAACGCAGCTCAACGCCACGCTCGTCCGGCTGGACGGTGTAGATGGACTGGATGCCGAGGAATACCAGCACGACGAGAACAACGATCGCAACCGCGCCGCCATTGAAGCCGCCCGGCAGGACATTCTTGAAACGGTCCTGGCTGCGCCGGATGATCTCTTCCAGATCGGGCGGGCCGCCATTGCCGCCGCCACCGCCGCGAGGCTTGTTAGGCCCCTGTCCCCACGGGCCGCCACCGCCGCCCTGGTTGTTTCCGCCACCGCCGCCGCCCCAAGGGCCGCCGCCATTCTGATTGCTCCAGGGCATCAATACCTCTTTATAAAAGCCTCTCCCGATCCCGTTCGAAAGCGATTGCTCGCGTGCGGCGGGAATATGGACCCGTTATAAGAAGGAGAAGCGTCCGTTTCAACGCAGAGGTGGTAACTAAATACCCGATCAGGGTAAATAGTTCACTTTGACGCGGCTCTCCGCAAATAAGTGGTGAACAGAACCGGGTAATTGTCCTTTTCCCCTGCGGGAACGGCACTTTCCTCGATTTTTTCGAAAACGGCCGGGTCGATTTCCGGAAAAAAAGTGTCGCCATCGAGCTTTACGGCCACATGGGTGACGGAAAGTTGATCGGCAAACGGCATGGCCTGACGGTAAATTTCCCCACCGCCGGCCACGAAAACCTCATCCACACCCAGTTCTCCAGCCTTGCTTTCGGCAAGCTTCAGGGCGTCTTCCAGCGATGACGCAACGTCCACGCCTTCCGGCCTGTAGTCCGCGTTGCGGCTGACGATAATGTGCGGCCGGCCCGGCAAGGGGCGCTCGCCAACGGATAAAAACGTCTTGCGGCCCATGATGAGCGGCTTGCCCATCGTCATCGCCTTGAAGCGTTTGAGATCGGTGGAGAGTTTCCACGGCATATCGAGATCGCGGCCGATAACGCCGTTTTCCGAGACAGCGACGATGATGGTGACGCGCGGCCCGCTCATACCGCGATCGGCGCCTTGATGGTTGAATCTGCCTCGTAGTTCTCCAGCGTAAAGTCTTCGAACTTAAAGGAGAAAAGGTCTCTTACGTCAGGGTTGAGGCGCATGGTCGGCAAGGCCTTGGGCGTGCGGGTCATCTGCAGCCGCGCCTGCTCGAAATGGTTGGCATAGATATGCGCGTCGCCGAGCGTATGGACGAAATCGCCGGGCTTCAGCCCGGTAACCTGCGCAACCATCAACGTCAGAAGCGCGTAGGAGGCGATGTTGAACGGCACGCCGAGGAAAATATCGGCGGAACGCTGGTAGAGCTGGCAGGAAAGCCTGCCGTCCGAAACATAGAACTGGAACAGGCAATGGCAGGGCGGCAGCGCCATCTCGTCCACCAGCGCCGGGTTCCACGCCGAAACGATGTGGCGGCGGGAATTGGGGTTGGTTTTCAGGGCCTCGATCAGCAGCGCGATCTGGTCGATGTGACGTCCATCCGGAGCCGGCCAGGAGCGCCACTGCGCCCCGTAGACCGGACCGAGATCGCCATTCTCGTCAGCCCATTCGTCCCAGATGGAAACGCCGTTCTCCTTGAGATAGGCGATATTGGTATCGCCCTGCAGGAACCACAGGAGTTCATGGATGATCGAGCGCAGATGCAGCTTCTTGGTGGTCAGAACCGGAAAACCTTGCGCAAGGTCGAAACGCATCTGGTAACCGAAGACCGAGCGCGTGCCGGTGCCGGTGCGGTCTCCTCGGTCGGAGCCGGTATCCATCACATGCCGGAGAAGATCGAGATATTGTTTCATGCGTTCTGCCGCCGATTCCCTGATATCCAGGGAATATAATAGCACAGGGCGGCAGAACCAATCACCGGGGTCGTTTATCCCCGTTTTTCCGGGGAAATCAGAGCGACGGGAGTTTGCCCAGTTCCTTGGCCACCAGATAATAGAAGGTCACGCGCGACTTGGAGCGGTCCCCAGCCATGATCTTGCAAACCGCATCGATCGCCTTGTCGGCGCTGTCATCGGTAATGCCGAGTTTCTTGCCGCACCAGCTGGCCTTGACGCGTGCAAGCTCTTCCGGATCGGAAGCGGACACCAGCGATGAATCCCGGTTACGCAGTGCGATACCGAGATGTTTGACGATCTTGCCGACCACGGCTTCGTCGGCTGCTGCATCGTATTTCTTCACATCTGCGAGATAGTCAGTCATGTCCACTCCTTAGCGTGTGTCCCCGGCCCGGTGTTGTTTCAGGTGACCGGTTGTACGGAGAATGTGTCAGCAATCCCTCGTCGTCAAGAATTGTCTAAATTGCCGACGGAAAATATGAAACCTTTTCATGGAATTGTCACAGCCCCCCTTTTCTCGGCCAGTGGAAGCGCCTATATGAACCTTGCCGGGGCAACCCGGATATGGCGATAAACGGTCGGTGTAATAAACCTATTGGACCCGGGGGCGGTACCCGGCGCCTCCACCAAAAACCGGCGGGCCCGTTCGACGCGAAGGCCGGCTTTTGATGGGGGCGAAATAGGATCGACAAGGGCGTAAAGATCGAACTTTTGCTCGGCATGATACCGCCGTTATCGGGTCACAAGTGTAGTTGCAAATGACAACAACGCTAAGGAATACGCTCTCGCTGCCTAATGGCGGTGCGGGAATTCCGCTCTAAGCCCTCACGGTTAGCCCCGTGAGGCGGGGTTCGGAGGTACCTGGCAACAGAAACCTCCACCTTCTCCATTTTGCCTGAATTGGTTATATGATAGCTGACTTGTAATCGGCATCGGCTTTTCCGTTGCTGCCGTTCGGGACATTGCGTATACTTGGGCAACGCGTAGCCATCAGGATCGAAATTGATCCCGGCTCAAGGATTACGCGAAGATTCAAAGTGTTACAGCGTGCTTGGCGCATATGGCGCGCAGCGCTTTAAAAGACGTTCGAATAAGGGAAAGACAGGACCGCATGGGGCAGGATCATATCCGTTACGACATTCTCGCACAGGATGCCCTTCGCGGCGTTATTCGTAAAGTTTTGGGTGAAGTGGCCGCAACCGGCCGCCTGCCCGGAGACCATCATTTCTTCATCACATTCCTGACCGGCGCGCCCGGCGTGCGGATTTCGCAGCACCTCAAGTCCAAATATGCCGAGCAGATGACCATCGTCATCCAGCATCAGTTCTGGGATCTGAAGGTTACGGAAATCGGCTTCGAAATCGGCCTGTCCTTCTCCGATACGCCGGAAAAGCTGGTCGTTCCCTATAATGCCATTCGCGGTTTCTACGATCCCTCCGTCAATTTCGAGCTTGAGTTCGATGTGCCCCTGGCAGAAGAGGAAGAGCTGGAAGAGGCCGAAATCACCGCCTATCCCGTCTCGCACGAGGCAAAGCCGGCTTCCCCTTCCGAGCCCCCCAAGGCTGGCGAGGAAAAGAAGGAAGGCTCCGTCGTTTCGCTCGACGCCTTCCGCAAGAAGCAATAACGGCTTTCAGCCCGACCGCGCGAAGCTTAAGGAGACATATCCGCATGGCCGCCGATATCGTCAATCTGCGTCAGTTTAAGAAGCAGAAAGCCCGTAGCGAAAAAGAAAAACAGGCGGAGCAGAACCGCCTGTCCTTCGGCCGCGCCAAGGCGGAAAAAAACCTGACATCCGCCCTTAACGAGAAAGCCGAAAAGGCCCTCGATCAGGGACGGCTCGAAAAAGACGAAGACAGGACCGACAGGGACTGACGAGCCGGCGGCAAGACGCGGCCTGGCGGAACAAGCTCCTCGGGGAAATCGGAAAACTATCGCAAAACAGAGGCTTGCCGGCGAGACATGATTCAGATTGCCACCCGGAGACCGATCTGATGATCCGCAAGCACTCCACGACATTGCACGGCCACCGTACCAGCATTTCGCTCGAGGATGCCTTCTGGGACGAACTCAAAATCATTGCCGAAAAACGCAAGATCAGTTTCGCCGCCCTGCTCGCGGAAATAGACGACAACCGGCCCGCCGACAGCAATCTGTCCTCATCCTTGCGGGTCTACGTCCTGAACTGGCTCAAGACGAGATGATCTTTTCCGGCTGAAGCGCGATCCGGCCCGGCTGCTGCCTCCGCCGACTACAAATATTCCCGCCGAAAACTCGTAACGCCGCGAAAGTATTCATTAAACATTCCCGGCCTAATCTACGTCTCAAGGCATCCCCGTATTGCGTAGCCTTGCTTTCAGACCTTTCCAGCCCACATCCGTTACGAGGCGAGCCATGTATCGGGCCATCCCGAGAATAGGCATCACGGGCTTCCATCCTCTCCTCGTCCTATACCGCTTCGGCACCCTGACGAAGGCGACAAACTCCCGCGTCAGGCTCACCCCGGAAATAACATCCAATTCGACAACGGGTTCCGCACCCTCTCGGCATGAGAGGCGGCTGCATTCTCCCTTGCACTAGAAGAGTTACGGACCGGCGGGAGCGTTCTCCGGCGGCGCCAGTTGCCTGATCGCGTTTTCCGTTGGAGGCACCATCAGAGCCGGCGCGGATTGCCGTTCGGGAACGGGTTGCTGCTGCTGTTGTTGTTGTTGTTGTTGTTGTTGTTGTTGTTGTTGTAACAACCGCTCCTGCTGTTCCTTTTCCTGCCGCAGACGTTCTTCGGCCACGGCCTTCAGCCGCGCCTCCTCATCCGCCTTGGCCTTGGCCTCAGCCTCCGCCCGCTCTTTTTCGGCCTGACGTTCGGCTGCCTGGAAACGATAAAGCGCCACTTCACGGCGCAGGCGCTGCTTTTCGAGAACGCTGGCCTGCATGGCCTCCACGCGGCGGCGTTCCTTTTCGAAAGCCCGGAGCGACAGATAATTGCCGAGCGCCGAAACATCGGTCGTCAAGGCCGGTGCGGCAAGCGGACCGTTATAATTCAGGCGCACCGACGGCTCGGCCCCGGCGACAGCCTCCGTGCCGGGATTGAAGAGAAGATCGAGATCGCCGTTCACGGTTAAAGCCGCAAGATCGACCGTGGCATCGCCGGTGAGCGTCACCGGATCGATCCCTGCCCGCAAGTTCTTGAAGTGAAGCGCACCGCCATTCAGCGTGAACGGCAAGGCCACATCGCTGAGCGATATTTCACCCTGCCACAGGCTCTGGTCGACCAGGGGCCGCACCTTGGGCGCATCAATCGGTTGCGGCAAGGTTTCCGCCGCCTGGAGGATCGGCAGAAAGGCGCCGGGATTGAGCCCTTTGAGCACCAGCCCGCTGGCGCGGACTTCACCCGAACCGCCCGAGGACTTCAGGATTTCGCCGACGCTTTTGCCCGTCGATTCGGCGGTCAGGTCGATCGCCGCCCGGCCCGTCGCGACCGGACCGTTGGCGTTCACCCACAATATCGCCTCTGGATTGGCGTCGCTCACGGCGATTTTGGTGCGGAAAATGCCCGCCCCCTCGCCCGTGGACATGGCAAGTCTGCCCGTCAGCTTACCCCCCATGAAGGTGCCTGAGACATCGTCGAGCGCGAGGCTGCCCTCATCATGTGTGACCTTGGCCGAAAGACCCGTGACAGTGCCGAAGGGACCGGCCTCGAAACTTTCCGCTTTCAGCGACAGCGACGCCTTGAGCTGCGGGAAAGCCGGCATGGCCAGCGGCTTGGCGTTGAGAGCACCGGTTTCCGGGTCGATCACCGGGCCGTAGATCGCGTCTCCGAGCCAGGCGAGATCAGCGGTCCTGACGGCAAGATCGCCGGTTACGGGATGCGGTGCCGCGCGCTGAAACGTCAGATTGCCCGAGAAGGGATTACCGCCCGCCTGCCCGCCGAGCGAAGAAAACGCAACCTGTTGCGCCTCCACCGCCATTTTCCCGTTTGCCTTCAATGCCATTCCGCCGCCAAGCTGCGGCAGACCGACGGCGTTCATGATGAGATATGGTTCGATATCGGCGCTTTCCAGCGCCAGATCCGCGCTCCCCTCGCCAAAATTGGCGGCCGAAACGGCAAAGGACCCGATCATCGAAAAATGCGTGCGCTCCGTCGAGAAGCGGATATCGGTCTGGACGGGGGAGCCGAGCGTGCCGTTGAGCTTGACGGAGAGAAGCCCCTCCCCGTCCGCATCGAACGGCAGCGGATCAAGCCCCGCCTGCCCGAACAGGATCGCCGTCGACTGGTTTTTCAGGACCGCTTCCAGCGACATGGCCGTATCGTCGGTAATCGACAGGAAATCCGGCATCTTGGCCACGGCAGACAGGCGGCTGCCATTGACGGTGCCGGAAACGGCGACATTGGCGCCACCATTGTCGCTATTGACCGAAACATCCATGGAAAGATCGGAATTGGCGTACCAAGGTGCGCTGGCCGCCAGCCGGCCAAGGAATGGATGATTCGGCAACTTCTGCTGCAGCATCGTGAAGAATGGCTGCATATCGGTCGCATGCAGGTTCACCGTGCCCTTGCCGGCATATTTCAGCAGCGACCCCTGCAACTGCCCCGTCGCCCGAACCTCCGCGCCAGCAATATCGCCGGCCGTCATCTTTTCAAGCGAGAGAACGCCGCCCGCGATGCTGAAGGCGGTTTCCACATGATTTGCGGTCACGCCGGCCATATTGAACCGGTCGGCCTTGAACTTGGCGTCGATGCGATGGTCGAGGACCGAGCTTCCGACCTGATCGCCGAGCGCCAGACTGCCCAGCGCCTTCAAGGCGTCAAGGTCGATCTCGTTGCCGGCAAGATCGATGGAAAGATTGGAGGTCTTGCCGTCGGAGCGCCGTTCCAGCTCTCCTTTCAGCGAAGCGTCGCCAATGGCAAGCTCGAGATTGTCGAAACGCTGGTTGAGCGTCGTCAGCGAGACATCCGCGGAAAAACCGGCCGCATTGAGTTGCCGGATCGCCGGATCGACCGAACCGGAAAGCCAGTTCGCCAGCCCTGAGGGCTGGTTGGAGGCAAGGAGCAGATTACCGTTGAAGGCGGGGCCGCCGAGAAGCGTCAGGGAACCCTTGGCTTCCAGCTGCGTCCTGCCGGGCAGCGTCGCCACGGCGTTCACCACCTGCCAGCCGCTGCCCTCCGGGCGCACATCCAGCCGGATGTCGCGAATGGTCGTGTCATCGGAAACGAGTGCTGGAAGGCTGATGCTCGCCTTGCCCGGCACCGGCGGAACCGGAATGCGGGCGACCATGGCGGCAAAGGCTTCGATGCGCTGGCGCACGGAAGTCGTCGGCTGGCGCGAGGTCTTGCCCGTCTGCACCACAGGCGGCGCGAAACGGTTGACATCGATCTGCTGGCCATCCGCCGTCAACAGGAATTCCGGCTTCGCACCGGTATCCAGCGTCGCCTCGCCGGTAACCACATAGGGATTTTCGCTGCCGCCAAGTTCCATGCGGTAGCTCGGTATGCGCACGCTTTCATTCGTCAGTTCGAAACTGCCGCGGGTGCGCGGCGACGAAAACAGCGATTGCCCCGCCTGCTGCTTCTGCTTTTCGTCTTCCTTGAAACTGAACGCGAAGGAGCCGCTATAGGCGGGCTTCCCAGCCGTTGCCGCAATCGCACCATCCAGATCGACCTCGACCGGATGCTCGTCGGGTACCACACGGACCCGCAGCCCCATGCGGCCGGCGGCATAGTCCGGCTCGCTGCTGGAGAGCGAGAACGAACCCGGATGCCCGTCGACGGCGGCGCGTCCCTCCGCCTTCCACGGTCCGGCCAGCGAATTGGCGGACATGTCGGCGTTAAGGCCGGTCACCACACGGTTGCGGCCGGATTGCTCATCGATGAATTCGATCTGCCCGCCTTCGATCTGTACGCTTTCCAGAACCACGGTGCGGGCGGGAATTTCCGCCCGGCTGCCGCGCATCCAGTCCAGAGTACCGTCTTTCAACAGGCGGATCTTGGCCTTCGGTTCCTCGATGCGCATGTCGAAGATACGCGCTTCACCGGAAAGGAAAGGTGCCAGCTCGGCATCCATGGAAAAACGAGCCACCTGAATGAGCGGCGATCCATCCGCATCCGTTCCGGCGCGCACGTCATGCAGAGTAACCGAAGGGAAAGGCAGGAGCCGGGCTTCGACGCGGCCATGCACCACCACCTTCTTGCCCAGAATGCGGCTTGCCTGATCCTCGAAATCACGGCGGAAATCCGTCCAGTCGACGAAATAGGGAATGAGCAGCGCCGAAAACAGCACCACGGCCAGCAGTCCGCCCAGAAAAACCAGAATACGCCCGAGCACTGACCTGCATCTCCCTTCGCGAACGCTGCAAACCTATTCTTATTTGCCTTAACGGCAAGCAGCCTTTTGTACCAATCAATTGTGAGAATGATCAGACAAGACGGAACAACTTGCCCGGATTGAAGATGTTATCGGGGTCGAGCGACGTTTTGATGGCACGCATGACATCGAGCGCATTTCCCGCTTCTTCGGCCAGAAAGCTCATCTTGCCCTGGCCGATACCGTGTTCGCCGGTGCAGGTGCCGTCCATGGCGATGGCCCGGCGGTTGAGGCGGGCAACAAAAGCTTCGGTTTTCGCAACACTTTCGGCATCCTTACCGTCAAAGAGGATGAGCACATGGAAATTGCCATCGCCCGCATGGCCGACGATCGGCGCCAGAAAGCCGTTTTCCTTGATATCCCGCTGGGTTTCCACCACGCAATCCGCCAGTCTCGAAATCGGCACGCAGACATCGGTGGAAAGCCCGTCGAGATGGGGTGCAAGCGCACGCGAGGCCCAATAGGCGTCATGCCGCGCCTTCCAGAGCTTGTTGCGCTCGGCCGCATCGCTCGTCCAGCGGAAATCGACACCACCGCATTCCGCCGCGATCTCGGCAAATTGCTGCGATTGCAGCGCCGCCGTCTCCTCGGTGCCGTGGAACTCCACGAACAGCGTCGGCTTTTCCGCATAATTCAGGCCGGAATAGGCGTTGCAGGCCCGCACCTGCACTTCGTCCAGCAATTCAATGCGCGCAACCGGAACACCCATCTGGATCGTCATGATGACAGCATCGCAAGCCGCCTGAATGCTGTCGAAAGTGCAGACCCCACCGGCGATCTTTTCCGGGATGCCCTGCAACCGCAGCGTAACGGATGTCAGAACCCCGAGCGTACCCTCGGCGCCCACGAACAGCCGTGTCAGATCGTAACCGGCCGACGACTTGCGGGCGCGCCGCGCCGTGCGGATTTCCTCGCCATTGGCGACGACGGCGGTAACGGCCAGAACATTGTCCTTCATGGTGCCGTAACGCACGGCATTGGTGCCCGACGCCCGCGTGGACGCCATGCCGCCGATGGACGCATTGGCGCCCGGATCGATCGGGAAAAACAGCCCGGTATCGCGCAGATAGACGTTGAGGTCTTCGCGCGTAACACCCGGCTCCACCGTCACGTCAAGATCTTCGGCATTCACCTCAATGATGCGATTCATCCGGCTGAAATCGATGCATATTCCGCCATTCGGCGCATTGACCTGCCCTTCCAGCGAAGACCCTGTTCCGAACGGAATGACCGGCACCTTATAGTGCGCGCAGGCCTTCACCACGGCTTTCACATCATCGGCGCTCTCGGCAAAAACGACACCATCAGGCGCCTGCAAAGTGAGATAGGTGGTGGTATGACCGTGCTGCTCACGAAACGCCTGACCGGTCTGGAGCTTGTCGCCGAGCTGCTGCTTCAGCACCACAAGCACCGAGGCAATGCCCTCTTCGTTCCGCTTCCCCGCCACCACATCTTTCAGCGCCATCATCCATCTCCACCGCAAGATACCGCCGTAACGGACTCGATCCGTTACGAAATTCCGTTGCGTGGTATGGGATACGGCTGAGGCTTTGTCCAGCATCGCGACTGCGCCAAACAGCGTTTGGCGGCAACCGTTTTCTATTCCGCCGCCAGCAGCTGCTTGTCCTCCTCCAGCGCCTTCCGACGCGCGGCAAGTTCCAGTTCGCGGTGGAGGCGAATTTCCTCATCCGCCTGTGGCTTGGCAAAACGGGCAATCAGCAGGTAGGAGACCGGAGTGATGTAGAGTGTCACCAGCGTCGCAAAACCCAGACCGCCGACGATGACCCAGCCGAGCGCTATGCGTGCTTCCGCACCCGCACCCTGCGCCAGCACCAGCGGCACGCCACCGAGAATGGTGGCGATCATCGTCATCATCACCGGGCGCAGGCGGATGCTGGTGGCCTTTTCGATGGCTTCGCGCACGGTTGCGCCCTGATCGCGCAGATGATTGGCGAATTCCACGATGAGGATGCCGTTCTTCGCCATCACGCCGACCAGAAGCACAAGCCCGATCTGACTATAGACATTGAGGCTCGATCCGGTGACGAGCAGCGCGATGACGGCGCAGGCGAGACCGAGCGGCACCGTCGACATGATGATGATCGAACTCAGAACGCTTTCGAACTGCGCGGCGAGCACGAGGAAGATGATGGCGATGGCGAAACCGAAGGTCAGCAGCATGCCGCTCGAATTTTCCTCAAGCGTCGCTGCCTCGCCAAGCGGCAGGAGGCGTGCGCCGGGCGGCAGGACGGACCGCGAAAGCTCGTTCACCTTTTCCAGCGCCTGACCAAGCGAGACGCCATCCTTGAGGTTAGCGGTAAAGCCGACGGAGGGAAGTTGCTGCTCGCGGTTCAGCTGCGGCGCCACCGCATTTTCCTTCAGCGTCGCGATGACCGACATCGGAACGATCTTGCCGTCACCCGTTTTCAGGAAGACATTTTCGAGATCGGTCGGGTCGTTGATCGGCCGGGTGGAGGATAGCAGGCGGACCGGGATCGCATCGCCATCCACGAAGACGTCGACGATCGAGCGTCCTTCCAGCAGCGATTGCATGGCGCGCGACAGGCCGGTGATATCGATGCCGAGATCGGAGGCGCGCTCGCGGTCGATGGAGACGGAAAGCTGCGCCTGATTGGGTTCGTTGTCAAAACGCGGCGTATCGAACAGGCCGCTTTCTTCCATGGAAAGCAGCAATTTCTGCGTCGCGGCGGTCAGCGCCTGATAGTTGCTGCCGACCATCGCCATCTGCAAGCCGTTGCCCGCGCCGCGAATCCTGAGGCTGTTCGGCTGCATCGCAT
This sequence comes from Rhizobium nepotum 39/7, assembly GCF_000949865.1. Taxonomy (GTDB): domain Bacteria; phylum Pseudomonadota; class Alphaproteobacteria; order Rhizobiales; family Rhizobiaceae; genus Agrobacterium; species Agrobacterium nepotum. Next base: position 61,909 of record NZ_JWJH01000020.1, on the reverse strand, counting down.
TGCCGCGCAGCGCCGGCACCCTGTTGGCGGCGGAGGTGACGTCTGCGGCGATCTGGTTCTGCGTGCGCTCGCGATCGGCCCAGGGCGCCAGCGTCAACACCAGAAAGCCGGTATTGGAGGAACCGTTCATGCCGGTGATGGAGTAAATACTGCGGATTTCACCACTGTCGCGCAGCGGCTGGAGATTTTCCTCGATCCGCTGCAATTGGTCGCGCGTATAGTCGAGGCTGACGCCCTGCGGCGCCGTCACGCGCATCATGACCGAGGCCCGGTCCTCACGCGGCGTCAACTCGTTCTGGATCATGCCGAAGGCAATCCACGACAGGCCGGAAAAGACGAGCGCGACGATGATGACGATCAGCGGATTGTTGAGGCAGGCGGCAAGCGTCGTCTTGTAGGTGGCGGCAAAGACATTGCCGAACCAGGCGAGCGGCCCCGTGGGCTCTTTCAATCCTTCCTTCAGCATCCGCGAGGCGAGCATCGGACAAAGCGTCAGCGCCACGATGGAGGAAAGGCCGACTGCAAAGGCGAGCACGAAACCGAACTCACGGAAAAGGCCGCCAAGCTGGCCCGGCAGAAAAGAGAGCGGAATGAACACGGCGGCAAGCGTCGCCGTCGTCGCGATCACCGCGAAGAACACTTCCTGGGTTCCGAGAACGGCGGCGGCGCGCGGACCCATGCCTTCCGCCCGGCGGCGCACGATATTTTCCAGCACCACGATCGCGTCGTCGACCACGAGACCCGTAGCAAGGACAATAGCGAGCAACGTCAGGATATTGATCGAGAAGCCGACCATGTAGATTGCGACGATGGTGCCGATCAGCGCCACCGGCATGGTGATCGCCGGAATGAGGGTCGCCCGCCAGTCGCGCAGGAACAGATAAAGCACGACGACAACGATGAGCGCCGAAAGACCAAGCGCCAGCTCCACCTCGTGCAGCGCGCCTTCGATGAAGACGGCATCGTCGCTGGTGACGATGATGCGCGTGCCTTCCGGCAGGTTGACAGACATGGCATCGACGGCGGCCTTCACGCCGGTGGAGATATTCAGCGTATTGGACTGCGCCTGCCGGATGACGCCGAGACCGACACCCTGCACGCCGTTGGAGCGCAGCGAGGTGGATTCGTCGTCCGCGCCCAGCATGACGGTCGCAACGTCACGCAGGCGGATATTGCTCTTGATGAGAAGGTTCGAAAAATCCTCCGGCTTCGTCAGGCTGGCCGTGGCGCGCACGACGATGTCCTGCGTAGCGCTTTTCAGCGATCCCGCCGGCATATCAAGGGCAGCACTGGCCAGCGCGTTCGCGACATCGGTGACAGTCAAGCCACGGCTGGCAAGCGCCGCCTGATTGAGATCGACGCGGAAGACCTTTTCCTGATCGCCGTAAAGCTCCACATCCGCCACGCCATCGACGGCGGCCAGGCGGTCGATGACCTCATCATCCACCAGCTTGGTCAGATCCTCCATGCTGAGCGTGGACGATGTGACGGCAAGACGCATGATCGGCTGGCTGTCGGAATCCGCCTTGATGATCTGCGGTTCGTCGGCATCATCAGGCAACTGGTTAGTCACACGGCCGATAGCGTCGCGGACATCGTTTGCGGCAACGGCCATATCGACGTTGTCGCCGAATTCCATCGTTACGCGGCTGGTGCCGAACTGCGAGTTGGAGGAGATGGATTTGACGCCGCTGACGCGCGCCACCGCACCCTCGATCGTCTGCGTCACTTCCTGGTCGATGGTTTCGGGCGCAGCACCCTCGTAAGTCGTCCTGACGCTGATGGTCGGCCGGTCCACATCCGGCAGCTCACGCACTTCGACACCCACCAGCGCGGCAAGGCCGGCGACGACAAGCAAGGTATTGAGAACCGCCGCCAGAATGGGGCGGCGAACGAACAATGCGGTAAATGCGAGCTTGGAGTCCTGAGCGGGAGGCGACTGCGTCGTCATTGGCTGGCAACCTCCTCGGGCTTCGGCTGGCTGGCGACGCGGACCACGCCGCCTTCCCGCACCCGCTGCAATCCTTCGGTCACGACCTGCTCGCCCTCCGCCAGTTCCGCCTTCACGAGGACGGCGTCGGGATTGCGCTGCACGATCTGCACGCGCACCTTGCCGGATTTATTGTCGGTCACGCGCCAGACATAGGAGCCTTCGGCATCCCATTGCACCGCCAGCGGATCGACGGAAGCGTAGGTCTCTCCGGCAAAACGCATGGTGACGCCGAAAGACATGCCGGCCCGCAATTCGTCCTTGTCATTGCCGAGCCGCGCCCGGATGCGGATGGTGCGGCTCGCCGCGTCGACACGGTTGTCGACAGCCTCGACCTCGCCCTTGAACGTCTCGCCGGGACGCGAAATCGAGGTGGCTTCCACCGGCATTCCAACCGTGATCGCGGTTGCGAACCGTTCCGGCGCCCAGAAGTTGACCAGAATTTCGGAACGGTCGTCGATGCTGACGATGGTCGATTGCGTCGTGACATTGTCGCCGATATTGGCGGCCACGATACCGGCCACACCCTCTATCGGCGCGACGATATCGCGGCGCCTGAGGTTCAGTTCGGCGGTGCTGAGCGCGAGTTTCGCGGCCTCCTCGGCAATCTGCGCGTCCAGCACATCAAGGCGGGAGACGGATCTCAGGTTCTTGTAGGAATTCGATTTTTCGACAGCGCTGCGCAACGCTACCTGCGCCTTGTCCCGCTCGATCACCTGCTCCTCGTCATCGAGCCGCGCAAGCACCTGCCCCTTCACGACGCGAGCGCCGGATGAAACACGAATTTCGGAAAGCGTGCCGGAGGTCTGCGGCATGACGACGACCGACTGGATCGCTTCGCCATTGCCGATGGCGTTCAGCCTGTCATTGACCGTGCCTTTTTTGACCGGAGTCATCACCACCAGGGTCGTATTGCCGTTGCGCCGTGCGCCGCCCGCACCTTGCCCGGATGGCGAGCCTGATGTCGCGGCAACCTCGACAGCACCGGCCGGCATTTTGCCGATCCCGATACCGGCAAGCAAATTGCGGGCCTCGGGCGAATAAAAGCCCCAAAGACAGAGCCCCGTTCCCGCCACGGCAAGACAGACACCCACCTGTTTCCAGACCCGCATACAATTCTCCGGTTAATCCGCACAGCATATCCGTCCCGAAAAAGACCTTCGCGGAACGTTTGAAGTATTCCCGCATGCCTTGACGAAGGCAACGCACAAATCCGTTTCTTACATAATTGTAATTTGTGATGAATTGTCGTCGAAAGCACCCCGACGGCCATTTCTATCGCAAATATTTGTCGATCCGCTACTCTGCCACGGAAACAGCCGTGACTGGAGGACGCCATGAGCACCGTAACGAAAGCCGAAAACCCAGAAGCCAATCCCCGCATCAAGGCGGTGTTCGACGATATCCGCACCACGCGCAAATCGGATTTCATCAACAATATGTGGCTTTATCTCGCCTTCGATCCCGATCTTCTGGAAAAGACCTGGGCCGAGGTCAAGGCGGTGATGGCCACACCCTCAGTGCTCGATCCCGTGGTAAAGGAAATGCTCTACATCGCCGTTTCCGTTACCAATGGCTGCTCCTATTGCGCTCACTCCCATACGGCGGCCGCCAAAGCCAAGGGCATGACGGACGAGCAGCATGCCGATCTGCTGCGGGTCATCGCGCTTGCCGCCAAGACCAACCAGCTGGCCGTGGCGCTGCAATTGCCGGTGGATGCCGCTTTCGATGCCGACAGTCGGCCATGAGACGAAAAAACGCCTTGGAATAGGCGTTTTGACTGACGATACCGGAATAAAAGCAGAACACGGTTCTGGCCTTTATATCCCGAATCACTACATTGGGCCGCATGAGCAACAGTTTTGACGATATGCCGTTCTTCGATGAGGAACCCGAAGCGCCGCGCAAGGCGACGAACAATGCCGATGCGGCAAGCGGCGGCGGGCTTGGCATTGCCGCGCGCGCCATGGCGGCACGCGATCAGGCGCGGCCGATACCCGACTATCTTTCCGGCCTCAACCCGGAACAGCGCGAAGCCGTGGAAACGCTGGACGGCGCGGTTCTGGTGCTTGCGGGCGCCGGCACCGGCAAGACCCGCGTTCTGACCACCCGCATCGCCCATATTCTGGCCACCGGCCGCGCCTATCCCAGCCAGATCCTTGCCGTGACCTTCACCAACAAGGCGGCACGCGAGATGAAGGAACGTATCGGCGTTCTGGTCGGCGGCGCAGTCGAGGGCATGCCGTGGCTCGGCACCTTCCACTCCATCGGCGTCAAGCTTCTGCGTCGCCATGCCGAACTCATCGGCCTGAGGTCGGATTTCACCATTCTCGATACCGATGACGTGATACGGCTTTTGAAACAGCTCATTCAGGCCGAAGGTCTTGATGACAAGCGCTGGCCCGCCAAACAGTTTGCCGGCATGATCGACGGCTGGAAGAACAAGGGGCTGACGCCGCCGGATATTCCGGAAGGCGATTCCCGCGCTTTCGCCAATGGCAAGGGCCGCGAGCTTTACGCCGCCTATCAGGCACGGCTGAAAACGCTGAACGCCTGCGATTTCGGCGATCTTCTGCTGCACCCGATCAGCATCTTCCGCCGCCATGCCGATATTCTGAAGGAATATCACCAGAAGTTCCGTTATATTCTGGTCGACGAATATCAGGACACCAATACGTCGCAATACATGTGGCTCAGGCTTCTTGCCCAGCGCCCGAAAGGCGAGCCGCAAAACGTCTGTTGCGTGGGCGACGACGATCAGTCGATCTATGGCTGGCGCGGTGCCGAAGTGGACAACATCCTTCGTTTCGACAAGGATTTCCCCGGCGCCAAAGTCGTCAAGCTTGAACGCAACTACCGTTCCACCGAACATATTCTCGGCACCGCCGGCCATCTGATCGCCCACAATGAAGGGCGTCTCGGTAAAACACTGTTCACCGAGCGGAGCAGCCCCGACGACGAAAAGGTGGTGGTGCATGCGGCATGGGACTCCGAAGAGGAAGCCCGCGCCGTCGGCGAGGAAATCGAGCAGCTTCAGCGCAAGAACCACAAGCTGAACGACATGGCCATCCTCGTTCGCGCCTCCTTCCAGATGCGCGAGTTCGAAGACCGTTTCGTGACGCTTGGCCTCAATTACCGCGTCATCGGCGGTCCCCGCTTCTATGAGCGTCTCGAAATCCGCGATGCCATGGCCTATTTCCGGCTCGTCTGCCAGCCGGCCGACGATCTCGCCTTCGAGCGTATCATCAACACCCCCAAGCGTGGCCTTGGCGATACGACCATCCGCAATCTGCATGACTACGCCCGCGCCCGCGACATTCCGATGCTGGCGGCGGCGACCGACATCATCGAGACCGACGAGCTGAAACCCAAGGCGCGCAAGGCGCTGTTCGACGTGGTGCAGGATTTCCGCCGCTGGCAGGGCCTGCTGGAGAACACCGAACACACCACGCTTGCCGAGCAAATCCTCGACGAAAGCGGCTATACCGCCATGTGGCAGGCCGACAAGAGCGCTGAAGCGCCCGGCCGGCTGGAAAACCTGAAAGAACTCATCCGCTCGATGGAGGTCTTCGAAAGCATGCGCGGCTTCCTCGAGCACGTCGCGCTGGTGATGGACGCCGAGCAGAATGCAGAGCTGGATGCGGTTTCCATCATGACGCTGCATTCCGCCAAGGGGCTGGAATTCGACACCGTCTTCCTGCCCGGCTGGGAAGAAGGACTGTTCCCGCACCAGCGTGCGCTGGACGAAGGCGGCCGCTCCGGTCTGGAGGAAGAACGCCGCCTCGCCTATGTCGGCATCACCCGCGCCAAGAAGCTCTGCCATATCTGGTTCGTATCGAACCGGCGTATCCATGGTCTGTGGCAATCCACCCTGCCCTCGCGTTTTCTGGACGAACTGCCGCCGGCCCATGTGGATGTCGCGGCATCCGACAGCAATTACGGCGGTTATGGCGGGCGCGGCGGCTACGGTCAGTCCCGTTTCGACAAGGCGGAACCCTTCGCCAACAATTACTCCACCCCCGGCTGGAAACGGGCCCAGGCCAACAAGTCCGACGCCACCCGTGATAACTGGGGCACGCGCTCCGGCCATGCGGTCGAACGGATCGGTTATGGCGAAAGCGGCCCGCGTGCCCGCACGATCGACGGCGAACTGGTGGCGAAATCCGTCGCCGACACCCCGTCGAAATTCGTGGTCGGCGACCGTGTTTTCCATATCAAATTCGGCAATGGCAATGTCTCCGCCATCGAGGGCAACAAGCTGACCATCAATTTCGACCGCGCCGGCCAAAAACGCGTGCTGGATGGATTTGTGGAAAAGGTTTGATTCGACAACTGCCAATGCCTGAAGACAGCTTTTTCCGTAGCCCGCGTCATGCCGTTGCAATAAAGAAGTTGCAACCCCAGAGCGGGATGACGAAGAGTATAAGAGGTTTTCGCCTGAAATCGTCATGATCTGGGCAAAATCGGGCGGAGACTGTTTTGCATATATTACCGAAAAGCCAGCGCAAGCTTGCCGTTTTCCTGATCAATATGGACAGCGCCACCAAGCGCCTCGAAGACATGAACACCCGTCTCGACGCCATCGGGCTGAAGGCGGAGAGGGTTCCGGGCGTCAATGGCCGCGAACTGAATTATCCGATCCCGGAATTCAGCGAACTTTCCTACATGCTCATGCATGGCCGCCGCACCTCGCCGCCGGAAATCGGCTGTTATCTCAGCCATGTCGCCTGCGCCGGCAAGTTCATGGAGAGCGATGCCGACATCGCGCTCATCCTCGAAGACGACGTGATCTTCCAGAGCGATTTTCTCGACGCGCTCGACGAGGCGGTGCTCAACGGCAGCGACTGGGATCTGCTTCGGCTCACCACGGTCAGCAACGGCCGGAAATTTCCGTTCCGCCCGCTTGAAAGCGGCCGCTCGCTTGCCATCGCGCTGACGCGTGAAAAGGGAGCTGGCGCCTATCTCGTCAACCGCCGCGCCGGAAAATGGATATCTAAACTCATCCCCATGCGGCTCGCTTACGATATTGCTTTCGATCTGGAATATCTTGCCTGCCTGAAAGCGGCATTCATCTATCCCCTCTGTGCCACGCAGGATGGCGACAAAGACAGCCAGATCCAGAGCAATCTTCGCATATACCGCTTACCCCGCTGGCGCTACTTCACCGTCCTGCCCTATCGCGCTTATCTGGAATCCAGCCGTTTCCTGCTGCGTGGCATCCGCCTCGCCATCGCCAAGGCGCGTGTGGCAATGGAACGCGGCAAGGGCAAGACCATTCCTGCGAACAATTGAACGGGCCGGCCTACGGCTCTCCGGGCGTGAAGCCGATAAGATAAACGGCCGCGATCACGGCCGCGAGAATGAAAATCGAAATGACGAAAATCGTCATCCGGTTCAATGGTTTGCGCGTCGTTTTCTTCATGCTGGAAGAATGCAGCGCTCGTGAACTGGTTCCCTACCGGGCGTCAGCTTCTGCGTTCGGCAGCCTGTGAGACAGGTAGTCGCGCATCTGCTCCATTGCTTCCTCGCGCGTCAGGCCTCCCGACTGCAACCCTGATCGCAGCCATAGCCCATCGATAAGCGAAGTGATCCCAAGCGCGATGGTATTGCATTCCTCTTTCGGAACAAGATGCGTCAAGGCCGAAAGAAGGTTGGAACGCATTCGCGCATGGATCACCTTCTGGATACGGGCAAGCTGTGGTTCTCGCGGAACTTCGGCGCAAAGCGACAGCCAGGCGTGACAGATCGACGGCTGAAAGAAGCTTTCGTCGAAATTCCCCTCGATAATTGCGTCGAGGCGTTCGCGTGGGCTGGTCGCCCGATTGAGGCGCACCACCACGACCTCCTTCAGCTTCGTGTTGGCTTCGCGCATCGCGTGTTCGAACAATTCCTGCTTGTTGGCAAAGTAATGCAGCACGATGCCTTTCGAAGCGCCTGCTTGTGCGGCCACCCTTTCAAGCGTCGCCCCCGCCATTCCCTCTCTCTGGAGGACCTCGAATGCAGCCCGTCTCAGTTCCGCCCGGCGAATATCGCTAATTTTGGTCAATCGCATCTTTGTCTCCTTGCGGCGGAATATTGACAAGTTTTCCGCAAAGATCAATTATTGTCCCACCGGTCAATCAAATGACCAAACAGACAAAAAAGGTGGAACAATGAAAAAATGGGCAGAATTTTTTTCAGCAACGATGCTTTTGACGACCGTCGGGACCTCGGTACTCGCAGCGGATGCTGAAGCTTGCAAGGTCGTACGACTGGCCGAACCGGGCTGGAACGACCTTGCTTTCACCACCGGCATCGCCATGTCGCTGTTGAAATCGCTGGGATACGAGCCGCAAAGTCAGCTTCTCGGTATCGACGTCATCTACACGAGCCTGAAGAGCAAGGATCTCGACGTTTTCCTGGGCTATTGGAACCCGGCGATGGTGAACTACTACAAGCCTTACAAGGAAGACGGATCGGTTGAAAAAGTCCGAACCAACCTGGCGGGCGCCAAATACACCTTCGCGGTTCCGACCTACGTCTGGGAAGTCGGCGTCAAGGATTTTTCCGACCTGCAAAAATTTGCAGACAAATTCGATAGCAAGCTTTACGGCATCGAACCGGGTTCCAACCAGTTGATGCTGGATGCCGTCAACGATCCGGCGCTGGGTCTTCAAAAGTGGGAAATAGTCGAATCCAGCGAACAGGGCATGCTTTCGCAGGTGGCCCGTTTCGCCCGCAACAAGTCCTTCATCGTTTTCCAGGGGTGGGCTCCACACCCGATGAACAGCAAGTTCGATATCAAATATCTGACCGGCGGCGACAAATTTTATGGGCCAGACTTCGGCGCCGCCACCGTCGATACGCAGGTGCGCAAAGGCTACCTGCAGGAATGCCCGAATGTGGCCAAACTGCTCGACAATCTCGCATTCGACGTGGAGTACGAGAACAAGGGCATGGACTACATCATGAACGGGGGAATGGCACCGGAAGACGCGGCAAAACAGACGATCAAGGACGAACCGCAACGACTGGACGCATGGCTGAAGGGCGTATCGACATTCGACGATAAGGATGGTCTTGCAGCCGTCAAGGCGGGGCTCGGCCTATGACGCCAATTTTCGTCGATGATTGGGAGAAGCGAAAGCAATATGTCGAATTGCCCCGGGGCCGCCGGCTGGCATTCATAGACAGCGGCGGTCCGGGCCCGGTGCTCTTGATGCTACACGGCTTTTCGGACACCAGTCGCAGCTTCTCCATGCTGGAGCCTTTTTTCAGCGAATACAGGCTCATTGTTCCCGACCTGCCCGGACATGGAGTTTCCTCGACAGGACCGGGCCTGCATGTCGCCGATTTCGCCGAAACGATTAACTGTTTTCTGACCCTCATGGGTGTTTCGCGGCTGTTTCTGCTCGGCCATTCCATGGGCGCAATGACGGCCATCGAACTTGCCGCCAGGCGCGGCGCAGCGATCCGGGCTCTGGTTCTCATCTCGGCAACGCTCGAGCCGGATTTTGGTGCGGAAAGTCAATTGACCAGAGATATTCTCGCACTTCAGGACCCGATCAAACCCGCCGGCGGCTTTCTGCGCGACTGGTATTCCTGCAGTCAGCCTGTCGCCCAAGATTTCTTGTCGAAAATGAAACAGGACGCGGCCAACATGCCCGCTGCGATCTGGCAAGGAATTCTTGCGGGCTTTGCCGACACAAATCTGCGCGACAGCGCCTCCAGAATAAAAAAACCGGTATTTTGCCTCGCCGGTTCCGAAGACCCCCTTTTCGACGCCTCGCATCGCCAGCAACTGGCCGAGGCTTTTCCGGAGGCTCAAACCGTTACGCTCAAAGGGCATGGCCACAATCCGCATTGGGAAGACCCGCAGGGAGTATCGACCCTGGTCGCTGATTTTTTCGCGGACGTGATGTCACCCCTCAACGATTGAGGGCGCGGCTGCACGTGATTTTAGATGCACCCGACAAATCGATTTCGATTTCGTTCCCAATGCTGTAACGCTTCGATGCACAATCAGATTCCGGCCAGCCATGACAGAAACGACGCATCCCCGCCTCAATCCGCTGCATCTTGCCGCCGCCTTCGCAAGCGGCTGTCTTTTGACGCTGATGGTGCATTTCAACGGCCAGCTTGCCCATTACGGCAATGCGCTCTTTTCCTCCTGGACGGCGCATGGCACCGGCACGGTGGCGGCCCTGATCTATCTGGCGATCATGCGCCCGAAGAAAGATACGGGCGCGGCAAAAAAACCGAAGGCGCCGCTCTGGGCCTATTGCGGCGGGGTCGTGGGTGCGGCCATCGTCATCCTCACCTCCACCGCCGTCAATTCGCCGCTGGCGCTCTCCGGCACCATTGCGCTCGGGCTCGGCGGACAGGTGATCTTCAGCCTGTTGGCTGATTTTTTCGGTCTTTTCGGCCTGCCCAAACGGCGGCCGGATTTGCGTGACATGGTGGTGGTGGCGTTGATCCTGTGCGGCAGCGCGCTCATCATCCTTGTCGGGAGAACGGCATGATCGTCTGGATAGCCATGGCTTTCGCCGGCGGCGTCTTCGTGGCGCTGAGCCGCCAGATCAACGGCCGCCTCAGCCTGTCGAATTCGCCACTCATCGCCTCGTTCTGGAACCACATCGTCGGTTTCGGAGTGCTGACGGTCATCGGCCTCATCGTCGGCGGTCTCATTCCGCCGGGTGCGGCGGATGCGCCCTGGCTCGCCTTCATCGGCGGCCCCATCGGTGTCGTCTTCATCGCTTCGGGAAGCTGGCTCATCCCGCGCATCGGCGCGGTCAATACCGCACTTCTGGTCATCGGCGGACAGATGGTGTCTGGCGTCGTGCTCGATCTTTTCAGCGATCATCCGCCGGAAATCTGGGCAAGCGCGCTCGGCATTCTGCTGATCCTTGCCGGCATGATGCTGACGCAGCGGCGCGGCCGCTAAAGCATTTCCAGTAAAACCGCAGCTTTTTATTGTCCTGAACGTGGGTAAACCTGAAACTCAGGTGTCGCTGTCGCGCGAAAACATGCCGATCAGGGTCTTGCCGCCGCTCTTTCCGCCGCTGCTCGCCAGTGTCGGACGGCCGTTGTTCAACTTCGGCACCACCACCATGCGCTTGACTTCGCCGCGCTTGAAGGCCGCAAGGAAGCGGGAATAGTCCCGGAACACGACGCAGCCATTCGATTCGCCGCGTTTCGCCAGCATGTAGGTGTGGGCAAGAAGACCATCGCGGCCATGCGGGTTCACGCCGCTTTCCGGCGTCAGCCGAATAGCCTCGACACCGTGGAACCGCGCCTCGCGCATCGTCAGCTTGTAGCTTGAGGGCGGCGTCGAGCCGCGCATTCTGACGTGCACATAGTCCGGGTTGTCGCGCATCTTGCCGATGCCCGAATGCGCCTCGAGCTTCTCGCCGTTCGGCATGTGAACCAGGCCCGAGGAAATATCGTAGACCGCCGTGCCGTTGCCGCGATCCGGCCATGGAACGGCATCCATCTTGCTCGGCTCGCGCACCGGATTGTCCGGTTTCGCAAAGGCGAGCATGCCGCCGGTGCCCTGCCGCTGCTGCTGGGGTGCACGCGCAGGAACCGGCGCATCGAAAGCAGGCGCTGAAGCAAGGGCGGCCGGGTGTTCATCGGTCTTCGCAAGAGCGGCTGGGCGCGGGGATGGCTCAACCGTTTCGGCAGCCGCCACCTCGGGCCGGAAGCTTGGCAGCGGCACGTCGTCCGGAAGCAGGCTGTTCGCCTCCTCCTCGATCTGCGGACGCGCCAGCGCCACTTCAAATGCCGGATGTTGCGAAGCGGCACTCTGATAGGCAACCTCGGAGGTGCGTCCAAGCGCCGAATCGACGATTGCGGAAGGCTTGAGCGCTGCAAGCTCCCTGACCGTCGCCTGCCCTTTCGCATTCGCGGCCGCTCCAAAACGCTCGCGGAATTCCTTCGCGCCGATCTCTGGCATGATACCGGCAAGACGGACAGCCTTTTGCTGACCATGGCTATGGTCGCTCAGGCGGGAAAATTTGCGAACGTGAATATCCCGCACGGCTGCGCGATCGATCGCCATCTCAGCGGAATCAAGCCGGGCCACCAGCGTCTTTTCAAATTGCCCGACGCCATGCGAGGCGGCCGCGATGCTGTGAAGCGAGGCGAAGGCAGCCACGGCGAACAGACCGGCAAAAGCGCCGCCGCCGAGAAGTGCGGACATTCGGCCAAGCGAAAAGGATTTGCCTCCCTTGAGGCAGGACGAACCGGCAACACCGGCGCCATTATAGGCCGCAGCAGAAAACGCCATGATACTCGTTACTCGAACCGTTCACGCACACCCGGCCAAAGCCGGAGAGATTTTGGGGCATCCGAACAGCGGGCGGACACCCGGCCGGTTTCGGAATTGACTGGCTCGAAGCATGACGAATTATGGTAACCAAAGTGTTTACGAGTCCCTGCAAAAATAATTCGTTAAGGTCTGCGCATTGTCAGGCGAAGGTAAAACAACCGGGCGCGACTGTTGCGTCCGAGCGTCTCGGTGCAAAATCGCATTCGATTTCCGCAAGGCACGCCACGCCGGTTCAACAACAAGCGCTGTCCTGTCGCGGACATTGCCCTTCCGGACGTCATCGGCCTTTAAAGTTTCCTTCGCCGCATCGTCAGGTAAATTCCGACTTGGCCGGAAATTTGCTGCAAATGCGGCGGGACTGCGACGGGCAGGCCTATGTGATCGCCCATCAAGCCCGTACAAAGGTCGAAAGGGTACTTGATCCGCCAATGCCGGCTTGGCATCCTGCCCGGAAATAAGGGAGGAAAATCATGAAGGCGCTACTGCTTATCGATATCCAGAACGGCTTTTGTCCTGGTGGTAATCTGGCCGTTGCCGATGGCGACAGGGTCGTGCCCGTCGCCAATGCCCTGATCGACAATGGCGGTTACGATCTGATCGTCGCCTCGCAGGACTGGCACCCGGAAAATCACGGCAGTTTCGCCTCGCAGCATCCCGGCAAGAAGCCGTTCGATATGGGCGAACTCTCCGGCAAGCCGCAGATGATGTGGCCGGACCATTGCGTACAGGGCACGCCGGATGCGGAATTCCACCCCGATCTGAAGACGGACGCTTTCGACTACATTCAACAGAAGGGCGAAAATCCCGCCGTCGACAGCTATTCCGCCTTTCGCGACAACGATCAGGGGGCTACGACCGGCCTTGCCGATTATCTGACCCGTCAGGGCGTGAAGCAGCTCGATATCTGCGGCCTTGCTACCGATTATTGCGTCAGTTTTTCAGTGCTCGATGCCCTCGACATGCTGCCCGGCGTCAAGGTGCGTTTCATCGAGGATGCAAGCCGCGGCATCGATCCGCAGGGAATAAATGCTTCGATCGCGACCATGCGGGAAAAGGGTGCAGCGATCATCAAGAGCCGTGACATCTTGCGCGACTGAGCAACCCTCAGCGCAACCTCGGTTTCTCCAGCACGTCGATATCGCCCGCCGCATCCTCCAGACGCCTCATGATCGCGGCCTGCGCATCCTTGAGCCCCTGATTGTAAAAAACATACCCGACTTCCTCGGCCAGAAAATCGACGAAGATTTCCGCCTGTAGGGAGCCGATCTCGATTTCAGTCTCCTGGGCAAGATATTCCTTGATACGCGCGGCCAAGACCGCCTTTTCCTGCTTCTCCAGCATCGATTCCTCATAATTCAACTGTTTCGGCGGGGAACAAAACCGGATGAGGCCTTCCGTCCGACGTCGCATTTCGGCGTTACCGTAACGGAAGCTTCAAGGGAATCAATCGATCCATTCATGCAATTTGTTTGCCACCCGGCCGGGACGGCGATAGAGCGGCGGGCAAGGAGTTCCTATACAATGTCCAATACTGATTTTCGCGAAGGTCTTAAAAGCGGCTTCCCGATTGCCCTTTCCGCCGCCCCCTTCGGTGCGCTGTTCGGCGCGGTCGCGGTCGATAACGGGCTGAGCGTCGTCGAAGCCACGATCATGAGCGGCACCGTTTATGCCGGCGCGAGCCAGCTGGTCGGCATAGAATTATTCGGCCAGAAGGTCGCCCCCTGGCTGATCGTTCTCTCGGTCTTCGCCGTCAATTTCCGCCATATCCTCTATTCGGCCGCCATTGCCAAAATGATCTCCAACTGGTCTTTCCTGCAAAAGGCGGCTGGCTTCTTCGTGCTGGTGGATCCGCAATTCGCCGAATCGGTCAGAAAATATGAAAATACCGGCACCGTCGGCTTCGCCTGGTATATGGGCTTCGCCGCACCGGTCTATGTCCTGTGGCTGGCCATGACCATTGTCGGTGCGTCGCTCGGCAACCTCATCGGCGATCCGAAAGCCATCGGCCTCGATGTGCTGTTGCCGATCTATTTCATGGGCATGGTCTTAAGCTTCCGCCAGCGGGAGAATTTCTACCCGGTAATGCTGGCAAGCGCGCTCGGCGCAACGGTCGCCTATCACATCGTCGGTTCGCCCTGGCATGTCAGCCTCGGCGCGCTTGCGGGCATTCTCGTCGCAGTCCTCTATCCGCCGAAACCGAACGGCGAGGCCAATCCTGAAAACAAGGTGGAAACGCCATGAGCGATCTGCTGCACGCCGATACCCTGATCCTGATCGCGCTCGCCGCCGTCGCCACCTATCTCACCCGCATCGGCGGTTATGTTCTGATGACGCGGATGAAATCCATCCCGCCACGCATGGAGGCGGGACTGAACGCCGTTCCCGTCGCGGTTTTGACCACGTTGGTCGCACCCGCCTTTTTCGAAGGCGGATACGAAGTCAAGATCGGCATGGTGGCGGCACTTCTGGTCTGCCTGCGTTTCCCCGGCCTGACGATGCTGGCCGTGGGCTGGGCGATCGTCATCACCATCAGGCACTTTTCTGTCCTTTAAGCGCTCCGCTCCAGAGGCCGCGTGGCTGCTACCAGCCACGCCTTCACCTCTTCATCAGCGATCAAAGGCAGAAGCTTTACCAGAACGTCGGCGTGATAGGCGTTCAGCCAGTCAAGCTCTTCATCGGTCAAAAGTGCCGTGATGACCAGCCTGCGGTCGATGGGGCACCAGGTCAGTGTCTCGAACGACAACATCGGCTGATCGCCGCCCGCCACCGCTTCCGCCTCTCGCACATAGATCAGGTTTTCGATGCGGATGCCGAAAGCGCCGGGACGGTAATAACCCGGCTCGTTTGACAGGATCATGCCCGGCAGCAATTCCTGCGTCGAAAGCCTTGAAATACGCTGCGGCCCCTCATGCACCGAAAGATAGGAGCCGACGCCGTGCCCGGTGCCATGGGCATAATCCGCCCCGGCCTTCCAAAGCGCGACGCGCGCCAGCGGATCGAGATCGCAACCGCGCGTTCCCTTCGGAAACCGTGCGGCGCTGATGGCGATCATGCCTTTCAATACCAGCGTGAAGAAACGTCGCTGATCTTCAGGGACATTCCCGATCGCCACGGTGCGGGTGATATCCGTGGTGCCATTGACATATTGCGCGCCGGAATCGACGAGGAACATCTCACCGTCGGCAAGTGTCCGGTCGGTATCGGTGGTGACGCGGTAGTGGATGATGGCGGCATGTTCGCCCGCGCCGGAAATCGTATCGAAAGACACGTCCTTCAGCGGGTTTTGCAGCCCCTGCCCTATTTTAGCGCGCGTCGCCTCCAACGCCTTCACGGCCGCGATTTCGGTGACGCTGCCCGGCTGCTGACGATCCAGCCAGCAGAGATATTCAACCATGGCCGCGCCGTCCTGCACATGGGCTGCGGCCGAACCGGCAATCTCGGCGTCGTTCTTGCAGGCACGCGGCAAGCGGACGGGATCGGCCTCCTCGACCAGGGAGCCGCCCGCCGCCGTGATCGCCCCTGTCAGCGCCACGGGCGTCAGATCGGCATCGACAAGGACACGGCCTTTGGCGCTGGCAATGGCGTGCAGACGATCAGCGATCTTCGATGGCGGCAATTGCGTTGCCAGCTGCGCCAGATAGGCCTCGGCCTCTATACCCGTCTTGCGTTTATCGAGAAAAATATCGGCCTTGCCATCCGCATAGATGATGGCGCGGGCAAGCGGATGCGGCGTATGCGGCACGTCGTTGCCGCGAATATTGAAAATCCAGGCAATGGAAGACGGATCAGTCACCAGCAGGGCGTTCGCACCCTTGGCAGACACCGTCTCCGCAAGCGAGGCGATCTTTTCCTTCGCCAGCTTGCCCGTAAAGGCCTCCGGCTGGATGACGACGGGTTCCAGCGGTTCGGAAGGACGGTCTTGCCACAGGGCATCGAGCGGATTGGTTTCAAGCAGGACGACGGAGCCGCCCTTGGCCGCGAGTACCTTTTCCAGACGCTTCAGTTCAGCGCCGGTATGCAGCCAGGGATCGATGCCCAATCGGAAGCCCTTCGTGCCGTGTTCCGACAACCAGACGGAGGGCGGTGCGCCGACCAGATCGCCGCCGCTGAATATCGATTGGTCAACCTGCGAGGCAAGCTGCGTCGTGTAACGGCCATCGACAAAAACCACCGCCTGCGCACGCGTTATCAGCGCGATGCCGGCGGAGCCGGTAAATCCCGTCAGCCATGACAGCCGCTCGGAGGATTCCGGCACATATTCGCCCTGATATTCATCGGCGCGCGGCACCAGAAAACCGTCGATACCGAGGGCGTCGAAACTGGCGCGCAGCGCCTCGACGCGTGCCTTGCCGAATTGCGGCGCGGATTTGTTTTCGAAGGTCTGGAACATGGGCATCTTTCGGAAACTGTCATGAGGAAAGCTGTTCTGTCGCGCCGTCACATCGACAGCGCAACCAGACAATGCCATGCGGGCAAACCCGGTTTCAAGCCATATATGACGGAACCGACTACGGCGATAAATTGTGCATATTTGGTGAAATAAGTAATACTAAAAAACGAGTGATATGCATTAAATGCACATCTACCCTGAAGCATCCCCTCTAACTAAACAAAAACACATCGCTTATATCAAGATCAACACAGCGAGAGAGATACTCTCCTGGCAAACAAGGATTTGAAGCAATGGCAAAATCTTTCCTCCGCAACGCCTTCGATCGCGTTATTGAAGCACGCGAGCGTCAGGTCAGCCGTCATGTCAACGCTGCCCTGCTTAACCTCGACGACAAGTCGCTCGAAGCGCTCGGCATGAACCGCGCCGATCTTCGCCGCAATGCAAAGTCCAGCTACGTATTCTGATCACATCCGGCGCGGCGATCCTCCCTCCACCGCGCCTGAACAGGAATACGTCGACCCGCTTGAGCAACTTCCCTCCCATATGCTCGCGGGTTTTCAGGCGGCGCGAAAGCGCCGCCTTTTCTTTTGCCCCAAAGGGATACCCCGAGAGCCTCAGTCCTTGCGCAGATGCAGCGTGACCCAGCCATTGCGCCAGATGGTGCGGACATGGGATAGCCGCGCGCCATTATAGGCGGCGAGAACCTTCCAGCGCTGCGATGCGAGAATTCCCGACAGGATGACGGTGCCGCCGGGCGCCAGATGCGTGACGAGCTGCGGCGCCATCTTGATGAGCGGCCGCGCCAGAATATTGGCGATGATGAGGTCGAACGGACCATGTTTGCGGAAGGCATCCGAATGGAAGCCCGGCGCCGTTTCCAGTGCCAGCCCGGAGACGATGCCGTTCAGCCGCACATTCTCCTTCGCCACCTTGACGGCGATAGGGTCGATATCCGTCGCGAGCACGGGAATATGGCGCATCTTGCGCACAGCAATCGCCAGGACGCCGCTGCCGGTGCCGAGATCCAGCGCATTGCGCACGGTCCGCGCCCGCAGAACGTCCTCGATCATCTCAAGGCAGCCCGCCGTCGTGCCATGATGGCCGGTGCCGAAAGCCTGCCCCGCTTCGATTTCGATCGCCAGATCGTTTGGCCGCACCTTGTCGCGATCATGCGCGCCATAAACGATGAAGCGCCCTGCCCGCACCGGTTTCAGCCCCTCGAGCGACTTGGCGATCCAGTCTATATCGGGAACGATCTCCTTCTGGATAACGAGACCGGGAAAGACAGGTGCGAGCAAAGCCTCGACCCGCTCGCGGAATTCGTCTTCCTGATCGGCCATGAGATAGACCGAGGCTTCCCAGATGTCGCGCTTCTCATCCACCTCGGTGGTGGCGATCGCGATATCCTCCTCGCCGAAATAGTCCGACATGAGATCGATGATTTCACCGGCCTTGATTTCGGTCGTGGTGACGTAAAGTCGGATTTCGCTCACGGCGGGCTGCTTTCTCTGGCTAAAGCATGTCTCCCAAACGTGTGCAGCGGCTTTGGGAAGAAGACATGCGTGGAAACAAAAAATTAAAGCGTGTCACAGCGTGACGCGCTTTAATGGTCCTGTGCTTGCCTTTGCCACAAAACCTCGGCCAGTCCAATAAGCCAGGCATAATTATGCCGCCTTGCTCAGCCCTTCAGAAGATTCTGGAGCTTCTGCTCGGCAACATCGGGGTTTTCCCCGTAAGCAATGGTCCCGGAAAAGCGGCCATTGGCATCGAGCAGAATGACGGACGCCGTGTGATCCATGGTGTAATCGCCATTCGGATCCTTTTCGTCGACCGGCACCTTCTTGGCATAGATGCGGTAGCCCTTCAGCGTCTCGGCGATCTTGTCGGCCGAACCGGTAATGCCGGTGATCCGCTTAGAGACGTTGGAGACATATTGCTGCATGATCTCAGGCGTATCGCGCTCGGGATCAACAGACACGAAATAGGCCTGCAGCTTGTCGCCGGCCGGATCCACCTTCTCCATCCAGCCGTTCAGTTCGAACAGCGTTGTCGGGCAGACTTCCGGGCAATGGGTGAAACCGAAGAACAGCGCTGTCGGCTTGCCCTGAAAGGCCTTTTCGGTGATCGGCTGACCGTTTTGCGCCGTGAGTTCGAACGGCACGCCATAGACCGTTTCCACCATCTCCTCGCGGGTTTTCGTCATCTCGATCGTCAACCAGCTGACGACACCGGCAAGAACGAGCACCACGGCCCACAATACGATGCGAATGTTTCTCATTGTCCAATCCTACCCCGAAAGACCGGCTGGATATTGCAGGCCTTGTCGTCTGATAGCGAACGGCGGCGGCGACCGCAAATCAACTGGGCGTATTTGCTGGCTACCGCGCTGATTTGTCACAAAGCTCGGGCCTGGAAAGGTGTCACAGACACCAGGCAATTCCGCTTTGCACGGTAGAGAGGAAAATATCCGTGCTGTGCCGCACCCAGCCGTCGAAGGCAAGAAGCACGATGGCAAGCGAGGCCACTACCGCAAGACTTGCCAGAATAAACTTCAGCGGATTGGAAACGATCGCGTTCATATCTCCATCATAACCTGTTTGCACCGGCACGAAAACCGCCAAAATACTGGGTTTTGCAGACGGAATATCGGCAATTGTTAGGGAAAGTTTAAAATCTTGCTGTGCAATATAACCATAGCGGTTTTTCAAATCCCGACATGATGTCTCCCGGTCCGTTCCGGCCACCGCATAAAGCTCAATCATGCATGGGCCTGCCCAAGAGCCGCCAGAGGAAACCTGCCGCCATGTCCAACGCCATCAAGCAATCCGGCGCATATCTCGAAATCGTTTCCTTCCATCTCGGCGGTCAGGAATTCTGCATCGACATCATGGCGATCCGCGAAATTCGCGGCTGGGCGCCCGTCACCCCGATGCCGCACACACCGCCTTATGTTCTCGGCCTCATCAATCTGCGCGGCGCCGTCATTCCCGTCATCGACATGGCAGGACGCCTCGGCATGAAGATGACCGAGCCTTCCGAACGCTCCGCCATCATCGTCACCGATATCGGCGGCAAGCTGGTGGGACTTCTGGTGGAACAGGTCTCCGACATGATGACCATCCGCTCCGAGGATTTGCAGCCCGCGCCCGATATCATTCCGGAAGAACAGCGCAACTTCTGCCGCGGTATCGTGGCGCTGGAAAAAAGCATGGTCTGCTTCCTCAACCTCGACACCGTGATCGCCGACGAGCTGGCGCGCGAAGCGGCCTGATAGGGCCGAGCTATTGTCTACGTCAGCGCCGTTGAAGCGGCGGGATGTTTAATTTGGCAGTCCCGATTCAGTAAAACTCCGTCACCCCGGACTTGATCCGGGGTCCAGTGCGTTCAAGTCCTTGATCGCGTAAGACTCTTTCACGGCGCAGACGCGCCGTGGCTGGATGCCGGATCAAGTCCGGCATGACGGAGAGGGTTGGACAACCCTCACGGCTTGCCCTTTTCCCACGTCACCTGCTGGTTATAGAGCGGCACCGTGGAAATCGCCATCTTGGCCGAACCGTCAGTCAGTTCCCGCGCATGCACCAGATAGATCAGCGTATCATTGGCCTTGTCATAGACGCGGCTGACGACGAGCTTCTTCCAGACCAGCGACATGCCTTGCCGGAACACCTCTTCCCCGCCCTTGGACAGATCGATGTCGCCGATTTCCACCGGCCCCGTCTGGCTACAGGAAATGGCGTTGTTCGAAGGGTCCTCGAACCAGTTGCCGTTCTTCAGCCGGTCGATGACGCCGCGCTCGAAATAGGTCACATGGCAGGTCACGCCCTTGATCTTGGGGTCGGCAATCGCCTCGATGACGATATCGTTGCCGATCCAGTCGACACCCACCTCGCCGACAACCTGCGAATGCGCCACTGTCACCGGAAGCAATGCCAGAAAGCCCGCAAACAAACCCGACAGAGTTTTCATCGTCATCGCATATTCTCCGTTACGCTGCTTCAAACATAAGTGCGGGGAACGGTTACGCAACCCGCGAGACGACGCGTTTTTTCATGCTGCATGGCTGGTAACCGTTGGATGTAAGGCGGCCGGCGACCATGCCGATCTTTTCCGGCAGATCGCGGATATGGGCAACGCGCAGTGCCTTGGCCGCCGCAATCGACGCGGCCGCGCAGACCACGGCGTCCTCGGCGGCATTGTGGTGCACGAAACGCAGCTGGAGATGATGGGCGATTACATTCAGCTTGTGCGATGCCAGCTGCGGCCAGACATGCCGGGCGATCTTGACGCTGCACAGATAGGAAAGGTCCGGATAGGACTGCCGGTATTTGTCGAAAGAGGCCCGCATGACGCTGAAATCGAAAGCGGCATTATGGGCGATCATCGTGGCGCCCTTGATATCGTCGATGAACTCTTCCATCACATCAGGGAATTCCGGCGCGTCCTCGACATCGGCAGGACATATCCCGTGCACGGCGATATTGAAGGGTGAAAACCGCATCTCCCTCGGGCGGATGAGCCGTTCCTCGACGCGAACGATCTCACCGTTTTCTATCCACGCAAGCCCGACGGAGCAGGCGCTGCCCCGCTCCTCATTGGCGGTCTCGAAATCGATGGCGATGGTTTTCAAGAGTGATTCCCGTTGTTTCATTCCGGCATAAACCGGATTGGCGTCAAAGAGAACCGGCCTCTGTGGAAGATGCCTCCGAAACCATCCAGTCCAGCAACCTTACAAGATCGGGATTTTCCAGCATCCGCCGCGGATAGACCAGGAAATAGGCGAGCGTGCTGGCAATATCCGTCCCGAACGGCGCAATCAGCGCTCCTTCCGCAAGCTCGCGGGAAACCAGCGAGCGCCGCGTCAGCGCCACACCGTGTCCTGCCTTGGCCGCATCCAGCGCACCGTTGCTGTCGATGAATACGGTACCGCCGGAAGCGTCGACCTCCGATGCGCCCGCCGTTTCCAGCCAACGCCGCCATTCATTGCGGTTTTCATCGTGCAGCAGCGGAACGGATTTCAGATCGCCGGCAACCCTCAGCGGCCCGTATTTTTCAAAAAGCTGCGGCGAGCAGACCGGCAAGGTGCTGTCATCTATGAAGCGGATGCTTTCCAGCCCTTCATAACGGCCAAACCCGTGCCGCACCGCCAGATCGACATCGTCCCGCGAAAAATCCACCAGCCGGTTCGTCACGCTGATACGCACATCCACATGCGGGTTCTGTTGCTGGAAACCTGGCAGTCTCGGCATCAGCCATTGCACGGCAAACGTCGGTGTGCAGCTCAGCGTCAGAACCGTAATCTCGGATCGTGCCGTCAGTTCCGCCGTCGCCTCGCGCATCATCCGGAACGCGGTGCGAAGCGAGCCGTAATAACGCTCCCCCTCGCGTGTCAGCTGGATACTGCGCGGCTTGCGCAGAAACAGCTGCACGCCAAGGCGAGCTTCCAGCTCCCTGATTTGCAGGCTGACCGCGCCGGGGGTGACGTTCAACTCGTTGGAAGCAAGCGTGACGCTGCGATACCGCGCCGCAGCTTCAAAGGCCTGCAATCCTTTCAAGGAAGGAAGTTCCGCAATCATGATTTAGCTCAGCTCAATTATGTGACGAGAAACTATCGTTTGAAAACACCATAAAACAGGGAGTAAATGGAAGCAACACGACGTGAAGCGGCGGAAAGCCCGGAACCATGGATTGAGGTGAACTCAACCGATATCGGGTGGATGGCGGCAGCGGCACCTGCGATCATGTCATAATTCATGCCCTTGGGAGACGAAGATGGCGATACAAAAACAGATGGATGCCGGCGAATGGGGGATGCTCGTCGCGCTCTCGCTGCTGTGGGGCGGATCGTTCTTTTTCATCGGCATCGCCGTCAAGGAACTGCCGCCCGTCACCATCGTCGCGCTGCGCGTCAGCCTCGCGGCCGTGGCCCTGCTGATCGTCTGCCGCATCATGGGTCTTCACCTGCCGCGTGAGGGGGCCGTGTGGCGCGCCTTTTTCGGCATGGGCCTGCTCAACAACATCATTCCCTTCTGCCTGATCGTCTGGGGCCAGACCCATATTGCCAGCGGGCTTGCCTCGATCCTCAATGCGACGACGCCGCTCTTCACGGTCATCGTCGCCCATTTTCTTACCACCGACGAAAAGATGACCAGCAACAAGCTTGCAGGTGTTCTCATCGGTTTTGTCGGCGTGGCCACGATGATTGGCCCGGCAGCCTTTGGCGGTGCGGCATCCAACCTCTGGGGCCAGCTCGCCATTCTCGGCGCAGCCATCTCCTATTCCTTCGCGGGCATATTCGGCCGCCGCTTCAAGGCCATGGGCGTGCCGCCGCTGATGACCGCCACCGGCCAGATCTCCTCCTCGACCCTGATGCTGATCCCGGCAGCCCTCCTCATCGACAAGCCATGGACGCTTGCCATGCCGAGCCTTGGCACCTGGGGCGCGCTTGTCGGCATCGCCTTGCTGTCCACCGCACTCGCCTATCTCATCTTCTTCCGTATTCTTGCCACAGCCGGCGCCACCAACCTCGCGCTCGTCACCTTCCTCATCCCGGTCAGCGCCATCCTGCTCGGCTCGCTCATTCTCGGCGAACAGCTGGAAATCAAGCACTTCGCCGGCATGGCGATGATCGCGGCCGGCCTCGCAGCGATCGACGGCAGGTTGTTCAGACGCCTTCGAACAGCTCGGGGCTAAGAAGATGGCATTGACAAGCTTTGCGGCCCCGGCCAATCTGTCGGCCATGATCGCACAATCGCGCAAAACCATGCTCAACAACACCACCTCCGGTAAGCCGGCGGGCGGTGGAGCATTGTCGCGATAGATTAGCGATCCTTGTCCATCATGCCCTGCCGCAAGAGCAGGGCGAATGGTCCCCTGCTCTCCGGCCCAACAGGAGAACAGCCAATGCCCCAGCCGCAAAGCGACCTGCCGCCCGTTCAGGATTTCAAGATCGATGAATTGCTCATCCGCGGTATCAGGCCAGATGATGCCGAAGGCTTGACGCAGGTGCTCAACATGCCCGGCGTGCGTTGGGGAACATTGCGCCAGCCCTTCCAGAGCGTCACGCAAACCCGGCAGTATATCGAAGGCCTTTCCCAATCCGACATCGTCGTGGCCGCCGAATGGCGTGGCAGGATTTTGGGCAATGCCGGCCTGCACGCCAGAACCGGACGGCAGAAACACATCGCTTCCCTCGGCATCGGCATCCATGACGATTTCGCCGGCAAGGGCATCGGCTCGAAGCTTCTGGCGGCGCTGATCGATGCCGCCGACAACTGGCACGATATTCGCCGCATCGAACTGAACGTCTTCACCGACAATCTCGCCGCTATCCGGCTCTATGAGAAGTTCGGCTTCGAACACGAGGGCACCTTGCGCAACTATGCCTTTCGCGATGGGAAATATGCCGATTCCTACGGGATGGCGCGGCTGCGCTGATGCTTCTCAGGCGGACAAAGAATGATCCGCAAACACTTCCCGAATGGTCCTGCGTGACCATTCGGCCAGTTTCTCGTCGCGACCCCGCTGCGCTTCGAGCGTGATCAGCGCTTTCCATAGCGCCCAGCCGCGTCCGCGATGCCATGTGGCAGCGTCCACATCCATCGCCTGGCGAAAAACGGCGCGGCTTTCCGTATCCAGCACATTCCATGCGAGAATGAGATCGGAAGACGGATCGCCGACGCCGGAACTGCCGAAATCGATGACGGCTGACAGGTGTCCGTCCTTGACGAGAAGATTGCCTTCGGCGATATCGCCATGCACCCAGACGCCCGGCCCCTGCCAGCGGCTCGAAAGGGCGAGCTGCCATATCTCCATGGCCAGCGCCTGATCGACCTCATCGGCAAGATGCGACGCCGCCGCTCTCGCCTCGCCGTCATAAACCGCGAGCGATCCGCCCCGATGGAAATTATGCTCGCCCGCAGGCGGACCATCCGAGGCATCGATGCCGTGCAGGGCTTTCAAAAACGCAGCCACGTCAAAGGCTATGGTTGCGAGATCAATGCGGTCGAGATGCTGGGCTAGAGGCTCGCCCTCAAGCCAGCCATAAACGGACCACGGAAACGGATAATCCTGCCCCGGCTCACCAATCGCCAATGGCTCCGGGATCGGAAGAGGCAAAAGAGGCGCAAGCTCCGGCAACCAGCGATGCTCCTTTTCCACCTGCGCCACATAACGCGCAGCACTCGGCAGCCGCACCAGCATGTCGTCACCAAGGCGAAAGCTGCGATTGTCCCAGCCGCTCAGTTCCACCGGCCTGACATCGAGATGCCCCCACTGCGGAAACTGGCCCGCAATCAGCGCCCGGACCTGCTGCGAAGAGATGATGATGCGATCATCCATGTCCCGTTCCCCATTTCAGGATGAGACCTGTAGCCGTGCAAAACAACGCGGCGATGACGATACCTCAGCCGCTAATCAGCGCCAGCCACTCGTCCTCATCCATGGTCTGCACGCCAAGCTCCGCAGCCTTGGCAAGCTTAGAGCCTGCCCCCGGCCCGGCCACCAGAATATCCGTCTTTTTCGACACGGAACCGGCCACTTTCGCACCAAGGCTTTCGGCACGCGCCTTGGCCTCGTCGCGGGTGAATTTTTCGAGCGAGCCGGTAAAGACCACCGTCTTGCCCGCCACGGGGCTGCCTTCGGTCGAGGGCTTTTCCGCTTCCTTCGGTCGCAGTTCCCGTATCAGCCGGTCGATGACATCGAGATTACGCGGTTCCTTGTAGAATTCGATGATGGCGCGGGCCACGACCTCGCCAATGCCGTCGATACTGTTGAGCTCGGCCCAGGCATCGCTCGCCGGATCGGCTGCCGCCTTCATGCCCTCCTCGAAATGCTCGTAGGTGCCGTAGGAGCGCGCCAGAAGCTTCGCCGTGGTCTCCCCAACATGGCGGATGCCGAGCGCGAAGATCAGCCGGTGAAGATCGATCTCGCGGCGGGCATCGATAGCATCGAACAGCTTTTTGACGCTGACCTTGCCGAAGCCGTCGATATTCTCGAGCTTAGTCAGCGTAGAGGATTCCTGCCGCGCCTTCAGCGTGAAGATATCAGGCGCAGTCTTGATCGACAGGGTGGGATCGTCGCTCTCGAAGAAGAAGTCGATCTGCTTGGTGCCCAGCCCCTCGATATCAAAGGCATTGCGCGAGACGAAATGTTTGAGGTGCTCGACCGCCTGCGCCCGGCAGACAAAACCGCCGGTGCAGCGCGTGACCGAATCAAGCTTGCCGGTCTTTTCATTGCGCTCCCGCACCGCATGGCTGCCGCAAACAGGACATTTCTCCGGGAATGCATATTTCACCGCATCAGTCGGGCGCTTCTCCAGCAGCACGTCCAGCACCTGCGGAATGACGTCGCCGGCGCGCTGCACGATGACCGTATCGCCGATGCGGATATCGTGATCTTCAGGACGGATGCGCTCGCCGCTATTGCCGATGCCTTCGATATAGTCGGCATTGTGCAGTGTCGCATTGGTCACGACGACACCACCGACGGTGATCGGCGTCAGACGCGCAACCGGTGTCAGCGCGCCGGTACGCCCCACCTGGATTTCGATGTTCTCGACCGTGGTGAAAGCCTGCTCGGCCGGAAACTTGTGCGCGGTGGCCCAGCGCGGACTGCGCGAGCGGAAACCCAGCCGTTCCTGAAGATCGAGCCGGTCGACCTTATAGACCACGCCGTCGATATCGTAATCGAGATCCGGCCGCGCGATGCCGATTTCATTATAATGTTCAAGCAATTGCTCGGCAGAGGTGAATCGCTTCATCAGCGGATTGACCGGAAAACCCCACTCCCGGAATTTCTCGACGATGCCATATTGCGTATCGGCAATCCGCGTCGGCTGGCCTCCATTCGAGACCTCGCCCAGAGCATAGGCGAAGAACCTCAGCTTGCGTTTCGCCGTCACATTGGCGTCAAGCTGGCGCAGCGAACCGGAGGCGGTGTTGCGCGGGTTCACATAGGTCTGTTTGCCGTCGGCCTCCATCTGGGCGTTAAGCGCCAGAAAGTCGCTCTTGGCCATATAGACCTCGCCGCGCACCTCCACCACATCGGGCGCACCGGCAAGCAGAGTGTTGGGAATTTCCTTGATGGTCTTGATATTCGCGGTGACGTTTTCGCCCGTCGTACCGTCACCACGCGTCGCCGCCGTCTTCAACTTGCCGTTCTCGTAGCGGATGGACATGGAAAGCCCGTCAATCTTCGGCTCGGCCGTAAAGGCGATCGAATCATCCGGCAGTTGCCCGAGGAAGCGATAGACGGAACTGACGAAATCGCGCAGATCCTCTTCAGAAAACGTGTTGTCCAACGACAGCATCGGCCGCGCATGGACGATTGGCGCAAAGGTCGGAAGTGGCGTGAAGCCAACTTTCTTCGATGGGCTGTCAGCCCGCACCAGCGCCGGAAATGCCGCCTCGATGGCATCGTTGCGCCGCTTCAGCGCATCATATTCCGCGTCCGAAATCTCCGGCGCGTCCTTGCCGTGGTAGAGCGCATCGTGGCGGGCAAGCTCGGCCGCCAGAAATGCCAGCTCGGAAGAGGCTTCAAGCTCGGTCAGGTTTTCGACGGGAATCTGATCTTTCGACATGGCGGCCTCGTTGAGAAATACCGAACGCTTTTAGCCGAAATAAAATACAATAAAAACAAGTTTTGCCGCCGGAGTCACAACGCCGAAAGGCACCCTCACCCTGGCAGCACTGTCGCGATCGGTCAGTCCTTGGCGGCAAGCAAGCGGGCCGCCGCCGCCCTCGCCTCGTCGGTCACCGAGGCGCCGGCCAGCATGCGGGCGATTTCTTCGGTGCGGTGTTTCGGCTCCATGGTCGCGACGCGCGTGGCGATACGTTCTGTGCCGTCGCCGGAAGGGCCTTTGGAAATGAGAAGATGCGTGGCCGCCCGGGCTGCCACCTGCGGCGCGTGGGTGACGGACAGCACCTGCACGGTTTTCGACAGGCGACGAAGCCGCTGGCCTATGGCATCCGCCACGGCACCGCCGACACCCGTATCGATTTCGTCGAAAACCAGCGTCGGTGCGGAACCGCGATCCGCCAGCGCCACTTTCAGGGCCAGCAGGAAACGGGACAATTCGCCGCCTGAGGCGACTTTCATGATCGGGCCGGGGCGCGTTCCCGGATTGGTCTGGACGTGGAATTCCACGGTATCGATACCATCAGCCGTCGCCTGCTCGGGATCGGACGTCACCTCGACGGTAAAACGTGCCCGCTCCAGCTTGAGCGCCGGAAGTTCGGCCATGACAGCCTCGGAAAGCGCACCCGCCGCATGACGGCGCTTTTCGGAAAGCGATTTCGCCGCATGGTCGAAATCGGCCTTCACCATGCCGAGATTGGCCTCAAGCTTGCCGAGCTTTTCTTCGCCGGCATCGAGATCGGCGAGATCCGCGACCATTTTTTCCGCAAGCGCCGGCAGATCAGGCACCGGGACATTGTATTTGCGCCCGGCGGCACGCAGCGCAAACAGCCGTTCCTCCACCCGCTCCAGCTCACGCGGATCGAACTCGGTGCGGCGCAGCGCCGCCTCCACTTCCATCTGCGCATTGGAAAGACTGTCGAGCGCAGCATCCAGCAATTGCACGGTGTCTTCCAGCAATCCCGGCGCCTCGTGGCTCTTGCGCTCCAGCCGCCGCATCATCGAGGCGATGACAGGCACGGGCGAGGCGTTGCCGTTCAAAAACTCGCTCGCTTCGGCGATATCGCCGGCGATGCGTTCGGATTTCTGCATTATCGCCCGGCGGCCGGCAAGCTCGTCCTCCTCGCCGTCGCGCGGCGAAAGCACTTCAAGCTCCTCGACGGAAGAACGCAGGAAGTCTGCCTCGCGGGCAGCAGCCTCCACCTTGGCGCGATGGATCTTCAACGCCCGCTCGGCATCCTTCCAGGTGCGGTAGAAACCCTGCACGGCGCGGGAATCATCACTGAGACCCGCAAAGGCATCCAGCAGCGTGCGGTGGGCATCGATATCGACAAGCGCGCGGTCGTCATGCTGGCCGTGAATTTCGACCAGCAATTGCCCGAGCTGGCGCATCATCTGCACGCTGACAGCTTGATCGTTGACATAGGCCTTGGTGCGCCCGTCTGCGGATTGCACCCGGCGAAAAATCAGGTCGCCGTCGTCATCGAGACCGTTTTCGCGCAGGAGAAGCCGTGTCGGATGGTTGTTCGGCACCTCGAACGTGGCGGTGACCTGGCCCTTGTCTTCGCCGTGACGCACAAGATCGCCATCGCCGCGTCCACCGAGCGCAAGCGACAGGCTGTCGAGCAGAATGGATTTGCCCGCGCCAGTCTCACCCGTCAACACGGAAAGGCCCGCCTCAAAACCGAGGTCGAGCCTTTCAATCAGAACGATGTCACGAATCGAGAGCTGGACCAGCATGGCCTATGCCCTGTCTCAGGCGCCGATAAGCTTCTTGCCGGCACGCGAAATCCAGGACCCCTTGTTTTCACGCGGCTCCAACCCGCCGCCCTTCAGCAGCTTGTAGGAATCCGCATACCATTGGCTGTCGGGATAGTTGTTGCCGAGAACGGCGGCAGCAGTCTGCGCTTCGTCGGAAAGACCCATCGCATAATAGGCTTCCGTCAGACGCGCCAGCGCTTCCTCGATCTGGTTGGTGTTCTGGTATTGCTCGACGACGATGCGGAAACGCGAAACGGCGGCGAGATATTCCTTGCGCTCAAGGTAATAACGGCCGACCTGCATTTCGCGGCCGGCGAGCTGGTCGCGGGCGAAACGGATCTTGGCCTGCGCGTCGGCGACATATTCCGATTCAGGGTAGTCGTTGACCACCTTGTTCATCGCCTCAATGGTGCGCTGTGCGGCGCGCTGATCCTGCGTCACGTCGGAAATCTGCTTCGAATAGGCAAGGCCGATCATGTACTGAACGTAAGCGGCGTCCTTGGAGCGCGGATATTGCCGCAGGAAACGGCTGCCCGACGCGATTGCCACATCGTTCTTGTTCGTGCGCGTGGCGATGAAAGTCTGCATCACCAGCGACTTCTGGCCCCATTCGGTGAAGGGATACTGCTTGTCGATCGCCTCGAATTTGCGCGAGGCTTCCGTCATGTTGCCGGCGTTCATGTTGGCAAGCCCCTGCTTGTACAGAACGTCTGGCGGATCGGACTCGAAGCCGAGCTTGGTAATGTCGATATCCGGATCGGACTGGCAGGCCGTGACGGCGACACTTGCACCGACCAACATCAACGAAACGGCGATCCCCCGCATCGTACCCTTCATTGCACCAGACCCTACATGCTTCATTCGACAGTTCCCACTTCCCGCGCAAATACATAAGCATCGGCTTCGCACTGGCGTTTCTAGCCATAAAAGCATCCGCAGGGCAACGCAATGATGATGCATTAACGCATTTTTATGGCATCCACCCATGCAATCGCATGAATATCAGGCGATACGGCAAAACATCCCGCCCGCATTACGAAAAAGCCGCCCCGAAAGGGAGCGGCTTTTTCTGTCAATCAATAGCCTGCAAACAAAATCAAGCCGACCAGGGCGCAAATTCCGGCATGTTGACCGGAACGAACTCACGCGCGCGCACCTGGTTGCGGGCGGCCGGAGCCTCCACGATCTCATAGGCCGAACGGTCGCTCAGCAAAGCCTTCAGCGCATTCGCATTGACCTTGTGGCCGCCGCGATAGGAGCGGTAGCAGCCGATGAACTGCGCACCGGCAAGCGCCAGATCGCCCACGGCGTCCAGTGTCTTGTGGCGGACGAATTCGTCCCTGGCGTAACGCAGGCCTTCCATGTTGATGACGCTGTTGTCGTCCGAGATGACAACCGAGTTCTCAAGCGAGGAGCCAAGTGCGTAACCGGCAGCCCACAGGCGCTCCACGTCACGCATGAAGCCGAAGGTGCGGGCGCGGGAAAGCTCGTTCTTGAACGTATCCGCCGTCAGGTCGCCCTTCCAGGACTGCTTGCCGATCAGCGGCGTATCGAAATCGATATCGACCTCGAACCGCGTGCCGTCATAGGGACGGAACTCCGCCCAGGATGCACCCGAATCGATGCGGACCGGCTTGATGACGCGAATATAGCGGCGCTTCACGCCGAGGTTCTTGATGCCGGCCGATTCGATCGCCTCGATGAAAGGCGCGGAGCTGCCGTCCATGATCGGCACTTCAGGACCGTCAACCTCAACGACGAGATTATCGAGGCCCACGGCATAGATGGCGGCCATGACGTGCTCGATCGTCGCCACCGAATGGGACAGCGAACGGCCGAGCACGGTGCACAGATCGGTATTGCCGACATTGGCGGAAACCGCCTTCAATTCTGTTACGCTGCCATTCTCATGAAGGCGCTGAAACACGATGCCCGTTCCGGCTTCTGCGGGCTGGAAGGTCATCGAAACCGGATTGCCGAAATGCACGCCAATGCCCTTGAGCTGAACAGCATTTGCGATAGTCGTCTGAAATCCGAGCAGTCCGATAGTCATGCATATATGCCTTGTTTTGCAAACCGCGCCGCATATCCAGCGCCGTTCAAGTTTTTCAAGCCGGTTTTTAACGACCGGCGAGGTCAATGTTTTCCTCTACCAGCCTCATACATACGCATATGAAAGTGCCACGACAAATCACTGTTCGTTTCGGATTGTTACACGCACAAGCCATTGAAAACATGAATTAATTTACTGTTAACAACGTATAATAAACAAAACGCCCGGATCGTGTGATCCGGGCGTTTCGACAGGTGGACGGAATCGCTGTTAGTTGGACTGGCGGCGCAGGAAGGCCGGAATTTCCAGCTGGTCGTCGTCATGGTGGCTGGCCGAAGAAGGCGTCGCGCGACCGTGATCGTCAAGCTGGCCACGACGCGGTGCGTAGAGGCTGGCTTCCGGCGAAAGCGCGCGGCGCTGCTGCGGCGCCATGTTCGGCGCATCCATCATGTCGGAAGGAACTTCTTCCTCTTCGCGGCGACCAAGCGAGTTGGTGATGCGCTTCAGAAGACCCATCGGGCCACGTTCTTCCTGCGCGGCAGGAGCGGCGTGGGCGCGGTGATCCATCTCGGCCTTCACGACCGGCGGAAAGTCCTCGACCTTCGGCATGCGGACAGGTTCTGGCTGGCGCGCAACCGGAGCCTGATCCTGGTAGACCGGGGCCTGCGGCTGCTGCAGACGCGGAGCCTGCGCGGCAACCTGTTCCGGCGCATGGTAGACCGGTGCCTGAGCAACAGGAGCCGGAGCGGCCTGCTGAACCGGCTGGGCCGGACGGAGGGCCGCCGGTGCTTCAGCCGGGGACGATGCGAACAGCTTGCTCTGCGGACGGAAGTCCTGAGAAGGCTGCTGGTGTGCCGCAAAACCAAGTTCACGTTCCATTTCGGCTTCCGCCGAACGGATGGTCTGGGCGATCTGGTCTACCTTCGGTGCCTGCGATACTGCTTGAGCAGGCTGAACTGCGGCCGGAGCGGGAGCAACGGCCGCGGAAGGACGGATAAGCGGCTTGG
The DNA here is from genome assembly GCF_000949865.1 of Rhizobium nepotum 39/7. Lineage (GTDB taxonomy): Bacteria > Pseudomonadota > Alphaproteobacteria > Rhizobiales > Rhizobiaceae > Agrobacterium > Agrobacterium nepotum. Next base: position 29,764 of record NZ_JWJH01000020.1, on the reverse strand, counting down.
CGGCTGCGGCGCGCATATCGGCAATGTTCTGTTCGCCGATACCCGCAACGCGGTCGATGCCGGTCGCCACGACGGAGACGCGGATGAGACCTTCCAGAGCCTCGTCGAAGGTCGCACCGAGGATGATGTTTGCATCCGGATCGACTTCTTCGCGGATACGGGTTGCAGCCTCGTCGACTTCGAACAGGGTGAGGTCGCGACCACCGGTGATGGAGATCAGCAGGCCCTGTGCGCCCTTCATCGAGGTTTCGTCGAGCAGCGGGTTGGCGATAGCCGCTTCCGCAGCCTGCATTGCGCGGCCCGGACCGGAAGCCTCGCCGGTGCCCATCATCGCGCGACCCATTTCACGCATGACCGAACGGACGTCGGCGAAGTCGAGGTTGATGAGACCTTCCTTCACCATCAAATCGGTGATGCAGGCAACGCCCGAATAGAGAACCTGGTCAGCCATGGCGAAGGCGTCGGCAAAGGTCGTCTTGTCGTTGGCAATACGGAAGAGGTTCTGGTTCGGAATGACGATCAGCGTATCGACGGACTTCTGCAGTTCCTCGATGCCCTGTTCGGCAAGACGCATGCGGCGGCCGCCTTCGAAGTGGAAAGGCTTGGTGACGACGCCGACCGTCAGGATGCCCTTGTTGCGGGCGGCCTGTGCGACGACAGGTGCCGCACCCGTGCCGGTGCCACCACCCATGCCGGCGGTGACGAAGCACATGTGGGTGCCGTTCAGGTGATCGATGATCTCATCGATGCATTCTTCAGCGGCGGCGCGTCCGACTTCCGGCTGGGAACCGGCACCGAGACCTTCGGTGACGTTGACGCCGAGCTGGATGACCCGGTCTGCCTTCGTCATGGTCAGCGCCTGCGCATCCGTGTTGGCGACGACGAAATCGACACCCTGGAGGCCGGCCGTGATCATGTTGTTGACAGCGTTACCACCGCCGCCGCCCACACCGAAAACGGTGATGCGTGGCTTCAACTCGGTGATATCAGGCTTTTGCAGCTGTATCGTCATTTTACCATTCCTTCTTTCTCTGGCCGCATCGCCCCGCTGGCCGATTCTTGAAAACTCAACTTGGAAACCTCCGGCTTACGCCACGAGGCCACTCAAAAACTCTCTTTCAACCATTGCCCCACTCGGGCTATCCGGCCGCTACCCGTACCAAACGGCGAGAACATTCCGCCTTGCGCCGCATGAATTTCCACGTCCGCCACCTGCGGATAGATCATCAGTCCGCAGGCGGTTGAAAATGCCGGTCCCTTTGCCGCAACCGGAAGACCCGCAACCCCCATTGGGCGGCCGATACGAACGTTGCGGGCGAGAATGCGCCGTGCCGTTTCCGGCAGCCCCGTCAGCTGGCTTGCGCCGCCCGTCAGCACGACACGCTTGCCGACGATGGGACTGAAGCCGGACTTCTGAATACGATCACGGATCAATTCCAGCGTCTCTTCGATACGCGCCCGCACGATGCGGGTAACAAGTGCCCTTGAAACTTGCGATGGTTGATCGCGATCGTCTTCGCCAATCGGCGGGATCGAAATCATGTCGCGGTCATCCGCGCCATTCAGCAAAGCCGAACCATGCACCACCTTCAGTCTCTCCGCATCTTCGATTCGTGTCGAGAGGCCACGTGCAAGATCTGTGGTGACGTGATGGCCGCCAAGGCCGATCGCATCGGTGTGAATGAGACGGCCCTCGGCAAAAACCGAGATCGTCGTCGTGCCGCCGCCCATGTCGATGGCCGCACAGCCCAGCTCGACTTCATCGTCCACCAGCGCCGCAAGACCGCTGGCATAGGGTGTCGCCACCATGCCCTCGACCGAAAGATGCGCGCGGTTGACACAAAGCTCGAGGTTCTTCAGCGCCGTGCGTTCGACAGTCACGACGTGCATGTCGACACCGAGAAGATCGCCATACATCGACAGCGGATCGCGAATGCCACGCTCGCCGTCCAGCGAATAACCCGTTGGCAGCGAATGCAGGATCGCCCGATCCTGGCGCATGGACTGCTGGCTTGCCGCCACCAGAACCTTGCGCAGGTCGCTCGCTTCCACTTCCTGGCCGCCGAGATCGATGCTCGCCGTATAGATGTCGCTCGCCAGCCGTCCGGCGGAGACATTGACGATCAGGCTGTCGACGGTCAGGCCCGCCATGCGTTCGGCCGCGTCCACCGAAAGACGGATCACACCTTCGAGCGCGTCGAGATCGGCGATCACGCCGGATTTCACGCCGCGCGAACGCTGATGGCCAATGCCGATGATTTCAACCTTGTGCGTGCGGCCGGGTAAGATTTCGCTTTCCTGACGCGGCGTCAGCCGCCCGATCATGCACACGACCTTGGTCGAGCCGATGTCGAGTACCGAAACGATGTGGCTGCGCTTGGAGGAAAGCGGTTTCAGGCGAGGCAGACCGAACTGGGAAGAACCGAAAAAGCTCATGTGTTCTTCTCCGCCTTCTTGAGAGCCTTGGTGCGTGCGTCGACAGCCGTCTGGCGGCGTTCCGTGGCGCCTTCGGTCAACTGGATCGTGGTACGGTCCGTCAGACGCAGATCGACCGCCGCAACATCGCGCGACAGGACCTTTTCCTCGAGATCGAGCCGCGCCAGCAATTGCAGTGCCTGCGGCAGGTTTTCTTCCGGCAGCTTGACGACGATGCCGTTGTCGAGGTGCAGATCCCACCGGCGGCCGGCAATGCGAACATAAGCGCGGACACGGTTGCGGATTTCGGGCCAGTCGGCCAGTTGCGCGACGAAACCGGCAGCACCCGTTTCTGCATCACGTCCAACGAACAGCGGCAGGGCGGCGAATTTATTGTCGCGCAGCGGCGCGATCACGCTGCCGCTTTTTTCGATCAGCGAAAGTTCCGAACCATGCTGCCAGATGCCGAAAGCCTCACGCTCCTTCAGGCGAACCTCAACCGTCTTCGGATAGACCTTGCGGATGTCGACATCTTCCACCCAGGGAAGCTGGACGAGCTTGCGGCGCGCGGCGTCGATATCAAGCGCGATAAGCGAGGTGCTGCCATCAAGACCGAGAAGCTGAAAGACGTCGATTTCCGACGTCTGCAAATTGCCGGAAACCTTGACGTCCTCTACCGCGAAACCGGCGGCCGATGTCGTCGTCTGCGTGACGATGTTTGTGTGTCCGCCAAGCGACATGCCGTAAAGTCCCGTCACCGCATAAAAGGCGACAGCCGAAATCGTGCCGGTATGGGTGGGAATGTGAATGCGCCCGGTCGCAAGGCTGACGCAGAAGCGAACGACGCGACGCAGCGGGCGCGGCAGCACCATGCGATCGTCGGCATTTGCCGTCGCCACGAATTGCTCGCGCTTTTTTGCCGTCGACTTTTTGCCGGTCACCGCAAACACGAAGCGTCCTCCACCATCCAGCTGACAAGGTTACCAAAGGAGCGGCCAGCATGGGCCGCCATTTCCGGCACTAGGGAGGTCGGCGTCATGCCCGGCTGCGTATTCACTTCAAGCCAGATAACTTCGCCATCTTCTGAGAAGCGGTCGTCGTAACGAAAGTCTGAACGGCTTACGCCACGGCACCCGATCGCCCGATGCGCCATAACCGCCAGTGTTTGAATTTTTTGGTAAATTTTCGGTGAAATTTCTGCGGGAATGACATGCTTTGAGCCACCGGCAGCGTATTTAGCGTCATAATCATAGAAATTGTGACCAAGCGGCACCACTTCCGTGACACCGAGCGCCTCACCGTCGAGCACGCCACAGGTTAGTTCGCGACCATGAATGTAACGCTCGACCATCACCTGATCGCCATAACGCCATTCGGACGAGGTAAGAATTTGCGGCGGATGCGACTGATCTTCCTTGACGATCACCACTCCGAAGCTGGAGCCTTCGCGCACCGGCTTCACCACATAGGGAGGCGTCAGCGGGTGTTCGCTGGTGAAATCGAAGCGGTTCATGACGCGTTCGGCAGCCACCGGAATGCCGGCGGCAGCCGCGACCTTCTTGGCCTGCGCCTTGTCCATGGCAAGTGCGGAGGCGAGCACGCCAGAATGGGTATAGGGAATGGCCAGATATTCGAGAATGCCCTGAATGGTGCCGTCTTCACCGAAGGGACCGTGCAGCGCATTGAAGACGACGTCCGGGCGCAGTTCAGCGAGTACGGCCGCGACATCGCGCCCCACATCCACGCGGGTGACCCTGTACCCCTCATCCTCAAGGGCAAGGGCGCAAGCTTCCCCCGACGAGAGGCTGACCGGCCGCTCCGACGAAAACCCACCCAAAAGAACAGCTACGTGCTTGCCGCCCATCGATACCTCTGACACCAATTCTCCGCTACGAACCGCACCGAAACCGACCGAATTTAACGAACGGTGATTCTGGCACATGATCCTTGGGATCAGTTAAACGCCATTAAGGTTAATGAATCGTTTACTTTCGTTAACCGCCGCGCCCAACATGCCGAGTTCCGTTAAAGAATCAGCATCGATCCGAATTCCCTCCTTGGAATCAGATAGTTGCACGGATTGCAACATGCAGGTTTTCAATGATCGGAAATAAAACTGCGGCCCGGCGGGCCTCTGCCGTTGAAGAAGGCAAGACGAAAACGTTAACGGGAGACGCTTTTCCCCAGTGAAAATTATCTGACGTTTCAGCGTTTTAAATCGGCAGCCTGAATCAGTCTCTCAACCGCAGGACCGTGCCCCCGGGCGACGTTGCCGCACCTGTCGCCCAGACGGTCACGTTGTCTGCATTATTTCTTTTTTAGCATTCCAAAAGAACAAAAATTGCGTTAACGCAGTCAGCGCCTCCCAAGGCATGACATGCAATCATCAAAAATGGGACCAAAACCATGACTGACGCGATATCTCCGGTATCGCCGACAGCTGGCAATTCGAACGTTGTAAAGACAAATTCGCCTGCACGAGTTCTCACTGCCAGCCTGGTCGGCACGACCATCGAGTTTTTCGATTTTTACGTTTACGCCACGGCCGCAGTGCTCGTGTTTCCGGCATTGTTCTTCCCGAACAACGACCCGATGACGGCGCTTCTGGCATCTTTCGCGACCTTCTCCATCGCCTTTTTCGCCCGCCCGCTCGGCGCGGTCGTTTTCGGCCATTATGGTGACCGCGTCGGCCGCAAGGTCACGCTTGTCGCCGCCCTTTTGACCATGGGCGTGTCGACGGTCGTTATCGGCCTTCTACCTACCTACGAGACAGCAGGCGTTCTGGCGCCGCTGTTGCTGGCGCTTTGCCGCTTCGGTCAGGGTTTCGGCCTTGGCGGAGAATGGGGCGGCGCGGTCCTGCTCGCCACGGAAAACGCTCCGCCTGGCAAACGCAGCTGGTACGGCATGTTCCCGCAGCTCGGCGCGCCTGTCGGCCTGTTCCTCTCCTCCGGCGTCTTCTGGATCTTGCTGCATTTCATGTCGCAGGAAGCGCTTCTGAGCTGGGGCTGGCGCATTCCCTTCATCGCTTCGATCATCCTGATCGCTGTCGGCATGTGGGTTCGCCTGTCGATCACCGAAACGCCCGACTTCCAGAAGGCTATCGAGAAGGAAGAACGTGTTGCCGTGCCGGTCGTGGAACTGTTCCGCAACCACAAGCGCAGCCTCTTGCTTGGCACCTTCGTGGCGCTGGCCACCTTCGTGCTCTTCTACATCGGCACCGCCTATCTGCTGTCCTACAACGTCAAGGTCCTGAAAATCCCGTTCCTCGACGCGCTGGAAGTGCAGATCCTCGGTTCCATCATCTTCGGCCTCTTCATCCCGATCGCCGGCAAGCTCGCCGAACGGTTCGGCCGTCGTGAAATCCTGATCCTGACGACGGTGCTGATCGGCCTGTTCTCCTTCCTTCTGCCCAGCCTAGTGACCGGCGGCGAAGGTTCGATCTTCGTCTTCGCGGCTCTTGCGATGATGCTGATGGGCATGACCTACGGCCTGATCGGAACGGCGCTCGCAGCGCCCTTCCCGACCCGCGTGCGTTATACCGGCTCATCCATCACCTTCAACATGGCGGGCATCTTCGGTGCCTCGCTGGCGCCCTATATCGCCACTTGGCTGCAGGTGAATCACGGCATGGGATATGTCGGCTATTACCTCTGCGTATCCGCCATCATCACGCTCGGCTGCATCCTGCTTTCCCGCAAGGACGAAGTCTGAGCCAACAGAAAATCCTGACAGCAAAAAGCCCGCGAAACGTCTGTTTCGCGGGCTTTTATTTGGATGCCAATCAGCGTCCCGGATGTTTGTAGTGGTCGTATGCCAACCAGCACAGACATATGGCCGAAACCAGCCAGGGAAATACATACCAGATGAATATTTGCGAGGTCATAGTCTCAGGCCTCCAAGCACACGTCTTGCCGTCAAATGTAGTGCAGCAGCACTGAAAATCCAACCTGCCATAGCGGCAATACTGAAAATATTCGTCGAGGCCGGCGTCAATGACAGTGCCTAGCCAATCACACCCAAGGCGATAAACGCCGTGGAAAGCCGGTCCAGCGCATTGGCCATGAGCTTGCGGCGCTCGTTGGAAACAATGTCCAATCGACGCCGCTCCCGCTCATCCTCAACCGTTGCGCCTTCGCCGACCATTCATCCTCAAGCCCCCAAGAAAGGCTCCACTTCCCGGCCCGGCATGAACAGGCCCAGGCGCTTGATTTCCCATTCCAGCCGGATGCCGGATTTCTCGAACACGCGCTTGCGAATGGTTTCGCCCAGATATTCCAGATCGTAACCGGTCGCATGGCCGGTATTTATCATGAAATTGCAATGCAGCGATGACATCTGCGCGCCACCGATGACCAGACCGCGGCCACCGGCCTCGTCGATCAGTTCCCAGGCCGAATGGCCTTCGGGGTTCTTGAAGGTCGATCCACCGGTCTGTTCGCGGATCGGCTGCACCGTTTCGCGGTGGTGGCGCACGGCATCCATATCGGCGCGGATTTTCGCGCGATCTTCCGGATAACCTTCGAACAACGCACCGGTAAAGATCAGGCCCGCATCAGCACCGGAATGGCGATAGCTGTAACCCATATCCGCATTGGAGAGCACATGCTGGTTGCCCTGACGGTCGACCGCATAGACTTCCACAACGCGCTCACGCGTTTCACCGCCATTGGCGCCCGCATTCATGCGCAGCGCGCCGCCGATGGAGCCGGGAATGCCATAATAGAAGTGGAAACCACCGATGCCATTGTCCATGGCCATCGCGGCAATATGTTTGTCGGGGCAGATCGCACCTGCCTTGAGGCGGTTTTCGCCGGCAAGCTCCACCTGGCCGAAACCCTTGGCGGACAGACGGACGACGACACCGGGAATACCGCCATCGCGCACCAGAAGGTTCGAGCCGACACCAACCACGGTCAACGGCACGTCTTCCGGCAGAATTTTCAGGAATGCAATAAGGTCCTCGGCATCGTGCGGCTGGAACATCACCTCCGCAAGACCGCCTGCTCTGAACCACGTCACGCGGTCCATGGGCGCATCCGGCGTCAGACGTCCCCTCAGCTCATTTACCCCGTCGCCGAGCCTCCCCAGCAATTTAACCCCATCGACCTGTCTCATTCAGACTTTCCTGATATGCTCTTCAATTCCGAAGGCAGCACTGCCGCCCATTGCGTGATATTTCCAGCCCCCAAGAGAACCACGAAATCACCCGGGTTCGCAATGCCCGCAACCACTGAGGCAAGATCTTCCCGTTTCTCAAGAAAACGGGCGTCGCGGTGGCCGGCGGCCTTGATCGCCGAGACCAGCGCTTCCGAGCTTGCGCCTTCGATAGGATCTTCGCCCGCAGCATAGACCGGGGCAAGAACAATCGTGTCCGCATCGTTAAAACAATGCGCGAAATCGTCGAACAGGCTGGAAAGACGGCTGTAGCGGTGCGGCTGGTGCACGGCGATGATGCGGCCCTTGCAGGCCTCGCGCGCGGCCGCCAGCACGGCCTTGATCTCGACGGGATGGTGGCCATAGTCATCGAAGACCTGCACGCCATTGGCTTCGCCAGTCAGCGTGAAGCGCCGCTTGACGCCAGCGAAGGAGGCGAGGCCCTTCTTGATGTCGGCTTCCGAAATACCGAGACGATTGGCGACAGCGATCGCGGCGGTCGCATTCGAAACATTGTGGCGGCCGGGCATCGGCAGCACGAGGTCGGTGAAGGAGAATATCCTGCCAGTGCGGCGGCGACGGATTTCCACGTCGAAGATAGACCGTGTGCCGTCGATGCGCACATTCGAAAAGCGCACGTCGGCCTGCGGGTTTTCGCCATAGGTGATGACCTTGCGGTCCTCGATCCGACCGACCAGCGCCTGCACCTCGGGATGGTCGAGGCACATGACCCCGAAGCCGTAGAACGGAACATTCTCCACGAATTGGCGGAAAGCGGCGCGCACGGCGTCGAAATTGCCGTAATGGTCAAGATGTTCCGGATCGATATTGGTGATGACGGCCACATCGGCGGGAAGCTTCAGGAAGGTGCCGTCGGATTCGTCGGCCTCCACCACCATCCACTCGCCCTCACCCATGCGGGCATTGGTGCCATAGGCGTTGATGATGCCGCCGTTGATCACGGTCGGGTCGAGATTGCCGGCTTCCAGCAGGGTCGCGACCATGGAGGTCGTCGTGGTCTTGCCGTGGGTGCCGCCGATGGCGATGGCGTTGCGGAAACGCATCAGCTCGGCCAGCATTTCGGCGCGACGAACGATCGGCAGGTGTTTTTCCCGCGCGGCGATGAGTTCCGGATTGTTCTTCTTGATCGCGGTGGAAACAACCACGACCTCGGCGTCACCGAGATTATCCGCCGTATGACCGACGAAAACCTCGATACCCTTGTCGCGCAGGCGCTGCACATTGGCGCTGTCTGCCTGGTCGGATCCCTGTACGCGATGACCGAGATTGTGAAGCACTTCGGCAATGCCGCTCATGCCGATCCCGCCTATGCCGATGAAATGGACAAGGCCTATGGCTTTCGGCATCTTCATGCCTCAACTCCTTCAATGTTCTTCTTGAATTCCTGTACGGACCGGCCCGAAGCAATCGCCTCGACCAGATCGGCCAGCACATCCGCAGCATGCGGTTTTCCGGTCGCCTTGGCCGCTGCCGCCGTTGCAGAAAGACGATCCGGCTCGGAAAGCGCCGATGACAACAGGCTGGAAAGCTTCTGCGGCGACAGTTCCGCCTGCTTGATGACGCTTGCGCCGCCGGCTGCCGAAAGCGCTGCCGCATTGGCCGCCTGATCGTGATCCAGCGCATGCGGATAGGGAACGAGGATCGAAGGCCGGCCGATGACCGAAAGCTCCGATACCGTCGAAGCACCCGACCGGCTGATGACCAGATCAGCCTCACCAATGCGCGAAGCCATATCGCCGAAGAAGGGCGAGACATCCGCCTTCACGCCCAGCTTCTGATAGGAGGCGATCACGCTGTCCTTGTCTTCGGGGCGGGCCTGCTGGGTCACGACGATACGCTTGCGCTGTTCGTCCTTCAACAGGCAAATCGCCGCCGGAACGGCGCTGGAAAAGAACTGCGCGCCCTGACTGCCGCCAAACACCACGAGCTGGAACGTCTCGCCCGTCTGCGAGGGCGTATAGGGAATCTCGGATGCCGCCAGCACCGCCGGGCGCACGGGATTGCCGGTCGCCACCGTCTTTTCCGAATATTGGCCGTTGGCGGGCGGCAGAAACCCGCCGGCAATCGCCTTTACCCGGCCGGCCAGCGCCTTGTTGGCACGGCCCATCACCGCATTCTGCTCGTGAATGATGGAGGGGACGCCTAGTCCGGTCGATGCCAGAAGCGGCGGCACAGTGGGATAACCGCCAAAGCCGACGACCGCAACCGGCTTCAGCTTCGTGATCAGCCGGCGCGCTGAACGCAACCCTGTCCACAGCTTCCACAGTGAACGCGCGACGGAAATCGGGTTTTTCGAACCGATGGTGGCAGATGGCACCACATGAATTTCATCCGCCGGGAATTTGCCCGCATAACGCTCGGCGCGGCTGTCGGTGACGAGATGCACCTGATAACCGCGCGCTTTCAGCGTGTGCGCCAGAGCCTCGGCTGGAAAGACATGGCCGCCGGTTCCCCCGGCGGCAAGCAGAACAATACCCTTGCTCATGATCATTTACTCCGCTGGGACGCCGGAACCGACGCGAAAGAAGCTGCGCTCCTGCGCCCTCTTTTCCGGTCTGTGGCGGGTCAGCGCCAGAAGGAAGCCCGCCGTGACGCAGATCGCCATCATCGACGAACCGCCATAGGAAATCAGCGGCAGAGTCATGCCCTTGGCGGGCATCAGTTCCAGATTGACGCCAATGTTGATCATCGACTGCATGCCGATCTGCAGCACCAAGCCGGCGACGGCAAAACGGCAGAAATCGTCCTTTTCCCTGAAGGCGTGCGACAGGCCGCGCAGCACGATGAAAGCGAAGATCAACACCAGGAACATGCAGAAAACGATGCCGAATTCTTCCGCCGCCACCGAGAAGATGAAGTCGGTATGGCTGTCGGGAATGATCCGCTTGACGATGCCCTCACCCGGTCCACGGCCAAACCAGTCGCCGCGAATGATCGCTTCGCGCGCCGTATCCACCTGGAAAGTATCGCCCTCACCGGTCCAGAAACGGTCGATACGGCCGGCAACGTGCGGCAGGAGCAGATAGGCGGAGACGATGCCGGCAACGCCGAGGCCACCGAGTACGACGATCCAGAACCACGGCACGCCGGCCATGAAGAACATGCCGCCCCATACCACGGATGTCAGGATGGTCTGACCGAAGTCGGGCTGGGCGATCAGAAGCGCCGCCACGATGCCGAAGGTGATGATGGCGAAAAGATTGCCCGGAATTTCAGGATGACGCGCCCGTTCGGCAAACAGCCATGCGCAGACGATGACGAAAGCGGGCTTCATGAATTCCGACGGCTGGATCGAAAAGGTGCCGATGGAAATCCAGCGCCGCGCGCCCTTGACCTCGATGCCGAAAAAGAGCGCGAAAATCATCATCAGCAGCGCAGCAATCAGCATCATCACTGCCACGCGCCTGACCTGACGCGGCGACAGAAAGGAAAGACCGACCATGATCGCCAGCGACGGCACCATGAACATCGCCTGACGTTCCACGAAGAAGAAGCTGTTGAGACCGATACGTTCGGCAACCGCCGGCGATGCCGCGAATGACAGCATCAGGCCGATGCCCATCAGCGCGATGAACGCCGCCAGAAAGAAACGGTCGATCGTCCAGAACCACTCCGCGACCGGACCGCGATCAACTCGGCTTACCATGGCCTCAGCCCCCTTTTCCAGAGTGAACCAGCATCGTCATGCCATCGAGCGCAGCAACCTGCGCGACGAACGAATCACCTCTGATTTCAAAGTTCTTATATTGATCGAAGCTTGCGCAAGCCGGGGACAACATCACGATATTTCCGGCCGTCGCGTCTTTTTCCGCATCCGCTGCCGCATGCTGGACCGCTTTGTCCAGCGTGCCGGAGATTTCGTAAGGCACGGCCTCGCCAAGCGTCGCCGCAAATTCCGCCGCCGCCTCGCCGATCAGATAGGCCTTGGCGATGTGTGGAAACAGCGGCGAAAGGCTGGCTATGCCGCCCGCCTTCGGCAGGCCGCCGGCGATCCAGTAGATGCGCTCATAGCTCGACAAAGCCGGTGCTGCGGCATCTGCATTGGTGGCCTTGCTGTCGTTGACGAAGGTGACATTACCGCGTCGGCCAACCGGCTGCATGCGATGTTTGAGGCCGGGGAAGGATTTGAGACCGGCACGGACGTCCTCTTCGGAAACCCCGACGGCAAGGCAGGCGGCAATCGCAGCCGCCGCATTCTGCGCATTGTGGCTGCCGCGAAGGGTCTGGATACCGTCCAGATCGACCAGCAGCGAAGAAGTGCCACCATGCGCCCGGAAAATGCGGCTGCCTTCGGCATAAAGACCTTCGGAAACGACATTACGCTTCGAGATGCGCTCCACCTTCACGCCGGCGCGTTCGATGCGGTCGGCGATGAGCGTGGAATAGCTGTCATCCACGCCGACAATCGCCGTGCCGCTGCCGGCCACAAGCCGTTCCTTGACGTCAGCATAATGCTGCATCGTGCCGTGCCGGTCGAGATGATCCGGCGTGAGATTGAGCAGAATACCGGCAGTCGGATTGATCGTCGGCGCCAGATCGATCTGGTAGGACGAGCATTCGACAACGTAATAGCGTTCCGCTTTCGGCGGATCGAGGCTCAGCACCGCTGTGCCAATATTGCCGCCGAGCTGCGTATCACGTCCCGATGATGTGAGAATATGGGCAATCAGCGCCGTCGTCGTGGACTTGCCGTTCGTGCCTGTTATGGCGATGAAGGGGCAATCCGGTGCATGGGCACGGCGCTCGCGAACGAAAAGCTCGATATCGCCGATGACCTCGACACCCGCCGCCCGCGCAAGGTCAACCGACCAATGCGGCTTCGGATGCGTCAACGGCACGCCCGGCGCCAGCACGAAAGATGAAAAGGAGTGCCAGTCTATCGTTCGAAGGTCCGCTGTCGTTATGCCTTCGGCTTCCGCCTTGGCGACGCTATCGGGATTGTCGTCGAAAGCAACGACATCGGCCCCGCCGGCAACCAGCGCCCGGGCCGTGACGAGACCCGAACCGCCAAGCCCGAAAAGCGCAACCTTCTTACCTCTAAACGACGTGACCGGGATCATTGCTCACCTCAGCTTCAGGGTGGCGAGGCCGAGCAGCGCAAGACCCACGGAGATGATCCAGAAACGGATAACCACCTGGCTTTCCGTCCAGCCCTTTTTCTCGAAATGATGGTGGATAGGCGCCATCAGGAAAACACGTCTGCCGGTACGCTTGAACCAGAAGACCTGGATGATGACCGACAGCGTTTCAATCACGAACAGACCGCCGACGATGACCATGACGATCTCGTGCTTGGTGGCGACCGCGATGGAGCCGATGAGGCCACCAAGCGCCAGCGAACCCGTATCGCCCATGAAGATTGCGGCGGGTGGCGCATTGAACCACAGGAAACCGAGACCAGCGCCGACCACCGCACCGACGATGACGGCGAGTTCACCCGTGCCGGGCACGAAATTGATCTGCAGGTAATTGGCGAAAACCGCGTTACCGGCGAGATAGGCGATCACGCCGAAAGTCGCGGCGGCAATCATGACAGGCACGATCGCAAGACCATCGAGGCCGTCTGTCAGGTTCACCGCATTGCCTGCACCGACGATCACGAAAGCACCGAACAGCACGAAGAAATAGCCGAGATTGATCACGAATTCCTTGAAGAACGGAAAGGCGATGGAGCTTCCGAGCGTGCCGCCATGCGGCGCGGAAGCAAGCGCCATCTTCATCATGAAGAAAACGGCGATCGCCGCGATCACGAACTCGATACCGAGGCGCGCCTTGCCCGAGAAACCCTTGTCGCTCTGCTTCGTCACCTTCAGATAATCATCGTAAAAGCCGATCGCCCCGAAGCCGAGCGTCACCATCAGAACGGCCACGACATAGACATTCGAAAGGTCGCCCCACAGCAGCGAACCGCCAAGGATACCCGCAAGGATCATCAGCCCGCCCATGGTCGGCGTTCCGGCTTTCTTGAAATGCGTCTGCGGTCCATCGGCGCGGATCGGCTGGCCCTTGCCCTGGCGCACGCGCAACGAGTTGATGATCGCCGGTCCGAACAGGAAGACGATCAACGCGGAGGTGAACATCGCCGCACCCGTCCGGAAGGTGATGTACCGGAAGAGGTTGAAGAGTTGAATTTTATCCGACAGTTCGACGAGCCAGATCAGCATAATTGCCCTTTCAAAAGGCTATTTCAGACGTGGCGTTCCGTCTCGGGGAATGCCGGATACTTGTCAAGCAGTGCCGCGACAATCTTGCCGAAACCCAGCCCAAGTGACGATTTTACCATCAGCGCGTCTCCCGGTTGCACCCATTGCAGGGCAAAATCGGCCAGTTCCGCTGTCGTCGGGAACCAGATGACCGTCACGCTGTCCGGAAGCGCGTCGCGAAGGGCGGCCATCGCCTCCCCCGCCAGCCAGACATGTTCGATACCGCCGGCCAGCAGCGGTCCGGCCAGTTCCTCATGCAGCCGAGCCGAGAATTCGCCCATCTCCAGCATGTCGCCGAGAACGGCAACGCGCCGGCCATAACCTTGAGTCTCCGTTTCCGCAAGCACGGCAATCGCCGCCCGCATGGAGGCGGGATTGGCGTTGTAGCTTTCGTCGATCAGCAGGAAGGACCCGCCATCTATCGTCAGGCGATGGCGTTGGCCGCGCCCTTTCACCGCCTCAAGCGTTCCCAGTGCCTCGAAGGCACGGTCGAGATTGGCGCCGGTGACGGCAACGGCACCCAGCACGGCCATGGCATTGTCGGCAATGTGCCGGCCAGGAACGTTCAGGTGCAATTCGCTCGTCTCGCCGTTCAGGATCGCCCAGATGGTCGAGCCGGTGGGCGTGCTTTCGAAATCGGCAAGCCGGAAATCCGCCTTGGCGTGCTGGCCGAAGGTGAGGATATGCTCGATACCCTGCTCCTGCGCCGCTTCTTCAAGTTGCTCGAACTGGGCGTTGTCGCGGTTGAGGATGACGGAACCGCCCTCCTCCAGCCCTTCGAATATCTCCGCCTTGGCGCTGGCGATCTCTTCTATGTTCTTGAAATTGCCGAGATGGGCCGCTGCGATCGTCGTGATGATCGCCACATGCGGCCGCACCATCTTGACCAGCGGGCGGATTTCGCCGGAATGGTTCATACCGACTTCGAACACACCGAATTCGGTGTCGGCGGGCATGCGCGCCAGCGTCAGCGGCACGCCCCAATGGTTGTTGAAGGAGGCCACCGCCGCATGGACCCTGCCCGAGGGCTCCAGAGCCTGCCGCAGCATCTCCTTCGTCGTCGTCTTGCCGACAGAACCGGTCACCGCGATGATCCGCGCCGTGGTTCTTTCACGCGCCGCGATGGCGAGTTTGCCGAGTGCGGCAAGAACATCCTCCACGACGATCATCGGCACGGTCAGGCGGCCAAGAGCCGGCAGCTTGCCTTCGGCCACGACCAGAAGACCGGCCCCGTTGGCGACGGCAAAACTCGTATAGTCATGGCCGTCGACCCGGTCGCCCTTGATCGCGAAAAAGGCCTCGCCGGCTTTGACAGTCCGGCTGTCGATGGAAATGCCGGTGATCCCGGCCGGCAGGTTCCCGACGGGACGCCCTGCCGTCACGGCGATCATCTCGGCGACTGTCCATAACCAATTCAAATCTTCAATCCTTCCAGCCCTGCCAGCGCAGCGCGCACCTGTTCATGATCGGAAAACGGCAGCGTCACGGAACCGACGATCTGCCCCTCTTCATGCCCCTTGCCCGCGACGATCAGCGTATCGCCGTTCGAAAGCAGCGATACCGCATGGCGGATCGCCTCTGCCCTGTCGCCGATCTCCAATGCACCCGGCGCCGCCACTATCACCTCGGAACGGATCGTTGCGGCGTCTTCCGAACGTGGATTGTCGTCGGTGACGATGACGATGTCGGAAAGGCGTGTCGCAACCTCGCCCATGATCGGGCGCTTGCCCTTGTCACGGTCGCCGCCGCAGCCGAAGACGGTGATGATACGACCGGAGGTAAAGGGCCTGACCGAGGTCAGCACATTCTCCAGCGCATCCGGCTTGTGGGCATAATCCACATAGGCAAGTGCGCCGTTTCTGGTCTGGCCAACGAGTTCCAGACGACCGGCAGCGCCGATCAGCTTTTCAAGCGCCTTCATGGCCGTTGCGACGGAAACGCCGGTGGACATGGCAAGACCGGCAGCGACGAGCGCATTGGCCACCTGAAAATCACCGGCCAGAGGAATGTCGACCTCCTGGATCACGCCGTCATGATGCACTTCGATCAGCTGCTTGTGGCGGAAATGCTCTACCCGCTTCAATGTCAGGTAATCGCCCTTGCGGCCGACGGTACGCACATCGAGACCTGCTTCGCGCGCAGCACGGATTGCCTGCTCCGACCACAGGTCGTCGGCAAAGATCACCGCAGGCGCACCCTTTTCCATCAACGTATCGAACAGCCGCATCTTCGCGGCCATGTAGTCCTCGATTGTCGGGTGATAATCCATGTGGTCGCGGCCGAGATTGGTAAACCCGGCGGCAGCGAGCTTCACGCCATCGAGACGACGCTGGTCGAGGCCGTGGCTCGAAGCCTCCATGGCCGCATGTGTCACACCTTCGGAGGCAAGCTCGGCCAGAAGCGCATGCAACGTTACCGGGTCGGGCGTAGTGAGCGCACCGTAATCTTCGCGACCGGGAGCGATCACGCCCGTCGTGCCGATCTGTGCGGCGGCATGGCCAGCGAAAGCCCAGATTTGCCGCACGAAGGAGGCAACGGACGTCTTTCCCGCAGTACCGGTGACGGCAACCATGGTTTCAGGCTGTTTTCCGTAAAAACGGGAAGCGGCAAGCGAAAGATAGAGGCGCGGGTCCGTAACGGAAAGCACCGGCACATCGGCGTCTAGCGCATGTCCGGAGACAATGGCGACCGCACCCTTGGCGACCGCGTCCCGCACATAGGCCGCGCCATCCGCCTTGGTTCCCGCAACCGCCACGAACAGGCTGCCGGGCGCAGCCCTGCGGCTGTCTGCGGTTATCCCCCCGATTTCGATCGCCCCGATCTCAGACAGGAGCAATTCATTCAATTCCGGAAACGCCGCCCCGGATATATCTCGCAAATTCATCGACTGTGTCCGTCTTGTCCCCCCGGCGCGAATCGCCGGAACATCATAAGCTCTAACAATCAATAAGACACGAGCAAGGCCGAGCCATCCTTGCCGAAATTCGGCTTCACGCCCAGCACCGCCGCCGTGCGGGTAATGATATCATGCACCATCGGCGCCGCAGACGTACCGGCAAGTGCCGCGCCATTGCCCTTGTCCGTCTTCGGTTCGTCGATGAAGGTCAGCACCACATATTGCGGATTGTCGATCGGGAATGCCGACAGGAAGGCATTGAAGTTCTTGTCGTGCACGTAACGGCCGTTGACGACCTTGTCCGCCGTGCCCGTCTTGCCGCCGACGTTGAAACCATCGACACGCGCGTTGCGGCCGGAACCGTTGACGCCGTTCCATTCGAACAGGAAACGCATGTCCTTGCTGGTGGTGGGTTTCAGAACCTGCTTGGCCACCAGATCCGCCTGTTCACGAGTGCGCGGCAGGAAAGTTGGTTCGATCAGCTTGCCGCCATTGACGAGTGCCGCACCGGCAACCGCCGTCTGCAGCGGCGTCGTCGAAACGCCGTGGCCGAAAGAGATGGTGATGGAGTTGATCTTCTTCCATTCGCGCGGCTGCGACGGCATCGCCACTTCCGGCAATTCCGTCTGCATCCGGGTTAAAAGGCCGAGGCGCGTCAGAAACTCCTTATGGCCTTCCGTGCCGACCGTATCGGCGATCTTGGCCGTACCGATATTGGACGAGAACTGGAAGATTTCCGGCACGGAAAGAAGCCGTCCCTTGCCGTGGAAGTCCTTGATGGTGAAGCCGCCGATGCGGATCGGATACCGCGCATCGAAAGTATCGCCAAGACGGACACGGCCCGAATCAAGACCCATGGCGATGGTGAAGGATTTGAAGGTGGAGCCCATTTCGAACGTGCCGTTCGACATGCGGTTGAGCCAGCCCTCCTTCGCGCCTTCGGCCGGGTTGTTCGGATCGTAATCCGGCACCGAGGCCATGGCGAGGATTTCGCCGGTGTGCACATCCATGACCACAGCGCCCGCGCCGATTGCCTGGAACTTGGCGATGGCGGAAGTGACCACTTCGCGCACGATGGACTGCACACGCAGATCAATCGAAAGCTTCACCGGCTCCAGCGGCTGATCGCTGGTCATGCCAAGCGCCGTCAGATCGGCAAGCCCCTGACTATCGACATAACGTTCCATGCCGGCCACGCCGCGATTGTCGATGTTGACGTGACCGACAATATGGGCGGCTGTCGGGCCGCCGGGATAAAAGCGGCGCTTTTCCGGGCGGAAACCGACGCCGGGAATGCCGAGCGCAAGGATCTGGCTCTGCTGCTTCGGCGTCAGCTGACGGCGCAGCCACTGGAAGCGCGAATTGGAGGAAAGCTTCTGATAGGTGCCGCGCTGGTCGAGGTCCGGCAGGACGGTGCGCAGTTTTTCGATGGCTTCGTCGATATCGACGATGCGATGCGGCTCGGCAAACAGCGAGACGGTGCGGATATCGGTCGCCAGCACCTCGCCGTTACGGTCGAGAAGGTCGGGACGCGAAGCCATCAGCCGGTCAGCGGGGGCGATGCTCGAAACCGTTTCCTGCTCGGCAAGACCGTATTGCACCAGACGTCCGCCAACGATGCCGTAAAAAACAATGAAGCCGAAAAAGATAAGGCCGACCCGGCTTTTCGCCTGGGTCGCCCTCTTCTTGCGGGCGCCCTCGAAAGCAGCATGGTCCGTATGAACACCGTTGGTGCTGGCGGAAAAGTGAGCCTTGCTCTTCAAAACCATGGCGCGGGAGAGAAAAGACATCAGCGGTTCACCGATCCTGTCATGGTTGCATCCGTATCGCCGTCTTCATCGCCTGCGATAGCAGAAACGGCCGGAGCCGCCGTGGAACGGGAAACGCGCGCCCTGGGTGTCGGAACAGGAGCGCCGTTGACGGCGATCTGGCCTGCGGGCGGCGATTTCTTTTTGGCGGCCCCGCCCAGCGTCGCGCCGGGTTTCGAACCGTTGACGGCGGCGGCGATGACATCCGCAACACTCATGCCTTCCGGCTCGGGCGGTTGCGGCAATTGCGAGCGCAGCATGGGAAGCTCGCGCGGCTGCGCCAATTGTGTGGGCAGCGTCGGTGAAAGACCAAGCTCGTCCTGATAGGCATTCACGAGACGATGCAGACGGTTCGGCTGCGTCAGCAGCGCCCAGTCGGCCCGTAGAAGATCGATCGTGTCTTTTTCGAGCTTGATTTCGGTCTCGAGCTTGCGAACCTGCTCCAGCTTCAGATCGGTCTTGTGCTTGATCGAATAGGTCACGACAGCCGCAGCGACCATGACCCCCATCAACACGACATCGAACGTGCGCAGCATGTCAGCCTCCCATTTTTTCAAGGCTGGCGAGATCGGGAAGCTCGAAAATCGAAAAATCCGCCGCACGCGCCGGCGCCGTCGTGCGCAGGCCTGCCCGCAGCTTGGCCGAACGGGCGCGTGGATTGATCTCCGCCTCCTCGTCGCTTGCGGCGATCATCGGCTTGCCGATATTTTCGAAAATGGCGGGCTTGTCTTCCACCATCGGCAGATGGCGGGAACCGGCAGCCTTTCCGGAACGTTCGGAGAAGAATTTCTTGACGATGCGGTCTTCGAGCGAATGAAACGTGACGACAACCAGACGACCGCCGGGCTTCAAAGCCCGTTCGGCGGCAAACAGGGCCTGCGCCAGTTCGCCCAGTTCGTCATTGACGAAAACGCGAAGCGCCTGAAACACCCGTGTTGCGGGATGGATCTTGTCTTTCGCCTTGCGCGGCGTGACGATTTCTATGAGGCCAGCCAGATCGCGCGTGGTGCGGAAGGGCTCATCCGCCCGCCTCTTCTCGATGGCGCGGGCGATGCGGCCCGGCTGCTTTTCCTCACCGAGAAAACCGAAGATACGGATAAGATCGCCAACCTTGGCACGATTGACCACATCCGCCGCCGAGACGCCGGAACTGGACATGCGCATATCGAGGGGACCGTTCCTCTGAAAGGAAAACCCGCGCTCGGCCTCGTCAATCTGCATGGAGGAAACGCCGATATCGAGAACCACGCCGTCGAGGCCGCCTTCCGGCGCATGCGCAGCCAGATCGGAGAATTGCGATTGAATAAGAACAAGCCTGCCGTCATTTGCGGCAACCATGGCCTGGCCGCCGGCGATCGCGTTCGGATCGCGGTCGAGCGCGATGACGTTGGCGCCGTGGTCGAGAATTGCCTGGGTGTAGCCGCCGGCGCCGAAAGTGCCGTCGAGGATGATTTTTCCGGATGCGGGTTCGAGCGCAGCGATCACTTCGCGAAGCAATACCGGGATGTGACGCTGAGGTCCGTCACCGGCATCAGAAGATCGCCCGCCAGAATTCGCCGTCATTCCGTGTCCCCGTCCTATGCGGGGCGTGCAGCCGAAAAACCGCGCCCCGCTCTTGCTGCCGCCTGCGCCGCCAAAAACGCCTGCGGTTGCCAAAGCTGAAAATGATCCGCTCGTCCAACGAAGGTGACATCGGTGGATATGCCGGTAAATTCCCGAACGAAATCCGTCACCATCAATCGACCTTCCTGGTCGAGCTTCATGAAAACGCCGCCGCCGTGAACCAGCAGCGACATTGCGTTCGCCTCCGGCGAGAAAGCATCCATGGACGCAATCTGCCGCTCGTAGCGCTCCAGCAAATCCGGACCGCCGACACTGATTGCCGGGAACGCGAAATCCTGAAGACAATAAAGCTCCTGAATGCCACGCTGCGCCAGCACCGAACGAAACGGAGACGGAACCGAAACGCGCCCCTTGGCGTCGATCCTGTTCGTTACGTTCGATAAAAAGCGGTCCATTACTCAACTCGCCAAAACCGCTTTCCGCAAAGCAGATCACCCGCCCCACAGATAACACCGGTACGCACGACACATCGCCAAGCGCCAGGGCGACATGCCCTGTAGCAGCCCCTTGCAGGCTCCTCACTCGTTTCAGCGATTGCGGGTCAAAAACACGACCCAGTGTGGTGTGCATTTGGGATACCATGGGACACTATGGGCGTCAATGGGAGAAGCCCGCACGATGCCGACTTCGCATCGGAAATTCATAAGCCGTTAAGTTTAACGAATGGTTTACTTCGCGCGCGAAGGTGCTTTTTCGCGACACGAGAAAGCGCGATGAAATCACCGTTTTCCGTTTCAAAACAATGGAATGATTACGCCAAGCCGGAACTCTCGTCTCGCGGCAGATAAGGAAATTCGCCAGTTGGCCTGTAAGCCGGGTTCTGTATGGCTCCGGTTTGACCCGGAACGTGGCAGCCATTCATCTGGGACGGCATTTGCATGCCGCCTCTCGCAACCCACCCGGATGACGGGCCCGGAAACCGGCTGTAAACGGGCTTTCGCCCGTCCCATGTCATCCCTATTCGGTCTTGCTCCCGGTGGGGTTTACCTTGCCACCACTGTCACCAGCGGCGCGGTGGGCTCTTACCCCACCCTTTCACCCTTACCATGCAAAGCATGGCGGTTTGCTCTCTGTGGCACTTTCCCTGGGGTCGCCCCCGCCGGACGTTATCCGGCACCGTATTTCCGTGGAGCCCGGACTTTCCTCACCTTACCGTCTTTCGACATTGGTAAAGCGCGGCTGCCCAGCCAACTGGCATGGCGTCAATAACCATGTTCTTTGGCGAAAGCCACCGAAAAGCGCAACGAAAGATCAAAGAAATGCAGGCTTGAAATCCGTGGCATAGGCGTCGTCGCCAATTTCTCCGTTCAGCAGCAGCTGGGCGCCTAACCGCCCGATCTCATCGGAACTCTTGGCAGCCGTACCGTTGCCGCCAGTCAGAACCGCGATGCGCGGCGAGGAGGTAAAACCGATGGCAGGATAACCGCCCGGTGTTTTGGACACGACGCAGGCGGCCATGGAAATGCGCGACCGATCGATGGACGGCACCAGTGTCCCGATGATGGCCGAGAGATGGTCGCGAACGCTTTCGCGCCCGCCGGAACGGAACCATGCGCGGATTTCGGGATCGCTGCCGACAGGCTTGTCATCGGGATCGCCGCCGATTTTCAGATAAAACCTGCCGTCGGGATAACGCACGGGCGGCAGAAGATAGATATGTTTCGTCACGTCGCGCGGGTCATAGATCAGCGACGGCATGCCCGCATATTGCCCCAGATCCTCCTCATCGATCTCGAAGAAGGCGACGGTGCGCCCATAGACATCGAGCGCGATCGGCTGCGGCAGCAGATCCTTCGTGATCGAAAAACCACCTGCCGCAACCAGCACCCGGTCCGCGGTATAGACCGCGCCAGAAGCCGTCTCGACCCGAGCACAACCAGCCGCTTCCCGGGTTGAGATGACGATATCGTCGATAAGTGTGACACCGGCCTTTGCCGCCAGAATGCTTTGCGCCTTCACCAGCGCGCGCGGATTGACGTAGCCGGCATTGTCCTTTTCGAACACACCCTCGCTGCCCGGCTCGAAGGAAAAATAGGGAAAGTCCCTCTTGAGGCTTTCGCCATCCATCAGCTCCGTGGAAACCCCAAGCCCGGCCGCAGCCTTGCGGATATTGTCGATCAAAGGATTGTCGCCGCCCCGTTCGGGTCCGACGATCAGGCATCCGACAGGCGCGTAAAATTCCACGCCGCTCCTTGCCGCTATATCGGCGTAACGCGCAATCGAGCGGTTGGCGAGCAAGGCCCAATCCGCTTTGCTGTCGATAGTACGGGTAATACGCGCCTCATCGTAATGGCTGGCGAAAACGCCCTTATGCGATGTGATGTCGGCAGGTTCA
Source organism: Rhizobium nepotum 39/7 (assembly GCF_000949865.1). Classification (GTDB taxonomy): domain Bacteria; phylum Pseudomonadota; class Alphaproteobacteria; order Rhizobiales; family Rhizobiaceae; genus Agrobacterium; species Agrobacterium nepotum. The sequence continues at coordinate 7,309 of NZ_JWJH01000020.1, read as the reverse complement.
CCGGGGCCGATAAGGGCGACGCCATCGGTCTTTTCCGCCAAGTGGCGCGCGGCGGCGGCACCCATCATGCCACGACCCACGACGATATATTTGAAATGTCCCGACATGCCGTCCTCTTTGCCTCAACCCGCTCCATTCAGCCGCGACTTTGTAGCCGCTTCGCCGCTGAATGTCAGACAAAAACCGGTGACATTTCGGCGGCAAAATCAGTCTCGGTCAGCTGACCATCCAGAAGTAGCACCGCGCCCAACCGCCCGATCTCGTCCGAAGACTTGGCGGACACGAAATTGCCGCCGGTCAGAACCGCAATATTGGAGGATTGCGTGTAGCCGATATAGGGATAGCCGCTGCGGGTGATGGAGGCGACGCAGGAACCCGACGTCACGGGGCAGCCCGCAAGTTCCGGCATCAGGGAGATCGCCCGCTTTTCCAGGAATTCGACTTCGCCAGGCGTGCCGTCCGAATGGAACCAGCCAACCGCATCGGTCAGCGTTTCAAGCCTGCCCTTTTCGCTCTCGCCGCCAATCTTCAGATAGACTTTGCCGTCGGGGTAACGCACAGGCGGCAGGATATAGACGATATCGTCCTCCGTCTCCGTCAATACAATGGTCGAGGGCATGGCGCCGAACAGGGCCTGTCTGGCCTCGTCGAGTTCGAAAAACACGATGGTGCGGCCCGTGGCCGCCATATCGACCGGCGACGGCAGAAGATCGGCCATGTTGGTGAAACCGCCGGCCGCCACGATGACCTTTTCCGCCGTGTGAACGGCCCCTTCCCGGGTCGAAACCTCCACACCATCTGAGGTATCGCGAATATGCGCCGCCGTCTTGCGCACCAGCCGCGCGCCCTGCGCAACGGCAATTGCACACTGCGCCCTCACCAGCGCACGCGGATTGACGTGACCGGCATTGCGCGCCTCGAAATAACCGCTGTGGTCGGATGGCAGGGAAAACATCGGAAACCGGCCGGCCAGCACGTCAGTGCCGAGCGTTTCCACGCCGAGACCAAGACGGTCGGTCGAGGAAAGCGCCCTCGACACATAGTCTCCGGCAAGCCCCTTGCCGTTTCCGGTGAAAAGGCAGCCCGCTTCCGTGAAGAAACGAATGCCGCTTTTTGCCTCGATCTCCGCATAGCGCCGGATGGAGCGTTGCGCCAGTTCCGCCCAGACGGGATCTCCGTCGAAACCACGGGTGATGCGGGCTTCATCATAGTGGCTGGAAAACACGCCGGTATGGGTCTTGCGATCGGCGGGCTCGTCCGGTCCGATCAGCGCCACGCCATCCGTCTGCGCCGAAAGGTGCCGCGCTGCCGCAGCACCCATCATTCCGGCACCAACCACGATATATTTGAAATCCGGCATGTCATGCTCCGCATCAGGTTTGCTCCTGACTACAGCATGCACGCACAAACCGGAATCGATTTCCGCAGGCCGGACAAAAGGCCCGAACCGGGTTTAGCTGGCCAGAAGCGCCTGGACCTTGCCGCAATAACGCTTGGACACCGGGTTCATGCGGGTCGCGCCATGGCCGGCATTATAACGCAGGATCGTGCTGCAAACCTCGCCGCCACCAAGCTGATGGGCGGTCGCCAGATATTGCATGCCCCAGCGAATATTGGTCTCGGGGTCGTAAAGGGCCTTGGTGGTGCCGCGAAAGCCCATCATGCGCGCCGTTGCCGGCTTGATCTGCATCAGCCCGACCTCGCCTGCGCTGCCGCGAGCCTTGGGGTTGAACTTGCTTTCCACCGAAACGACCGCATGCGCCAGATTGGTGGGAACGCCGTAGCGCTTGGCATATTTAACGATCAGATCGGAATAGCCGCTCCTGAGCGCCGAAGGCAGGCTCTTTTCGGGAATGGGATAACCGGGCGAACGGAAAAAGGTCCCCAGCGTCACGGTTTTGGTCTTGACGTCCTCGTCTTTGGCAAAAGCAATCCCCGCCTGCGAAACGAGCATAGCAACGCCCGCTGCGACAGCAACAAAAACTCTGTTCATATGCTGAAATAGTCTCCAGATCGGATAACCGGAACAATGAAACGATACAAATGTCCAGCGCGCAGAAAGTCGATCGCGACCTTCCGCAGTCCAGTCTCCTTGATTGATATTGACGGTAAGTTCCCCTGAAGAACAGCACCGCATTCAGTGCCGCTCTTAAACTTCTTTAATGCGGATTAACTGTGGCACGACAAAAAAAGCGACTTGCACAGTCACAAAACGGGGAACGCTTTTCCAGAAATCGTGTTCAGACGGGCGAAAATTTCGGAAGGCTGGAGATCAGCCGATGCAATGTGTCGATCGTGGAAAAATCCGCGATGCCATCCACCAGCGCCGGGCGGAAATGCCGCTGGAAGGCGGCAACGGCACCTTCCGTTTTTTCGCAATAAGCGCCTGTTATTTCAACGCCGTATCCGTAAAGGGAGAGCATGGACTGAAGCGCTTCCACCGGCTGGCCATGATCGCCGCGCTGAAAAAAGCGTCCGCCACGGATCGGCGCAGGCTCCACCCAGTGCCCGACACCGTTCTGCGACAGGATGTCCCACGGGAATTTTTCACCCGGATCAACCTTGCGGATCGGCGCCACATCCGAATGCGCAAGCACCCTTTCAGGGGCGATAGACCAGCGCTGGCCGCAATCGCGACACAATTCGATGACGGCGGCCACCTGTTTTTCCGGAAATTCCGGCAGACCGCCGGGATGGCCCTGATTGGCGATTTCGATGCCGATGGAGCGGGAATTAATGTCCGCCTCCCCCGCCCAGGTGCTTTTGCCCGCGTGCCAGGCGCGGCGGGTTTCCGGAACCAGCTGGATAACGCGCCCGTCCTCGAAGACGAAATAATGACTCGATACCTGGCTTTCCGGATTGCAGAGCCACGAAAGTGCGCCGTCGGCCGTGGTCATGCCGGTATAATGCAGGAGAATGATATCGGGCCCGGCCACATCAAGCCTTTCGCCATGGTTGGGCGAAGGCGCAACGGTTGCGCGCCCGAAATCCGGGTTGAAATCCGGCAGAAATTCACTCATGCGACGCGGCGTTCTTTCTCGATGGCCGCATAAGCGGCATTGAGCGCCGCCATACGCTCATTCGCAGCGGCATGCAATTCCATGGGAACGCCGCGCGCAATCAGCTTGTCCGGATGGTGTTCGGAGACCAGCGACCGATAACGCTTGCGGATGTCGGAGAAATCGTCGGACGGCGAAACGCCGAGCACGCGGTAAGGATCGCGCCCGTCCATGTGAACGTGGCGCGCCATGATCGTTTCGAAGTGATCTTCGGTAATGTGGAAGATTTCCGCGATACGGCCAAGGAAGGCGAGTTCCCGCTCGTGGATCAGCCCATCGGCCTTGGCAATGTGGAACAGGCCGTCGATGACGCTTTCCAGCATCTCGCAATTATCATGGCCGGAACCGCAAAGGCCGGCAAGACGCGAGGCATAGGCCTCGTATCCCGCAACGTCCTGACGCGCGAGATTATAAAGGCGCGCAACGTTCTTGGCTTCTTCTTCCGGAAAATCGAAAATCTGCCGGAAGGCGCGCACCTCGGCATCGTTGACGACGCCGTCGGCCTTCGCCATCTTGGCGGAAAGTGCGATGATGGCCACGGAGAACGAAACCTTGCGGCGGGTCTCCGGGTCTCCCTCGAACAGGGTGCGGATCGCTTCCACCACGCGCGAGAGCGCACCGCCTGCCGCGTCGCCGATCGCGCCGAGCAGTCGCTCCCACAGGGATGAAATATGCAGACAGGCGAAATCGAACATCATGCCGGCAGCATGACGGCATATGGTCGTGAATGCAATATGCCCGGCGCCCCTGCGTCATTAACTTTTATTCATCTTTGCGACAGTTTAGCTTCACGAACAAGGGAGTACGAAGCGCTGCGAATGCGGTTTTCCACAGGCGGCGCAAGCGGGAGCGAAAGCGAGGCCCGACGACAGAGGCCCACCGAACGGATTGAAACGATTATATTCCGATTCTTTCGTCAAGCTGCTGAAAAACCGCGAGAAATCGGCATTTTTCTTGATAAATTCACTTTACACCTACACGCAGCTGTCGCATCCATTTGCCAGACATGTCTTTGGGTATACGTGAAAAGGAGAGCCATGATGGCCAAACAAAAAGTCGCAATGCTGACCGCGGGTGGCCTTGCTCCCTGTCTCTCTTCGGCCGTCGGCGGCCTGATCGAGCGTTATAGCGACGTTGCGCCTGATATCGACATCGTGGCCTATCGCTCCGGCTATCAGGGCGTGCTTCTGGGCGACCGGATCGAGATCAGCAAGGACATGCGCGAAAAGGCCCATCTGCTGCATCGCTACGGCGGATCGCCGATCGGCAACAGCCGCGTCAAGCTCACCAATGCCGCCGATTGCGTCAAGCGCGGGCTGGTGAAGGAGGGTGAAAATCCGTTGCGCGTGGCCGCCGAACGGCTGGCTAGCGACGGCATCACCATTCTCCACACCATCGGCGGCGACGACACCAACACGACGGCCGCCGACCTTGCCGCCTATCTCGGCGCCAATGGTTACGACCTGACCGTCGTTGGCCTGCCGAAGACGGTGGATAACGACGTGGTGCCGATCCGGCAGTCGCTCGGCGCATGGACCGCAGCCGAAGTCGGTGCTTCCTTCTTCGACAATGTCAGCAACGAACAGAGTGCTGCGCCGAAGACCTTCGTCATCCATGAAGTCATGGGCCGCCATTGCGGCTGGCTGACGGCCGCGACCGCACGCGCCTACATCCAGAAGACCAACGGCAACGAATATGTCGAAGGCCTGATGATGAATACGCAGATGAAGAATATCGACGGCATCTACCTGCCGGAAATGGCCTTCGACATCGAGGCGGAGGCCGAGCGCCTGAAGACCATCATGGACAGACACGGCTACGTCACGCTGTTCGTTTCCGAAGGTGCAGGCCTTGATTCCATCGTTGCCGAGCGTGAAGCCTCCGGCGAAGCCGTCAAGCGCGACGCCTTCGGCCATGTGAAGATCGACACCATCAATGTCGGCGGTTGGTTCCAGAAGCAATTCGCCGGCCTCATCGGCGCAGAACGTTCCATGGTGCAGAAGTCAGGCTATTTCGCCCGCTCCGCCCCCGCCAATGGCGAGGACCTGCGCCTCATCCAGGGCATGGTCGATCTCGCCGTCGAAAGCGCGCTCAACAAGGTGTCGGGCGTCACCGGCCATGACGAGGATCAGAAGGGTAAATTGCGGACCATCGAGTTTCCGCGTATCAAGGGCGGAAAGCATTTCGACCTTTCTGCAAAATGGTTTACCGAAGTGATGGAACACGTCGGTCAACCGTTCACAGCGGCCTAATTTTACGATAGGCTAATTGGTGCGGTGACAGGGAGGGCAAGGAGGAAGAGAATGTCTGGACAGGCCTGGCTGGTTTTTTGTGCAGCATGTGCCATTGTGTTCGCACTCCCCTCTCCCCTTGTATTCTCTGTCGCTTCCTATGCCGGCATTCGTGGTAGAAAGACGGTCTTCGCTTCCGTCGGCGGTGGAGCCCTCGGCATCGTCACGGCCATGACGATTTCGGCCATTCCCGTGGCCGGTCTTGCTTATTTGCCGCAGTCCTTTGTGGAAATCATCCAATGGGCCGGCATCGGCTGGCTGATTCTTTTCCTGCTGTGGACCTTTGCGACACCCGCCGCCCAGGCGGCCAATGCCGATAACGACAATCTGCCGGGCAAATCATGGAGCGACATTTTCCGGGATTGTTACGCCGTTGCCGCGTTGCGCCCGCGCTATTTCACGTTCTTTCTGGCCCTTTTGCCGCAATTCGTTTCCGCCTCCGGCAACGCCGTCGAAACACTCGCCGCAGCGCAGGCTGCAATTCTGCTGCTGGCGCTTGCCGTTCTCTCCGCGCAGGCACTCTTTGCCGGCTCCACGCTGACGCTGGTGCGCCGCATGTCCGGCAACAAAAAAATCCGGCCGAAATACCGTACCCACTTCATCTCCGGCCGTGCCGTCAGCGCCGGATACAGGCGCATCGCGGCCTGAAAAACGCCTGAAAGCTGGGGGGCCACGTCCCGGCTTGCCGCTATCCTTACAATAGGTTAATGAAGGTTCGATGGGACACTGCCTGCTTTGCTCGACGCGGGGGTATCGAAAGACAGGCATAACGAAGGCGGCAGCATGCGAAATTCGGCAAAATTCCGCGGAAGAAGCGCACTTCTTCTGTCTTCCACCGTGGGCCTCGCTCTGGCATTGGCCGGATGCACCAGCGTCGAATATGCAGCAAAGGAAGGGCCGAACGGTCCGAAAATCGCGGCAGTCAACCACACCGCAAAGCCGGAAACGGCTGAAGCTGTGGCGGACGCAGCCGCACCGACGGCACAGGCCACTGACGTGGCAACTTCTTCCCAGCCCCCATCGCTTCCAACCGTCACCGCCACCAAGGGCGGTCGTATGGCTCTGCCGCCGGCTTCTGAAATCGCAGCGGCAGCGGCAATCCCCGCCCATATGCAATCGCAGCAACAACAGACCGAGGTGGCGCAGGCTCCCGTGACGACGACCGCGCCGACAACGGCTGCCGCGCTCGCACCCCATGCCGCAACGCCGGCAGCCGCCGCGATCGAAACTGCGAGTGCCACGACAAAACCGGCCGCCGCCGATCTGCCGCAGGTTGTTGCTGTCAAGGGCAGCTTCCCGCCCGCGCCGCCGCCGCCCGGCACGCCGTCGCTCGGCACTGAACTGACGGCGGAACGGAAAGTCATTCCCCTGCCAAAGCCGGACAGCACGGTTCTCGCTTATGCTTCCGGCCCGACCAATGCCGCCCTTGCCGCCATCCGCCAAAACGAAACGGTGACGGCGCCGCTCACTCGCGCGCCGGCCGGACGCGAAAAGCTGAGCGGGCTGATTTCGAAATACGCCACCATGTATGATGTGCCGGAGGATCTGGTGCACCGCGTGGTGCAGCGTGAAAGCATGTACAATCCCGGCGCCTATCACAGCGGCAACTTCGGCCTGATGCAGATCAGGCACGCCACGGCCCGCTCCATGGGCTTCGAGGGTCCCGCGTCCGGTCTGTTCGATGCCGAAACCAATCTCAAATACGCCGTCAAATATCTGCGCGGCGCATGGCTCGTGGCCGATAACAACCGGGACAACGCAGTCCGGCTTTATGCACGCGGCTATTATTACGACGCCAAGCGCAAGGGCATGCTGCACGTTCTGCGGAAGTGATAGCTTAGCGCTGCATCGAGGCTTCCGCCCAAATCCGAGCTATTTCCCGAGATTGGTGACGAAAAGCGCGGAAAATGCCCCCCCCCGTCATCCTCGGGCCTGCCCCACTACTGTCCGGTTTAAATT
>NZ_JWJH01000002.1 GCF_000949865.1 Rhizobium nepotum 39/7 | reverse complement strand
GGATCAGGTCCCGCCGCTCCAGGTTTCTGTTTCAGCATCGGACGATCCGAAAACCGCGCACACTTTTCGGTCCGATGCCCTAGACTTCTGTTTTCACGAAGGAATTCACCGCAATGTGACTTCTTTTCGCCATGCGGAAAGGGCATCCTCGCGCCGTTGCATCTAGCGTCCGGTGCGCCTGCCGGAATCAAGGAGAGAGTGTATGAAACTGAAAACCATCGCGGCGGCCATGCTTTTCGGCTGTCTTTGCGCCGGAGCGGTTTACGCTGCCGGCGAAGTCGAAAAGCGTGAAGGCATGATGAAGCAGATCGGTGGCTCCATGGGTGCGCTCGCCGCCATCTCCAAGGGAGAAAAGCCTTACGACGCCGATGTCGTCAAGGCTGCCGTCACGACCATCAGCACCAACGCCAAGGCTTTCCCCGACCAGTTCCCGCCCGGCAGCGAGACCGGTAGTGCTGCGGCACCCGCCATCTGGGAAAACTTCGAGGACTTCAAGGCCAAGGCCGCCAAGCTCGGTACGGATGCGGATACGGTTCTCGCCGGTCTCCCTGCCGATCAGGCCGGTGTCGCCACCGCCATGAAGACGCTGGGAGCCGATTGCGGCGCCTGCCACCAGACCTATCGTCTGAAGAAATAATGTGTCGGAAGACCGCTTTCGAGCGGTCTTTTCCCGGTCGCGGGTAGGCCGTGAACCGCTCCCGCGTCATCCTCGCCCCTGAGGCGAGGATCCATAAGCCGTCGAATTGTGGATCCTCGGGTCAGGCCCAAGGAAGACGTTCAGCAAGCGGGAGGGCTATCGATAATCTCGACCGCCTTCGGGCGGCCAAACATGCTCGATCGGGCAAAAGGGGAGAGGGGTCATGTCTTCCATCTGGACGAAGCTTGCGGGCGGGATCGCGGTTGCGGCCATTGCGGGTTACGGAATTTTCGCGTGGGTCACTGCCCCTCAGCGGCTGGCGCCCAGCCATTGGGTCAGCCTTGGCGAGCCGGATCTGGCCAATGGCGAAACATTGTTCTGGGCGGGCGGCTGCGCAAGCTGCCATGCGGCGCCCGATGCCAAGGGCGATGCGCTTTTGACGCTTTCGGGCGGGCAGGCGCTGAAAAGCCCCTTCGGCACCTTCCATGTACCCAATATTTCCTCCGATCCGCAGCATGGCATCGGCAGCTGGACGCTGGCGGAATTCGGCGATGCCATGACGCGCGGTGTCGGCAGGAACGGCGAACATCTTTATCCCTCCTTTCCCTATGCCTCCTATGCCCGCATGACGCAAAAGGATATCAACGACCTCTACGGTTATCTGCGGGTTCTGCCCGCCAGCCCGAACGACGCGCCGGATCATGATCTGCCGTTCCCATTCAATATGCGGATAGCGCTGGGCGGCTGGAAATTCCTCTATTTCGATACGTCCGCGCCGCCCCGCGTCGAGCTTGCGAATGCCAATGCCGAATTGCTGCGCGGCCAATATCTGGTGGAAGGACCGGGCCACTGCGGCGAATGTCACACGCCGCGCAACGCGCTCGGCGGTTTTCTGGAAGGAAAATGGCTGGCCGGCGGCCCCAACCCGGAAGGCGAAGGCCGCATTCCCGATATCACGCCCAGCTCCGAAAGCATCGGAGCATGGGCGGCGGCCGATATTGCCAGCTATCTGGAAACCGGCTTCACCCCGGAATTCGACAGCGTCGGCGGCTCCATGGTCAAGGTGCAGCAGAACATGGCGCATCTGACCGCAGATGACCGCGATGCGATTGCTGCCTATCTGAAGGCCATCCCGGCGCGGTAGATTTGGGGTCGAAGACACGACGACCCGTCATGCCGGACTTGATCCGGCATCCAGCCACGGCGCGTCTGCGCCGTGAGAAGAGTCTTTCGCGATCAAGGACTTGATCGCGCTGGACCCCGGATCTAGTCCGGGGTGACGGAGGTGGAAGCGACGGCGCGCAGTTCGAACGAGAGCCCGCCATTGACTCCCGCACCCACCCGTCGGATAACAATCCCGTGATGGTTCCTTCCGGGCGTTCCGGAAGGTGAAAAGGGAACACGATAGGGAGACATCCTCATTCGTGGCTGCCCCCGCAACTGTGAGCGGAGAGCCTGAAACGAAATGCCACTGGTAAGCCATCTCGCCGAATCCGGGCGAGGGTGATGCCGGGAAGGTGTTTCAGGTTTTGACCCGTAAGCCAGGAGACCTGCCATCACGGAAATGTCCATGCCGGCGGGGTGTCCGGAAGAGCGGAATTTCAGGGTGGCCAGGCACAAGCTGCCTCCCTGTGTCAGTCTCGTTATCCCCGTGGTGAAGTGTATCGCATGCGGCTGCGCGGCTTTTTTCGCCGTTCCGCCGCATCTAAAGGCGCGGGGTCGCGCCGCAGGAGGGGTCACCATGTCCATCAACCAGAATACGGCGAATGCCGCCGTTTCAGCAAAAACGGGCAGCTTCGCGCAATCGCTGACGGCGATCGTGCTTGGCCTGTTCGTCGTCGGTTTTGTCGGCTTTTCGCATGTGGAAGCCGTTCACAATGCCACGCATGACACACGTCATGCCAATGCGTTCCCTTGCCATTGAGGGGTGAAGCATGTCGTTTTTTCGTAATATCGTTTTCACCGCCATTCTCGTCGGAATCGTTGGCGGTTTCGCCGTCTCCGCCATGCAGGCTTTCGGCACCACGCCGCTGATCCTGAAGGCGGAAACCTATGAAAATGCCGGCGGCGAAGCGCCCCACAGCCATGATGCTCCGGTCACGACCGGCGCTGCGGTTCCCGCGCACGAACATAATGAGGAAGCCTGGGCTCCAGCCGATGGCTTCGAGCGCACCGCCTATACCTTGGCCGCCAATATCCTGACCGCCATCGGTTATGCGCTGGTGCTGACGGGCCTCATCTCGCTGCGCGGCACCAATGCCGGCTGGCGCGAAGGTCTTTTGTGGGGTGTCGCCGGTTTTGCCGCCGTCATGCTCGCACCGATGATCGGCCTGCCGCCGGAATTGCCGGGCAGCCCGGCCGCAGCGCTTGAGGCGCGGCAGATCTGGTGGCTCTCGACGGTTGCCGCAACTGCGGGCGGCATTGCGCTGATCGCGTTCCGGCGCGAACCCTGGGCAATCGTGCTCGCACTGGTGCTGATCGTTGCTCCACATGTGGCGGGTGCGCCGCTGCCGCCGGAAGGCGAACATGCGCTGGCACCGCTGCCGCTGGAGCGCCAGTTCATCGTCGCCGCCACCGTGACCAGCTTTGTTTTCTGGGCCTTGCTCGGAACATTGAGCGCGTTTTTCCTGAAGCGCTTCCAGTCGGCATAAGCCTATGCAGGACGCAGCGGAATGGAGTGACGAACTCGATGCGCTGCGTTTTGCCGTTCCTGGTCACGGCGCTTTCTGCGCCGTGCACCGCCTTGCCTTCAAGGCAGTCCTCGGCGCCAGCCCCGAACGGGAAACGGCGCTTGCTTTTTTCCACGATCATGAGGCCGCTTTTACGGCCGCAGCGCTTGCCAAGATAAAACGCGCGGGCCTGCCCGCCGGTCGCAACCTGCATTTGAACAGCCGCGATATCCGCCGGGCGATTGCGGGCGAGGGTGCGGAGCCTGCGCCCCGCGTGTGCCGTGTGCTTGATAGAGGGTAATACCTGGTGAACTTTCTTCCGTCATGCCGGCCTTGGGCCGGTATCCAGCCGAAGCGCGTCTGCGCGGCGAAAAGAGTCTTCTCAGCCCAAAGACTTGGACTGGCTGGATACCGGCTCAAGGCCGGCATGACGGAGGGAAGGTCCGCAAACCATCCAGCCCATTGCTCCTCACCGGTGTTCCGCTGCAAAAGTTCCAAGTTCCGCCTCGGCTTCCGGACCAAAGAGGCCGAGGTTTTTCAGAATTTCCACAGCGAAACTGACCGGCGCACTGCCGGCTGCCGTGACGATGCCGCCATCGCTGACCGCCTTCGGCTGATCGCGATAAAGCCCATCGCCGCGATAGGCGGGATAGGCCTTGTGTGACGCGGGCGAGTTGCCGGTATGCGCCACATCGTTGAGGACGCCCGTGCCCGCAAGCGCGCTTGCTGCCGCGCAGATGCCTGCAACCAGCCGATCCCTGTCGCGAAACCGATGCACCAGCTCGCCAAGATCGGCAGCCGTTCCCTTTTCCCAGCTCAGACCGCCGGGAATGACGAGCGCATCGATGTTATCAGGGTCGAGCGCATCATAGGATGTGTCGGGCGTAACGTTGAGCCCGCCCATCGAAATCACGGGCCGCCCGTCCGGGGTAGCATAAACGATCTCGACGCCAAGATAGCCGCGCGCCGCCGCAGCAAGCAGCGCCGGTTCCCAGTCCGCAAAATCCTGCGCGAGCGCAATGGCGATCCGTGTCATGTCCGTCTCCGTTGGTTTCGATCAGGCGATGGGCTTGCATGTAGCGCATGCCGGTGACGAGCATATGGCGATCCGTGTCATGTCCGTCTCCGTTGGCTTCAATCAAGCGATCGACTGCATGTAGCGCATGCCGGTGACCGGCCGGGGCGCGAAATCCATGTTCTCGTAGAAACGATGCGCGGCTACATTGCCGGTCGTGGCGCTGACGGAAAGATAGTCGCAGCCGAGACGCTTGGCGATATCGCGGGCGCGGGAAACGAGGTGCTGGCCGGTGCCATGGCCGCGATGGCCGTCACGCACGAAAAGGTGGTGCAACTCAAGCCCACGACGGCCTTCCTGCGCCCTGTAGAGCGGCAGCATCAGCGCGTAGCCGATCAGTTCGCCGTCTGCTTCCGCCACGAGACCATGCACCCAGGGAAGCGGGCCGAACAGGTCGCGCTCCAGCTTCGCCGGCGTAATCGCCGCCGCATCGCCGTGGTAGGTGGCAAGCAGCGTGATCATCTCGTTCAGCTCAGGCAAATCCGCCTTGCGCGCGCCGCGTATGATGACGACGGGCGGTCTTTCCAGTGTAAGGGAGCTATCTTCGGTCATTTTTCTGGTCCTTCGGTTTTATCGGTGCCGTCAGGACGCTTGAAAAACAACAAAGCCGCCTGACGGCGGCTTGTTGACAAAATGATCTGTCGAGCCGCCCCTTACAGGTAGGCCCAAAAGTACGAGCAGGAGATGGGTGCGCGTTCGTTGATCATGCCAATGCAATGCGCCCGAATCTAAAATCTGTCAAGCCTGCTCTTCAGCCTCAATGTTCGCCCTCGCACATGCCGTGGTTGGAAAGCGCGCGGATGACGTAACAATCCTCGATCGAGTGGCCGTCGCAATGGGCGACGATGCGCTCCAGTTCGTATTCCAGATTCTTCAGTTTGGCGATTTTTTCGCGCACATCGGCCAGATGTTCGGCAGCGATGCGGTCCGCACCCTCGCAGGGCATCTGCCGATGCTGGCTGAGCGCGATCAGTTCGCGGATCGCGTCGATGTTCAGGCCGAGATCACGCGCATGGCGGATGAAGGCCAGCCTTTCGAGGTCGGATTTTTCGTAGCGGCGCTGGTTGCCGTCCGAGCGGTCCGCCTCGCGGATGAGACCCATCTGCTCGTAATAGCGGATCGTCGGCACCTTGACGCCGGTACGCTTGGACAGTTCGCCGATGGACAGCATGGCTTTCTCCCTATCTCCAGAGCGGCGGAGAGAAAACCGGTCCGATGCTCTAGTCTCTAGAGATATAGCTTTTCAGCCTGCCTTTCAATGGGTGTCAGGCGGTCTCGTCCACGCCGAGCGCCTGGGCCAGGGCTTTCAGAACTTCCGTCTCGATACCGGATGCGGCTTCAGGCTGCGCGGAGGCGGTCATCTCTAGAGCGGGATCGGCTTTGGCGGGCGCGCCGCTGTCGAGGTTCCACAATGCGGCGGCAAGGCCGGCGGAAGCGCTGGCGGCGGCCGGTGCGACTGCCGTGGCAACGCCCTCGGCACTTGAAATGGCGCGATGGGCCGCGCGGGTCAGTTCCAGCAGGGCCTCGGTGGCGGAATGGGTTTCCCTGTTTTTAGTCGGCTCAAGGGCCCGGACCGGAGTTGCGTAATAGCTGCTGATGCTTGCTGTGACAGTCGTCATGACTGATTCCCCCTAAATTCTGATGGGCTATTTCTAGGGGCCGAAACATTCGCGAAGATTGCGTCGCTGAGGGCTTGAACGAAAAATCGTCGCAATATAGTATACCCCCCTATAGTATATGAGGTACTGATGTCCCATACGATCCGCAACAAGGAGAAGCTTCTCGCCCGCATCCGCCGCCTGAAAGGGCAGATGGAGGCGGTGGAGCGCGCATTGGGCGATTCCAAACCGTGCGGCGAGGTGCTGCAATTGCTGGCCTCGGTGCGCGGCGCGCTTTCCGGCCTGACGGGCGAGGTGATGCAGGAGCATCTGCATGAGCACGTCGTGCATGCCGAAAACGAAGAGGAGCGGGCGCGGGCGGCGGAAGAGCTGGCCCAGGTGCTGAAGACCTACATCCGCTAGCATGTCTCCCAAAAGTCCCCGCGGTTTTGGGAAAAAGACATGCGCAAAACAAAATGCTCTAAAAATCGAACAGGATTAGCGACATGACGACGACATCCGAATTTCCCACTGCGGCCGGCCACGACCATGTTTTCCTCGGCCGGAACCATGAGCGCAACGAAAAGCGCGTGTGGATGGTGATTGCGCTGACCGCCGTCATGATGGTGGCCGAAATCGTCGCCGGCCACTGGTTCGGCTCCATGGCGCTGACAGCCGATGGCTGGCACATGTCCACCCATGCGGGCGCGATGCTTATCTCGGCGCTGGCCTATCTTTATGCCCGGCGCGAGGCGCGCAATCCGCGCTTCACCTTCGGCACCGGCAAGTTCGGCGATCTGGCGGGGTTTGCCAGCGCCATCGTGCTGGCGGTGGTGGCGCTGCTCATCGCCGTCGAAAGCGCCATGCGCCTCTTCAATCCGGTCGACATCGACTTCAATCAGGCGATCTTCGTCGCCATTATCGGACTTGTCGTCAATCTCGTCAGCGCCGTGCTGCTGAAGGACGATCATGGGCATGACCATGGACACGGGCACCATGCCCATGGCTCGCATGCCCATCACGATCATGGCTCCCACGCGCATCACGATGACAATGGTGCAAAGGGCGGCAGGGACAATAATCTGCGTGCGGCCTATCTGCATGTGCTGGCCGATGCGCTGACTTCGGTTCTCGCCATCGTCGCGCTGTTGCTCGGCAAATGGAACGGCTGGTCCTTCCTCGATCCGGCGATGGGCATCGTCGGCGGTCTGGTCATTGCCCGCTGGTCATGGGGGCTGATCCGCTCCACCGCGACGACGCTGCTCGATGCGATGCCGCAGGCCGAGGACTTGCCGCAGGAAATCCGCCAAAGCGTGGAAACGGACGAGGATCGCATCACCGATCTGCACGTCTGGCAGGTCGGCCCGGGGCATCACGCCGCCATTGTCGCCATCCATTCGCAGGCGCCCAAGGCGCCCGCCTTCTACAAGCAGAAGCTTGCCGCCATCCATGAACTCTCGCATGTAACGGTGGAGGTCAGCCCGGCAGGGGTCTGATGGGAATCGTCTATTTCAGTTGAGTGATGAAGGCGCTTGAATCCCCCTCCGTCATCCTCGGTCAAGCCCGAGGATGACGGAGAGTGCGGTAGAGGCTTCGTATTAAAAAGCCTATTCGGTATATTCAGAATAGGCGCTGCGCACCCATTCCGCTTTGGCTTCCACCTCGACTTCGGCAGATGCCGCAGCCGGCGCGCTGCCATTGCCCACGGCCCACAGCACATTTGCCAGCGAATGGGAAAGAATGGTGCTGGAAACGGTCGGGTTGCCGGGGCCGCGTTTTACAGCCTGTTCCTCGGGCGCGTTTTGCGCGCTGCCGGGTTTTTCGATGTCGCGGACACGAGCCTGATAATTGTATCCGCCAATATTGCTTTCGATCTGCATGCTGGTGATTCCGCGTTCAAAAGTTAACAAATGGTTAACGATGGCGGCTTGCCTGAAACTTGCGCTTGCTGCATTGCAACGACGTTCCCGGCTTGACAGGCGGCAAAGGGGTGCTTCGTTTTTAGATGGGGCGCAGATATGCGGGGGAGATTTGTGCGACGGAGACGAGGGAGGGGGACCCTGGCGTGGACAGGTCTTGCGCCCCACACTCGACGTCATCCTCGCCCTTGAGGCGAGAATCCATTTTACGACAATAAGCTCCCGGCCATGGATCCTCGCCTCAAGGGCGAGGATGACGTCGAGTGGGGGGCAAGGCGTGTCGACGCCCGGAATGCACGGGTCACGCCGTTTCCTTCTCGGCCAATGCAATCGGTTCCCGGATTGACATCCCCTCGATCTCGGCCTCGGGTTGCTGCGCTGCGGGCGTGACCATGGCCGCCACCAGCGTGTCGAGGCCGATGGCGCCGACCGGCTTGCCGTCTTCATCCACCACATGGGCGTTGGTCTCGTTCGCCTCCGACATATCGCGAGCGATGGTTTCCAGCGTTGCATTTTCCGGCACGGACATGCCCCAGGGTTTCGCCGTCGGCGGTTCCATCACTGTGGTCGCCTGAAGCACGCGGCTGCGATTGACGTCGCGCACGAAGTCGGTGACGTAACCATCCGCAGGGGACAGGATGATGCTCTGGCCGTCGCCCTGTTGCACCACTTTGCCGTCTTTGAGGATGGCGATGTGGTCGCCGAGCCGCAAAGCCTCGTCGAGATCGTGGGTGATGAACACCACGGTCTTTTGCAGCTCCTGCTGAAGATCGAGCAGCATCGTCTGCATATCGACGCGGATCAGCGGATCGAGCGCCGAATAGGCCTCGTCCATCAGGAGAATGTCGGCATCATTGGCAAGCGCGCGGGCAAGGCCGACACGCTGCTGCATGCCGCCGGAAAGCTGGTTCGGATAATAATCCTCATACCCGTCCAGACCGACGCGATTCAGCCAGTAACGGCCTTTCTCCTCGCTGTCCTTGCGCGGCATGCCCTGAATATCGAGGCCGTAGACGCTGTTTTCCAGCACAGTGCGATGCGGCAGGAGGCCGAATTTCTGGAACACCATCGCCGTTTTGTGGCGACGGAACTGCCGCAGTGCCGAGGCGCTCATACCGCAGATATCCTCGCCGTCGTAGAGAACCTCACCCGCTGTCGGATCGATCAGCCGGTTGATGTGGCGGATCAGCGTCGACTTGCCGGAGCCGGAAAGCCCCATGACGACGGTGATCTTGCCGCCCGGCATGGTGATGTTGATATCGTTGAGACCGAGCACATGGTTGTGTTTGTCGTTCAGCTCGACCTTGTCCATCCCGGCCCGCACCGCTTCGAGGTATTTCTCGGGATGCTTGCCGAAGATCTTGTAAAGATTCTTGATTTCGATGCTTTTAGCCATGGGAAACCTCGCGGTATTTCTGCAGACGTTTGCCGAAAGCCTGGCTCGCCCGGTCGAACATGATGGCGATGGCGACCAGAGCGAAACCGTTCAGGAAGCCCACCGTGAAAAACTGGTTGTTGATGGCTTGCAGCACATTCTTGCCCAGCCCGCCGACACCGACCATGGAAGCGACGACGACCATGGCGAGCGCCATCATGATGGTCTGGTTGATGCCGGTCATGATGGTGGGCAGCGCAAGTGGCAGCTGCACATTGAACAGCTTCTGGCCGTTGGAGGAGCCGAAGGCGTCTGCCGCTTCCAGCACTTCCCGGTCCACGAGGCGGATGCCGAGGCTGGTGAGGCGGATGACCGGCGGAATGGCGTAGATCACCACCGCAATCAGGCCCGGCACCTTGCCGATGCCGAAAATCACCACCACGGGGATGAGATAAACGAAACTCGGCAGGGTCTGCATCACGTCGAGCACGGGATTGATGATGCGCTGCAAGCGTTCGGAGCGCCCCATCAAAATGCCGAGCGGGAGGCCGATGACGATGGCGATCAGCGTGGCGATGGCGACGATGGAGAGCGTCGTCATGGCGTCACGCCACAGGCCGACGGCGCCGATCATGAGCAGGGAGATGGCGGTGCCACCGGTGATCTTGAAGCTGCGCCCGGCCAGATGCACGATCGCCAGAATGACCAGCATGGTCACGATCCACGGGGTCTGGATGAACAGCCGCTCCGAGGAATTGAGGAAGAGTTGCAGCGGATGCACGATCACATCGATCGCATCGCCGTAATTGCGCACAATGTCGCGAAAACCGTCATCGATGGTCTTGCGTGCCACGCGCATCGTGCCGTTGTCGATGGCCGGAAACTTGCACAGCATATCCGGCAGATAGTTACAGAGGGCCATTATTGTTGTTTTCCCTTTGGTTATAGGAGGCAGGATGGGCGTGGAGGTCGGAGCGCGGAGCACCCCCCCTCTGTCCTGCCGGACATCTCCCCCTCAAGGGGGGAGATCGACCTGCGGCGAGGTCTCGCCCATCACAAAAGTTGCGATTTGGAGGAAAGGGTGCGCCCTGCCGATCTCCCTCCTTGAGGGGGAGATGCCCGGCAGGGCAGAGGGGGGTAAAGCCACGGATAGAAACCGAAGCTTCCCCCTTCTGTCAGGCGATCACATCGAAGCCTTGATCTTCTCCGCCACCTCGGGCGAAACCCACTTCGTCCAGATATCCTCGTGGTTTTCGAGGAAATATTCCGCGCCGTCCTCGTTGGTGCCCTGGTTCTCGTCCATCCAGGCAAGGACTTCTGCGACCGTCTTGTTGTCCCAGTTGCGAGCCTTGATGTAATCCATCGTCACGCCGGCCTTGCTTTCGAAGTCCTTGGTGATGACGGTGTAGACATCGGCCACCGGATAGGCGTTGACCTTGGGGTCGGCGCAATCGACCTTGGCTGTGCAGTCGTCGAAATGGGCACGGTCGAGTTCGACGCCGTCATCCAGCTTCACCATTTCGTATTTGCCGAGAATGGCGGTGGGCGACCAGTAATAGCCGAGCCAGCCCTGCTTCTTTTCGAAGGCATTGGCGATGGAGCCGTCAAGGCCTGCGGCCGAACCGGTATCGACTAGGGTGAAGCCCTTTTTGTCGCCTTCGCGCGCCTTGTAGAGATTGGTGGTCGTCACTTGGCAGTTCCAGCCGGACGGGCAATTGTGCACGGCGCCCTTGCTGGCATCTTCCGGGGCGGGGAAGAGTTCGGGGTGTTTCAGCGCATCCTCGACGGTCTTGATATCAGGATGTTCGTCGGCGATGAATTTCGGAATCCACCAGCCTTCGACGCCGCCTTCAGTCAGGATTTTCGATGCTTCGATCATGCGGCCTTCCTTGACGGCCGCATCCAGAGGCTCGCGCACGGCATTCACCCACAATTCGGGCGCCATATCCGGCTGGCCTTTTTCGTTCATGGAGGCAAAAGTCGGCATGGTGTCGCCGCTGATGACGTTGACCGTGCAATCATAGCCGTTTTCCATGATGAACTTGTCGACGTAAGCCGCGACACCTGCGGATGCCCAGTTCATTTCGGCGATGGTGACGTTGCCGCACTCTTCGGCGGCATTGGCGGAATTTGCTGCACCGGCAGCGATGAAAAAGCCCGTTACGAGAATGGTCGAGGCCAGGAGTTTCTTCATGGGAGACCTCCAAGTCTGATGCAGTGTTTTCAACTGGCAAAGCGGGAGCACTGCAAAGCCCGGATTGCCAAGGGCGAACTGACATGGCGCGTGAAAATGCCGAAAAAATCCGGCGTTAAGAATATCCGCAAGACGTGTTGCAGGGTTGCCGCAGGAAGGGCGGCGAAAAGGCGCATGAATATGTCAACGACCGGCATAATACGGCCAGAAAGTGATATTGCAACGTGAAATGGCGCATTGCAGCTATGCGCTCAATTTTCGCAGGATTTTATAACGTCGTATAATACATGGGCGTTATTTTAATTTATGCAGGATATATTTTAAGTTGCAGTAACTGGAAATAAAAATTCATCTGTGACGGAAGTGGTGTTTATAGAAAAATCCAAGTCGAGTTTTTGTGGAAAAAAATATTCATAAAGAGGTTTTTGTGGGTATTTTCGTCCCACATGAGGCCGGGCGGCGGTTGAATCGCCGCCCGCTCTAAGTCAGTCCGTCACACGGCGTCCTTGCCCGCCACCTTCAGTGCGAAGGCATATTCGAAGGCGATTTCCTCCAGCCGCTGGAAACGGCCGGACTTGCCGCCGTGGCCCGCAGCCATATTGGTCTTGAGCAGGATGGGGGCTTCCCCGGTCGTCTTTTCGCGCAGCTTTGCCACCCATTTGGTCGGTTCCCAATAGGTCACGCGCGGATCGGTCAGGCCGGAAAGCGCCAGAATCGGCGGATAGGCTTTCTCGCCGACATTGTCATAGGGGCTGTAGGCGGCGATCCACTGATATTCCTCTTCCGATTCCAGCGGATTGCCCCATTCCGGCCATTCCGGCGGGGTCAGCGGCAACGTATCATCAAGCATGGTCGTCAACACATCCACGAAGGGAACGGCGGCGATGATGCCGGCGAACTTCTCCGGCGCCATGTTGGCGACAGCACCCATCAGCATGCCGCCGGCCGAACCGCCTTCCGCGATGATGCGGTCATAGGAGGTAAAGCCTTCCTGAACCAGATGATCGGCGGCAGCGATGAAGTCCTTGAACGTGTTCTGCTTGCCCTCCATCTTGCCGGTTTCGTACCACTCGAAACCCTTGTCCTTGCCGCCGCGAATATGGGCGATGGCATAGATGAAGCCACGGTCTGCCAAGGACAGCGTGGTGGTGGAGAAGGAGGCGGGAATGGAGATGCCGTAAGCGCCATAGCCATAAAGCAGGCAGGGGGCGGAACCGTCGAGCGCCACGCCCTTGTGATAGAGCAGCGAGACCGGCACCAGTTCGCCGTCATGGGCGGGCGCCATGATGCGGCGGGTGATGTAATCGTCCGGATTGTGGCCGGAGGGCACTTCCTGGGTTTTCAGCAGCGTGCGCTCGCGTGTCACCATGTCGTAATCGAACAGCTGGCTCGGCGTCGTCATCGAGGAATAGGAGAACCGGATGACGTCGGTGTCGTATTCCGCAGCGCCGTGCAGGCCGAGCGAATAAGCCTCTTCGGCAAAGGCGATGGAATGTTCCTCGCCGCTCCTGCGATCGCGGATGACGATGCGCGGCAGGCCGTCGCGGCGTTCCAGCCAGATCAAGTGGCGGGCATAGGCATCGACGGAGAGAATGAGGCGGCCCGGCTCGTGCGGGACGATCTCCTTCCAGTTTTCCTTGCCCGGCGCAGTAACCGGCGCTTCCATGATGCGGAAATCCTTGGCGTCGCCGTCATTGGTGAGGATGTAGAAGACGTCGCCGCCTTCGCACATCGAATATTCGATGCCCTCTTCGCGCTCCGCCACGACGGCAGGCTCGGCCATCAGGTCCTTCGTGGAAAGAATGCGGTATTCGCTGGTTTCATGGTCGTGAATGTCGATGAAGATGAAATCGTCCAGAACCGAAGCGCCGACACCCATGAAGAAGCCGGGGTCCTTTTCCTCATAGACCAGCCGGTCGGCCGATTGCGGCTCGCCGATAATGTGGTGGAAGACCTTCGAGGGGCGGTGGTTCTCATCCTGGAGCGTATAGAAGAAGCTCTTGCCATCAGGCGCCCACGCGCCACCACCGCCGGTATTTTCCACGACGTCGGCAAGGTCTTCGTCGGTTTCGAGATTGCGGATGCGTAGCGTGAAATATTCCGAGCCCTTGTCGTCATAACCCCAGATGCCGTGACTGTGATCGGAAGACTGGTCGAGACCGGCGAGACGGAAATAGTCCTTGCCCTCGGCCTCCTTGTCGCCGTTCAGCAGCACATGTTTTTCGCCGCCGTCGCGCGGGGTGCGGAAATAATGTGGCTGCTCGCCGCCGGTGACATACAGTGTGCCATAGGCATAAGGCCCGTCATTGACCGGAACGGAGGAATCGTCCTGCTTGATGCGGCCCTTCATCTCCTCGAACAGCTTCTCCTGAAGCGCCTTGGTGTCGCCCATGGCCGCTTCCATATAGGCGTTTTCCGCTTCCAGATGGGTGCGGATCGCCGGGTCGAGAAGGGTAGGGTCCTTGAACATGGCCTGCCAGTTATCGGCCCGGAACCATGCGTAGTCGTCGGTGCGGGTGATGCCGTGATGCGTGTCCTGAACGGGCCGTTTTTCGGCGGTCGGTTGAGCGGGCAGGTTTTTGAAAATCGGCAAGGGAAACTCGCTTTCCTGTAAAAATCCGTGGGCGGTACCAGATGCGGCACCAAGATGTAGAGCGCCCCTCCCGGCCGATCAAGTTTCAAATCTCCACAGCCGTAATGAGGCTTGGGCACAATTTCGTCAGCTTTCGATCACATTTTGGCAATATCTGGCAAATCGGCGATGATGCACGCCGGCCACCGGTCTGCCGCTCATCGACAAGAACAAACGAAAAAACTGACAGGATCCCATGCGAAAGCTTCTTCCCGCTGCCCTTTCTGCCTTTTTCCTTGCCTTGCAGGCTTTCACGCCCGCTTTCGCGATAGATGCCAGCGTCATGCGGCAGTTGAACGCGCTCGCTCCCGAGGAGCGCCTGGAGCAGCGCTGCGATATCGAGGCGATGGAGAGGATAGCGACCGAGCAGAAGGGCATGCGGCCGGACAAGGTCATCGCCTATACATTCGGCGATCCCGAGGTTGGCAATAATTCCATCAAGGCGCCGGGTGCGGTCTTCAGAAGCGCCGGCGAATGGTATAAGCTCAAATACAAGTGCCAGCTCAAAAGCGACAGCCTCAGCATCCAGTCCTTCGACTACCGCGTCGGCGACAGGATCCCTGAGGAGCAGTGGAAGAAGTTGTATCTTTACGACTGATCGCCGATTTTTCGGCTGCCGATGAGACTTTAGTCCCCGCTTTTCTTGCCGCCCCATCCAGCGCTCTGTAACCCTGTTCCCCGATCGAAATGAGGGACATGGACATGGCGACGCGATTCAAGGGACTTTCGGCTTTTCCGATCACGCCGGCCGATGAGGCCGGGCGGGTGGATACGCAAGCCTTTTCGGCTCTCATCGAGCGGCTTGATACGGCGGCGGTCGATTCCGTCGGCATTCTCGGCAGCACCGGCATCTACATGTATCTGTCGCGCGAAGAAAGACGCCGGACAGTCGAGGCGGCTGCGGCGGTCCTCAAGGGCAAACGCACCCTGATGGCCGGTGTCGGCGCGTTGCGCACCGACGAGGCCGTGGCGCTGGCGAAGGACGCGGAAGCCGCCGGTGCGGATGCGCTGCTTCTCGCACCCGTTTCCTACACGCCGCTGACGCAGGAAGAGGCCTATCACCACTTCGCCGCCGTCGCTGGCGCAACGGCCCTGCCGCTCGCCATCTACAACAACCCATCGACAACCCGGTTTTCCTTCAGCGACGAGCTTCTGGTGCGGCTTGCCTATATCCCCAATATCCGCGCCATCAAGATGCCGCTGCCGGCCGATTCGGATTATGCAGGCGAGCTTGCACGGCTGCGGCCGAAACTCACCGACGGTTTCGCCATCGGTTACAGCGGCGATTGGGGATGTGCCGAGGCGACGCTTGCGGGAGGCGACACCTGGTACAGCGTCGTTGGCGGCCTGCTGCCGGTTTCGGCGCTGCGGCTGATGCGGGCCGCTGAAGGTGGCGATGCGGAGGAGGTGCGCCGGATCGATGCGGCCTTCCAGCCGCTCTGGGCGCTTTTCAAGGAATTCGGCAGCATCCGCGTGGTCTATGCCGCCGCAAACATGCTGTCATTGACGGTGTGCGAGCCGCCCCGGCCGATCCTGCCGCTGACAAGTGCTGAACGCCAGCGGGTGGAAGAAGCGCTGGACGCCTTGTCTTCGCTGGAAGCCGCGCCATAATTCGGGCGTTTTGCAGGCGGATTGCCACGTCCTCACATTCCGGAAAATGAAAATGCTGCGTCGCCTGCCTTTCACCAGTCTGCCCTTTGCCGCTCTCTTCCTGTCTCTCTCGACCGCTGCTTTCGCGGGCACGGGTCTTGTCGAGCCGACCCTGAAAATGACGCCACGGCATGACGGCAAGGTGCGGGTAGCGATGACGCTGGACGCCTGCATGGGCAAGACCGATCACCGCATCCTCGATACGCTGGTGAAGGAGAAAATCCCGGCAACGATCTTCGTGACCGCCCGCTGGCTGAAGCATAATAGCGAGGCGCTCGCCGTGCTCATGGCGCATCCGGATCTGTTCGAGATCGAAAATCATGGCGAAAACCATGTACCGGCGGTGGACAAGCCCGTCTCCATCTACGGCATCGCCGCCGCCGGCTCTGAAATCGCGGTCGAGCAGGAGGTCGAGGGCGGCAGGCAGGCGATCGTCGCGGCCACCGGTCTTCAGCCGCAATGGTTTCGCGGCGCGACGGCGAAATACACCACCTCGTCCATGATCATCATCAACAGGCTCGGCATGCGGGTGGCGGGTTATTCCGTCAATGGCGACGGCGGTTCGCTGCTTGGCGCCGCCACGACGGCGAAACACATCGCCTCGGCCAAGGACGGCGACGTCATCATCTCCCACATCAACCAGCCCACGCATGAGGCGGGCGAGGGTGTGGTGAAGGGCCTTTTGGCGCTGAAAGCCCGCGGCGTGATTTTCACCCGCCTCGACGACCCGTCCTTTGCGCCGCCGGGGAATTGAGCGGAGCGGCTTTCTCCTCATTCCTGTGACAAGCACAGGAATGAGGTAGGCGAGGGTGCGTCTGCGTCCGTCATACATCCCCACATCCACGCCCGTTTTTCGGCGGCGCGCCGGCAAAATTTGCGTTAGCATCCTCTCATGCTGTTCAAACGACCCGACACCGAGACCCTGTATTCCGCCCTTGTGAACAAGGACCCCGCCTATGAAGGCGTGGCCTATGTGTGCGTGACCTCGACGAAGATTTTCTGCCGTTTCACCTGCACGGCGCGAAAGCCGAAGATCGAAAATTGCCGGTTCCGCGAGACCATCGCCGAATGTCTGGAGGCGGGCTTCCGCCCCTGCAAGCGCTGCAAGCCGATGCTGTCCTATGGTTCCGCCGACGAGACCGTCACTGCACTTTTGACGGCGCTGGAAAACGAACCAGCGCGGCGCTGGCGCGAGGAGGATGTGGTGGCGATAGGCCATGATCCCTCCACCGTGCGCCGCACCTTCAAACGCCGTTTCGGCATGAGTTTTCTGGAAATCGCGAGACTGCGGCGGCTGGGGGATGCGGCGACAAGCCTCGCGTCAGGTGAAGCTGTGATCGGCGCGCAGATCGATGCGGGTTACGAATCCGGCAGCGGTTTCCGCTCGGCCATCAACCAGTTTTTCGGCACGTCTCCCACCGCCATGAAGGGCAAGGGTTTCCTGAAGGGCGACTGGATCGACACGCCGATTGGCCCGATGCTGGCGGTTGCCGACGACCACGCCCTGCATCTCCTGGAATTCGCCGACCGGCCGGCACTTCCGGCCGAACTGAAGCGGCTGAAGGCTCGCACCGGCGCGGACATGGTGCTGGGCAGGACACCTGTGACCGGCCAGATCGCGACGGAACTCGCGGCCTATTTTTCCGGGCATTCGGCAGCCTTCGAAACCCGGCTTGCGGGCCACGGCACGCCGTTCGAGCGTGACGTCTGGCGCGCATTGCGGGAGATTCCGGCGGGTGAGATCGTCAGCTATTCTTCGCTTGCGACGTCGATGGAAAGGTCGTCCGCCGTGCGCGCCGTTGCCCGCGCCAATGGCGCCAACCAGATCGCCATCGTCGTTCCCTGCCACCGGGTGCTGGGGGCGGATGGCAGCCTGACCGGTTATGGCGGCGGGTTGTGGCGCAAGAAATGGCTGATCGAGCACGAGCGCCGCATGGCGAACAAGACGGCCCTGTCGTTGGCATCCTGAAGGGCCTTGGCGCGTTTTATCGCATTTTCGGGCGGAAAACCGGTACCCACTTTTCCTGGAACTGCTTAATCCGGCAGTTTGGGAACGACCCGGCGCGACGGAAAGAGTTCCCGCGTCAATGTCATGGCGATCAGTGACAGCGGCAGCGCCAGCATGGCGCCCGCAGCCCCCCACATCCATGTCCAGAAGATGATCATCACGAAGACGAGGAAGGGGTTTATCTCCATGTTGCGGCCCACCACCGCCGGAAAGGCGAGGTTTTCCATCAACAGGTGAATGGTGAAGAAGATCGCCGCCGGCAGCAGCGCCAGAATGATATTCTCATGGGTGATGATGCCTGCCACCGTCAGCGAAATCGTCATGGCGGTGATGCCGAGAAACGGCACGAAGCTGGAGAGGAAGGCGAACAGCCCCCATAAAAGCGGCATGGCCAGCCCGCCGAAATAGGCGATGACCACCATCGTCACGCCAAGCCCGGCATAGATCAGCGCCGCCGTGGCGAAATAGGTGCCGAGCACCTCTTCCACGGAACCGATGATGCGGATGGCCCGTAGCCTCTGGTGCCGGGCCGGAAAGGCCATGATGATCGCCTTGCGCAGCCGCAGCCGGCTGTAAAGGAACATCAAAAGCGCCGCGAGGAAGATCAGTCCCTGAATGACGGCGGGGGTGAC
The DNA here is from genome assembly GCF_000949865.1 of Rhizobium nepotum 39/7. Lineage (GTDB taxonomy): Bacteria > Pseudomonadota > Alphaproteobacteria > Rhizobiales > Rhizobiaceae > Agrobacterium > Agrobacterium nepotum. The sequence goes on along the minus strand of NZ_JWJH01000002.1, from coordinate 305,923 downwards.
GTTCGAACCGAGCACGGAAATGATCTCGCCGCTGCGCGAAATCAGCGATTCCATCGACATTGACCCCATGCTGAAGGTCGCCGCCGAAATATTCAGCCATCGCAGACTTTGCAGATAGGGCAGGAAGCGGTCGATGCTGCGTTCGATCAGCGCCGGTCCTTCCGTGGCGAGCTGCGACAGCGGATCGATCAGCGAATTGACGACGAGAAACATCACCGCCGCCACAAGGGTTGAGAGAATGAGCGCGACGCCGAAGCCGGGAATGCCGTAGGAGCCGAGTTTTTCCGCCGCGATGCCGAGGATCATGCCCACGACGATTGCCATCACCACCGGGATGAGGATGAGCGACAATTCGTGAATGACCGCCATCGATACGATGACGAAGATGCCGATCACCGACCATGCGACGACCACATCCAGCGCTTCCCGGCCAAGCGGTTGCTGGCTGCGCGCATCGTCGCGGCGCGATCCGTGCGTCGGCGTTTCCAGCGGATCGGCTCTTGCCACCGCAACGGCCCCATTGTTGGCAGCAGCGCTGGCCACAGTGCCGGTTTTGTCCGGTCTGGCATTTTCATTCATCGAACAGTCCCCCCAATAAAGTGAGAAACGTTCGAAAAATGTGGCGGTTCCGGGGCGGCGCCAAATTTCTGCCGCCCCGTTTCGTTACGCGGAAAGCTTGAGACCGATGCCCCAGGGATCTTTGAGGGCGATGCCGTCGCTTTGCCGTTCCGTGGCGATTTCCAGCCGGTCGAGTGCGGCGATGGCGTTGTCGAGAGCCGCGCTTTCGTTGAATTTCAAAGAATAACCGGAAAGGCCGGTCATATTGTCCTTGCGTTCCGTGGCGCCGCGGCTGTTCCAGATATTGGCCGCGACATGGTGATGATAGGCCCCGGAGCCGAAAAAGCTGGCCCCCGGATACCGCGCCATGATCTTCAGCCCCAGCACGTCCTGATAAAATTCATCCGCCTGCGGAATATTGCCGACCTGCAGATGGATGTGGCCGATCGCCGTTCCCTCGGCCGCACCGTTGAAGGCCGTCTTCGGTGCGTCGTCGTAAAGCGCCTGAAGATCGAGGCGCAGCGTGGCCATCTCCACCGTGCCATCCTGCTGGTATGTCCATTCGGACGGTGACCGGTCGCGATAGACCTCGATGCCGTTGCCCTCCGGGTCGGCGAGATAAAGCGCCTCGCTGACCATATGGTCGGACGCGCCCTGAAGCTGGATGTTGTTGTGGGCGGCATGCGCCAGCCAATGGGCGAGATCCTGCCGGCTCGGCATCAGGAAAGCGGTGTGGAACAGGCCTGCGGCATTGCGCGGCGCGCGTTCCGCAGCACCTGATGTGGAAAGCGTCAGCAGCGGCTGGCCGTTGACACCTAAAACCTCACCGCTCGGGCTTTTCTCGATGACGGAAAGACCGATGATCTTCTGGTAAAAATCCGACACGCGCGGCAGATCGTGAACGACGAGATGAGCCTGGCCGACATAAGCCGGGCGCGTCAGGGCGAATTGTTTGATTTCACTCATCATAATCTCCATATTGAATCCGATGCGCCGAGGCGTGGATCGCCCGTCGCCGACATCGGCCGACGCCGCTTCGCGGCGTTTGTCGAAAGTGAATATGGGCGGATTTCGTCGTTCAGCAAAGATCGCCGTCTGGCGATTGACCGTCCACTATTCGTTGACAATGCTCGGTTCCGGCTCTCGTCCCGGCTTTGACGTCGATCAAGGCGAAGGACGCGCTGGTGGGGAAATATGAGCTTGAGCCCGACACGCAAAACGGCAGATTACGCCAAAGGAGACAACCATGTACAAAAAGATCATCGTACCGGTAGACCTCAGCGCCATCGACAAGGGAGAAAAGATCCTTGCCAAGGCCAAGGCGCTGCTGGATGTCGACGGCGAGATCGTTCTCATCAACGTGGTCGAGGAGTTGCCCGGCTACATGGCGATCGACCTGCCTGTCGACCTCATCGAAAATGCCATCAAGGACGCCAAGACGAAACTTTCGGACATTCAGGCAAAGGCCGGGTTCAAAGGCAAGCACGAGATCAGAAGCGGCGCGCCGGCGCGTGAAATCATTGCGGCTGCTGAAGAGCACAAGGCCGATCTCATCATCATCGCATCGCATATGCCCGATTTTACCAACTATTTCATCGGCGCCACCGCCGACCGCGTGGTGCGCCACGCCAAGTGCTCGGTGCTGATCGACCGGTAAGGCTTGAGGTTACAGGGTTGCGGGCGAATATCCGCCCGCACCGGCTGGAGGAGAAGACCATGAATGTCGAAAGTTACGAGAAAATCCTGCGCGACCGCCAGCGCGAGCTTGATAGCCGCCTGCACAGGATCGAGGCCGATTTCGAGGAGCCGCGCAACCCCGATGACAACGACCGCGCCGTCGAGCGCAACAATGATGAGGTGCTGGACGAACTGGGGCAGGTGGGGCAGGACGAGCTGCGCGCCATCGACGCAGCCCTCGGCCGCATCGCGAACGGCACTTTCGGCACCTGCGTCAAATGCGGCAAGCGGATTTCGGAAGACCGGCTGAAGGCCGTGCCTTACACGCCGTTTTGCCAGGAATGCGCTGCGGCGCTTTGAGGCGTGACGTTGCCACTTGTTTCTTCTCCCCGCCGGGGAGAAGGTGGCCCGAAGGGTCGGATGAGGGGGAACCCTCACCGAATATCTCTACCCCCCTCAACCCGCTGCCGCGACCTTCTCCCAGGCGGGGAGAAGAAACAAGTGGCACGCGCCCGCTCCACAGGCGATTGCTCGGGTTAGTGGCATCACCCAACCTCTCATTTCGCAACAGCCACGAACGCAATTTGATCGCCGTTAACCCGCCGCTGTCTTGTTCCTGTCTAATATTGCCGTCATGCTTGGTCAAAAGCAGGCAAACGGGTATGGATTATGAGTAACGTGTGGCGGTTTGGGCGCCAGTATGATTTTCACGAGATCGTCGCCGATGGCATTGTGCACGGCGTCGGCATCGTGTTCGCGCTGGTGGGCGCCACGGCGCTTATTTTTTACGCCACCGCCTGGGGCAGCCTCAGCGCCATTGCGGCCGCCTGGATTTACGGTCTGGGTCTGGTCGCCTGTCTTTCCGTGTCCTTCACCTATAATATCTGGCCGCATTCCAACGTAAAATGGTTCCTGCGCCGGCTGGATCATTCGGCGATCTTCATCCTGATCGCCGCCACCTATACGCCGTTCCTGATGCGCGGCATTCACGAGCCGTTGATTGCCACCATGCTGGGGCTGATCTGGCTTGCCGCCATCTGTGGCATATTACTGAAATGCGTGTTTCCCGGCCGTTACGACCGCGTCGCCATCGGCCTTTATCTCGCCATGGGCTGGAGCGGTATCATGGTGGTGCAGCCGCTTTCGTCACATCTGGCGCCCGTCACGCTCTGGCTGATCGTCGCCGGCGGCGTCATCTATTCGCTGGGCGTGATTTTCCACGTCTGGGAAAAGCTGCGGTTCCAGAACGCCATCTGGCACGGCTTCGTGGTTGCCGCCGCCGTTGTCCACTATGTCGCCGTGGTCACCTCGTTCAGCCTCGTTCCCCTCGCATCCTGAAGAGTGCTTCCTGATATCGAGGGGGCACTGGACAGCCATCCACGCCATCGCCTAATGCTCGCCTGAAGATCGCGACGGCAAGACCGCCGGCGCGGTGCAGGCAAGAACGAGGGTGAACGATAATGAGCGTGGAACTGCGCGATGCGACCGTGGACGATCTCTCCGGCATCATGGAGATTTACAACGATGCGGTCCTGAACACGACGGCGATCTGGAACGAGGTGCTGGTCGATCTGGAAAACCGCAAGGAGTGGTTCGCCGCCCGGAAGTCACGCGGCTTTCCGGTCCTCGTCGCCATCCTCGACGGCAAGGTTGCCGGTTATGCTTCCTATGGCGACTGGCGCGCCTTTGACGGTTATCGCCACACCCGCGAACATTCGGTCTATGTGCATAAGGACGCCCGCGGCCACGGCATCGGCAAGCGGCTGATGCGGGCGCTCATCGACCATGCCTCAGGCAATGACGTGCATGTGCTGATCGCCGCGATCGAATCGGAAAACACAGCCTCCATCCGCCTGCACGAAAGCCTCGGTTTCACGGTCGCGGGCCGATTTTCGGAAGTCGGCACCAAGTTCGGCCGCTGGCTGGACCTGACCTGCATGGAGCTGAGACTAAGCTAACACCTCGGCGAGGATGTCAGTCAGGCGGGACGCCGGGCGAAGGCGAGCATGACGCCGAAAGCCATCATCATCGAGCCGCTGATCCGGTTGACGCGCTTCAGGGCGCGCGCATTGCGCATGAGACCGGACAGTCGCGAACCGACAAAGGCATAAACGGTAATCGCCACCACTTCGAGCAGCAGGAATATCCCGCCCAGCGTGGCGAAACTCTGCCAATAGGCGTCCTGCTGGATGAATTGCGGGAAAAAGGCGGTGAAGATCAGGATGGCCTTCGGATTGCCGGAGGCGACGAAAAACTCCTGCCGCAAATGGGTCCTGAGAACATTGCCGTTGCCCGAGGATACATCGGGAGCGGTAATGTCGGCCTTTGAGCGCATGAGCTTGAAACCGATCCACAGCAGGTAAAGAACGCCGATCCATTTGATCAGCGAAAACATCATCTCGGACGCCATCAAAAGCGCGCCTAACCCCAGCGCGGCAATCGCGATCATGCCTGCGAAAGCGACCAGCCTGCCGCTTGCCGCCATCACCGCCGTCGCCATGCCGTATCGCGCACCGACCGTCATCGACAGAAGATTGTTCGGCCCGAACGCCATGTTCAGGGCAAAGCAGGCGGGAATGAAGATGAGAATGGTTTCGAGCGCCATGGTCGTGATCCGGAAAGAGCGAGATGGCGATGATCTCACTCTCCGGCCCGGCTGTCGAGACGGCGGCATCAAATACAAAGGCCGGCGAGGAAGCCGGCCTTTCACCTGTCTTTTATCAAGCCTCTTTTATCAAATCGGTTCGAACACCATCGAATGGCCGTTGATGCAATAACGCAGGCCGGTGGGCGGAGGGCCGTCCGGGAAGACGTGGCCGAGGTGGCCGCCGCAATTGGCGCAGCGTATTTCGGTGCGCACCATGCCCAGCGTCGCATCGCGATGTTCCGTCACGGCGCCCGGTTTCACCGGCTCGAAATAGCTCGGCCAGCCGCAGCCCGCATCGAATTTGGTGTCGGAGAGGAACAGCGGCTCGTCGCAGGCGGCACAGCGGTAGAGGCCTTTCTGGAATGTATCCCAGTAGGGGCCGGTGAAGGGGCGCTCGGTGCCGTGCTCGCGCAGGATGCGATATTGCTCCGGCGTCAGCTGCTCACGCCAGTCGGCATCGCTCTTGTTCACTTTGGGAGATGTCAGATCGCTCATGGAATGATCCTTTCTGTTCCTGCCAGAAATAGTCATCGCTGCGGCCGATTGAAAGAGGCTAAATGTTATAACGAGTACGTTATGTGCGGGGGGCGAGAGTCGATTTGGGTTGAGATAGCGGTGCCTATGCCTTAACTGAAAAATCCGATTTGAAAAAGAACGCCATTCATTGGCGCGCAGGGGTGGGGGACACCCCGGGAGATGTGAATGACATCAGATGTCACGCCGCTGACATTCCTGTCGCTGTTTTTGCCGTTTCTGGCAGCGCTCGCCGCACCGGTGCTGGTGAAAAAATTGGGTCACAATGCCGCGTGGATATTGGCGATCGCGCCGGCGTTGGCTTTCGTGCACTTCGCGCTGATGCTGCCGGAGGTGGCGGCGGGCGGCGTGGTGACAGGCGGTTACGCCTGGGTTCCGAGTTTCAACCTCAGCTTCTCCTGGTTCATCGACGGCCTGTCGCTGACATTTGCGCTTCTCATCACCGGAATCGGCCTGCTGATCGTGCTTTACGCGGGCGGCTATATGAAGGGGCATCCGCAACAGGGCCGCTTCCTGTCTTTCCTGCTCTTGTTCATGGGCGCGATGCTCGGTGTCGTGGTCTCCGACAGCCTGCTGATGCTGTTCGTTTATTGGGAACTGACCTCCATCACCTCCTTCCTGCTGATCGGCTTCGATCATACGCGTCCCGCCGCACGCCGTGCCGCCTTGCAGGCGCTGGTGGTGACCGGCGGCGGTGGTCTTCTTTTGCTCGCCGGGCTGATTTTCATCTGGGACATGAGCGGCATGACGCAATTGTCGATGCTGGTGCGCGGCGGCGATATATTGCGCGACAGCCCGTTCTATCTGGCCGCGCTGCTTCTGGTTCTCGGTGGCGCCTTCACCAAATCGGCGCAGTTTCCGTTCCACTTCTGGCTGCCCAACGCCATGGAAGCGCCAACGCCGGTTTCCGCCTATCTGCATTCGGCGACCATGGTGAAGGCCGGCGTCTATCTTCTGATGCGCCTCAACCCCGTTCTTGGCGATACCGCCGCCTGGCAGATCCTGCTGCCGTTCTTCGGCGGGTTGACCATGCTCACCGGCGCGCTGCTGGCCGTGCGCCAGACCGATCTGAAGCTGATGCTGGCCTATACCACGATGTCGTCGCTCGGCCTGCTTGTCATGCTGACCGGCTTCGGTTCGGACCACGCCATCGAGGCGGCAGTGCTTTATCTGGTGGCGCATTCGCTGTTCAAGGGCGCGCTGTTCATGGTCGCCGGCATCATCGACCACGAGACCGGCACCCGTGACGTGACGAAGCTTGGCGGCTTGCGCAAGGCCATGCCGATCACCTTTGCGGCGGCGCTGGCGGCGGCGATTTCCATGGCCGGCCTGCCGCCCTTCTTCGGCTTTCTCGCCAAGGAAGAGATTTATTATGCGCTGGCGCATGGCAATCCCCGCGCAGTGCTGTTCACCGGCGTCGCCATTCTCGGCAACGCGCTGATGTTCGCCGTCGCCTTCGCCGTGGGCTTGAAACCCTTCATCGGCAGGCCGGTCAAGACCCCCAAACACGCACATGAGGGGCCGATCCTGCTCTGGCTCGGCCCGGCGCTATTGGCGGTGAAGGGGCTGACCATCGCGCTTTTTTCCGGCATCGCGCATTTCTACATTTCGACACCCATGGCGAGCGCTATCGCGGGCGAGGCGCGCCCGGTGGAAATCTCGCTCATTCCTCATATCGGCGTGCCGCTCGGCCTGTCGCTGCTGACGATCGCGCTCGGCGTCGTCCTCTATACGCAGCTATCCACTGTCCGTGGCCTGATGGTGCGCAGCTTCAAGGCGCTGGGGCCGGGGCCGGACAGGGGCTTCGACGTGTTCATCGCGGCGCTGGTCAAAATCTCGTTCCATGTGACGCGGCTCATCCAGCCCGGCAGGCTGGAATTTTACGTCACCGCCACATTCGCCATCGTCGCCGCCGCGCTGCTTGCGCCGCTGTTTCTCTATGGCGAACTTCCGGCCATGCCGGCATGGCCGCGCGACATGAAGATCCATGAGCTGACCTTCGTCGCCATTGCGGTTGCGGGCCTTGTCGCGGTGCTGACGGCTTCCAGCCGGCTTACCGCCATCATCGCGCTCGGCATTCAGGGTTTTGCCGTGGCGGTCATCTTCCTGCTGTTCGGCGCACCGGATTTGTCCTTCACGCAATTCATGGTCGAGACGCTGTCGGTGGTCATTTTGACGCTGGTGATGACGCGGCTTCGCCTGTCGCCGTCAGACCATCGCGGCCGTGGCCAGAAGCTTCTCGACAGCACCATCGCCATCGCCTGCGGCACCGGCTTCGCCCTGTTCCTGATGCGGGCGACTGAAGCGTCGTTCGACAATCGCCTCACCGATTTCTATAACACCTATTCCAAGGTCATCGCCCACGGGGCGAATGTGGTGAACGTCATCATCGTCGATTTCCGTGGCACGGATACGCTGGGCGAGATCGCGGTAGTGATGATAACAGGCCTTGCCATCCTCGCGCTCATCCGCATCCGCCCGGCCGCCGTCAAGGGACCGGCCAAAACCGCGAAGAAGAAGGGAGCACGGGCATGAACACGCTTATCCTGCGCACCGTTGCCCCTGTCGTCACCAGCCTCATGGTGCTGTTTTCCATCTTCGTGCTGCTGCGCGGCCATAACGAACCTGGCGGCGGTTTCATCGGCGGGTTGATTGCGGTTTCGGCGCTGGCGATCTACGGCATCGCCTATGGCGTGGCGGCAGTCCGGCGCGCCATCGTGTTTCATCCGCTCGCCATCGCCGGCGCGGGGCTGCTTATGGCGATGCTGTCCGGCCTCGTCTCGATTGCCGCAGGCGTGCCCTTCATGACCGGGCTCTGGGTCTATCCGAGCCTGCTCGGGGTCGAGATGCCGCTCTCCACCGTCATGTCCTTCGATATCGGCGTCTACCTCGTCGTGGTCGGCGCCATCACCTCCATTGCGCTTGCGCTGGAAGAAAGGGACAGCGACTGATGGAAGCGGTCTTCTCCATTCTCGTCGGCATCTTCTTCTCGGTGGCGATCTATCTGATGCTCTCGCGCCACAGCATCCGCATGCTGCTCGGCATCGCGATCCTTGGCAATGCGGTCAACCTTCTGCTGTTCACGGCGGGAAGGCTGACGCGCGAAGTGCCGCCGATCATTCCGCCCGGCATGGACGCCCTGCCGGCAGGCGCGGCCAATCCGCTGCCGCAGGCGCTGATCCTGACGGCGATCGTCATTTCCTTTTCCTTCTTCTGTTTCCTTCTGGTGCTGACCTGGCGTGCGTTCCAGGAATTGCAGACGGACGATACGGACGAAATGCGCACCGCAGAACCGGCAGGCGAGCCTTTGCCGCCGCTCGGTTATTGAGCGGGCGGGGCACAGACACATGGCTTCATCCACCACTTCCGCAATCTCCGATCTTTCCGCAGCACTCGTCGTCACGCCCGTGCCATTGTCCGACTGGCTGATCATTCTTCCCGTCGCGCTCTCGATCGGCGCAGGCGCGGTGCTGATGATGCTGCGCCACGCCATGCGCTGGCATGCGCCCATTGCCATCACGGCGCTCGTCCTGCTGGTGCTGCTCGATGCCGCTCTGTTGTGGAAGGTCGTGACCGAGGGGCCGTTCACCATGGTCATGGGCCGCTGGCTGCCGCCCTTCGGCATCGCGTTCACGGCTGATCTCACCGGCACGCTGCTGTCGCTCACGGCCGCCATCGTCGCGCTTGCCGCCGCCATCCATGCCAGCGCCGATATCGACGCCAGCGGCAGGCGATACGGATTTTATCCCTTCCTGATGCTGCTGATGGCGGGTGTCACCGGCGCATTTTTGACCGGCGACCTCTTCAACCTCTATGTCTGGTTCGAGGTGCTGCTGATTTCGTCCTTCGGTCTGATCGTACTCGGCTCCACGCGCGAGCAGATCGATGGCGCGCTGAAATACGCCATTTTGAACCTCATCGGCACGACGCTGTTCCTGATCGCAGTCGGTTATCTCTATGCCATCTTCGGCACGCTCAACATGGCCGATATCGCGCTGAAGGCGACCGGGCTGCGGGACACTGCACCGCTGATGACGCTTGCCAGCCTCTTCACTCTCGCCTTCGCCATGAAGGCGGCGGCTTTCCCGGTGAATTTCTGGCTGCCCGCATCCTATCACACGCCGCGCATCGTGGTTTCCGCGCTGTTCGGTGGCCTGCTCACCAAGGTCGGCATCTATGCGCTGCTGCGCGTCATGGTCATGCTGTTTCCGGTGGAGCGGGAGGAGCTGAGCATGGTCATCGCCATCTCTGCGGCGCTGACCATGGTGCTGGGCGCCATGGGCGCGCTTGCCCAGAACGACATCCGCCGCATGCTCGGCTACATCGTCATATCAGGCATCGGCTACATGATGGCGGGTATCGCCATCGGCACGCCTTCCGGTGTCGCGGGCGCGATCTTTTACGCGCTGCACTCCATGGTGCTGATGACGGCGCTTTATCTCGCTGCCGGCCACGCCGCGCGTCTCGGCGGCGGCTTTACCCTGTCGTCGCTCAGCGGCCTTTACCGGCAGGCTCCATGGTTTTCGGGCCTTGCGCTCGCATTGTTTTTCGCAGGCTCCGGCCTGCCGCCCTTTTCCGGCTTCTGGCCGAAGGTCGTTCTCGTCAAATCGGCGATCGATATCGGCGCCTGGTGGCTCGCCACCGCCATTCTCGCCTCCGGCTTCATCACCACCATCGCCTTCGGGCGGGTCTTCCTTCTGTGTTTCTGGCGACCGGCGGCGGCATCCACCGGCCAGCCTCCGGCACAGCCTGCGTCACCATTGGCTGTCCCGTCTTTCGCGCCGCTGGTCGGGCTGACATTGCTGGTGGTGTTTTTCGGCCTGTTTCCGGAAAGCCTGCTCAATCTCAGCCAGCAGGCGGCGGCGGGACTGGGCAATCCTGAAGCCTATATCCAGTCGGTATTTTCCGGGGGAGGCAGACCATGAGCCTCTATGTCGTGCAATTCCTGTTCGTCGCCGTGTGGCTTGCCGTAACCGGCAGCGTCACGCTGGCGAACATCCTCTTCGGTTTCATCGTCTCGCTGCTGGCGCTCGGTCTTATCCGCCACCAGATATCCGGCGGCGGTGGGGGTAAAGGTGGAGGGCGCCGGTTGCGTCCTGTCCGCGTGCTGTCGTTATTGCTGCTGTTCTTCAAGGAGCTGGCGTTGTCGGCCTGGAAGGTTGCCGTCATGGTGACGCGGCCGAAGCTGAACGTGCAGCCCGGCATATTCGCCTATCCGCTGGCGGTGGCGACTGATTTCGAGATTACGCTGCTCGCCAACCTCATCACGCTGACACCCGGTACGCTTTCGGTCGATATTTCCGAGGACAGAAAAACGCTCTACGTCCACGCGATCGATTGCAGCGATATCGAAGCCGCGAAGAACGACATCAGGAACGGTTTCGAAAAAAAGATCATGGAGGCGTTTCAGGGATGACGCCGGAACACATCGTTTCATTTGCAACTATACTTGCCACGGTTGTCCTTTCAGCCGCCTTTTTGCTGACAGTATATCGCGTTGTTGTTGGCCCCACCTTGCCGGACCGGATTGTCGCGCTCGACATGCTGGTCGGCATCGCCATCGGCTTCATTGCGGTCATCGCCGTCCGCACCGGCGTCGATCTTTATGTCGATATCGCCATCGCGCTCGGGCTGGTCGGTTTTCTGGCCACGGTGGCCTTTGCCCGCTTCGTGCTGTCACGCGGCGCGGATGGCCGGCGCAGATCGCAAACGGTGCTGGACGGTGAGCGGGCGTCGGAAACCGATGAAAATCCCGGGAGACCCCAGCAAGGTCGCGGAAAGAGAAAGGGCGGACGATGATGGACTGGTTCTTGGCTATTCTGGTTGCGGCGCTTACCCTCTCAGGCGCTGCTTTTTCACTGATCGCGGCGATCGGGCTCAATCGTCTGCCCGATGTCTACACCCGCATGCACGCGGCCTCCAAGGCCGGCACGGTGGGTTCTGGCCTGCTGCTTCTGGCCGTGGGCATTCACTCCATGGAACTATCGACGCTGGCGCGGGCGCTTGCCGGCTTCTTTTTCTTTGTTCTGACAGCGCCGGTCTCCGCACATCTTCTTGCCATGGCTGCACACAAGGCAGGTTATCCACTGTCCGATAAATCGGTAGTTGATGACCTAAAGAAAATTTGAAGTTGAATTACCCCTCAATAACAGGGGGTGTTCGTTTTCCATTACTACTTGGCATAGTATTTTATTACCCGTAATTTTTTGTATTCGAATTAGACTGTTTTGAACTGAAAAATTCATAATAGGAATTTGACTTTTGCTGTTTTGATGCTATCCAAATTAAGTGTAAAGTTGCTAGTCGTGACTTGCATCTAGCCTCTTCATAGTCGGCATAGGCATTTTATTAATGTCTAATCTATGGTCTGTCAGACCATTGCTGCCCATGTCGCGGGCACAAGTTGAATCTCGGATCAATTCGTTTCCGGTTTTCGCTTGAAATCTAGGGGTAGATTTCACGTTGGTTTCAACAGGGCGAAGGTGGGGCACCGGGTAACTTCACATCGCTCGATGCGGCGTTCGTCCGCGTCAGGGGATCAATAACAGGAGATACTTAAATGACGGAAACTGCATACGGTAACGCCCAGGATCTGCTGGTCGAACTGACGGCGGATATTGTGGCTGCCTATGTTAGCAACCACGTCGTTCCGGTAACAGAGCTTCCCGGCCTTATTTCGGATGTTCATACGGCACTCAGCGGAACATCGGCACCGGCATCGGTGGCGGTCAATGTTGAAAAGCAGAAGCCTGCCGTGTCCGTTCGCAAGTCGGTTCAGGACGATCATATCGTCTGTTTGGAGTGCGGCGGTTCGTTCAAGTCGCTCAAGCGCCATCTGACGACGCATCACAGCATGACACCGGAAGAATATCGCGAAAAATGGGATCTGCCGTCCGACTATCCGATGGTTGCTCCCGCCTATGCCGAAGCCCGTTCGCGGCTCGCCAAGGAAATGGGTCTCGGTCAGCGCCGCAAGGCAAACCGTTGATTTTTTAAAGACGAATCATGTCGGCCGTTTCTTCTCCCCGGCGGGGAGAAGGCGGCAGGGCATGCCGCAAAACTCGATCCTTTCGCCGGCCGGTCTCTTGACCGGCTTTTTTATTGCCGCGCATAATTTCGAAAGAGGAAAAAAATCCTCTGTCGGGTCTCGCATTTCTTCAAAAAATTAAACGAAATCAATCGCATGATTTTTCATGTCAAATTTGCACTTCCCCATAGCAGTCTCCGGATGTATGAATTAATTCCTATTCGTAAAGGAGTTGCATATGCCGCCGGACATAGTTTCTTTGCCTGCCCCCTTGCGGCCCTGCGTGCAGGCCACCGGTCGTAACTTTCGCCGCTTTCCGCCTGTGGCCGGACGGGATGAGATTTCGCAGGCTTGCCAGCTGGTCCGGCAACTGACCGGGGAGATGGTGCAGTTGACCGGGGATCGTCTGGCTGCGCGCCGGGACAGGCGGCGCCGCGAATGCCATATCCGCCAGATCGCCATGTATGTCTGCCATGTGCAGCTCGGCATCCCCATGTCGGATATCGGCCCCTGTTTCGGCAGGGACAGAACGACGGTCGGCCATGCCTGCCAGGTGGTCGAGGACCGCCGCGACGAGCCGGCCTTTGACGAATTCGTCGCCGTGCTGGAGCGGCTTACCGGCAGCATTTTCAACGTGATGAAGGGGGCGCGCGATGAGTGAGGCGAAAAGTGCTGCGGGCCTGCCTTCGGATCCCGTGCTGTTGCGGCTCTTGCGCTCCATTGCCGCGGGCAAGGCTGAAATCTCGGAGGATGGCGGCGATATGGTCTTACGCCGGCCCGGAGAAGAAAAAGAAAGGGCAGCGCGTCCGGCCCCGCGTTTTCCGGCCGCAACGGTCCGGCTCGCCATCTCGTCGGGGCTGATCGAGAGGCAGGAAACCACGCTTTCCGCTGCGCCACCGCTCGGCGCTTATCTGAAGCGGGCAATGGCCAAGGATCGCGAGGAGATTTTTCAGGAACAGCATTGGGATTTGCAGTCGGTGATCGTGGATGCCGGCGAGGGCAGGCAGTCGGCCCGGCTGAATCTCAACACCTCTATCCTGACGAGCCTTTCACGTCTGAAGGAGAAGGACGGCACGGCATTCTTTCCCCCGGATGCCCTGCAGGCGGGCGAACGCCTTGCCGCCGATTTCCACCGCGCGCACCTCAATTCCAGGGTAACGGCGACATGGGAGCCGAAAATAACGAGCCGCACCAGGGGCGAAGCGAGTGGCGGGCTCGATCTCACCGAGACGGCGATGGCTGCACGGGCAAGGTTTTCCCGCGCGGCCGATGCCATGGGGCCAGAACTCTGCGGCGTCGCCATCGATGTCTGCTGTTTCGAAAAGGGGCTGGAGGCGGTGGAGCGGGAGCGGCAATGGCCGGCGCGTTCGGCAAAACTGCTGCTGCGGGCCGCCCTGCTGTCGCTTGCCCGGCATTATGCGCCGCAGACGCAACGCGCCAGGCGGTCCAGCCATCACTGGGGCGACGAAGATTATCGCCCCCCGATGACAACAACGATGATGACGGGGTGAGGGGTCAGGCGGCCAGAAGTCGCGCTTCCTCGCGGATACGCTTGACCATGGAGCGCAGGCCGTTGGCGCGCTGCGAGGATAGATGTTCCACCAGCCCGATCTTGTCGAACACTTCGATGGCGTCGAGACCGGCGATTTCGGAGGCTCTTTTGCCGGAATAGACGGCGAGAACGATGGCGACGAGGCCGCGCACGATATGCGCGTCGGAATCACCCTCGAAGGTCATGAGAGGATCTTCCGCGCCGTCGCTGTGGCTGACGAGCCAGACCTGGCTCGCGCAGCCCTGCACCTTGTTCTCAGGCGTGCGCTTGTCCTCCGATAGATCGGGAAGCGCCTTGCCGAGTTCGATGACATAACGATAGCGATCCTCCCAGTCGTCGAGGAAAGCGAAATCGTCAAGGATCGTGTCGAGAGAGGCCATGTTTTGCGCCGTATCGTTCGTTATTGCATGTCTTGGCTACGATATAGGGCAAGTAAGCGCGGTTTTGAACCATGCGGGCCATGAAAAAGCCCACGGAAAGCAGGTTTCCGTGGGCAAGTCAGGCAGGCAGTCACGCAGACGGACATAACCGGCTGCGGAAAATGGATCGCGCGGCGATGTGCCGCCGGGAAAATTCAGGGTGCGGGGCGCTTCTGCGGCAGGGGAATGACAGTGCCGGTCTTCAGCATGTCGGTATCCTTGGGAAATTCGACGCTGATTGCCGGCGCTTCGGCCAGTTTTTCGTTCTCGCTGGCAAGCTCGGTGGCGGGAGCCGTTTTGTCGCCGGAGGCGAGCTGGGCGTCGAGCAATTCATAGGCGACCTTGGCGCCTTCCTTTGCCCGTTCGCCGAGCGCGTGGAAGGTTTCGGCGCCCTTGACGCAGACATCGGGTTTTTCAATGCAGATGGCGCTGACATAACGATAGGCCTCACCGGCTGCCGAAAAGGCGCTGGGAATATCGAATGCCGAAGGTTCCTTGGTAGGATCGTTGCTGCTGCCGAAATAGGACAGCGCCACGAGCACCAGCGAAAACCAGAATGTTCCTTTGATCAGAAACCACATTGTCAGACACCCTGCCAGATGATCTTTGTTTTGAAGCCCCGCCCGTTTCGGGTCATCGGCCTTTGTCCCGTTTTTCGGGCTTGAGAAGAAGCTACACGCGACCGGCGAACAGCCGATTGCAAAAAGCCGCGCAATTTAATTCAAATTGTATCTATTCTCCTCGCATCGGGACGTCGGCCAGCAATTCCTTCGCATTTTAACAGTCCATGTTAAGCATAATTACGACGGATGCCGCCTGTTCCGGGCAAAAGCTGGGGGTCGTGTTGCCACAAAGGTTAACGTGATGGCAAAAATGAAGCGAAATCCGTCGCTTACCCGTCATTAACCATGATTGGCAAAGCTTGGTTGAAATGCCCCGTAATGGGACTGAGGCGCATTTCACGGGCGTTTGCCGCCATTCTTTTTATCCATTCCTTAAGCCGGGGCCTTCTATTGTCGGGCTGTTAGATCCGTCTCAGGGATTCGGTATTGGTATTGCGTAACATGAGAAAAAAAGCGGTCGCATTGGTCGACCATGCCGCGGGCAGATGGCTTGCGCGTATGGAGGAGGACGCCGAAAGGCGCGCCGGAACCATTGCGCGCCTGCGCCGCCTGTTTGCCTTCAGCGCCGTTGGCCTTCTGGTTGTGCCTGCCCTGTTCAGCCTCGTCTTCAGCCCCGCCATCGCGCTGCCCATTGGCGCAGCCCTGGTGCTGGCGCTCTATCTGGCCGCAGCCGCCCTGCTGATCGCCTTTTCGCGTCCCGCGCGTGTCGCGGCGTCGCTCTCCGCCCATGCCGGCGACGACGACCTCGTTGCGGCCTCGCAGATGCCCGGCCTCGTGCTCACCATCAATGAAAACGGTCTCGTCGAGCGTGTCTCCGGCCGCGACCTTGAGACATTCCCGGCCGATCTTCAGGCCTGCAAGGGTCACGTCTTTGCCGAATATGTCTATGTCTCGGATCGTATCGAGCTGATGCAGGCTTTCGACCTTCTGCGGCAGGGCGAGGACAAGGCCGGCGCGGAACTGCGGTTCGAAACCGGTGCGAAATCGCGCCCGGTGCAATTCATTCACGCGCGTATGGAAATGACGGCGATCCGCACCGCCACCGGCCGGCTGCGCCGCGTCATCGCCCAGCTCTCCGATGTCACCGAGATGGAGCTGCTGCGCCGCGATGTCGCCCGCAAGGCGGCGGAGGCGGAATCGGCCAATGACGCCAAGTCGCGCTTTCTCGCCGCCGTCAGCCACGAGCTGCGCACGCCGCTCAACGCCGTCCTCGGCTTTTCCGACATTCTGGCGGGTGAATATTTCGGCAGGCTGGAAAACGACCGCCAGCGGGAATATGTCGGCTTGATCCGCCAATCCGGCGCGCATCTCCTGTCGGTGGTCAACACCATGCTGGATATGAGCAAGCTGGAAGCCGGCCGTTACGAGCTGATGATGGAAAGCTTCCCGATTGCGGAAACCATTGCGTCCTGTGAGGCCATGCTCGGTCTGCAGGCGAAGGAAAAAGGCCTGACGCTGACCAGTCGCATCCAGCGCGGTATCGGCGAAATTGCCGCCGACCAGCGCGCCCTCCGCCAGATTCTCATCAATCTGGCCGGCAACGCCATCAAGTTCACCGATGCGGGCGGCGTGATCTCGATCGATGCGGCGCGCGAAGGCAGGATGCTGAAACTGACGGTCAGCGATACCGGCATCGGCATCGCTTCCGACAAGATTGACCTGCTGGGCCAGCCCTTCATGCAGGTTCAGAACGAATATACCCGTCGCTATGAGGGCACGGGTCTGGGATTGTCTCTGGTCAAGGGGCTGGTAGCGCTGCATGGCGGCACTTTCGCCATTACCAGCCAGCCCGGCGAGGGGACAGTCGTAACGATCATGTTGCCTGCCGACGGTTCCGGCATGGCAGGTGGCGAAAACGCTGAAACCGAGTGTATGGTGGAGTTTCCGCCGCGCATCAGGCAGCTCGGCGAAATGGCCGCGATTATGAAAAAGGATGGTGACGATGGCCCCGCGAAAGCGAAAATCGCCTAAGAAAACAACGGCCCAGATCGGCGCCGGGATTGTTTCCTTGGTGGTTTCGGCCATCGGGCGCGAACTCCTGCGCCGTCCGAAACTGGTGGGCGGCTCAGGCGCCTTTGCGGTCGTCTTCGGTTTTGTCGCCGCCAATGCGCTCTGGTATCAGCCGGGCGTCCACCCGTCGCCT
The DNA here is from genome assembly GCF_000949865.1 of Rhizobium nepotum 39/7. GTDB lineage: Bacteria > Pseudomonadota > Alphaproteobacteria > Rhizobiales > Rhizobiaceae > Agrobacterium > Agrobacterium nepotum. The sequence goes on along the minus strand of NZ_JWJH01000002.1, from coordinate 288,743 downwards.
TTTCTGCGCACGCGGGATGCTGAAAATCCGAACGGCATTGCCGGTTATCGTGCGGCGGAGCCGCTCGGTACGCAGGGCAACGTCACCACCTTCCGGATAGAACGTCCCAGCGAAACCGACACGGCACCGCAACCTGCAGCCGAAACGGCGCCGCCCGCGACACCGCTTGTGGCGGAAAACCAGAAGCCGCAGCAGATCGTTGCCGATATTCAGGCCGAACTGAAAAAACGCGGACTTTATGAAGGCGAGGCGGATGGCCGGATGGGACCGCGCACGGCCGCCGCCATCATGTTCTTCGAGGAAACGCTCGGCATGGAGCAGACCGGCGAGCCGACGACACGGGTGCTGGCGGCGCTCAGGATCGACGGCGCAACCGTGGCCGCGATCCCCCGGGATCGGCCTTCCGACACCAGCGGCGGCATCGAGATCGACCCGGTCGCCGCGGCCATCCGCAAGGCGGAAAAACCGCAGGTCAAGGCCGAGCCGGTTTCCCTCACGGGCGGAGCTTCTGCCGCAAGGCCGGTAAACCGCGAGCTGATTGCCAAAATCCAGCAGGGACTGGTCAATATCGCCTATGCCGAGGTCAAGGTCGACGGCGTGGCCGGCGAGCAGACCCGCAACGCCATCCGCCATTTCGAAAAGCACTACCGTCTGCCGGAAACCGGCGAGCCGAGCGAAGCGGTGTTGAAGAAGCTGAAGTCGATCGGGGCGCTTTAGACGTCAAGGCAGGACGTTGCCGCTTGTTTCTTCTCCCCGCCGGGGAGAAGGTGGCCCGAAGGGCCGGATGAGGGGGCAACCTCTCAGCATATCTCTGGTCTCGCCCCCTCAACCCGCTGCCGCGACCTTCTCCCCGGCGGGGAGAAGAAACAAGCAGCGCCCTCTCGGCCCCATATACGCTTGCCCGGAAAGGCCTCGTCGATGCGCCTCAAATCCGAAATCTTCGTTTCAGCCCTTGTCCGGCGCGTCTTTTCCGCCGGTGGATTTGCTGCCGTCGAAAAGAAGGGCGCGGAGGCGGCGGGGGCAATCTTCGTGCGTCAACGTCTGCGGGACGGCCGCGAAAACCTCTACGGACCCGCGCCGCAAAGTTTTGCCGATGACGAGGAAATTCGTGCCGAGCGCCGCTTCGAGACGCGTCTTGCCGGCGTCGATGGCGAGGAAACCGCCGCCCTTCTGGAAAAGGAACGGCGGTTCGACAGCGATCTGTGGATTGTCGAGATCGAAACGGATGAGATCGGCGCTCTCCTGACGCTGGTGGATCAGCCTTAGGTCAGGGGCCGTCTGGTTCAGAACGGATCTGACAGATCCACGGAGAACCCCGGCGAGGTCCGGAATTGCTTCAGGTCCAGGCCGGCTTGCTTAACCTCACGTCCCTGTTTTGTGAACGACCGGAACGCTGTGGCTTGGCCGTTCGCGGCCATGCGTGTAGCTGTCGGCGCGCCGCCAGCTTTCCACCCGCTCTTCGCATTCCACGGTATCGAGACGGTCGAGCAGGGCTTCGGCGCGGCTCATGTCGCCTTCGGCGGCGGCAAGATGCGGATAGAAGCATTGCAGGATGAAGGCGGCCTCGGAAAATTCCATGCCGAGCCCGATGAGCGTGGTGGCGAGCTGCGCGCCTGATATATCGAGCATGATCCGCTCGGACAGCCAGTAGCTGGACGATAGCGAATCTGCCAGCGCCACCGCAAACTGCCGCGCATCGCGCTCGCGGGCAAAACGCACGAGCAGGGCTTCCTGCACGTCACCCAGACGTCGAAGACCAAGAACATCGCTTTCCGGCCTGTTGAGATGATGCGCCATCTGCTTGATCCGCTGGCGCATTTCCTCTTCGAGCGCGGATACGGCCGCAGTGCCTGCCGCTTCTTCTTCCGCTTTGGGTTCGGCGGTGCTGGCCACCGGCTGCGGAGCGACGGCAATCGTTTCCTCGTCGGGCCGCTTCAGGTCCTCGGTGTGGCGCAGGCCGACAAGCGCATCGATGACGGTTGGCGAAAGGTCGTCACGCCGGACGATGGCGCGGGCATGGGCGGCCCCTTGCGTGCGGGCAATGGTAATCAGCGTGTCGTCGTCGAGGCTTTTCGAAGAAATGAGGAATGGGGCGGCAATCGAAATCGGCTGGCAGGCGATGAAGAAGGCGACCGCCGAAGGCACGCTCGGATGCTGGGAAAGCGCTGCGATCGCTTCCCGCTTGGCTTCTTCGGTGGAGGCGTTGAAAAGCGGCATGAAAAGTTCGGCGAACTGCCGAAGGTCCGTTTTTGACGGATGGGACACAGTCTCGAAATTCGTCACCGTGGCCATAAGCACCACATCTTTCTTCCTCACGGCTCTTGGCCTCTCAAGTTCTCGAAACCGGTCGGTCAACGCACTACCCAACAAACGCAAACACAATATCGGTTCAAATTAGAGCAAATCCGTTGACACCCTGTTAACTATGGGGGCTGGCAAGCGATATTCTGCTGTTATCAACAAGGAATTTTTAAAACCTTCATGACGGGAAAAATGTCATGGAACTTTGCCGCATCGCCTTTGTTTCCAACGGATGTGGCTTTGTGAGGGATAAGTCGGCGCCCGGCGATTAGGGTTAACGGATCATTAACCTCTGTCTGTCTCTAATTTCATGGGCAGTATTAGGATTCCATGTTATTCTGATCCATGGAATAAACCCGAAAATGGCATGCCGAAGCCGTAATCTGCGCGTGATCCCGTATAAAATCGTCATCGGTTTCAGGGTCGTGCGAAAACCAGTCCGTGGACTGGAATATGCGCAATGTGATGGTGATGAAATTCCCGACGCAAGACGAGGCTTGCGCGGTCCCATGAACAACATTGACTCCCGAAGAGGAGACGAGCATGGCAGTTATTATTCCAATCGGCGACGCCCGACGAAGCCTGCGCCCCGCCGGCGTGGTCGGCAAGGTGATGGGTCCGGCGAAGGTCGTGCTGTTTACCGGCGTGCGTTATGAAAAACGCGATACGGAGCCGGACGGCAAGGATGCGCGCAAGAGCAAGCCCGCACCGGAAACCGTTTTCAAATCCTGATTACGCTTGATAGACCGGCGTTATTTCCACGGCGTCGGCTGGCATTTTGCCTCGTTCAGGAACCGTTCCGCTTCTTCCCCGAAACTTGGCTGCGGCACCATCGTGCGCAACACCACATACCCTTCCGTCTGATCCGATTCCGCCAGAATGGCCTGTGACAGCGACGGCGGCTGCGCCTTGCGGATCGCCGCGATCTGCACGGCATCGGCCACCAGAATATCCATCACCCCAGCGGCGGAGGTGCGGTCGTTCATGCTGAACACCTCGTTCGACGCCTTGTCGTAAACCGCGACGGACCAGAAGGGCACGGCGCCGACGGCGGTGAGTCTGACCGGCTTTTCCTCGATATTGAAGGTGCAGATCGCGACCCGTATGAAGGGATCGCCGCTTCCCAGCGTCTTTTTCTCCGTCGTTTCCTCAAGAAGATGAAACAGATGCGGCTTTCCTTCCGCCACCGCGCGTGTATAGGCGTCGCGATTGCTGAAATGCGGTATCGCCAGAAGAATGACGACATGCAGCACGGCAGCAGCGACGAGACCGGTGAGGATGGCGAGCAGGACCCTAAGCATTACCACACCCCAGCTTGCGGATTTGCGGCATGGCGATGTCGATCAGGCCGGAACTGCCGGCGACCGGCGTGTCGAGCAGCGTCATGACGAGCTTGAACGTCTGGCCCTGCGGCACCGCCAGCCAGTTATAGGTCTGGGCATCGGGGGCGATGGTGATGTCGATACCGCCGTCCGCGCTGCGCAGAAGTGTGCGCGAATTGAGCGCGAAGGGCCGTCCGGCATCCTCCGCCAGCACATTGCCCTGCTGGTCGGCAGTATAGAGCGTCCAGAAACGCGAGGGCGGCACGGCCCCCGCCAGCCGGTAGCGGCATTCGCCGGTCAGACGCTGGCCGTCGCTATCCACGGAAGCGGTAAAGGCCAGCCCTTCGGCCGTTCCGTAAAGCAGCTTTCCTGCATCCGCGCGGTGCGATTTGGCGTAGGGATCGGCCTCGATCGTCTGCGCTTCCGGAAAGGCGTCCCACGAGCCGATGCGGATCGAGCCGAAGCCGGATGTCGCCTCAAGTGCGGCCAGCGTCGCGGCAATGCCGCCGCCAAAGGCGATCAGTAGGGCGATGCCGACAAGGAGTGGAACTCGGAACACGCTGTTTTCCCGTTTTTGAACAGGTCGAGGACTATCACTGATTCCCTGTTTGGAAAATGGCGCGGCTTGTTTAGTCTTTGTGAAAATGATCAGAAGGGGGATTCCATCATGTCGCGACAAGTCGCCATATCTTCGCCGATATCCTGAAACTGCGCACCATCTGGGTGCCGCATTCCTATTCCGGCTGCTCGCAGCATGCGCCGAACGAACATCTGCCGAAGGAGATTGCCCGCGAGGCCCTTGCCATCATGGCCGGGCTTTATTGGGATATCGGAGAGGGGATAGTCCGCCGCTTTAGGCGCCCATGACCAGCTTGAAGGCGATGGCCCACATGGTGACGGCGATGATGCCTTCGAGGATGCGCCAGGCGGAAGGTTTTTCGAAGATCGGGCGCAGCCAGCGCGCGCCATAACCCAGCGAGAAAAAGAACAGCAGCGAGCCGGTGGCCGCACCCGCCGCAAAGGTCTTTTCGAAGCCCGGAAATTGCGTGGAGATGGTGCCGAGCAGCACAACGGTATCGAGATAGACATGCGGGTTGAGAAAGGTCAGCGCCAGGCAAATGGCGAGCGTCTGCCACAGGCTCGCCTCACGCTTTTCCGCGACGGAGAGCGCCTCCGATGAACGCAGCGCCGAATGCATGCTTTTGGCGCCATACCAGATGAGGAAGGCCGCACCGGCATACCGCATGATGGGATCGAGCGCCGGCATGACCGCACTTATGCGCTGAAAACCGAAAACACCGACGGTAATCAGCAATGCGTCGGAAACGGCGCAGGTGAAACACACGGCAAACACATGCGAGCGCGCCAGCCCCTGTTTGAGAACGAAAGCGTTCTGCGCGCCGATGGCGACGATGAGGCTCAGACCCATCGTCAGGCCGGTGAAAAATATCTGTATGTCCATGCTGGCTGCTGCCCCGTGCCTGTGCCTGTACGGATGGCCGATGCCACCACTTCCAAACAGAGTGCTTGGATATTTCGTTCACGTGGCTTAATCAAATTAAACAAATTCAGCTCAAATAAGAAAAAATAATGATCGGTCAAACCATACAACAGGGCGATTTTCTACGACGTTGTCTCCTCTCCACCCTCATTCCTGTGCTCGTCACAGGAATCCAGCCAGCCCAAGCCCTTGGGCTGAAAGGGCTCTCCCGCCGCGCAGACGCGCGTCGACTGGATTCCTGTGACGAGCACAGGAATGAGGGTGGAGAGTACTACCGCCCGGACGCTTCCCGCCCACCACGCCCATATCAACCTCTACAAGGAGGCCTTTGATGCTGGACTATCCCTCCATGCGGGCCGTCGCGCTCGTGGCCCAGACCGGCAGTTTCGAAAAGGCGGCGCAGGTGCTGTGCGTCACGCCGTCGGCCGTTTCCCAGCGTATCAAGCAGCTGGAGGAGCGGCTTGGCGTGGTGCTGATCGTGCGCGGCAACCCTTGCGTGGCGACGGAAAAGGGCGAATGGCTCTGCCGGCACATGGACCATGTCGGCATGCTGGAGAGCGAATTGTTCCGGCAGCTTCCGGCTCTCGCGGAAGCGGGGGAGGTGCCGGAGCGTGTGACGGTCAACATCGCCACCAATGCCGACAGCCTCGGTACATGGTTTCTGGATGCGGTTTCAAAATTCACCGGTGGGAGCGACTACCTCGTCAACATCGCGGTGGACGATCAGGACCACACGGTGGAATGGCTGCGCGGGGGCAGGGTGCTTGCCGCCGTCACCGCCCATGCCAAGCCCGTGCAGGGCTGCCGGGTCACTCCGCTTGGCGTGCTCAGATATCACGCCACCGCCAGTCCCGATTTCATGGCGCGTTATTTCGCCGATGGCGTTACGCCCGCCACGCTTGCCCGCGCGCCGGGGCTCACCTTCAACCAGAAGGACAGGCTGCAGGCCAGCTGGATCAAGATGACGCTGGGTGAGGATGTCTCCTATCCGACCCACTGGCTGCCCTCGACCGATGGTTTCGTGAAGGCAAGCCTTGCCGGCATGGGCTGGGGCCTCAACCCGGTGCAGCTGGTGCAGGATTACATCAAAGCGGGGAGGCTGGTGGAAGTCGTTCCCGGCACACCGTTCGATATCCCGCTCTACTGGCAGGTCAACCGGCTCGCCGCCGACCGCCTCAGCGCGCTGACCGCCCATGTGGTGGAAACGGCACGGGCGGCGTTGATGCCTTGAGCATTGGGCGCTCGATTTGCAGAGAAGGGGCTGTGGAGCGTGTGGCTCACCCCCCTCTGTCCTGCCGGACATCTCCCCCACAAGGAGGGAGATCGACCCGAGGCGAGGTCTCGCCCGTCTCAAGGTCAGTGAATGAAATGGCGGTAGCGCCGCTTGCCGATCTCCCCCCTTGGGGGGGAGATGCCCGGCACAGAGGGGGGTAAACCTCGCGCTCCGGCAGAAACCTACTAAGGCAAGGTACGCGGCCTTTACTGTCGGCCGGCCTGATCTTTGCCATCCCGCAACGAAGCTTCCGCCACCTTCTGCGTCGTCACGGTCAAAGGCGAGGCTTCCTTCATCTTTTTGGCGATGGAGCGGATGACGCGCGTTGCCTCTGCCGAAAGAGAACGCGGGCGGGTAAGCGCCGGCATGGCGGGCGCGCTGGCGGATGCGGCGGCGACTTCGGCCGAGGGCTGCGGGCGGGTGCCTGTCGGCAGCGGGTTCTGGATGCCGGGAATGGGGCGCAGCTCCATGCCCTGATGGGCATAATCCATCAGCCGTTTATAGGTCATGGCCGGAAGCGCGCCGCCGGTCATGTTGTTCATCGGCGTGAAATCGTCGTTCCCGAACCAGACCGCCGTGGTGTAATTGCCGGTGAAGCCCACATACCAGGCATCGCGGTAAGCCTGCGATGTGCCGGTCTTGCCGCCGGAAACGATGCCGTTTTCCAACGCGCCGCGCCGGGCCGTACCCATGACGGGAATGGTCACCAGCATCTGGTTCATCTTCGAATTGGCATCTTCGGAAAGCACCCGTTTGGCGGGCTCCTCGTCCCGGCCGAAATCGTAGAGAACCTTGCCCTCGTAATCCAGCACCTGTTCGATGCCGTGGCGGCGCGATTGCATGCCGTCGGCCGGGAACACGGCATAGGCCGTTGCCTGATCGAGAACCGTCAATTCCGATGTGCCGAGCGGGATAGTCTTGTCGCTGCGCAGCGGTGTGGTGACCCCCATCGCCTTGGCGGTATCGACGATCACCTGCGTGCCGAGCACGTCCTTGGCGAGCCGCACCGGCACGGTGTTGTAGGATTTGGCGAGCGCCACCTGCAATGTCACCTTGCCGGCATAGGAGCGGCCGTAATTCTGCGGCGACCAGCCGCGCCAGGTCACCGGCGCATCGGAAATCAGCGTCTCCGGCTTCATGCCCTTTTCCATGGCGGCCGAGTAGGTATAGACCTTGAAGGAGGACCCCGGCTGGCGCAGCGCCGCCGTGGCGCGGTTGAACTGGCTCTCGCCGTAATCACGCCCGCCGACCATGGCGCGCAATGCGCCGCCGTTTTCGAGCATCACCATCGCGCCCTGCTTGACGCGGTAGCCTTCGCCGAATTCGCGCAGGCTCATTTCCATCGCCTGTTCGGCCGCCTGTTGCAGGCCGGTGTCGATGGTGGTGCGCACGACGACGGTGTGATCCTTAAACTTGCCCTGCGCCGCCAGCCGCTGCACCTCGTCGAAGGCCCAGTCGAGGAAATAATCCGGCGCCTTCACATCGGCGCGGTCGATGACGGTGGCCGGGTTGCGCCTTGCGCCGATCACCTGACCCTCGGTCATCAGCCCGCTCTGCACCAGATTGGAAAGCACGGTGTTGGCGCGCGCACGCGCGGCCGGAAGGTTGACATGCGGCGCATATTTGGCAGGCGCCTTGAACAGGCCGGCCAGAATGGCGGATTCGGCAAGCGTCACGTCGGTCAGGTTTTTGCCGAAGTAAAATTGCGCCGCCGCCGCCGCCCCGAAGGTGCCGCCGCCCATATAGGCGCGGTCGAGATAAAGGCTGAGGATTTCCTTCTTCGACATGTTGGTCTCGAGCCAGAGCGCGAGGAAGGCTTCCTTGATCTTGCGCTCCAGCGAGCGCTCATTGGTAAGGAACAGGTTCTTGGCAAGCTGCTGCGTCAGCGTCGAGCCGCCCTGCACCACGCCGCCAGCGCGGGCATTCTCGCTCATGGCGCGGGCAAGGCCGATGAAATCGATGCCGAAATGGTCGAAGAAACGCCGGTCTTCCGTGGCCAGAACCGCCTTGATGAAATGATCCGGCATCTGGTCGATCGGGACGGAATCTTCATGAATGATGCCGCGATGGCCGATGGTGTTGCCGTAACGGTCAAGGAAGGTCACGGCGAAATCGCCGCGATAACGCCAGTCCTTCTTGGTTTCCTCAAAGGCGGGCATGGCAAGCGCCAGAAGCACGACGCAGCCCGCCGTTCCGAAGGTCAGCGCGTCGCAGGTCAGGTTGACGAGAAGTTTCTTCCAGCCGCGCACATGCAGTTTGCGCGAGGCGATGGTGACGTCTTCCCAGAAATCCACCAGCCTTGCCGCAGCCGTCCATAGGCCGGAGTCGATGAAGCTATCGATTCTCAGCAGGGTGTGTCGCTTTTTGCGACCGTTCTTATCGTCTTTTTCTTCCTGCACCTGGCGATGTTTTCCTGTTCAACGCAACGCGGACCGTCGATGTTTCTGCGCTTCACCCAATTCCGGACGCAAAACCGTGGCATGGTTCTGCCAGAATTGCTTGACGCGGCGGCTTGTCCCGGGCCAATGACCTTTTGCCACCCGCCAAAATGCTAAAATATCGTACAAACCAGCCCTTGGCGATACGATATTAAGGATTAGGGAACGGTTAAACCTTGCCCTCCAATAGATCAAAATGGAACGGAAATGTTAACGATGAATGACGCGCCGTTCTGGAAAACCAAATCGCTGGAGGAAATGACCGGCGAGGAATGGGAAAGCCTGTGCGACGGCTGCGGCCTGTGCTGTCTGAACAAGCTGGAGGACTGGGACACCGGCGAGGTGGCGTTCACGTCGGTCCGCTGTCAGCTGCTCGACGGCGAAAGCTGTCGGTGTTCCGACTATGATAACCGCCGCGCCACCGTGCCGGACTGTATCCAGCTGGATTTGAAGAAGGTCTACGAAATCGGCTGGCTGCCGCCCACCTGCGCCTATGCGCTGGTGCGTGACGGCAAGGATTTGTACTGGTGGCACTATCTCGTCTCCGGTGACGTGAACACCGTGCATCAGGCCGGTATTTCCGCGCGTGGCCGCACCGTCAACGAGCTGGATGTGGATGTTGACGACTTCGAGGATTATGTGGTCGACTGGCCGCTGACAGTGGGTGAGACGGCGGGCGAAAAGGCGAACGGATGACGGAAAGCGTCAATTTTCGCTTTGGTCCTATTCCTGCCCCATCGTTCTCTTAAGGCATGTCGCCCGAAAGTGTGCCGCGGTTTCGGGCGAACGGCAGGTCCAAAACAAGGACCGTCGTTCAGCCATTCCGGCAAATGATCCGCAAAATGCGGACGAGGGACATCAAAACGCATGCGCTATCGGCTGCCCGCCATCATTCTTTCGTGTATTGCCCTTCAGGGCATCCTGCCGTTTTCCGCCTCGGCCCAGCAATCGCAGGCCTTTGAATGCACGCTGGTCACCTCCATCGAAACCGGCGCGGTCATCAACCAGCAGGGCGCCTGTGACCAGCGCGTGGCGCCGGCCTCCACCTTCAAGGTGCCCCTGGCGCTGATCGGTTACGATGCCGGTATCCTGCTGGATGAGAAGACGCCCGCATGGGACTGGAAGCCGGGCACGGAGGCCCGCGCGCAGGACCGCAAGACGGTCGATCCGACCATATGGGAACAGGATTCTGTGCTGTGGTACTCGCGCGAACTCACCCGTAGGCTTGGCCCGGAAAAATTCGCCGCCTATGTGAAGCGCCTCGGTTACGGCAACGCCGATGTATCCGGCGAGCCGGGCAAGAATAACGGCCTCACCCATTCATGGCTCGGCGCTTCGCTGACCGTTTCGCCGGTCGAACAGGTGGGCTTCATCCGCCGCCTGCTGGCCGGAAATCTGCCGCTCTCACGCGATGCGCAGGCAAAGACCCGCGCGATCGTGCCGGTGTTCGACGCGCCGGAGAGCTGGAGCGTGCACGGCAAGACCGGCACGGGCTACATGCGTGATGAAAAGGGCAACCCCGACCGCAACCGCCCCTTCGGCTGGTTCGTCGGCTGGGCGGAGCGTGAAGGTCAGCACATCGTCTTCGCAAGGCTGCGCGTTGCCGACAAGCCATCGAACGAAGCGCTCGGCCCTTTGGTGCGCGACGCCTTCCTGCGCGATATTCCCCGGCTGGCGGTGCACAGGTAGCAGGGTCTACCGGGATCGTTCAGATCGCGTGTTTACCTGAAAAGTTCGGCATGCGTGCCGGTGCGCGTGAAGACGATGAGATTCTGCTTCTCATCAAGTGTATAGATCAACAGAAAGTCCCCGCCGGCATGGCATTCGCGATGATCGCGCCATTCTCCGGTCAACTCATGGTCACGAAACTGTGCCGGTAATGGCGCTTCGTTGGCGATGAGGAGAAGCATGATCTCCTTCAGCTTCACCATGTCGTAACGCCCGGAATTGTTCAGCCGTTGCCAGTCTTTAAGAAATTGCCTGGTGAAATCTGAACTTCGCGGCAGCACTGTTCGCTTTGATGCCGCCTGTTTTTCGTGACCTTTCCTGTCTGTCACCTTTTGTCGCCATCAAGAGCGTCGAACAAAGCTTCTGTCGTGCCGAAACGATTGCGCTTCGCGGCGGCGATAGCACGAGCGTCTTCAATCGCGGCAAGCGTTTCAGCATTCGGGCGCGTCAGTTCTATCGGCAGCGCTTTTTCGCGGGCAATTCGCGTCAACATCATTCGCATGACATCGGAAACAGTCAGCCCCAGACTATCAAGCACGGCAGTCGCATCGTCCTTGATTGCCTGATCGATGCGCGCTCTCACATATGCATTTGCGGTCATGATCGACCTCCTTTTTCAGATATCATATGTAGCTCAATTGAGCACCAATTTCAACGATCATGACTGTGTTGCCCGCATGCGTTCATAGCTGGCGACCGCACTCACTTTTCTGTGCGCAATAAAATGCATCCTCTTCCCTTGACCTTCCCATGATGGGAATCCCTACATAGGGTCTCGAAACGGGCAATGGTCGCCTATAGGGAAGTAACACTATGAATATCGGACAGGCATCGGAAGCATCCGGCGTTTCCGCCAAGATGATCCGCTATTACGAGCAGATCGGCCTCATCACCCCCGCCGCCCGCACCGGCAATAATTACCGAGTCTATGGCGAGCAGGACGTGCACAATCTGCGCTTCATCAAGCGGGCGCGCACGCTCGGCTTTTCGCTGGAAGAGACCGAAACGCTGCTGAAACTCTGGCAGGACAAGAGCCGCGAGAGTTCGGCGGTGAAGGACATTGCGCTCGTGCATATCGCGGATCTCGAACAGAAGATCGCCGAGATGAAGGGCATGGTGAAGACGCTGTCCCACCTTGCGCATTGCTGCGGCGGCGACCACCGGCCCGATTGCCCGATCCTCGACGATCTTGCGGCAGGCGTCGAAAAGACCGCCCACAAGCCCGCGAGAACCCACTGACATCGACTGGCGAACTCACATTGCGGACATGACGCGCAGTCATAGTCGGTGGAACGAATATGGAAGATGTGCTACTGAGTAGCATCATTCTCTTGAAACGGGACCACCGCTATGTCCGTAAAGGCATCTGTCTCCATTTCCGATCAGCAGGATATGTTCGCTCGCAGGTTGGTGGAGGAGGGGCGTTATGCCAGCCTCAGCGCCGTGGTCCAGCGCGGACTGGAATTGCTCCGGCAGGAAACCGAATTGAAGGAAGCCGAGCTTGCCGTCCTTCGCGAGTTGCTGGCTGAGCGCGGGCAGGGAGAGTTTATCTCCGTCGAAGATGGCAAGGACAGAACGGCGGCGATGATCGCAGCCAAAAAGGCCAGCTATGGCCTTTAAGGTGCTGCGTTCGACGGAAACGGATCAGGACCTCGGCCTCATTCTGGATCATCTCGTCCAGTCATATCTCGACCTTGGCGACGCCTTGCCAGGAGCTTTTACGCGAGCTGCGCGGCGCGTGGGCTCGATTGAAGCGGATATGGAAGCTCTTCACAAAGCGCCTTTTCAGGGGACGCTGTCACCCGAAATATTGCCCGGCCTTCGCCGGGTAACGAAAAATCAGGCGATTTTTTATTTCGATGTCGATGAGAGGGAAAAGACCGTTCGTATTCTCGCGGTGTTTTTCGGCGGTCAGGACCATCTGCGCCATATGCTGAAGCGCTTTGCATCCCCCGCTGACAGTCTTACCTAAACCTCGTCGAATGCGCCGCCTTCCCGCGAGGGGTTGCGGTTGATGACGCGCTCTTCCGCGTCGTCGGGAAGGGCTTCGTCGCTTTCCTGATAGGGATCGTCCTCGGTCTCGGTCTCTTCTTCCTCGATTTCCTGTTCGATCGACTGCGGAATTTCTCCCTTTGCCGGAAGGGCGTCGATGTCGAGATCGAGCAGGTCCTCGTCCATGGCATCTTCGTTGCGGGGCATGATTTTCTTGCGGTCCATGACGGTATCCTTTCTGTCGGTCATTGTACAAACGACCGGGGCGCGCAGAGGGTTCCTGATGCCAGCCAATTCGCGCAAACGGGAATAGGTGAAAAAGGCGCCTTGACCTCAATGGTGCTTGAGGTTCTAGTTTGCCGGCCGTATCGCAAAAAAAGAAAGGATACGGCTTTGACGAGTGTGGAAATGACGGAGAAAAATAGCTGGACGGAATTGCTTGGTGGGGCGAACCTCTCGCTTCTGACCGTTATTTCCTCCGGTATCGGCCTGCACGCCTTCAACCAGTTCGCGGTGGTGACTGCCTTGCCGGTCGCGGTGCGCGAGATCGGCGGCGCGGCCTTCTATAGCTGGGCCTACAGCCTCTATTTCGTCGGTTCCGTGGCGGGTGGCGTTACCGCCGTTCTGTTTCGCGAGCGTTTTGGCGCACGCAGTGTTCTATTCCTGTGCTGCCTGATCTTTTCATTCGGCTCCGTCATGTCGGCGCTCGCTGACAGCTTTTTATGGGTCGTCATCGGCCGGGCGTTGCAGGGGCTTGCCGACGGCCTGATCGTGGCTGTTTGCTACAGTCTCATACCCGCCGGTTTTCGTTCGGCCCTGCTGCCGAAGGTCTTCGCCATAGAGGCGGCCATCTGGGCGGTCGCGTCCTTCGTCGGGCCGCTGACCGGCGGTTTTGCAACCGAGCATATCTCCTGGCGCGCGACCTTCCTCCTGTCCGCGCCGCTGATCGTGCTGTTGCTGGCCTATACGGCGATTGCCGTCTCGGCGGAACGGCCGGTGGCGACGACGCGCAAGCCGCTGGTTCCACTGCTTCTCTGCCTTGTCGGCGCATTGGCCTTTTCCGCACCCTCCGCCTTTGAGGATGCCGGCCTGCGCATCGCCTCCCTGCTTGCCGGGGCGGCACTGTTGTGGGCCTCGCTGAAGGTGGGCACCCGCCCTGCCGCCGGCCTGTTCCCGAAGGATTCTTTCCGGCTGAAAACGGTGCTCGGCAGCGGTTTCTGGGTGTTGTTCCTGATGTCCTATGCCCATGCGCTGGGCAGCGTCTATCTCGCTTATGTCGCCATCAATTTCTGGCACCACGAGCCGACTTTCGCCGGTTTCATCGTCGTGACGATGCCGCTTGCCTGGAGCTTCGTGGCGATGCTGATCGGCAGTGTGCGTTCCAGCCGCCTGCGGGAGCTTTGCCTGCATTATGGCCCTTACCAGATGGTGCCCGGCTGCGCGCTGCTCGGGCTTGGGCTGGCGACGGGAAACTGGCCGGAAATGCTTGCGGGACAGATATTGATCGGTTCGGCTTTCGGCATGTCCTGGGCCGGCATCAGCCAGGCGGCCATGGAGGCTGCGCCGGAAGAGGAGCGCAAGATGACCGGCGCATTGCTGCCCACGGTCGCGACGCTCGGTGCTGCGGCCGGTGCGGGTGCAAGCGGTACGGTTGCTGCGGCAACCGATCTCGTCACGCAGATCGATCTTGCGGATGTAACGATGCCGATGGTCTATCTTTACGGGCTGGGTGTCATCGTGTCGCTGCTTGCGATCCTGACCACCCGCAGGCTACGGAGCGGCCAGCGCTAACGCCTCTACGGCGCGCGCGGTTACGACTGGGTGGTGGCGATGGTGATCGCCACCAGATAGACGACGAAGGCCATGATCGCGATTGCGCCGATAACGATGACAATGCCCTTGCCGGCGCGTTTTTTCTCGGCCTTGTTTTCGTTGGCTTCAGTCGGAAACAGGATGGGGTCGCGGGTATCGCGGATCTTGGTCATGCCGTTTCTCCTTTTGGCGGTTTCTGAATTATCAACCGCCATCTCCGCCAAAAGGTTCCTCATGGACGCAGCGCCCAGGTGGTGGCGTGGACCACCGCGCCGGGCGCCGCCGTGAGGAGGGCCGAACGCACTGGTTCGAAACCCTCGATACGTTTTGTCCCGACGTACCGGCCCCGGTTGGCGAAGACCTCGATGGAGCCGTAATCCAGAAAGATGCGGATGCGCGAGGCCCTTGCACCCTTGGCGATATAGTGAGGCGAGGGGCCGTCACGCCCGTCCTCGTGCCGGATCCACAGACCGGTTTCATCGGAAACGAGGCCAAGTTCGACTGTAGGATGATCGAGCGCAAGCTCGAAAGGCGCGCCGGGCGAGGCAAGCTCGATCAGCATCTCCACCGCCCCGTTGATGAAGGTGACGCGTTCGCCGGCCGCCAGGCGCGTGCGGTCGAGAATATGGCTGCGCAGGCTTTCCGTCGCGCCGATGGGTGGGGTCAGAAGCTCGCCGTTCAGATAGTGGAGCCGGCGCGGCAGCGTCATGGATGTGGGGAAATCGATCTCCGGATTGGCATCCGCCCAATTGGCGAGCCAACCGATGCCGATGATGCTGTCGCCATCCAGAAACGCCTGGAAGGCATAATTGTCAGTGCCGAAATCCAGCTCCTGGCCGAATTCCTTGGTGAAGACCTTGCCGTCGAACCAGCCGACATCGGCCATGGTCAGGTTCTTGCGGCCGGTCTCCGGGTCTTCCGAATGCATCAGCCCGTAAACCAGCACCCAGCGCGTGGAGCGGGCATTGGCCGGGCCGTCGAGCGGCAGCAGACAGGGGCATTCTATGGCGGTGGTCCTGTAGCGCGTTTCCACCCACAGCTTGCCCACATAGGTCCAGCCCGAGGCGGCGGTGGGGTCGAGCGTCTCGTATAGCAGGATGACGCCGCCGCCCTCGCTCTGGCTGCCCAGCACCATTTTCCAAAGCCCGTCCGGACCGCGAAAGACATGGGGATCGCGGAAATCCGGCGTCAGCCCCTGTCCGTCCGGGCGGGTCCCCAGAATGACCTCGGCCTGCCCGGCCATGATCAGATCGGAGGAGGTGGCGGTGAGCTGGATTTGCTGTTCGGGTATGCGGTCCTGAACCTGCTCGGTGAAGAACACCCGGATGCCGGTTCCTTCGACAAGCGGAATGGTGGAGCCGGAATAGGCGCCGCCGCGCTTGTCCGGCCGCGTCGTCAGGTCCTCGGAGGGAAACAGGAAGATCGGCAGATGCCGCCAGCGCAGATAATCCGACGAGACGGCGTGGCCCCAATGCATGGTGTTCCAGCGCAGCCCGTGTGAATAATGCTGGTAGAACAGGTGCGGCCGGCCTTCGAAGCGGCCAAAGCCGTTCGGATCGTTCATCCAGCCAAAGGGCGGGCGGAAGTGATAGCTGCCCGGCAGATCGGGGGCTGCATTGTCCGGCTTGCTATGAACGACGGTAATCCCGGTTTCGAGCACGTCGGCGGCGGTGAACCAGTAGATGACGGAAACGGCTGTGGTGACCGTGTCGTAGCTCAGCTCCACATGGCCGCCGCCGAAGACCTGATAGATTCTAAATCCGAACTCTTCGGTGTTGACGCTTGAAACTTCAGCGAATTTGCCATTCGCGTTGGAGAAGGAGACGGCGCCCGGTTCCGCCGGTTTTTTCGCCTTCAACCAGACATGGAAGGTGGCGTTGACCGGCAGGTCGGTATGAATTGTGCGGATTGCGCTTTCCGGCTCGGCGGTTACGGCGTCAACGATGGTCATTCCCGTTCCTTTTCGTTGCGGCTATTCTGGTTCAGGAAACGCAACGAATGGGACGAAAGAAAGTTCAACACAGGATGTTTCCCTCTCGCAACGAGCCGCTAAAAACGCCATATCAGGCAAAAGCAGGGAGTTTACCCGTGATCAAATTCGACAATTCCTATGCCCGCCTGCCGGAGCGATTCAGTGCCGCCGTTTTGCCGACGCCGGTGAAAGCGCCGCACCTCATCGCCTTCAATCGCGGGCTGGCCGACGAGCTTCTTCTCGACGTATCGGGCCTCGACGATGAAAAGCTGGCGGCGATCTTTTCCGGCAATGTGGTGCCGCAAGGGGCCGAGCCGCTGGCCATGGCCTATGCCGGCCACCAGTTCGGCGGGTTCGTGCCGCAGCTGGGTGATGGCCGCGCCATTCTTCTTGGTGAGGTGATCGACAGAAACGGCAAACGGCGCGATATCCAGCTTAAAGGCTCCGGCCCGACGCCGTTTTCGCGGCGGGGTGACGGGCGCGCGGCGCTCGGCCCGGTGCTGCGCGAATATATCCTGTCGGAAGCGATGTTTGCGCTCGGTATTCCCGCCACCCGGGCGCTGGCCGCCGTCCTTTCCGGCGAAAGGGTGCAGCGCGAGGTCGGCCTGCCGGGCGGCGTTTTCACCCGCGTCGCGGCAAGCCATATCCGCGTCGGCACCTTCCAGTTCTTCGCCGCGCGCGAGGATGACGAGGGGATCAGAAATCTCGCGGATTATGTGATCGACCGCCACTATCCCGAAGCGAAAGGCGCAGACAATCCTTACCTTGCAATGCTGCGCGGCATTGCAGAGCGGCAATGCGAACTCATCGCCCGCTGGATGATGGTGGGCTTCATCCATGGCGTGATGAATACCGACAATATGGCGGTCTCCGGCGAGACGATCGACTTCGGGCCATGCGCCTTTCTCGACGAATACCACCCGAACAAGGTGTTCTCTTCCATCGATGCGCAGGGGCGTTACGCCTTCAACAGCCAGCCGGGCATCGCCCAATGGAACATCGCAAGGCTGGCGGAATGCCTTCTCCCGCTGCTCGACCCGGAAGTGGAGAAAGCCGCCGAACTTGCCAATGCCGTGCTGGCGGATTTCGCCGCCGCCCTTCCCAAACGCTGGCTTGCCGGCATGCGCGAAAAACTTGGCCTGACGGTGGAGGAAGAGGGCGATATCGAGCTGGTGCAGGCGCTTCTGGCGCTGATGCAGGCATCGGAGGCGGATTATACACAGACCTTCCGGCGTCTTTCCCACGCGGCCGATGGCGATGCCGAGCCGTTTCGCGGCATGTTCATCGATATCGCAGCGGCGGACGAATGGCTGGCGCGCTGGCGGGAGAGAGCCGCGCGGGAAGATGTGTCCGATACAGAAAGGTCACGGGCGATGCTCGCCATCAACCCGGCCATCATTCCACGCAACCACCGTATCGAGGAACTGATCGCGGCGGCAGTGGAGGATGACGATTTCGAACCTTTCCACGCCATGCTGGCCGCGATTGCGACGCCCTTCGAGGAACGGCCGGACAATTTCGTCTACATGCAGCCGCCGATGAGCCATGAGAGGGTGTTCCGGACGTTTTGCGGGACGTAGCGCAGCCGCTCCACAGTATTGGACCGAGCGGATGCCACACGTTTCTTCTCCCCGCCGGGGAGAAGGTCGCGGCAGCGGGATGAGGGGGCAAGGGTGCGGTCTATCGCTGGCGTTGCCCCCTCATCCGACCCTTCGGGCCACCTTCTCCCCGGCGGGGAGAAGAAACAAGCTGCAACGCCACGCGCCATAGATGCCCTTAATTCACCCTACCCGCGCCAGCGGCTCATGCGCGCCATAATATCGGCCAAACCGGTTTTCGAGGAAATGCGGCAGCGTCACTTCTTCCTGACGGACGAAGCCCTTCTGCGGCAAAGAGCCTTCCGCCAGCAGATCGAGAACCGTGCAGATTCCGGCGGCGGTGGTGATCTGGATCGCGCTCATCATGCGGCCGGAAACGGGGCCGGCATAGACCTTGTTGGCATAGGTTTCCTGTAGGAAACGGCCGTTGCGGGTGCCGCAGACGGTGACGAAGACGATGACCACGTCCTGCATCGTGCCGGGCAGCGCGTTTTCGAACAGATCCTTCAGCACGTCGCGGCGATTGCGCAGGTTGAGGTCGTTCAAAAGCGCCTTCATGATCGCCACATGGCCGGGGTAACGGATGGTGCGGTAATTCATGGTCCGCACCTTGCCTTCCAGCGTGGCGCAAAGAGTGCCGAGACCGCCCGAGGTGTTGAAGGCCTCATAGGTGACGCCGTCGAGTGAGAATTCCTCGCGTTCCTCAAGGGCCGGAACGGCGGTGAGGCGGCCTTCGACGATCGCTTCGCAGGGCTCGATATATTCGTTGATCAGCCCGTCCGTGCTCCAGGTGAGGTTGTAGTTGAGCGCGTTGGACGGATATTGCGGCAAAGCGCCGACGCGCATGCGCACGCTGTCCAGCTTGTCGAACCGGGCTGCAAGATCGGCAGCGACGATGGAAATGAAACCGGGTGCAAGGCCGCATTGCGGGATGAGCGCGGTCTGTGCCGTTTCCGCCAGTGCCTTGACCTTGCGGGTGGATTCGACGTCTTCGGTGAGATCGAGATAATGCGTGCCGACAGCGACGGCCGCTTCCGCGATGCCCGCCGTCAGATGGAACGGGGCGGCGGACAGCACGGCAAATTTGCCTTTCAGCAGCGCTTCCAGCGCCGGGCGGTCGGCTATGTCGACGATTTCGGTGTCGATACGCTCATGCGCCGGCACATTCGCCAACTGGTCTGCCGAGCGATCCGCAACCGTGATGCGATAATCGCCGGTGACGGCCAGCATCCAGGCGATGGCCGAGCCGATATTGCCCGCGCCGATAACGACAATGTTTTTCATGTTCTTGTTCCCCGCAGTAAATTCGCATGTTTCCGCGCACAGGATGCGCCTCAAAGACAGAATGACAGCTTTCATTGGCGATTCGCAGCTTCACTATGTGCGGATAGTGGGTTAATATTGCGCAGTTAGACGATAGGATTGGTCACTATGACGATAGCCGAGAAGGACCGGGCGCTGCTCGCCCTGCTTTCCGAAAACGCCCGCATGCCGGTTGCGGAACTGGCGCGCAAACTCGGCTTTTCGCGCACCACGGTGCAGGCCCGCATCGAGCGGCTGGAGGCGGACGGTGTGATTGCCGGTTATGGTTTGCGGCTTTCGGAAAGCTATCTTTCCGGGCTGGTGCGCGCCCATGTGCTGATCACCATTGGCCCGAAGGCGCTGCCCGCTGTGACGGCGGCACTTTCCGCCATCAAGGAGGTAACGACGCTGCATTCGGTCAGCGGCACCTTCGATCTGATCGCCATTCTTGCCGCCCCCTCCATCCTCGATCTCGACCGGCTGATCGACCGCATCGGCGCGCTGGATGGCGTGGAACGCACGCTGTCGTCGATCATTCTTTCGACGCGGATTTCGCGGTAGGGTGTTGGTGGGGGTAGTTGGGAAGTGCGGTAAACCCGACTTCCGTCATGCCGGACTCGATCCGGCATCCAGCCGACGCGCGTCTGCGCGGCGAGAAAGACTCTTTTCAGCCCAAGGACTTGGGCTGACTGGATACCGGCTCAAGGCCGGTATGACGGAAGGGAGCGGCGCCTAAGCCGCAACCTTACCGTCATAAGCCCTCTGCGCCGCCAACACGGCATCGATATTGCCCTCCGCCCAGTGGGCGAGTGCCGCCACCGTGTCAGTCAGCGTGCGCCCAAGTGGTGTCAGCGAATATTCGACCGTGACCGGAACCGTTGGAAAGGCCTGCCGGGAAATCAGCCCGTCGCGCTCCAGCTTCTTCAGCGTCTGCGACAGGACCTTTTGTGAGATGCCCTTGATTTCCCGCCGCAGGAGGTTGAAGCGCACCGCTTCCACACGCAGCCGGTCAAGGATCAGCAGCGCCCATTTGTCGGCGATCCTGTCCAGAACCATCCGTGTCGGGCAGCGATCCTCGTAAACGTCAAAGATGCGTTCCATCGATGTCATCCTTTTGTTTCAGGGCCGGACAGGTTTCCGCAAGGATACCAGATAACCGGAAAGTGCTCTCTTTTCATGATTTCTAACACACAGTATGTGTGTTTTCGAAACATGGTTTCCATTAGATACTACGGAGATATGAGATGACTGGCAAGATACTTGTGATCGGTTCCACCGGCACCATCGGCACGCCGCTGGTAAAGGCGCTTTTGGCCAAGGGCGAAAAGGTGAAGGCGGCCTCGCGCACCGGCAATGCGGCGGACGGCGCGGAAGGGGTGCGTTTCGACTATACCGATGCCTCCACCTACGCGGACGCATTCGACGGCGTGGACCGGCTGTTTCTGATCCTGGCAGGCGGGCGTCTGGATACCATCGACGCGCTGACGCCGGTGGTCGAGGAGGCTGCTCGCCGCAAGGTGAAGATCGTGTTCCTCAGCGTCTTCGGCGTCGATGCCGACGATTCCATTCCCTATCGCCAGGTCGAGCTGAAGATCATCGCCTCCGGCGTGCCTTATGTCATTCTGCGCCCCAACTGGTTTGCCGATAATTTCCACAGCTACTGGAAGGCGGGCATCGAACACGGCCAGATTGCCGTTCCGGCGGGCGAGGGCAAAACGAGCTTCATCAATGTGCGCGATATTGCTGGCAGCGCAGCGGCGGCACTGACTACGGATGCCTTCGACGGCAAGGCGTTCAACCTGACCGGCCCGCGGGCGATCGGTTACGGCGAGGCGGCCGCGATCATTTCGCAGGCAATCGGCAAGCCGGTCTCTTACGGTCCCGTTTCGGACGAAGTCTTCATCGGCATCCTCACCGGTGCTGGCGTTCCGAAGGATTATGCGTCCTTCCTCGCCTCGATCTTCCATCCCGTGCGCGAAGGCTGGACCTCGGCAGTCACCGGCGATGTCGAGACGCTGACCGGCCACGCGCCGCGTTCGCTGGAGACCTATGTGGCCGACCATGTGGACGTGCTGAAAGACTGACGCCGGAAACGATACGCTCGCCGCGCCTACGCCGGATCGGTGGAGCCGCGGCGGGCCTTGAAGAACATCTTCAGCCGCTGGATATCCTCCGTGTTCCAGCCTTGCGGCTCCGTCACCTCCGTCCACGCATCGATGTAATGTTCCGGCGCATAGACATGGCCGTAACCGATCGGCGCCGTGGTGGCGGCGGCGACATCGAGACCGAGCTGCAGCAAGGTCACGACCGGGAACCAGCGGAAGGATGTGGAGACATCCTGTCCGTGATGGCTCATCCATTGCGGACGCCGGTAAAGCGAGGCGGGCTCGAAGAAGGTGATGGGGTCGCTGGCATATTGCAGATAGACGATACGCATCGGCCCCCACGCCACATCAGGCATATGCGCGGTGGTATATTGGTTGGCGAAGCGGATCACCGAGGAATCGCGGAAACGCGGCAGCCATTCCGGCGTACCCGCCACCCGGCCATCGGTGGCCATGCGCCATGTGGGACTGGAAAAGGGCGGGCCGCTCCACAGCGCGCCCTGGAAGGGATCGGCCAGCACGTCGTAAAGATCGGAGGATTTTTGCGAATTCAGCGAACCGAGGCTGAGGCCATGCAGATAAAGCTTCGGTCGCGTTTCCTTCGGCAGGGTCGTCCAATAACCGTAGACCGCCTGAAACAGTGCACGGGCCGTTTCCACGCCATAATCCGGTTCGGTCAGAAGTGCTATCCAGCTCGAAAGATAGGAATATTGTACGGCGACGCTCGCGACATTGCCGTCATGCAGATATTCGACCGTGTCGAGCGCTTCCGGATCGATCCAGCCGGTGCCGGTGGGAATGACGACCAGCAGCACCTTACGCTCGAAACCGCCGACCCGCTTCAGCTCTTCCAGTGCAAGGGACGCTCTTTGCTCGGGTGTCGATGCCGAATTTAAGCCCGCATAGACCCTGAGCGGCTCGCTGGCGGGGCGGTGGGTGAAGGTGGAAATCTCCTGTGCCTCCGGCCCGCCGACCACGAATTCCCGGCCTCTGCGGCCAAGCGATTCCCATGTCATCAGGGAAGCGCTGCTGCCGGTTTTGAGCGCGTCGGAAGGGCGCGGCACATCCGGTTCGATCAGCGCATCCACCTGTTTCAGCGAGGAATCCGCAAACTTCAGACCGATATCGAAGATCAGGCCGTTCAGCAGCATCCAGGACAGTACGATTGCGGCGGCGATGCCGAGCACATTGGCGAGCCGGCGCGGCAGGAAATGACGGCTGCGGGCCGAGAAGAACCGGCGGATGAGCTGGAAAAGCCGGCCCGCGCCGATCAGGAGGGCGGCGACCAGCACCGCGACGCTGCCGGTCTTGGTGGGATGGGCGCTGGGCAGCGGATCGAGTTCCATCAATATGCGGATCGAGTTCTGCCAGTCTTTCGCCTGCCACAAAAATCCTATCGCCGTAACCGCACTGGCAAGTGCTATAAGAAAACGGATGCCATGCCGGTTATGACGCGAGGGATGGGGCAATTCCAGATAGGTCCAGATCGCGGTAAGCGCCACGCCGATCAGATAACCGATGGCAAAGGAAAATCCGCACAGCACACCCTGCACCTGCCATGTGCGTGGCAGAAGAGACGGTGTGAGCGAAGCGCAGAACAGAACCGTGCCGAAGACGATGCCGGTTGCCGAAAGACCCGAGAACAACCGTCCAACCCATTGTTTCAACAACTTGACCTGCCCCTTTGCCTCACCGCTTTCGCGAGAGTGTAGTATGCGGCGGGCGAGGGTGCAAACCCCTCGGGAAGGATAAAAATCATCGTAATAGGAAAATAATCCTTTACAGCGTGACGGTGGTTTGATAGTGTTTGGATACAGTCGGAGATTTGCGGTTGAACGGCAATAGTCGGTTTGGCAGGTTGCGTTCGGGTTTGGTCACAAACGTCCCGCCATTCTCGACGTCATTCTTGGGCTTGTCCCAAGGATCTAAACGCGCCGATAAAATCAAGACGTTGCAGATCCTCGGGACAGGCCCGAGGATGACGTCGGCGTGTTTGGTGAGGGGCATCATTTATTGGATGATGCCCATGCCTCGTTCGTCTCCGAAAGGAGGATGACGATGGAGGGCGCTCAGACTTTGTCTGCAATCTGAACCGGTTCCGAGGGTGGTATTCCCCCAACCGGTGCGCTCGTGCGCATCATGGTATTTCTCTCGCAGGTCGACCTCATGACGAATTTCCGCAATTGCGATCTGGCGCTGCACGGCGTCTGGCCGGAAAGATGCGCCTATGGCGGCGAGGCGAGGCTGGAAACGGCACCTGAGATAAAATCGCGGGCCGACAAGCTGGCCGCCGAAGATGCGGCGCGCAACGGCGAGTTGCGGCAGGTGCTGAACGAGCTGACGGTGGAGATGCGCGATCAGTTTCACATGTATCGCAATCTGCGGCAGGCGAGCGAGGCGACATTATTGTCGGCGACGGAGGATGCTCCGGGCAAGCAGGCGCGCGCCGATGTGAAGGCCGCGACGGACCAGCTTTCGGTCGTCGTCCGCACGCTGGAACGGATCGACGCCCTGCAACGCCTGCTGGCGGAAGAAAGGGCGGCACTTGCCGGGGATGACGAGACTGATACCGAGGATTAGGAAGCCGCTGTTGCGCATTTCCTCGAACGTATCGACGAACTGGCCGAGCAGAAATGCCGCGCAAGACTGGAGGCGGAAGCGACACGGACGCCCAGTGCTCCGTCGGGGGCCAGTGCATGAGGGGTCTTTCGCCCGAACCGCGCCTGCAGGAACAGGTCTTTACCCTTCTGCGCGACTGGCGTTTTATCGGCAACCTGCCGCAGCAGCCGCCTGAGGGCGACTGGCGGACATGGCTTCTGATCGGCGGGCGCGGTTCCGGCAAGACCCGCGCCGGGGCCGAATGGGTGCACAGGATCGCCTCGCGTGAGAGACATTCGGATTTGCGCATCGCGCTGGTGGCGGAAACGCTGGGGGATGCCCGTGAGGTGATGATCGACGGCATTTCCGGCATCTGTCGCATCGCGCGCCGCCGCCGTCCCGTCTTCGAGGTCACGCGCCGGCGGCTCGTCTGGCCAAACGGGGCGATGGCGCAGATATTTTCCTCCGAAGACCCCGAAAGTCTGCGCGGGCCGCAATTCCACATGGCCTGGGCGGATGAACTCGGGAAATGGAAATATCCGCAGGAAACCTGGGATATGCTGCAATTCGGCCTGCGTCTGGGGGATGCCCCACGGCAATTGGTAACAACGACGCCACGGCCCATTCCGCTCCTGAAGGCGCTCCTCGCCGACCCCTCGAGCCGGGTGGCGCGCATGCCGACGGCGATGAATGCACAAAATCTTTCGCCGGGTTTTCTGAAAGCCATGCATGATCGTTATGGCGGCACGCGGCTGGGGCGTCAGGAAATCGGCGGCGAACTGATCGATGAGCGCGAAGGCGCGCTGTGGAAACGGGCCGATCTGGAAGCGATCGTGGACGCGGCGCACGAGCCGTTGACGCGGATCGTGGTGGCGGTCGATCCGCCCGCCGGTATTGGTGAAAATTCCTGCTGCGGCATCGTCGTGGCCGGACTTGGCATGTCTGGCAAACTGGTGGTGCTTGCGGATTGTTCGGTGGAAGGCGAAACGCCGGCCGGCTGGGCGCGGGCTGTGGTCGCCGCCGCCCGTCATCATGAGGCTGACCGGGTGGTGGCCGAGGTCAATCAGGGCGGCGAGATGGTGCGGGCGATGCTGCAGAGCATAGACGCCAACCTGCCGCTGACCTTGGTGCGGGCAAGCCGGGGCAAGTTCACCCGAGCCGAGCCGGTGGCCGCACTTTACGAACAGGGCAGGGTGCGCCACGCCGCACGGTTTGAAAAGCTTGAGGATCAGATGGCGGATTTCGGACCCGGCGGACTATCCTCCGGGCGCTCGCCCGACCGGCTGGATGCGCTGGTCTGGGCGATAACGGCGCTGACGACGGCGGTTGCCGGCGAGCCGAGGGTGCGGGGGATGTGAGACGCCACCTCCGGTCCGAACGCCGCCGCCCTATTGTTATTCCGGCAGCTAAAACCACGCGATGATGCCGTGTCAAATCTCCACAATCGACACATGTTCGCCCCGGTCAGAACCTGCCGGGGACAATGTCGAGTGCGCAAAGCGTTTAGCGATAAACGCGAGCGGTCTTTATTTCTTCGGAGATTGCGCCGGTTTCGGCTGAGAGCCGGTTTCGCGCATCTGGCGCCACTCGTTTTCGAGACGGTCATAAACGGTCTGGGGGATTGTCGCTGTCATGGTGGCATTCCTCCTTGAATGATCAACGCTGCACAATTGCGCGATGAACGGAGTTAGCGCTCCAAGGTTGCGGAATTCAAGAAATTTTTTACCTCGAAACCCCGGCCTGCGGATTAAAATCGATTAGGATTTTTTCAAATCGATTTAGTTCTGACGGCCGTCATGTGGAAAAACTTGAAGGGGTGATCGCCCCCGATTTTCAGGAGCCGGCTATGGCCTATGACGAGGCGCGATTCTTCGCGTCGGTACGAATTTCCATCTTTAGCGGTCGCCTGCGCGCCGCACAGCTTGCCGGAACGAGGACGATACTGGCGGGTTTCGATAAGGCGCTGACGGGCGGCGATCCGCGCTTTCTGGCCTATATGCTGGCCACGACATTTCATGAAACGGCGGCGACCATGCAGCCGGTGCGCGAGACATTGGCGGCAAACGATGCGGAGGCGATCGCAAGGCTCGACCGGGCTTTTGCGGCGGGCCGGCTGCCGATGGTGCGCAAACCCTATTGGCGGCCGGACGCTGACGGCAAAAGCTGGCTGGGGCGCGGCTTCGTGCAGCTGACGCATCGCCGCAACTATGGGGCTATGTCGGCGCTGACAGGAGTTGACCTGCTGGCACGCCCCGAGCGGGCCATGGAGCCGGATGTGGCAACCGCGATCCTGATCCGTGGCATGGCAGCCGGCAGCTTTACCGGCCGCAGGCTTTCCGATTTCTTCAGCGGTGAGCGCGAGGATTGGGAAGGTGCGCGCGCAATCATCAACGGCAATGACCGGGCGCGGCTTGTCGGCGATTATGGGCGGGCATTTCATCGCGCCCTTGTCGCAGCGCGGATTGAACCGGCGCGGGCCAGATGATAACCCGTTATTTGCGCCGGCAAGGCCGAATTCGAATTTTGCATGACAGGTGACACCGTGATCCGCCATATCGTTTTTTTCACCGTTCCCGAGGAAAACCGCGACTCCGTGCGCAAGGGGCTTTCAGGCCTGACCGCGATACCGCATTCGCTGAAGCTGGAAATCGGCGAAAACGTGAAGAAGGACCAATGGGGCAATTCGGTCGATTTCATCGTCTATGGCGAGTTTGAAAACGAGGCGGCGCTGGCAGCCTACAAGGCCGACCCCGCCTACGATCTGTCGACCCGCACGGTAAAGCCGCTGCGTGAAACCCGTGTGGCCGCCGATTTCAACAGCGATACGGCGGTAAAAGCGCCGATCCGGTAAGCGTTCTCTTTTCCTCAAAGAGGGCGGGGGCGCATCTGTGCTCGGTTTGCGGACAATAGGCGTAAACTATTCCTCCGTCATGCCGGACTAGATCCGGCATCCAGCCACGGCGCGTCTGCGCCGTGAGAAGAGTCTTACGCGATCAAGGACTTGATCACGCTGGACCCCGGATCTAGTCCGGGGTGACGGCATGCAGATGCCGCGCAGCATCAAAACAAGGACAATTCCATGCGATTTCCGTTTTCCCTGCCGTGGCGGCGCCCGGCGGATGGCAGAGCCGTGCCCGAACGCAAAACGGCAACGGGTGGCTTCATGGCGGTGGCGGCGCAGGGCGGCCAAGCCTTCTGGTCCGGCCGCTCCTATGCCGCACTTGCCCGTGAAGGCTTCATGAAAAACCCTGTGGCGCACCGTGCCGCCCGCATGGTGGCGGAAGCCTCGGCGTCGGTGAGCTGGCTGCTTTACGATGGCGATGAGGAGATCGGCGATCATCCGCTGCTGACGCTTCTGGCCAAGCCGAGCGCCCATATGGGCGGGCCGGATTTTTTCGAGGCGCTTTACGGCCATTTGATGCTGGCCGGAAACGCCTATGTCGAGCCGCTGCTGATCGGCGAGCGCCTGCGCGAACTGCATCTTCTGCGGCCCGACCGGGTCAGCATCGTCGAGGGGGCAGATGGCTGGCCGGTGGGTTACGACTACCGTGCCGAAGGCCGTGCCATCAGGCGCATCGCCACTGATCGTGATGGGCTGGGATTGCTGCATCTGAAGCTTTTCCATCCGCTGGACGACCGCGCAGGGTTCGCGCCGCTCGCCTCTGCGGGGGCCGCTCTCGATCTGCACAATGCCGCAAGCCAGTGGAACAAGCGCCTGCTCGACAATTCCGCCCGGCCTTCCGGCGCGCTGGTCTACCAGCCGAAGGAAGGCGGCAATCTTTCCACCGAGCAGTATGAACGGCTGAAACGCGAGCTGGAGGAAGGTTATCAGGGCGCGATGAATGCGGGCCGGCCGCTGCTTCTGGAAGGCGGGCTTGACTGGAAGGCGATGGGACTTTCGCCGCGCGACATGGATTTTCTGGAAGCACGCAACGGTGCCGCGCGCGACATCGCGCTGTCGCTCGGTGTGCCGCCGATGCTGATCGGCATTCCCGGCGACAATACCTATGCCAATTACCAGGAAGCGAACCGCGCCTTCTATCGCCTCACCGTGCTGCCGCTGGTCAACCGCACGGCGGCAAGGCTCTGCGGTTGGCTGTCGCCGATTTTCGGCGCCGGGCTACGGTTGGAGCCGGATCTCGACAGGGTCGCCGGGCTTGCCGGCGAGCGGGACGCGTTGTGGACGCGCATCGGCGCGGCGTCGTTTCTGACCGACGAGGAAAAACGGGAGGCGGTCGGGTACTAGGCGGCGAGGCCGCCGTACCGGATCGCATCTTCGAGCAATTTATGAACCAGCGGAATCGTTTTGTGAGGTCTGCCGCCCAAGCGATTCTGAAGACTCGCGAAACGGCGTTTTGAAAGTGCGCAACTGACCCGAGGACGACGCGGCGCGTCTGTCCGATTTTTCACATCTTAAACCGGAATGATTACCCATGTCTGAATTCGCCAATGAGGCCGGCATCTGGGCCGCCCGCATCACCGGTGCCGTGGCAGGCGCGGGTGTGTCGCTCGTCTATCTCCTGCCGAAAAGCAAACGCGAAGCGGCGAGCCGTTTCATCACCGGGGTCTCCTGCGGCATGATCTTCGGCGGGCCGGTCGGCCTGTGGATCGTGCAGCAGCTTGATATCGCCGGCGCGCTTTCCGGCCGCGAAATCATGGTGGCGGGCTCGGCCGCGGCCAGCATGGTGGCCTGGTGGGGGCTTGGCCTGCTGGTGCGCGTAGCCGACCGTTACAACGCCCGTCCGCGCGCTTAACCTCCACGCGGCTCCCCTTTCTTCACATCGCAGGAGTTTCCCATGCACGTCTATCGCGGGCCGCGCCCCGCCACGCGCAAATTCGCCAATCTGGAACTGTGCGGCATATCCGGCGACGGCACGTTTTCCGGTTATGCCAGCGTCTTCGGCGAGGTCGATCTCGGTCGCGACGTGATCGAGCGCGGTGCTTTCCGCCGCTCGATCGAGGAACGCGGCGCGGCCGGCATCCGCATGCTCTATCAGCACGATCCGGCCGAGCCTATCGGCGCATGGCGCACCATCCGCGAGGATGAGCGCGGCCTTTACGTCGAGGGCGTTCTGGCCCCCGGCGTCGCCCGCTCCCGCGAGGTGCATTCGCTGATGAAGACGGGCGCGCTGGACGGGCTGTCCATCGGTTTTCGCACGGTGCGTTCCAGTAAGGAGGGGCGCTCCGGCAAGGCGGCACGTTCCGGCGTCAGGCGCATTCTGGAAGCCGATCTCTGGGAAATCTCCGTCGTGACCTTTCCGATGCTGCCGTCGGCCAGGGTCTCCGACGTCAAGCACGCCCGTTTCTTCCGCGACCGCGAGACCGAACTGGTGCGCACCATGCGCCGCGCCGCGTGCTCGCTTTTCGACACCGCCTTCAAACGCTGACTTCCCGACAAACACTTCCGACACAAGGATGGCGACATGACAGACCAGACCACCAGACCGGCCGCAATGACCGTCGCGCCGCAGGTAAAGGCCGTGCCCGACACGATGACGGCGGCCTTCGACGAATTCATGGAGGCGTTCGAGGTCTTCCGCGACACCAACGACCAGCGGCTTGCCGATATTGAGCGCAAGATGGGCGCTGATGTCGTGACCCGCGACAAGCTCGACCGCATCGACAAGGCGCTCG
This sequence comes from Rhizobium nepotum 39/7, assembly GCF_000949865.1. Classification (GTDB taxonomy): domain Bacteria; phylum Pseudomonadota; class Alphaproteobacteria; order Rhizobiales; family Rhizobiaceae; genus Agrobacterium; species Agrobacterium nepotum. The sequence goes on along the minus strand of NZ_JWJH01000002.1, from coordinate 259,167 downwards.
ATGACAACCGCAGGATCATGGACGATCTGGCGCTCAAGAAGGCGCGTCCGGCACTTGGCCGCAAGCAGGCGCACTCCACCGATCTGGATGAGCACAAGGCCGCCTTCGAGGCCTATATCCGCCGGGGCGAGGAGGGCGCGCTGCGCGATCTGGAGGCCAAGGCCTTTGCCGGATCAAGCGGTGCCGATGGCGGTTTTCTGCTGCCGACCGAAACGGATGGCGAGATCGGCCGCCGCATGACGGCGATTTCGCCGATCCGATCACTGGCGACCGTGCGGCAGGTGTCCACCGCCGTGCTGAAAAAGCCGTTTTCGCCCGGCGGACTGGCAACCGGCTGGGTCTCCGAAACGGCGGCCCGTCCGCAGACGGCGACGCCGCAGCTTGCCGAACTGTCCTTCCCGACCATGGAACTCTACGCCATGCCTGCGGCCACGCAGGGTCTGCTGGATGACGCGGCGGTCGATATCGAGGCCTGGATCGCTTCGGAAGTGGATATCGCCTTTGCCGAGCAGGAGGCTGCCGCCTTCGTCACCGGCGACGGCGTCAACAGGCCGAAGGGTTTCCTCTCCTATACGGCCGTCACCAACGACAACTGGAGCTGGGGCAATATCGGTTATGTCGCGACTGGTGTTGCGGGCGGCTTTGCTTCCGCCGGGCCGATGGATGTGTTGCTGGATGCCGTCTATGGGCTGAAGGCCGGCCATCGCCAGAACGGCAACTTCGTGATGAACCGCAAGACGCAAGGGGCGCTGCGCCGCTTCAAGGACACGACCGGCGCCTATCTCTGGCATCCGCCAGCCGCTGCCGGCCAGCCCGCCTCGCTGATGGGCTTCCCGGTGATGGAAGCCGAGGACATGCCGAACGTTACGGCAAACAGCTTCGGCATCGCTTTCGGGGATTTCCGCGCCGGCTACCTCGTCGTCGACCGCACCGGCGTCCGCATCCTGCGCGATCCCTATTCGGCGAAACCCTATGTGCTGTTCTACACCACCAAACGTGTGGGCGGCGGCGTGCAGAACTTCGAGGCGATCAAGCTGGTGAAGTTCGGGGTGAGTTGAAGGTAGATGTCTCGGCCCGTTTCTTCTCCCATCTCGGGGAGAAGAAACAAGTGGCACCCACCCACTCACTCACTCACGCGATTGCCATCTTCTCCGGAGACCCCATGACCTATGCCCTCATTCATCCGCCGCAGGCGGAGCCGCTGACGCTTGCCGAGGTCAAGGCGCATCTGCGTCTCGATACCGCCGATGAGGACGCGCTTCTCGCCGCGCTGATCCGTACCGCCCGCGAACATCTGGAACGCACGACCGGGCTTTGCCTCATACGTCAGACATGGCGGCTTTATCTCGACCGATGGCCGCCGAACGGCGTGATTCCGATTGGCAAGGGACCGGTGCAAGCCATCGAAACGATTGTTGTTTTCGATGGTAAGGGGCGCGCGACCGACATCGCCGCCGCCGACAGATTGCTCGACGGCGAGGCGCGGCCCGCAAGGCTGTGGCTGCGCGATCCGCCAGCGCCTGGGCGGGCGATGAACGGCATCGAAATCGACTTCGCTGCCGGTTATGGCGAGGCGGGAACGGATGTGCCCGATACGCTGAAACGAGCCATGCTGATGCATGTGGCCCAGATGTTCGCCTTTCGTGGCGCCGTCGCTCTGGAAAACCAGCCGGCGGGCGTTCCCGCCGGTTATGAGCGGCTGGTGTCGCCTTTCTGCCGTGTGGGGTTTTAAGCCATGAACCTCGTTTTTCTCGACCCCGGCAAGCTGACGGCGCGGCTGGAACTGGACGTGCGCATGCAAACGCCGGACGGGCAGGGCGGTGCTGCGGAAAGCTGGAATGTCCTGCGCTCGCTCTGGGCCGCGATCGAACCCGTGTCCGATACGTCCCACGAACGGGCCTCCGCCGAGGGCGTGACGATAACCCACCGCGTCTGGCTGGCCTGGCGCAGCGATATCGCCGCCGGCATGCGCTTTCGCAAGGGCCGGCGTATTCTGGCGATCCGCACCGTGATGGACCCGGACGAAACCGGCCGCTTCATCGTCTGCCGCTGCGAGGAGGAAAGCCCGTGAGCGCCGCAAACCCGCTTTTAAAGGCAATTTTCACAAGGCTTGCCGGGGACGCCGCGCTGGTGGCGCTCACCCCCGGTGGCGTCGTTGATCGGCTTTTGTCGCGTGGGCTCTTGCCGTCAATCGTCATCGGCGATCTCGAAAGCCGCGATTATTCGACGGCGACGGAAAAGGCCGAGGAGCATTTTCTGTCGCTTCAAATCTGGGGTGATGCCAATGGCCGCAAACGCGCGGAGGAAATCGCCGAGCGGGTGAAAATCCTGCTCGACGACGCAGCCCTTCCGCTCGCCGGCGTCTCGCTCGTCAATCTGCAATTTCTCTCCACCCGCTCGCGGCGCGAGCCGAAGACACGGAATTTCCTTGCGGAAATGCGTTTCAGGGCGGTGACGGAATAGGGCCGGCTCAGGAAGCCTGTTTGCGCACGGCTCTCCAGAGGATGACCAGCAGCAGAAACGAAATGCCGATCAGCACGGCGGCGATGGTCAGCATGGCCGATACCCCGCCACGATCCAGCGCCAGCGTGAAAATGACGGGGGCCACGGCAATGGCAAGGTTCTGCGGCAGGGAAATGCGCGCGGCCTGAAGGCCGTATTGCTCCGGGGAAAATACCGCCAGCGGCAATACGGCCCGGCTGACGGTGAGCACGCCAGCGCCAAAGCCGAAGAAAACGATGAAGCCGATGAAAGCGGGCATGGCCGGGGCAAAAACGATCAGCAGGATGAAGGACACGAGCAGCAGACAGAAGCCGATCACGGCGGTGACGAAAGGGCCTCCGTGTTTTCCGAGCAGAAAATCCAGCCCGCGCGCCGTGATGGCAAGTATGCTGCGCACGGCCGCCAGCTGCACGGCAAGCGATTGCGAAGCGCCCGCCTGCACCAGCAGCAAGGGCAGGAGCGGAGACAGGCCGAAGGTCGTGAAGGCGCTGATCGTCGTCATTGCCGCCAGAAGCACAAAGGCGCGTCGTGTATCGGCAGGCGCCGGTGAAATGGCGGTTGCGTCCTTCGGCTTCGCCACTCTGCGCGCCGGTCGCCCGGGAAGAGCAAAGACGTAAAGAGGCAGAAGAACGAAAAATTGCAGACAGGCATACCCGAAAAGGATGCTGCGCCAGCCGAAGTGCTGATTTGCGAATGCTGTGACGGGCAGAAAAATCGCCGCCGAAAGCCCGGTAAACAACATCAGAAGCGTCAGCGACCGTCCGCTTTCAGCACCGACACGCTCCACCACGGCGGTGTGGGCAGCCGTCGTCAGGCCGCAGGCTGCGGCAAAACCCATCACGACCCAGCCGAGGACATAGCTTGTTACGCCGCCTGCAAAGGCCAGCACGATAAAACCGGCGGTGAAGAGCAACGAACCCGCCACAAGGACGGGTGCTGCGCCGTGGCGCACGAGAGTTCTTCCCAGAAGCGGTCCGCACAGCGCGCTTATCGTCATCATGACGGTAAGGCCGGCAAAAACGATCTCGTTCGTGATTGCCAGTTCCTGGCCGATCCTGGGTCCGAGCAGGCCCAGCATGTCGAAACAGGTGCCCCAGCTGACGACCTGCCCAACCGCAAGCACGCTGATAAGGCGCGCACGAGACGTGGGAGGGGCGGCATCGGACATGAGGAAAATCGACGGTGCGAGGGGCTGGAAAGCTATTGGTAGCAGGCCTTTAGCAGGGCGGCAACATCAATCGAGACAACAAGGAGAACACGAATGGTGGCGCAAAAGGGCAAGGACCTGCTGCTGAAGATCAACAATTCCGGTGCCTACACGACTGTGGCGGGGCTGAGAACCAAGCGGCTGGCGTTCAACGCCCAGGCCGTGGACATAACGGACGGTGAAAGTGCTGGGCGCTGGCGAGAATTGCTGGCCGGTGCCGGCGTGCAGCGGGCGTCGCTGACGGCTTCCGGCATCTTCAAGGACCTGGTAAGCGATGCGCTGGTACGCGGCGCGTTTTTCGCCGGCACAATTCCGGGTTGGCAGATTGTCATTCCCGATTTCGGCACCGTCACGGGGCCGTTTCAGATCGTCGCGCTCGAATATTCCGGCCGCCATGATGGAGAAGTGCAATTCGAGATCGCGCTGGAATCGGCCGGTCTCCTCACCTTCGGAGCGATCTGATGCCGCAGGGATTGCGTTACGGGCGAGCCAACCGTCATCGCGGCGAGATCGAGGCGCTGATCGACGGGGAGCGGCGCATTCTGTGCCTGACGCTCGGCGCGCTTGCCGAACTCGAAACCGCCTTTCAGGCCGATGATCTGACCGCGCTTGCCGAACGTTTCGCAAGCGGGCGCATGAAGGCGGCGGATATGATCCGGGTGATCGGCGCGGGTCTGCGCGGCGCGGGCAATGTGTTTTCCGATGAGGATGTCGCCGCCACCACCGTCGAGGGGGGCATCGCCGGCCACGCCGCAATCGTCGCCGATCTTCTGACCACGACTTTCGCCGGTCCGAAAGGGCAGACGCCGCCGGACCCCTAAGCGCCGCAGCAGGCGAGGCGGGGAGTGTGACACCGCGTCCTTTCCCCTGGGAGGCGGTGATCCACACCGGCTTCTGCCTGCTGCGGCTTTCCTCCGAAACCTTCTGGCGGCTGACGCCAAGGGAATTCTTCGCGATGACGGGCGGCACACGCGCCATTTCCAGCACCATCGACCGTCCGGCGATGGAGGCGATGATACGGCTGTTTCCGGATGGGTGATCTGTGGCTTCCTCTTTTGGAGGCGCATTTTTCCGTGAAAACCACGAAGCAATTCAAAAATATACGGCTCCGTTTTGAATCAGAAAGGCAAGCGCGATGGCAGGCGAAGGATCGATTGCGGAGAGCCGCGAGGAGGCGGAAGCGCTCGCGGATGTGATGGGCGATCTCGAACGGCGCTCCGAGCGGTTCGGGGCGGCGCTGACCTCCGCCATGCAGGCGGCGACGACGGGCGGTAAAGGGCTGGACGATGTGTTGCGCGGGCTTGGACAAAAGCTCTCCGGCATGGCGCTTTCTGCCGGCCTGAAGCCGCTGGAGAGTATGATCGGCAATGCCGTCGGTGGGCTTTTGAATGGTGGTGGTTCGCTGTTTGCCTACGCCGATGGCGGGGTGCCGGGACGCAGTATCACGCCTTTTGCGGATGGCGGCGTCGTCTCCAGCCCCGCCTTCTTCCCGATGGGGGCTGGGCTAGGCCTGATGGGCGAGGCGGGCGCGGAGGCCATCCTGCCGCTGAAACGCGGTTCGGATGGCGCTCTGGGTGTTGCTGCACCCGCAGGCGGCGGCGGCGCGCAGATCGTCTTCAACGTGACTGCGACCGATGCGGCGAGCTTCAGGAAAAGCGAAGGCCAGATTGCCGCCATGCTCGCCCGCAGTGTCGGGCGCGGCCAGCGCGGATTGTGAGGCGCTGCATGCCCCTTCGGGCGCGCGACGTGTTTCCCAACACAGCAAAAAGATTCGTGGAACAACGACATGGCGGCATTTCATGAAGTGCGGTTTCCGCTGAGACTTGCGCTCGGCACCAGCGGCGGGCCGGTGAGACGGACCGATATCGTCAACCTTTCCAACGGGCGGGAGAACCGCAATCAGCGCTGGAAGAATGCCAGACGCGCCTATGACGCCGGATCCGGCATCCGCTCCGTCGCCGATCTTTACGAGGTGCTTTCCTTTTTCGAGGCGCGTCGCGGCGAACTTTACGGCTTCCGTTTTCGCGATCCGGTGGATTTCAAATCCTGCCCCCCGGGCACGACACCCGCCGCCGCCGACCAGCGGATCGGCACCGGCGATGGCATGACTGTAAGTTTTCAGCTGTTGAAGACCTATGCCGATGCGGGCGGCGCCTTCACCCGGCGGGTGGAAAAGCCGATCGAGGGTTCTGTCGTCGTTTCCATAGCGGGGGTGAAAGCCTCGCCAGCGGATTTTTCGGTCGATCATGCGACCGGCATGGTGACATTTCGCGCTGGGCAGGTGCCGCCTGCCGGCGCAGCCATCCGCGCCGGTTACGAATTCGACGTGCCGGTGCGGTTCGCGATCGATCGCATCGACGTGAACCTGACCGCCTTCGAGGCGGGGCGTATTCCCTCCATTCCGCTGATGGAAATCCTGCCATGAAGACAATTCCTCCCGCCCTTGCCGAACATCTGGAAGGCGACGCCACCACCACCTGCCATTGCTGGAAGGTGACGCTGAAGGACGGCGTGGTGATCGGCTTCACCGACCATGACGAGACCCTGTCCTTCGGCGGCACGGCCTATCTGGCCGCGAGCGGCTTTGGGGCGAGCGATGGCGACAGCGAGGTTGGGCTGGGCGCGAGTGCGGGCGAGGTGACGGGCGGTTTTTCCAGCGAGGCGATTTCGGAAAACGATCTCGCTGCCGGGCGTTTCGATGGCGCACAGGTGGCGCTGTTCCTCGTCAACTGGCAGGCGCCCGAACAACATCTGTTGCTGAACATGCGGGAAATCGGCGAGGTGACACGGGCGGGCGGAGCGTTTCGCGCCGAGCTGCGCAGCATCGCGCATCGCCTCGGCCAGCCGCAGGGCAGGGTCTATGGGCGGCGCTGCGATGCCGCACTTGGCGACAGGCGCTGCGGCGTCGATCTGGCACGGTTTACCGGCGGCGGCAAGGTTACGGGCGTAGATACGGCGGGCAATCTGCTGGCGACAGGGCTTGAGGCTTTCACGGACGGTTTCTTCAGTCGGGGCAAGATGAGGTTCCTGAGCGGACGGCTCACCGGCAAGAGTTTCGATCTCGATGGGCACGAGAAGCGCGGTGGCGACACGCTTCTGTCCTTCTGGTTGGCCCCGGAACAGGCGCCGTCAACGGGTGACGTTTTCGAAGTCACGGCCGGATGCGACAAGAGCTTTGCGACCTGCAAGGCGAAATTCGCCAATCATCTGAACTTTCGCGGCTTTCCGCATCTGCCGGGCGCGGACTTCGCCTATTCCTACGCCAGCGGCAGCCAGACCCATGATGGCAAGGCGTTGTTTCCATGAACGGGACTGGAGAAAGAGTGCTGGCGCTGGCGCAAGGCTGGATTGGCACACCCTACCGGCATCAGGCGTCATTGCAGGGCGTCGGCTGCGATTGCCTCGGCCTCGTCAGGGGCATCTGGCGCACGCTTTATGGCGAAGAACCCGAACTGCCACCGCCCTATGCGCCTGATTGGGCGGAGCGCGGCGGCGAAGACCGGCTGATGGCGGCGGCGAAGCGCTATTTCGCGACCGTGCGCGACATGGACGAAGCGATGCCGGGCGACGTTCTGCTGTTCCGCTGGCGGCGCGACGCGGCGGCGAAACATCTCGGCATCTTCGCCGGACAGCAACATTTCATCCACGCCTATGAACAGGCGGCGGTGGTGCGCTCCGCCCTCGTTCCGGGCTGGAAGCGGCGCATTGCCGGCGTCTTCCGTTTTCCCGATCCCTGATATTTTCCGAGGCGACCCATGGCGACCATTATCTTTCAGGCGGCGGGCGCAGCACTCGGCGGCGTTTTCGGCCCTCTAGGAGCCGTTATCGGCCGCGCGGCCGGTGCGCTGGCGGGCAATGCCGTCGACCGTGCGTTGCTTTCGAACGGGCGGACGGTGTCGGGCGCAAGGCTTTCGACGGCGCGGATTCCCGGTGCTGACGAGGGCGCCGCCATCAACCGGCTTTACGGCACGGCGAGGATTGGCGGCACGCTCATCTGGGCGACGCGCTTCGAGGAAAGCGTGGAGGTGGAGCGCCGCGGCGGCAAGGGCAATCGCGGCCCGAAGGTGGAAACCTATCGATACTTCGCCAATCTTGCCGTCGGGCTATCCGAAGGCGAAGCGGCCATGGTGCGGCGCGTCTGGGCCGATGGGCGGGAACTGGACCTGACAGACATCGAGATGCGCTTTTATCCCGGCAGCGAAACCCAGCTGCCCGATCCGTTGATCGAGGCGAAACAGGGCGCGGGCAACGCGTCGGCTTTCCGGGGGCTGGCCTATGTCGTGTTCGAACGCCTGCCGCTCGACAGCTATGGCAATCGCATTCCGCTCATGCAGTTCGAGGTGGTGCGGCCGGTCGGAAGGCTGGAAAAAACCATCCGCGCCATCACCATCATCCCCGGTGCGACGGAACACGGCTACGCCACGGCGCAGGTTTCCGAACGTACCGGCCTGGGTGAAAGCCGCATCATGAACCGCAACGGTCTTACGGCTTCGACCGACTGGCAGGCGGCCATCGACGAATTGCAGGCGCTTTGCCCCAACCTTCGCAATGTGGCCCTTGTGGTGAGCTGGTTCGGCACTGACATGCGGGCGGGCGAATGCCGCATTCTGCCGGGCGTGGAAGTGGCCGACCGCGACCGGGAAAGCGCCCCGTGGTCCGTCGCCGGCCTTTCACGTGGGGAGGCGCATCTGGTAAGCCACCACGATGGCGGACCGGCCTATGGCGGCACGCCGGATGATGCGAGCGTGGTGCAGGCGATAGCCGACCTCAAGGCGCGTGGGCTGAAGGTCTGCCTTTATCCCTTCGTGATGATGGATGTGCCGGCCAGCAACGGCCTGCCCGACCCCTATGGCAAAGGCGAGCAGGACGCCTATGGCTGGCGCGGGCGCATCACCTGTTTTCCGGCCCCCGGTAGGGCAGGTTCGCCCGACCGCAGCGAGGCAGCACGGGCGGAAATTTCCACCTTCTGCAACCGCGAAGAAGGATATCGCCGCATGGTGCTGCATTACGCGGCGCTGGCGGCAGAAGCGGGCGGCGTTGACGCCTTCCTGATCGGTTCGGAGCTTCGCGGCCTGACAGGCCTGCGCGACCGCAACGATGCCTTTCCTTTCGTGGAGGAACTGGTGCGACTGGCGGCGGACGTGCGCGCCGTTGTCGGGCCGGAGACGAAACTGACCTATGGCGCGGACTGGAGCGAATATTTCGGCTACCAGCCGGCGGACGGTTCGGGCGACGTGTTCTTCAATCTCGATCCTCTGTGGGCGAGCCCCGATATCGATGCCGTCGGTATCGACAATTACATGCCGCTTTCCGACTGGCGCGATGAGGACGTCGCAAACGGCAATCCTGATGGCATGAGCGGCCCGGACGATGCTGGCGCCTTCCACCGTGCGATGACGGCAGGCGAAGGCTTCGACTGGTATTACGCCAGCGACGCGGATCGCGTGGCGCGGCGGCGCACGGCCATCACCGATGGGCTGAAGGGCAAGCCATGGGTGTTCCGTTACAAGGACATCGGAAACTGGTGGCTGAACGCCCACTACGAGCGGGTGAAGGGCGCAGAGAAAACCACACCGACCGCATGGGTTCCGGGATCGAAGCCGGTCTGGTTCACCGAACTCGGCTGCCCGGCGGTAGACAAGAGTGCGACGCGCCCGAATGTCTTTCCCGATCCGAAATCGGCGGAAAACGCCTTTCCCCATTTTTCCCGCAGGGGCCGCACCGACAGCCAGCAGCGGCGGTTTCTGGAAGCACATCTTGAGCATTGGACGGGCGAAGGCGATGCCGCGATGGTGGACAGGAACCGGGTTTACCTGTGGACCTGGGATGCGCGGCCTTTTCCGGCCTTTCCGCAGAATGGAGCGGTCTGGAGCGACGGCGCAAACTGGCGCACCGGCCATTGGCTGAACGGGAGGCTGGGAACCGCGACGCTTGCGGATACGATTGCGACAATCCTCACCGATCACGGCTTTTCCGGTTTCGACGTCTCCGCCGTCAGCGGCGACCTGACCGGTTATGTGCAGGGCGACGTCACTTCCGCCCGCAACCTGCTGGAACCGTTGATGGCCGCGTTTCAGGTGGATGCCACTGAAGATGGCGGAACCCTGCGCTTCCGTTCCCGCAACTCGGCGGCGCTGCCCCTTCGTGACGTGGCCTTGGTCGCCGATCTGGAGGACGAGCCGCTATGGTCGGAAAATCGCGGCCATGACAGCGATTTCGCGGCTGAAGTCGTGCTGACCTCATTCAATCCCGCGCTTGATTACGAGCAGGCCAGCGTGCGTTCGCGTCGCATCGATGATGCCGGTAGCCGGGTGATGCGGCTCGATCTCAACGCTGCCCTCTCGGCGGAAACGGCGGAAGCGGCGGCTGAGGCCCTGTTGCGCGACAACCGGCAGGCGCGGCGCAGCTTGCGCTTTGCCCTGCCGCCTGGAGATATCGCTCTGGAACCCGGCGATTGCATCCGCCTTCCGCAAGGCGTTTTTGCGGAAGCTCCGGCAGGACGGTTTCTGGTCAGCCGGATCGAAGACGGCAATGTGCGTCAGGTGGAGGCACGCGCCTTTTCCGCTGCCCTCTCCGTTTTCGCAGGCGCTGCGGATGAACGGCGCACGGGTGGCGGAACCGGCACGGAAGGTTTTGCCCCGGAGGTGCTGTTTCTCGACCTGCCGCGCCATGACGGCCCCGCGCCGGAAGATTCGGCGCGGATCGCAGTTTTTGCGAGGCCCTGGCGGCCGGTTCTCGTCTCCGCTTCGCCGGGTGCGGAAGGCTATCGCCAACGCGTCGTGCTCGACCGGCCCGCGATGATTGGTGCGCTGACGATGCCTCTGACGCCTGGTCCGTCCGGCCGTTTCGACCGCAAAAACACCGTCCTGATCGATCTGCCCTCCGGCGAGCTTTCCTCGGTTGAGGAACTTTCGGTGCTGAACGGTGAGAACCGCATCGCGGTCAGGGCCGCAAACGGTGTCTGGGAGATCGTCGCTTTTGCGCGGGCCGATGAAATCGCGCCCTCTCGCTGGCGGCTTTCCGCCCTGCTGCGTGGGCTTGGCGGCACGGAAGATGCACTTGCCGCAGGCGCGGCCATCGGCAGCGCGGTCGTGGTGCTGGATGCGGCGGTAAAGCCGCTCGGCCTTGCCGCGAGCGAGTGCGGACGCCGCCTGAACTGGATCGCTGAAGCCGCAGGAAAGGTCGGTGCTCCCGCCGGGCCTTTCGCCTTCGAGGGCGGCTTGCGGGCGCAGACGCCGCTTGCGCCGGTGCATCTTTCCGGCGAGCGACGCAGGGACGGCGTTCTGCTGCGCTGGATGCGCCGGGGGTGGACAGAGGCCGATGGCTGGGACGCCACGGAGATACTGCTGGACGAGCCTTTCGAGCGTTACCGCGTGGAGGTGCTGGACGGCGAGGCCGTGCGACGCACGGTAGAGGTCTCCGGACCCTTCTGGTTGTACCCCGCCACCGATGAACTCACAGATTTCCCGGCATTGCGGGATCACATTTCCGTGCGTGTCCGCCAGCTCGGCCGCGCGGTGCCCTCGGGAGTGGCGGCGCAAGCCCTTCTCCCGCTCTGACAACTGCCTGAAAAACAACGCAAAGGACGAGATTATGGACACTACCAAGCCATGGTATCAATCGCGCACGATCTGGGGGGCGCTGATCGCGGTTTTCGCACCGCTTTTCAGCATCGCCGGTCTTAACCTGCCCGCAGGCCTGCAGGGCGAGCTGGCGGAGGGGCTGGTGACGGTGGCTGGCGGAATTGGCGGCCTCATCGCGCTTTACGGCCGCCTTTCGGCAACCCGCGCCATCCGCTGACAGGATTTGCGCCCATGCCGTCCCCACCGTGCGCCGTTGCGGCGGGGGCGGCATTCATTTGCCATTCAGACGCTTTGCGCTACAACTTCGGTCACAATACGGTTCGAGACGCACCCGATTTATCTGGAAGATTTGTGCAATGGCATCACCTCTCATCATCGCGACGCTTGCAGCCGGGCTTTCCGGTTTCACGGCGCCCGAGGCTGATTTGCAGGGCCATTACATTCTGGCTGCGAGCGACTGCGGCGCAGCCGTCTCCCGCGTGGTGCGCGAAACCGGCGGCCAGCTTCTTTCAGTCTATCCCTCGGGCGACGGTCAGTCCTGTGTCGTCACCGTTCTCGTCCAGGGCAATGGCGAGCGCCCGCGCAAGGTGACGATGCGCGTGCCGATGTAGCCTTGCCCGCATCGCCGAAATATCGGAAAACGATCCGAGAGACTTAGCATGACCGGCAACGCGCGCGCGGGCCGGGACACAGGAAAGGGCGGACAATGCGTATTCTCGTGGTTGAGGATGATGCCAATCTCAATCGTCAGCTGACCGATGCGCTGAAAGAAGCCGGTTATGTTGTCGATCAGGCATTCGACGGCGAGGAAGGGCATTATCTCGGCGATACCGAGCCTTATGACGCGATCGTTCTCGATATCGGCCTGCCGCAGATGGACGGCATCACCGTCGTCGAGAAATGGCGCGCCGCAGGCAAGGCCATGCCGGTCCTCATTCTCACTGCCCGCGATCGCTGGAGCGACAAGGTGGCGGGCATCGATGCCGGTGCCGACGATTACGTGACCAAGCCCTTCCATGTCGAAGAAGTTCTCGCCCGTGTGCGCGCGCTCATCCGCCGCGCCGCCGGCCATGCCTCCTCCGAACTCGTCTGCGGTCCGGTGAAGCTCGACACCAAATCCTCCAAGGCGACCGTCAACGGCGTGACGCTGAAGCTCACCTCGCACGAGTTCCGCCTGCTCTCCTATCTCATGCATCACATGGGCGAGGTCGTCTCGCGCACGGAGCTGGTCGAACATATGTACGATCAGGATTTCGATAGAGATTCCAACACGATCGAGGTGTTTGTCGGACGTTTGCGCAAGAAGCTCGGGGTTGATCTGATCGAGACGATCCGTGGTCTCGGTTACCGGATGCAAGCGCCGGCAGATGCGAAGTAACTCTCTTACCGCCCGCGTTCTGCTGCTCGCCTCTGCCTGGTCGGCGCTGGCGCTGGTGGTGATCGCTGTCGTGATTTCGACGCTCTACCGGCAGGGCGTGGAGCGCAGCTTCACCGATCTCCTGCGCGCCCAGCTCTATAACGTCATCAATTCCGTGACGATTTCCAACGAGAACACGCTGGCGGGCAGTCCGCAGCTCGGCGATCTCAGGTTTTCGCAGCCCGATACCGGCTGGTACTGGGTGGTGGAGCCGCTCGGCAACTTCCAGACCGCGCCGCTGGTCTCCTCTTCGCTCGGCGTGTCCTCATTGCCGGTGCCGAGCATCATCGATGCGCCATTCGACAACCGCTATGAGCGGTTTTATGCCGTCACCGATGAGGCGGGCAACAAGGTGCGTGTGGCCGAAACGGAAGTCGTGCTTGATGGTGAGGGCCGTGCGGCGCGGTTTCGCGTCTCCGGCAATCTGAATGTCGTTGAAGACGACGTGCGCGATTTTTCCAACAGCCTTTATCTGGCGCTCGCCGTCTTCGGCGTCGGCAGTCTGGTCGTCAACGGTCTGGCCATTCTCTACAGTCTGCGGCCGCTCGATCAGGCCCGCGTGGCGCTCGGCAAGATCAGGGGCGGGGAGGCGGAAAGCCTCGAAGGTGATTTCCCGCGCGAAATCCAGCCGCTGGCGAACGAGGTCAATGCGCTGATCGACAGCAACCGGCGGCTTGTGGAGCGCGCCCGCATGCAGGTCGGCAATCTCGCGCATTCGCTGAAAACGCCGATTGCCGTTCTTCTGAACGAGGCCCGCACGCTGGAGCCGCAGCATGGCGATCTGGTGCGTGCGCAGGCCGACGCCATGCAGGCGCAGGTGCAGTCCTATCTTTCCCGCGCCCGCATCGCCGCCCAGCGCGGCTCGATCCTTGCCCGAGTGGAAGCGGAGCCGGCGCTGGAACGGCTGGTGCGCGTGATGCGCCGCCTGAACCCCGACAAGCAGTTCGTGCTGAATTTCGAGCAGGCCGGCGCCGTGCTCGGCATGGAGCAGCAGGATCTGGAAGAGGTCGTCGGCAACCTTCTGGAAAATGCCGCGCGTTTTGCCGAGACGAGAGTGGTCGTCACGCTTACCGCTGGCACACACCCGTCCTCCGATGCCGAAATCGCGCGTCGCTCCTGGGTGGAACTGACTGTCGAGGATGACGGGCCGGGGCTGGAGCCGGGACAGATCAGCGAAGCGATGAAGCGCGGCAGGCGGCTGGACGAGAGCCGGCCAGGAACGGGCCTCGGATTGTCGATCGTTTCCGAGGTGGTGTCTGAATACCATGGCCGTTTTTCCCTCTCGCGCAGCGGGATCGGCGGGCTGAAAGCCGATCTGATTTTGCCCGGCCTCTCGAAAGAGCTTGCGTGAGCCACGAAAAAAGGCAAGAAATTCAATGCCGGTATATTAGGTGCAATGCGGTAGCGGAAAGAGGACAGGGTTTGGTTGACGTGTATGATGGTTGTCGCTCCGTGACGATGCGTTCGCTGGTGTCACGCCCGGCACTTCTCTCGATCCTGTGCGTTTCGATGCTGAGCGCCTGCACCACCACGGGCACCCGCCCGGCGGGCGGTGGCAGCCTGTTTGGCCGCTCGGCGCAGCCTTCGACACCGTTCCTTGCCAATCTGCAGGGCGGCATTGTCGGGCGAACCGGCGTGCAACTCGACAGGGGCGACCAGACCAAGGCGCTCGAGGCGGAATATAAGGCGCTGGAAACGTCCCCGGTCGGCACGCCGGTCTCATGGACCGGCGACGATGCCAGCGGGCAGGTGGTCGCCAACGCGCCCTATCAGGTCGGCAACCAGAATTGCCGGCAATATTCCCACACCCTGACTGTCGATGAAAAGGAAACCCGGGTGCGGGGTGCGGCCTGCCGCAATGCCGATGGCAGCTGGTCTCCTTTGACGTAAATCAACGTCGCGGACTTTCCACAATGACAGGAAGGGGCATCGTGGTGCAGCCGGAACATGCCGGGCGGTGCGGCGTGATGTCTCAAATTCACGTCATCTCCGTGCTTCGTGTTTCCATGTGCCGTGCATTCGAGTAATTGAGCCTTATGTTCTGGATTGTCGTTGCGATACTGACGGCGGCTGTCGCCATCGTCCTGATGTACCCGCTGATGCGGAAGACCGAGGTGTCGCAGACGCGCCGCGACGGCGAAGTTGCCGTCTATCGCGACCAACTCGCCGAACTCGACCGTGAACGCGCGGCCGGCCTGATCGGCGAAACCGAGGCCGAATATGCCCGCGCCGAAATTGGCCGCCGGCTGCTTGCCGCCGCCGATGCCGGGCAAGGTGCTGAAAGCAGCGCCCGGCCGCTTGGGCACAATCTCGCCGTAACCCTGATCACCGTTCTGCTGC
This sequence comes from Rhizobium nepotum 39/7, assembly GCF_000949865.1. Taxonomy (GTDB): domain Bacteria; phylum Pseudomonadota; class Alphaproteobacteria; order Rhizobiales; family Rhizobiaceae; genus Agrobacterium; species Agrobacterium nepotum. The sequence continues at coordinate 244,118 of NZ_JWJH01000002.1, read as the reverse complement.
CGGCACTCGGCCTCTGTCTTTACGTCTGGAAGGGAAGTCCGGAGGTGCCGGACATGCCGCTGGAAGCACGTCTCGAAAACCCCGGCAACGACATGAACCTTCTCGTTGCCCGGGCCGAAAGGCATCTGGCGCAGAACCCGGATGACGGCGCTGGCTGGGATATTCTCGCGCCGATCTATTTCAAGACAATGCGGCTTGGCGATGCCGAGCTTGCCTATCGCAATGCGCTTCGGCTCGACGGACCAAATCCGGAACGGCTGACGGGACTTGGCGAAACGCTGGTGGCGGGCAATGACGGCATCGTCATCGAAGCCGCGCGCAAGGCCTTTGCCGAGGCCGAACGGTTGAAGCCCGGCAACCCGCGCGCCCGTTTTTATCTGGCGCTTTCGCTGGAGCAGGCGGGCAAGGCCGAAGAAGCGCGTGCGGCCTTTGCGGCCCTGGCGGCGGATGCGCCGACCGGCGCGCCATGGTTGCCGCTGGTGCGCGAACATATCGCCAGAACCGGCGGTAAGGCAGCGCCCACAGCACCCGGCCCGACCGCAGACGATGTGGCGGCGGCGAAAGACATGACGCCCGCCGACCGACAGGCGATGATCGAGGGCATGGTGGCGAGCCTCGACGCCAAGCTGAAAGAAGACCCCGCTGATTTCGAGGGCTGGATGCGTCTCATGCGCGCCTATTCCGTCTTGAAGAACGAAGCGAAGGCGGGTGCGGCATTGAGAGCCGGCCTGCAGGCTTTTCCGCCCGAGGGCGAGCAGGGCAGACAGCTTCTGGCACTGGCAAAGGAATTGGGCGTTTCAGCCGGACCGGTCAGGGGGAGCGCTCCGCCGAATGCGGCGCCGCAGGGAGTGACGCAATGACCCGCAAACAGAAACGGCTGGCGATCATCGGGGGCGGCATGAGCTTCATCGTTGCGGCGGTGTTGCTCGTCATGTTCGCCTTCGGCCAGTCCATCGCCTATTTCTACATGCCGGCCGATCTGGAGAAGACGCCGGTCAATCCCGGCACCCGCATCCGCCTTGGCGGGCTGGTGGCGGAAGGCTCCGTCAAGCGCGGCGAGGGCCGCACGGTAAGCTTCACCGTGACCGACGGCGAAGCAAACGTACCGGTCAGCTATACCGGCATCCTGCCCGATCTCTTCCGCGAGGGGCAGGGCGTGGTGACGGAAGGTGTTTTCGATGCCGCGACCCACGGTTTTGTGGCTGACAGCGTTCTGGCCAAACACGACGAGAACTATATGCCGAAGGAAGTGGCCGATAGGCTGAAGGACAAGGGCCTGTGGCAGCAAACCGAGGGGGGCGGACAGCCTTCCGGTGCTTCCACAGACGGGGCTTCGGCCGACAAGACCGGAGCGACGCGATGATCAACGAGATCGGCCACTATGTTCTGGTTCTGGCGCTCGCCGTGGGGCTGATCGTCTCGACGCTGCCGGTGATCGGTGCACGCCGCAACGACCGCGCGTTGATGGATATCGCCTCGATCGGCTCCATCGTGATGTTCCTGCTGGTGGCCTTGTCCTTCGCTGCGTTGACGCGGGCCTATGCCGTCTCGGATTTCTCCGTCCGTAATGTTTGGGAAAACTCCCATTCGCTGATGCCGATGCTCTACAAGTTGACCGGCGTATGGGGCAACCACGAAGGCTCCATGCTGCTGTGGCTGTTGATCCTGGTGTTTTTCAGCATGCTCGTCGCCGTCTTTGGCCGCAACCTGCCGGAAACGCTCAAAGCCAATGTACTCTCCGTGCAGGCATGGATTTCCGTCGCCTTCCTGCTGTTCATCATGCTTACCTCCAATCCGTTCATGCGTCTGGAGCGGGTGCCGGCCGAAGGGCAGGACCTGAACCCGATCCTTCAGGATTTCGGTCTCGCCATCCATCCGCCGCTGCTCTATCTCGGTTATGTCGGCTTTTCCGTCTGTTTTTCCTTTGCCGTTGCAGCACTTCTGGAAGGCCGGATCGATGCGGCATGGGCGCGCTGGGTAAGACCGTGGACACTTGCCGCCTGGACCTTCCTGACGGCGGGCATCTCCATGGGGTCCTATTGGGCCTATTACGAACTCGGCTGGGGCGGCTGGTGGTTCTGGGACCCGGTGGAAAACGCCTCGTTCATGCCATGGCTTGCGGGCACGGCGCTGCTGCATTCGGCGCTCGTCATGGAAAAGCGCGAGGCGCTGAAAATCTGGACCGTGCTTCTGGCGATCATGACCTTTTCGCTGTCGCTGCTCGGCACCTTCCTCGTGCGCTCCGGCGTTCTGACCTCCGTGCACGCCTTCGCCACCGATCCGAGCCGTGGCATCTTCATCCTCTGCATTCTGACGCTTTTCATCGGCGGAGCCTTTGCGCTCTTCGCGTGGCGCGCGCCGACATTGAAGGTGGGCGGGTTGTTTGCGCCGATCTCGCGCGAAGGCGCGCTCGTCCTCAATAACCTGATCCTGACGGTATCGACCGCGACCGTGCTGATCGGCACGCTTTACCCGCTCATTCTCGAAACGCTGACGGGTGAAAAAATCTCGGTCGGTGCGCCGTTCTTCAACCTCACCTTCGGCCTCCTGATGATCCCGATCCTGATCGTCACGCCCTTTGGGCCGATGCTGGCCTGGAAACGCGGCGATCTTCTCGGGGCGTTCCAGCGGCTTTATGTGGCGGCGGCCGTTGCAGCCCTTGCCGGGCTGACGCTGTGGTATGTGGAAAACGGTGGTCCGGTGCTGGCGGCACTCGGCATTGCCGCCGGCTTCTGGCTGATCTTCGGGGCGTTCGCCGATCTCTGGTATCGCGCCAACTTCGGCAAGCTGGCCTTTGGCATTGCGTTCCGCCGCCTCAAGGGCCTGCCGCGCTCGGCTTTCGGTGCCGCGCTTGCCCATATGGGGCTTGGCATTACCGTGCTCGGCATCGTCACCGTCACCACCTTCGAGACCGAAACGGTTCTGGAAATGAAGCAGGGCATGGTGGCGGAAGCGGGCGGTTATAGCCTCACCTTCGATGGCATTCGCCATGCCGTCGGCCCGAACTTCACCGAGGATCGCGGCCATTTCACCGTGCGCAAGGCGGGCGTGGAGGTGGCCGACGTCTGGTCTTCCAAGCGGCTCTACACCGCACGCCGCATGCCGACGACGGAAGCGGGCATCGTGACCTTCGGCCTCAGCCAGCTTTATGTCTCGCTCGGCGATCCCATGGCCGATGGCGGCATGGTGGTGCGCATCTGGTGGAAACCCTTCATCCTCTGCATCTGGGGCGGCACGCTCTTCATGATGGCAGGCGGCTTCATATCGCTCTCCGACAGACGATTGCGGGTGGGCGCGCCGAACCGCAAGGCGAAGCCGGTAAAAGCGGCCGCGATGCCGGAGGCGGCGGAATGAGTGCGGCCTTCCTACCCTCATTCCTGTGCCTGTCACAGGAATCCAGTCGACGCGCGTCTGCGCGGCGAAAGACTCCTTTCAGCCCAAGGACTTGGGCTGGCTGGATTCCTGTGACGAGCACAGGAATGAGGGAGGGTGTGGTGAGGCTAACTCTTCTTCTCACCCTTCTGTTCGCCGCGTTTCCCGCATCGGCCTTCAATCCCGACGAGGTGCTGAAGGACCCTGTGCTCGAACAGCGGGCGAGGAACCTCACCTCGCAACTGCGCTGCATGGTCTGTCAGAACCAGTCGATCGACGACAGCAATGCCGAGCTGGCACGCGATCTGCGCGTTCTGGTGCGGGACAGGCTGGTTGAGGGCGACAGTGACGGGGCCGTGATCGATTACGTCGTGTCGCGCTACGGCGAGTTCGTGCTGCTGAAACCGCGCCTCAGCCTTCGCACCGTGCTGTTGTGGGGCGCGCCCATCGGTCTCACCCTTGCGGGAATTTTTGCCGTCTTTATCTTTTCGCGCCGCCGGGCAACGCAGGAGCGGCCGCAAAAGCTGAGCGCGGACGAAGAAGAGCGAATTCGCAATCTCATTGAAAAATAATCGATTTCCATGTCTGTCCTCGGTTCTTTTTCAACATTACGGATTTTTCATTCGTCAGACACTTCGCTGTAAGGTGTCACCTCCTATATCTTTCTCATCCACCGCTTCTCCCCGGTAAAACGGGCTCCAGTCTGAATGAAGAAAGAAGGTACACCATGTCTCACTCGCAAAACGGACGTTCCTCGCTGAAGACGGTTCTGAAGGCGACGACCGTTGGCGGTCTTGCCGCGCTGATGCTTTCGACCGGCATCGCCGCACCGATCACCCATTTGTTTGCCGCACCCGTCGAAGTGACTGCGCCGCAGGTTCCGAGCTTCGCCAATGTGGTCGACGCGGTTTCGCCCGCCGTCGTCTCCGTTCGCGTCCAGTCGAACGTGCAGCCCGCTTCCGACGACGCCAGCAACTTCTCCTTCAACTTCGGCGGCCGTGGTCTCGATCAGCTGCCGGACGACCATCCGCTGAAGCGCTTCTTCAAGGAATTCGGCGGCCCCAACCAGGATCGCTCCGACCGTGGCCCGAACCGCCATCGTGACGGCAAGGGTCCGCTGCGCCCGGTCGCTCAGGGGTCCGGTTTCTTCATCTCCGAAGACGGTTATGTCGTGACCAACAATCACGTGGTCGATGACGGTTCCGCCTACACGGTTGTGATGAATGACGGCACCGAACTCGAAGCAAAGCTCGTCGGCCGCGATCCGCGCACCGATCTGGCGCTGCTGAAGGTCGATGTGAACCGCAAGTTCACCTATGTGCAGTTTGCCGATGACAGCAAGATCCGCGTCGGTGACTGGGTCGTCGCCGTCGGCAACCCCTTCGGCCTTGGCGGCACGGTTACCTCCGGCATCATCTCGGCTCGTGGCCGCGATATCGGCTCCGGCCCCTATGACGATTACCTTCAGATCGACGCCGCCGTGAACCGCGGTAACTCCGGCGGTCCCGCCTTCAACCTCAACGGTGAAGTGGTCGGCATCAACACCGCGATCTTCTCGCCCTCCGGCGGCAATGTCGGCATCGCCTTCGCCATTCCGGCATCGGTGGCCAAGGACGTGATCGCCGACCTGCAGAAGGACGGCAAGGTCGAACGCGGCTGGCTCGGCGTGCAGATCCAGCCCGTCAGCAAGGACATTGCCGAATCGCTCGGTCTTGCCGAAGCGAGCGGTGCGCTCGTCGTCTCGCCGCAGTCCGGCTCGCCGGGCGACAAGGCCGGTATCAAGCAGGGTGACATCATCACCGCCGTCAACGGCGAGCCTGTCAAGGATGCCCGCGATCTGTCGCGCCGCATCGGCGGCATGGCCCCCAATGCCAAGGTTGAAATCTCGCTCTGGCGCGGCGGCAAATCGCAGTCGGTGACGGTAACGCTCGGGGATCTCGCAAGCGACGACGCCTCCAAGGCGACGCCGGGCCAGAACAACGACAGCGGCAGCCAGTCTTCCAGCGAGAAGGTGCTGTCCAGCCTCGGCCTGACGGTTTCTCCCGCCGATGACGGCAACGGCCTTGCCATCACCGACGTCGACCCGGACAGTGACGCTGCTGCCCGTGGCCTGAAGACGGGTGAAAAGATTACCTCCGTCAACAACCAGCAGGTGGCTTCCGCCGCCGAGATCGAGAAAATTCTCGAACAGGCCAAGAAGGACGGACGCTCCAAGGCGCTGTTCCAAATCCAGACGGACAATGGCAGCCGCTTTGTCGCTCTCGATATCGACCAGAGCTAAGAATGTGAAATGCGATGCCGGTTTCTCTTGCGAGGCCGGCATCGTATCCCGCTCTTGAGATGGGGCGGTTGAGTATGGCAGGGCGTTGCCGGCCATTTCTTCTCCCCGCCGGGGAGAAGATGCCCCAAAGGGGCAGATGAGGGGGCAACCCCTCGGTCTATCGCTAACGTCGCCCCCTCATCCCGCTGCCGCGACCTTCTCCCCGGCGGGGAGAAGAAACAAGCGAAAACCACCCGTCCATATGCAATCGCCCCGTCTCAAGGCCGGGAGACGCTAGAGATCAGGACTTCGGAGGAAATCTCATGGAAAACAAGGTTCAGGAAATGTCTGTCGCATCTGTTTCCGGTTGTGCGGAAAAGGGCGAGGGCGCTATGGTCCCGCACATGAAGATTCTTGTTATTGAAGACGATCTCGAGGCTGCGGCCTATATGACCAAGGCGTTCCGGGAGGTTGGTATCGTCGCCGACCACGCGAGCGATGGTGAAAGCGGCCTGTTCATGGGCTGCGAGAATTCCTATGACGTAATGGTGATCGACCGCATGCTGCCGCGCCGCGACGGGCTTTCTGTCATCAGCGAGCTGCGCCGGCGCGGCATCGAGACGCCGGTCCTTATTCTTTCCGCGCTGGGGCAGGTGGATGACCGCGTGACGGGCCTGCGCGCCGGCGGCGATGATTATCTGCCGAAACCCTATGCCTTTTCCGAACTGCTCGCCCGCATCGAAGTGCTCGGCCGCCGCAAGGGCAAGCCCGAGCAGGATATGATCTACCGGGTTGGCGATCTCGAACTCGACCGGCTGTCGCACGATGTCCGTCGCGGCGGCAAGGAAATCCTGTTGCAGCCGCGTGAATTCCGCCTGCTGGAATATCTCATGAAGAATGCCGGCCAGGTGGTGACGCGCACCATGCTTCTGGAAAACGTCTGGGATTATCATTTCGACCCTCAGACCAATGTGATTGACGTCCACGTGTCCCGCCTCCGCTCGAAGATCGAGAAGGACTTCGACAAGCCGCTTTTGAAGACCATTCGCGGCGCGGGCTACATGATGAAGGACGAGGGCTGATTGGCGAAAATGGCCCGCCTCAGAATATTGTTCCGGTCGACAGCGGTGCGCCTTTCGGCGCTGTATATCCTGCTATTTGCGCTCTGCGCCGCCTTTCTGGTCTTTTATGTCACCGCCCTTTCCGAACGGCTGCTGAACCAGCAGACGCGTGATGCGGTGCTGCAGGAAGTGTCGGACGTGCAGCGCATCTATAATCGCGGCGGCATCAACCCGCTTCTGCGGATGATGGAGCGCCGCGCCCGCCAGCCGGGGGCGAGCCTTTACATCATCGCCGGCCCGAATGGCGAAATCCTTGCCGGCAATGTCGCTTCCGTGCAGCCTGGCGTGTTCGACAAGGAGGGCTGGACGGGTTTCCCCTTCCGCTACGAGCGTTATTCCGAAAGCGGCGACAGCGTGCAGCATATGGCGACCGCCAATGTCTTCATGCTGGACAACGGCCTGCGTATCCTGATCGGCCGCGATCTCGGCGAGCCGACCAAGTTCCGGGCGCTGGTGCGCAACGCGCTGATGGTGGCGCTCGCCATCATGAGTGCCGGTGCGCTGCTGATCTGGTTCGGCATTGGCCGCAATGCCCTCAAACGCATCGACCGCATGTCGGCGGCGACAAAGAAAATCATGGCCGGCGATCTTTCGCAGCGCCTGCCGCAGGGCCGCTCCGGCGACGAATTCGACAGGTTATCCGGCTCGCTCAATGCCATGCTCGGCCGTATCGAGAAGCTGAACGAGGGCTTGCGGCAGGTCTCCGACAATATCGCCCATGACTTGAAAACGCCGTTGACCCGGCTGCGCAACAAGGCCGCCGCAGCACTGGACGATAATGACGAGACGAAACGGCGCGCGGCGCTCGAAGGCATCATCGCCGAATCCGACCAGCTTATCCGTACCTTCAATGCCCTATTGATGATTTCCCGCGTCGAGGCAGGCTCGATTGCCGCCGAGATGACCGATGTGGATATGTCGGCGATCGCCGCCGACAGCGCCGAGCTTTACGAACCGGTGGCCGAAGATGCCGGGTTGGCACTGGAGGCCGAGATCGAACCGGGCCTTTCGGTACAGGGCAACCGGGAACTGATCGGCCAGGCGCTTTCGAACCTCATCGACAACGCCATGAAATATGCCTGCGAGGGCGAAGGCGAAAAAAAACTCGTCGTGCGTCTGGCAAGGCAGCCGGACGCCATCGTGCTTTCCGTCGCCGACAATGGCCCCGGCATCCCCGCCGATAAACGCGGCGAGGTGCTGAAACGTTTCGTGCGGCTGGATGAAAGCCGCTCGAAACCCGGCACGGGACTTGGCTTATCCCTGGTGGAAGCCGTAATGGAACTGCACGGCGGATCGCTCGTGCTGTCGGACACCGACGCATCGAACGCCGCCCGCCCGGGACTGACCGTTTCGATGGTCTTTCCCGAGAACGGTCGCTGAGGCCTGATCCGGCTCAGAACGTATAGGACACACCAAGCATCGCGAAGGGTTGAATGTCCTTCTTCGAGAGGGGGCTTTCCTTGGCGTCGCCGATCAGGAAGCCGACGCCGCCGGCACCCGTCAACGTCCAGTTTTCCGTCATCAGGTAGGAGACGGAGGCACTGGCGTCGATGCGCTTGAAGCCCGACTTCGCGTCGTATCGGCGCAGGCCCGAACGGGCGGACTGGGCAGAGGTTACGCCGAAATAGGATTTCATATGGTTGTCGTCCGCCCAGGTGGCGGACAGATCAGCGCCGAAGATGAATTGCTCGTATTTCTGGGAGACGCTTGCGCCGACAGTGGCGGTCAGACTTTCGCTGCCGCCGATAGTCTTGTCCACCTTGGCATAGATTTCGAAGGGGTCGACGCCATAGGCGACGACGCCGCCGACCACGCCGCCCGCCTTGATGTCGCCCATCCCACGAAGATTTTTCTTGTCGTCCTTTTCCTTGCGCCCCTCTTCCCAGCCGCCCTTGACGCCCAGTCTGAAGCCGTTCTGGTTGAAGAGGTTGACGGTGGCGCCGCTGAAATCGATGCTCAGCGTATCGCCGTACTCGACGGAAACCAGCGGGAAGGGGCCGGCCTCGAATTTGTCTGAACCCTCGTATTTGGGCGCATAGACCGCACCCACGCCGAGCGTGATTTTCCATTCGCTGGAACTGCTGTAGCGGGCGTCGTCGAAATTGCCCTGCGGATCGGCCGACCTGTCCGATTTGCCGATATCGGCCGCAAAAACGGGCGTGCAGACGGCCTGCGCCATCGGCAACGCTGTCAGGCACAATGCCAGCGCGCGCAGGTTTTTGTGCCATTTTGCCGTAAAAATCTGTTTCATGATCATATCCGTTGCAGCCTTGATGAATTTCCGGGCTGGGCTTGAAGCGCCGGAAAACCTGGAGTCGGGTTTCGTTGAGGAGGACGCTACGCGGGCATAATTGCAGCGACATTACGCGGTGCGGTCCTCATCGTGCGAAACGAAAGCCCGAGTGCTGGATCTGGAAAACATCGGCATAAGCGGTTTTCCTGATCGCAAAGCGCCCCGCATTTGTTACAACGCGGGAGTGTATGCGCCCGGAGGCTTCGACGACGTGCGGCGGCAGGACGGTTTTCGGAGGCGGTGCGTCCCGAAAGCGAGGCACGGTCGAAGGGCGGACGGGACAGTCGGGAGAGGGAGAGAGACAGTGACGCAACCCCAAACCGCGCAAAGGCGGCTGAGCGAGGTTCTGCCGGGCGTGATCCGCCCCTATACGCAGACGGAACTGAAATCGGTTCTTTCGACGCTGAAAGACATCGGCAAGAATGAGCCGGCGGTGGCCGCGCTGCTTGCCGGTGAAAGCCCGCTGAAGGAATTCATTGCCGCGGCTTTCACGCTGTCGCCCTATCTGCGCGACATGGCTGCGGCCGATGAAGGGCTGCTGACACTGGCGATTTCCAAACCGCTGGAGCCGCTGCTGACCGATCTTGTCCGTCAGGCCCGCGATTGCTGGAAGCCCGGGCAAGAGGGTGGCGTGCCCGTCGAAAACGAGGTGATGTCGCGTTTGAGAATAGCCAAACGGCGGCTTTCCTTCGTCGCAGCACTCGCCGATCTGGCGCGCATCTTCACCGCCCGCGATACGACGCGCTGGCTGAGCGACATGGCGGATGCATCGCTTTCCGCCGCCATCGATCATCTGCTGCTCGTCGCCCATGAAAGCGGCAAGCTCAAACTGAAGAACTTCGCCGCGCCAAGTGAAGGCTCGGGACTGATCGTGCTCGGCATGGGCAAGCTCGGAGCACGCGAACTCAACTATTCCTCCGATATCGACGCGGTGGTGTTCTTCGAGCCGTCGGCGGGCATCATCGACGATCCCTATGATGCGACGGAGAATTTCGGCCGCATGATGCGCCGCCTCGTGCGCATCATGCAGGAGCGCACGGCCGATGGTTACGTCTTCCGCACTGATCTCAGGCTCCGGCCAGACCCCGGCTCGACGCCGCTCGCTATCCCCGTGGAAGCGGCGCTGCTTTATTACGAGGGCAGAGGTCAGAACTGGGAACGCGCCGCCTATATCAAGGCGCGGCCGGTGGCGGGCGATCTTGCGGCAGGCGAAAATTTCCTGCGCGAACTGACGCCCTTCATCTTCCGCAAATATCTCGATTATGCGGCGATTGCCGATATCCATTCCATCAAACGGCAGATTCACGCGCATAAGGGCCATGGCGCGATTGCGGTGAAGGGCCACAACGTCAAGCTCGGGCGCGGCGGCATCCGCGAGATCGAGTTCTTTGCGCAGACGCAGCAGCTTATCGCCGGCGGGCGTATGCCGGCGCTGCGGGTGCGGGCAACGGAAAATGCGCTTGCGGCGCTGACCGAGGCGCAATGGATCGACGCCGAGACGCGTGACAGCCTGACGGAGGCCTATTGGTTCCTTCGCGAGGTGGAGCACCGTATCCAGATGGTGCGCGACGAGCAGACCCATGTGCTGCCCGACACCGAGACGGAATTGAAGCGCATCGCCTTCATGCTCGGTTTTGCCGATACGAAGGCGTTTTCCGAAAGACTGGAAGAGGTGCTGCGGCTGGTGGAACGCCGTTACTCGGCGCTGTTCGAGCAGGAAACGAAGCTCTCCGGTGAGGCAGGAAATCTGGTCTTCACCGGGCAGAAAGACGATCCAGATACGTTAAAGACGCTCGCGGCATTGGGTTTCGAACGCCCGGAGGATATTTCCCGCGTCATCCGCACCTGGCATAATGGCCGCTACCGGGCAACGCAATCGGTCGAGGCGCGCGAGCGGCTGACGGAGTTGACGCCGGATCTGCTCAGAGCCTTCGGCGAAAGCAAGCGGGCGGACGAAGCCCTGCTGCGCTTCGACAATTTCCTCTCCGGCCTGCCGGCGGGCATTCAGCTTTTCTCGCTGCTCGGCAATAATCAGGCGCTGCTGTCACTGTTGGTGACGATCATGTCGTCGGCGCCGCGCCTTGCCGAGATCATCGCCGCGCGTCCGCATGTCTTCGACGGCATGCTCGACCCGGCGCTGATGAGCGATGTGCCGACGCGCGATTATCTCGGTAGCCGGATGGCGAGTTTTCTCTCCAATGCCCGCCACTACGAGGATATTCTCGACCGGTTGCGCATCTTCGCGGCCGAGCAGCGTTTCCTGATCGGCGTTCGGCTTCTGACCGGTGCTATCCGTGGTGAGATCGCCGCCCGCGCCTTCACCCATCTCGCCGATCTGGTGATCGAGGCGGCCCTGAATGCGGTTCTTTCGGAGATGGAGGCGGCGCATGGGCCTTATCCCGGCGGGCGCGTGGCCGTCATGGGCATGGGCAAGCTCGGCTCCTTCGAATTGACGGCCGGTTCGGATGTCGACCTCATCCTCCTCTATGATTATGACGATGCCGCCCATGAATCCACCGGCGCAAAGCCGCTTGACGTGGTGCGTTATTTCACCCGCGTCACCCAAAGGCTGATCGCGGCGCTGTCGGCGCCAACGGCCGAGGGCGTGCTTTACGAGGTGGACATGCGGCTTCGCCCCTCCGGCAACAAGGGGCCGGTGGCGACACGCATTTCCGCCTTTGAGAAATACCAGCGCGAGGAAGCCTGGACCTGGGAACATATGGCGCTTTCGCGCGCCCGCCTGATCTGCGGCGATGTTTCGCTTATCGAAGATGCGCGCCACATCGTTGCCTCGGTGCTTTCCCGGAAACGGGAGGTGGCGAAAGTCTCCGCCGACGTGCTGGAAATGCGCAGCCTCATCGAACAGGAAAAGCCGCCGGAAAACATCTGGGACTTCAAGCTCATCAATGGCGGTCTGGTCGATCTGGAATTCATCGCCCAATATCTGGCGCTCGTCGGCCCGGTGAAGGGTCTCGCCCCGCACGAACCCGGGCGCAATACGGCAGAGGCGTTGCAGGTGCTGGCCGCGCCGGTGATGGAGCAGCAATCCTTCGACGACTGCATGGCGGCAATGGCGCTCTATACCGAGATTTCCCAGATCGTGCGGCTGTGCATCGACGGCGCCTTCAACCCGAAGGAAGCTCCGGCCGGCCTCATCGATCTCGTCTGCCGGGCTGGAGACTGCCCGGATATTTCCACGCTGGAGGGCGAGGTGAAGCGGTTGGCGAAGACGGTGCGGAAGGCTTTTGTGGCGACGGTGAAGAATGGCGGGTGATGTGGGTGGGTGCGATACCCCCTCTGCCCTGCCGGGCATCTCCCCCTCAAGGGGGAGATCGATATGCGGCACCTTTTAGGCCACCTCTAATGTTGCGAATGAGCGAGTGTTAGCTCCTAGCCGATCTCCCCCCTTGAGGGGGAGATGCCCGGCAGGGCAGAGGGGGGTGCTGCGCGCCGCCGTTGCTTTAGCGCGACCCCACACCCACTCAATGCACTGTGCCGCAATGCCCCGCCACATGTGGGATGATGATCGTCACCACTGTTCCCCGGCCTTCGCAGGAGCGGATTTTCATCGTGCCGCCATGCAGCCTGACGAGCGAGCGGGAGATGGCAAGGCCGAGGCCGGAGCCGCCCTGGCTTTTGGCGTATTGGCTCTGCACCTGCTCGAAAGGCTGGCCGATCTTGTCGAGCGCCTGGGCGGGTATGCCGATGCCGGTATCGGCGATAGTGAGGATCATGGCGGCCTCGTGCACATGGGTGCGCAGCGCGATGCGGCCGCCATCGCCGGTGAATTTCACGGCATTGGAGAGCAGGTTGAGCATGATCTGCTTCATGGCGCGGCGGTCGCCCTGCATCGTCAGCCCGGCGCAGACCTTCTGCTGCACGGTGATGTTCTTCTGCTCGGCCTGAATGGCGGTCAGTCGCAGGGTTTCCTCGATGAGCGGCGCCAGATCGATCGTCTCGCGATTGATGCGCATATGGCCCGCCTCAATCTTCGACATGTCGAGAATGTCGTTGATGACGTTTAAGAGGTGCTTGCCGCTGTCGTGGATATCGCGGGCATATTCGGAATATTTCGGCGAACCGACCGGCCCGAACATCTCGTTTTGCAAGATTTCGGAAAAGCCGAGAATGGCGTTGAGCGGCGTGCGCAGCTCATGGCTCATATTGGCGAGGAATTCGGATTTTGCGAGGTTGGCGGCCTGGGCGCGCTCTTTCTCGGCGAGATAGTTGGCGTTGGCGTCGGAAAGCTCGGTCTTCTGCCGTTCCAGCTTGTGCTGCGAGGCGGAAAGATCGCCGATGGTGGCCATCAGCCGGCGTTCGGAATCGCGTAGGCGCTCCTGATGGCGCTTCAGAAGCGTGATGTCGGTGCCGACGGAAACGAGGCCGCCGTCACGGGTGCGGCGCTCATTGATCTGCAGCCAGCGATCGTCGGCGAGCTGCACTTCCGTGGTGCGCGAAAGGCCTGATTGGTCGGGGTCCGCAACGCGCCGCTCCACCACCGGGCGTGCGGCCGCCGCATGCACGGTGCTTTTCTCCGTACCTGCCACCAGCACGCTGTCCGGAAGACCGTAAGCCTTCTGGTAATGGGTGTTGCACATTACGAGACGGTCGTTCTTGTCCCACAGCACGAAGGCTTCCGAGGTGGATTCGATGGCGTCAGCCAGGCGCTGGTCGGCCTCGGCATAACGTTGTGCGAGGCGATGCTGTTCCGTAACATCCATGGCGATGCCGATGACGCGCGGGCCATTATTGGTGCGGATGACCTGGGCGCGGGCGCGCAGCCAGACATAGTGGCCCTTGGCATGGCGCATGCGGAAGATCTGGTCGATCTGGCGTAGATCGCCGCAGCCGACAGCGCGGGCAAGCTCGTAGAGATTACCGTCTTCGGAATGCATCATCCGCGCGGCATCGGAAAAGGACAGCGGCGCTGCTTTCGGCGGCCTGCCGAGGATTTCGTAAAGCGAGCCGGACCAGAACATGCGCCGTGTCGAAAGATCGAAGTCCCAGAGGCCGCAGCGGCCGCGCGACAGGGCCGTCTCCACCCGCAGGTTGGATTCGGCGAAGATGTCGTCGGCGTCGCGGGCGCGTTTGACCTGCATGTAATAGGCGTAGAGCACGACGAGAAGGATCGAGGATATGCCGGCGAAGAGTGTAACATTCATGGCGATTTCGCTGCGCCAGAACGAGCGGATCGGTTGAAGCGAGCGCCACGCGATCACCATGCCGCCATCGTCGCCGAAGGGGATCATCGTCGCATAATGCGGCTCGCCTTCGATATTGGTCTCGATGGTGCCGGGTGCGCCCGGAAATCGCTGTACGATGGCGATTTCAGGCAGCAAGGCGGGCAACGACGTGCCGATATAGAGCGTGGCGTCCTTGCCGGTACCGGCGAAAATCCGGCCGTTGCTGCCCGACAGAAGTACCATCGTGCCATCGGCAAGACTTCCGGAAGGCAGCGCTGCGGCAAGGCTCGCCTCGGCACGGGTGCGCTCTTGCGAGGCAAAGACAATACCGTTGTTGATAAGGGCTGCCTTGGCCGTCAACGCCGTCAGCGCCGTGGAGTGGCGGGCGGCCTCTTCCATGCGGCTGTATTCGGCAACGATGCCCAACATGCGCGAAGCCGCAATGACGACGAGGAAGGCGAGGATGAGAATGGGGATCAGGCGTTTCAGCAGGGTCTCGACCTGCGGCATCGGGCGGTCGGAGCCATTCATCAAACCCATCAGGTCGCTGGAGAGCCTTTCGCCCCAGGCCGCAAGATCAGAAAATTTGGCATACGGCCGCTCATCGCCCGCAGTCGCCCGCCGCACGTTCGTCATTGTCCCGCCTTCGTGATATCCCCAGTGATTCGAAGCGCCGCCGCTCGAATATACGTAGTGAATCAAATGCGATTCGCCGTGTCCAGAGGCAATAGTTAAAAGAATTTTAACCCCTTGAACCGACTCCGTATTTTTTCGGGACAGGTCCGACAGTCCGTTTCGAACTGCCGGAAAAGTGAAGGAAATCAGCCCTTCAGGATGCGCCCGACAATGTCGCTGACATCCGTTGAAAGGCCTTTTGCGTCGGCGATCGTCGAAAGTGCGGCCTTGGCATGTTCAGCGCGGCTTGCCTCCAGCGACCGCCAGGAGCGCATGGAGGTAAGAATGCGGGCGGCAAGCTGCGGATTGCGCTTGTCGATGGCGACGATCTGCTCCGCAAGGAACCGATAGGCCTCCCCGTCGGCACGGTGGAAACCGGTGGGGTTGGAGAAGGCGAGCGTGCCCACCAGAGAACGCACCCGGTTCGGATTGGTGGCGACGAAATGTTTCGATTTCATCAGCGCCTTGATGCGGTCCAGTGCGCCGTCACCCGGAATGGCGGCTTGCAGCGAGAACCACTTGTCGAGCACCAGCGCATTGTCGGCAAAGCGCGTTTCGAAGGCGGCGAGCGCTTCTTTCGTCTCGGTGCTATCGGGGAAACGCTGGGTCAACACGCCTAACGCATGCGCAAGATCGGTCATGTTGGTGGCGTCGGCATAGGCCTTTGCCGCCCGCAGCGGTGTTCCTTCCGCAAAGGCGAGATAGTTGAGCGCACCGTTGCGCAGCGAGCGACGTCCGGCACTGGCGGCATCCGGGCTATAGGCCTCGCCGTCAGCCGTGTCGTCCGCAAGCTGTCTGAAGGTTTCCAGTCCAGCCGTCGCAATCGCCTTGATCGTGGCATTGCGCGCCTTGTGAATGGCGTCGGGATCGTAGCCGCCGCCCAGTTCCCGGGCAATATCCGTTTCGCTCGGCAGCGCCAGCGCCTGCGCCCGGAAAGCCGGTTCGAGCGTGTCGTCACCGACGATTTCGATCAGCGTCGCGATGAGGTCCGCGTCGATGCGCACTTCCTTGCCGTTCTGGACGGCCTTGGTGGCGGTAATCAGCGTGGGCAAAGCCAGATCGGTGAGCGCCTGGAAGCGGGCGAACATATCCGTCTCGTGCCGGGCGATCTGCACGAGGTCGCTAGCACCCTGTTCGAAGTGCAGGTTGACCGGCGCAGAGAAGCTGCGGTTGATCGACAGCACCGGCCGCGAGGAAATGCCGGTAAAGGAAAATGTCTGGTTGCGTTCGGTCAGGTGCAGCACGCCGTTGCGGTATTCGCCGCCCGTAACTGCCTGCGGTTCGGCGATCTGGCCGTTATCGAGGATCAGCGCCAGCGACAGGGGAATATGCCGAGGCTGTTTCAACGGTTGGCCGGGCGTCGGTGCCACGGTCTGTTCCAGCGTCAGCCTGAAGGTGGCAGTGGCGGCATCGTAACCGGAGGAGACGGAGATGAGCGGCGTTCCGGCCTCGACATACCACAGCGAAAACTGTGACAGGTCGCGGCCGCTGGCATCGGCAAAACTCTTGACGAAATCCTCGACCGTCGCCGCGTCGCCGTCATGACGTTCGAAATAAAGGTCCATGCCCTTCTTGAAGTCGTCTTCCCCAAGGATCGTGGCGATCATGCGGGTGACTTCGGCGCCTTTTTCATAAACGGTCGTCGTGTAGAAATTATTGATTTCGCGGTAGGTATCCGGGCGCGGCGGGTGTGCCAGCGGGCCGGAATCCTCCGGAAACTGTTCCGATTTCAGGTGACGCACATCGGCGATGCGCTTGACCGGGCGCGAGCGCATATCGGCGGAAAATTCCTGGTCGCGATAGACCGTCAGGCCTTCCTTGAGGCAGAGCTGGAACCAGTCGCGGCAGGTGATGCGGTTGCCGGTCCAGTTGTGGAAATATTCATGCGCGATGATGCGCTCGATATTGGCGTAATCCGCGTCGGATGCGGTTTCCGGGTCGGCCAGAACGAATTTGTCGTTGAAGACGTTGAGACCCTTGTTCTCCATCGCGCCCATGTTGAAATCGGACACGGCGACGATCATGAAGATGTCGAGGTCGTATTCGCGGCCGAATCGCTCCTCGTCCCATTTCATCGAACGTTTCAGCGCGTCCATGGCATAGGCCGCGCGCGGCTCCTTGCCGTGCTCGACATAGATCTTCAGCACCACTTCGCGGCCAGAGACGGTGGTGAACGTGTCTTCCACCACGCCGAGATCGCCGGCGACGAGCGCGAACAGATAGCTGGGTTTCGGGTGCGGATCGAACCAGGCGGCGAAATGGCGGCCTTCATCGTAATTGCCGCCGCCGAGGAAATTGCCGTTCGACAGCAGCAGCGGATTGCCTTCCTTGGCGGCGATGATCGTCACCGTATAGGGTGCCAGAACATCCGGCCGGTCCGGGAAATAGGTGATGCGGCGGAAACCTTCCGCCTCGCATTGGGTGCAATAGACGCCATTGGTGCGATAAAGCCCCATCAGCTGCGTGTTGACCTGCGGATTGATGTAATTGGTGATGCAGATCTCGAAGGGGGCCTCCGCCGGCAGGTCGCGGATGGTCAGGCTATCCGGCGTCGCATCATATTGCGCGACGGGAACCTCCATCTGATCGAGCAGCAGGCCTGAAAGCTTCAATTCGTCGCCATCGAGAACGAGCGGCGCCGTCTGGTCCGAGCCTTCCCTGCGGTGAAAGATGAGACGGGCTTCGACCTTGGTATTTCTGGGGTCGAGTTCGAAGGTGAGATCCACCCGCTCCAGAACGAAATCGGTGGGGCGGTAATCCGCCAGGTGAACGATCTGGCCCGTGTCTGTTCGCATGACTATTCCTGAATAACTTTGTCGTTGTCCTCCGGGGCATCATGTCGCCATAAGGCCCGGATGTAAAATAGGTGCAGTATTCGTCACGATCATGTGCGCGTCGGAGGACGTTCTGTCCCACCATGGAAGGCTTTTCCAGCCCCGCAGACGATCCTCCCGCTGCCGGACCTGCGGACCATGTCAGCAAATGTTGAACGATTGCTGAAATTGTATTTTATTTTCTTCAAATTTTAGCAGGTGCGCCTTTGACGGTCGAAAACGGTCCCGCGCCGCAGTCAGATCAACCGAATTCATGGGTGAATAACAATTTTTGATGTAAGCGATTGGTGTAATTGTTCTAGCCTTGCGCTAGTCCAATTCCCCTTAGGTCGTCCTTCCCCCGTGAAAAATTACCCGATGGCGTGTTTGCGCAGCCGATATGAGTAACTGCCCGATGAACGCCGAACCGACAAATCCCTTTCGGGGGATAAGCATGAAGCTGATTTCGGTCGGCTTCTTTCTGGTAATGCAGACCTGTATCAAGGCCTCCGGTCCCGATGTGCCGGCGGGCCAGATCACCTTCTTCCGTTCCGCTTTCGCCATCATTCCCATCGTCGTTTACCTTGCCTGGCTGCATGCGCTGACAAGCGCGCTGCACACCAACAATCTCGTCGGCCATTTCAAGCGCGGTTTTCTCGGCATTCTCTCCATGGCCTGCGGTTTTTACGGGCTGACCCTGCTGCCGCTACCCGAATTCATCGCCATCGGTTACGCCTCGCCGTTACTGGCCGTCGTCTTTGCAGCCTTCATCCTGCGCGAGAAGGTGCGCATCTACCGCTGGAGCGCGGTTTTTGTCGGCATGATGGGCGTGCTGGTGATCCTGTGGCCGAAGCTGACGCTGCTGAGGGAGGGCGGTTTTGCCGCGGGTGAGGGCCTGGGCGCCATTGCTGTGCTTTGCGGCGCGGCACTCGGCGGTCTTGCGATGATCCAGGTGCGGCAACTGGTGGACACGGAAAAAACACCGACCATCGTGCTTTATTTCTCGCTTACCGCCACATTGCTGTCGCTGGTCAGCGTGCCTTTCGGCTGGAGCGACCTGGACGCGAGACAGTCCGTTCTGCTGATCACCAGCGGCATTTGCGGCGGCGTCGCGCAGATCTTCCTGACGGAGAGCTATCGTCATGCGGAGGTCTCCACCATCGCACCCTTCGAATACAGCTCCATCGTGTTTGGGATCGCGGTCGCCTACATCCTGTTCGGAGACATTCCCACTCTCACCATGCTGATCGGTACGGCGATCGTGGTATTCGCAGGCATCTTCATCATTTTCCGTGAACATCAGCTGGGGCTGGCGAGAAGGGCGGCCCGCAAGGCCTCAACGCCGCAGGGGTGATGCTGCGCATGAATGCGCCCAAACGCAACGCGGCATGCGCGGTGTTTGCGGCAAGCCGCGCGGTCTTCGGGCCAAAGCCGCCGTCAAGTCGGCGCATAGCCCTGCAAAAGCAAAAGGCGCCCTCCCGAAGAAAGACGCCAGCGCGCAATCATAGATGTGACCGGTTTTACGCCGGTCTGAGTGTTCTCAGCGCTCGCGGAAATCCGCGAAGACAGCTGCAGGACGTGTGACGCGAACCTGCTGCATGGCAGCGCGTGCGGTCATCTGTTCGTTAGCGGCAGCGCCGAAACGATGGTAACCCTGACTGGAGCGAGGGCCGAGGCCCGCCAGGCGGAGCGTTTCAAAGCCGGAATGTACCGGACGGAAGCGAGTGGTCATTGCCTTGGTTCCTTAAACCGAATTCCTCCCAAGACACGACGGCTTATCGCAGTGCAGCATGGATTCGGCAATGCGGTCAAATGCGGCGCTGTTATGCAAATTGCGCATGGCTTTTTTCATAATTCATTTACACTGAATAAGAATGAGGCAATCAGCCTTCGGACATTTTTGCCCGAAAGGCTAATAAATCCTGCCATGCCAATGACTTGCTGGCAGGTGCGTTCAGAAGTTCCTGCGGATGCAGGCTGGCCAGCGCCGGTAAAACCAGGTGTCCGGCTGCGACATCACGCCACTGTCCACGCAGCGTATGGATCGTTCCGGTGCCGCCGAAGAAGAAACGTGCGGTCAAGTTGCCAAGAAGCAACAGGTGTTTCGGCTCCGCAAGGGCAATCTGCCGCTCAATGAAGGGCCGGCAAATATCCATTTCGGCCTGAGTCGGCGGGCGATTGCCCGGCGGCCGCCAGGGCACGACATTGCCGAGCATGATGCCTGAGCGTTCAAGGCCGATCGCCGCCAGCATACGGTCGAGCAGCAGCCCGGATTTGCCGGCAAAGGGCATGCCCTCGCGGTCGTCATCCGCATCCGGCATGGGGCCGATGACCATGACGGCGGAGGCGGGATCGCCTTCGGTGAATACCGTGTTGCGGGCGCTGTTCTTGAGGTTGCAGCCGCTGAAACCCTCAAGCGCGGTCTTCAGTTCGGAAAGTGACCTCGCGCTCTCTGCCGCAAAACGCGCAGCCGCCACGGCCTGTTCGTCCGGCATGGCGACATTTTGCTGAATTGCGGGGGCAGGCGGCGCGCCTCTCGTCGGCGCAGTGCGGCTTGCCGTCTGCCGCTGGGGAGCATCGGAACGGCGCTCGGGCGCGCCGCCCTCCGTCTGGCGCGCGGGCGCAGAACTTTCCTGTCGCGCTGCGGGCCGGGCCGGGCGGGCGGCGGCAAATTCGGCGAAACGGTCGACCGGTTGCTCTTCCAGCAACCAGTCCACACCCGCATCCGCATGAAAATGCAGAAGCGCGGCGAGTTCGGCCGGGGAAAGGTCGTGAGCGGCGATCATGGGCGGAAATTATCCCATGTTCCCCGCTCGGGGAACCCGTAAATCACGCTGTCCAGCGCTGAATGTCGCCGCTTTCGCCGATCATGGCGAGACCATGGGCAATCGAGAGCAGCTCGCCGCCGGTTTCGATGCGGTCCGCGTCGAAACGGCGGGTGAAAAGCTCCCGCACAGCCGGCACGAAAGAGGTGCCGCCGGTGAGGAACACCTTGTCGATTGCATCAGGTGCGACCTGCGTCTTCTCCAGAACCTCGTCCAGCGCGCCTTCGATCTTGGCAAGGTCATCGGCGATCCAGCTGTTGAAATCGCTGCGCTTGACCATCTTGCGGCCGGCCTTGCCGAGCGGCGCGAAGTTGAATTCCGCCTCCTCAGCCGAAGACAGCGCCATCTTGGTGGCGGAAATCGACTGATAGAGCGGATAACCCTCGTCATGTTCCACCAGATCGATGAAGAGTTCGAGTTTGTCCGGCTCGATCGCCGAGCGCACCAGCGATTTCAGGTCGGTGAATTCCTTGGAGGTCTTGAAGATCGACAGCTGGTTCCAGCGGCCGAAATTCACGTAATAACCGGAAGGCACGTCCAGCACCTTGTCGAAGCTTTTGAACTTGCTGCCCTTGCCGATTTCCGGCGAGACCAGATTGTCGATCATGCGGAAGTCGAAATGATCGCCCGCCACGCCGACGCCGGAATGGCCGATGGGGGTGGCGGAAAGCTTGCCGGCATGGGTCTCGAAGCGGATCAGCGAATAATCGGTGGTGCCGCCGCCGAAATCCGCCACCAGCACGTTGGCGTCCTTTTTCAGGCTCTGGGCGAAATAATAGGCGGCCGCCACCGGCTCGTAGACATAGTGGATGTCCGGAAAACCGGCCCGGGTCAGCGCCTCGTTGTAACGGGCGAGCGCCAGGGTTTCGTTCGGATTGCTGCCGGCGAAACGCACCGGCCGGCCGGCGATGACGGTCGAGACGTCGCTCGGCCATTCCGCGCCCGCATAGGTCTTCAGCTTGCGCAGGAACACGTCCATCAGATCTTCGAAGCTCTGGCGCTTGGCGAAAATCAGCGTGCCCTGAAACAGCGACGAGGCCGCAAAGGTCTTGATCGATTGCAGAAAGCGGCAATCGCCCGCATTGTCGATGAATTGCCGGATGGCGGCGTGGCCCGCTTCCACATGCAGGGCGGCAGCACCGAGGCCGGAATCCTTCATGAAGGAGAGCGCCGTGCGCATGCTGTCATCCGTGCCCGCGCTGCTGGTGAAGCGCATGGAACGGCTGTCGCCGCTGCCGTCGGAAAGAGCCATGACCGTGTTGGTCGTGCCGAAATCGAGGCCCAGTGCCCGCTTTTGCGTCATCGCCATATCCTTGTCGCCGATAGAAATGCTCGCCCGGCCTGAAAAGCGGCCCGGCGTGAAATAAAGGACGCCCTTGGCGTCCCGATGTCAGAGGAGGGCGGTTGATTGCACAAGCCCGATGGAATGGCAAGCGCCGTCTTGAGGTTTATCGTGACATTTGCATGAAGTAATATTCGCAAGGGGATGCAGTCTCGCCGTCCGCATTAAATATTTTTTCGTACACGCTGAGTATAAAGTTGAAATATAGCGCTAAAGAATAGATTTCGTTTTATCGTTTTGCGTTTGTAAACGGAAGCCTCGATGTCCCACAAGCCGGCCCGTTCTGCCCTCGAAGATGCTCCGCCCGAACCAATGGTCCTTGTGCGCGGCGACGCGGATAGCTTCAATCGCCACCTGATGGATCTCATGGAAGCGTCGCAGCAGGGTTATGCCCTTTTCGACGGTGACGACGAGCTGCGTTTCGCCAATACGGCGTTCCGCAACGCGCTCGGCATGGGGCCGGATGACTTTTCAAGCTGGGTGGAACTGATGCGCAGCGGCTACCGCAGCTCCACCGGCACCGCCATCGAAACTTCCGATTTCGAACTATGGCTGCGCTCCGCCAAAACGAGGCGCGGCAAGTTGCCTTTCCGCACCATCGAAACCAGCCTCAATGACGGACGCTGGATATTGACGACGGAAACGACACTGCCGGGCGGCTGGATGTTGTGTGTCATGACCGATATTTCCGAGCTTGGCGTCGAATTGCGCGATCTGCGGCAGGAGCGCGACAGGGCGTTGAAATCGGCGCTGAGCGACGAGCTGACCGGCCTCGGCAACCGCCGTTACGCCATGGATATTCTCAACCAGATGCTTGGACCCAACAAGGCCCAGGCCCTTGCGGTGATCATCATGGATATCGATCACTTCAAGTTGGTGAACGACCGTTTCGGGCATGCGTGCGGCGATCTCGTGCTTAAGGATTTCGCCGCCCGGTTTTCTGCCGCCATCGGCCGCGACGATCTGGCCGGGCGGATCGGCGGCGAGGAGTTCCTGCTGGTGCTCAGTGGTTCGCGAATGCTGAGCGCTGAAAGCGTCGTGCAAAGCCTGCTGTCGTCGCTGACCGAGGCCTCGCCGCTGAAGGATGTGCCCGATTTCCGCTACAGCTGCTCGGCCGGCATCGCCTTCGCAAACCCCGGTGAAAGCGCCAGCGAGGTGCTGCGCCGTGCCGACACGGCGCTTTATGAAGCCAAGAATACCGGCCGAAACCGCTTCGTGATCTACGGAGCGGTCTCTTGATGTCTTTTCGGCGTCAGTTCGATTTTGCCGCGCCGCCATCTACCCTGAGCATCGTGCCGGTGATGTAGCTTGCCGGCACCGAGCAGAGGAAAGCGCCGGCGGCGGCGAATTCTTCAACCGTGCCGAGACGGCCAGCCGGAATGCTCTTGACGGAAGCCTCGCGGATTTCCTCGACGCTTTTACCCAGACGCTTGGCGTTGGCTCCATCCAGCTCGTCGATGCGGTCGGTGTGGATGCGGCCGGGCAGGAGAAGGTTGGAGGTGATGCCGAAACCGGCGACTTCGGAGGACAGCGTCTTGCTCCAGCCGACAAGCGCCCCGCGCAGCGTGTTGGACAGCGCCAGATTGGGGATCGGTTCGAACACGCCGGAGGAGGCGACGGTCAGGATGCGGCCAAAGCCCTGTTCCTTCATCTGCGGCAGCAGCGCGTTGGTAAGCGTGATGACCCGCAGCACCATCGACTGGAAGAAACCCTCCAGCTTCTCCACCGTCATCTCCTGCGCAAGACCCGGTGTCGGGCCGCCGGTATTGTT
This sequence comes from Rhizobium nepotum 39/7, assembly GCF_000949865.1. GTDB lineage: Bacteria > Pseudomonadota > Alphaproteobacteria > Rhizobiales > Rhizobiaceae > Agrobacterium > Agrobacterium nepotum. The sequence continues at coordinate 220,463 of NZ_JWJH01000002.1, read as the reverse complement.
GACGAGAATATCGATGCCGCCGAGCTTGTCCTTTACGGCCTGAACCATGGCCTCGACGAAATTATCCTCTGCCAGATCACCCCACACCCAGTCGGCCTTGCCTTTGCCGAGTGCGTTGATCGCCTTGCAGTTCGCATCCAGCTTCTCGCCGCTTCTGCCAACGAGAAGGACATGCGCCCCTTCTTTCGCCAGCGCCGTTGCAATGCCCAGCCCAAGGCCGCGTGAAGAGGCGAGAACGAGGGCGCGTTTGCCGGAAATACCGAGATCCATGGGTTTTGTCCTGTCCTGTTTGCACTAGATCGAAGAATGAGAGCGGGATTCCTGGCGAAAATCGCACATATTTTTCGCTATCCCGCTTTGTCTGCCCTGTTTATAGGAAGGTGGCGTCCGCTTTTGAAGGTAAAATACGCGTCATGACGGAACAATCCCTGCTTAAAGTCTCCATCGCCGTTACGGTTCTTCTGGCTGTGGTCGGCATCGGCGCGGGCTTGTTCTCCGGCTCCTTCGCGGTGGTGTTCGATGGCGTTTATGCCCTGACCGACGCTTTCATGACGGTGCTGGCGCTGCTCGTGGCGCGGCTGATCGCCGCCTCTGCGGCGCCCAAGCCCGGCGGCAGGCTGGCGGAACGCTTCACCATGGGTTTCTGGCATCTGGAACCGATGGTGCTCGGCCTCAACGGCACGCTCCTGATGGGAGCTGCGATCTATGCCCTGATCAATGCCATCGACAGCCTGATGGACGGCGGCAGGTCTCGACTACGCCGTCATCGTCACCTTCGTCAGTTTCGCCGTCTCGCTCGCCATGGCATGGTTCGTCAGAGGCCAAAACCGCAGGCTGAAATCCGCCTTCGTGGCGCTGGACGCCAAAAGCTGGCTGATGAGCGCGCTCCTGAGCGTGGCCCTGTTCCTCGCCTTCGCCATCGGTTACGGGCTGACGGGAACGGCGCATCAATGGATCGCTCCCTATATCGACCCCGCCGTGCTGGCGCTGGTCTGCCTCGTCATCATCCCCATGCCGCTCGGCAATGTGAAACAGGCGCTCGGCGACATACTTCTGGTGACGCCGCTGGAGTTCAAACAGCATGTGGATAGTGTGGCGGCGGAAACCGTCGAAAAATTCGGCTTCGCCTCGCATTATTCCTATGTGGCAAGGGTAGGGCGCGGCCGGCAGATCGAACTGTTCTTCATCGTACCAAAGAACTGGCCACCCCGCCGTCTGGAAGAGTGGGACGCCATCCGCGACGAAATCGGCGATGCGCTCGGCGGCGAGGGGACGGATCGGTGGCTGACGATTGTGTTTACGACGGATGAGGAATGGGCGATTTGATGGTGGGGAGAGTGATTGTAGCTAAGTCGGCTTGTGGCCCAGAGCGCACATGCCATGACCCGTCATATTCGTTTCGGATGTAGGTGATATCAGCGACATTCTTAGAAATGCAGGGCACGCAATGACGGTAGAGATTAGGCTTGCTGAACCGGGTGATGTTGCAACCCTATTTCATGTTCGGACCTCGGTGCGGGAGAATCACATCTCCCGAGAGCGTCTTGCCGAGCTTGGCATTAGCGACGATTCAGTCTCTGAGATGATTTCTGCTTCGCCATGCGCTTGGGTTGCTGTAGTGAGCGATGAAATCGTTGGTTTTTCAATGATCGATGTGGCTGACGCTTCTCTTTTTGCCGCGTTCGTTCTCCCTGCGCACGAGGGAAAGGGTTTGGGCACCCAACTCGTGCTAGTCGCGGAAAGCGAGCTATTCAAACGCCATTCCGAGATTTGGCTTGAAACGGACAGGGACAGCCGTGCGGCAGGCTTTTACAGGCATCTCGGTTGGGGCAACGAGCGTGAGGCCAAGAGCAGCCAAATCCGGCTTACCAAGACAAGGCCTTGATGTCGCCTTTTGGCGCAAAACGGAAGCGTCGTCATTGATGAAGCTAGCCGAATGGGCGTTTCAGTTGCGGCGATAAACGCAAGAGCGGCGCAAATGCTGACTACCCTTGACGCCTACACTTCCAGTTCTTATTCTTTGTATTACGTGCACGTAAAAGTAATAAAATACTCATCAGGTTGTCCGACAATTGAGTGGCATGCGACATGTTTTGCCGCTATGGAAGCTCGACAAAGGCGTTTCGCTTTGCGAAGACAGACGATGTGAACGCCTTGTTACAGACGGGCTTTTTGCCCGGTGCGGACAATGCGGCGCGAATGCCGGAAAGCGGATATAACTACAGCCGGAAGGGACCGGCGATGTGAGAGGATAAGATGACGGAAGCGATGGAACTGCCGGAACGCGAAGCGATGGAATTCGACGTTGTTATCGTCGGTGCTGGTCCTGCGGGTCTTGCCGCCGCGATCCGTCTGAAGCAGGTCGAGCCGGAGCTTTCGGTCGTCGTACTCGAAAAAGGTGCCGAAGTCGGCGCGCATATTCTCTCAGGTGCCGTGGTCGATCCCATCGGCATCGACCGGCTGCTGCCGGGCTGGCGTGAGGAGGAGGCGCATCCCTTCAAGACCGAGGTCACGGACGACCAGTTCATGTTCTTGGGCCCTGCCGGCTCCATCCGCCTGCCGAACTTCATGATGCCGCCCTTGATGAACAATCACGGCAATTACATCGTCTCGCTGGGGCTGGTCTGTCGCTGGCTGGCGGAAAAGGCGGAAGCGCTCGGCGTCGAGATCTATCCGGGCTTTGCCGCCACCGAAGTGCTCTATAATGACGAAGGTGCTGTGATCGGCGTCGCCACCGGCGATATGGGCATCGAGAAGAACGGCGAGCCGGGTCCGGCCTTCACCCGCGGCATGGAGCTGCACGGTAAATATGTGCTGATCGGCGAAGGCGTGCGCGGTTCGCTCGCCAAGCAGCTGATCTCCAGATTCGACCTCTCGAAAGATCGCGAGCCGCAGAAATTCGGCATCGGCATCAAGGAACTGTGGCAGGTCAAGCCGGAACACCACAAACAGGGCCTGGTGCAGCACTCCTTCGGCTGGCCGCTCGGCTTCAAGACCGGTGGCGGCTCGTTCCTCTACCATCTGGAGGACAATCTTGTTGCCGTCGGCTTCGTGGTTCACCTCAATTACAAGAACCCCTATCTTTATCCTTTCGAGGAATTCCAGCGCTTCAAGACGCATCCGGCCATCCGCGACACTTTCGAGGGCGGCAAGCGTATCTCCTATGGTGCACGCGCCATCACCGAGGGCGGTTACCAGTCCGTGCCGAAGCTGACCTTCCCCGGTGGGGCGCTGATCGGCTGTTCCGCCGGGCTCGTCAACGTTCCGCGTATCAAGGGCAGCCACAATGCGGTGCTGTCGGGCATGTTGGCGGCGGAAAAGATCGCGGCCGCGATTGCCGCCGGCCGCGCCCATGACGAGGTGGCGGAGATCGAGGCGGAATGGCGCGATGGCGACATCGGCCTCGACCTGAAGCGGGTACGCAACGTCAAACCGCTGTGGTCGAAGTTCGGCACGCTTGTTGGAGTCGGCCTTGGCGGTCTCGACATGTGGACCAACCAACTGTTCGGCTTCTCGTTCTTCGGCACGTTGAAACACGGCAAGACCGATGCGCAGAGCCTCGAACCGGCCTCCAAACACAAGCCGATCGCCTATCCGCGGCCGGACGGTGTTCTGACCTTCGACCGGTTGTCGTCGGTGTTCCTGTCCTCCACCAACCATGAGGAGGACCAGCCGGTACATCTTCAGGTGAAGGATATGGAGTTGCAGAAGCGTTCCGAACACGACGTCTATGCCGGCCCTTCGACGCGTTATTGTCCGGCAGGCGTTTATGAGTGGGTGGAAAAGGACGGCGAGGACGTTTTCGTCATCAACGCGCAGAACTGCGTGCACTGCAAGACCTGCGATATCAAGGACCCCAACCAGAACATCAACTGGGTGCCGCCACAGGGTGGCGAGGGGCCGGTTTACGCCAATATGTGAATTTGGTGCCGCCCGCCGACAACCTTCGCCATGCTCGGGCCTGTCCCGAGCATCTGCAACCGATTGATTTTACGATACGTGGTTGGATCTTCGGGACGGGCCCGAGGATGACGTCGTGTGCGGGAGGCATCGAAAGCCTCTTCCCCCCTGTATTTGTGGATTGCCCTTCGATTTCTTACATATAGGATGTTGGGGTGTTGTACCGTCGCGTGGCCCATGGAGTGTGGGTCAGGGATGCGGTAACGCCTTGAATGTACATATGGTCCCTGGTTCGGCTCAAAAGCTGTTGCGTTTGCGCCGTTGCCCGGCGGCGGGAGTAAGAGAATGTCCGGCTTTCAAAGGCTGAATATACTGTGGAAGACAGGGTTTGCTACCGGTTTGGCGGCAGGTGTGGCAATCGCAGTTTCGCTCAGCGGTGGCCCCGCCATGGCTGCCAGCTGCCGCGCCGATGCCATGGCCGGCATCGACTGGCGCGAATGCAACAAGCGTCTCCTGATGCTGGGCGGCAGCAATCTCGATTCGGCGATGCTTTACGGGACGGATTTCACCTATACCGACTTGCGCGGCTCGTCGCTGAAGGGCGCCAATCTGGAAAAGGCGAAACTCATCCGCTCGGCTCTGGGAGAGGCGAACCTACAGGGCGCCAATCTGACCAAGGTGGAAGCCTATCGCAGCGATTTTTCGGCCGCCGATGCCACCAACGCCAAATTCAACAATGCGGAAATGCAGCGGGCGAAGTTCGAGAACACCAAGCTTGACGGCACGGATTTCACCAAGGCGGAACTGGGGCGCGCCGATTTCGAGGGTGCAACGCTCAATGGCTCGAAGTTCTCCCTGACCAACCTGTCGCGCGCCCGTTTCGGTGGCGCAAAGCTCGGCGGTCCAGTGGATTTCACCAGCGCCTTCCTGCTGTTGACCCGGATCGAAGGGGTGGATCTTTCCGCGGCGACCGGGCTGGAGCAAAGGCAGATCGATATCGCCTGCGGCGACGCCAAGACCAAATTGCCGAACGGCCTGACGACGCCCGCCTCGTGGCCTTGCCCGGAAGACCCGGACGACGATTGATGGGAAGGGAAAGCCACGCGCGATCTTTCGCGCATGGCTGAGGTAAAAAAGCGCAGCATGGCGGCATCCACGCAAATGCGGATGCCCCGAGCGTCGATCAGAAGCCCGAAAGCACGACCTTGCCCCTGGCCTTGTTGCTCTCGATCAGCGCATGCGCCTTGATCAGATTTGCGGCATTGATGGTGCCGAAAACCTCCGTAAGCGTCGTCTTGATCTTGCCGGCGTCGACAAGTTCGGCGACGTGGTTGAGCAGCCTGTGCTGTTCGATCATATCGGGCGTCTGGAAGACGGCGCGGGCGAACATCATTTCCCAATGGATCGAAACGCATTTGCGTTTGAAGGCCATGATGTCGAAACCGCCGACCGGATCGTCGATCAGCGCAAAACGACCCTGCGGCGCGATGGCCGCCACGCTGTCGGCGGCGTGGATGTCGCTATGGGTGGTCGAGAACACGAATGCCGGTGCGCCGAGACCAAGCGCCTCCACCTGCGGGGCAATCGGCTTGCTGTGATCGACGACATGATGCGCGCCCAGTTCCTTCACCCATTGCATCGTTTCCGGCCGCGAAGCCGTGGCGATGACGGTAAGGTCCGTCAGCGCGCGCAGAAGCTGGATGGCGATCGAACCGACGCCGCCAGCACCACCGATCACCAGAACCGCATTCGCGGCACCCGGAACCGGCTCCTTCACCCGCAATCGGTCGAACAACGTCTCGTAAGCGGTGATCGCGGTCAGCGGTAGTGCTGCGGCCTCCTCGAAATTCAGCGATTTCGGCTTTGCACCGACGATGCGCTCGTCGACCAGATGGAACTCGCTATTGGAGCCGGGACGGTTGATGACGCCAGCGTAAAACACTTCGTCGCCGGGCTTGAACAGCGAGACCCTGTCGCCGACGGCCTTGACCACACCAGCCGCATCGAAGCCCAGCACGCGGACAGCGCCGTTTTCCGGCGCCTGGTTGCGTCGCACCTTGGTATCGACAGGATTGACCGAAACGGCCTTCACCTCCACCAGAATGTCGTGCCCTGTGGCTTCCGGCTGCGGCAGGTCGATGTCGACAAGGGCATCCGTCGCGGTGATTGGCTGGCTCGTCTTGTAACCGATGGCGCGCATGAACAGTCTCCTTTGCTTGTTTGCGTGCCTCTTACTTGATACATATGAACATCGATCGCAAGAATGCACATTTTGTGATGATACATACAAAAAGGATACTGTGATGTCGCGACCGCGCGCCAAGCTTACCGGCAATTTTCCCGGCTGCCCGGTGGAGTCTGCCTTGAGTTTTCTCGACGGCAAGTGGAAGGGCGTGATCCTCTATCATCTCGTCAACGAAGGCACGCTGCGCTTCAACGAACTGCGCCGCCACATTCCAAGCGTCACCCAGCGCATGCTGACCAAGCAGCTGCGGGAGCTGGAAGAGGCGGGCTTGATTTCGCGCACCGTCTTCCCGGTGGTGCCGCCGCGCGTGGATTATGCGCTGACGCCGCTCGGCGAGACCATGAAGCCGGTGATCGCGGCGCTGAAAAGCTGGGGCGACGCCCATGTCGTGTGCAAGAACGGCACGAAATACACCCAGCTTTCGGAGGCTGCGGAGAAAGCGGCCTGAAAAATCACGGGTAAAACCATGCCCGCCCCCGGTCTTTTTTCATGGTGCGCCGCAACACGGATTTGCCCCGTTTGATGCATAATGCTGCGAACTCGATTCGCAGCAGGGACATCAAATCACATGAGCATCGGTTGGTTGGAGGCCGCATTTCTCGGCCTTTTGCAAGGACTTACGGAGTTTCTTCCGATTTCTTCAAGCGCGCATCTGAGGATAGCCGGAGAGTTTCTGCCCTCCGGCGCAGATCCGGGCGCCGCCTTTACCGCTATCACGCAAATCGGTACGGAAGCGGCGGTGCTGGTCTATTTCTGGTCGGATATCATGCGGATCGCCACCGCCTGGCTCCGGCAGAACTTTCGCCTCGGCCCCTATGACAAGGCGGATGCGCGGCTTGGTTGGCTGATCATCGTCGGCTCCGTGCCGATCGTGTTGCTTGGCCTGTTCTTCAAGGACGCCATCGAGCATTCGCTGCGTAACCTCTACATCACCGCCGTCATGCTGATCGTCTTCGGCATCGTCCTTGGCATCGCCGACAGGATCGGTGAAAAGCGCTACAAGCTGAACCAGTTGATCTGGCGGGACGGCATCCTGTTCGGTTTCGCGCAGGCCATGGCGCTCATCCCTGGCGTCTCGCGCTCTGGCGGCACCATCAGCGCCGGCCTGCTTTTAGGCTACACGCGTGAGGCGGCCGCACGTTATTCATTCCTGCTCGCCGTTCCCGCCGTCTTCGGCTCGGGTTTTTACCAGCTGTTCAAAAGCATCGGCGAGGACAATCCGGTCGGCTGGGGACCGACGGGACTCGCGACCCTGATCGCCTTCGTGGTCGGTTACGCCGTGATCGTCGTCTTCCTCAAGCTGGTATCCACCAAGAGCTATATGCCCTTCGTCTGGTACCGCGTCGTCATTGGCGTCATTCTTCTGGGGCTGCTGGGCACGGGCGTCATCAACGCCGGCGGTTGAGCAGCGCTTGCCCGCAAGGACACTCCGCAAATGAAAAGGCCCGCTCTTTCGAGCGGGCCTTTGTGTTTTTAGAGCAGCGTGCCGCTCAAGATCATCAGCGCCACCGAGAAGTAGATGACGAGGCCGCTGACATCCACCAGCGTGGCGACGAAGGGTGCGGATGCGCTGGCGGGATCGAGCCGCAGGCGCTGCAACAGGAAAGGCAGCATGGAGCCGGCCAGCGAGCCGAAGGTGACGATGCCGACAAGGGCGGAAAACACGGTGGCGCCGACCAGCAGCCAGTGCTCGCCGTAATCATAGAAGCCCGCCTGCTGCCAGATGGTCAGACGCAGGAAGCCGATGGCGCCCAGAATGCAGCCGAGCGTGAGACCCGTCGGGATTTCCCGCAGCAGCACCCGCCACCAGTCCGAAAGCTTGAGTTCGCCGAGCGCCAGCGCCCGGATGATGAGCGAGGTGGCCTGCGAACCGGAGTTGCCGCCGGATGACATGATGAGCGGAATGAACAGCGTCAGTACGACAGCCTTTTCCAGCTCGCCTTCGAAGTGCTGCATGGCGCTGGCCGTCAGCATTTCGCCGAGGAACAGGGCGGCAAGCCAGCCGGCGCGCTTGCGGACCATGTCCGGAAAGCCCATTGCCATATAGGGCTTGCCGAGCGCTTCCATACCGCCGAACTTGTGGGCGTCTTCCGTGGTGTCGGCGATCATGGTGTCGATCACGTCATCGACGGTGACGATGCCGAGAATGTGCGAGTGGTCGTCAACGACGGGAAGCGCCAGAAGGTCGTGCTTGCGGATCAGCCGGGCGACATCCTCCTGCGACATCAAGGGGCTGGCACAGACGGTGCCTTCCTTCGATGCGACGGAGAGGATGGAGGCGCCGGCCTCGCCGGTCAGCAGGCGACGCAGCGTCACCACGGTCGAGAGCGTTCCGTCCTGCGCCAGCACATAGATGGCATAGACCGTTTCACGCGACCGCTCGACGATGCGGATGTGCGAAAGGGTCTGTTCCACCGTCCACTCATCAGGCACGCTGACGAATTCCGTGGTCATGATCGAGCCGGCGGTGCGCGGCGGGTAACCCATCAGATGCTGGATGGAGAGCGCGGTCGTGCGGTCCAGCCGGGAAAACAGCTTTGCGCGGGGCTCTTCTGCCATTTCCGCCAGAACGTCGGCGACACGGTCGTCGGACATCAGGTTGACGAAGCGGGCGGCCTGTTCGAGAGGAATGCCGGCAATGATGGCGGCTGCGTCATGCAGTTCCGGCCGGTCGAGAATGGCGACGGCCTTTGCCTGCGGCATGGCAAGGAGCGCGGTTAAGGCAGCGTCGGTATCGAGCGTGTTGAGGTGCTCGACGCGTTCTGCAATGGTCGTGGAGCTGGAGTTTCCGCTGCGGAGAAGACGTGCAGCTTTGCTGGCTCTCTGGGAGAGGGTGTGGAAGTTCATGATTGCTCACCTTTCCGTCGATTCGCCGATTACGGCGAACGCGGTGGTGAGCCGACAGGGGTCGGATCAGTTCCCGTTCGCCGCTTTCGGCAAAGGCAATCGACTACTACTGTCGCTAGACATCAAATGATGCTCCGTTAAAATCCGCGCCGTGCCGGGTTACGGCATGCGCGTGAGGCCGTGTTGCGCCTGAAATGAAAAAGAGTCAAGCGAGCCAAATGTGAAATCTGCGTAAGATTTCACGCAGGTGCCGGAAAGGTTTTTCCGATCGCTGAAAAATCGGCATTCAGCCGGCTTTTGCGCGCCGCTCGACGGTGACGGAAACGAGGAAAACGCCAAGCCCGAGAAGCGAAAGAACCGCGCCCACATAACCGGTGGAGGCATATCCATAGCCCATGGCGATGACCATGCCGCCAAGCCATGCGCCGAGCGCGTTGGCGATGTTGAAGGCGGAATGGTTGGAGGCGGCGGCAAGCGTCTGCGCATCCGCAGCCACATCCATCAGCCGTGTCTGCACGGCGGGGCAGGCGGCAAAACCGCAGCCGATCAGGAAGACGCAGAGGCACAGCATGAACGGATCATGCGCTGTCATGCCGAAGACTACCATGACCACCACGTTGAAGGCCAGCATGCCGCCGATCGTGCCGTTGAGCGAGATATCGGCGAGCCGCGAACCGACCACATTGCCGACATTCATTCCGATGCCGAACAACGCCAGCACCATGGAGACGGTGGAAACCGGCATCATCGCCACATCGGTGGTGGTTTTGGCGATATAGCTGAAAACCGAAAACATGCCGCCGAAACCGACCGAGGCGATGGCGAGCGTCAGCCACACCTGCACGCGGCGGAAAGCGCCGAGTTCACGCCACACGCTGGCACCTTCTTCCACCCTGTCACGCGGCTGGAACAGCCACAGGAGGGCGACGGTCAACAGCCCGATGCCGCCGACCAGCATGAAGGCCGCGCGCCAGGAAAGCATCTGGCCGAAGAAGGTGGCGAGCGGGGTGCCGAGCAGGGTGGCGATGGTGAGGCCGAGCATGACGCGGCCGACGGCGCGGGCGCGTTTGTGGATTGGCGCCATGGAGGCGGCCACCAGCGCTGCAACGCCGAAATAGGCGCCGTGCGGCAGGCCGGTGATGAAGCGCAGCACGGTAAAGCTCAGGAAATCAGGTGCGAGCGCGCTCAAGATATTGCCGAGTGCGAAAAGTCCCATAAGGCCGAGAAGCAATGTGCGCCGCGTCATGCGCGCAGCCAGAACAGCGATGATGGGCGCACCGATGACGACACCCAGCGCATAGGCCGTGATGACGTAACCCGCCTGCGGCACCGTCACGCCATAGGTCGTGGCGACATCCGGCAGCAGGCCCATGATGGCGAATTCGCCGGTGCCGATGCCAAAGCCGCCGGCGGCAAGCGCCAGTTCGATCAGAGCGACGGCAAGCGGCGACAGGACCACAGCCGGCGCTGCCGTGTAAACGGTTTCACTCTCCGCCCCAGAGCGGGCTTCCGACATATTCGACTGGCTCATTGCTACCTGAGAAGGGGGAGGACCCCACAGAAAAAAGGGCAAGACCGTATGGGAACGGCCTGCCCTGACTGGAGATGCGCGGTCATGAAAATGACCTTAAGTGATCCCTAACATGAAATGATGCATTGCGGTAGAGCGATTCTCGGCAAAAGACGATCTTCACGCGATGGTGTTCGGAACTCTATGGGGCGCCAGGCATTTACGCGCGGCTGCATCACGGGATCGGGTTGGTATATGAAGCTCATTGCAATTTTCAATCGTGACGGCGGCACCTTTCGCACCACGGATATGGATGCCTATTGCGACCACGTCCGCGAGGTCTTTTCAAACGCCGGCCACGCGATCGATTGCCGCGTCGTTTCCGGCAAGGAAATCGTCGAGGAAATGCAATATGCCGCCGAGGAGCCTGATATCGAAGGCATCATTGCCGGCGGCGGCGACGGCACCATTTCGGTGGCGGCCAGCATCGCCTGGAAACACGGCATCGCACTCGGCGTCGTGCCGGCAGGCACCATGAACCTGTTCGCCCGCTCGCTGAAGCTGCCGCTCGACATTCGCCTGGTGCTGGAGACGCTGGCGAATGGTGAGATCGCCAATGTCGATATCGCCAGCGCCAACGGCCGCCTCTTCGTCCACCAGTTTTCCGCGGGCCTGCATTCGCGCATGGTGCGCTACCGCAACAATCTCGCCTTCGCCTCCCGCCTCGGCAAGATCAAGGCCAGCATCCGCGCCGCCATCAGCGTCATTCTCAATCCGCCGGTGTTCGAGGTGGAGTACACCGTCAACGGCACGATGCAGCACCGCAAGGTCTCGGCCATTTCCGTCTCCAACAACGAATTCGGCCAAAATTCACTTTTGGTGGCGGATAATGTGTCAGGCGGTCATCTCGGTTTTTACCTCACCGATCCGCTTTCTCCTTCAGGCGTCGCAAGGCTCGTTTTCGACATTCTACGCGGCAGGCTAAAGGAAAACGCCGCCGTGACGGCCACGACCGTGACGGATGTGGAACTGCATTTTCCGAAAAGGCGCCACGACCTGCGTTGTGTCATTGATGGCGAATTGCTGCCGATGGAACGCGACGTGGCGCTGAAAGTCCATGCCGGCGAATTGAAGGTGCTGGTGGGGCGAGGGTTCTTAGCGTAGCGCGCCGCTGCTGTCCCCCTGAAAAACGCCAGTCTTGCCAAATCGGAGCCGCCCGGCCATGTTCGGTTGGATGCGGCGGCGTGAGCGCCGTTGCTTTTGCGGGAGTGCGATCTGTCATGAATGAAGTCCCCACGGCGATATCCAATCTGGCCGCCATCGATGCCGCCCATCACCTTCACCCCTTTTCCGATATGGGCAAGCTGAACGCCGCCGGCACCCGCATCATCGAACGGGCGGAAGGGGTTTTCATCTATGACAGCACCGGCAAGAAATATCTCGACGCCTTTGCCGGCTTGTGGTGCGTGAATATCGGTTACGGACGTCGCGAGATCGCCGATGTCGTGCAGCGCCAGATGAACGAGCTGCCCTATTACAACGCTTTTTTCGGCACCACGACCCCGCCCGCGACGCTTCTGGCGCAGAAGATCGCGTCCCGTGCCGGGCCGAAGATGAACCATGTGTTCTTCACCAATTCCGGTTCGGAAGCCACGGACACCTGGTTCCGCATGGCGCGGGTCTACTGGAAGGCGCTCGGCCATCCCGCAAAGATCAAGGTGATCGCAAGGCGCAACGGCTATCACGGCTCGACCGTGGCCGGCGCTTCGCTCGGCGGCATGAAATGGATGCACGAGCAGGGCAATCTGCCGATCGAGGGTATCGCCCATATCGGCCAGCCCTATTGGTACGCCGAGGGCGGCGATCTCTCACCGGCTGAATTTGGTCTCAAGGTCGCCCGCGAACTTGACGCGAAGATCGACGAACTTGGCGAGGAGAATGTCGCCGCTTTCGTGGCGGAACCCATTCAGGGGGCAGGCGGCGTCATCGTGCCACCTGAGACCTACTGGCCGGAAATCGCCCGCATCTGCAAGGCGCGTAATATCCTGCTCGTGTCCGACGAGGTGATCTGCGGTTTCGGCCGTCTCGGCTCATGGTTCGGCTATCAACATTTCGGCGTAGAGCCGGATTTCGCGCCCGTCGCCAAGGGCCTGTCATCCGGTTATCTGCCGATCGGCGGCGTCATCGTTTCCGATCGGGTGGCGGAGGTGATGTTGTCCGAAGTCGGTGATTTCAACCACGGTTTCACCTATTCCGGCCACCCCGTCTGCGCTGCTGCCGCCCTTGAAAACCTCCGAATCATCGAGGATGAGGGGCTGGTGGAGCGGGTGCGCGACGATATCGGCCCTTATTTTTCTGAAGGGTGGAACAGCCTGACCGATCACGAACTGGTGGGCGAGGCGGTGAACGTCGGTCTCATGGGGGGCCTGCAACTGGCGGCGGACAAGGCGACCCGCCGGCGTTTTGCCAAGCCTGATGACATCGGCACCGCCGTGCGCAACCACTGCCTGGCAAACGGCCTCGTGATGCGCGCCACGGGCGACCGTATGCTCGCCTCGCCGGCACTGACGATCAGCCGCTCAGAGGTGGACCAGATCATCGAGACATTGCGCAAGGGGCTCGACCACCTGCGCGATACGCAAGAGCATTTCTAGAAAAGTGGACCCGGTTTTCCGTCCGGAAATGTGACAAAATACTCTAAGGGAGGAGTGATATGGCAGGACAGGAACATCATTACGCCGTTCAGGTGAAGTGGACGGGCAATCGTGGCAAGGGGACTTCCGGCTACCGCGACTATGAGCGCGATCACGTCGTTTCGGCGGAAGGAAAAGCCGATATCGCCGGCTCATCCGACCCCGCCTTCCGCGGCGATCCCTCCCGCTGGAACCCGGAAGACCTGCTGGTTGCCTCGCTCTCGGCCTGCCACAAGCTCTGGTACCTGCATTTCTGCTCGGTCAACGGCATCATCGTCGAAGACTACACCGACAATGCCGAAGGCACGCTGGCGATGGAAAAGGACGGGGCGGGCCATTTCAGCGAAGTGGTGCTGAAACCCGTCATCACCATTTCGAAAGGCGATCCTGCCAGGGCGGATGAATTGCACCACGACGCTCACGAGAAATGTTTCATCGCACGGTCGGTGAATTTTCCCGTGCGTGTGGAGGGTACGGTGAAGGTGGTTTAGGTGGGGCCAACCTTTCATCGCGAGCTGCTGAAAGGCTTACTTCACACTCGATGTCATGCTCGGGCCTGCCCACCGCTGTCCGGTTAGATTTCTGGACAAGGTCCATGGCATTCAGACGTGTCGCGACGCGCCGGAAACGAACGAAGCGTGGCATCGTCAGATGGAATGATGAATCGCGCCAAACACTCTGCCGTCATCCTCGGGCCTGTCCCGAGGATCTGCAACGGATCGACTTTGTTGACGTGTTTAGATCCTTGGGACAAGCCCAAGGATGACGCTGAAAAAATGCGCACTCTTTGCGATTAACTTCAATGCAATGCAGCGTGTTCCGAAAATAAGCCGGGCAGCAAAGGGGGGGAACCGGAAGATGACGGCTTACGTCTATCTTCAACTGCTAGGCTTTATCCGTGCTCCAGCTATCGCGGATTTCCTCGAGATTGCCTTCCCAGCCAATGCCCCGCAGTTCCTCAAGCGCGCGTCGCTGCCGGTGTATCCGGACAAAGTCTCTCAAGGCTTTTTCAACCGCCGCTTCGGCGTTGGATAGCCCGGTAATTTCCATGACCTCCGCGATCAACTCGTCATCAAGGTCGATAGTGACATGCATTTCAACGCCTCAAGGTGTTTGAGACAACATAGAACCTTGAGGGCGAAGATGCGCGATCTTACTGGAACGCCGTCTCGTAGAAGCTTCTGAGCTTGCGCGAATGCAGGGTTTCCGTCGGCATGGCGGCCAGCTTCTGTACGGCGCGGATGCCGATCTGTAGATGCTGGGCGACCTGCGTGCGGTAGAACTCCGTGGCCATGCCGGGCAGTTTCAGTTCGCCATGCAGCGGTTTGTCGGAAACGCAGAGCAGGGTGCCGTAGGGTACGCGGAAGCGGAAGCCGTTGGCGGCGATGGTGGCCGATTCCATGTCGAGCGCGATGGCGCGTGACTGCGACAGGCGCTTGACGGGACCCGCCTGATCGCGAAGCTCCCAGTTGCGGTTGTCGATGGTGGCGACTGTGCCGGTGCGCATGATGCGCTTCAGCTCGAAACCCTCGTAACCGGTGACTTCCGCGACCGCACCTTCCAGCGCCAGCTGCACTTCGGCCAGAGCCGGGATCGGCACCCAGACCGGCAGATCGTCGTCCAGAACGTGGTCTTCGCGCACATAGGCATGCGCCAGAACATAATCGCCCAGCCGCTGGCTGTTGCGCAGGCCGGCGCAATGGCCAACCATCAACCAGGCATGCGGGCGCAGCACGGCGATGTGGTCGGTGATCGTCTTGGCGTTGGAAGGGCCGACGCCGATATTGACGAGCGTGATGCCGGCATGGCCCTTTTTCTTCAGGTGATAGGCGGGCATCTGCGGCAGACGGGCGAGAACGGCGTCCGTTTCCGGCTTGTCGGAGCCGGCGGGGGTGATGATGTTGCCCGGCTCCACGAAGGATGTGTAACCCTCGCCGCCATTCTTCATCAACTGCCGCGCCCATGCGGCGAATTCGTCGATATAGAACTGGTAGTTGGTGAACAGCACGAAATTCTGAAAATGGCTGGCGCTCGTCGCCGTATAGTGACTGAGGCGGGCGAGCGAATAATCGATGCGCTGCGCGGTGAAGGGCGCCAGCGGCGCGGGTTCGCCCGGCACCTGATCATATTCGCCATTGGCGATGAGATCGTCGGTGTTGTTAAGGTCGGGCGTATCGAAAAGATCGCGCAGCGGCACGTCGGAAAGCGAGGATGCCGCCGCCGCCTCGACATAAGCACCTTCGCCAAAGGCGAAATGCAAGGGAATGGGCGTGGCCGATTCAGCAACCGTCACCGGAACGCCGTGGTTCTTGATCAGAAGCCCCAGCTGCTCTTTCAGGTAATGGCGGAAAAGCTCCGGCCGGGTGATCGTCGTCGTATAGACGCCGGGGGCGGAGACATGGCCATAGGAAAGGCGCGAATCGACATGGCCGAAGGTGGCGGTCTCGAGGCTGACCTGCGGATAGCAGGCGCGGTAACGACCGGTGATCGGTGCGCCCTTGGCAAGTTCAGTGAAGGAATTGATGAGGAACGCCGTATTGCGTTCGTAAAGCGCGGTCAAAGCCTCGACTGCTTCTTTCGGGTCCGTGAATGTCTGCGGCGCGAAAGGCTCGGGGCTGATGAAGGCAAAGGGCGGAATCGTTCGTTTTGCTATTGTCATGGCCCATTATAAGAGGCCTATTTCGACAGGCAAGCGACAGAAATACGAAGAAACTGAAAAGAAACGGAAAAAGCGACGGGGCGGCGAAATCTCAGCCAAGCGCGCCGCGTTGCAGGCTCATCAAAAGCACGAAACCGGCGCCTTTCGATGCGGTGCGGGGATCGGCCTTGTAGACAGCAAGTCCCGCCACCGGGCCGAGAAAGATCGAGGCCATCAACACCAGTCTCAGTGCGGAAAACAGGCCGTTGGAAAAGTTGCGGGTCATTGGTCGATCCTCAAAGCGCGACGGGGCAATTGGCGCTGGTCGTCGGGCTATGCTGGCAGGCAATGGCCGCACCGGCATTCACCCGCTGAAAGCTGCGGTTGGGATTAACGACGAGCGAGGCGAAGGACATGGCGAAGATCGCCATGAGAAACGCGAAGATTGCCAGCCGGCTGATCAACTTTGTCATGTCCATTCCCCTTTATTGGAGTTCATGGACAGAGTTTTGCCACACTCGGACTGAACGGACCCTGAGACCCCGGTTCATATGGTGTTCAGGGAGATTAACGGGATCGTTGCGGCAGAAATTGAAACTTTCGACGGCGCGAGGAGCGCGGACGCCCGCCTTTCGCATCATATAGGAGATGCTGCGGCGCGCTCGGCAAGTTCAATGACAAGCCTCTCGAGCGCTGTGGGTTTCGCAACATCGACAAGTTGCATACCGTGTTGCCGCGCCGATGCCAGCATTTCGGTATTTTCACGCAGCGACCGCTCGATGAAGGCGTCCATGATCCGGCGCTGGTGGGCCGCCGCATCTTCGTATCGTGCCTCCGAGCGCATTCTCTCAAGAAGAAAATCATTCTCGGCATGCAAGAAGACACCGGCGGTGGTGTCTTCCAAAAGCGGCGCTATGAGTTCCGGCCGCAGAGCAGCGCCCTCGAAAACGGTGAGCTTGCCGGTGCCGGATCGGCTGTCGATCCGCGCGCGGATAAGCGGCCAGATGTTCTGGTGATGGACCTTCAGAAACCAATGGATCGTGTCTGCCGACAGCTGCCTGTAATACTCCTCCACAGGCGCCGGTATGCCGGGCCAGGGCCGTCCCGGATGGCGTGCGAGACCGTCGGTCGATATCGCCTCGCAACCAAGCTTTGCGCTCAACAGAGCGGCAAGGGTGCTTTTACCGACATGCGAGGTGCCCGAAATCAGGATTGTCGAAAGGGTGGGGCGCATGCGTCGCTCTCGATGGTGTTCGGCTGGCCGCAACGATACATCAACGGATACATGTGTTCCACACGGCATGCGCTTGCGAGGGCGGACAAGCGGTCAAAGGCCTGTCCGCCGCGCCTATCTTATAGCCGTGTCCAGGTCTGCGATTTGCACAGGATCTTCAGCACGCAGCCCTTCATGCTGAGCGAGTTGCCGGAAACGGTGCCGGAGCCGCTATAGGTCTTGTCGTTGGCGGGATCGGTGATATCGCCGGCATAGCTGTTTCCCTTGCCGGAAAGCTTGCCGATCTGTTTTCCGGCATGTTTGCCGGTCTTCAGCGTCACGCAAAAGGCCGTGCCGCAGGGGCCGATTACGGCTGTCTCGCCGCTTGCCGTCTTCCAGTTGCCTTCAATCGGCTCGGCGGCAAAAGCAAGGTTGCCGCCCAGCATGAGGGCGGCGGCAATCATCATCACACGCTTCATAAAAACTCCTCCCGTCCATGTCGCGCTGTTCTTTGCCCGTTTCATCCTCCTCACGGGCAGGCGGATACTATTTGACGTTCACGTAAAAGGAAATAGAAAATTGCGGCTACGAGCCCGCATTTGAGCGGGTTGCGAGAGTGCAGGAACGGGAAATTCGAAAATCGTTGTTTGGATCGTGGTGAATGAAGGGTTGAAATCCAATTCTAAAGTTTTCGTAAAATTCGCTCCAAAGTCCTTAATTTCCGCACCTTGTGATATTTAACAAAAACCCAATTTTACCAATCGTTTGCAGTTTGTTTGCCTCACATTAATCATGCCTTTTAAGCGCCCGTTGAAAGCCTCATGGCATATTGGGCTCATCAAAAGCGCAGGGAAAACCTGCCGGCCGGAAGAACAAAAAAGCCGCAAAAGACGGCAGTTCCAAAGGTTAGCCTCGGCAGAAGGCACTTGATGAAACAGGCGAGAAGACAGGGATTAAAACAATGGCACGCTTTGAAATTCGCGATATCGAAATGGCAGTTGCCGGTAGCGAAACCCGCGCCGACACCCTTTGCAATCTCGGCCTGGTCTATGCGACCGGCCGGGGATGCGAGGTGGATCTGGTCGCGGCTCACAAATGGCTCAACATCGCCGCGATCCGTGGATCGGAAAGAGCCGCCTCGCTGCGCGCCGATCTCGCCCGCAACATGACCAAGGCTGAACTGGCCGAAGCGCTGCGTGCCGCACGCGACTGGATGACGATGCACTAAAGCACCGCATCCGCGATAGAATTTCCGGTCCGGTTCCCTCCAGTCCCGAAGACCGGTGCAAACGAAAGTAAACCCGAAGGGGAATGCGGCGAGGGTTTCTGAAAAGAAGCTTTTGCGCTGACACATCAAACCGCGACCGGCAGGAACAAGGCCGGCGCGGTTTTCTTATGTTTGGCGATATCGGTTGCTGGAAAACGATTCGCGAACAGTGGTTTGCGGGAGGGCGTTGAATCATCTTTACAGCACCCGACGTTCAGCTTGAACTGATGCCACAGACTCATCGGAGTACTGTTGTTCTCCGTCATGCCGGACCTGATCCGGCATCCAGCCACGGCGCGTCTACGCCGTGAAAGAGTCTTTCGTGATCAAGGACTTGATCACGCTGGATTCCGGTTCGAGGCCGGAATGACGGAACGGGAGGTACTAAACTTCACCCAAGCGCCTTGATGACCTTCGGCAGAGCCTGCTCGAAAAGATCGAGCTTGTCCTCCGGTCCCACACTCACGCGAACACAGCGGTTGAGCGGGGCAATGCCCGGCATGCGGATGAACACGCCATGGTCCATCAATCCGTCGACGATGGCGCGGGCATAGGTGCCGTCGCGATGGCAATCGATGGTGACGAAGTTGGTGGCGGAGGGCAGGGGTGAGAAGCCGTTGTCGCGGGCGATTGCGGAAATACGCTCGCGCGCGTCTGAAATTTTCCCGACGACCTCATGCAGATAGGCCTGATCCCTAAGTGCGGCCAAGGCGCCGGCGACCGAAATGCGCGCCATGCCGAAATGATTGCGGATCTTGTCGAAGGCTTCGACATTGCCAAGCGTGCCGATGGCATAACCCACGCGGGCGCCGGCAAGCCCGTAGGCTTTCGAGAAGGTGCGCATGCGCAGGATGTTCGGCTGGCCGACGAGCGCATCGATGACTGGCACGGCGCTGGCGGGCGCGGTTTCGCAATAGGCCTCGTCCAGAATGAGCAGGCAGGTTTCCGGCAGCGCGCGGGCAAAAGCCACGACCTCGCTTGCCTCCCACCAGCTTCCCATCGGGTTGTCTGGATTGGCGAAATAAACGAGCGGCGCATTTTCCCGGATAACCAGATCGAGAAGCCCGTCGAGATCCTCGTGATCGTCGACATAGGGCGTGGTCACGAGTTTTCCGCCAAAACCGTTCACATGGTAATTGAAGGTGGGATAACCGCCGAGCGACGTGACCACCGGCGTACCCGGCTCGACGATCAACCTTGCGATTTCGCCCAGCAACCCGTCCACACCGCAGCCGATGGCAATATTGTCGCGCGAGACGCCATGGTGGATGGCGAGCGCTTCCTTCAGCTCGAAATTCTCCGGATCGCTATACATCCATGTCTCGGCCGCCGCATCCCGCATGGCCAGAAGCACGGAGGGGGCGGGGCCGAAGCCGCTTTCATTGGCGCCTATCCGCGCTTGCACCTTCAGGCCACGGTTGCGCTCGATGGCTTCCGGGCCGACGAAAGGAACGGTTGAAGGAAGAGAGACGGCAAGCGGCGTAAGGCGTGAAAAGGATGACATTGTTGAATCCGATATGCAGTTGGGAAGGCTCGTTCTGACAAAGCGCAGTTTGCCACAATGAGTCAGATTTCCAACGGTTTGGAAACCCCCTCATGCCGGAATTTGCGCTCCTGTTGTAATGACGCTTGGTAGAAAATCGAGATGCCCGGCCGGAAGCCGCTGGGGCGAGACGATCGACTGCCATTATATTGTGCCCCACGCGCAAAAGCTTGTTGCAATTAATTCCTAATTGCAGAATATGGATGGAATAGTGAGTATAGTTATATTCTGCAAATAATTCTTAATTGCAATAATGCGCGCAAGGTCGGTGGTTTTCACGACAACAGCCGCTGCAAAAAATGGAAAGAAAGTCTCAAATGGAGAAAAAGGCACCGACGCGGCCTGCGAGCGAACTGGTCAGTCGTAGAGGATTACTCGCCGGGGGGCTGGTCGCTGCGGGCGGAGGTGCGCTTCTGGCAACGAACGCCTCCGGCCAGACCGCGCATTCAGACCACGGGGCAAAGCCGGCCGCCGCTCCGGGCGATAGCGCCACTATATCCCACGGCGCGCATGGATCGATGATGACGGTCGGCGAGGTTAACTCCGAAACCAACGGCTTCGATCCCCACGAGATGCTGACGGATTGGGAGACCGGCACGGTGGAGCGCACCGCTGACGGGCGCACCCTTCGCACTTTCGAGATTACCGCCGAGGACAAGGACATCGAGATCGCTCCCGGCGTCATGTTTCCGGCCTGGACCTATAATGGCCGCGTACCGGGGCCGGCGCTGCGCGCCAAGGAAGGCGACCGTATCCGGGTAAACTTCAAGAATTACGGTTCCCACCCGCATTCCCTGCATTTCCACGGCATCCATTCGGCGCGGATGGACGGCATTCCCGGCACGCCGGGCATGGTCGATCCGGGCGGCGAATTCACCTACGAATTCGACGCCAAGCCTTTCGGCTGCCACCTGTATCATTGCCACAACGTGCCGCTGCGCCGGCACATGCACAAGGGCATGTATGGCGCCTTCATCATCGATCCCGATCCGGACCGGCATCCCGAACACGCCGATGTCGCGCGCTCGCGCCTGCTCGGCACACCGGAAAACGCGGGCTGGCAGGAAATGGTGATGGTATCGAACGCCTTCGACACCAATTTCGACGAGGACAACGAGTTCTACGCCGTTAACACCGTCGCGCATGCCTTCGCCAAAAAGCCGATCAAAATTCTCCGCTCGAAGCCGGTGCGCATCTATCTCGTCAACGTGCTGGAGTTCGATCCGATCAACTCGTTCCACCTGCATGCGAATTTCTTCAACTACTTCAATCAGGGCACGACGTTGACGCCGACATTGCAGACTGTCGACCTCATTACCCAGTGCCAGGCGGAACGCGGCATTCTGGAATTCACCTTCGCCGAGCACGAACCCGGGCTCTATATGTTCCACCCCCACCAGACCGAATTCACCGAACTCGGCTGGATGGGCATGTTCGACGTCGTGGAGAAGCTGTCATGAATGTCATGGAAACGAAAACAACCGCACCCGCCCGTTCCGGCATTACCCTGGTCTGGATCGCCCTGCCGCTTCTGGTGCTCGCCGCCGCCATCGCCTGGATTTTCGTCGCCGATCCGCTCGGACGGCTCGACAACGGCGCGCCGCCCGTCGAGAACCTGACCTTCGAGCGTACGATCCTCAACGACAAGGGCCTGCAATTGCTGGTTCGGGCCGGTGGTTCGGAACCGATGACGATCGCCCAGGTGCAGGTGGATGCCGCCTACTGGACATTCACCCAATCACCTCCGGGCGAAATTCCAAGGGGTTCGTCCGCCTGGCTCAATGTCGATTTTCCGTGGAATCTCGCCGATGCCCACGCCGTTCGCGTCGTGACCAATTCCGGCACCAGTTTCGATCATAAAATCGCCGTGGCGGTGCCGACCCCCACCGCGACATCGGGGCAACTCTGGACCCAGACGCTGATCGGCATCATCGTCGGGGTCATGCCGGTCGCGATCGGCCTGATGTTCTATCCTGCCCTGCGCAATGTCGGCCAGGGCGGCATGAATTTCCTTCTGGCGCTGACGATCGGCCTGCTGCTCTATCTTCTCGTCGATATGACGGAAGAGGCGTTGGAAATCGCCGGTGAGACGGCCGCGCTTTTCCAGGGTCGGGTTGTGGTCGTGCTCGGCGCTTTTGCGGCCTTCCTGGTCCTGATGGCGGTCGGCCGCCGGCATGGCACGCCCACCGGGCTGGCGCTCGCCACCTATATCGCGCTCGGCATCGGCCTGCACAATTTCGGCGAAGGGCTGGCGATCGGCGCGGCCTTTGCGGCAGGCTCTGCGGGGCTGGGCGCTTTCCTCGTGCTGGGCTTTGCGATCCACAACGTCACCGAAGGCATCGGCATTGCCGCGCCGATTCTCAAAAAGCGGCCGTCATTGTGGGTCTTCGCCGGACTGACCCTGCTGGCCGGCGGCCCGGCTGTGTTCGGCATGTGGCTCGGCAGCCTCGCTTATGCGCCGCATTGGACAGCCTTCGCGCTTGCCATCGGGGCGGGAGCCATCCTGCAGGTTATCGTCGAGGTCGCAGCCTATATGGCCCGCACCAACGGCCGGGACGTTGCTTCGCTGTCGTTGTCTCCAGCCGTCCTTAGCGGCCTCGCGGCAGGCGTATTGTTCATGTACGTCACGGCGGCGGTCGTGAAGATATGATAACGGCCGCCCTGACTTTCGACCTCCGGCTACGATTGCAGTCAGTCGAAAGAGCAGGGCGGCAGATCCAAACGTCTGGACTGTCATAAGGCGTTGTGGCGGCCTCCCGCCACTGCGCAGCCGCATTCTCTGAGCTGGATTTCGTAGGCGTCAGACGCTGGTCTCGAAGCTCAGCCGGCGCACATGGTGCAGGAACTCCGCATCGATCAGCATGTTAAAGCCGATGGTGACCTTTTCTTCCTCCCGGCGGATCAGCGTGCAGCCGATCTCGTCGCGGATGCCGAGAATTTCCAGATAGAAATTGACGGGCATCTCCAGATGCGGGCTGACCTCAAGCTCCGCGCCATAAAGGGAGATGGTTCGCACGAGGCAGCGCATGGTGTCCTTCGCGCTGAGATGATGCCCGATGAAGGTGATCTTGCCGGGCCGGTCGATCTGAAATTTCTCATACTGCTCGCCCTCAGGGACGCTTTGATGGGGATTCATATGTAAAGCCATGACAACCTCCCGGATTGCCTTTTCCTAGTGCCGATTTTAACGCCGCTTCCTTGCCGATGGGTGAAGGAAATCCGCGCAATTGTCTGTTGTCCGTCTCGACATGGGCCAGATCGCCTTTCGCAAGCCGATGTTTCCCTTCAGGGAAATGCGCTCGGCTCCGTCCGGTTGCAGGGGTGTCGCAGTCTGTGCTGATAATGTGTCATGCTTGCACCGGGCTGGCGTCGCTGCGCGGTTGACGCGGGCCGTACTTGGCGTTACGCCTGATCCTGCAATATGGCTTCGCGAGGTGCGGCAGGATCGGCCGCTTGGCGATTGTTCTGGGAGTGGACTGTGACGGGAAGGCTGGTAATCGTCGGGGCGGGGCAGGCCGCTTTCGCGCTGGCGGCAAAGCTCAGGGCGCTGAAGGACGAACGCGCCATCACCATCATCGGCTCCGAGGACGCCTATCCCTATCAGCGGCCGCCGCTCTCGAAAAAATACCTTCTCGGCGAGATGACATTCGACCGGCTGATGTTCCGGCCGGAGGAATGGTACGCGGAAAACAATGTCGATATCCGGCTCTCCACCTGGGTTGAGGAGATCGACCGCGCCGCCAAATCCGTGCGCATGCAGGATGGCAGCACCCTTTCCTACGACAAGCTGGTGCTGGCGACCGGGGCAGCGCCCCGCCTTCTGCCCGCCAGCATTGGCGGCGATCTCGAAGGGGTTTTGACCGTTCGCGACAAGCGCGATGCCGACCTGCTGATCGAGGAGATGAAACCCGGCCGCAGGCTGCTGGTGATCGGCGGCGGTTATATCGGCCTGGAAGCGGCCGCCGTCGCCCGCAAGCTCGGTCTCGAGGTCACGCTCATCGAAATGGCTGACCGCATTCTCCAGCGCGTCGCGGCGAAGGAAACCGCCGATATCATGCGCGATATCCATCAGGCGCACGGCGTCTCCATCCGCGAAAAGACCGGCCTCGTGCGGCTTGTCGGCATGGAAGGCCGGGTGGCCGCCGCCGAGCTTTCGGACGGTTCGGTGCTCAATATCGATTTTGCCATCGTCGGCATTGGCGTAACCCCGAACGACCGCCTTGCCCGCGAATCGGGCCTCGATGTCGGCAATGGCATCGTGGTGGATGGCTATACCCGCAGTTCCGACAAGGACATTCATGCGGTGGGCGATTGCGCGCTGCTGCCGTGGCGGGGCGAACATGTGCGCCTCGAATCGGTGCAGAACGCGGTCGATCAGGCCGAGGCCGCCGCTCTGGTTCTCGCTGGCGCCGATGTCGCCTATGACGCCAAGCCATGGTTCTGGTCGGATCAATACGAGGTGAAGCTGCAGATCGCCGGTTTCAATCTCGGTTACGACGAGACGGTTCTTAGATCCGGCCCGCGCGAAGGCAGCTGGTCGGTCTGGTATTTCCGCGACGGGCGCTTCGTGGCCGTCGACGCCGTCAACGACGCCAAGGCCTATGTTGCCGGCAAGAAGCTGCTCGATACCGGCGCCGAGCCGGATCGCGCCATCCTGGCGGACCTGTCCGCCGATCTGAAATTACTGCTCTCCTGAGGAAAACATGCCCGCTCCCGAAAACCGTTTCAAAACCGCCATTCACGCGGGTAAGCCGCAAATTGGCCTCTGGCTGGATATGGGCGAGGCCATCACGGCGGAAATCGCCGGAACGGCCGGGTTCGACTGGCTGGTGATAGATGGCGAGCACGGGCCGAACGATCTGCGCAGCATCATCGACCAGTTGCGGGCGCTTGCCACCTCACCGGCGGAACCGGTGGTGCGCGTGCCTGTCGGCGAAAGCTGGATGATCAAGCAACTGCTGGACGCGGGCGCGCGCACGCTTCTGGTGCCGATGGTCGATTCGGCTGATCAGGCTGAAGGTTTGGTCAGCGCAATGCATTATCCGCCACGCGGCATTCGTGGCATGGGGGCGGCCGTTGCCCGCGCGTCAGCCTTCAACACCATCTCGGATTATGCGGAAAGCGCCTCCGACAGCGTGTGTCTGCTGGTGCAGGCCGAAACGCGGGCCGCAATCGACGATCTCGACAATATCCTGGCGGTGGAGGGCGTGGATGGCGTCTTTATCGGCCCGGCCGATCTGGCGGCGGATATGGGCTATCTCGGCAGGCTGGATGAGCCGGAAGTGCAGGCGGTGATCGAAGCCGCTATCGTCAAGATCGTCGCAGCCGGCAAGGCCGCCGGTATCCTGACCTTCAACGAGACCTTCAATCGCCGTTATCTGGAACTCGGCGCGTCTTTCGTTGCGGTCGGCGCGGATGTGACGGAGTTCGCCAACACGCTGCGTTCTCTCTCCGCCCGCTACAAGGGTGGGGCAGCGCCCGCACCGGCGAAATCCGGCTATTAAACTCAATCGTCGTTGCTGGCGTTCAGCTTTTCCGGCGGAATGCCTTCTTCGCCGGAGGCGAGATAACCCGTATTTATAAGGGCGGCGCGGATGATGCGCTGGATGGCCTCATCCCTGTCGATGCCGTGATCTCTCGCAAAATCCGACAATGCCTCTTCAAGATCGTCACTGAACAGCATTCCGCCCCCCGTTTTCGTGTCCTTGAAATCAATGCGAACAGGCAAGGCGGAATGCGTCCCGCCTTGCCTGGATACGGTCTTTATAAGCGGCGATCAACGCCAGCGATAAAGGCTGCTATTCGAGGAGCTTTGCTGCGAACCGGAGCCGATCGCATAACCGATCGCGAAACCGAGTGCGCCGACGATCGTCAGCAGCGAGGTTGCGGTGCCTGGGTTTTCCTTGACCGCCTCCACGACATTCTGGCCCTGGGCGCGGACATTATGCGCTGCCTTGCGAACGCGGCCACGCGCCTCATCCAGAAATTCCGACGCATCCTCACCGACACCCTCCGCGCGGGCGGAAACGGATTTGGAGAGAGACGAAATTTGCGAGCGCAACTCGGCAATCTGGTTTTCGATCGAATCTTCGACAACATTCAGTTTTGTCTGAGCCATTAGAACACCTCTTTTGTTACCGAAGCGAGAACGTGCCGGCAGACAAGAAGTTCCCGAATGGCCCCGCAAAGTTTCGCCGGACGATCTTCGACCAACAGGTTTTTCGGCTTCTTTTCGAAAAAGCCTTGCATTCATTTTTTTTACGCAATAATCAGGCCGCACCGGAGAGGTGGCCGAGTGGTCGAAGGCGCT
Source organism: Rhizobium nepotum 39/7 (assembly GCF_000949865.1). Classification (GTDB taxonomy): domain Bacteria; phylum Pseudomonadota; class Alphaproteobacteria; order Rhizobiales; family Rhizobiaceae; genus Agrobacterium; species Agrobacterium nepotum. The sequence continues at coordinate 194,297 of NZ_JWJH01000002.1, read as the reverse complement.
CCCCTGCTAAGGGAGTATACGTCAAAAGCGTATCGTGGGTTCGAATCCCATCCTCTCCGCCATCCCTTGTCGATACCGGATATCGCCCAGAACGGCACTTCATCAAATTCAGCCAAACGGTTTGACGAACGTCCTTTTAACATCCCCGTCGCGGATGTTTACGACGAACCCCCGTTCTCCAGAAGAATCCTTGTCAGCGCTTCGGGAGCAATCCTCGGGATGTCATGCGCACAATCAAGCTGATGGGTGTTCCAATTTGGGTCGTGCCTGAGCCGTTGGTAAAGATCATCGAATGGACTTCCCTCCCAGCGCGCGGCAACGAAGGTCTTGCGGGGAACGCCCCGCCATCAAACGCGATGCGCCATCGCCCCATATAATCACCTCACCAAATCACCGGGCCTTCATTGTTCCGCGCAATGTCTTGCGACGGCATAGCGGACGCTAATCGGCGCGCCGGATGACGTGTCGGAGCCCGCCAGCCGAATCGTTGATCGATGAATCGGCGGCGAGTCGCAGGTGTTTCACCATGCGCAGCGTTGGATAATGCCAAGGACAGGGCCGGAAGGAGGCGAAAGTTCCGGCTATCCCAGCCCTGCGGGGCAAGGGATCACCGAAAAGGCCGATAGTTTAGAAAGACCTTGTTAACCGCGCTAACTAACGGATTCTCAAGCAATTTCTTAACGTAAGGTAAAGCTGTCCCCGGGTTGGGTGCACGCTGTGTGTTGTTTCCGCAACAAACCGAAATGAAGCATATACGCAAATGCTCTTAATCGGGGTTTGGCGATTGCATGCGGTGAAACCTTTTGTATTTTCACGACCAGAAGCGAGGCGGTGGATCGTTTGGCTTCTAAGAACACGGGAATGGGGCAGGGAATGCTGTCCTTCGGCAAAAAAAGTACCCAAACCCACTTAAAAACTTTGACTGGAGGTCAATCATGAACATCAAGAGCCTTCTCATCGGCTCCGCTGCGGCTCTCGCAGCAGTATCCGGCGCTCACGCTGCCGACGCTATCGTCGCTGCTGAGCCTGAGCCCCTGGAATACGTTCGCGTTTGCGACGCTTTCGGCACCGGCTTCTTCTACATCCCCGGCACCGAAACCTGCCTGAAGTTCGACGGTTACATCCGTTTCCAGACCGACTTCGGCCGTAACAAGTCCGGCACGTCTGACTGGGATTCGTTCACACGCGCTCAGTTCAACATCGACACCCGCACCGACACCGAACTCGGCGCTCTGCGTGGCTACATCGGCTTCCGCGGCCAGGCTGACAACGACAGCAACCGTGGCGTTGTTGTCGACCAGGCGTTCATCGAACTCGGCGGCCTCAAGGTCGGTTACTACTACAACTGGTGGGATGATGGTCTCTCCGGCGAAGTCGATAGCCTTTCTTCGAACGCTACCCGTCTGAACGCCATCCGTTACACCTACGACGCTGGCTCCTTCTACGCTGGTGTTGCTGTTGAAGAACTGGAAGGCCTGCGTTCGGGCTCCAACATCTCCAACGACATCGTTAAGGGCGGTTCGTTCGAAAACCCGAACAACGTTGGTATCTCCGCTATCGTTGGCGCCAAGTTCGGTGCTGTAAGCGCGAACGTTCTCGGCGGCTACGACACCGATCAGGAAGAAGGCGCAATCCGCGCTATCGTAACGGCTGACATCGGCCCCGGCACCCTCGGCCTCTCTGGCGTTTGGGCTTCTGGCGCGAACAGCTACTACGAAGAGTCCGAGTGGACCGTTGCTGCTGAATACGCCATCAAGGCAACTGACAAGCTGACCATCACCCCCGGCTTCCAGTACTTCAACACCATCGACCTCGGCGCCAACAACGACTGGGTTGGCGATCGCGATGCATGGCGCGCTGGTGTAGCTGTTGGCTACAAGATCACCCAGGGCCTCTCCACGCTCGTTTCGGTTAACTACCAGGACGTAGACGGCACCGAAGGTGTTGACTCCGGCGCTGGCGACAGCTGGGTTGGTTTCGTTCGCCTTCAGCGCACGTTCTAATCTGATCTGACATTGTCAGTGATGGAAAGCCCGGCTCTCGAGCCGGGCTTTTTTGTTTGAATGCATGTTAACCCAAGCCGGGCTACCTAAATGTCGATCGCCGTGGTGTTTGGACGCTCCGGCGACTTCGCTTCATAAAATAAAATGGACGATTCGCATCGATGCTGATTCGCTCGGCATTCAAGCATTTGCAGCCTATCGAACGGGGAGGCTGGGAGGGCTTACGTTCTCGACTGATTCTCACTCCCGAATAGAAGTCCTGATTTCCATCAATGGAAGCGCGTTTTTGACGATTTTCCGTGGTTCGACGATGTCAAAATTCTGGCGATTGATGAGCTTCGCTCCGGCGGTGTTCCCGCAATTTCTGTTAAGTCGCTGAAAATCATGAATTATTAACGATTTGTTAGGAAAGGCGGTCCGTCGGTTAGAATTGTAGCTATTTCGCAACAATGCAAAACTAAGGACACCTTACTGTCTTCCTTTCGTCATGATTACGATTGCCTGTCCGGCCGGTTTTGGCTCTAATCATCTCCATAAGCGGCACGCATTTACTTGTGTATCCCACCCGTCGCTTAGAAAATTAGCGTTTGACTGGAGGTCAACCATGAACATCAAGAGCCTTTTGATCGGCTCCGCTGCCGCTCTCGCAGCAGTATCCGGCGCTCACGCTGCCGACGCTATCGTCGCTGCTGAGCCTGAGCCCCTGGAATACGTTCGCGTTTGCGACGCTTTCGGCACCGGCTTCTTCTACATCCCCGGCACCGAAACCTGCCTGAAGTTCGGCGGTTACATCCGTTTCCAGACCGACTTCGGTCGTAACCAGTCTGGCACGTCTGACTGGGATTCGTTCACGCGCGCTCAGTTTGAAATTGACACCCGCACCGACACCGAACTCGGCGCTCTGCGCGGTTTCATCGGTCTGCGCGGTCAGGCTGACAACGACAGCAACCGTGGCGTCAATGTCGACCAGGCATTCATCGAACTCGGCGGCCTGAAGGTCGGTTACATGTACACCTGGTGGGATGACGATCTCTCCGGCGAAACCGATATCCTGTCTTCGAACTCGACCCGTTCGAACGCTCTGCGTTACACCTACGATGCCGGTTCCTTCTATGCAGGCATTTCGGTTGAAGAACTGGAAACCGCACTTGACACCGTTTCGAACCTCGGCATTGCCAAGGGTGGCTTCATCGAAGGCCCGAACAACGTTGGCGTAAGCGGTATCATCGGTGCCAAGTTTGGCGCAGTTAGCGCAAACCTGCTCGGCAGCTATGACACAGACCAGGAAAACGGTGCAATCCGTGCAATCCTCACGGCTGACGTCGGTCCGGGCACATTTGGCCTCTCCGGCGCATGGGCTTCCGGTGCAAACTCTTACTACGAAGAGTCTGAGTGGACGGTTGCTGCTGAATACGCCATCAAGGCAACTGACAAGCTGACGATCACCCCCGGCGCACAGTACTTCGGTACGGTTGACATCGGTGCTGACAACGACTTCGTTGGTGACCGCGATGCATGGCGCGCTGGCGTAACGCTGGACTACCAGATCACGCAGGGCCTCGCTACCAAGGTTGCTGTTAACTACCAGGACGTTGACGGCACCGAAGGTGTTGACACCGGTGCTGGCGACCAGTGGACCGGTTTCGTTCGCCTTCAGCGCACGTTCTAATCTGATCTGACATTGTCAGTGATGGAAAGCCCGGCTCTCGAGCCGGGCTTTTTGTTTGAACATCTTCAAAAAAAAGCCTAAACGCCTGTCGGCAGCAGACCGAAAAACAAAAAAAAGCACCGGGCCAGCCGGTGCTTCGATGTTCCTGGAGCGATCAGCCGATGATCTGGCTGTTACCCCGCCCGTCCGTGGCGCAGGTCGTCGACGATATCGGCGTTTTGCCCGAGGCGGGTCTTGTAGACCTGATAATTCTCCATCACCCGCTGCACGTAGTTGCGCGTTTCGGGGAAGGGGATGCGCTCGATCCAGTCCACTACTTCGTCGATAGGTTTGCCGCGCGGATCGCCATAACGGGTGATCCATTCCGGCACGCGCTTCGGCCCGGCATTATAGGCGATGAAGGTGAGGATATAGGAGCCGCCGAAACTGTCGATCTGCTCGCCGAGATAATGGGCGCCGAGCGTGGCGTTATATCCGGCATCGCTGGTCAGCATCGCTGGCGTGTAAGGCAGGCCGTGGCGTCCGGCCACGCCCTTGGCGGTTCCCGGCAGCAATTGCAGCAGCCCGCGGGCATTGGCGGCGGAGACGGCGGCCGGGTTGAAGGCGCTTTCCTGCCGGGCGATGGCATAGGCGAGCGCCTTGCCGGAACCGGCAATATTGGCGCTGGCGGGAATGACGCCGAGCGGATAGGCGAGGGCTGCCGCATCGATGCCACGGCTGAAGGCCGTCTTGCCGATTTGCAGCGAGACCTGATGGTTGCCGTTGCTCTCCGCCCGCGCCGAGAGAATTGCGAGTTCGCCGGGGCTGTCGAGCTGTTCCGCCAATGACCGGTAAAGGCTGTCGGCCCGCCAGCCATAACCGGCCGCTTCCAGCCGGTCGATGGCGCGCACCGCTTCGCGGCCGATAAAACGTTCGCGATCGGTGCCGCTCGGGCTGGGATAGGTGACGTTCAGCGTCTTTGCGCCGATCCGTGCGGCGGCAAGCTGGCCGTAAAAGGTACCGGGATGGGCGGCGGCCCTGGTGAAGAAATCGCGGGCATCGCCCGGTCCACCCGCTTCCGCCGCCCGCCCGAGCCAATAATAGGCGCGCGAGGCCGAAAGCGGCCGGTTCGAGGTCTGCAAAAGCGTATTGAAATGACGCGAAGCCGTCGCGGGATCGCGTAGCGCCCGCAGCGCATACCAGCCGGCATGAAATTCCGCATCGGCAATATCGACGGCGGAGGTGGCCGAATGATTGGCGACGATGCGATAGGCTTCGGAAAAATCGCCGAGATCGGCAAGGCCGCGTGCGATGATGCGCCGCTCATTCCACCATTCGCCGGGATTGACGAGCTTTGCCGCTTCCTTCGGGGCCTGCTTCAGAAGTGCTGCGGCTTCGGGATATTTCTGCTGGTTGCGGAAATTCTCGATGCGGGCGAAGAGAAAGGTGGGGTCGCCGCGCCAGTTGGCGTCGACCTTGCCCAAAAGGGCCGTGGCATTGCCCGATCGCTGCAACACGGCGGCCCAGGCATTGTAGAGCGACTGCGCCTTGCCCAGATCGCCGAAACGCTTCGCCTGGCCGATGCGGCTGCGATACATCAGGTAATCCATGCGCGCCTTGTGATCGGCGGGCGTCAGATAGGTGGGGAACTCGGCAAGAACACGGTCTTCCATGTCCTTGTCCATGCCTTCGCTGACCCAGAGCTGGCGGATGAGGCTTTGTGATTCGGCAACCTTGCCGGAAGAAGCGAGAGCCCTTGCCAGCACCACGCTGCCCTCGGCGGTTTCCGGCCGGCCGCTGGCGAAGGCGGCCAGCACCTGGGGTGCCGGCGGATCTTCACGGTAAAGCGCTTTTTCGGAATTGGCCCGTAGCGTTGCCGCACCCGGCCAGCCGGTCAGCTCGCGCTCAGCTGCGGCGATCTCGGCGGAAGGCACATCCTTCTGGCCGGAAACGGCAATCGCCCAGGACAGAATATGCCGGTCGAGGCTTCCCGACGGCATGGCGTTGCGAAGAGTGATGGCTCGAGCCGCGTCGCGACCTGAAAGGGCGTCCAGTCCGGCTTTGAGCTGGCCGGCGTCATCGGGACGGCTGAGGCGCGGTATTGCGCCCGTGATTTCGGGCGAGGCGGGCATGAAGGCCGGAACGGCAGGCGCATCCGGCTTCACATAGGGAAGCGGCACGACGCCTTCCGGCGCCGGCTGTGCCAATGCGCTCCAAACGCTTGCGGTAAGACCCGCCGCTATCAAACCCAGAACTGTGTTCTTCATACCGCTCTTCATGACCAGACGGAAACAATCGACCCTGTTGTATTGTCGTTTCATTGCAGCGGGATTGTGAAATTCGCCTCAAGGCGTTTCGCTTGATATCCCGCTCTGGAATCTACGGAATTTGTGCTTAACGAAATCTTACTTTCCGCCGCGCGACCCAATCAACTTTTATTCACCGGTCCGCGAGCGGAGCGGAATGCCGCCGCGTGGTTTTTGGCCCGCCGCGTGAGGCTCCCCGACTGTCACACTTCCGACAATTTCGGACAAAATAGGCTGCCTTTGCGCTTGTCGGCGCAAGGGGCTGGCACTAATGTGTGCCGGTTTTAACCATCGAATGCGGCCGAAGCGTGAACCGGCTCGGCAGCCAGGAGCTTTGCATGTTCAAGGGATCAATTCCCGCCCTCATTACCCCGTTCACGGACAATGGCGCCGTGGACGAACAGGCGTTTGCCGCCCATGTGGAATGGCAGATCGCCGAAGGCAGCAACGGTCTTGTGCCCGTGGGCACGACGGGGGAGTCTCCAACCCTCTCCCATGACGAGCACAAACGTGTCGTCGAGCTGTGCATCGAGGTAGCGGCGAAACGGGTTCCTGTCATCGCGGGCGCTGGCTCCAACAATACCGATGAGGCGATCGAGCTTGCCCTACACGCGCAGGATGCCGGTGCGGATGCGCTGCTGGTGGTCACACCTTATTACAACAGGCCGACGCAGAAGGGGCTTTTCGCCCATTTTTCCGCGGTTGCCGAAGCGGTGAAACTGCCGATCGTCATCTACAATATCCCGCCGCGCTCGGTGGTGGACATGTCGCCGGAAACCATGGGCGCGCTGGTCAAGGCGCATAAGAACATCGTCGGCGTCAAGGATGCGACGGGCAAGCTCGACCGCGTTTCCGAACAGCGCATTTCCTGCGGCAAGGATTTCATCCAGCTGTCAGGTGAGGATGGCACTGCGCTCGGCTTCAACGCCCATGGCGGCGTCGGCTGCATTTCCGTCAGCGCCAATGTCGCGCCGCGCCTCTGTGCCGAATTCCAGGCGGCGATGCTTGCGGGCGACTATGCCAAGGCGCTGGAGTACCAGGATCGCCTGATGCCGCTGCACAGGGCCATCTTCATGGAGCCGGGTGTCTGCGGCACAAAGTATGCGCTGTCGAAAACGCGTGGCGGCAACCGCAAGGTTCGCTCGCCGTTGATGAGCACGCTGGAACCGGCGACGGAAGCGGCGATCGACGCGGCGCTGAAGCATGCCGGCCTGACCAACTAAGGGAAGCGGCAAACATTTTAAGGCGCGCGGAACGGCTTTGCGAAACGAAGCCGTTCCGCGCGCCTTTCCTTTTTGCCGTGACGATACTAAATAGAGGTCTGAAAACCGTCCTTGGTGGATAAGCCACAGGCGCAATAAGAAAAATCAGGGATTGAAATATCATGGCCCCCAGAGGCAGCCAGCGCGTTGTAAACAAGATCGTTGCGGAAAATCGCAAGGCCCGTTTCAACTACGAAATCATGGATACCTATGAGGCAGGCATTGTGCTGACCGGCACCGAGGTCAAGTCGCTGCGTGAAGGCAAGGCGAACATTGCCGAGTCCTATGCATCGGACGAGGGTGAGGAAATCTGGCTCATCAATTCCCACTTGCCGGAATATCTGCAGGCCAACCGGTTCAACCATGAGCCGCGCCGCCGTCGCAAGCTGCTTTTGAACAAGCGCGAGATCAACCGGCTGCGCGTCGGTATCAACCGCGAGGGCATGACGCTGGTGCCGCTCAAGATCTATTTCAACGAAAAAGGCCGTGCGAAGCTGGAACTGGCGCTGGCCAAGGGCAAGAAGCTGCACGACAAGCGCGAGACGGAAAAAGAACGCGACTGGAACAGGCAGAAATCGCGGCTGCTGAAGGGGAACAACGCCTAAAGCCTACTCCCTCATTCCTGTGCTTGTCACAGGAATCCAGCAGCCGCGCGTCTGCGCGGCGAGAGAGTTCTTTTCAGCCCAAGGACTTGGGCTGGCTGGATCCCGGCTCAAGGCCGGGATGACGGGCGTGTGTTTCCGCCAGTGGCGACCCCTTACGCCGCCCGATAAGTCCGCTCCACATAAGACGTCGATGCCGAAACGCTGAATCTGCTGACAAGTGCGGCAAGATTGGCGCTGACGTCGCTGAGATTATGCGTGGCCGCATTGGTTTCTTCCACCATGGCGGCGTTCTTCTGGGTCAGATTGTCCATGCTGTTGATGGCGGCGCTGATTTCCTGAATGCCGATGGACTGTTCCTGCGCCGCCTTGGTCAGCGAGGCGATATGGTCCTGAATATGATCCACCTTGTTGCCGATCGTATTTAAGGATTCGCCGGTTTTGTTGACCAGTGTGACGCCCTTCATCACATCCTCGGAGGATTTGGTGATGAGGGTCTTGATTTCCTTGGCGGCATTGGCCGAACGCTGCGCAAGCTCGCGCACTTCCTGTGCGACGACGGCAAAACCCTTGCCCGCTTCGCCGGCGCGCGCGGCTTCCACGCCGGCATTCAGCGCCAGAAGATTGGTCTGGAACGAAATCTCGTCGATGACGGAAATGATCTGGGTAATCTTCTGCGATGATTCCTCGATGGCGCCCATCGCTTTCACCGCTTCCGTCACCACATCCCGCGACCGCGCCGCCTCGACAGCCGAGCTTTCGACGATGGCCTTGGCCTCTTCGGAGCGCTGCGCCGAGAGTTTGGAAATGGTGGTGATTTCCTCCACGGCGGCGGCGGTTTGCTCAAGGGCGGCCGCCTGCTGCTCCGTCCTGCGCGCCATGTCGTCGGTTGCCGATGTCAGTTCGCGCGTATTGCCGGAAATCTTGTCGGCTTCCTCGACGATCTGCGAAAACGCACTCGAGAGATTACCGACCGCAGCGTTGAAATTGGCGATCAGCCCTTCGAATTGCGGTGCGGTCTTTTCCTTGATGCTGGAGGTGAGGTCGCCATTCGCCAGCTTGTTGAGGGCGTTGTTGAGCAATTCGAGAACCTGCTCCTGCTCTTTCTTCATCTGCGCCTGCTGTTCCTCGACCTTCAGCCGCTCGGCGGCAAGCACGTCGAGGTAAACAGAAATTGAATAGTCCATGTCGAGAAGGGCGGCCTTGATGGTCACCGTCAGGGCGTCCTTCAGCTTCCGGGCCTTCTTTTCCATGAAAAGGCCCTTCAGCTCCGAATCGATGACAGCCTTGACGATGCCATCAAGCATCAGCGCATAACCGCCAATATACCATCTCGGCTCCAGACCCAGTCTTGCATGGGTACGGCCGATCGCTGTCACGGCGTCGGTATAGTCCTCGTTGAAGGTGCCTGAGGTGATTCTCGTCCAGTGTTTCAGCTGCATGCCCTTGGCGTGCTGGATATGGGCGTCGTTCGTGAAGAACTTTGCCGTCTCGGGCACCGTGCGAACCTTCGCATAAAAACGATCGAGGGAGGCGTCGAGAGAACCGGTGATGACACCCTTGATGTCGGAAAGTTTTTGCCGTTGCTCGTGGCCAAGCCCCAGAAAATTCAGTCTTTCGTCGAGTTGTCGATTGGTTTTCACTTGGCCATGCATGTCTGAACATCCTGATTTGACACCGAAAATCACATCGTTGGTGTCGTTGGGTGATTTAGACACGTCTAAAATTAACCAAGATATAATTTTGACCGGCCGAATTTGACGCTTGCTAATTTCAAGGGGAATTTTTCCGGCTGCGACACAGGGTCATGACGCCCAAACGAAAACGCGCCCGTCTTTTCAGACGGACGCGTTCTCATTGTGTGAGCCTCGTAAAGACCGGATCAGATCGCTTCCGGGCTTTCGACGTGGCGGGCAGGGCGCTCGTTCGGGTCACGCCCGATTTCGGCCTTCAAGGTCATGAGATCAATGAAGTGATCGGCCTGCCTGCGCAGATCGTCGGCAATCATTGCGGGCTGCGTTGCCATGGTGGAAACCACGGAAACCTTGCGGCCCTTGCGCTGAATGGCGTCCACCAGCTTGGTGAAATCGCCGTCGCCGGAAAACAGAACCAGATGATCGACGGTCTCGGACTGTTCCATGGCATCGACAGCGAGTTCGATATCCATGTTGCCCTTGATCTTGCGGCGGCCGAGCGCGTCGGTGAATTCCTTCGCCGGCTTCGTCACGACCTTGTAGCCGTTATAATCCAGCCAGTCGATCAAAGGACGGATCGAGGAATATTCCTGATCCTCGATCAAGGCGGTGTAATAATAGGCGCGCAGCAGGTATCCGCGCTTCTGAAACGCCTTTAGAAGCTTGCGATAGTCAATATCGAACCCTAGGCTTTTAGATGCTGCATAAAGATTGGCTCCGTCTATAAAGAGCGCAATTTTCTCCCGTGGATCGAACATTCCATCCCATTCCTTTTTTGGAAAGGCCATTGCCTGGCTTTTATTTCCGGTCGAAAGCGAAAAAATATGTCGTATTCAACGAGTTTCGCGCATCGCCGTTGCGTTTTAAGTAAGCTACCTTCCCGCGTATTCCAAGACAAATCTGCTAGACATTTTGTTCCCGAGCCGCCAAACTTGGCGAATAAGGTGCCAAAAGACGCCAAACACAGGAAAAACTTGAATTCCGCGGCCAATGGCTGTATCGGAAGCCGGACAGCACCGTCGCGAGAGATCATTAGTGTTTTTCGCAAATCACGAGGCGCAGATTCAATAGGTTAGAGTGGCCCTTGTGCATCCGCAAGAACGCACGGCGCTTTGATCGGCGACATCACGACCCATAAAGGACAGGCAATGGCCCGCGTCACAGTAGAAGATTGCATTGATAAAGTAGACAACCGTTTCGAGCTGGTCCTTCTCGCCAGCCACCGTGCGCGCCAGATTTCCCAGGGCTCGTCCATCACGATTGACCGCGATAACGACAAGAACCCGGTCGTGGCGCTGCGCGAAATCGCCGATGAGACGCTTTCGCCTGACGATCTGAAGGAAGACCTCATCCATTCGCTGCAGAAGCATGTGGAAGTGGACGAACCGGAGCCCGATCCGGTCACGCTCGCAGCCTCGGCCTCTACCGATGGCGAAGACGACGACCAGCCGGAAACCGTCACTTTCGACCAGATGTCGGAAGAAGAACTGCTGGCCGGTATCGAAGGCCTTGTGCCGCCGGAAAAAAATGACGACTATTGATTAACTTTATGACGCCATTGGCGGGCGGTGGTTACCGTCTGTCAATATATGCCGTCATAATCTGATCCTTATTGATGCAGCATTGTGCGCCGACCCTCGGGTTGGCGCGCTTTCTTTTTGTGGAATATCGCATGATGCGGCAATACGAACTCGTCGAGCGAGTTCAAAAATATAAACCGGATGCGAATGAGGCCCTGCTGAACAAGGCCTATGTTTATGCCATGCAGAAACACGGCCAGCAAAAGCGGGCCAATGGCGACCCCTATATCTCGCATCCGCTGGAAGTTGCCGCCATCCTGACGGAAATGCATCTCGACGAATCGACCATCGCGGTGGCGCTGCTGCACGATACGATCGAGGACACCACCGCCACCCGCGCTGAGATCGACGAGCTTTTCGGCGAGGATATTGGCCGGCTGGTGGAAGGGCTGACCAAGCTCAAGAAGCTCGATCTCGTGACCCGCAAGGCCAAGCAGGCCGAAAACCTGCGCAAGCTGCTGCTGGCCATTTCCGACGACGTGCGCGTTCTTCTGGTCAAGCTCGCCGACCGCCTGCACAATATGCGCACCATGGAATATATGCCGGCCGACAAGCGCAGCCGCATTTCCGAAGAGACCATGGAAATCTATGCGCCGCTTGCCGGCCGCATGGGCATGCAGGACATGCGCGACGAGCTGGAGGACCTGTCCTTCCGTTATCTCAACCCGGAAGCCTATGAGACGGTGACCAACCGCCTGCAGGAACTGGAGACGCGCAACGAGGGGCTGATCAAGAAGATCGAGGACGAGTTGCGCGAGCTTCTTGTCGCGAACGGCCTGATCGGGGCAAACGTCAAGGGGCGTCAGAAGAAGCCCCATTCGGTGTTCCGCAAGATGCAGTCGAAGTCGCTTTCCTTCGAGCAGCTTTCCGATGTCTACGGTTTCCGCATTCTGGTGGATGATATTCCCGCCTGCTACCGGGCGCTGGGCATCGTGCATACCCGCTGGCGCGTGGTGCCGGGCCGCTTCAAGGATTACATCTCCACGCCGAAGCAGAACGACTATCGCTCCATTCACACCACCATCGTCGGCCCCTCGCGCCAGCGTATCGAGTTGCAGATCCGCACCAAGCGCATGCACGAGATCGCCGAATTCGGTATTGCCGCCCATGCGCTCTATAAGGACGGCGAAAACGGGGAGGGCGATCTGCTCTCACGGGAAAGCAACGCCTATTCCTGGCTGCGCCACACCATCGAATCGCTGGCCGAAGGCGACAGCCCGGAAGAGTTCCTCGAACATACCAAGCTGGAACTGTTTCAGGATCAGGTGTTCTGCTTCACGCCCAAGGGCAAGCTGATCGCGCTGCCGCGCGGCGCGACACCCATCGACTTCGCTTACGCGGTGCACACCAATATCGGCGACACCACCGTTGGCGCCAAGATCAACGGGCGGATCATGCCGCTCGTGACCCGGCTTAACAACGGCGACGAGGTGGAGATCATCCGCTCGGGCGTGCAGGTGCCGCCTGCCGCATGGGAAGAGGTGGTTGTGACGGGCAAGGCCCGCTCGGCCATCCGCCGCGCCACCCGCATGGCCATCCGCAAGCAATATTCCGGCCTCGGCTATCGTATTCTGGAACGCACCTTCGAGCGTGCCGGCAAAGCCTTCTCGCGTGACGCGCTGAAGCCCGTGCTGCATCGCCTGGCGCAGAAGGATGTGGAAGACGCGATCGCCGCTGTCGGGCGCGGCGAGGTCTCCTCGCTCGATGTGTTGCGTGCGGTCTATCCTGATTACCAGGACGAGCGCGTGACGGTGAAGATGACCGGCGACGACGGCTGGTTCAACATGCGCAGCGCTTCCGGCATGGTGTTCAAGATCCCCGGAAAATCGCGCTCCGTTCTGGAGGACGATGGCGCGACTGAAATGCTTGATGGACCCGATCCGCTGCCCATCCGTGGCCTTTCCGGCAATGTCGACGTGCATTTCGGTGCCGCCGGCGCCGTTCCCGGTGACCGCATCGTCGGCATCATGGAAAAAGGCAAGGGCATCACCATCTATCCCATTCAGGCGCCGGCGTTGCAGCGTTTCGACGATGAGCCTGAGCGCTGGATCGATGTCCGCTGGGATCTGGATGAGGCGAACAAGTCGCGTTTCATGGCGCGGGTGATGATCAATGCGCTGAACGAGCCGGGCACGCTCGCCTCCGTCGCACAATCGATCGCGACGCTGGACGTCAATATACGTGGCCTCAACATGGTCCGCATCGGCACGGATTTCTCCGAACTGGCGCTGGATGTCGAAGTCTGGGATTTGCGGCAATTGAACCAGCTATTGTCGCAGCTCAAGGATCTCGATTGCGTATCGACTGTCACGCGTGCCTTCGATTGAGGCATTTTTGATCATTCTGATGTCATCGAAGGCTGCTGTTATGCGCTGAACGCATGGCAGCGGCCTTTTCCTGTCTCTGGTCGCAGGTGTGGTTTACGACTATCTTCCTTTCAGAAATTGAAAACGGAAAACGCGGCGTGCCGGTGGTTCTTCACCGATGAGAAACGCCACTTCCAAACTGAAAGGACATGAAACCATGTTTACTCCCCTTCGCAAGATCGCCCGTGCTGTTCGTGGCAAGACCACTCAGGAACGCGAATTCGAATATCTCAGCGGCTCCGTGTCGAATGTCGACCTCGAATTCCGTCAGCGCGAAATCGACCGCGGCATGTTCCGCCGGTAATGCACTCAGCGCATGGCAGCCTTTCGCCATGCGTATGCGATAAGCCGGTGCAGCCGTTATCGGCCAGTGCATCCTGCGTTTCGCAAATCTATCTGAATGCACGCTACAAACGGGTGTTCATTGCTGTCCGGTCTAAATGACAGGGCGTGCTGCTTTTGCAACGAATTTGACGGCGAGAGGGTGCTTGTTTCCTCGACGTCATCCTTGGGCTTGTCCCAAGGATCTAATCACGTTGAATTAAATCAATCGGTTGCAGATCCTCGGGACAAGCCCGAGGATGACGTCAGAGTGTTCTGCAAGGTTCGTATTCATCTGGTGACGCCGCGCGGTGTCGGCGGAATTCCAGCTAAAGGCCTGGAATGACGGAAGAAAATACGCCTGCAAAAGATCCCTGTGTCCTATACGATGCTCTTGGCTCAGCCGGGACGATGAAATAGACTGCCCCCATGCCGTTTCGCCGCCGTGAACCCGTTGGTTTTTTAGAGAAGATTCGTGACCTCTTCTGGCCGCGCGCGGGTTTTACCCGTTCGCTGCGCTATATGAAGCTGCGTCTCCTGCGGTTGTCCGCCTCTCCACATTCGATTGCCGCCGGCGTTGCGCTTGGTATCGGCGTGGCGTGGACGCCGTTTCTCGGCGTTCACATCATCATCGCCTTAGCGCTCGGTTTCCTCATGCGCGTCAACCTCGTGGCGGCAGCGCTCGGCACCACCTTTGCAAATCCCCTGACATTTCCGTTCATATGGGCCTCCACCTGGGAGCTGGGACATTTCCTCCTCGGCCGGCAGAAGGAGGCAGGTGCGGCGCATGTGGACTTCGTCGCGCTGTTCAGCCATCTCGAATTCCGGCAGATATGGACGCCGGTGCTGGAACCCATGGTCATCGGTGCTCTTCTTCCCGCCGCCGTCAGCGCGGTGATCGCCTATTTTGCCGTCTACAACCTCATCAGCGGTTTTCAGCGCCGCAAGATGGAAGGTCTCGCGCAACGCGCCGCCAATAAAAATGCGTCTCTGGAGATGTTGAAATGATCATTGGATTGGGCAGCGACCTGATCGATATCCGCCGCGTTGAACATTCGCTCACCCGTTTCGGCGAACGTTTCACGCATCGCTGTTTTACCGATATCGAGCGTGCCAAATCCGATGGCCGCAAGAACCGCGCGGCATCCTATGCTAAACGTTTCGCCGCCAAGGAAGCCTGTTCCAAGGCGCTTGGAACCGGTCTCGCGAACGGTGTTTTCTGGAGGGACATGGGGGTCGTCAATCTGCCGGGCGGCAAGCCGACCATGATGCTCACCAACGGTGCTGCGGAAAGGCTGGCCGCCATGCTGCCCGCCGGTCATCGCGCCAATATTCACCTGACGATCACGGACGATTTCCCCTACGCTCAGGCGTTTGTGATTATCGAGGCGCTCGCCGTGAGCGACTGATGCCCGTGCCCGCCGTATTGGCGGCCTATTTGCAGGCGTATGACAGAAGCGCTTCCCTTCGGGCTGGAAAGGTTCTAGAGAAGTCGCAGAAATATGAAAGCGTTGCCGGCTGCGTGAAAAACGCGTCATCCTCCGCAAACGCGCCCAGACAACGGCCCGGATGCCTTCGTAAAATCGGAGGAACCGGTAAACAATCAGGCAGGTCTTTAAGTGTCCGAAAAAGCTGAGAAGAAGCAGAACGCCCTTTGGGAAAACGTCAAGGTCATCATTCAGGCGCTCCTGCTGGCGATGGTCATCCGCACTGTTCTGTTTCAGCCCTTCACGATCCCATCAGGCTCGATGATGCCGACATTGCTGGTGGGTGACTATCTGTTCGTCAACAAGTTCTCCTACGGATATTCGAAATATTCGCTGCCCTTTTCGCCGAACCTGTTTTCCGGTCGTATCTTCGAATTCAGCAAGCCCAAGCGCGGCGATGTGGTTGTGTTCCGCCTGCCGCCCAATCCTGAAGTCGATTATATCAAGCGTCTCGTCGGCTTGCCCGGTGATCGCATCCAGGTGACGAACGGCGTGCTGTTCATCAACGGCCAGCCGGTGCCGAAGCAGCCCGACGGCACCTTCACCTCCGATTACCGTGCCGATCCGGGCGCCAATGTGCCGGTTTTCCGCGAAACGCTGGATAATGGCGTCACCTTCGACACGCTCGACCAGTCGCCCGATTCGCGCGGCGACAACACGCGTGAATTCGTGGTGCCGGAAGGCCATTATTTCATGATGGGCGATAACCGCGACAATTCGCTCGACAGCCGTTTCGACGTCGGCTTCGTGCCGGAAGAAAACCTGATCGGCCGCGCCAGCGTCATCTTCTTCTCGCTGGGCAACGACACGGCGTTCAGCCGCATTTGGGAATGGCCGTCCAACATGCGTTGGGACCGCCTCTTCAAGGTTGTGGGATGAGCAAGACCAAGCCGCTTTCGATTGCGGAAATTTCCCGTCTCGAAGCGTTGATCGGATATGAATTCAAGGAAAAGGCCCGGCTCGACCGGGCCTTGACCCATGCCAGCGCCCGCTCTGCCGCGGCCGGCAATTACGAGCGGCTGGAGTTTCTGGGTGACCGTGTGCTCGGCCTTTGCGTTGCCGAAATGCTGTTTTCCACCTTCCGCAACGCCAGCGAAGGCGAACTTTCCGTTCGCCTGAACCAGCTTGTCAGCGCTGAGTCCTGCGCTGCGATCGGCGATGAGATGGGCCTGCATAATTTCATCCGCACCGGATCGGATGTGAAGAAGCTGACCGGCAAGGCGATGCTGAACGTGCGCGCCGATGTGGTCGAAAGCCTGATCGCCACCATCTATCTGGATGGCGGGCTGGAAGCGTCCCGCAAGTTCGTTCTGAAATACTGGCAAGGCCGCGCGACGAGCGTGGATGCCGGACGGCGTGACGCCAAGACCGAATTGCAGGAATGGGCGCATGCCAGATTTGCGACCACCCCCTCTTATCGGGTTGACGATCGCTCCGGACCGGATCACGATCCCAGCTTCACCGTGACGGTGGAAATTCCCGGCGTGAAGCCGGAAACCGGTGTCGAGCGCTCCAAGCGCGCGGCCGAGCAGGTGGCGGCAACCAGATTGCTGGAACGCGAAGGCGTCTGGCAGAAGAGCACCACCCAGAACTGAGCGGCCCCCGACGATGGGGCGCTAAAATCGAGCGCATAGCGAGCCTTGTGGCCGCATGTTGAATACCTCTGACCTTGATGGATATCATGACCGATCACGAAAATCCCGCCGTTGCCGGCGAAGACATCGCCCTTCCGACCCGTTCCGGTTTCGTCGCCCTCATCGGCCCGACCAATGCCGGCAAGTCGACGCTGGTGAACAGGCTGGTGGGCGCAAAAGTCTCGATCGTCAGCCACAAGGTGCAGACGACGCGCGCGGTGATGCGCGGCATCGCCATTCACAAAAATGCGCAGATCGTTTTCATGGATACGCCCGGCATCTTCAAGCCACGGCGCCGTCTCGACCGCGCCATGGTCACCTCGGCCTGGGGTGGGGCAAAGGATGCCGATCTCATCCTGCTTCTGATCGACAGCGAACGCGGCCTGAAGGGTGATGCGGAAGCGATCCTAGAGGGGCTGAAGGATGTTCCGCAGAAGAAAATCCTCTGCCTCAACAAGATCGACCAGGTGAAGCGCGAAGACCTTCTGAAGCTTGCCGCCGCCGCCAACGAGAACGTGACCTTCGACCGCACCTTCATGATTTCGGCCACCAACGGTTCGGGCTGTGAAGACCTGATGGATTATCTGGTCGACACCCTGCCGGAAGGCCCGTGGTATTATCCGGAAGACCAGATTTCCGATCTGCCGATGCGCCAGCTCGCCGCCGAAATCACCCGTGAGAAGCTGTTCCTGCGGCTGCATCAGGAACTTCCCTACGCCTCGCATGTCGAGACGGAGAAGTGGGAAGAGCGCAAGGACGGCTCCGTGCGCATCGAGCAGGTGATCTATGTCGAGCGCGACAGCCAGAAGAAGATCGCTCTGGGCAAGAACGGTGATGCGATCAAGGCGATCTCCACCGCCTCGCGCAAGGAGCTGTCTGCAATCCTCGAGCAGCCGGTCCACCTCTTCCTGTTCGTCAAGGTGCGCGAGAACTGGGGCGACGATCCCGAGCGCTTCCGCGAAATGGGCCTGGAATTTCCGCGAAACTGAATATCTTCAACGTTTTATCGGGAACCGAACACGTTCGGGCGGGTTGTTCAATGAATTGAGCGCAACCTTTTTTCGATAACGGATATTCATGTCGTCAAAAAAACAGAATGGAATTTCCACCACGCCGTGCCAGCAATGTCCCTTGCGGGACTTGCCGCATTTCAGGGATTTCTCCTCTTCCGAACTCGATTTCGTCTCCCGTTTCAAGACGGGGGAACTTGCGGTCGAAAGCGGCTCCCTGATCCTGATGGAAGGCTCGCACAGCGCCCATCTTTATACGGTGCTGCACGGCTGGGCTTTCCGTTACAAGACGCTGGAGGACGGCAGGCGGCAGATCCTCAACTATGTCATGCCGGGCGATCTCGTCGGCCTGCAGGGCACGGTGATGGGGGAGATGCAGCATTCGGTGGAGGCGTTGTCGCCGGTCACCCTGTGCGTCTTCGAGCGGTCGCGCCTCAACAACCTCTTCACCGATCATCCGACCCTTGCCTATGACCTGACGTGGATCGCGGCGAGCGAGGAGCGGATGCTCGACAACCATCTCCTCAGCATCGGCCGGCGCACCGCGCTGGAACGCGCCGCCTACCTCATCGCGTTTCTCTACAGCAGGGCGAAGGCGGCCCGTCTCATGCAGGGCGAAACACCGATCCCGGTGACCCAGCAGCACGTTGCCGATACGCTCGGCCTTTCCATCGTCCACACCAACAAAACCCTGAGAAAGCTCGTCGATCGCGGTCTGATCCGCTGGACCGACAAGGGCTGTCTGGTGCTGGACGCTGCGGGGCTGGCCCATGTGGCTGGCTGGCAAAGCGACGAACAGCGACAAAGACCCTTCATCTGATCTCCAATCCATATGTCTTTTTTAAATGACGGTCGGGCGATAATTTGCGATTGCTGCCCCATGGCGCTCGAAAATCATTTTGGAGGCAGCGACATGCAATTCGCTGGTTTCGCTCACATTGAAAGAAGAACACATATGGTGCCGCAACGGGTGATCATCGTTGAGGATGAATATCTGGTGGCGCTCGATGTCGAATCGGTCCTCCACTCGATGGGCGTCGAAACCGTCGTCATCGCCACGACGCTCGCGCAGGCGAGGCAGGCTGTCGATGAGGATGGCGCCGATTGCGTGCTTCTCGATGTCAGCCTGTCCGACGGCACGAGCTATGATTTCGCGCGCCTCCTGGGCGAGGCGGGCGTTCCCTTCGGTTTCGTCAGCGGTTACGGCGACACGACGGGTTTTCCCGACGATCTTTCGGACGCCCCCTTGCTCGGCAAACCCTTCGGGGAAAATGAAATCGTCGATTTCGTCCTCAGGCTCGTCGGCGTGGGCGATGGCGCGGTAAAAGAATAACGTTTCGCCGCCAGATCGGGTATGATCGGGCCTGAATCGGAATTCGGACACGTTTCATGCAGTGGCAGGACGAGGCAATCATTCTTGGCGTAAAACGCCACGGCGAGACAAGCGTCATCGCCGAGGTGATGACCCGTTCGCGCGGCCGCCATCTGGGGATGGTGCGCTCCGGGCGCTCCCGCAGCATGCAGCCGGTGCTGCAGGCGGGAAACCGGGTGGATGTCATCTGGCGCGCGCGTCTTCATGATCATCTCGGCGAATACCGCATCGAGCCGTTGCAATTGCGGGCAGCACAGCTGATGGAAACGGCGACCGCCGTTTACGGCGTGCAGGCCATGGGCGCGCTGCTCAGGCTTCTGCCGGAGCGTGATCCGCATCCGCATCTCTATCAGGCGCTCGACGTCATTCTCGACAATCTCCACGATCCTGTTGATGCCGGAGAACTGTTCGTTCGTTTCGAGCTGGCGGTGCTGAACGATCTCGGTTTCGGTCTCGATCTTACCGAATGCGCGGCGACGGGGCTGCGCACCGATCTCGTTTACGTATCGCCGAAAACGGGCAGGGCGGTCTGCCGCACGGCGGGCGCGCCCTATGCGGAGCGGATGCTTTCGCTTCCGGCCTTTCTCGGTGAGGGCCAGTCGAAGGCGGCCGATCGCGACAGCCTCGCGGCTGCGTTTCGCCTCACCGGCCATTTCCTCAATCGCCACGTCTATGATCCGCGCGGCCTCAATGAAAATACCGCCCGCGACGGTTTCGTGCACGCGGCGCTGAAGGCGCTGGAGCGCAAGGCGATGCCGCCTGCGCTCGATAAGGCGGTTTGATCCCGATCAGGCCATTGCCGGGCGCGGCGCCGGGCGCTCCTGAATGGGCCAATGCACGATAGCCGCAAAAATCCCCATACCGACGCCGAGCCACCAGACGAGATCGTAGGAGCCGAGCCGGTCGTAAAGAAAACCGCCCAGCCAGACGCCGAGAAACGAGCCGATCTGGTGCGACAGGAACACGACGCCGCCCAGCATGCCGAGATGGCGCGTGCCGAACATGATCGCCACCAGCGCATTGGTCGGCGGCACGGTGGAAAGCCAGAGGATGCCCATCACCGCCGCGAAGATTATGACGGAAAGCGGCGTTTGCGGCAGAAGCAGAAACGCGGTAACGGCAATCGAGCGGACAATATAGATATAGGCCAGCAGATAGGGCTTCGAGTAACGCTGGGCGATGACGCCTGCGGCAAGCGATCCAATGATGTTGAAGAAACCGATCAGCGCCATGGCTATCACCGCATAGCGCGGTTCGATGCCGATATCGCCGAGATAGGCGGGGAAATGCGCGGTGATGAAGGCCACCTGAAAACCGCAGACAAAAAAGCCGGTGGTCAATAGCAGATAACTTTTGTGACTGAGCGCCTCCCTCAGCGCTTCGCCCGCCGTCTGCTTGAATTGCGTTTGTGACTGGCTGCCGGAAGAGGAGTTGCCGCGCATCGGATAGGCCAGCAGCGGCACCAGTATCATCATAACGGCAAGCCAGACTAGGCTGTCCGACCAGCCATAGGTGGAAATCAGGCCCTGGCTGATCGGCGCGAACAGGAACATGCCCGCCGATCCCGCTGCCGTGCCGATGCCGAAGGCAAACGACCGCTGCTGCGGTGTGACATGGCGCGCGAAGGCCGACAGGATGACGCTGAAGGAACCGGCCGCGATGCCAAGCCCGACAAGAACGCCGCCGCCGAAATGCAGCCAGAAGGGCGAGGTGCCGAAGGACATGCAGATGAGGCCGGCCGCATAAAGAAAGCCTGACAGCACGAGCACGCGACCCGTGCCGAACTTGTCGGCGATGGCGCCGAAGAAGGGCTGGCCGAGACCCCAGAACAGGTTCTGCAATGCCATGGCGAGACCGAAGGTGGAACGGTCCCAGCCGGTATCGGCGAGCATGGGCAGCTGGAAAAAGCCCATGGCCGATCGTGGCCCGAAGGTCATGACCGCAATCAGCGACCCGGCGGCGATAATGACCCATGGCATGGTCTGGCGTGTGGCTTGCGACATGAAAAGCTCTCCCGCTGCAGCCTACGCCCTTGGGACAATGTGCTGCAGAATTCCCCTTTGATGGGAGGAACATTATCTTTTGTCATGCCTTCCCACTAGCGACTTTTCTTGACGGCCATTATTCATGCGATTGATGGGATGCCCGCATGGCAGCCGGGGCCGGAGAACGATGATGAAGCAGAATATTTACGACGACCCGCAGTTTTTCGAGCGCTACAGCGCCATGCCGCGCTCGCTGGAGGGGTTGAGGCAGGCGGGTGAATGGCACGAGCTGCGCGCCATGCTGCCTGCTTTGAGAGACAAGACCATTCTCGATCTCGGCTGTGGTTTCGGCTGGCATTGCCGTCATGCGGCGGAGCAGGGCGCGGCGCATGTCGTCGGCGTCGATCTTTCGGAGAAGATGCTGCGCCGCGCCGCCGAGATAAACGGCGGACCAGGCATCGAATATCGCCGCGCCGCGATCGAGGACATCGATTTTGCACCGGGAAGCTTCGATCTGGTGCTGAGTTCTCTCGCTTTGCATTACGTCCGCGATCTCGACGTCGCATTCGCCAAGGTTTTCAGTGTGCTGAAATCCGGGGGTGATTTCGTCTTCTCCATCGAGCATCCGGTTTTCACGGCGTTGGAGAAACAGGACTGGTTTTATGGCGAGGATGGCGAAATCCTGCACTGGCCGCTCGACAACTACCAGAACGAGGGCGTGCGCCATTCCAACTGGATGGCCGACGACGTCGTCAAATATCACCGCACGGTCTCAGGTATTCTGAACGCCCTGCTGGCCGCCGGCTTTGCCATAACGCGGCTGGCGGAGCCGAGGCCCGATCCAGCCCTGCTGGCAGAGCGGCCGGAAATGAAACACGAAGACCGCCGTCCGATTTTCCTGATCGTCGGTGCGCGTAAGGCGTGACATTGCGCCGTGCGTTGCATTGCCGGCGTGGCTCTATGATTGAGATGGGTGCGTCATTCTCGAAGCTTGCCGTTATCCATAGTGCTCCGTGCTCTCCTCATCCCTGTGCCTGTCACAGGGATCCAGCCAGCCCAAGTCCTTGGGTTGAAAGGAGTTATTTCGCCGCGCAGACGCGCGTCGGCTGGATTCCTGTGACAAGCACAGGAATGAGGGAGAGAGGTCGGACCGGCTTAGCGCCTCTTGATCGCCCAGCCGTCAGCGCGTTCCTCAACCACCTTTGCCACGTCGCCAATCGCAAGCCTGCCTTCGCCGCGCGGCGTGACGTTCCAGCCGAATAGCGGGCCGGGCACGCGCCGGTCGCCGGACATGCGGATGCGGCCCATGGCTTTCATCGGGGAGGGCACATCGCGGGAGCCGGTTGTCTGGTCCTGCGTGGTCATGATGCAGCGGGCGCAGGGTTTGACGAGATCGAAGCGAATGCCGCCGATCTCGATGGCTGCCCAGCGATCCTCCGCCCATGATTCGTCCGTCTCCAGCACGATATTGGGCCGGAACCGCTCCATGCCGACTGCGTCCTCGCCATTGGCGCGCATATTGTCGTTAAGGGCGGCCAGCGAGGCGGTGGTGGTGACGAGGATCTGATACCCGTCGGCGAAGGTGACGGGCGTTTCGTTGCCGGTCCATTCGAGGCTCGCAATCCGCTTTGAGGCATCGTCGAAGAACACCAGCCTGACCTCGCGCCCGAGCCATGCGGAAAGCGTGTCGTTGGTCTCGCCATCGGCAAGGTTGGCGCTGACGATCGATTTCCACACCGCCACATCCATGCGCTGTCCGGATGGTCTGGCGAAAATTTCGCCGTTCTTATCCCGCGAAAGCGCCATGCCGCCATCTTCATGCCGCGCCAGTATCGTGGCGATTTCAGGCAATTCGCGCTGGGTGATGAAATGGCCGGAAGGGTCGGTAAGCATGGCGCGCCGGTCGCCGGGCAGGCCTTCCGGCGTGACATCACTTTGCGAGAGGACAATGCCGCGCGCACTTTTCAGCGGGTAGATATTGAGTTCGGTCACACGCATTCCTGGTCCCCTCAGATTTCGTCGAGAAACAGGTCCAGCACCTGTTTCAGCCGCTCATGGCGGGCCTTTGCCAGTTCTCGTCCTGTTTTGGTGCGGAAACCGTCCGCGAGCTTGAACAGCTTGGTTTCGAAATGGTCGATGGCAAAGGCGCGGTCGTCAAGTGGCCGGTCCTTCGCCAGCGGATCGGCCGGGTCGTAAAGCTTCGAGCCCAGTCGCCCGGCAATATAAAAGCAGCGCGCCGCCCCCACCATGCCGATGGCGTCCAGCCGGTCGGCATCCTGAAGGATTTTTGCCTCCAGCGTCTGCGGCTCGATATTGGCGGAAAAACTGTGGGTGGTGATGGCGTGCGCGGCAGCGTCGATGTCGGCTTGCCGCCAGCCAAGCCCGGCCAGAATGCCGGACGCCTTTTCCGCCGCAAGGCGAGAGGCCTCAGCGCGAAGCGGCGAGTTCTTCTCCACCGCCACGCAATCATGCAAAAGCACGCTGGCCGCCAGCACCGTGCCATCGCCGCCTTCGCCCGCATGGATGCGCATGGCGTTGCGGAAAACGCGGTGGATATGGGCGAGGTCGTGCGAGCCGTCGCCCGCATCGGCGGCGTGCGGGATCAGTTCCTGCGCAAGCGCCTCGAAGGGCGCAAAAGCCTCAGCCGCGATCATGCCTGCGGCTTCCGGGTGAGGATTTTCTGATAGAACAGGCCGATACCGATCAGCACTGCGCCAAGCCCGATGAAGGACAGCGCCCGCAGCACGCCTTCAAGGTTGCTCATGTCGATCAGGAAGGCCTTGGCGACGGAGATCAGCACGAAGGCAGCGGATGCCAGACGCAGGCTGCGGGCGTTGAAGCGCGAGCCGACGACGAGCAGCAGCACGCCGATCAACAGCCAGACCACCGAATAGCTGTAGGTCTCGCCCTGCAGGAAGCCCTTCCAGTCGGCGATGTTTTCGCCCTGCCAGAACCGGCGGACCGAAAGCGTGGCCCAGGCAAAACCGAGTGCGGCACCCGCCACCGCCAGCAGGTTGACATAGGCGGCGGGCCGTTTGCCGCGCGCATACCAGGCAAGGCCGCCATAGGCAAGCGCCGGCAGCAGATAACCGATCAGCAGCAGATTGAGGAACGGGATGCGGCCGGTGTTCTCGCCGGTGAAATAGGGGTTCAGCGTGAAGAAATGCATCGTCAGCACGTTGATGACGGCGATCACGCCGGCAATCATCGAGCCGTAACGGAAGACGGGGCTGGGGCTTTTGAGGTCGAGCGTCATCAGCACGCCGGAAAAACCGATGGTCAGCAGCGTATAGATCGACTGTTCGCCAAGCGTCGGCACGCTGTTATCCAGGGTGCCGCCATTCATCGCATGGCGGATGAGGATGGCGACCGCCAGCAGTCCCATCAGGCTGGCGATGGCCTGCAGGAAGTTCTTCGCCCTAAAGCCCGGCCAGTCGCGCAGCAACCAGGCCGAGACGATGGCGAGCAGCGCCGGAATGCCGTAACCCGGCAGAAGCGCGTTGAAGACCGGCGTGGTGCCGAGATTTTGCGGCCCGACGAGGGTCGGTTCCCAGGCGATGCGGCCAAGAACGGCGACGCTTGCCACCGCCATGACCCACGGCAGCACATCCCAGTTGCGATGGCGGGTTGCCAGTACGTAACCGAAGCCGATGACGGAGAGCAGCACGGTCGTTACCAGCCCTTCCGT
Source organism: Rhizobium nepotum 39/7 (assembly GCF_000949865.1). Classification (GTDB taxonomy): domain Bacteria; phylum Pseudomonadota; class Alphaproteobacteria; order Rhizobiales; family Rhizobiaceae; genus Agrobacterium; species Agrobacterium nepotum. The sequence goes on along the minus strand of NZ_JWJH01000002.1, from coordinate 169,339 downwards.
CAGCGTGTGCAGGCAGAGCGCAAAGGCGGCGAAGGAGCCGAGCACGAGGATGTTGAGCGGCTTGCGATAGGCTTCGTTGTTTTGCCGGTGCAGCCATTCGGCGGCCGCAATGAGTGCGAGGCCGAGGCCGAGACCATAGGCCGCGTGCAGCCAGTCGCGGCCGAGATTGCCATATTCGACGAAGCTCGCCGTGCCGAGCCAGACCGGGAACAGCGCTGCGATCCCCGCCCAGAGCTGGGCGAAATCCGGATCGTTCGCGCCCTTGCGTTTCAGGAATGAGAAACCGCAGAGGAGAAGGATGGCGCCAAGGCAAAGCGCCATGGCGATTGCTGCGGTATAGCCCGTTCCAACAGGGGGAAGCGCGATCGGGGTATCGTTGATGACGCCGATGAGATCGAGCGCCTGCTGCGACATCAGCGAGACCGCAGCCTGCGCGCCGAATGCGGCGATAATGGCGGGCCATACGGCGTAGTGGCGGGAAGCACCAAGGGCCGCAAGCGATGCGATGAGTGCTGAAACGATCAGCGCCGGATGCGTGTCGATACTGCCCTCGGTATAGAGGAAGCCGATTGCGGGCAGGATCACGGCCATCGATACGGTGAGATTGATGGCCAGCGACGGGCGCAGCAAAAGCCGCATGGCGCGAACGGCGCGCCGCTCGGACGTGGCGGTTTCGTCGGCCTCGACGGGCGACGTATCGAGATGTTTTCCGGGCCATAGGAAAATGGTGCCGGCCAGCATGATGAGCAGGGCAAGCGTCGGCGGAGCCGCCAGAAGCGTTTCCGCGATGGCGATATAGCCGAGCGCCCAGAGGCCGAGGCCGGCGCTGGCGAGCGACGGAACTACGGTCCAGCGCTGTCTGCGCGCTGCCACGGCGGTCGCCAGCCAGGAGATGGTCAGGAAGATGAAAAGCGCCCAGATATTCGGGGTTTCGGAGGAAACCAGCGCGGGCGTCAGCATCGAACCCAAAAGACCGAGACCGGCAAGCGCCTGTCCGTGCAGAAGCGACAGGCCAATGGTGGCGAAGGCGACAAGCCCGAGCAGGATGAAAGCCGTGCCGCTGCCGATATAATCGTAAATGCCATAGGCCGCATAAATCACGCCGAACAGGGTCAGCGCGCCGGCCGCCGTCAGCACACCCGGTATCATGGCGTTGGAGTAAGTCGTGGCGATGCCCGGCACGGCCTTGCGGCGGATCGCTTCTCCCGCAAAACCGAGAACGAGGCCGAAAATGGCGGCGAGCGAAAGCCGCACGGCCGGGCTGAGCAGCCCCGCCTCGATCGAATATTTGACGAGGAAAATGCCGCCGAGCGCCAGCGCCAGTCCGCCCGCCCAGACGGCCCAGCGCGCGCCGAGCAGGCTTTCGAAGCTCTCCTTCGCAGCCGGCGCGGAGGTTGCCTCGCTGGAAAGCGCAAGGGCCTCTTTCTCGCTGGCAAGGTCTTCCTCCTCCTCCTCCGTCGCGGTGGCCACTTCGGTTTCGGGTGGATATTCCGTTTCGACGAACTCGTCTTCCGGCAACGCCCGGTTTTCCTCTTCCGCCTTGAAATCCGGATTATCCACGGATGCCGTCGTCTCCGCCTGTGCGGCAAGAGCAGAGGTCACCCCTGTCGCCATCAGGCGCTTCAGGTCGTGAACCTCACGCTCCAGAGACTTGATTCGGCTTGAATTGCGGATGCTCGCGACCAGAGTGTAGATAAAGGCCGCGATGAGGGCGAGGATGAGAAACGGGATTTCCAAACAGACTCTCCATTTACGAAGCTGTTTTTAAAGCCCTTTTGGCGAATTTATGCAAGGCCCGGTTGATCGGTGCGCGGTGTTGCGGCTTCTTTCTTCTGGAGAGGAAAGAAGCCGCACTCGCTCGGTCCATATGCAATTGCTCTGGATCAGGACGCCGCCGCCAGCCAGCGCCGTGCCGCTTCGATATCGGCAAGCCCGAGATCGTGCCCGTCCTCGACTGTCTCCACCTGCGCCTCCGCGCCGCCTTCCGCAAGCCTGCTCCGCAAGTCGTCCGCCCTGTCGCGATATTTGTCGCGTTCTCCGGCGACAAGCAGGAAATTGCGGCCAGTAAGATCGGTGTCCGGCCATGCATCGAGAACCGGCATCGGGCGGTAGAGCAGCGCATCGCCGGCGAATTCCGGATGAAGCGCCGCAAAGGCCGCGTAGAAATTCGCGCCGTTGGAATGGCCGATGAAGCGCAGTTTCGAACGGTCGAGACCATAGGAGCTGATAGCGCTGTCGACAAAGGCGGCAAAGGCTTCCGCCTCTGAGACGATATCCTTCTGGTCGAAGCTGAAATCGGGGAAGCGCCGGAACCAGCGGGCGACGTCTTCTTCCGTGCTGCGGCCGCGAACGCCGAGAAGCGTAGCGCCCGGAGCCGCCCGGTGTGCCAGCGGCATCAGGCTCGTTTCGCTGCCGCCGGAACCGTGCAGCAGAATGATGGTGCTGCCATCCGGCTTTTCGGGCGTATAGAAGCGGTGCACGAAGGGCAGGTCACGATAGACGATGCGCTCTTCACCCGGCATCGAGAACTGCGGCAGCGCGACGCGCACATCCGCCTCGTCCTTCATGAAGAGTGGGGGAATGAACAGTTTTTCGCCGAGCGCTTCCAACGGCTCGTCAATTGTCATGCCGGGGCCATCGGTCGCCATTTCGATCAGCACTCCGCCCGGTTCGCGGACATAAAGCGAGTGGAAATATTTGCGGTCATGGGCGTTTGTGGGGCTGGAATTCAGCGATTTCAGCCCGGTCAGAACCGCATTCAGCTCATCCATATCCTTTGCGCGGAAAGCGATGTGATCGACGGTGCCGGTGCCGGGTGCGCTGGACCAGAAACCGGTGGCGTCACGCACTTCGATAATATCGCCGCTTTGCGAAACGAGCCGGCGGATCGCGCCAGTCTGACTTTCCTGCCGATAGTCGAAATGTCTGGTGAGGAAAGCCACCGTTTCTTCCGGCACCTCGCTCAGCATCGTTGCGCCATAGATACGACGAATGGCGTCTTCTGCGGGAATGTCGTCCGTTTCGTGCGGCGTGGCGTCGGGAAAAGCGTGAGTGCCGACCAGCTTGACGATCAAGCCATCAGGATCTTTCAGCCGAATGACCGGAGCGCCGAATTCATCGGACGGTCCCTCAGTGCGGATGCCGAATTTCAGCGCCCGCGTCAGCCAGAAGCCGATGCTGGCGGGATCGATCGCCAGCGAGACTTCCAGCGTCTGGCCATAACCGACGCGGCCCTGACCGCCATCTTCCCAGACGAGAAATGTCAGAAGGGAGCCGGGCGAGGCGATGTCATCGCCATAGAGCAGGTGAAGCTGCATGGCGTCCTCAAAGCCCGCGGTGCGCTTGGCCAACCGCAGGCCGAGGAAGCCGGCGTAAAAATCGACATTCGCCTGCACCTTCCGGGTGATCATCGTGATGTGGTGTATGCCCAGTGCAGAATTCATCTTGCCGCCCCGCCCGTTTCGCCTGCTGTTCGTAGCTCTATTTGTCTCACGCTGCCCCTGATCCGCAACCCCGACAAATGAGAACGCTGTGTTCTCTGCGTGAACGGTATGCCCGTGGCTTCGTTGCATGCGGGATGCGCAGAAATCGGGCTTTCTGCCTTTGCATCGATCATTTATGACTATAAAATAAGCATACAGATTTACGGCTATTTTGTATGCAATTTTGTCTTGCCTTGATGGTTGGAATTGGGTCTTATGCAACCAAACCAAACAGAACCATCAGGGGGAATAGATGATATTAACGCGTAGGTTGTTGTCCAGAGCTTTAGCTATCGCCGTTGTTGGCGTCGCCGCCGGTATTTCGCTGCCCGCGACTGGCGCGCATGCCGAAACGCCGGTGAAATTCACGCTCGACTGGAAATTCGAAGGTCCCGCCGCCGGTTTCTTGCTTGCGCTGGACAAGGGATACTTCAAAGCCGAAGGCCTCGACGTGACGATCGACAGCGGCAATGGTTCGGTGGAAGCCATTCCGCGCGTGGCGACAGGCGCTTACCAGATGGGTTTCGGCGATATCAACTCGGTGATGAAATTCCTCGATGAAGACCCGAGCCAGAAGGTTAAGGCCGTTTACATGGTCTATGAACGCCCGACATTTGCCATCGTCGGCCGTAAGTCGCTGGGTGTCACCGGCGATCCGAAATCGCTGGAGGGCAAGAAACTCGGTGCGCCGCCGCCGGATGGCGCTTTTGCGCAATGGCCGGCCTTCAAGCAGGTCGCCGGTCTTGATGACAGCAAGATCAAGATCGAATCGATCGGTTTTCCGGTGCGTGAACCGATGCTCGCCAAGGGTGATGTCGACGGCGTCTTCGGTTTCGCCTTCTCGGTGATCCTCAATCTCAAGAAGCAGGGCATTGCCGACGACGATATCTCAACCATACTGATGGCCGAGCACGGCTTGAATCTCTATGGCAACGCGGTGCTGATAAACACTGATTTCGCTGAGAAAAACCCTGAAGCCGTCAAGGGGTTCATCAAGGCGCTGGCCAAGGGCTTCGCCGATTCCGTCAAGACCCCGGAAGAGGGTGTGGCGGCCGTGCTCAAGCGCAACGAGACGCTCGACAGCGCCATCGAGCTTGAACGCCTCAACATGGCCAACAGCATGAACATCAAGACACCCTACGTGGTGGAAAACGGCATGGGCGGCGTCGATGCGGCCCGGCTTGCAGCCTCCCTCGAGACCTTGAAAGTTTCCATGGGTCTGAAGGGCAACGTCAAGGCGGATCAGGTCTTCGACGCAACCTACCTGCCGCCCAAGGAAGAGCGCATGCTTCCCTGATGGGAGGAAACGATGACGCGAGCGAGCGCCACTCGCTTCTTCTCCCCGAGGGGGAGAAGGTCGCGGCAGCGGGATGAGGGGGCGAGGTCGGTGATAGATCGAGAGGGTGCCCCCTCATCCGACCCTTCGGGCCACCTTCTCCCCGGCGGGGAGAAGATACCTGCCGCGACGCCGGGCGTTTGCGATTGCTTCGAAATTGAGGCGAGGATGATGGTGCCGCCTGCGCGCGCCAAAAAATTGGGGACTGCGATGGCACATCTCGTGGAAATAGACAATGTCGACATGCGTTACGGCGGGGCGGATGGAACGCTGGCCGTCTCCGGTCTTAACCTGACGGTCGACAAGGGTGAGTTCGCGGCGGTCGTCGGCCCGTCCGGTTGCGGCAAATCGACGTTGATGAAGCTGGTGACGGGACTGCATATTCCGCAGAGGGGCAATGTCATCGTCGCCGGGCGGCAGGTCACGGAGCCGGTCTCGATTGTCGGTATGGCCTTTCAGAACCCGACGATGTTGCCCTGGCGCACGACGCTCGAAAATATCCTGCTACCGCTGGAGATCGTCGAGAAACATCGCCGACGCCTGCGCGCTCACAAGGCTGAATATGTTGCGAAAGCAGAGCGGCTGCTCGAGATCGTCGGCCTGAAAGGCTTCGGATCGAAATATCCCTGGCAACTTTCCGGCGGCATGCAGCAGCGCGCCAATCTTTGCCGCGCATTGATCCATGAGCCGGATCTTCTGATGCTGGATGAGCCTTTCGGCGCGCTCGACGCCTTCACCCGCGAGGAACTGTGGTGCGTCATGCGCGATCTGCATACGGCGCAGCGCGTCACCATCATTCTTGTAACGCATGATCTGCGCGAAGCGACATTTCTGGCCGACAAGATTTTCGTGATGAGCGCAAGGCCGGGCCGCGTGCTGGCGGAACACCGTGTGCCTTTCGCACGGCCGCGCCAGCTCGATATCATGTATGACAAGGGCTTCAACGACATGGTGCAGGAACTGCATGGCGAAATAGCGCAGGCGAGGGTGGCGGCATGAGCGCGATTGTTGAAAGCAACGTGGCGGTCGCGCCGTCAAAGCCGCTGATCGACCGGGTCAACTGGGTGAAAGCCGCGCCCTGGCTCTATACGCTGGCGCTCTTTGTCCTGTGGGAATTGCTGGTTTACGCGCTGAAAATGCCGCCGACCATTCTGCCGTCGCCGGTCAGGGTCGGGCAGGCCATCGTGCAATATTGGTCGCCGATCTGGAAGAATTCGCTGCAGACGCTTTATACGACGACGCTCGGCTTCGCCATTGCGGTCGCCGCCGGTCTCGCCATCGGCCTCTTTATCGGCTGGTCGAAAACCATTTATGCCGGGCTTTATCCGCTGATGATCGGCTTCAATGCCATCCCGAAAGTGGCGCTGGTTCCAATTCTCGTCATCTGGTTCGGCATCGGCACCGTGCCCGCCGTCTTGACCGCCTTCCTGATCTCCTTCTTCCCCATCGTCGTCAATGTCGCGACCGGCCTTGCCACCATCGAGCCGGAAACGGAGGACGTGCTGCGCGCACTCGGCGCGAAGAAGATGGACATCATGCTGAAGGTCGGCATTCCGCGTTCCATGCCCTATTTTTTCGGCTCGCTGAAAATCGCCATCACGCTTGCCTTCGTCGGTTCGGTCGTATCGGAAACCGTCGCCTCCAATTACGGCCTCGGTAACATGATGAGTTCGGCCCAGAGCCAGTTCAATGTGCCGCTGGTCTTTGCCGGCCTGCTGATGCTCGCCGTGGAAGGCATCGTCATGTACGCGATCATGGCCTGGCTAGAAAGGCGCATGACCGGCTGGGCGCATCGCTCGACCATGGGGCAGTGAAGACGGTTACGGCTCGTTTCTTCTCCCCGGCCGGGGAGAAGGTGGCCCGAAGGGTCGGATGAGGGGACAACGTCAGCGACAAGCCGAGGGCTTGCCCCCTCAACCCGCTGCCGCGACCTTCTCCCTCGGGGAGAAGGCGAAAACCGCAGCCGGTCAATCCATCATCAATGCTGCGGAAGGCCGCGAGCCCGCGCTCTTAATGCGCCGACATTTCCTTCACGATCTCGGGGCCGTCCATCATAAACGGATAATAGGTCGGCCAATTGGTCACTTCATCGAGCAGCGCCTTGCGGTCGTTGCCCCAGTAGAGGTGGTAGTGGCCGGCCTTGGCAGGCTCGATGGTGTGATCGCTGAACTGGACGAATTGCGGGGCTGCCTCGTCCCCACCGGTTTTCTTGAAAACGTACCTGACGCCCCTGTTGCCCTTTTTATAGGTGAGGATTTCATAGCCATCGTCGGCATAGGTTGCCTCGATTGGCTTGGCTTCGCGATAGAAGGAGAAGCTGTTGCCCTTGATGACGATGCGGTTGACGTCCGTCTTATAGCCGATGGCATAATAGGCGCGGTATTCTTCGGCGCTCTTGTCGCCATGGGCGGCCTTTTCCGCCATGACGGGGTCGAGAGAGCCGTTCAGCAGATAGGGATAGACCGATTGCCAGTCGCCTTCCCAGTCGGAAAGCGTGCGCGGCTTCACCTGGGCGTCCTCGAAATAACCCTTGTAGATCTGCTTCTCGGCCTCGGTCTGACCGTGGCTGTGGTCATGGCTATGCGCGGAGGCGGCCTTGTCGTTTCCGGCTGCCAGTGCCGAGGCTGTCATCAGCAGCATGGAACCGATGGCAAGCGCGCCGGTGACGCGGGTGATGGTTTTTTGCATTGTTCTGCCCCTTTGTATGTTCCAAAATCGAAAGATTAGTAATGTAATAACATTACGAATAGGTCGTATAAACACGTCTTTCGCCAGACGCAAGAGCGCCTGTCGCCACCCTTGCGCGAAAAATGGCGAAAGCCGGCACTGGGCCGGCTTTCGTATGAAACAGAATGGATGGAGAAGGGAGCGGTCGGGCGCGCGCTCAGCTCACGCGGTCTGCGCGTTTAATTCCGCCTTGCGCTCATCGAAAGCGAGCTTCATCGCCTTCGTCACGTCACGCGTGGTCGCGAAATAATTGTCGCTGCGGGCCCAGTAGCGCAATTTGACGGTGGCGCTGTCGGCGCTGACCGAATCGACGAAGGTGATGGGGGCGGGGTCCAGCAGCACCCTGCTTTCCGAGCGCACCACGCGCATCAGCATGTCCTGCGCCGCCGTCAGATCCTCGTCGTTGGCAACGGTCAGGCTCAATTCATGGCGGCGTGAGGGGAAGCGGCTGTAATTGGTGATCGGCACGTTCCACAGCGTGGAATTGGGCGCGAGGCGGTAAAGCCCGTCGCTGGTTTTCAGCTCGGTCGCAAACAGGCCTATTTCGATAACCGTCCCGGTGACCGTGCTGGTCTCGATATATTCACCGACCCGGAAGGGACGCAGCACCAGAAGCATGATGCCGGCGGCGATGTTCTGCAGCGTGCCCTGAAGTGCCAGACCGATGGCGAGACCGGCGGCGCCAAGTGCGGCAAGAATGGAGGCCGTCTGCACCCCGAACTGGCCGAGCACCATGACCAGCACCAGAATAAGCACCACATAACGGACGGCGCCCGCGAAGAAACCGGCGAGCGTCGCATCGAAGCCGCGAATGCGCGACAGGCCCTGAAAAGCCCAGCGTTGCAGGAAAGTCGCGGCCAGCCAGCCGATGATCAGGAGCAGAAGCGCGCCGACGATCGAGAAGGAATATTGCACCGCAAGCGCGCTCGCCTGTCTCACCGCAGCCTGTGATGCGACGATGATATCCGTTGCCTGTTGTTCCATGAATTGTCCCGTGATTCTTATTGCTGTTCAGGTTGGGTAACGAACGGACGCCGCCGGGGTTCCGCCAGGCGGAGACGTCAGTTGCCGAGCGGCAGCACGAAGGGCACATTGCCATCCGTATCCGCACCCCGGCCGATTGCCTTGATTGCTGCCACCAGTCTGCCATCGCGGCCAAGCAGCCGGTCGCCGATGGCGATGATGCGCGTATTCGGCGTGGCATAGGGCGAGGCGGCGCGCAGGCTGAGCGCAAGCGCCATGTCGTCCTGATCCGGATAGAGGCAAAGCGCCGCGATGACGGCTGCGGCCGGCGAGCGCGACACGCCCATCCAGCAATGGACGAGAAGCGGCGCGGATTGATCCCATTCGCGGGCGAAATCGATCAGCCGCAGCACATGCGCATCATCAGGAGCGATGAGATCGCCTGTGCCCTTGAAGGTGATGTCGTTCATGGCAAGCGTCAGATGACGATCAGCGGCAATCACGGCCGGGCGGTGAAAGGTCTGCTCCCTGGCGATCAGCGTCACCATTTCGCGGGCCTTGTGCTTCACGGCCATTTCCGCGATCCGCGACAGTGGCGATACGACGATGGCAGTCATTTCACGTCCCCGATTTTTACGGCACGCATCGCCTCGATCGCTTCGAAACGTTCGATGAACAACCTCTGCGCCTCGGTCGAGGGAAGCGGGATGATGTCGAACATGTCGCGGGTGATGCCACGCGGCAGGCCGAAGAATTTTTGCGCTTCGGTGATGGAAAAGCCGGCAAGCTCCGTCGCCTCGAAAAAGGCGGCAACCGTATCCGCCTTCTTGATGCGGTCCTTCAATTCCCGCGAGGCATGCGGCGGCAGGCCGAAGCGCAGATGCACGGCGGCTTCCAGCCGTTTCTCCACGGTTTTATAACCGCCGCCGACCACGGATTTGAACGGCGAGATCATGTCGCCGATGACATATTCGGGCGCGTCGTGCAAAAGCGCCATCTGCATGTCGTCGGGCGTCGCATTCGTGCACATACGGCAAAAGATGGTTTCGACGATGAGGCAATGCTGGGCGACGGAAAAGGCGTGATCGCCGCGCGTCTGGCCGTTCCAGCGGGCAACGCGGGCAAGACCATGGGCGATATCGGCGATTTCAACGTCGAGCGGCGAGGGGTCGAGCAGATCGAGCCGCCGTCCGGAAAGCATGCGCTGCCAGGCGCGCGGGCTTTTTGCGGGCGCCACGCTTATTCCTCCGCCTGTGCGGGATCGACTGTTGGGAAGGAAATGCCGCTCCAGGCCGGCAATGCTACGGTCACGGTGATATTTTCCACAAGCAGCGGTGTAGCGGATGCGAGCGCGTCGGCAACACGGTCGATCCGCACGATGGCAAGCGCTTTGTTGCCGTAAACGGTTCCCAGCGTGCCGACCGGTTTGCCATTGGCGGTGATGTCTGTTCCCGTAGTGGGAAGCGTGCTTTCAGCCGAAACGGTGACGATGCGCCGTCTTGCGGTGCCGCGATGCTTCATGCGCGAGACGACTTCCTGGCCAACGAAGCAGCCTTTTTTGAAGGAGATGCCGTCATTCACATCCATCAGCACATCGTGGGGGAAGGCGTCCTGCAACGCATAATCCCGACCGGAGTCGGCAATGCCGTGTTCGATGCGCAAGGCGTCGTAGGCCGCCACGTCGCCTGAGGCCGAAGCATCAGGCACACGGAACAGATCGATGCCGGCCATGGCGAAACGGCCATCCTTCACGCCAGCCTCTGGCGCGCCCTCATTCCAGAAAACGCTGACGCCTTCGACAGGCTCTAGCTTGAGATCGACGGGTGCGCGCAGTCTGTACATGGTCAGGCGACGTAGCAGCGCATCCTGTTCGGTAGCGCCGGTCTCGATCACATAAGCCGGCCCGTCGCGAGCGATCAGAAAATCGAACAGGATCTTGCCCTGCGGCGTCAGAAGTGCTGAGGCGCGCGCTTCGCCTTCCGGCAGGTTTTCAACATCGGCCGTGATCAGATTGTTCAGAAATTCTTCGGCACCCGTACCGGAAACTCTGATCAGGCGGCGGTCGGCAAGAAAGGCGGAAGGCATGGCGTCACCATTCGGTTCATTGAGGGCATTTGGCCGAAACCGTTCACAGCATACGACGCACGGGCCGGGATTGATGAGGCAGGCTTGATGCTTGCCGTCGTTGGGGCTTTCTTCTTCCGTCGTTCCGGCCCTGAGCAGGAATCCCGTCGACGCGCGTCGGCGCGGCGGGAAAACCCTTTTCAGCCCAAGGACTTGGGCTGGCTGGATCCCGGCTCAAGACCGGGATGACGGGAGTAGGGAGCGTTACGAACCACAGCAAGTTTCAAACCTGCCGCACCAATCTTAATCCTCGTATCGTTCACTTTGAAACCGAATCGTAGAAATGCTCCCTCGATTGTTTCGCACATCATGGCAACAGCGCGACCGCGCTTTTGCCAAATGCTCATTCCGCACAGTTAGGATTTTTGCAAAAGAACGGCAAGCACCACGATGCGATCAATCGCCGGCGGTGAAGAACTTCCACTTGCCGTCAGGCGAAATGCCGATGCGGTAAAAGCTGTAATTGCCGAATTCCTGCATGTCGGCCAGATCGCCCGCCGTGATGATGCGCAAGAGCTCCACCTTCTCTGGCGCAGTCAGCGTATTGAGCGGCTTTCCGGCGAAATAGGGGAAGACATAGGCTTCATCGGGCGTGCCGGCGTCAATATGGGCATAACCCGTCGAAAGCAGGTCGATGATGATCGCCAGCACTTCAAGACCGTCGGGATCGCCGGAATAGCTTTTCAGCGCCGCAATCGGGTCGTCGCTGTCAGTGCCGTCGATACGGAACTGCTTGTCGCTGGCGGCGATGAACGGCCGCAGTTTCTCGATATCGCCAGATGCGGCAGCGTCAATGATCTGTTGGCGAAGCTTGCGCACGGCTTCCGGCGCCTTGGAAAAGTCATGCTCGATAACGACCGACATTTCAGGCGTATTGTCCGGCTTGGCGGGCTGCTGGGTCGATTGACCGGCGGAACGGTCGACCAGAGGGTCGGGCAGGGGAATGCCGTCCGAATCACCTTCGATCTCGTCAGGCTCCGGCGGCTGGGGCCGTTGCGGTTGCTCGCCATTTTGGGCTTGCGGTTCGCTTTCGGTATTTTGTGCCGGTTTCAGCTCGGAAAGCGCAAAGGCACGGTTGGGCAAGCCAACGGACCCGGCGGTCAGGGCAAGCAGAATGGACAGCATGGCGGAAGAGCGCAAAAGCCCCTTGCTCAGGCAAGACATGATAGACCCCGACTTTACTGTATCACCCGCTGCGGAGAAAATTCGCCTTCCAGCATGCGCTGGCGCAGCGATTCCAGCATTGCTTCAGCGCCGGCTTCACCGTGCATACGGATGGTTTCGCGCATGGCCAGAGCGATTGCGGCATCGGCGATGATCTCAGGCTCGATGCCGTCGGCCATGCCGTCAGCCCATGCCTCGTTCTGGTGTTCCAGAGCGACCTGCATCTTTTCATGCACGATCATGTCGTCGATTTCGTTACGGCTCGTCTGCATTTTTCATCCTCGACAGGGCGGGCAAGTCCTTACCACCCTGTTAACAACACTAGCAGCCTTTTATCAAAACGGCACGGGCTGCGGCGAAAAGAGGTTAACAATCCGCTAATTTCCGAACCTGGAAGCTATTTCCTGAGCAAGTGTTGCCCCTTCGTTACGGTAGCTCTCTTCTGCCATGACGGCGGCGCGTGTGCAACTGGTGTGGATGGCCGCAAAGGAACGATATCCACGGTTGAATGCAGCCGTCATGCGCTGACGCCTCTCAGCTTCGTTGGCCGTGTCGGCAGCCAGAAGATCGCTCATCGATTTGCGCCAGTCCTCTGGCCCTGAAGAGGGGCACAGCGTTCTCAGATATTGCACCGCGCCCAATATCTCCGAAAGCCTTGCCAGCCTGTCGTCATAGGGTGCTGGCTTGGGCGGTTGTGCTTCCGGCGGGCGGGCCTCTTTGGAAGCAGCCTTTGAAGGCTGCGCATAGGCAATGCCGTCTTGCCCGGCAGGAGCCAGCATGATCAGGAAAAGAGACAGGAAAATGGTTGGTCGTATCAAAATTCTATTCAGCCCCACACATACTCGTGAACACCCGGCGGGCGGATAGACCGTAGATAATAGCGATTCTGGCCGGCTGGCAATCATGCAAGCAGACGCTCGGCGCATTCGATGACGCTTTCAGGCGCCGGCAACCGCTTGATTTCGGAAAGCGTGAACCAGCCCGCATCCGCCGCGTCGTCAGCCGCCGTCACCGCCGGGTCCGTATCCGTCTCCACGGTGAAGACGGAGAGGAAATAGTGGCTCGTCAGCACACCTTCCGCGTCATGCGACGGCAAATCGTAGGTCGCGAACAATTGCGGTTTGCGGGCGATAATGCCGGTTTCTTCCTGTAATTCGCGAAGCGCGGTCTCCGCTGGCGTTTCGCCTTCCTCACCGCGCCCGCCCGGAAAGGCGAACATGTCCTTCGACGGCGGGTTGATGCGGCGCACGAGAAGCAGCCGGTCTCCATTCCTGACGATGGCGGAGGAGGCGGGGCGGGGTTTGATACGAAGGGTCATCAATAGTTTCGCTTGTTTAAGCCGTCTTGGGCCTGTCTATATTGGTCCCAGAATACCAATGTTATATTCGGGAATCGGATCGATTGTGCACGCAGAAGACGGTGGAATGAAGGTCTATCTCATTTATGCATTGGCCGCTGTCGCGGAAATCGCCGGTTGTTTTGCCTTCTGGGCCTGGCTGAAGCTCGGCAAGACGGGCTGGATATTGCTGCCGGGCATGCTGGCTCTGGCGGTTTTTGCCTGGGCTTTGACGCTGGTTCCGACCGAGTCGGCGGGCAGGGCCTATGCCGCCTATGGCGGGATTTACATTGCCGCATCGCTTCTCTGGCTCTGGGGCGTAGAAGGGCAGATGCCGGATAAATGGGATATCGCCGGCGGCGCCGTCTGCCTTGCCGGCACGGCCATTATTCTGTTTGGCCCGCGCGCCTGAAAACGACGGCATCGGGGAGAAGACAATGTGCGGACGTTTCGTCCTGAAAGCGACACCGGAAGAGATTGCCGATTATCTCGATCTGATCGGCCTTGAGGATTTTCCCGCCCGTTTCAACATCGCGCCCACCCAGCCCATTCTGATCGTGCTGGAAGGTGAGCGGCAGGAGCGTGGCAGTAACCTGCCCAATCGCCGGGCCATGCTGGTGCGCTGGGGTTTTATGCCCGGCTGGGTCAAGGACCCCAAGGATTTTCCGCTGCTCATCAATGCCCGCTCGGAAACGGCCATCGGCAAGGCGTCGTTTCGGGCGGCCATGCGCCATCGCCGCGTGCTGGTGCCGGCAACCGGCTTTTACGAATGGCGGCGTCCACCCAAGGAGGAGGGCGGCAAGCCCCAGCCCTATTTCATTCGCCCGAAAAACGGTGGCATCGTCGCTTTTGCCGGTCTTATGGAAACCTGGTCCTCCGCTGACGGATCCGAGGTCGATACCGGCGCGATCCTCACTACCGCCGCCAATGCCGCGATCGGTCGCATTCACGACCGCATGCCGGTGGTGATCGCGCCCGAGGATTTCAGCCGCTGGCTGGATTGCAAGACGCAGGAGCCGCGCGAAGTGGCCGATCTGATGCGGCCGGCTCAGGATGATTTTTTCGAGATGATCCCTGTGTCCGATAAGGTCAACAAGGTCGCCAATGTCGGCGCTGATCTCATCGAGCCGGTGCCGGAAAGCGCGCCGCTTGCGAAAATCAGGTCGCCTAAAGATGATGGCCAGATGTCGTTGTTCTGACGGGCCGATCGGACATATCTCGGGCGGAAGATATCAGCCGTTTCGGCCCATTTTCAGCAGGCCTTCCTGGATCATGACGTCGGAATAGACGCGATTGCGGCCATTCGCCTTGGCGAGATAGAGCAGCTGGTCTGCGGCATTCAGCTGGTTGTCGAAGGGCTCGCCCTTTTCGATTTCCACGACGCCAAGCGAAATCGTCAGCGCCAGGCTGCTGCCGCTCAGCTGACGGCCGTTCTTTTCCACCTTCTCACGCAGGTTTTCGCAGAATTGATAGGCCGCATGCGCATCCAGCCCGCGCAGGAACACGGCGAATTCTTCGCCGCCGAGGCGTGCGGGAATATGGCGTTGCTCGGCACACATGTCCTGCAACAGTTCGGCAAGCTTTTTCAGGGCCCTGTCACCGGCGTCGTGCCCCAGCGTATCGTTGATCTTCTTGAAATGGTCGATGTCGAGAATGGCGACCGCGCCGCTCTCGGCATCGTCGTTGATGACCTCCATCAGCGCCCGCGTGCGCTCGAAGAAGGAGCGGCGGTTCGGCAACCCGGTCAGATGGTCGCGTTCGGCCAGTTCCCGCAGTCGCTTGAGCTGTTTCAGCGTCTCGATATTGTTGTCGATGCGGCATTGCAACTCTTCCGGCACGAAAGGACGATAGACGAAATCCGACGCCCCGGCCTTGAGGAAGCTCGCCGAAAGCAGCCGGTCGGTGGAGGACGATATGCCGATGACCCGCAGATCCTCCGACGAGCGGCTGTCGCAGATGCGGCGCGTCAGCTCATAGCCGTCCATGTCGGGCATATGATAATCGGTGATGACAAGCTGGATCGACGGGTCCTGCGACAGGATTTCCAGCGCCCGATTGCCCGAATGCGCTTCGCTGACCCTGAAGTTCTGCCGCTCCAGAATTTCCACGAGGCCGGAACGCGCCGTGCGCGCATCATCGACCACGAGAACGGAGAACAGCCTGTTGGTCAAAATCCGGTCGACCGTCTTGATCACCGCATCGACGGTGCGATGACCGTCCTTGACGATGTAGTCGATGATCTTCTTCTCGGCGTAACGCTTGCGCGCCTCGTCATCCACCGTGGCGGTGAAAACGATCGCCGGCACCTTGCGTTCCGAAAGAAGTGTAAGAATTTCACCCTTCGGCGCATCGGGCAGATTGAGCCCCGTGAGCGCCAGTGTGAAATCATGGGCCCGCAACAGGGCATCGGCCTGCGCCATGCTGTCACAATGGACGACCTCGGCTTGCGTTTCCTCCGAGAGCCGCGTCGTCAGCAATATGGAAAGAGCAACGGAATCTTCAATCAGAAGGATTTTGTCCTGCATGCGGTCCCAAGCCCCCAATGGCCCATTTCGACGGTTTCCCGAAACGTCAGACTTTCCGTCGCCGTATGCCTACGGATCCGAAAATCGGGCTTGCGCATTGTTGCGGGAAGAATCGTGAAAGTAGAAAACTCTTTGATGTTCAGTAGTATATTCGAAACTATCCGTACAGCTAAACTGCAGAAGTGGAGCGTTCTACACCTGTTTCGTTGCAACTTGGTTACGGAAAACGGCGGGATTTATGAAAATGTCGTATCATTTGTATGACTTTTGAAGCTGTGGCCCATAAAAGCTGCGGCGCCAGTGACGGCGCCGCGCGATCGCCAAAAAATCTTCCGGCAAGATGTTCGTGAACGGAAAGGCCCGCAGCTACTTCGCCGGCGACAGTAAAAGCCGGAAATACTTTTAGGCTGTTCCTGAAGGAAGCCGTCGCGGCTTCGGGACACTATTGTGCGAAAACAAGGTGTTGCAGAGCTTTCCTCTTTCCGGTCTGGCCGGAAGGAGTGAATGCATTCAGGCGGTTTTGGCGGCAGGCTTGCGCTTCAGCATCAGGGCTGCGGCCGCAACGGCCTTCAGTCCGAGCGGGCGGTAGTGGCTGTTGAGGTCAGGCTTGGCCTGCGGCTGCGCCTTCGTCTCGTTCGTCATTTTTCTCTCTCCACAATTCACGCCAATCGCCTGTGCGAAGCGTGTGAGCGACTTCTTTCGAGGGAAATCTTGACGGATTCGAGGCGAAAAAAACGAAACCGTTTTTTTGAGACTGCGACATTTCGCGCCACATCCCACTTCGGCCCGGAAGAGAAAAATAAAGCCTCAGGTTTTAAATACCGCGATCAAGGCCATCGCCGCCATCCGCGTCGCCATGCGCATCTTCATCGATTGTCAGCGTGCCATAACGGCGGTGCCACAGGCGGGCGCTGAGGGGAATGAAGAGGAGATAGGCGGCAACGGTCAGGACCAGCACTTCCCAGGTGAAGCTCATCAGCATCGCCACGTAAAGCACGACAACGAGGATCATCGGCAACACCAGATCGCGGCGGATGCGGCTGGTGCCGGATTTTCCCGACCAGACCGGCAGGCGGCTGATGAGAAGATAGCCGATCAGCACGGTATAGGCGGCGGCGACGTAAGCGAAGGGTTTGCCCGGTTCCACACCGAGGAAGCCGAGATAGACGGGCAGGAGCACCAGCATGGCGCCCATCGGGGCCGGAACGCCGACGAAAAATTCGTTCTGCCACGGCGCTTTCACCGGCCGCTCGATCATGACGTTGAAGCGCGCCAGGCGCAGGCCGGCGGCGATGACGTAGATGAGGGCGGCGATCCAGCCGATCGAACGGACCTGATCGAGCAGATAGATATAGACGACGAGGGCAGGGGCGACACCGAAATTGACGATATCGGCCAGACTATCCATCTGTTCGCCGAATTTGGAAGTCGCCTTCATCATGCGGGCGATGCGCCCGTCGATACCGTCGAGGAAGGCGGCGAGCAGCACCATGCCGACGGCCAGTTCGAATCGGCCCTCGATGGCAAGGCGCACGCCGCTGAGGCCCGCGCAGATGGCCAGAACGGTGATGAGATTGGGAATCACGAGGCGAAAGGGGATTTCCCTCAGGCGTGGCCCACGGCCGCTATCGTTGCGGCCCTCAGTCTTTCCGTTCTGTTGCGGCTCCGAAATCGGCGTTTCCATGGCTCATGCCCTTCCTGTTTCCGTTTTCCGTCAGCCGCGGCGGCTGACGACCGGACCCTTGGCGGAGCCGAACTCGGCAAGCACGGTTTCACCGGCAATCGCCGTCTGACCCACCGAAACGCGCGGCTGAAAACCTTCCGGCAGGAAGATATCGAGGCGCGAGCCGAACCGGATAAGACCGAAACGCTCGCCGGCATCAACCGGTTCATTCGGCTTGACCCAGCAGACGATACGGCGGGCGACCATGCCGGCGATCTGCACCACGCCGACCTTGCCATGCGCGGTCTCGATCACGAGGCCGTTGCGCTCGTTGTCTTCGGAGGCCTTGTCCACTTCCGCATTGAGGAAGAGGCCGGGGCGGTAGGCGACATTGACGATGCGGCCGCGCACCGGTGCACGGTTCACATGGCAGTTGAACACGTTCATGAACACCGAGATGCGCACCATCGGCTCCTTGCCGAGTTCCAGCTCCAGCGGCGGAACGACGGTCTGGACGGCGGAAACCTTGCCATCGGCAGGGCTGATGATCAGATCGTCATCCTGCGGCGTCACGCGTTCGGGATCGCGGAAGAAGTAGGCGCACCAGGCGGTCAAAACGAGACCGACCCAGAAAAGCGGTTCGGATATCCAGCCGAGCACCAGCGATGCGACGAAGAAGGCGGCTACGAAGACGTAACCTTCCTTGTGGATCGGTACGATGGTGTTGCGAATGGTGTCGAACAGATTCATAAGTTTCCTTGCTCCGGTTTTCGCCTGCCGCGTCTGTATATTGTCGTGATACGACATGATCCATACGGGCATGCGACAAAGTTCGCCTAGCTGGTTACAGCCAAACTTCCCGCCCGGCAATGGTCCGGTTGGTGTGCAGCCCCTGTTCCCTAAGGTTTATGCCCGTCAATGCGCGGGTTCGCCGCGGTCCACCACACCGAGATCGTCGGTTTCACGAACATGGCGCAACATTTCCTCTGCCCTGATTGCCTCGCGCTGGCGGCTCCACATCGAGGCATAGAGACCGTTTTGCGCCATCAGCGAGCCGTGCGTTCCGCGCTCGGCGATCAGACCTTCCTTCAACACGATGATTTCATCGGCGCTGATCACGGTGGAAAGGCGGTGGGCGATGACCAGCGTCGTGCGGTTTTTCGAAACGATATCGAGCGCGCTCTGGATTTCCTGTTCGGTATGGGTGTCGAGTGCCGAGGTCGCTTCGTCGAGAATGAGGATCGGCGGCGCCTTCAGAATGGTTCTGGCGATTGCCACGCGCTGCTTTTCGCCGCCGGAAAGTTTCAGACCCCGTTCGCCGACCATGGTCGCGTAGCCCTCCGGCAGTTTGCCGATGAAGGCGCTGATCTGCGCAGCATCCGCCGCCGCCGTGACCTCCTCGGTCGTCGCCGAAGGGCGGCCGTAACGGATGTTGTAGGCGAGCGTGTCGTTGAACAGCACCGTATCCTGCGGGACCATGCCGATCACCGAGCGCAGGCTCTTTTGCGTTACGTCGCGTATGTCCTGTCCGTCTATGGTGACGGAACCTTCCTGAATATCGTAGAAACGATAGAGCAGCCGCGAGATGGTGGATTTCCCCGCACCCGAAGGCCCGACGATCGCCACCGTCTTGCCCGCCGGCACGTCGAAGGAAACGCCCTTCAAAATCGGCCGTTCGGGATCGTAGGCGAAATGCACGTCGCGGAAGGAGATGGCGCCCGGCCCGGCTGCAAGAGGTTTCGCGTCCGCTTTGTCGGTGACCTCGGCTTCGACCTCGAGAAGCTCGAACATCTGTTCGATATCGGTCAGTCCCTGGCGGATTTCGCGGTAGACGAAACCGATGAAGTTCAGCGGCACCGAAAGTTGCAGCAAAAGCGCATTGACGAACACGAAGTCGCCGATGGTCTGTTCGCCGCGCTGCACGGCCAGCGCCGACATCACCATCATGACAGTGGAACCGATGCCGAAGATCACGCCCTGACCGAAGTTCAGCCAGCCGAGCGACGTCCAGATCGAGATCGCCGATTTTTCGTAACGCTCCATGGCGACGTCGAAGCGCTGCGCCTCCATCTCCTCGTTGCCGAAATATTTGACGGTCTCGAAATTCAGCAGCGAGTCGATCGCCTTGGTATTGGCGTCGGTGTCGCTGTCGTTCATGGCGCGGCGAATGCCGATACGCCAGTTGCTGGCCCGGACGGTGAACCAGATATAGGCCCAGACGGTGACAACAGTGACCAGCACATAGGAAAAGCCGTAGGACGCCCAGAAGATAATCGCCGTCAGCAGGAATTCGATGAAGGTCGGCGCAGTGTTGAGGATGGTGAAGCGGACGATGGTTTCGATGCCCTTGGTGCCGCGTTCGATAACCCGCGAAAGCCCGCCGGTCTTGCGCTCCAGATGGAAGCGCAGGGAAAGCCGGTGCATGTGCACGAAGGTCCGGTAGGCGAGCTGGCGCACGGCATGCTGGCCGACGCTGGCGAAAAGCGAATCGCGCAGCTGGTTGAGCCCGACCTGTATCAGCCGCGTCAGATTATAGGCGATGACAAGCGCGACTGCGCCGAGCAGGAAGGCCGGAACCAGCCCGGCCATGTCCATTTTGCCATTCAGCGCATCCGTCGCCCATTTGAAGAAATAGGGAACGAGGATCAGCACCAGCTTGGCGACAACAAGGAACACTGTCGCCCAGATCACCCGCATCTTCAGGTCAAGCCGGCCTTCCGGCCACATATAGGGCCAGAGATTGATCAGGGTCTGTGTGGGATTGCTGGAATCCGCCGAAATGGTTTTTTTCTTCGTGGCCATCATTCGCTCCGGTCACTGCCGGAAGCCGACAGCAGGGCGGCGGCTTTGATAAAGCCGCCGTGCTTGTCACAGATAGGATTGTCGCGGGTTCACCGCAACGTCTTCACGCGATCAGGAACCGCTCTTCAGACGCTTGCGGTGAAGTTCTTCCGAATTCGGCAGGGCCTTTTCCGGCACGCCGAAAATCTGGCCGGGCTCGATCAGATCAGGGTTTTTGATCTGATCCTCGTTGGCGAGGTAGATCGTCGTGTAACGCACGCCCTGTCCGTAAACGCGCCGGGAAATCTGCCACAGCGTATCGCCGCGGCGGATGATGACGCTGTTCTGGCTCTCGGCAAGCGGCGGCTGCTCGAATGTCTGCGGACCGGCGGGCGCCTGCGGTGCAGGTGCGGGCGGTGCGATGATATGGAGTTCGGCAAGACGGCTTGCGAGCGTCGCGATGCCCTTGCCAATCCCCGCCACGTCGTTCGGCCATGCCTCTACCGATGTCAGCAGCTGACGCGCCTTGGCGGTGATGTCGCCTGCAAAGGCGGTGAAGGACGGCTCGGTACCTGCGGCGGTGCGGAACTCGGAGAGCGACTTGAGGCCGATCACCACGGCGGAGCGGCCGGCAATGGCCTGATCGAGCGCAGGTGTCGCCTGATCCTTGTAGAGATTGGAAAGAATACCGAAGGCCTTGGCGACATCCGTGCGCAGTTTTTCGAAAGCGGCGCGGTCGCTTGCCGTGCTCTGGTTCTCAGCGGGCGCGGCGGTCGTTGCGGCAGAAGGCGAGGCGGTGGCCGGGGCCTGCATGGCGACGGTTGCCTGATCGGTCTGCGGACGCTCGAAAGGAACGCGCACGCGCAGCTTCACCGTGCCGTCGGCACTCAGTTCCTCGACAGTGATGATATGGCTGCCGACGGAAAGTTCGACATTGCCCTCAATGACGAAATGGCCGGAGGCTTCCGTGGTGCTTTTGCCGATTTCCTTGTCGTCGACCAGCGCCCGCACCGTCGAAGCGGCGGGTGCGGAACCCGCGACGAAAATCTTCGATCCTTCGAATTCGACGGCGGTGACCTGAACGGTTGCGGTCAACGGGGCAGCGGGGGCCACACCGGCTGCGGACGGAGCCGTCGTGCCGGCGGCGGGCGCGGTCGTGTTGTTGGCCGTTGTCGTTGCAGGCTGTTGCGGGGGTTGGAGCGCGGAGGGTGCAGCCTCCGGCATGGCGAGCACGCGGCTCGCTTTGCCGGGCTTGGAAACCATGGCCAGAAGTTCGCCCGCCTTGCCATCAGGCACGGACACGGTCGCCACTTCTTCGGATTGCGTCGCCTTGCCGCTGGTGTCGGTCGAGCGCAGCACCAGCTCATGGTCGCCGGGCGGCAGGGGATTGTCGAAAACGGCAGCGAAATCGCCCGAACCGTCGATTGTCGTCTGGGCGACCACCTTGCCGTTGCTGAGAATTTCCAGCTTGGAGCCGGGCTGTGCCTTGCCTGCAATCACGGCCGAGCCATCCGGTTCGACGCGCAGCACGTCGAAGGTTGGCGCACCGGAAGAGGTCTGCGCAGCATCGGTCGGTGCTGCGGCGGGCTTTGCCGGTACGGGCGCACCATCGTCAGTGCCGGTGAAGACGCCCGCGAGACGGCGAACCTGTGCGGCGGCAGCGGCCGCATTTTCGGGCAGTCCGCGCAGGAAGACGGTGGTGCGTTCGGCCGCTGTGCGCGCTGTGGTGATGAGCCGCGATGTCGTTTCGTCCAGCGTCTCGGGAATTTCGATATTGGTGAGTTCCTTGAGCGATGCCTCGACATTTTTGCGTGCCGTCGCGAAATCGGCGTCGGAGGGAACCTTGCTATCGGCGAAAAGCGTGGTCAGATCCTTGATCGACTGGGTGGCGGAGGCTGCCAAGCGTCCCACCTTGTCGGCGATATTGGCGGTTTCCTCCGCGGCGTCGGACAGAATGTCGCCCGCCTTGTCGCCGCCCATTTCAACGCTGTTCTTCACCGCGTTGCCCGCCTCGTTGATGGCGTCGCCGATCGGTTTGCCGTCATTGGAGATCCTCGGCAGGACGAAAAAGATCATGAGCAGGGACGCAACGCCCAGCACGATCAGCGCCAGCAAACCGGCTTTATTGTTTTTCATCCTGGAATCTCCGGGTATTGTAAGCTTTTTACACGAGTTGAGATTGCTAGCGTCTTACCTTGCCCCAGACAAGCGGCGTGGCCGTAAAAGGCCATATTTGCAAGGGATTTCCCAAATTTTCTTGACGTGCCGCATCCAGCATAGTTCCTTCACTTGATGACGGACAAAAATACAGCGATTCGATCCATCTGCGTTTATTGCGGCTCCCAGCCCGGACGTGATCCCGCCCACATGGAAGCAGGCCGCGCGCTTGGGAAATCCATTGCCGAAAACGGCATTCGCCTCGTTTACGGCGGCGGCACCAAGGGCATCATGGGCGCGGTTGCCAGCGGCGTTCTGTCCAACGGCGGCGAAGTAACCGGCATCATACCGGAATTTCTGGTCGATATGGAGGCGACGCGCCATTCTCTCGGACAATTGAACGAGCTTGTCGTCACCAAGGACATGCACGAGCGCAAACATATGATGTTTGAGCGCTCAGATGCCTTCGTGACGCTGCCGGGCGGCGTCGGTACGCTGGAAGAGATCGTCGAGATCATGACCTGGGCCCAGCTCGGCCGTCACGCCAAGCCGATTGTTTTTGCCAATATCAACGGCTTCTGGAACCCGATGCTGGAACTCGTGCAGCATATGCGCGATCAGGGTTTTATCCATCGCGCCCATCTTCTCAACCCGCTGGTCATCGACGAGGTCAAGGACATCGTGCCCACCATCATCGACCGGGCGCTTGCGCAACAGAACCCGGAAGGCGATCCTTCGGTGATCTCCCGTCTCTAGGCCTCGGATAAATGTTAACGAGCCGCCATGCGGTTCGTTACAATTTTAAGTGTATATTAATAGAGATTTGACTGCGGCGTCGCCTCGCCCGCGCTTTTCATGGCTCCACGCCCGATCCTGTGCCAGCGTCAACAAGGTGTTGGCTGATTGCGGAATTTGATTTCGCTGCCATGAGATCGGGGTTCATTCCGGAATGATTGCTTTTGTGGTGCGGCTGAAAAGCCGGGCGCATTTTATTATTCAGAGAAGCCCGTTTGAGGGCAGGGGCGCAGTCCTCGGTTCCGCCGCCCGCCGTCGGGTCGAGGCGAAAAAGAGGCTCGGGCTCCTGATTGCGGGCTTCGCCGTCATCTTTGGCGTCGTCGCGGCACGTCTCGTCCAATACGGCCTTGCCGAACCCATCGCGACCGCATGGGTCAACACCGGCTCCATCGCAGTCGCTTCCAGACCCGATATTGTCGACCGCAACGGCACGCTGCTCGCGACCGATCTCAACATGGTGTCGCTTTATGCGGATCCGCGCAGGATCGTGGACGCGGATGAAGTTGTTGAGAAGCTCGCAACCGTCATCCCCAATCTCGACTGGCGCGAAACGCACCGCAGATTGCGTTCGGATACCGGTTTTCAATGGTTGCGGCGTCAGCTGACGCCGCGCCAGCAGGCGGATATCCTCGACCTCGGCATACCCGGCGTCGGTTTCCGGCCGGAAAAACGGCGCTTTTATCCGGGTGGCCCCACCGCCTCGCATATCATCGGCCACGTCAATGTCGACAATCAGGGCCTTGCCGGCATGGAGCGTTATCTCGACCAGCAGGGGCTGGCCGATCTGCGCGCCGTGGGCCTCGCCAGCGGCGCCCCGCTGGAGCCGGTGAGACTGTCGATCGATCTGCGGGTGCAGAACATCGTCCGCGAGGTCGTCTTGAAGGCGAAAAGCGCCTATCAGGCGGAAGCGGCCGGTTCGGTGATACTGGATGTGGAGACGGGCGAGGTGCTGGCCATGGCATCGGTGCCCGATTACGATCCGAACGAACCTTCCCGCACCCTTGCCGATGGCAGCATCGACAGGGAGTATGAAAAAGGCTGGTTCAACCGCATGAGCAACGCCACCTTCGAGATGGGCTCCACCTTCAAGAGCTTCACGCTCGCCATGGGGCTGGATGCCGGTGCGATCACGCTAGGTTCGGTGGTCGATGCCTCGCGGCCCATCCGCATGGGCGGCTTCACCATCAAGGATTTCAGGGGCAGGAACCGCCCGCTTTCAATCCCGGAAGTGTTTCAATATTCATCGAATATCGGCACGGCGGCAGTCGCCGACAAGGTCGGGATCGAAGGCCATCAGCAGTTCCTGACGAAACTGGGGCTTCTCTCCAGAATGGACACGGAAATGCCGGGCGTTGCCACGCCCACCCAGCCGCGCACATGGAAGAAGATCAATTCCGTCACCATCTCCTTCGGCCACGGCGTCGCCACCACCCCGTTGCAGACGGCGGTGGCGGCTGCAGCGCTCATCAATGGCGGCAACCTGATTTCGCCGACCTTCCTGCCGCGCTCCAGAGAGGACGCGGTGGGGCTTTCCCGCGGCGTCATCAACGGGAAGACGAGTGCGGATATGCGCTATCTCTTCAACTGGAACGGCATCAAGGGGTCCGGCCGGGGCGCGCAGGTGGAGGGATTTCATGTGGGCGGCAAGACCGGCACCGCCGACAAGGTCATCAATGGCCGTTATGCCAAGGATATCAATTTCAACGCCTTCGTTGCCGGTTTTCCGATGCACAAGCCGAAATATGTCGTGCTGACGATGATCGACGCCCCGAGGACCGGCGTGAACGGAGGGCGCACGGCGGCCTCGACCGCAGCACCCATGACCCGCGAAATCATCGCCCAGACGGCCGCCCTTCTCGGCGTCAAACCACGTTTCGGTTATGACGCGACACCGCAATTACTGGTCGATTATTGACGGTTGTTATCGCTTGAGCCGCAGCAGGCTTGAGCCAGTATAGATCGCCAGCGCCACCCAGATCATCGCAAACGCCGCCATCCGCACCATGTCGAAGGGCTCCTTGAAAATGAAGATGGCGATCAGGAAGATCATCGTCGGCGCGATATATTGCATGATGCCGATGGTCGACAGCCGCAAAAGTTTTGCGCCGTTGCCGTAAAGAATGAGCGGAACGGCGGTGATGAGGCCACTTGCGACCAGAAGCCAGGTGTCAGTCGTGTTGCCTGCCATGAAATGCGCCTGTCCACTGAAGCCCAGCCATGCCATCACCAGCACGGCGGGAACGGAGAGAAGCATGACTTCAAGCAGAAAGCCCTGTGTGGCGCCGATAGGCAACGTCTTGCGGAAGAAGGCGTAGAAGCCCCAGGACACGGTGAGTGCAATGGAAACCCACGGCAGGCTGCCCGCATGCCAGGTGAGGATCGCGACCGCGAGCGCCACCAGAACGATGGCGGCGATCTGTGCGGGATAGAGTTTTTCCTTCAAAAGTACAGCACCGAGGAAGATGCTGAACAGCGGATTGATGAAATAGCCCAGTGCCGCATCGAGCGCGCGGCCCGCGCCGATCGACCAGATATAGACGCCCCAATTAATACTGATAAGAGCGGCCGTGAGGCTCGCCATCGCGAGCATTTTCGGATTTTTCAGCGCCGTTCTGATTTCCGCTGTCCGCCCGATCGCGATCAACACCGCAGCGGCGATCGGTACCGACCAGATCACGCGATGTACGATGACCTCGATCGGCGAAATATGCGCGACCGCCTTCATGTAGAAGGGAAGGAACCCCCACAGCAGATATGCGGAAAGCGCGAAAGCAAAACCGCGCGCGCTATCGCCGCCCTCTTGGGCCGGAAGCGTTTTATCGAGTGCCATGGGAGTACCGCCAATTATTAGGGATGGCCCTTCATAGCGGATCGGCGTGGCGGCGGCCAATTCATTTCCGTGAAGCGTTCATGAGAAAAACTGCACGGATAAGAGGCGCGTTGCTCTTGAAACAGACCGTTTTCGCAAAAAATGGCGGATGTTGATAATTTCATATGACCACGTCCGGACACTTCGTGTCCCCGAGCAAGGCTGCTCTACTCTTGGCCTCGCTGTTGTCGTTGCCACTGAAAGCAGGTACGTCGCTCCTCCAGCATGCAATCGTAATTTGAATTTTGTTTCCCGTATGTCCCCCGAATTGGGGACGAAGAAGCTGCATGGTTGTGCAATTTCTGCCGCAGTTCCAGGCAGGAAGATGAAAACTCCATGTTCGACTTTGAAATTTCGGCAAAAATCTCCGGTGCTGTCGGCTATACGCTCGTGGCATTGTTTTTTGCTTTTGAAACACTTCTTGAACAAAAACGGAGCGGAAAAGCGGTGACGTTTGCCGGGTTGTTTGGTTTTGTTCTATGCATTCTCTGGCCCGCCGCCATCATTCTGGTGCTGATCTGGGTGCTTTATAGCTATCTTGCGAGAACAGGATTTTCCAACTGGTGCCGGTCGATCATTTTTCGATGGTTCTGATGCTCGCAATCGCAGCTACGAAGTCCGCCTGACGCGACATTCCTGTTTTGGAGAGGATCGCCTTCACGTGCGACCTCACAGTCTCTCTGCCAACCGATAGCTGGTGTGCCACCGAAGCAACGTCGCTGCCTGTTGCCAATTCACGCGCCACTTTTGCTTCCGCCGGCGTGAGATCGAAAAGGCCCTTGATGACTTCCGCCGAAGGCACGCGTTGGCGGTCGATGGGGGTGACGATCATAAACAATGCCGCATTGGTGAAGATATCGCGCGCGCCACCCTCCACGGGCATCACGTGGACGACGGCAGGAGCGTGATCTTCCATCGTCGGCAGCGGAAAAGAACCGCTTGCGCCGCTTTGTGCCATGCGTCGTTGCTCGAGCAGGCTAGTCAGAAAGGCGTTGGCAGGCGTGTGAAGAAACCGAATTCGCCCGAAGGCAGCCGTCATGATACGCGGCGACATTTGCTCCAGGAGATGGTTCACGGCAATCGCCACGCCATCGGCGCGAAGAACGGCGGCAGGAAGGCCGGCTATCTGCAAAGCCTCTACGGCGGCCCTGACCCGTTCGAATTCCAGTCTGCTGGCCATCGTCGCCGCCCTTGCGAGATGCGGACGAAGGCGATCGAGATATGCGATGGCCTCGGCGGTGACGGGCCCTGTCGCCGCCTTTTTCTCCACCGCGAAGATCATTCGGTCCCCGCTTGGCGATGTAATGAAGGTGGAGGTTCCGAAGCCGTAACCGAGAGGCTGCATGACCTGCGTAAAAATAGGCTGCGAATTGTAGTCTTGCTCGCTGAAATGATCAGCTTCGTCAATGAAGCCCTCATGCTCGATTGTCAGCAGCTTGGCGGCGCGCGAGTTCCGGTTGAGCCAGCCTTCATCCACCATTTTCTGGGTGAGATCGGCAAGAGAGTCCGAGGCGATCGATCGCGCTGTCGTCGTGCTGGTACTGAATAGTGCCGTACCGTGGGCAGACGCGCCGTGAGCCATGATATCCAGCACTTCCTGCCATTTGTCCGGCAGGAATGCTGCTTCGTATATAAGGTCGAGTGTCTTATTGATATCGGTCACGCCATGCCCCGGAATGCGCTGCTTTTACAAAGGTCAACACAGGATACGGGATGTTTGCCAACGACCGGTAAATCCGGTCGATCTGAACGGGCTATTTTCCGGCAAAGCCATCGGTTGCGCGGATCAGCCGATCGAGAATGCCGGGTTCGCTCAACGCGTGTCCGGCCGCCTCGACAATATGGAAATCCGCCTTCGGCCACGCCTTGGCAAGCTGCCAGGCATATTTCAGCGGGCATGGCATGTCATAACGCCCATGCACGATGACACCAGGAATATCGCTGAGCTTGCCGGCATCGCGCAGCAATTGCCCTTCTTCCAGCCAGCAGCCATTGACGAAGAAGTGGTTCTCGATCCGCGCAAACGCGATGGCATATTTGTCCTCGCCGAAATCCTCGACGCGATCGGGATCGGTAACGAGAGCGATGGTTGCGCCTTCCCACTGGCTCCATGCCTTGGCGCATTCGAGCTTCTTCGCCTTGTCCGTGCCGGTGAGGTAGCGGTTATAGGCCTGCATCATCGCGCCGCGTTCCGCTTCCGGAATGGGCGCGATGAAGTTTTCCCAGCGATCGGGATACATTTCCGAGACGCCGAACTGGTAATACCAGTCCAGTTCCGGCTTGGTAACGGTGTAGATACCGCGCAGGACCAGTTCGCTGATGCGGTCCGGATGCGTCTCGGCATAGGCGAGCGCCAGAGTGGAACCCCAGGAACCGCCGAAAACCAGCCATTTTTCGAAGCCGCAGAGCCTGCGCAGTTTTTCGATGTCGGAGACAAGATGCCAGGTGGTGTTGGCTTCAAGTTCCGCATGCGGCGTGGAGAGGCCGCAGCCGCGCTGATCGAACAGGATGACGTCGTAAAGTGCGGGATCGAAGACGCGCCGATGTGTGGGGTTCACCCCGCCGCCCGGGCCGCCATGCAGAAAAACCGCCGGTTTTGCACCGCGTGTGCCAACCCGTTCCCAATAGATCGTGTGCCCGTCGCCGACATCGAGCATACCGCTCTCGAAGGGTTCAATCTCGGGATAATAGCTGCGCAATTCTTGCCTCATATCTCACTTTCCTTCGGTGGCCATTCGGCCGTGTCGTGGTCCGGGTGCTGACGGTTGTTCACCGGCACTCGGTTCTCATCCGACGCAGGCTCCGGCTCGACCGGCAAGCCGTCGAGGTCCGCGAACCAGTGCATCTTGTCTACGAGGTTGGACTGCGCGTCGGGTATTACTCGCTCCGGCTCGTCCAGCGAACCAAGGGTGATGTTGATGAAATCGGCATCCGGCAGATCGTAGAAAAGCGGTGTGCCGCACCGTCCGCAAAAGCCACGGCGCACCTGATCGGACGACTGGAACCACGAAACCTCGCCACGGGTCAATTCAAACTGCGCACGGCTGCTTGCGGCAAGCGGCATGAAATAATTGCCCGATGCCTTCTGGCACATGCGGCAATGGCACACATGCGGATAACGCAGGCCGCCATCGATCCGGTAACGAACCGCGCCGCATTGGCATCCACCACTGAAGTTTTCGGTCGCGCTCATGCGCGCTCGTCTTCCGGTGGCCATTCGGCCGTGTCGTGGTCCGGGTGCTGGTAGGAGGTGATATCAGCCTCATCGACGCTCTGTTCAATTGCCGGTTTGGTAAACAGCTGCTCGATCCACGGCATGCGCTTGTGGATATTGACCTGCACCTGCGGCTCGATCAGCGTGGGTTCATCGAATGCGCCGATGGCGATCTCCACGCCACCAGGATAATGATAGGTCAGCGGCGTGCCGCATTTGTTGCAGAAGCCGCGATGGATTTTTTTGGACGAGCGGAAGAGGGAAGGCTGGCCGCGCGTCCAGGTCAGATGCGCCTGATCGGCGGTCACCAGCGCGCCGAAGAAATTGCCGAAATGTTTCTGGCACATACGGCAATGGCAAATGGAAGGCCGGCCGATCTTGCCCGCGTGGAAACGCACGGCGCCGCATTGGCAGCCGCCCGAAAAGCCCATTTCGCTCATTATCTGTTCTCCGGTGGCCAAGTCTTGGTGTCGTGGTCGGGATGCTGGTAGGAAACCAGATCCGTGAGATAGCTGACCGAAGTCAGATCATCTTCCGTGGGGACCGCTGGCAGCGTGTGGATGCTGTCGACGAAATCGATCTTGCGTTCCACCCCCCACTGAATGGTGGGCGGCAGGGCAGCGGGGTCGTCGAAAGCACCGGCGGCAACCGCGATGCCATCCGGCGCCTCATAGGTCAGCGGCGTGCCGCATTCGGCGCAAAAACCGCGTTTGACGACGCTGGAGGACTGAAACCGTTTCGGCTCGCCACGCGTCCATTCAAATTCGACCTCGCGCACCGAAACCAGCGGCGCATAATAGGCGCCGAAAGCTTTCTGGCACATGCGGCAATGGCAGATCGAACTGTCTTTGAGATCGCCGCTTGCGCGGAAGCGGATCGCGCCGCACTGGCATCCGCCTGTGTAAGTCGTCATGCTTGGCTCTCCTTTCCCGTTCGAAGAATGTGGAGACAGACATTGTCGATGTCCTTCATAATATCATCATTCCAGAACCGCAGGACGGTCCAGCCGTCTTTCTGCAGCCGAGCAGTTCTTTCGCGATCGTATTGTAACGCTGCCTCGGATGTGTGCTGAGAACCATCGACCTCGACAATGAGGCGATGATCCGAACAAGCGAAATCGACGATAAAACCGGCGATCGGCATTTGTCTGCGGAAACTTAAGCCTTCAAGGCGATGAGCGCGAATGGCGTTCCAGAGTTTTAGCTCGGCATCTGTCATCGTTTTCCGCATCTGCTTTGCGTACTTGCGATGCATTGGGTCTACGTCTGCGTGCGGCATGATTGGGTCCGCCATTTAGCTGCTTTACCCCAGATTGGTTGAGGTAATTCAAAACCGCAAGCGGATTGTGGTGACTGTCAGGCCCCCCTCTGCCCTGCCGGGCATCTCCCCCACAGGTGGGGAGATCGACTGGAAGCACACTCCCGCTCCATATTCAGCGTTGAAGATGGGCGAGCGATAACCGCAATTGATCTCCCCACCTGTGGGGGAGATGCCCGGCAGGGCAGAGGGGGGTAAGCCTCCAGCCGCAGCGGCGACCTACCGCTTCAATTCCCAAGTCGTCGTCCGCTCACCCGTTTCCCTGTCCTTGCCATCCTTCAGCTGAATACCCTTTTCAGAAAGCTCGTCGCGCAAACGATCCGCCTCCGCAAAGTTCTTCGCCTTCAGCATTTCAAGGCGCAGCTGCACCAGGGCATCCACGGCCGAAACGATGGCCTCGTCCATTTCCGCCTTCTTCGGCAAAACACCGAGCAGGGCGGCGCTGGCCGCAAAGGCGGGCAGGCGGGTGGGATCGGTGTTGGCGGCATGCGCCAGCGCGTGCAGCGCCTGCACGGCAGCAACCGTGTTCAGGTCGTCGGCAAGCGCATCAAGCACGGCTTCGTCCGGTGCGGCGTCGGTGGTTTCGGCCGCAGGCCACTTGGCCAGCAGGCGTTCAGCCTCTTCCAGACGCTTCACCGAAAAATCGATCGGCTCGCGATAATGCGTCATCAGCATCGCAAGGCGAAGAACCTCGCCCGGCCATTGGCGGCCGCCGAATTTTTCCGTGTGCAGCAATTCGTAGATGGTCACGAAGTTGCCCTCGGACTTCGACATCTTGCGGCCTTCCACCTGTACGAAGCCGTTATGCATCCACAGATTGGCCATGACATGCGTGCCATGGGCGCAACGCGATTGCGCGATTTCGTTCTCGTGGTGCGGGAAGATGAGATCGAGCCCGCCGCCGTGAATGTCGAACACTTCGCCGAGGTAGCGACCGGCCATAGCCGAGCATTCGATATGCCAGCCCGGACGGCCGCGGCCCCAAGGGCTTTCCCAACCGGGTTCGTTTTGCGAGGAAAGCTTCCACAGCACGAAATCGCCGGGCGTTTTCTTGTGGGCCTCCACCGCCACGCGCGCGCCCGCCTGCTGCTCGTCCAGCGGGCGTTTGGAAAGCTGGCCGTAGTCCGCCATCGAGCGGGTGTCGAACAGCACTTCGCCGCCCGCCGTATAGGCATGGCCGCGCGCGATGAGCTTCTCGACGAGCCCGATCATTTCAGCGATATAGTCCGTGGCGCGCGGTTCGACAGTCGGCTGAAGGCAGCCGAGCGCGGCCACATCCTCATGGAACTGGTCGGCGGTCTTTTTGGTCACCGCATGGATGGCGTCGTTCAGCGGCAGATGCGGATAGTCCCGCAGCGCCCGCGCGTTGATCTTGTCATCGAGATCGGTGATGTTGCGGGCATAGGTCACATGGCTCTCGCCATAGACGTGGCGCAGCAGCCGGTAGAGAACATCGAAAACGATGACCGGGCGCGCATTGCCGATATGCGCGAAATCGTAAACCGTCGGGCCGCAGACATACATGCGCACGTTTTCAGCGTCGATCGGCGCAAATTCCGTCTTTTCGCGGGTCAGTGTATTGTGAAATTTCAGGCGCAAGGACATGCGGCAGTTCCCTAAAGGCAGAATATTGTCCTGGCCGGAACGTTTGTCTTTGCGACTTTGCGGGAGACGAAAACGATCTGGCCGGTGGTAAACCAGCAAAATTTATTCAGCAGCAGGTGCAGATCGTTGTTTTCATGTCTTGCCTTATGGCGCGCCCGTCTTTTGCGGTCAAGCGTTTCTCTCTTCGCCAGACCGGTCGTCGGCCAAAAGCTTATTCCGGCAGACGGTAGTCCACGAATTTCCGGTCTCGCACCACGAAGAGCTTGCCGGTTTCGGTAAGTTCGGGGGAGGCAAGCGGCAGAATGGCAGCGGCAACCTCGGAAGGGTGCGGTACGGTCGCCGGGTCTTCGCCGGGCATTGCCTGGGCGCGCATCGCCGTGCGTGTCGCGCCGGGATTGATGCTGTTGATGCGCAGCGGCGTCTTTTGCGTCTCCGCAGCCCAGGTGCGGGCAAGCGCCTCCACGGCGGCCTTGGAGGTGGAGTAGACACCCCAGAAGGGACGACAGCTATGGGCGACGCCCGAAGACAGGATCAGCGCGCGGCCGGCATCCGATTTCAGAAGCAGCGGCTCGACCGAACGGATCAGCCGCCATGTGGCGGTGACATTGATGGTCATGACCCTTTCGAAGACCTTCGCCTCGATATGGCCGACCGGCGAGATGACGCCGAGAACGCCGGCATTGGCGACCAGAATATCGA
Organism: Rhizobium nepotum 39/7; assembly: GCF_000949865.1. GTDB lineage: Bacteria > Pseudomonadota > Alphaproteobacteria > Rhizobiales > Rhizobiaceae > Agrobacterium > Agrobacterium nepotum. The sequence continues at coordinate 136,582 of NZ_JWJH01000002.1, read as the reverse complement.
GCTTGCCCCAGCGCTCGAAGATATTGGCGCCCAGCGCATCGATGGCGTTCATGTCGGAGAGATCGAAGGGAACCAGCGTCGCCGTACCGCCGACAGCCTTGATGGCGTCATCCAGATCCTCGAGGCCGCCGACCGTGCGGGCGCAGGCGATGACATGCGCGCCGGCCCTGGCGAGTTCCAGCGCCGTGAAATAACCGATGCCGCGCGAAGCGCCGGTGACGAGCGCAATCCGGCCCTTGAGATTGATGGTCATGTTTCCCCCTCCGAAATTCATTCCGCTTCTTTTATGAAGCGACTGACGCCAATCGCAAGCGATCAAAATGCCGCAGCGGGCAAGGCTCAATCGCGCGCAATAAAAAAGCGGCCACCGGAAGCCGGTGGCCGCTTGTTCGTCCGGACTGTCAGCCGTTGCTGGCCAGCATGGAAATCTTGCTGCCCATCGCCTCGCCATTCTGGTCGAGAAGGCGGGTGGGATAATCGCCAGTGAAATAATGGTCCGTGAATTGCGGGCGCGCATTGTTGCGGTTCTCGCCGCCGACGGCGCGGTAAAGCCCGTCGATGGACAGGAAGGCCAGCGAATCGGCGCCGATGAATTTCGCCATGTCGTTGACGTCAGCAAATTGGTTAGCCAGAAGCTTGTCGGCGTCCGGCGTGTCGATGCCGTAGAAATCCGGATGGAAGATCATCGGGCTGGCGACGCGGATATGCACTTCCTTTGCACCCGCTTCGCGGATCATCTGCACGATTTTCACCGAGGTCGTGCCGCGCACGATGGAATCATCCACCAGCACCACACGCTTGCCTTCGATCATCGCCCGGTTGGCAGAATGCTTGAGCTTGACGCCGAAAGCGCGGATCTGCTGCGTTGGCTCGATGAAGGTGCGGCCGACATAATGGTTGCGGATGATGCCGTATTCGAAGGGGATACCGCTTTGCTGCGCAAAACCGAGGGCTGCCGGCGTGCCGCCATCGGGAACCGGGACAACGACATCGGCTTCGAGCGGCGCTTCCTTGGCAAGGTTCATGCCCATGTTCTTGCGCGTCGTATAGACGTTGCGGCCGCCGACGACGGAATCGGGACGGGCGAAATAGACATATTCGAACAGGCAGAGACGCTCCGGTTGCGGCTTCGAGGGCTTGCGCGCATCGATGCTGATCGAGCCATCAGGCTGGATTTCGCAGATGATGACTTCGCCGTTTTCAACGTCGCGCACGAATTTCGCGCCGATGATGTCGAGAGCGCAGGTCTCCGAGCAGAAGATCGGCTTTCCATCAAGCTCGCCCATGACCAGCGGGCGGATGCCTATCGGGTCGCGGGCTGCAATCAGCTTGGTGCGGGTCATGGCCAGCATCGAATAACCGCCTTCCATCTGGCGGATGGCGTCGATGAAGCGGTCGGCGGTGGAGCTGTGGCGCGAACGGGCGATGAGGTGCAGCACGACTTCGGTATCCGATGTCGACTGACAGATGGCGCCGGTGGCGATAATCTGGCGGCGAAGCGTCAGGCCATTGGTGAAATTGCCGTTATGGGCAATCGAAATGCCGCCTTCTTCCAGCTCGGCAAACAGCGGCTGCACGTTGCGCATCGCCACTTCGCCTGTCGTGGAATAACGGGTGTGGCCAATCGCGATGGAGCCGGGCAGGCGGGCAAGCGTTGCCGGATCGGTATAGTGATCGCCGACGAGGCCCATATGCCGTTCCTGATGGAAGCGCTTGCCGTCGAAGGAGACGATGCCCGCTGCCTCCTGGCCGCGATGCTGAAGCGCATGCAGGCCGAGAGCGGTCAGGGCGGAGGCGTCGGCATGGCCGAGAATGCCGAAGACGCCGCACTCTTCGTGCAGCGTGTCGCCGTCGATCTCTTCATTGAACGTGGCCTCATGGAACTTGGAATGCGAAAGCGGCTCAATCATCCGGCTTGCCCTTGCTCTCTAACGAGAAAAAACGAAAGACCTCCCCGGTGAGTTTGTCTCCCGGTCGGCCTGTCTGTGTCGTGCTTGATATTTAGCACAAATAGCGCGCCTTGCATGCATTGCAAGGCGCGACACTGTGTCAATTATTCGTTGCCGGCGGATTTGTTGCCGGTACATCTTCCGCAGGCGCCTGGGTTGCTGCCGGTTCCTGCTGTTTTCCGAGAATGCGGGCGCGGATCTGCGGCTCGATATCATCGGGTAGGACCGCCTCCAGCTTACCCACCAGCCCGTCGAGGAAGGGCTTGGACTTGGCCTGGGTTACCCATTGCGGCTGCGTCTTCACATCCACCAGCCAGTTCCAGAAGGCGACTGCGACGACCAGCAGCAGAATGCCGCGCGCCGCGCCGAACAGGAAGCCGAGCGTGCGATCCAGCGCACCGATGCGGCTGTCGATGATGAAATCGGCAATGCGCGAGGTGATGAAGGAAATGACGACGAGGGAGATGAGGAAGACGACACCGGCCGAACCGGCAATGGCGATCTTGTCGTCATCGGTATAGTTGCGCGCATAGGGCAGCAGGATCGGATAAAGATAGTAGGCGGCGGCGACCGAACCCGCCCAGCTCGCGATCGACAATATCTCACGGGAAAAACCGCGTACCATCGCGAGAATGGCGGAGAAAAGAACAACGGCGATGACGATGCCGTCGAAAATTGTAATGGGCATATACCAACTCCGGAGGTGCGACGCCTTGTCAGACGCTGCCTTGCCAATTGTGCGATCCTCTTACACCACTGTTTCCCTTGGCGAAAGGATCAATATTCGTCGTCCTCAACCTGTTTGAACCGGTTGCCGGAGCCTGCGATGCGGGCGACAAGGTCCGGCAGGCTCTCGATTTCCGTCCAGCGACCCTTGCCCGCTTTCGGCAATTCAGCCGAAGCAGACGGCAGAAGTGCGGCGGAGAAGCCGAGTTTTTCGGCTTCTTTCAACCGCTGGGCCGTGTGGGAGACGGGCCGTACCGCGCCCGACAGGCTGATCTCGCCGAAATAGACGCAATCGGCGGGCAGGGCAAGACCGGCAAGCGAGGAAACCAGTGCGGACGCGATCGCCATATCCGCCGCCGGTTCGGAAATGCGGTATCCGCCGGCGACGTTCAGATAAACGTCGTGCTGGCCGAGCTTCACGCCGCAATGGGCCTCGAGCACGGCAAGGATCATGGCGAGCCGTGAACTATCCCAACCGACCACCGCGCGGCGCGGCGTGCCGAGCGAGGTGGCCGCGACCAGCGCCTGCACCTCGACCAGAATGGGGCGGGTGCCCTCCATGCCGGCGAAGACGGCAGCACCAGGAGACTTGTCGTTACGCTCGCCGAGGAACAATTCGGACGGGTTGGAGACCTCGCGCAATCCCCGGTCGGACATTTCGAACACGCCGATCTCGTCGGTCGGCCCGAAGCGGTTTTTGACGGTGCGAAGAATGCGGTAATGGTGGCCGCGATCGCCTTCGAAATAAAGCACGGCGTCTACCATATGCTCCACCACGCGCGGGCCGGCGATCTGGCCTTCCTTGGTGACATGGCCGACAAGCACCATGGTCGCGCCGGTCTGCTTGGCATAGCGGATCATCGCCTGCACGCCGGTGCGCACCTGCGTTACCGTGCCGGGAGCGGAATCGGCCGTGTCGCTCCACAGCGTCTGGATGGAATCGATGATGACCAGATCGGGTCGCTTGCCCTCGGAAACCGTTGCCAGAATATCCTCGACATTGGTTTCGGCCGCCAGCAGCACATCGGTATCCGCCGCACCGAGACGCTGGGCGCGCAGGCGCACCTGCGCCACCGCCTCTTCACCCGATACGTAGATGACACGGTTACCCCGCCGCGAAAGGGCTGCCGCTGCCTGCATCAGCAGGGTGGATTTGCCGATACCCGGATCGCCGCCGATCAAAACCGCCGAACCACGCACGAAGCCGCCGCCGGTCGCCCGGTCCAGTTCGCTGATGCCGGTCGGAATACGCGGCGCTTCCTCTATTTCGCCGGATAGCGAGGTGAGCGTGACGGGCCGGCCCTTTTTCGGCGTCTTGCCGGGGCCGGAGCCGATGCCGCCCATCGGGTCTTCCTCGACGATGGTATTCCACTCGCCGCAGCCTTCGCATTTTCCCGCCCAGCGGTTGTGTATCGTGCCGCAGTTCTGGCACACGAATTGGGTCTTGGCTTTGGCCATGTTATGTCAGTTTTCTTCTTGTTTGAAATCGCTGGCGGAAATATCCTGGTGGCCGTGCAGCACGCGCAGAACGGTTAGATCAGCCTCATCGATGCGGAAAAAGATCACACGCTCACGATAGCTGATGCTACGCAATCCCACTCCATATCCGCTTCTTGAAACACCGGACAGGCCGAGTGCCGCTACCGATTCGATCTTGGAGAAAATATCGAGAACAAGGCGATCCGCAGCAACGGGATTTTCAGTCTCGATATAGGCATGGTCCTCGGCAACATCGAGCCTTGCCCGCGTGGTCCAGATAGGGGTCCGGAGTTTAATGATCAGTCCCCATTTTTTGCTGTGAGGAAATGCGCTTTATATCGCTGAGGAATTCTTCTCCTGATGCATAGCGATGAACCCGGCCCGCATCGGCATCGTCAAGCCCTTCCTGTATCAGCAACTGAAGTGCGGCCCTCTTGCCCTCATCGCTACTCAGCAATTGCAGGCTCGCATGAATAACCGCGTCCGCATCACTATAGACGCCCGCCGCTACCTGCTCTTCGATGAACTTTTCATCTTGCTCGCTCAAATGGATTTCGGGCATTTCGATCTCCTTTTGTTCTCTTGTAGCACAGGTCGCTTCCGCTTTCCAAGGGCCAACGGCGTGGCCCGGAGTTTGTCAGGGAAAAGTGGAACCCGGTTTTCCCGAAAGACAAACGAAAATAGAGGAATCTAGAATCGGTCTGGCTCAGGATGAGCCTGACCTATTCTAGTCGTCAGCCATCAGATATTGCCGCTCATAACGCAGGCCTAGCCCCGTCAGCATCTCGTAACCGATTGTGCCGGCCGCCCGCGCTACCTCGTCGAGCGGTACGTTAGGGCCGAAAAGCTCGATATAATCGCCGGTGCGAACGGCATTTGCCGGTATGTCAGTCACATCGAAAATGGTGAGGTCCATGGTCACGCGGCCGGCCACCGGCGCCTTGTGCCCGTTGATGATGCCATAGGCGCCGCCATGGCCCATTTCGCGCAACGGAATGCCGGAGCCGGACAGAGAACGCTGATATCCGTCCGCATAACCGACGGAAGCGATGGCAAGGCGGCTTGCCCTTTTGAGCAGGAAGGTGCCGCCATAGCTGACGGTCTGGCCTTCGCCCGCTTCGCGAATCTGGATGATCCGTGCTTCGGCCCTGGCGACGGGCCGCATCGGATTTGCAACGTCGTTGACAGCCTCGCCGCCATAAAGCGCGATGCCGGGGCGGGTGAGGTCGAAGTGATAGTCAGCACCCAGAAATATCCCGGCCGAGGCCGAAAGGCTTGATTCGATACCTTCGAAAGCGGCGCCAACCTTCCGGAATGATTCGAGCTGGACCTTGTTCATGGGCGAAGACGGCGTGTCGGCGCAGGCGAGATGCGACAGTACCAGAACCGGGTCGAAACTCGCCGGCCGGGTCACGTCGTCGGCCAGAAATAGTGCATCGTCGAGCGGCAGGCCGAGCCGGTTGAAGCCGGTATCCACATGCAGCGCGCAGGGGTGGTCGCCGCGCTCGGCAACTGTCGCCATCCAGAAGGAAAGCTGCTCTTCCGAGGCCAGAACCGGCACGAGATCATTGTCGAAGACCTGACGTTCCTGGCCCTGCCAGATGCCTGATAGCACGAAGATGCGCGCTTCCGGGGCATAGGACCGCAAGGTCGCACCTTCAGCCGCCGTCGCCACGAAGAAATCCCGCGCGCCGGCGTGATAGAGCGTCGCGCCGCAATCCTCGATGCCAAGCCCATAGGCGTCCGCCTTGACGACAGCCGCCGTCCGCGCATTGCCGGAACGCTTCTTCATGTCCCGCCAATTATCGGCCAAGGCACCGAGATCGACGGTGAGCCTCAACGGCGCATGTTCGAAAGCATCGATTTCGTTTTCGGGGCCAGTTTCGTTTTCGGGGAATGTGTCTTCAAAGTCGTCTGTCATGCCATGCGTCCGGTTGATTTGGCGTCCGGTTGATTTGGAACCGGGTGGGAGCCTAGCACTTTTGTTCAAGACGGTAATGACCGATTGATTTAAACTCGCTCTATGCACAATGTTTCGCAGGAACAGGCCTTAGATTTCATGCCCGTCGCGGCGACGGAAACGACGCGTTTCTGGCGCGATCGGCGTTTCGGTGGCATGGAATGTCTGAGCGCGACGTTCCTGACACATGAATATTCGCCGCATGCGCATGACACCTTTTCGATCGGCGCGATCGAGAGCGGCTCGCAGATTTCCACCATTCAGGGGACCACAGAGCAGACGGGGCCGGGGCATCTCTATCTCATCAATCCGGGCGAGATTCACGACGGCGCGCCCGGTGGCGGCGGCTATCGCTACCGGATGATCTATCCCGATGCGGCGCTTCTGCGCGATATCATCGAGGATGTGACGGGTAGAGCTTTCCGTGGCACACCGTCCTTTCCGCGATTTCTGCCGCGCGATCCGCAGATGGCGGCGGCCTTCCAGATGGCGCATCGGCGGCTGGAGACCGGATCCGGCGCTCTGGAGGCGGATGAGGGCATGTTTTCGGTTCTCGCCACACTGTTCGGCAGGCACGGCAGCGCCATCATCCTGCCCGCCGAAACCCGCGAGAAAACGGCGGTCCATATCGCCCGGGACTATCTTTCCGACAATTACGAGACAGATATCGGCCTTGAGGAACTGGCGTCAATAGCCGGCCTCAGCCGCGCCCACCTCATTCGCGCTTTCCGTAAGGAATTTCATATAACGCCGCACGCATATCTGACCGATATACGCATCCGGCAGGCGCGCCGTCTTCTGCGCGCCGGCGAGATGCCGGCCGAGGTTGCGGCGCTGTGCGGCTTTGCCGATCAGGCGCATTTCACCCGGCATTTCAAGGCGCGCACCGGCGTCACGCCGGGGCAATTCCGGGTGGCGTAAACCCAACTTGGCGTTTCCGCCGTGCAATGTCACTTTCCTTCAAGACCGTGAGGTTTGCCGGGCGTAATCGCACTCTTCTGAAAAGGAGAATGCGATGTCCCACTTGGAAAAGCGCGCGGAATTCGGCGCGGGGTTGAGGGCCGCCGCCCCGCTGCTGGTCGCGATGGTGCCGATCGGCGTGGTGTTCGGTGCGGTCGCCATCGGCAGGGGCCTGTCGCCGCTGGAAGCTTCGCTGATGTCGCTGCTGGTTTTTGCCGGCGGCTCGCAATTCGTGGCCATGGATCTGTGGACGCATCCGGCAAGCTGGAGCGCTCTCGGTTTCGCCGCACTGCTGGTCAATCTGCGCCATGTATTGATGAGCGCCTCCATCGCCGGCAAGCTGGAGGACTTCAGCGGTTGGCGAAAATATGCGGCCATGCTGCTGCTGACCGACGAATCCTGGGCGCTGTCGGAGTTCCGCGTCATCACGAGCAGACTGACTGCGGCCTTTTTCACGGGCGCTGCGCTGTCGATTTATCTCGTCTGGAACCTTGCCACTCTGGCAGGCGCATTGCTCGGTTCCGTCATGGGAGACATGTCGGTCATCGGTCTGGATTTTGCATTTCCGGCCGTGTTCATCGTGCTGCTGATGGGGTTCTGGAAGGGCAGGGAAACGGGCCTCGTGCTTTTGGCGAGTGCCAGTGCCGCTTATCTCACCCATGCGCTGTTGCCAGGCGCCTGGTATATCGCCGCCGGTGCCCTGACGGGGCTTGCCGTTGCCGCCTTCGGTCAGGGTGAAGAGTTGGAGCAGCCGGCATGACGCTTGATGCAAACACGCTGCTCACGATCCTCGCCATGATGGCGGCAACCGTCGCCACGCGCCTGGGCGGTCTGCTGCTGGTCGATCATTTCACTCTGACGCCACGTCTGAAAAAAGCGCTCGGCGCAGTTCCGCCCGCTGTTCTGATGGCCGTGGTCACGCCGACAGCGCTTGCAAGCGGGCTGGCGGAAACCATCGCCTGTGCGGTGACGGCGATTGCTGCACTCCGCCTCAGCCTCCTGCCGGCCGCAACCTTCGGCGTCGTCACCGTGGCGCTGCTGCGCGGAATCGGATTGTGAGGCGATCCTGCCAAAGCCTTGAAAAGACTCTGTGCATTCGATTGTGAAGGCGCATCAGAATACCGAGGGCGACAGGCTGAAGCCGGTCCGCCCTCGTTGTTCAATTCGGATCAATGCTCTTCGTACTGGCTGAAGGACGGGTCGGCCAGATCGGCAAAGCGGGTGAATTCGGCCTGGAAGGCGAGCTTCACCGTGCCGGTCGGTCCGTGACGCTGCTTGGCGATGATGACGTCGGCCGTGCCCTTCACCCGGTCGAAATGCGTTTCCCATTCGGTGTATTTCGGGTCGGCGGGATCGCGCGGCTCCATGTTCTTGACGTAATATTCCTCGCGGAACACGAACAGCACCACGTCGGCGTCCTGCTCGATGGAGCCCGATTCACGCAGGTCGGAGAGCTGGGGACGCTTGTCCTCGCGGCTTTCCACCGCACGGGAGAGCTGTGAAAGCGCGATGATCGGAACGTTGAGTTCCTTGCCCAGCGCTTTGAGGCCCGTGGTGATCTGGGTGATTTCCTGCACGCGGTTTTCGCCGCTTTTGCCAGCCCCGGTCATCAGCTGAATATAGTCCACCACCAGAACGTCGAGGCCACGCTGGCGCTTCAGGCGGCGGGCGCGGGCGGAAAGCTGGGCGATGGAGATACCACCGGTCTGGTCGATATAGAGCGGCACTTTCTGCATCATCTGGGAGCAGGCGACGAGCTTTTCGAAATCGGCCTCGGTGATCTCGCCGCGGCGGATTTTCGAGGATGAGACTTCGGTCTGCTCGGAAATGATACGGGTCGCCAGCTGTTCGGACGACATTTCGAGCGAATAAAAGCCGACAACGCCGCCGTTCTTCGCCTTGAACGAACCATCTGGCTGGACTTCCTGATCATAGGACGCCGCGATGTTATAGGCGATGTTGGTGGCAAGCGAGGTTTTACCCATGCCCGGACGACCGGCAAGAACGATAAGGTCGGACCGCTGCAGGCCGCCCATGCGGGCGTCGAGCGAATGAATGCCGGTGGAAATGCCAGAAAGATTGCCGTCACGCTCGAAGGCAGCACCCGCCATGTCGATGGCCAGCGCCACCGCATCGTTGAACGACTGGAAGCCGCCGTCGTAACGGCCGGTTTCCGCCAGTTCGAACAGGCGGCGTTCGGTATCTTCGATCTGCGTCTGCGGCGGCATGTCCAGCGGCGCGTCATAGGCGATATTGACGACATCTTCGCCGATCTGGATCAGCGCGCGGCGCAGCGCCAGATCGTAGATCGCCCGGCCGTAATCTTCCGCATTGATGATCGACACGGCTTCGGCGGCCAGACGCGCGAGATATTGCGCCACCGTCAGGTCGCCGATCTTGTCGTCGGCCGGCAGGAAGGTCTTGATCGTTACCGGATTGGCGGTCTTGCCCATGCGGATGATATCGCCCGCCACCTCGAAAATCTTGCGGTGCAGGGGTTCGTAGAGGTGCACGGGCTTCAAAAAATCCGACACGCGGTAATAGGCGTCATTGTTGACGAGAATGGCGCCAAGCAGCGCCTGTTCCGCCTCGATATTGTTCGGGGCCTCGCGATAGTGCGGTTCCGCCGGTTGCGCGGGGGTGATCTTTCTCACAGCGTCGTTCATGGTTTGCGCGATCTCCCTTTGCCTTTGTGCTTAAACCTTGGGTTTGGCGTTCTGGGGCATGGCAGTCAATGATATTGTTGCAACACTACACCGCAGGCTGACGTCCGCTCTGCAAAGCTGGATCACATCTTCAGTTGTCCCCAGCAATCCACAGGCGGGTGAGGGACGGACCCGGTTTGAGGGCCCCGGAATTTCATGGCAATGTGATTCGCTGCCATGAGTTTACCGCATGGCAGACCCGGCATGAAAGAAACTTGAAAATCGTCAGGTCTCCGAATAAATAGGCAGTAAATAAGTAGTGTGCTAATTATAAGGCTTACTGATATGTCCCGCGAAACCGACAAGGAACAGCTTCTGGACGAGGTTTCCGCCTTCACCCGCAAGCTGCGCGCATTTTTCGACGCGCGGGTAGGGGAAAGCGGTCTGACGCTTGCGCGTGCGCGTGCGCTTTTCGCCCTGTCGCGGCGCGGGCCGCTGACCCAGACGGAACTCGCCGAGGAAATGGAAATAGAAACGCCGACACTGGTGCGTGTGCTTGATGGCATGGAGAAACAGAACCTCATCGAGCGCCGCTCCGATGAGACCGACCGCCGTGCCAAACGCATCCACATGACGGCGGAAGGGGAGAAAACCTCCGAGACGGTGCAGGCGGTGGCAAAGGCGCTGCGTTCGGAAATCGCCGCCGATGTTTCCTCGCAGGATCTGGCGATGGCGCTGGATGTCATGCGCAGGCTTTCGGCCAATCTGCAAAACCTCGCGGCCGGGAGGGTGCAATCGTGAGAACGGTCATCCCGCAAACAGCCGATCAGGGCGTTTCCGAAAATGCCGACGCTGGCGAGACCGCGCCGGAACCCGGCGCTGCCGCCGCGCCGCAACCGGTGGAGCGTCCGGTATGGCTGCGGCTGTGCTTCATCTTCGCGGGCCTGTCGTTCTTCATCACTCAAGGGCTGGGCATGAACCTCCTCATGGCCAATCTCTATCAGTTGCAGGGCGAGTTTTCCGCCACGGTGGCCGAGGTCGCCTGGCTCTCCGCCGCCTATATGGCGCCCTATGCCACGTTTTCCGTCGCGCTGTTCAAGGTGCGAACGCAATATGGATTGCGGCCCTTTGCCGAACTTTCGATTATCGTCTTCGTGGTCGCTTCCTGTCTCAACCTGTTCGTAACGGACCTGCATTCGGCGATCGTTATTCGTTTTGTCAGCGGCATGGCTGCCGCGCCGATTTCGTCGCTCGGCTTTCTTTATATTCTGGAAGCCTTTCCGCCCGCGCGGAAATTTTCGCTCGGTTTCAGCATAGCGCTCACCGGCACCTTGCTGTCGGCACCGCTGGCGCGCATCGTCTCACCCTCCTTGCTGGAAATCGGCGGCTGGAACGCGCTTTATTCCATGGAAGTGGGATTTGCGCTGATTTCGTTCGCCATGATCTACGTGCTCAAGGTCACGCCGCCGCCGCGTGCGAAAGTCATCGAGCGCATGGATATTCTGAGCTATCTTCTGCTTGCGGGTGGTCTTGGCTGCCTCGCGGTCATGCTGACGCTCGGCCGGTTCTACTGGTGGTTCGAAACATGGTGGCTGGGCGTGCTTCTGGCGATATCGATCACGCTTCTGACGCTGATGGCCTTCATCGAATTGCCGCGCAAAAACCCGCTGCTCGACCTGCGCTGGATTTTCTCGAAAACCAACCTGCATGTCATAGCGGTCTTGCTCATCTACCGTGCGGTTTCCTCGGAGCAATCCTCGACGGCGGTGAGCTTTTACCAGCAGCTTGGCCTTTTGAACGACCAGACGATCACGCTTTATGCCCTGGTGCTTCTGGCGACGGTGCTTGGCGGTGCGGCATGCGCATGGCTGATGCTGACGAAATACGTCGATACGGCCCACGTGATTGCGCTGACGCTGATTGCCGCCGGATCGTTCATGGACAGCCAGTCCACCAATCTCACGCGGCCGAGTGAAATGTATCTCAGCCAGATGATGATCGCGTTTGGCGCCGCCATGTTCCTGCCGCCTGTGATGGCCAAGGGATTTGCCGCCGCACTGGCGCGCGGCGCGCCCTATCTGGTGAATTTCATCACCATCTTCCTGTTCACCCAGATCACCGGATCGATGCTGATGACCGGGCTGCTTGGCAGTTTCGTGACGCTGCGCGAAAAATTCCACTCCAATATCCTGGTGGAGAATATCCTGCTCACCAACCCCGTTGTCGCCCAGCGTGTGTCGCAGCTTTCCGGCGCTTACAGCCACGTCATCACCGATCCGGCGCTGCTGAAGGCCGAGGGACTTTCCCTTCTTGGCCAGCAGGTCAGCAAGGAGGCCTATGTGCTCGCCTATAACGACACGTTCCTGCTGATATCAGTTGTTTCGGCGCTGGCGCTCATCGCGCTTTTGATCCACCTTGCATGGCTGCGCATCCGCCCGTTCCTTTTGGGGAACAGTGTCGATGTGGCACCGGCACAACAGTCTTGAACCCTCCAAGAGTGATAAAATGCTGAAGAAGTTTTTTACCCCCGTTTCCATTCTCGTGCTGCTCGGCGGCCTGGCCGGTGTCGCGCTCGTGCTTTACGCCTGGCGCCTGCCGCCGTTCCTCTCCACCGTCGAAATGACCGACAACGCCTTCGTGCGGGGTTACGTCACGACGATGAGCCCGCAGGTGAGCGGCTATGTCGTGGACGTGCCGGTCAAGGATTATCAGGAGGTCAGCCAAGGCACGTTGCTGGCGAAGATCGACGACCGCATCTACCGCCAGAAACTGGCGCAGGCGGAAGCCACGCTCGACACCCATAAGGCCGCGCTCGACAATTCCCGTCAGCAGGAAAACGCCGCCAACGCCAATATCCGGTCCAGCGATGCTGCGGTCGATAGCGCCGAGGCATCGTTGAAGCAGGCGCAGCTTGCCTCCGACCGTCAGGATAACCTCATCAGGAGCGGTGCCGGTACCTCCAGCCTGCAGGAAGAGGCGCATGCCGGACTGGAAAAGGCGCGGGCGTCGCTGTCGCAGGCGAAAGCAGCACTCGAGGTCTCGCGGCAGGATTTGCAGACGATCATCGTCAACCGCAGCTCCCTGCAAGCCGCCGTCGCCAATGCCGAGGCCGCTGTCGAACTCGCAAAAATCGACCTCGACAATACCGAAATTCACGCGCCGGTGGATGGCAGGCTCGGTGAAGTCGGCGTGCGCACCGGCCAATATGTTACGGCCGGAACGCAATTGATGGCCGTCGTGCCGCATGACGTCTGGGTCATCGCCAACTTCAAGGAAACTCAGCTTGCGGGCATGCAGGTCGGCCAGCCGGTGACGATCTCGGTGGATGCCCTGCATCGCCGCAAGCTCAACGGCCGCGTCGAGCGGTTCTCGCCCGCCACGGGATCGGAATTCGCCGTCATCAAACCCGACAATGCGACCGGCAACTTCGTGAAGATCGCCCAGCGTCTCGGCGTTCGCATCGCAATCGATGCCGATCAGCCGCTGGCAGCGGATCTGTCGCCGGGCATGTCGGTGGTTGTACATGTGGACAAGAGCACGTCGCCCGAGGGGGCGGAGACGGCGGCGAAGTAGCAGCGCGTACCTTGAGCGTGCGGCGAGGGAGGCACCCCCCTCTGTCCTGCCGGACATCTCCCCCTCAAGGGGGGAGATCGACCCGAGGCGAGGTCTCGCCCATCTCACAGTCAGGGAATGAAGTTGAGGTAGCGCGTCTAGCTGATCTCCCCCCTTGAGGGGGAGATGCCCGGCAGGGCAGAGGGGGGTATCTCGCGGCATACTCCACGTCACCGCCAAAAACCAAAAAACCCCGGATGTCACCATCCGGGGTTTTCCTCTGGCCGCTAAGCCAAAATCTTATTCGTCGTCGCCGTTGCCGTCAGCTTCCGGATCGAAGAAGTCTTCCGGACGCAGTGCGTCTTCGTCAACGCCGTAGATGGCGTCGGCCGAGGTGAGGCTTTCGCCCTTGGATTGACGTTCAGCTTCTTCGGCAGAACGGGCAACGTTCAGTTCGACCTGAAGCTCGACTTCGGCGTGCAGGTGCAGGGTAACGTCGTGCAGGCCGATGGTCTTGATCGGCGTGTTCAGTTCAACCTGGTTGCGGCCGATGTTGAAGCCTTCGGCAGCCAGGATATCGACGACGTCGCGAGCAGCGACAGAGCCGTAAAGCTGGCCGGTTTCGCCAGCCGAACGGACGACGATGAAGGATTTGCCTGCAAGCGCTTCGGCAACCGTCTGGGCTTCCGACTTGCGCTCGAGGTTACGGGCTTCAAGCGTTGCGCGCTCGGTTTCGAAACGGGTCTTGTTGGCGGCGTTGGCGCGCAGCGCCTTGCCCTGCGGCAGCAGGAAGTTACGTGCGTAACCGTCGCGAACCTTTACGGTTTCGCCCATCTGGCCGAGCTTGTTGATGCGTTCGAGAAGAATAACGTCCATCTTCTTGATCCTTTCTATGTGTTGGTTTCGTTCGTATTGTCAGTTTTCCGCGTCGGGGTGAGGGAGATCGTGCTGCGCACGTCGCTCAATCCCAATACGAGAATGATAAGCAGCGGAAAGACGAAGACCGCCGAGAGATAGGCGAGGATGAGGACCGGCAGACGCCAGTCCTTGCCGCGCGCGCGTTTGTGCAGCGAGGCGTAGCCTGCCATCAGGAAGCCTGCGCCGAATGTGCCGCAGACGACCGCGCCGATCATGGCCGCGACGCCTCCGAAGAACATGGCGACGATGCCGCCGAGGAAAACGAAGATCGCGTTGCGGTGCATGCGCAGCGCGGAAGGAATGTCTTCGCGTGGGCGGAGGCCCTTGCCGAAGGAACCGACCAGCCGGGTCGCGAAATAATAGGCCGCAAACAAAAGGATGACCCAGAGCCCGCCCTGAACGATCGGCAGCATCAGAACCAGCAGCGACTTCGTCTGCGCCAGCGCCTCGGCATTAGGCTCGAACAGCGGTTCGCGGCTCTGCACGGAGGTCATCATCAGATCGACCATGCGGGAGACGAGATCGGGACCGTAACCGATCATCCAGCCGAGAATGACGACGGCAATCGCAACCAGAAGGCAAAGATGCAGGGCGATGCCGGACAGCGGATACCAGGCGAGCAGATCATCCGGGCCGCCGAGTTCGGAGGCCGGGCGCGCCAGATTGGCAAGATGCGAAAGCCAGCCCGCCGGGATCAGCGTGAAGATCGCGATGGTCAGCGAGAAAAGCGGCGATATGACGAGTGCGCCGATGATGGCGGTGGTGATGATCGCAACAACGGCGGCGCGGTTGCCCCAGCCCATGCCGGCGATGAAGATGGGCATGGCCGATGCGGCATAGAGCAGGAAGGAAAAGGACGACTGTGCCGTTGCGCCAAGCGTTAGAAACGCGGCGCATATTCCGGCGAGAACGCCTGATATCAGCACTGTCTGGTTCAACTTTTGCACTTCGCTGTCCTGCTGGAACTTGAGCAGTTAGAGGACCGGTCCAATCAGGATCGTCGTCCCCAACATGGGATTTATGGTATCGATCCGCGCCCAACGCGGAAGGATCAGTAATTTTCGACCCGCTGATTAAGAGTCAGTGGATTGAGAAAAACGAGGCCGCGTGCAAAACGCAGCCTCGCTTCAAATCATTACGCTACGACGTAAGGCAGCAGGCCGAGGAAACGCGCGCGCTTGATCGCCTGGGCGAGTTCGCGCTGCTTCTTCTGGGAAACGGCCGTGATGCGGGAAGGAACGATCTTGCCGCGCTCGGAAATGTAGCGCTGCAGAAGACGAACGTCCTTGTAGTCGATCTTCGGAGCGTTTGCGCCGGAGAAGGGGCACGTCTTGCGACGGCGGTGGAACGGGCGGCGTGCCTGGGAAGAGGATGTATCAGCCATTGGTCAATTCTCCTTATGCACGGTCTTCGCGCGGACGGCGCGGACGGTCTTCGCGGTCGCCGAAGCCACCTTCGCGCGGCGGACGGGGACCACGATCTTCACGCGGGCCACGGTCCGGACGGTCGCCATCGCGGCGCGGACGGTCGTCACGGTCGCGCTTCTGCATCATCGCGGACGGGCCTTCTTCGTGGGCTTCGACGGCGATGGTCATGTAGCGAAGAACGTCTTCGTTGATGCGCATCTGGCGCTCGATTTCATGGATGGCAGGCGCCGGAGCGTCGATGTCCATGAGAGCGTAGTGAGCCTTGCGGTTCTTCTTGATGCGGTAGGTAAGGGACTTCAGACCCCAGTTCTCGACGCGTCCGACTTTACCGCCGAACGATTCGATAACGCCCTTGTACTGCTCGACAAGTGCGTCAACCTGCTGGGCAGAAATATCCTGCCGGGCAAGGAAGATGTGTTCGTAAAGAGCCATTTAAGCTTTGCCTTTCTTGCGTTTCGTCCTTCACCCGGCAACGGCGCTAAGCCTCAACGACTGCTCTTGGATGGGCGGTAAAGCCCTAAAGCAAGAAAAGCGTTGTTCGAGACGGTCGAGAGCGGAGACACGGGAGGCCGGAAAAACCTTATGGTTCCTGCTGTTTCGTTACCGAAACCAGCCCTCCGTTCAGCCACCAGCCAATTGGACCGGGTGTTGTGAACAGCGCGCTTATACCCATTTCTGCCTGGAATGCAAGGACCGGGGGCGAAAAAGCGCGCCGTGATGGTGTCAGATCGGCATCGGATACTGACGATGGATCGCCGCGATGCTTGTCAGCACCTCGTCGGACAAGCTCACATCGGCTGCCGCGATATCCACCTTCAACTGTTCCATTGTCGTTGCACCTATGATGACCGAAGCCATGAAGGGGCGGGTCAGGCAGAAGGCGATCGCGAGGTGCGCCGGATCGATCTCGTATTTGTAGGCCAATTCAAGATAGGCCTTGACCGGCGCTTCCTGAAGCGGCTGCAGGCGGCCGCCGAGATCCTGATTGATGGTTGCGCGTGATCCCGCTGGGCGTGCGCCGTTCTGGTACTTGCCGGTGAGCAGCCCCGCCGCCAGCGGCGAATAGGCGAGCAGGCCGACATCTTCGTGATGGGCGACTTCCGCCATGTCGAGATCGAAGGTGCGGTAGAGCAGGCTATATTCGTTCTGGATGGTGGCGACGCGCGGCAGGCCGCGGGCCTCGGCGATATCGATATATTTCTGGGTGCCCCAGGCGCTCTCGTTGGAAAGGCCGATGGCGCGGATCTTGCCGGCTTTCACCAGTTCGCCGAGCGTATCGAGCTTCTCGGTGATTTCGGCAAGCGTGCGTTCTTTTTCCTGACCGAAAGCATCGAAGCTCCAGGCGCCGCGGAAATGGTAGGTGCCACGGTTCGGCCAATGGATCTGGTAGAGGTCGATATAATCCGTCTTCAGGCGCGCGAGGCTGGTATCCACTGCCTCGCGGATGGCGCTCGCATCGATATCGCGTCCGCCGCGAATATAGTCGCGACCGGAACCGGCGACCTTGGTGGCGAGCACGACCTGATCGCGCTTGCCGGTTTTTTCGAACCATGTGCCGATATAGTCTTCCGTCCGTCCCTGCGTTTCGGCGGAAACCGGGGTGGTAGGGTAAAGTTCGGCCGTATCGAAGAAATTGACGCCATTTTCGACGGCGTAATCCATCTGCGCATGCGCTTCGGCTTCAGTGTTCTGCGTGCCCCACGTCATCGTGCCAAGGCAAATTTCGGACACGGAAATACCCGTGCGGCCCAATAGTCTCTGTTTCATGAAAATGTCCCGATGCTTGGCGAGATGGTTTGAAAGGTGGCATGAAAGTAGTCGGGAATTGCCGCAGTGCAAGAAAAAATATGATTAAAGATTAAGGGGAAAATAGGCAGGCAATGCCTCGTGGAAGGGCCGCCGGGGCGCTCAAGCCTTGACTCCGCAGGCCGGAATGTGAATGGAAGTCGAAAAGAATAAAGGCAAGGCCAGAAAAGAAGGACCACATCCCATGGGTATTGCATTCACATTTCCCGGTCAGGGAAGCCAGGCCGTCGGCATGGGCAAGGAACTCGCCGACACCTATGTCGAGGCGCGCGCGGTTTTCGAAGAAGTCGATGAGGCGCTTGGCCAGAAACTTTCCGATATCATGTGGAACGGCCCGGAAGAAACGCTGACGCTGACGGCAAACGCCCAGCCAGCCCTTATGGCGGTGTCCATGGCGGTCATGCGGGTTCTCGAAGCGCGCGGTCTCAAGCTCTCCGATGCCGTCTCCTATGTCGCAGGCCATTCGCTCGGCGAATATTCGGCACTCTGTGCCGCCGGCACTTTCTCTATTGCCGATACCGCCCGGCTTCTCCGCATCCGTGGCAATGCCATGCAGGCCGCCGTACCTGTGGGCGAGGGCGCCATGGCGGCGATCATCGGGCTGGAGCATGATGTGGTTTCCAGCATTTGCGAAGAAGCCGGCATTCTCGGCGTCTGCCAGATCGCCAATGACAATGGCGGCGGCCAGCTGGTTATCTCCGGTGGCAAGGCGGCTGTCGAAAAGGCTGCGGCGATCGCTTCCGAAAAGGGCGCCAAGCGCGCCATCATGCTGCCGGTTTCCGCGCCCTTCCACTCCGCACTGATGGCGCCTGCCGCAGAAGCGATGCGCGAAGCGCTGGCGGCTGTCGAAAAGAAGAACCCGATCGTGCCTGTTATCGCCAATGTGCGCGCCGTTCCCGTTTCCGATGCCAACGAGATTGCCGCCCTGCTGGTCGAGCAGGTGACCGGCCAGGTGCGCTGGCGCGAGACGGTGGAATGGTTCGCCGCCAACAATGTGACGCAGCTTTACGAGATCGGTTCCGGCAAGGTGCTGACGGGCCTTGCCCGCCGCATCGACAAGACGGTGAACGGCGTTGCCGTCAACGGCGCTGCCGATATCGACCAGCTTCTGGCAACCCTGATAGGCTGAGAGCGGACTTTCCCCGTAACGGCCTTTTGTTTTACGGTAATTCCCGAAGCAATTCCGCTAAAAGGCTTTTGCGGAATTACTTTGAATTTTGTTTTTACGCATGTCTTTGTCCCAAAACCGCTGCACATTTTTGGGAGACATGCTTCGGAGAAGGAACGGACCATGTTTGATCTGACAGGCCGCAAGGCTCTCGTAACCGGCGCGACCGGCGGCATCGGCGAGGAAATCGCCCGCCTCCTGCACAGCCGGGGCGCCACCGTCGGCCTGCACGGCACGCGCGTTGAAAAGCTCGAGGCGCTGGCGGCGGAACTTGGCGATCGCGTCAAGATTTTCCCGGCCAACCTTGCCGATCGCGCCGAGGTCAAGGCGCTCGGCGAAAAGGCCGAGGCCGAGCTGGAAGGCGTCGATATTCTCGTCAACAATGCCGGCATCACCAAGGATGGCCTCTTCGTGCGCATGAGCGACGAGGACTGGGACAATGTCATCGAAGTGAACCTGACTGCGATGTTCCGCCTGACGCGCGAGCTGACGCATCCGATGATGCGCCGCCGCTTCGGCCGCATCATCAACATCACCTCCATCGTCGGCGTCACCGGCAATCCCGGCCAGGCCAACTACTGCGCCTCCAAGGCCGGCATGATCGGTTTTTCGAAGTCGCTGGCGCAGGAAATCGCCACCCGTAACGTCACCGTCAACTGCGTGGCGCCCGGCTTCATCGAAAGCGCCATGACCGGCAAGCTGAACGACAAGCAGAAAGAGGCCATCATGGGCGCCATTCCCATGAAGCGTATGGGAACTGGAGCCGAAGTCGCTTCGGCCGTTCTTTATCTGGCCTCCAATGAAGCGGCCTACATGACCGGGCAGACCCTGCACGTCAATGGCGGCATGGCGATGATCTGACGCCGGCTCAAAGACGTCTTGAAAAGATTGCGGCGCTATTTCAGCACCTTCTTGGGTAGCCCGGCGCTGCAAGACCCTCCATGCCGGTTTCCGGCGAAATTGCCTGTCATACGTTGTGCTTAGCGCGTTTTCAGGCTTTTCGACCGATTGAAACCGTGTTAATCGGGCCAAGACTGTGAACAGTCGTCCCGGAGAGACAGGAAGCCGTTGCGATTTTGCGCGACGATGTCTAGCTTGGACCGGGTTGAACGGGTTTGCCAGCGGTGCCGGATTTGAACGGCGCATGAGGGCTTCTAACAGGGCAGGGTGCCGTAAGGCATTCCCTTCAAAATAAAGGTCGAGGAAACCGACATGAGCGATATCGCAGAACGCGTAAAGAAAATTGTAATTGATCATCTGGGCGTCGACGCCGACAAAGTTGTTGAAGGCGCAAGCTTCATTGACGATCTGGGCGCTGATTCGCTCGACACCGTTGAACTCGTCATGGCTTTCGAAGAAGAGTTCGGCGTCGAGATTCCCGACGACGCAGCTGACTCGATCCTGACTGTCGGCGACGCCGTCAAGTTCATCGAGAAGGCCCAGGCCTGATCGACCTGTATCGGGGAGGTGTCATAACCTCCCGTCTTGGCCCGGCTTGTCCGGGCCAATATTTTATCGTGAGACCGACAATATTGCAGCGCTTGTCCTCGCCGTTTCGTGGTGCGCGGTGCTGCAAAGAAGACTGATGATTTGGATAAGGGCGGAGCGTTGACGATGAGGCGTGTCGTTATCACCGGTACCGGCATGGTATCTCCTCTTGGATGCGGAACGGAAGTGACCTGGGAGCGGCTGTTGGCCGGCCAGAACGGCGCCCGTCTCGTGACCGAGTTCGAAGTCGAAGACTTGCCCGCAAAGATCGCTTGCCGCATTCCCGTCGGCGATGGCTCCAACGGCACCTTCAATGCCGATGACTGGATGGAAGTCAAAGAGCAGCGCAAGATTGATCCGTTCATCCTTTATGGTGTGGCCGCTGCCGACATGGCGCTTGCCGACGCCGGCTGGCATCCTGAAACGGACGAGGACCAGATCGCCACCGGCGTTCTGATCGGCTCCGGCATTGGCGGTCTGGAAGGTATTGTCGAGGCGGGTTACACGCTGCGCGACAAGGGCCCGCGCCGCATCTCTCCATTTTTCATTCCCGGCCGTCTGATCAACCTTGTTTCCGGCCATGTTTCCATCCGCCACAAGCTGCGCGGGCCGAACCATGCCGTGGTGACGGCCTGCTCGACCGGTGCGCATGCCATTGGCGATGCCGCCCGGATGATCTCGTTCGGTGACGCCGACGTCATGGTTGCGGGCGGTGCCGAATCGCCGGTCTGCCGCATTGCGCTTGCCGGCTTTGCCGCCTGCAAGGCGCTTTCCACCCAGCATAATGACGATCCGCAAAAGGCGTCCCGCCCCTATGACCGCGACCGTGACGGTTTCGTCATGGGCGAAGGCGCCGGCATCGTCGTTCTGGAAGAACTGGAACATGCCAAGGCGCGCGGCGCGAAGATCTATGCCGAAGTCGTCGGTTACGGCCTTTCCGGCGATGCCTACCACATCACGGCTCCGTCCGAGGATGGCGATGGCGCATATCGCTGCATGGTGATGGCGCTGAAGCGCGCCGGCCTGACGCCTGCTGATATCGACTACATCAACGCCCACGGCACCTCCACCATGGCCGACACGATCGAGCTTGGCGCGGTCGAGCGGCTTGTCGGTGATTCGGCTTCGAAAATCTCGATGTCCTCGACCAAATCGGCCACGGGCCACCTTCTCGGTGCAGCCGGTGCGATCGAGGCGATTTTCGCAGCACTTGCGATCCGCGACAACATCGTTCCGCCGACGCTGAACCTCGACAATCCCGACGTGGAGACGAAGATCGATCTGGTGCCGCACAAGGCGCGCAAGAGGCAGGTCGACGTCGCCCTGTCGAACTCCTTCGGTTTCGGCGGCACCAACGCCTCCCTCGTGCTGCGCCGTTACGAAGCTTAAATCGCAAAGACTACCCGGCGCCGCAAACTGCCTGAGGCGAATGCGGCTCCCTCCTGCCGGGTGCTGAAGGCACGCTCTTCTTTTGAAGAACGTATTGCGGCTTGCGAAAGCCATTTTGATTTTCGCGCCGATATTGTAGTCGTTTACAGGAGACGGTTTGCCGGTTTCGGAATGGTTTCCTGCTGCGGGCGGATCTCCCGCCGCAGACGGCTTCCCCGACCGGCTTTGCCGGAAACGACGATTCGTGAAGGAAGACAATGAGGTCTTCACGATGTCTCTATGTGGTGCAGGAAGATATTCCGAACCTGTTTTTGCCGCATTACCTGCGCAAAAAGCGCTGACAACGCCGAACTGAAAAGGACCGACGGTGAGCGACACGAACCAGAACAGCCAGGGATCATACGGACGAGACGGTGCGGGCGAGGGCAATCGCGGCCCGATCATCCCGAAATCTCCGACCGAGGCGCTGCGCCCGGAAAAAGTGCCGGCTCCGCCCAAGCGCTCCCGCAAGGCCCATGGCCAGCTGGTGATCTTCCTGAATTTTCTGATGACGCTTGCGGTTGCCGTCTGCGTGCTTGCAGTTGCGGCTTTCTATTACATGATCAACGCGTTCCAGGAGCCCGGTCCGCTTCAGACGAATACGCATTTCACGGTACGCAATGGCGCAGGCCTGATTGAGATCGCCAATAATCTCGAGCGCAACGACGTCGTCTCCAATGCCCGTGTCTTCCGCCTGATGACGGGCAGCTACCTGCAAAAAGACCAGACGCTGAAGGCGGGTGAATACGAGATCAAGGCCGGCGCATCGATGAAGGACATCATGATGCTGCTGGAATCCGGCAAGTCGATCCTTTATTCCGTGTCGCTGCCCGAAGGTCTGACCGTCAAGCAGATGTTCGCGCGCCTTGGCGCAGACGAGATACTGGATGGCGAACTGCCCGCAGCCCTACCGCCGGAAGGCAGCCTTCGTCCCGATACCTACCGCTTTACCCGTGGTACGAAGCGCGAGGAAATCATCAACCAGATGAGTGCGGCGCAGGACAAGCTCATCGACATGATCTGGGAACGACGTGATCCCGACCTGCCGATCAAGACGGTCGAGGAATTCGTGACGCTCGCCTCGATCGTCGAAAAGGAAACCGGCAAGGACGACGAACGCGCCCATGTCGCCTCGGTCTTCTACAATCGCCTGAAGAAGGGCATGCGCCTGCAATCCGATCCGACGATCATCTACGGTCTGTTCGGCGGCGACGGCAAGCCTTCCGACAGGCCGATCTATCAGTCGGACCTGCAAAAGCAGACGCCGTTCAACACCTATGTCATCAAGGGCCTGCCGCCGTCTCCCATTGCCAATCCGGGCCGGGCCGCGCTCGAGGCAGTTGCCAATCCGTGGCGCACCGACGACATATATTTCGTCGCCGATGGCACCGGCGGCCACGTATTTGCAAAGACGCTGGACGAGCACAACGCCAATGTGCGCCGCTGGCGCAAGATAGAGGCGGAAAAGGCGGCTTCAGGCGCCAATCCCGATGTCGTCGTGGATGGTCAACCCGGCGGCGCGGAAGCGGAAAAACCGGCCAATAACTGATAATCCTGACCGGGCCTTGTCATCACAAGGCCCGGTTTTTTGCACGGCATGAGGGGGCTTTCTGAATATGACATTGCAATCGATGACCGGGTTCGCGCGCAGCGAGGGAACGTCCGGCCGTTACCGCTGGGCGTGGGAATTACGCTCGGTGAACGGCAAGGGGCTCGATGTGCGCCTGCGTCTGCCCACCGGTCTGGAAGCGCTGGAGACGGGCCTGCGGGAAATCGCGGGCGGACATTTTTCCCGCGGCAATGTTCAGGCGGGCTTGACGCTGGCGATTGCGGAAAACCGGTTGGAGGCGGTGATCAACCGCGATGCTCTCGCCGCTGTTCTGGCTCTCAAGCAAGAACTTGTCGGCGTCGTCGACGACAAGCCACTGAGCTTCGATACGCTGCTGTCGCTGCGTGGGCTGGTCGATTTTCGCGAGGCGGAAGATGATGCGCAGGCACAGGCCGCACGCAACGCCGATGTGCTTGCCGGCTTTGCCGTCGCCGTCGAGAAGCTGAAGGACATGCGCGAGCGGGAAGGGGCTTCGCTGTTTGCCATCCTGTCCGGCCAGATCGACAGGATCGAGCAACTTGCTGGCCTTATCGAGAGCGATCCCTCCCGCCAGCCGGAACAGATTGCCGCAAGGCTTGCCCAGCAGATCGCCCTCATCGGTGAGGGCATGCACGGGCTGGATCGTGACCGTCTTCACGCCGAGGCGGCGCTGATCGCCACCAAGGCGGATCTGCGCGAAGAGGTCGACCGGCTGCGCGCCCATGTCGAGGCGTCGCGCGAGCTTTTGGCCAATGGCGGGCCGGTCGGGCGCAAGCTCGATTTTCTTGCACAGGAATTTAACCGCGAGTCGAATACAATCTGTTCCAAATCGAACGCCAGTGCGGTAACCGCAGCAGGCATAGAGCTGAAAGTGGTTATCGACCAGTTCCGCGAGCAGGTCCAAAATCTGGAGTAGACCCATGGCCCCGGTGAACAATTCCCCTGTTACGATTGCCCGCAGAGGGCTGATGCTGGTGATTTCATCGCCATCGGGCGCGGGCAAATCCACGATCGCGCGCAACCTGCTCGACAAGGACAAGAATATCAGCCTGTCCGTCAGCGTGACAACGCGTCCGCGCCGGCAGAGCGAGATCGAAGGCATCCACTATCACTTCATTTCCAAACGCGACTTCGAGCGTCTGCGTGACAGTGACGAGCTTCTGGAGTGGGCCGAGGTTCACGGCAATTTTTACGGCACGCCGCGCGAGCCGGTGGAAGTGGCGATGGCGGCCGGACGCGACATGCTGTTCGACATCGACTGGCAGGGCGCCGAGCAGCTTCAGGACAAGATGAAGGCGGATGTCGTTTCGATCTTCATCCTGCCGCCGACCATGACCGAACTGCAATCGCGCCTGCACCGCCGCGCCGAAGACACCGAAGCCGTTATCCAGACTCGGCTCATCAATTCCCGCGCCGAAATCGAGCATTGGCGCGACTATGACTACGTCATCCTCAACGACGACCTGCAGGCGGCCTTCGAAGCCGTCGAGGCGATCGTCAAAGCCGAACGCGTCCGCCGCGACCGCCGCCACGGCATGTTCGATTTCGTGCGCGAACTGCTTGCGGAAGAGCCGCAGCTCGGCTGAACACCGTTTTTGTTCTACTTCTGGAGTGACGACGGCAAATCGACTTGAATTCCCAACGGAAGGAAGTGCTTCAAGTTTTCGGTTATGACAGTCAGACTATAGACCTGAGCGGTGGCGGCAATGATCAGGTCGCCAAGCCCGGGATGACGGCCTTTGCTGTTTGCCATATCTTCCATCGCGCCCGCTATACGGGCAACCACGATATCCATTGGTAGTATTCGATCCCCGAAGTTTTCGGTCAGCGCGTTTAACCAGTCATTCAGTCGTTTGGCGCGACCGACCGCGCCTTTGCGATCAAGATATCCTATTCCCTTTTGGATTTCCGCAACGGTCATTGCTGACAGATAAAGTGCATAGGCCTCGCCTTGCACATGGAACCATGCGCGGGTGGCTTCGGAGGGTGTAGGTTTGTCGGGGGCAAGCCGGGATATGATATTGGTATCGAGCAGAAAGCCGTTACTCAAAATCGATTTCCCGCATGGTCGATGGATTGCGCGCCAAATCCACACCGCCTGGATAGGTCAGCAGAAAATCCCCGAAATTGGGGCGCGGCGTCTTCAGCGCCTTTTTTGCGGCTTCGGCCGCCTCAACGGAAACGAGCACCGCGGCCGGTTTGCCGTGACGTGTGATCGTCACGAACTCGCCTTTCGCTGCTTCATCAATCAGTGTGGCAAAACCGGCTTTTGCTTCGGCGACGCTCATGCTCGACATGTCTGCCTCCAAAAATGACCATATATGGACACAATAGTAGACCGCAGGCTTGCAAGCAACCGATGTCGTAACCGTCTGCCCAACCTGACCTTACAGGCAATTGGCCAGCGTCACGAATTCCTCGACCGAGAGCGTTTCCGCCCGTCGTGTCGCGTCGATGCCCGCTTTTTCCAGCAGGGTTTCACCCCCGAGGCTCTTCACGCTCTGGCGCAGCATCTTGCGGCGCTGGCCGAAGGCGGCTTCCGTTACCTTTTCGAGCTTGGAGGCATCGCAGGGCAACGGCTTTTCCCTCGGCAGCAGGTGCACGACGGTCGAGGTGACCTTAGGCGGCGGGCTGAAGGCTTGCGGCGGGACGTCGAAGGCCATTTCCGATACCGTGCGCCAGCCGGTGAGAACGCCGAGGCGACCGTAATGGTTGTCGCCTTCTTCCGCCACGATGCGCTGGCCGACTTCCTTCTGGAACATCAGCGTCATGGAGAGCCAGAAGGGCGGCCATTCCTTCGGCAGCAGCCAGTTGACCAGTAATTGCGTGCCGACATTGTAAGGCAGGTTGGCGATGATCCGCACAGGCTCGCCGGCCGGAACCAGAGCCTCGAAATCGGTCTTCAGCGCATCGCCCTCGATGACTTCGAGACGTCCGGGATAATGCGCTTCGATTTCCGCCAGCGCAGGCAGGCAGCGGCTGTCCCGCTCAATGGCGATCACCTTCTTGGCGCCGAGCGAAAGAATGGCGCGGGTAAGGCCACCGGGACCGGGGCCGACCTCTATCACCGTGACGCCTTCGAGCGGTCCGGCCGTTCTGGCGATCTTCTGGGTGAGATTGAGATCGAACAGGAAATTCTGCCCGAGCGACTTCTTCGCATCGAGCCCGTGGCGCTGGATGACATCGCGCAGCGGCGGCAGTCCATCTATTGCGGCCATTATGTGTTGACCTTGCTGCGAAGGGAAATCTCCGCCGCCATCTTCAGTGCGGCGACAAGGCTGGTCTCGCTGGCAATGCCCTGGCCGGCAATGCCGAAGGCGGTGCCGTGGTCGGGCGAGGTGCGGATGAAGGGCAGACCGAGCGTGACATTGACGGAATCATCAAAGCCGAGCGCCTTGGCCGGGATGAGCGCCTGATCGTGATACATGCACACGGCGACATCGTAGCGCCTGCGGGCGGCATCGTGAAACATCGTATCGGCGGGCAGGGGACCGAAAGCGTCGATCCCGTCTTTCCGCAATCTCATGGTCGCGGGGTGAACCACGTCGCGGTCCTCGATCCCGAGCGCGCCGTCTTCACCCGCATGCGGATTAAGCCCGGCAACAGCCAGACGCGGCGCCTCAATGCCGAATTTCTGCCGGAGATCCGCATCGATGATGCGGCAGGTCGCAACGATCAGCTCTTCCGTCAGTGCCGCTGGCACGTCTTTCAGGGGAATATGGATCGTCACCGGCACGACACGGACCTTGGGTCCGGCAATCATCATCACCGGCGTTACCTGCTTGCCGGTTAGGCGCAAGGCCAGATCGGCGAGAAATTCCGTGTGGCCGGGGAAACCGAAGCCCGCTTCGTAAAGCACGGATTTCGCAATCGGATTGGTGACGACGGCGGAAGTCTTGCCCTCGACAGTCAAGGCAACGGCGGTTTCGATCGCCTTGATTGTCGCATGGGCGGCTCCGACATGCGGCTGGCCCGCCTGAACCTCAAACCCGACGGGAAGGGGAAGGACGGGAAAAGCACGGTCGAACAGGCCGACGGCGTCCGCTGGATTGCAGGTCTCGATATTGACCGGGATACCGATCAGCGCCGCACGGCTCGCCACCACATCGGGATCACCGATGAAGATGAAGGGCGCTACGCCGTTCTCCCGGCGTCTGGCCCAGGCGGCGATGGCGATATCGGGGCCGATACCGGCTGGGTCTCCCTGTGTCAGGGCAAGCGGCAGGGATGCATGTGTCACGGAAAGGCCGGGCTCTCGTATCAGGTGTTGACGATCTGCGCCTTCTTGCGCAGTTCATCC
The DNA here is from genome assembly GCF_000949865.1 of Rhizobium nepotum 39/7. Lineage (GTDB taxonomy): Bacteria > Pseudomonadota > Alphaproteobacteria > Rhizobiales > Rhizobiaceae > Agrobacterium > Agrobacterium nepotum. Next base: position 109,188 of record NZ_JWJH01000002.1, on the reverse strand, counting down.
ATATATTTCTTTTCGTTGGGGTTCTCGCCGTCCTTGGCCTTCATCAGGTCTTCGGACTTGAACACCATTTCCGCCGCATAGTCGTCCGAAACCTGACGCTGCTTGCAGATCGCCAGATATTCGACGCCCTTCTCGGTCACGCGCGTTCCGGTGGTGCCGCCTTCCTTGGTCTTTTCCACCAGCGCCTTCCAGTCATCCGGCAGCTCAGGCGCCAGCATCCGGCCGAGATCCTTGATCGCGACGTCGCGCATGGTCGCGGCGAAGGTCATGGCCTGCTCGCAGCCGGGATAACGCTTGCGCGAGGCTTCAGCCTCGGCCTTGCGCTTGCCGGTAATGGCGTTGCGCTTCGATTCGGGGATGACGAAGATCACCTGCTGCAGGAAATATTCCGTCACGACCGGCTTGTCGCCGCGCTCTTTCAGGCGGGTGACGAGATCCTGCGTCGACATCTTGCCGCGCGCGCCGTAACGGGCGTTCACGAGACGCGGCCAGCTCATCTGCACGGCGATGAAGGATTTGAAATGATCGGCGCCGACACCGGCCTTGGAAAGGACCTGCGACAGCTGCTCCGGTTTCATCTTGTTGTTGCCGGCAAAGCGCGCGAAAGCCGCATCGACTTCTTCGGTGCTGACAGACATTTTCACCCGGCCGATTTCCTCGCGTTTCAGCGCCTCGTCGACCAGCTGCTCGCGCGCCTTTTCGTTGAGATTGCCCGACTGGCGCTGCAATTTCAGAAAGGCGACACGCTTTGCAATATCGTCATTGGTGATGGGGGTCTTGTTGACGACGATCTTGACCGTGCTGTCGGCGAGGGCCTGGCCGGTATAGGGCAGAACGGCCATGGGAACGGCGAATATCGCAAAGGCGAACGCAGCGCCACGCAAAGCCGTCTTTCCGAAATTCATCATATCCTTCTCCCTTTCGTCGGGCAGGGTCCTGTTCCCCGTCCCGGCAATCTGTTCTGTCTGGCGATGGGGAGTAATTCCGCACCCTTGGTCTTTCAGACCCACATTTGTCCATCCGCACCGCGAATTTGCCACGTATATATCATCGCGATCTGCAAAACGGCAATGTCGGTCTGTTGAAAGAAAACCCGATACGGTTTTTACACCGGCAGGACACTGGCGCGATGTTGCGGCAAAACCGTGACTTTTACTGTTCGAATAGCAAAAAGGCAGGCCGTGATGCTGTGGGCCTGCCTTTAAACTCAGTAATTGTTCGGCTTCCAGCCGATATCCATGTCGGCCCAGTCCTCGTTTGCAGAACCGACGCTGACATCGCCGAGCGTACGGAACGCCAGTCGGGCATTGACCGACCAGTCATTGGCGGCCTGGCGGCTGGAATTGATATTGCCCTCGTCGGAATAGCTGACCGTCAAGATCGTGCATTCATCCTGATAGGCGATGCCAATACGGCGCTCGGCGGCAAATTTTCCGTTCAGATCGTAGTTGATCGAGCCGAACAGCGACCAGTTGTCGTCCATGCGCAGCGAACCGGAGGCCTGAACGATATCGCGGTCTTCGTTGTAGCCGTATTTCGGCTGTTCCTTGACCTGCGTATAGCTGAGCTTGCCCGTGATGCGGCGATCCGAATAGCTGATGCCCGTTTCCGACCGGTTGATGTCGAAATCGTCCTTGTCGAGACGGATGCTGGACGAAAGCGACAGGCCGATCGGTGCATCGAAAGCAGCCATGGCGACGTAATCCGAACGGTCGGATTCGAGGCCGGAATCGGCGCCGGCATTGACGAGATCGTAGGAGGCGAAAGAGTTGTCGCCCGCCAGATGGAACGACTGGCCGGCAATGGCGCGAATGCCGTAGCCATTGTCGAACGTGCCGTTATAGCGGAAGCCGATATTCGCGCGTGTGCCGCCCTCGATCCGGTCGAAACCGGAGAACTTGTCGCGCTCGAACAGATTGGTCGCATCGAACACGAAAGCCTGCGCATCCTCGTTGGGGAAACGACCGGCATATTGCTCGTTCGGACGCACGAATATCTGCGCGATCGGCTCGATCACATGGCTGCTGTTCAGCGCCGTGAAGAGCCAAGGGTAACGCACTTCGATCCCGCCTGTCACCATGCCGCGCAACGTCGCATCGTCACGCATCATGCCGTCATAGGCATAGGAAGTGCCACCCGAGGTGAAGCTTGCCGGAGACATGTCCGTCCAGAGCGCGTCGCCGCGCGCCGCAAGGATCGGTGTGATCTGCAGGCCGCTGTCCATCGTGAAGGTGCGCTTCCACTCGGCTTCGGTGGAAAGACGCGTATAGTCGCCTTCAAGTCCGTTGAAGCGGGGATAGCCGCCCATCGCATAGGAATCCTGCGTCACGCGGGTGATGCTGGTGAAGTTGGTCGTCAGCGAAAGTTCGCCGCCATAAATCGGATCCGGCACGAAGTAGCGGTAATCCATCACCGGATGGACGATCGCCTGCTTGCGTTCCTTGAGTTCGGAATTGTCCGTATCCTGAACGTTGAAATAATAACCGCGGGCATCGAAGCTGTTTCGCTCGCCCATGCCGCTCAGATAGATCTGGTTGGTCTGGACGTCGTTTTTATAGCCCTTCAGATTATAGGTGCGCGAAAAGTTGTTGTCCGTCTGCACCATAGCGTCCCAGCCGAACGCCCAACGCGGATTGATGCTGAAGTTGCCCTTGCTCGCGATCATGCCGCGCTCGTCGTTCAGCGCGTCGCTGGTGCCAGCGGTAAACGTATCGGAGGATTGCTGGCTGATGCCGGCAATCGTCAGCGTATGCATGCCGGTCTCGAAGCGCTGACGCAATTCCGCCTGCAGAAGCAGACCCTGCGTCGTGTAATAGGTCGGCGTGACGGTTACATCCGATGTGTCGGAAAGAACCTGGAAATAGGGCACACCGATGCCGAAACCGAGATTGCTGGTAATGCTCATCTGCGGGAACAGGAAACCCGACTTCCGCTTTACCGTATTATCAGGAACGGTCAGGAACGGCACATAAGCGATCGAATGGCCGAAAAGCTGCAGACGCGCTTTTTCGAGCCGGATCGTATGGGTCTTTCCATCCTGAATGACGCGCTCCGCTTTCACCTGCCACAGGGGCGCCTTTTCGGGGCGCTCGGCGCAGGGCAAACAGGCGGTATAGACGCCGTTGTTGAGGACCATCCGGTCGCCTTCGAGCCGTTCGGCGCTCTCGCCCGCAATGCGGGTATTGTCCGGGGTCTCGACGCGCAGCGCATTGACGAAGCCCTGACCGAAATCGTCGGTGACATCCATCTCGTCGGCATAGATCTTGTTGCCGCCTGGCTCTATCAGTTCGATATTGCCATGGGCGATCACGCGGCCGGTCTGCTGATTATATTCCACTTGCTGGGCCACCATGCGGTAGCCCGAATAGTGCATGCGAACCACGCCCTTCGCGATGACGCGCTGGGCGTCGCGATTATAGGTCAGTTCATTTGCCGTAAGCAGGAGTTTCGAATCGTCTTGGCTTCCGGGCGCAAGCAAGCCACCCTGGCCGAAAGCGACCGGGCTGGATGCCAAATATGCGCACACAGCGGCACCTGTCAGAAGGGCCGTCCAAAGCCGCCTGATATTCCCGCGGTCATATACCGCCACTAGCCGTCCTCCTGATGAAGCAGAATGGTTGCCCCCAAAGCCAACGCCACGACGACTGGAACCCAGACCGCGACGGTGGGAGGGACAACGCCACCACTCCCGAATGCCCTTACGAGCACGGTTACTACATAAAGCACGAAGCCGGAAACGATTCCACCCAGAATCACGGAGCGCGATTGGGCGAAGCGGCTGAACTTTAATGAAACGGTCGCGGCGATCAAGGTCATCGCAACCAGAAGCAGGGGCGTCGATAGCAGGAAATGATACTGCGTCTCAAGCGCTTTTGAAGACAGTCCAAAAGACTTTGCAACTTCGATCTTGTGGGAAAGATCAAAGAAAGCAACGGTTTCCGTCTGCGTCATACGTTCCTGGACGAATTCTCGTCTCAGATTGGTACTGATCCGCGTGCTCTCTTGCCGAACTGGCACATGTCCGGCGCGGGTTTCCGTAACCCCGTTAAGAAGCCAGTAACCATCTTCCAACTTTGCCGACTTCACGTCCTGCCGCGAGACGATGTTTCCGTCCTTGTCGAGGTGGATCAGAACCACGTCGAGAAGCAGCCTGCCATTGTCCTCGAAGCTCTTGGCGCCAATGATCGTATCCTGGCCGCCGCTTGATTGGCGCATCCACGGAATGATGTCCTGCTGACGGCCGCCGCTGCCTTCGTTACGCCAGCCGGCCTCCATCGACAGCGACCGGTTCTGGCCCCATGCCGCGATAGGGTTGAGGACGACGACGGAGAGGACGCCGAGAATGACCGCTCCGAAAACGAAGGGAAGGATGAATTGCCAGGCGGAGACGCCCGCCGCGCGCGTGACAACCAGCTCGTAACGCCGGTTGAGCGAGATCAGCGTCGTCATGCCGACGAAGAGGGCGATGAAAGGAACGGTCTGCTGCAGGATCAGCGGCAGGCGAAGCGCGGTCAGGCCGAGCGCGCCCGGCACCGAATAGCCCGGCACGCCGGACATGCGCCGCGCCGTCTCGCTGAAATCGGCGAGATAGATGATCGACGACACGCCGAGCAGGAACCAGATGGCCGTGATCAGGTATCGTTTGAGGAAATACCGGGCGAGGGTGTTGAAAATCACGTGTTGCCGCTCCCGGTGCTGCGCGCCAGCCGGCTGGAGAAAACACGGCGTATCCGGCCTGCCGCATCCGCGATGACATTCGGCATTCTCGGCTTGCGGCCGGTGAGCAGAAAGAGGGCGGCAGCGCCGCCGCTGAGACCCGGCACGGCATAGACCAGCGGAATGAACGCCGCGCTCTGCTTGACCTGATTGGTGACGTAAAAACCGAGCCAGCGCAGCATGAACGCTGTCACAAGTGCTGCGACCATCGGATGCATGCGCGCTTCGCGATGCGAGCGCGCGTCGGCGGCGATGACCAGCGAGATCAGCGCAAAGGCGAAGGCGAACATCCAGTCCGAGAGGCGCTTGTGCAACTCGCTGCGGAAGCTCTCCGGAGACCGCTTGTAGCTCGCATTGTTCTCATCGGGCGAGAGAAGGAAACCGAGGCTGGCATCGCCCGGAGAAAGCGACGGTTCGGAATCCTGCTTTTCCGACATGGTCGAAAGGTCGAAAGCGTAGGACAGGAACTTGACCACCGATACCTTGCCATCGGGCGTCTTCTGCTGCACCTCGCCGTCGCGCATGGTCAGCGACGTGCCGCTTTCATCGATCATGCCTTCCTTGGCGTAATAGATGAGATCGAAATTCGGATCGCGGCGGTCGGCGACGAACAGGCCCTTGAGGATACGGCCCTGCCGCTGGGCGATCTGCACGTAAAGGCCGTCCTGAACGGCGCGGAAGGTCTTTTCCTCGATCACCGAGGACAGGAGGTCGGCATAGGCAGCCGCCACCATCTGTCGGGCCGAGCTGCGGGCAGGCGGCTCGATGAAGTTGGTGATGGTGAAGGAAAACGCGCTTAGAACCGCGGCCAGAATGAGAACCGGGCGAAACATGATCGAACGGGGCGATCCGGCCGCGTCGATGATGGCGAGCTCCGAATCGTTGTTCATCGCCGTGAATGTCTGGGTGATGCCGATGACGAGGGCGAAAGGCAGGACGACAGGGATCAGCGTCGGCAGGATCATCGTGGCGAGCGCCATGAAGGAGCCCATCGACTGGCCGGTATCGGTGACGAGATTGATTCTCTGGAGAACCTGGATGGTCCAGATGATGGCCAGCACCGGCAGCAGCGCGACCAGAAACATCTGCGTTGTCCGCCGCAGGATATAGTTCTCGAGAAGCTTCATACTGCCCTTGTCGACATTGTTTTTCCGCGTGGTAGCCCGCCGGATTTCAGCCTATCTAATCGCATCGTTTGCAATTGGCTATTCCGGCTCGCTCACAAATATGTTTTGCGCGACGATTTTTCCACTGCCTGTGTCTTTTTGTGGAACAAGCTGTCAGTTTCATGACGCAGCTGAGCATTCCGCAAAAATACCTTTCCTTTAAAGAATATGGCCCTTTAAAGAATGCAGACTTTGAAAAATGTAGGGTTGCGCCGGGGGCCGAAAAGGCCATGATCGTGCGCATCATGCAAGTCGTCCACGAAGAGCAGGAAAACATGTCCGCCAAATTCGATATTTCTTTCGCCAATTCCGCCTCGCTTGAAAATGCCCTTGCCGTTGTGCTGCAAGCCTCGGGTGAGGCGCAGGCCGCAGCCGGTCAATCGGAGGCCGATCCGGACGGCGTGATTGCCAGGGCGGCAAAGATTTCGGGCTTTTCCGCAAAGTCGATGGCAACGCTCGACGTGATCGCGCCGCAGGGTTCGAGCGCCGACAGGCTGCTCGTCATCGGTCTCGGCAAGCCGGCGAAACTCAACGCTCATGACTGGCTGCGCGCCGGCGGCACCGCCGCCGCCAATTTCAGGAAGGCGGACAAGGTCGCCGTCTACCTCGATGCTCCGGGCGTCGAGGTCGGTGCGCAGGCGGCTGCGGATTTCGCGCTTGGCCTTCTGCTGCGCGGCTACAGTTTCGATGCCTACAAGACCAAAAAGAAATCCGACGACGAAAAGTCGCCGAAGAAAGTCGACGTCGTCATCGTCACGGCAGCCCATCAGGAAGCGGAAAAGGCCTTTGCCGTGTCCGAGGCTGTGGCGGGCGGCGTTATTCTGGCGCGCGACCTCGTCAACCTGCCGCCGAACGTTCTCGGCCCCGTTGAATTTGCCGAAAAGGCCGATGAGCTGAAGAAGCTGGGTGTCGAAGTCGAAATTCTCGGTGAGAAGGAGTTGAAGAAGCTCGGCATGAATGCGCTTCTCGGCGTGGCGCAGGGTTCTGCGCGTCCGCCCCGGCTTGCGGTGATGCAGTGGAATGGCGGCTCCAAGAAGGATGAGCCGATCGCCTTTGTCGGCAAGGGCGTCGTTTTCGATACCGGCGGCATTTCGCTGAAGCCCGGCCTCAGCATGGAGGACATGAAGGGCGATATGGGCGGCGCTGCGGCCGTGACCGGCCTCATGCATACGCTTGCTGCGCGCAAGGCGAAAGCCAACGTCATAGGCGTCATCGGTCTGGTGGAGAACATGCCTGATGGCAATGCCCAGCGTCCGGGTGACATCGTCACCTCCATGTCCGGCCAGACCATCGAGATCATCAATACCGACGCCGAAGGCCGGCTGGTTCTGGCCGATGCGCTCTGGTACACCAAGGAACGCTTCAGCCCGAAATTCATGGTCAATCTCGCCACTTTGACGGGAGCGATCACGGTTGCGCTCGGCAATCTCCAGGCCGGTCTTTTCTCCAATGACGACGAGCTGGCCGCGCGTCTTTCGCAGGCGGGTGACGTGACGGCCGAAAAGCTGTGGCGCATGCCGCTCGGCAAGGATTACGACAAGATCATCGATTCCAAGTTTGCCGACATGAAGAACAGCTCCGGCCGTCTGGCGGGCTCCGTCACCGCCGCGCAGTTCCTCAAGCGTTTCGTGGGCGAGACGCCGTGGGCGCACCTCGATATCGCCGGCACTGCCATGGGATCGCCGCTGACCGAGATCAACCAGTCCTGGGGATCGGGCTACGGTGTGCGGTTGCTGAACGAACTCGTTCGCGCCCATTACGAAGATTGACGCGACCGGAGCTTAAAAGTCTGCGGATGACTGAAATTCTGTTCTACCATCTGACGGAATCGAAGCTGGAGGATGCGCTGCCGCCTTTGCTCGAAAAATCGCTGGAACGCGGCTGGAAGGTCGCGATCCAGACGGTGGACGAGGAGCGGCGCGATTTCCTCGATGCGCATCTGTGGACCTTTCGTGACGACAGTTTTCTGCCGCACGCTACGGACACCTCCTCTGCGCCGCAGAGCCAACCGATTCTTTTGACCGCGTCGGATGCGAACGGCAACGAGGCCAATGTCCGCTTTCTGGTCGATGGCGCGGAACCACCGGCGGTGGAAGGTTATGAGCGCATCGTGTTCATGTTCGACGGATATGACGCCTACCAGCTCGAAATGGCGCGAAATCACTGGAAAAGGCTGAAGACCGAAGGTCATGCCCTGACCTATTGGCAGCAATCGCCGGAAGGCCGCTGGCAGAAGAAGGCCTGATCGCGGCCAACCAGCAGATATTGCCTGTGGGCAAAGGCCCAAACAAATAAGGGCGCGGCTGTTTCGTCAGCCGCGCCCTTTTTGATGTAATTCCGCCGCAAAGCGTTTCGGTGTCTCAGTCGTAGAAGGAATCCACGAATTTGTGGCGGCCGAGCAGGAAGGCGTCGGCCACATGGGTCAGCGGCGCAAGATCGACATCCGAGCGACCGGCCTTGATGATTTCCGCGAAACGCGCGTAAAGCGCCGGATATTCCCGCTCCGGCTCCGACAATGCCGGCTCGCCGTTGATCGACAGCTTCGCGCCACCCTCCGAAAGCACCATCTGTCCGGCCGCCGTTTCGGCAACGATATCCCAGCTCTGCTTGCCGGTCTGGCGCCAGTCGAATTCGGCGTGCACGGGCATTTTCGTCACGTCGGAGAAATGCAGCTCGGCGGCGATCGGGGCGTCGCGGTTTTCCGGAAACTCGAGCGTCGCCTTGGTCAGGAACAACGCGCGGGGCAGGATATGGGTGATGATGGACAGCGCGTTGATGCCCGGATCGAACACACCGAGACCGCCCGCCTGCCAGATCCATGCCTGGTTGGGGTGCCAGTGGCGCACATCCTCTTTCCAGATGACGTGCACGCTGTCGATTTTTGTCGAGGCCAGAAACGCCTTTGCAGCTTCCACGCCAGGTGCATAACGCGAGTGCCAGCTGGCAAACAGCGAAAGGCCCTTCGAATCCGCGAGGCGGACGAGATCCTGAACTTCCGAAAGCGTCGCGCCCGGCGGCTTTTCAAGGAAAACATGCTTGCCGGCATTCAGCGCCGCGTAAGCAGCCTCGTAACGGTATTGCGGCGGCATGCAAAGCGACACGGCGTCGATATCCTTTACCGCCTCCAGCATGGCCTCGATGGTGCTGTAGGAAGCGACGCCATCCACGGTGCCGTGGCGGCTGGCCGTGCAGATCAATTCGAAATCCGGATTGCCTGCGATGGCGGGAAGGTGCTGGTCGCGAACGATTTTGCCGACGCCGACGATGGCAAGCTTGGTGGCTGACATGGAGTGGAACCCGTTTAAGTGATGCGTGGGATAAAGTGTGATTTTACAAGTTTTTAGCAGAATCGCTCGAAGGAGCAAGGCGATCGTCCTTGCCGCCCCGTTCTTTTTTCGTGGTGCGCTACATCCTGATAGAACGTGGTGCGCCTGTTCCAGAACTGTGTAACGTTTGAATTTTACGAATATTTTCTGAAATTAAAAGCATTGTTTTTCGTAAATCAGTGGTTTTAATGGCAGAATTTTAAGTTATTATGGAGGAATATTCGCATGTAACTTTAGGTTTTGCTTGATTTCGATTTTGAAGAGCAAGTGCATGGTAGTTTTACTTAAGGATGATCGTTCGTCTGGCTTCGTTCGGAAAATCAACGAAAGCAATCATCAGTTCAATACATACGGTTTGATTTTCGGCGTCGCCGTCTACAATCTATACCTGTTCGTCGATACGAAACTGGTGCCGGAGATACTCTGGCTGGATGTGGTCGTCCGGTTGTTCGTCGTCACGCCGCTTTTGTTTCTTTATTTTCCCGCGCGCTATTATGCGGTGAAGGCGCGTCCGGATGCGATCGTGCATGAGGTTGTTCACGCGTTCGGTTGCATGCTTGTCGTTGCGTCGCTGATGTTCGTTTACGCCAAAGCGCAGACCTCGATGGCGAGCGAATATTACATGGGCATCGTCACCGTCATTCTTTATATGAACACGGTGCATCGCAAATCGTTTCTGCTCTCGGTCTTGGGAACGGTCGGTTGCCTGGGCGTTTTCATCGTCGGCATGCAATATGTGACGGTTACGAGCGAGGTGGCCAAGCTGCCGGCGATCATGTGCTCGGTCGGTGTCAGCATCGTTTCGCTGTTTGCGGCCTATCGCATCGAGCAGGTCGAACGGCGGGACTATCTGGCGTCGCTGCGCGAGAAGATGTTGCTGCAACGGATTCAAAACGCCAATCAGGAACTTCAGCAGCTTTCGAACACCGACCAGCTGACCGGGATTCGCAACCGCCGCAGCTTTGACGAGGCGGCGCGCGAGGCTTCCGGCGGCAATGGCAGGCCGCGGGCGCTTATCCTTGTCGATGTCGACTATTTCAAGAATTACAATGATTCAGAAGGGCATGTGGCTGGCGATGATTGCCTGCGCATGATCGCCGGCAAACTGCGCGGCGCGCTGCGCAAGGATGACGACAGGAGTTTCGTCGCGCGCTACGGCGGCGAGGAATTCGTGGTTTTGCTCGATAATTGCGGCGTGTCCGCAGCGCTTGCCGTTGGTGAGAGGCTGAGACTGGCTGTGTCCGAGGAGGCCATAGCCCACCCGAACCGCCCTGACGGGCGGACGATTGCCACAGTCAGTCTGGGCGTGGCGGTTTCCACCGACGGCAGGGAAATAATATACGAGATGTTGAACCAGGCCGACGTGGCGCTTTACGAAGCGAAGCGTCAGGGGCGCGACCGGCTGGTGCTTGCCTCCGGGCATCCGGGAGCGCTCGCTGCTCCAACGGATATCGTCGGCGTCGAAGCCGCGTCTGCAATATAGGCCGGCCGGAACGGTTGGCGATGTGTTTCGTCCTGCGTCAAAGCAGGATTTGTAAAGACCAGGCACCGGAACTCCGGTGCCTGAAAAATAATGACCGGGGGTTCTGCAGATGATGGAATTGATCGCCGCCCAAGCGGCCGCGTCGGCCGCCGAGCTTCCATTTCTGTTGCTCCAGGCAGCCGCCGTCGTCGGCATGGTATCCGTGCTGATCCTTCTGCGGCGAAACATAGCGCTCGATGATCCGCGTTATAAAATCTATTACGGCATCGTCTTTGGAGCGACCGGCTTTCTCTTGACGCTGCTGGTTTCCGAATTCATCAAATTGCCCTCCAAACCCTATATCCGTTCGGACCTGCTGTTTCTGGCCGGCGTATTGGGGTCCTGGCAGGGCGGGTTGATCAGCCTGGCGCTTATCTCCGCCGGTCGCCTTCTCTTCGGTGGCGTCACCCTGTTTTGGGCCGCCTTTCTGGATATGAGCGTCATCTCGGTTTTCGGGATTGTCATGTATGGCTGGATGCGCAGGCGCAGTCTCACCCAACTCGGAATTCGGGATATTTTCGGAGTTTTCGCCGTCAGGATTTTTGCAGCGTTGCTTGCCATTTGTTTGTTGTTCGGCTTGGGCATGGTGGACCAAACGCTGTTTTTAAGCGGCATCGGCCGCCGCACTGTCGGCGCGGTCGTCGGCCTGCCGATGATCGTCTGTCTGTTTCTTTTACTGCGCGGCGAGGCGCGGGCGCGTGAAGAGGTCAGGAAACGCGAAGCTGCGGCGCTGACGGATTCGCTGACGGGCCTGCCCAACAGGCGCGCCCTCAAGGATCATATCGAAACGGCGACGCGGCGGGAGCCGGCTGTTCCGCATGCTCTGGTTCTCATCGAAATCGTCAATATTGCCGACATCGCTGCCTGCGAGGGCGAAGACTGGGGCGATCTCTTCTGGCCAAGGCTGGCGCAGGAGGTCTGCGACGAGGATAACGGCCTGCTGTCAAAGGCCAATATGCCGCGCAGCTTCATGTTCGGCGACACGACGCTTGCAGTCGTCATCGAGGGGGTCGCGCTGGAGAGGTCGGAAAGTGCGAGGCTCATGATGCGTCTCCACGACGGGTTAAGTGCGTTTTGCCGGTCCACGGAAGCGGGTCCGGCGCCGCATCTGAAAATCGGTGCGGCTAATCTGGATATGCTCTCCCGGCAGAACGTGGCCTCTTTCCTCAGGCACCTTAGCCTGGCGCTGAAAGGAAGCGAAAATCCGGTGCAGATTTTCCCTTTTTCCTTCGCCGAGAAAGCGACACGGGACGAGGGTGTGCGGCAGATGCTGGTCAACTGGATCAAATGCGGCACCCCGCCAATATATTATCAGCCGAAATTCGAAATGCACAATCGCCGCATGATCGGCGCGGAAGCTCTTTTGCGGGCGGTCGATGCGCGCGGACAGCCGCTATCGCCCTATTATGTGCTGGAGATTGCCGAGCGGCACCGTCTGCTGGTGGAGTTCGAGTGGTCGACGATCGAAGCCGTGGTCCGCGACCTCAGCGGTCTGCGGGGTCTCGATCCGGACTTTCATCTGGCGGTGAATGTTTCCGCCTCGTCTCTTGCGACTACACATTTCGGAGACCGGGTCGTGTCGTTTTTGAACGAGATGGCGGTTCCGGCGCATCGCCTGTCGATCGAGGTGACGGAGATGAGCAGGATACCGGCGACCGACATCGTGCAGCACAATTTCGATAGGCTGAGCGAAGCGGGCGTCCGGCTGGCGCTGGACGATTTCGGCACCGGTTATGCGGCGCTTACCCTGCTTGCGCGGTTCCCCTTCGAGGAGGTCAAGATCGATCACTGGATGACGTCCCGGCTCGGACAATCACGGTTCAGGGACGCCATCGCGCTCGCCTTCGAAAGTGCCGAGCGCTATGGCGCGAAGCTCGTGACCGAGGGCATAGAAACGGAGGAGCAGAGCAGGCTCCTCATGCAGATGGGCATCCGCTTCGGCCAGGGATATCTTTATTCTCCCGCCGTACCGCTGGAGCGGTTGCAGCCTCGCAGGGAGTGCGCCTAGCACAGCGACGGGGAAACTCAGGTTCGTCCGACTATCGTTCCGGTTTCCGCACCACCATCGCCACGCATCACTGCGCCATCGCATCCTCATATTCGCTTGAAAGCAGCAGCCATTGCTCTTCCGCGTCCGAAAGTTTGCTGGCGGCCTCGCCGCGCTCTTTCACTTTCAGCGCGGCCTTGGCGGGTGCTTTTTCGTACAAGGCAGGATCCGCCAGTTCGGTGTCGAGCGCCTGAATCATTTTCTCAAGCTTCGTCGTCAGGGATTCGATTTCATTGATCTTTTTCTTCAGCGGGGCAAGCTGGGCGCGTTTTTCGGCATTGGCCTTGCGCTGGTCGGCTTTCGACGTCTGGTCGGCGGCGGCCTCCGTCTTCTCTTCCTTCTTTTTGCCGGAAGAAACGACGAGGTCGCGATATTCCTCCATGTCGCCTTCGAAGGTCTTCACCGTGCCGTCGGCCACCAGCCACAGGCGGTCCACGGTCGCCTCGATGAGGTGCCGGTCGTGGCTGATGAGGATGACGGCGCCGTCATAGTCGTTCAGCGCCTCGATCAGCGCCCGGCGGCTGTCGATGTCGAGATGGTTTGTCGGTTCGTCGAGGATGAGCAGGTTGGGCGCGTGAAAGGCCGCAAGCCCCATCAGCAGCCGGGCCTTTTCGCCGCCGGAGAGATCCTTCGCCGCCGTCGCCATCTTTTCCGTTGCAAGGCCCATCTGCGCCACCCGCGCCCGCACCTGTGCTTCCGACGCCAGCGGCATCAGCTTGCGCACATGTTCGACTGGCGTTTGGTCCGGCACGAGATCTTCGAGCTGGTGCTGCGCGAAGAAGCCGATCTTCAGTCCGGGAGCAATGCGAAGGTCGCCCGCCTGCGGGGCAAGCCGGCCGGAGATGAATTTCGCGAAGGTCGATTTGCCGTTGCCGTTGGAGCCGAGCAGAGCGATGCGGTCGTCATTGTCGATCCTGAGATTGAGCTGCTTCAGGATGGATTTGCCCGGCTCGTAGCCCACGGCACCGCCATTGATGGCGACGATGGGCGAGGCGGGCTGCTTTTCCGGCTCGGGGAATGTGATCGGCTGGACGTGATCCTCGATCACGGCGGCGACGGTGCCCATGCGCTCCAGCGCCTTGATACGGCTTTGCGCCTGGCGCGCCTTGGTGGCCTTGGCGCGAAAACGGTCGATGAAGCTTTGCAGGTGCTTGCGCGCGGCGTCGTTCTTGACCTTCGCCTTCATCTGCAATTCGTCGGCCTCGGCCTTCTGCCGCTCGAACTGGTCGTAACCGCCGCGATAGAAGGTCAGCTTCTTCTGGTCGAGATGCACGATGGAATTGACGGCATTGTTCAGGAGATCGCGGTCGTGGCTGATGATGATCACGGTATGCGGATAACGGCGGATGTAATCTTCCAGCCAGAGCGTGCCTTCGAGGTCGAGATAGTTGGTCGGCTCGTCGAGCAGCAGGAGATCGGGTTCGGCAAACAGCACGGAGGCAAGCGCCACGCGCATGCGCCAGCCGCCGGAGAAGGAGGAGGCGGGGCGAAGCTGCGCCTCGTGATCGAAGCCGAGACCGGCAAGAATGCTCGAGGCGCGGGCTTCCGCCGAATGCGCGTCGATATCGACGAGCCGCACCTGGATTTCGGCGATCCGGTGCGGATCGGTTGCGGTTTCCGCCTCGGAGAGAAGCGCGCTGCGTTCCTTGTCGGCGGAAAGCACGATGGAAATCAGCGATTCTTCCGTTCCCGGCGCTTCCTGCGCCACCTGGCCGATGCGCGCCAGTTTCGGGATCGTTACCGAACCGCTTTCCGCCGAAAAATCGCCGGTGATGACCCGGAACAGGGTGGATTTGCCGGCGCCGTTGCGGCCGACGAGGCCCACCTTCACGCCAGCCGGAAGCGTTACGCTGGCATGGTCAAGAAGCAGGCGCCCGGCGATGCGGGCGGAAAGATCGGTAATCGTAATCATGGCGCCGTTTTGGCCGAACTGCGTGGCCAAGGCAAGAGCGCCCGCGCCACACCGCAGCAGATATGCAGCTTCAACAGCCGAGCTGTGCCAGATAGCTGCTGCGGTTATGCTGCGCGAGGTCTCGGGAGTAGCCGATGACGCAATTGCGCGTGCCGCAGCGGGCCGATAGCAAAGCGAGTTCGGCATGGCCGAAAAACTCTGCGGATGTGGCGGTGCCGTCCACCGCCGCGACGCCGATTGAAACCGTCAGATGCTCGCCGTCGCCTTCACTGGTGACGAAGCGCAGCGCCTCCACGTTTTGCCGCAACCGTTCGGCAATCGCTTCTGCGGTGTTTTGCGGCACGCCGGCAAACAGAAAGGCGAATTCATTGCCACCGATGCGGGCAAGGAAATCGTCCTTCTTGATCGTCTTGCGGAAGAGTGCTGCCAGCCGCCGCAGCGCCTTGTTGCCGGCGGTGGGGCCGTATTTGCCGTTGATCTCGCGAAAATGGTCGATATTGAGCAATACGAGAGACGTGGCGGACGCCGCCTGATCTCCTGAAAATAGGTCGCCGAGTTTCTCGAGGAAAGCTGCCCTGTTGGGAAGCGTCGTCAGGGCATCACGCAGGGAGCTTGCCTGAAGTTCGGCCCGGCGTTTCTCAACCTCGCGGATTTTCATCAGTCCCATGGAGATGAAATGCCTGAGGCTGGTCTGTTCCTCGTGAATGTCGCCCATCAATTGCGCAAGCCGCTCCGGTGCCCGCTGCTCACGGTGATTTTCCTCGGAAAGGCTGGTGATGAATGTTTCGGTGCGCTCAAGACCGGCTTCCAGCCGCGCGGAAATCTGCTTGAGCGTTTCGAAGGCCTCGCTCGCCATCTGTTCCGCCTCGATTCGGGAGAAACCGGGCAGATTGTGTCGCTGGCCGACAAGATCGATTTCGTGCTGTTGCGGCGCGTTGCCAAGGGCGAGAATATCACGCCCCATCGCCGGGTTATGTCCCGACAATATTTCATAGATCAGTTCGTAGTTGCGCGGCAGAGGCGCAATATTCATCTTGTCGATGAATTGCGCGATTTTGGTAAAGACGAGACCGTTTCTTGCATATTCGCGCTTCTTATCGCCCGCTGATGTCGTCACTTACAGCCCCAATACCGATAGATTGCTCTGATGCACCGGCAATAACCGATTGTTGAATGTTGTTGTTCTTACAAGCAACGGTTTAAAATAGACTGAATCTGCGGAAATTTTCGTCAGCATAAGGCGTAAATTTCCCTTGTCGGGGAGGTCTGTGCGTCCGAAGCTTTTTTGATCGATAGTATGACAATTCATGATTTGATTTCAGACGATGACCGTTTTTATATCGCTTAGTCGATCCTGCAGAAGAAGGTGCATCCATGACGACCTCCAGAACCTTATATTCCCTATGCGGAAGTGATATTTCCCGGCCGTTTTCTCCCCATTGCTGGAAAACCGTGCTTTCGCTGGCGCATAAGGGGCTGGATTTCGAGGAGCGCCCCTTGCCCTTCACGGCGGTTCCCACGGTCGAGAACGGATTTTCGAAAACCGTGCCGGTCCTTCGTGACGGTGACCGGCTGGTGAGCGACAGTTTCGAAATCGCGCTTTATCTCGACGAGGCTTACCCGGAGCGGCCGTCGCTGTTTAACGGGGAGGGCGGCAAGGCGATGGCCCGTTTCGTCGAAAGCTGGTCGCAGACGGTGCTTCATCCGGCCATTGTCCGTATCGCCGTGCTCGATATCCACAACATGCTGGACGAACCGGATCGACATTATTTCCGCGACAGCAGGACAAGGATGCTTGGACGGCCGCTGGAGGATGTGGTGGCCAACCGCGAGGCGGAAATTGCAGCCTTTCCGGCGCTGCTGGCGCCGATCCGCCGCATGCTGAGCTTCCAGCCCTTCATCGGCGGCACATCGCCGCTATTTGCGGACTACATCGTTTTCGGCGCGCTGCAATGGGCGAGGATCACCACCGGGGCGGATCTGTTTTCTGAAAACGATCCGGTTCGGGACTGGTTCGAGGGTTGCCTCGATCTTCACGATGCGAGAGGCCGCAGTGTGACAGCGGCGTGAAATGTCTGCCGCCATTGTCGCAATGTGGTTGATCCCCCTTGTTTTCGGGACTTTGGGCGGGTAAAGACCGCCCACTTTCTCTATAAAAAGGAAACGGACACATGGCGATTGAACGCACATTTTCGATGATCAAGCCGGACGCAACCAAGCGTAACCTGACTGGCGCGATCACCAAGGTATTTGAAGATAACGGCCTGCGCATCGTCGCCTCCAAGCGCGTCTGGATGAGCAAGCGCGAAGCTGAAGGCTTCTACGCCGTTCACAAAGAGCGCCCCTTCTTCGGTGAACTCGTTGAAGGCATGACCTCCGGCCCGACCATCGTACAGGTCCTGGAAGGCGAAAACGCCATCCTCAAGAACCGCGAAATCATGGGCGCGACCAACCCGGCCCAGGCTGCTGAAGGCACCATCCGCAAGTCCTTCGCGCTTTCCATCGGCGAAAACTCCGTTCACGGTTCCGACGCTCCGGAAACCGCCGCACAGGAAATCGCCTACTGGTTCGCCGAAACCGAAATCGTCGGCTGATTCAAAATATCAACGGCTTGAATCGCCCTCTCAGGCGATTGCGTGAAGCCGCTGAAAAGACTCGATGAAACGGAGCCGAAAGGCTCCGTTTTTTTGTTCAGGATGCGGGGCAATCCTGAATGGGCCGCATGTCCACCGTGCCATCCGGTTTGAACACCTCCGGATTGGGCGTGTACAGCGGCCCGACCGTCAGCGGTTTGGCGGGAAGAAGCGACTGGTCCGTATCGGAGCGGATCGTGGTCTCTATCGTTTGCAGAAGATCGCCCTCCGGCCCTTTGATGCGGATGACGACCCTGTAGGGCCGGTCCTGCTTGATGCACTCTACCGGCGGGCTTTGAACGGTGATCTTCTCGTCTGTCGGAAAAATCTTCTCCCGGGTCGTCAACTCAGCGCCGCCGCGGGGATTTTCGAATGTCGCCTCCACCGTACTGCCATCGCGGATGGGAGCGACGCGCTGCAAGGTCACGAGATAGGTGGCGATTGCCACGCGGTAGTTGAAGACGAACATGCGGCCCGAAATCTTCGCGACCTCGCGTGGTTCGTCACGCTGGCAAGCGGAAAGGCCGAGCATCGCCGTGATCGCCAGCAATGGAAGGGCAATTCTGTTCATGTCCGCGCCTCCTTCTGCCGGTGATAGTGCCGGCTGGCTTTCCGCCGGTTGCCGCACACCGTCATGTCGCACCAGATCCGGCTCCGGTTCTTGCTGCGGTCGATGAATAGCCAGCCGCAATTGCCGCAAATCCGCAGCCGTTCCCGTGTGTCTGCCGCCAGCAGCGACAGGGCGGAATGGGCGGTCGCATTGCCGAGGCTTTCAGAGAGCGGAAACGACCGCAGCGCCGTGCCGCAGGCGAAGAGAAGCTCCGCCAGCCCGCCGTCATCATTGCCGCCACTGGCGATCGAAGAACGGAAATAACCGTCGATAGCCTCACGGAGTTCAAGAAGAACCGGCCGCTCTCCGGCTTCCGGCGCGGTGAGGGCGGGAAACCGGTCGCGCTCCGCACCTAGCCGTGTCGACGCCTCCGCGAATGCGACAATCTGCTCGGGTTCAGCAAAACGGTCGAGTGATTTTGTGGCGTCCGAGCGCAGGATGACGCTATTGGCGACATCAAGCGCCAATGCGCCGCCGGCGAAACGATGCTTTGTCCAGCGAAATGTCATGCCGTATATTATAACTGTCAAAACCATTTTTAACAGTTATAATATTTGTGGGAGGACGGCACGTGGCTTATTTCCTGCAACAATTGCTGAATGCCGTGCCGGTCGCCTCGCTTTATGCGGTTCTGGCCTTCGGCTACGCGATCGCCTTTTCGGTCACGAAGCGAGCCGATGTTACCTATGGGGCGATTTTCGCATTCGCCGGGCAGACCTGCCTGCTGTTTGCCGATTTCGGCTGGAACCGGCTGTGGCTGGTCTTGCCCGCAACGCTTGCTCTTGGGGCAGGCATGGGTCTGTTCGGCGGGCTGTGGGCGGCGGCCTTCGTCGGCAGGGCGGTGATGCGGCCGCTGGCGAAGGCTTCTCCGAATGCGGTGACCGTCGCGTCCATCGGCGTGCTGATCGCGCTCACCGAAAGCGCCCGCCTGACTGCTGGAACCCGCCAGCTCTGGCTGCCGCCGCTTTTGTCCGAGCCGGTGCGTTTCTGGGCGGATGGCAACTTCGCCGTTACGCTCACGCCGATGCAGATGCTCAACACGACAGCTTTTTGCCTGCTCGTTGTTGCAGGCGCACTTTATTTGCAGCGTTCCAGTTTCGGCAGGCGCTGGAGGGCCGTTTCGGACGATCCGGTTGCAGCCTCGTTCTGCGGAGTGAATGCGGGCAGGGTGTTCCTCGTGTCCTATTGCGCGGCAGGCCTCGTCGCTGCCATCGCCGGCGTGCTGGCCACGTTTTATTACGGCACCATGGATTTCGGAGCGGGTCTGGTGTTCGGCCTGAAGGTCGTGCTGATTTCGGCGGCGGGCGGTTATGCAAGCCCGCTCGTCTGTGCGCTGGGAGCCGCCGCCGTCGGTTTTGCCGAAACCCTGTGGGTCGGCTACGGCCCGGTCGTCTGGCGAGATGCGGCGGTTCTGGCGCTGCTGGTCGGTTGGCTGATCGTTATGCGCAGCAGGGTGGAGCCGCCTTGATACGAAGCTTCACCGCCACTTGTCCCTGGCGGTGTCGTCGGTTGCCTTTGCCGCAACCCAGTCACCCGTTGTCCCATCCTTGCCGTGTTCCTTCTTCCAGAATGGGGCGGACGTCTTGAGATAGTCCATCACGAAATTTGCGCCGTCGAAGGCGGCCTGCCGGTGGCGTGCGGCGGCGATGACGAGGACGATGTTCTCGCCGGTGGCGATCTTGCCGTGGCGGTGGATGGCGGTGAGGCCGAGAAGGCCGAAACGTTCGATGGCGAGTTCGGCGATACGGATTATTTCCGCCTCCGCCATGCCGGGATAATGTTCGAGTTCCAGCGCCGCGAGCGTGCCGCCATCGTCGCGGCAAAGGCCGGTGAAGGCCACCACCGCGCCTATGCTCTTGTCGCCTTCCGTCAGCCGGCGGGTTTCTTCCGCAGCGTCGAAATCCTGTGGCTGCACCCGGATTGTCGGCTTGACGGCTGACTGCATCCGCTCATCCCCCCGTCATCGGCGGGAAGATGCCGATCTCGCGCGCGCCAACGATGCTTTCGTCATGCTCGACATGTTCCTGATTGACGGCAACGCGGATCACATCCGGAAATTCGAAGGCGGCTTCGTAGTTTTCGCCACGGGTCGAAAGATAGGCGATCAGCCCACCGGCGGTGGTAACGGAGGAGGGAATGTCCAGCTCCTCCTCGGCCGTGCCGATCTTTTCGCGAACCCAGGCGAAATAAACGATCCGTGCCATCATTCTTCGTCCACGATGTGCTTGAGACCCGCCTTGAAGTAATCGTAACCGGTATACATCGTCAGCGCTGCGGCGAGCCAGAGAAGCGTAATTCCCATCTCGGTCGTGTAGGGCAGAACCTTGTCGCCCGCAGGGCCCGCGAGAAGAAAGGCGATGGCGACCATCTGGATGGTGGTCTTCCATTTGGCGATGCGGGTGACGGGAACGCTGACCTTCAGCGCCGCCAGATATTCACGCAGGCCCGAGACCAGAATTTCGCGGCAGAGAATGGTGATGGCGGCCCAGAGCGACCAGCCGGCAATCGTACCGTCAGCCGCCATCAGCAGCAGCACAGAGGCGACCAGCAGCTTGTCGGCGATCGGGTCCAGCATGCGGCCGATATTGGAGGTCTGGTTCCAGATGCGGGCCAGATAGCCGTCGAGAAAATCGGTCAGCGACGCGACGATGAACAGCCAGAGCGCCGTCCAGCGTGCGAAATCCGAGCTTTCCAGCTTCCCCTCGACGTAAAAACACAGAACGATGATCGGAACCGCCAGAATGCGGGCATAGGTGAGGAGATTGGGGATGCTGTATGCGCGCGAAGCCATGGGAAACCTGTCAATCGAAGATAAACCTTGATGCCGTCCCTGAGGGGTAGCGTCAACACGTGATTATGTTTTTTTAGCAGTTCGTCACGACAGCGCGGCGTCAATCGCCACCACTCTCGTGGAAGTGATTGTAGATTTGCCGCGCCACCGCCTCGGAAATGCCGGTGACCGCCATCAGATCGTTGAGACCGGCGCGGGAAACCGCCTTCGCCGTGCCGAAATGCTGCAGCAGGGAGCGCTTGCGTCCGGGACCGATCCCCGAGATTTCATCCAGCGGATTGCGCACCATTTCCTTCTTGCGCCGCGCCCGGTGTGAGCCGATGGCAAAACGGTGCGCCTCGTCGCGCATGCGCTGTATGAAATACAGCACGGGATCGCGCGGCGGCAGGGAAAAATCGCTGCGGCCATCCGCGAAGAAACGCTCGCGGCCCGCCTCGCGGTCCACACCCTTGGCGACACCGATGGCGATTACGCTGTCGCGAATGTCGAGTTCGTCCAGAATGGCGCGCACAGCCGTCATCTGGCCCTGTCCGCCGTCGATCAGGATCACGTCCGGCCAGGCGGGGAAAGGCATGTCGGCGGCTTCCTCCGGCGTCGGCGTCAGCGTCTGCCCGCGGTCGGGCTTGCCCTCTTCTTTCAACAGGCGCGAGAAGCGGCGGGTCATCACCTCACGCATCATGCCGAAGTCGTCACCCGGGGTGATGTCGGTCGATTTGATGTTGAACTTGCGGTACTGGTTTTTGACGAAGCCTTCCGGCCCCGCCACCACCATGCCGCCCACGGCATTGGTGCCCATGATATGCGAGTTGTCGTAGATCTCGATCCTTCGCGGCACAAAGGGAAGGCCAAAGGTCTCCGCAAAACCCTTCAGCAACCGCGCCTGTGAGGATGTTTCCGCCAGCTTGCGTCCATGCGCCTCGCGCGCATTGGCAAGAACATGGTCGGTAATATCCTTCTTCTCGCCGCGCTGCGGCACGCTGATCGTGACCTTGTGCCCGGTTTTTTCGCCAAGGGCGGCGGCCAGCAGTTCCTCTTCTTCCACCGTTTCGGAAAGCAGGATTTGCTTTGGAACCGGCTTGTCGTCGTAAAACTGTGCAAGGAACGCGTTGAGGATTTCCGAGCCGGGCAGCGACGGGTCAGCCTTCGGGAAATAGGCGCGGTTGCCCCAGTTCTGGCCGGTGCGGAAAAAGAATACCTGAATGCAGGATATGCCGCCCTCGTGATGAATGGCGAAGACATCCGCTTCCTCGATGCCGGCGGGGTTGATGCCCTGATGGCTCTGGACGTGCGACAGCGCCGCCAGCCGGTCGCGATAGACCGCAGCGCGTTCGAAATCGAGATCCTCGGCTGCCTCGTTCATCTGCCGCGCGATTGCGGTCTTGACGCTCTGGCTTTTGCCGGACAGGAAATCCTTGGCTTCCTTGACGAGTTCCGCATACCCCTGATCGCTGACCTCATGCGTGCAGGGGCCGGAACAGCGCTTGATCTGGTAGAGAAGACAGGGACGTGTGCGGGTTTCGAAAACGCTGTCGGTGCAGGTGCGGATCAAAAACGCGCGCTGCAGCGAATTGATCGTGCGCCCCACGGCCCCGGCGGAGGCGAACGGTCCGAAATAATCACCCTTGCGCGCCCGCGCACCACGATGTTTGAAAATCGCCGGCGCACGATTGTCGGCGGTGATGAAAATATACGGAAACGATTTGTCGTCACGCAAAAGCACATTAAAGCGCGGTCGCAAGCGCTTGATGAGGTTAGCTTCCAGGAGAAGCGCCTCGGTCTCCGTGCGGGTGGTGACGAATTCCATATGGGCGGTCAGCCGCACCATCTGGGCGATGCGGTTGGAATGCACGCGGCCCTGCGCATAATTGCCGACACGCTTCTTCAGCGAGCGCGCCTTGCCGACGTAGAGAACGTCGTTCGCCTCGTTGAACATGCGGTAGACACCTGGCGAGTTCGGCAGGTGTTTGACGAATTCGCCGATCAGATCCATGCCCTTCAGGCCGGATTCGTTTTTCCAGCCAGCATTCCAGTCCATGCCGACAACGTCGCGCGGGGCCTCGACCGCATCCGTTACGGCAAGGCTTGCATCGTCGTCCTCGTCATCGGTTTCATCGAAGAGAATACCGCCGTCAGGCAGCTTCTTTCCGTTCATTCAGGTATCTCCGCCACGTCAGGGGTTTCCCAGCCAAGATGCTGGCCGCCATCGAGCGCGATCATTTGTCCGGTGATCGACGGCGTGTCGAAAAGAAAGCGAATCGTCCGCCCGAACTCGTCCGGGGCAGGACCACGCTTTAATATAAGGCCGTCGATCTGCGCCTGAAAGTCCTCGGGCGTCTGTCTTTCGCTTTTGAAGGAAGGGCCGGGCCCGATGGCGTTGACGCGAACGCGCGGCGCAAAACTCTGCGCCATCGTCCGCGTGGCCGTCCAGAGCGCGGCTTTTGAAAGCGTGTAGGAATAAAACCGCGGCGTGAGCGCAAGCACGCGCTGATCGATGATGTTGACGATCAGCCCGGATTTATCCCGAGGCAATTGCTGGACGAAAGCGGCCGCAATGAGGGAAGGGGCCCGCACATGCACGGAAAAATGCGCATCGAACACCGCCGGATCGGGCGAATCGGCCGAATCATCCAGAAAAACGGACGCATTGTTGACGACGACACCGATGGGGCCGAGTGCCGAAGATGCCTGTTCGACAAGCGCCATCGTCGGCGACGATTGTGTCAGATCCGCCTGAACGGCAACGGCTTTGCCGCCTTTTTGCCTTATTTCATTAGCGAATTCCTCGGCTTGCGCCATCGAGGCATTGGCGTGGACGGCGATCGCAAAGCCATGGGAGGCCAAATCCGTAGCGATCGCCCGTCCAAGCCGGCGGGCGGCACCCGTTATCAAGACTGTCTTCGGTATATTTTCTTTCACAGCGGACCTGCATTTGCTCATACACGCCCTATTTGCTGGATATAATCGCAAATCGCAAGCTGTCCGTTGGCGGTAAAAGAATTGCGTTGGTTTTTACTCACAATGTAATTTCGATTTAATTTGAATATAACTAAGTTTAAATTCGATCTATTGGAAATTAAGTTTCCGGTAGGGTTAATAAAACCCTTGTGGCAATTAGGCAACGTCTAATTCTAGTCACGTCTCTGCCCCAAACAATTCACATTTTGGCTCTTTGATCTCCGCATTCTCCCATCAAATTCAGTTTCCAGAGGGGCGATTAACCCGACGAATTTACCGCGTCTAAAAACAATGTTTTGAGTACGGCGCGGTCCTGAAAGGAGAATAACATGCGTATTTTCGTAGCAACCATTATGGCTTCGACCATGGCAGCCGCCGGCTTTTCGGCTGCTCACGCCGCTGACGCCGTAAACGAAGTGCCGCAGGCACCGGTGTCCTACGACCAGCCCGCACCGGTCAAGGATTGGTCCGGCGCTTACCTCGGTGGTACGGTCAACTATGACTGGGGCCGTTTCAGCTCCAGCAACGACGGTCGTGACGCCAAGGGCGCTGGCGGCGGTCTCTACGGCGGTTACAACTGGCAGAACGGCCAGATCGTTTACGGTGCCGAAGCCGACGTCAACCTTGGTCGTGAGCGCGGTTCCGCCGGTACGGTTGCCGGCAACGCCATCGAAGGCAAGCAGGGCGTCAACGGCTCTCTGCGTGGCCGCGTCGGTTACGACATGAACCCGTTCCTGCTCTACGGTACGGCTGGTCTTGCTGTCTCCGACAACAAGGTAAGTGACGCGACCTCCAAGGACAGCGCCACCGCCCTCGGCTACACCGTCGGTGCCGGCGTTGAAGCCATGGTAACCGACAACATCACCGCCCGTCTGGAATATCGCTACAGCGACTACCAGAAGAAGGACTACGGTCTCGACTCCGGCGCGTTCTCGCGTGGTTTCGACGATCATTCCGTCAAGGCCGGTATCGGCGTAAAGTTCTGATCCTTTGGGTCAGTAAAAGAAAAGCCGGGGTTAGCGCCCCGGCTTTTTTTGTTTTTGCGGTATGAGACCAGAATAAATGCCCGGCGATCAGGCCGGGCATCGGTCTCGCATTCGCGTCAGGCAGCGGCCTTCATTTCCGTATAGGCTTCGAAACGTTTGCCGAATGTCTCCGGCCACCCTGTCAGCGCCTCGTGGCCCTCTGCCCATTCGCCCGCAAAACGCAGATCGAGATAACCGATCAGGGCGGCAAGGGCGAAATGGCCGCCATGCAGCTTCTTGCCGGTTTTCGGCAGGTTGGCGTTCAGATGATCGAGGCCCTTCACTGCCTTTTTCCACTGCTTGTCGATCCACGGCTGGTGGACCTTGTCTTCCGGGCGGGAACGACGCTCGTAGACGATGGCCAGCAGGCAATCCATGATGCCGTCGCACAGCGCCTCCAGAATTTCCACTTCCGTGCGCTTGCCGTTCTTTTTCGGGTAGAGCTTGCCGCCCGAAAGGCGGTCGAGATAGTGCATGATCGCCACGCTGTCATAGACAGAGCTGCCATCGTCCAACAGCAGGACCGGAATTTTGCCGAGCGGGTTGTTGTCGATCAGCGTTGCGGGTTCGGCATTGGTGTCGACGACCACATTGGTAATGTCGATGCCGAGATGGCGGGCAGCCATGCGCACCTTGGCGGAGTAGGGGGAGGTGACGGAATAAAGCAGTTCCATTGTCGGGTCCTGACGTGTGTTGGCGTGTGGGGTTAGCGAATGGGAACGATTTCGGTAGCGCTGGCGCGGCAGCCCTTGCGATCAAGCTCGGGGCAGTCGCGGAATGTCATGTCCTTGTTGAGGCAGATGCGAACCTCCTCGAGACGTTTTCCGTCGCAGCTGATCGAGATCCCGCGTTTCGACATGCCGGGATTGGCGTCGGTGAAGGCGGTTTCGATGGCGTCGGCAGACAGGGGCACACCTTGCGCGCCCGAGGCAATCTTCTCCGGCAGTTTAACCGCTTCGAAGGCGGCCCGCGTCGCCGAGAAATAATCCTTCTGCGAAAGGCCTGAGCAGGAGCCGTGTTTGCGCCACTGATGGCCGATCAGGCCCATGGAAGGCATGATGTCGAACATCGCGCGGCCGATCGCGTCGGGCACGCGGTCCGGTTCGCCGCTCGTGCAGAATTCGGGATAGCCGTTTTCGTTTTGCGGCCAAAGCCCGTGCACGACGAAACCGTAACGCCGGTCGCTGCCGCATTGCTGGCGATTGCCGGAGCCTTCGGAACTGGCGCAAAACGCCGGCGACCAAGACAGCGAGAACACATAAAAATCGAACCCCGTGCCACGCGACACCGGATCTTTGCGCGCGTCGCGCCGGGGAGTGCCTGGCTGCGAATTGTCCGCCCGGGAATTGCCGGCGGGTTGCTGTTGGGATTGCGTCGGCCGGTCGGTGGCGGAACCGGTCGGAGCCGGATTTTCCTGCGCAAACCACAGAGCCGCAAGCGACAGAAGACCCAAGGCGATGAAACCGGCATAACGCTTCATTCCGTGCACGTTCTCCGGAGAATGGACGACCTCATATTCGCCGGCAGGCGACGACACGGTCTTACATCAACTTGTGAACGGGGCAAACGTTGTTTCGTGCAGCCCGCCCAACCTTGTCCATAATCTATAATCTATTCAGCCGCCCATCTGTGCGATGCGCCGCGCCATCCAGTTGACGTAACTGGTGCGCGTCATTTTGCGTCTGGTAGATTCCCTGTCGATAAAATCAAGAACGTCAGCGTCAAGCATCATGTTGGCACGCACGGGCTTTCCCGCGGGACGAATGAGCGGCACGCTCGTCAACATGCTGCCGGCAGGCACGGGCACCTCTTCGAGGGCGCTGGGTTCCGCCAATGGCGCATTGTCCCGTTCCATCTCAAGCGCGTAGTCCCTTAAGGCTTCTTCGGCGTTGAGAATTGCTTCGTCTATGGTTTCACCCATGGCGACGACACCGTCCATATCCGGAAAGACCACGCCGTAAGCGCCTTTCTCGCCGTCTATAAGTGCGGGATATCTGACAGTCATTTTGCGATTCCATATGTCGTTGAACAGTGGCAATTCAAGATAGGGCGTCAAGCGGCCCACCCCGCCTTCTTCGCAATGGAACCGGCAACGCCGGAACTGAGTTTGCGATGCCTTGGCACTTGCACAAAACCCTTCTCCGGGTGGAGGTAGATATCGTGAGCGGCTCCGTGCCGGTCGAAGGCCCAACCTTCGTCTTTCAGCCGTTTGATAATTTTAGCAGCGTTTGTTTCCATCGCAGTTCCGCTGTGCATATATTTGCACCGGCAATCAGAAAGTCAATTTATATCGTGCATATATTTGCACGATTACAGCCTTGTGAACGTCAGTTACCAACCGCACGGGACACCAGCGACAGATAACGGGCAATTTTTTGTGAAAAGGTTGAAAGCTTCGCCGCATAACGAATAGAGTCGGCCGAATCTTCTGCGGGAGCGGAAATCGGGTTGGGGTGAAGCCGGAGGAAATTGGCGGGCATGACCGCATGACATTGAAGAAATACATCTGGCCCGTCATTGGTGTGGCGACGATCGGTTTTTCGGCCTGGTTGCTCTATCATGAGCTGCGAGGGCTTTCACTCGATGATCTCTGGGAAAGTCTGACGGCCATCCGCGCGCGCGACTGGATGTGTTCCGGCCTGTCGACGCTTGTGGCCTATGCCGCCCTTGCCGGTTACGACCGCATTGCTCTCCAGCATCTCGGCCGCAAGGTGAACTGGTTCTTCATCACGCTCACCTCCTTCACCACCTATGCGCTTTCCCACAATGTCGGCGCATCCGTATTCTCCGGCGCCGTGGTGCGATACCGGGCCTATACGTCCAAGGGGTTGAGCGTTGCCGAAGTCGGTGTGCTCGTTGCCCTTTGTTCCTTCACCTTCATCATCGGAACGATCATGCTGATCGGTCTGGTACTGCTTTACGAACCTGATATTACCGAGCGCTTCACCGGCATCCTGCCCGTCGAGGCGTCGACGACCACCGGCATCCTGTTGCTCGTCATTGTCGGACTTTATGTACTCGGCAGCTTGCTGAAGCTTAGACCGCTGAAAATCCGCTCGTTTTTCCTGCCCTATCCCGTACCGAAACTGGTGGCGCAGCAGCTCGTCATCGGTCCGATCGAGCTGATCGGGGCGGCGGGCATCATCTATTTTGCGCTGCCGGAAGCGGGAAATCCGGGCTTCATGATCATTCTCGGGATTTTCCTGATTTCCTTTTCAGCGGCGCTGATCTCGCACGCGCCGGGCGGCCTTGGCGTGCTGGAGCTGGTCTTCGTCACCGGCCTGCCGGATATGAACCCGGCTGACGTGATTGCAGCGCTTTTGGTTTTCCGGCTGTTCTACCTCATCATTCCGTTCATCATCGCCCTGTTCGTGATCCTGTTTTTCGAACGATCGCAGCTGACGCAGGCGCAGAAGCGGGAAGGGTTGAGGTAACCCCTCAATCCTCTTCCGGCTTTTCCTCGCCACGCAGCCAGAAGGCGCGGTGCGAGGCGTATCTGTCCTGCGCCATCACAGTCTTCAGGAACGGCAGCAGCGTGTGCAACTCGTCCTTCAGCGTATAGGGCGGGTTGACGACGATGAGGCCGGAGCCGCTCAGGCCCTCGAGCCGGTCGCTTTTGACGGAAAGCTCCACACATAGCATTTTCGGAATGTCGAAAGATTGCAGCCGCTCGTGGAAGTCCCTGATCGGTGCGCCTTTTTTCAGCGGATACCACAGGCAATAGGTGCCGGTGGAGAAACGCCGATAGGCCTTGTTCAGGCCATCGGCCAGGCGCTGATATTCGTTTTCAAGCTCGAAAGGCGGATCGACGAGGATGAGGCCGCGCTTTTCCTTCGGCGGCAGATGCGCACCGAGCGACAGCCAGCCGTCCAGCTCCGTCACGCGGGCCTGAAAATCGCCCTCGAACAGACGCGACAAGGCGCGTGCGTCGTCCGGATGCAGTTCCATGGCCGAAAGCCGGTCCTGCGGGCGGAACAGCATGCGCGCGACTTTCGGCGAGCCGGGGTAGAATTGCATGCCGCCATGCGGGTTAAGCTCCCTGACGACGGAAAGATAGGGTTCCAGCAATTCGGCGATGGGGGCCGGCAGGTCGGCATCCATCAGCTTGCCGATGCCGGTCTGCCATTCGCCGGTCTTCTGGGCCTCTTCCGAGGACAGGTCGTAAAGCCCGATACCGGCATGGGTGTCCAGCATGCGAAACGCCTTGTCCTTGTTTTGCAGGTAGCGGACGAGGCGGGCGAGAACGGCGTGTTTGAGAACATCCGCGAAATTGCCTGCGTGGTAGATGTGGCGATAGTTCATGGATGTCTCTCGCTTGCCGATGGTGATGATGAATATTCTTGATGGACGTCACTTCGGCCTTTTTGCCGCATCGATGATGCAATATAGAAAAGACATGAACGTTGCGACCCCGATTTCCGCTAAAAACGCCACCCCGAAGGCCGAAGGTGCCACGCGCACCGGCCATACGGTCTGTCCGCACGACTGTCCGAGCGCCTGCGCGCTGGAAGTCGACATCAATGCCGATGGCCGTATCGGCCGCGTGCGCGGCGCCAATGCCAATACATACACCGCCGGCGTCATCTGCGCCAAGGTGGCGCGTTACTCCGAGCGCATCTATCATCCCGGCCGTCTTTTGACCCCGAAGCGCCGCAAGGGCGCGAAAGGTGCGGGCGACTGGCAGGAGATTTCCTGGGAAGCGGCGCTGGACGAGGTGGCCGACGCCTTCGTCAAGGCGGAAGCTCGGCACGGCGCGGAAGCCATCTGGCCATATTTCTACGCCGGAACCATGGGGCAGGTGCAGCGCGATTCCATCGAGCGTCTGCGCCATGCCAAAAAGTACTCCGGCTTTTTCGGATCGATCTGCACCAACATGGCCTGGACGGGTTATGTGATGGGCACGGGCGCGCTACGAGGTCCCGATCCGCGTGAGATCGCCAGGGCCGACATCGTCGTCATCTGGGGCACCAATGCGGTTGCCACTCAGGTCAACGTCATGACCCATGCGGTCAAGGCCCGCAAGGAACGCGGCGCAAAGATCGTGGTCGTCGATATCTACGACAATCCGACCATGAAACAGGCGGATATGCGCATCGTCCTGCGGCCGGGCACGGATGCGGCGCTCGCCTGCGCCATCATGCACATCGCCTTCCGTGACGGTTATGCTGACCGCGACTACATGGCGCGCTTTGCTGACGATCCGGCCGGGCTGGAAGCGCATCTGAAAACAAAGACGCCGCAATGGGCGTCCGAAATCACCGGCCTTTCCGTCGAGGAGATCGAGGATTTTGCAAGGCTTGTCGGCACGACGAAAAAGACGTTCTTCCGGCTGGGCTACGGTTTTGCCCGCCAGCGCAACGGCGCGGTCGCCATGCACGCCGCTCTTTCGATCGCGACGGTTCTCGGCTCCTGGCAATATGAGGGCGGTGGCGCCTTCCACAATAACGGCGATATCTTCCGGCTCAACAAGTCGGAACTGATGGGGACGGCTTACGCCGACCCCGACGTGCGCCAGCTTGACCAGTCGCAGATCGGTCGTGTGCTGACGGGCGACGCCGAAGCGCTGCGCCATGGCGGCCCGGTGACGGCGCTGCTCATCCAGAACACCAATCCCGTCAATGTCGCGCCCGAGCAGCGGCTGGTGAAACAGGGCTTCCTGCGCGACGATCTTTTCGTTGCCGTGCATGAGCAGTTCATGACGGAGACGGCAGAGTTGGCCGATATCGTGCTGCCGGCCACCATGTTCCTCGAACATGACGATATCTACCGCGCCGGCGGCCAGAACCACATTCTGCTCGGCCCCAAACTGGTGGAGCCGCCGGAAACGGTGCGCACCAATCTCTTCGTCATCGAAGAACTGGCGAAGCGTCTTGGTATCGATCATATGCCGGGCTTCGGCCTTTCCGCCCGCGAGCATGTCGATCATATGCTGAAAGTCAGCGGCTGGGGTGATTTCGATACGTTGGCCGAGGAAAAATGGATCGATGCGCAGCCCGCTTTCGAGGTGGCGCATTATCTCGAAGGCTTTGGTTATGGCGACGGAAAATTCCGTTTCAGCCCCGAATGGGCGACGGGGCCGTCTCCGAATAAACCGCCGAAAAACATCGGCGTGATGGGGCCGGTTTCGCAATTTCCGAAGTTCCCGGATCAGGTCGACGTCATTGAAACCGCCGACGGGGACCATCCCTTTCGGCTGGCGACATCGCCGGCGCGTAACTTCCTGAACTCCACTTTCGCAGAAACGAAAACCTCCGTGCAGAAGGAAGGCCGTCCGGAATTGATGATCTGTCCCGAGGACGCCACCCGCAACGGTATCGCCGATGGTGATATCGTGCGCATCGGCAATGGCCGCGGCGAAGTGCGCCTCCATGCCAAAATCGTGGAGGGCGCCAGGCCCGGCGTGCTGATCGCCGAGGGGTTGTGGCCCAACAAGGCGCATCTGGACGGCGAGGGCATCAATGTGCTGACCGGTGCCGATGCCGTCGCCCCCTATGGCGGCGCTGCTTTCCACGACAACAAGGTGTGGCTCCGCCGTCACGATGAAGCCTGAAAGGGTTGATATTGCACCGCAACAAGGGCAGGCTGAAAACTTCCGCGACAGGCAAGGGAATATCCGGTGACACAGACGCAAGTGAAAGACCTTCCGGCCGACATTGACGCCGGCAGGGTCCTGTTGGTGGAAAAAGAAACGGTGTGGAAGGGCTTCGTGCATATGCAGAAGCTCGTTTTCGACCAGCGCATGCCGGATGGCAAGACGATCCGTATCGTGCGGGAAGTCCATGATCACGGCAGCGCCGCCGCCATCCTGCTTTACGATGTAAAACGCGACAGCGTGGTGATGGTGCGCCAGTTTCGCCCCGCCGCCTTCGTGAACGGCGATCCAAGCTTCATGATCGAAGTGCCAGCGGGACTTCTCGATGACGACAACGCGGCCGATGCCATTCGCCGCGAGGCAATGGAAGAATCCGGCTACGCGGTCGAAAAGGTCGAATATCTGTTCGACATGTATGCCAGCCCCGGCACGCTCACGGAAAAAGTCAGCCTCTTCGTCGCCCACATCGATCTCGACGTGCAGGCGGGAAGCGGTGGTGGGCTGGAAACCGAAGGCGAGGATCTGGAGGTTCTGACCTATGGCCTCGACGAGGCCTTCGCGATGATCGCGTCTGGCGAAATCACCGATTCCAAGACGATCATTCTGCTGCAATGGGCGATGTTGAACCGGGCGCAGCTCTGAACGTTCACGGTAACGCGTTATACGAAGGCGACGTTTTCCAGCTTTGCTGCCGCCGCAAGCTTTCTGTCATGTGTTGCGAGAGGCGCATTTTGCGAAACCGCGAGTGCCAGATAGGCGGCGTCATACGCGGAGAGGGAGTGTTTTTGCGCCAGGCGGATGATCGACACATGGTCGGCGCTTGACGACAGCGTGAGCGGCAGGCTTGCAAACCGCATGAGAATGACAAATATCTCGTCCGGGGTAATACGCTTGCGACGTTCGGCAGAAAGCAGGATGTTGCGCAACTCGTGTGACAGAAGATCCGGCGCGAAAGCATCTTGCGTTTCCAGCCGCGACAGTGCTTCGTCGGCAACTGCACCATCTTCGTCAGGCAGGAACCATGCCGCGACAACCGATGCGTCCACGACGAAAGCCATTATTTGCGGCCTTCGTCTTTCCACGCCTTTATCTCATGCGCAGTCGTCTTTTCCCGCTGAGACCGTTCTGTCCGCATTGCGGAGATGAGATGCCGACGCGATTGAGGATCGCTCGCCCTGACGAGACGCGCCACAGCTTCGTTTCCACGCGCAATAACGACCTCTTCACCCGCCTCCACTCTGACAAGAAGCTCCGAGAGGTGCGTTTTGGCTTCTCCGACTTTGATTGTTATTGTCATGGAGCGATAACCTCATCCACATATCATAGCGATAATAGGCGTGCTGTGAGGGTTGGTCAATGACTTGGCCAAGTGCGCCACGTCGATGCATCTTTCGGCTGGCGGTTGGTTCAGAACCGGCCTTTGACACCAGCCCCGATGAAAATCGCCTGCAAGTCGCCACCACCAGCATTTTTTTCCGACGAAAGGTTCCCGGCGCCTGCGCCGCTATAGTGGGTGTCTCCACGCCCGAGACCGGTATATTCGTAGGAGCCGTCGAGATAGATCGAGGCGTTCTCTGTCAGGTCATAGGCAACGCCCGCCTTAACCCCGAACATGCCGGCAACGTCGAACTTGTCGGTGAAGCGCATTTCGCGCAGCCAATGATCGTCCGTCGCCTTGCCATAAACCATCGCGCCGCCTTCGAGGCCGGCATTGAGCGACCAGTTGCCGAACTTCTGGCCGCCGGTCAGATTGCCGTAGAAAACCGGGATTTGCTGGCGGTAGGTGATCCCCTTGAGGCCATCCTTGTATTTGCCTGCGAAATCACGGGGGGAGAAAATGCTGTAGACGGCATTGCCGCCATAGGCGGACCATTGCACATCCGTGTAGCGGAAGCCGACGCCGGCGCTGAGATATTGCTGCGGGTCGTCCAGCAGCATGCGATTGAGTTCGAGACTTCCCGAAAAATAATGGTCGAGCCTGGTATCGTCATGCTGGGAGCGATCGCTCCAGCCGTTCTTGGAGCCGTCTTGATAGAACGGCCACTGCCAGTCGTAATCTGTCATGTAGCCATCGCCTTCGAAGCCGACACGGCCTTCTGCCTTCACCCGCCAGCCGGGCGCAAGCTCAAGCCCGAGCGAACCGCGTAGCGCCATGGCGTTCTTCGTTTCCCATTCGAGTTCGCTTATTTTGCGATTGCCGATATGGACGGTTTCGGTCGCTCTGAGATTGAGAACACCAGCATCCAGCGACGCGGTGATGCCACCTTGTTCGGCGGCGAGCGGCAGGCTGCCGCTCATCAGCAGGAGGGCCGAAAGCGGCAGGGAAAATCTCGAAAATAGCATAATCGCTCCTGAATGACCGGAGGGCCTGAAACGCTGGGCCGTTGTGGGCATTAGAGACGATTATGGTAAATGATCGGTTTATTTTGTGAGAAGTACCACTTTAGGCATTTTTGTACTTTAGTGTATTCTTTATCAGAAAGCGGAAATCAGGCTGGAATACTCAGATTTACTTGTGTCGCTGCTGGAGACGGTTTTGCCGCCTTCCATCCGCACCTTGCCTTCCGCAAGCTGCTTGAGGGCCAGCGGATAGAGCTGGTGCTCGACGGTGAGTATCCGTGCCGCCAGCGTCTCGGCCGTGTCGTCGGAAAGAACCGGCACCGCGCCTTGAGCGATCGTCGGGCCTTCGTCCATGCCTTCGGTGACGAAATGCACGGTGCAGCCGGAAATCTTCATGCCGCTGTCGATGGCGCGCTGGTGGGTGTGCAAGCCGGGGAAAAGCGGCAGCAGGGAAGGGTGGATATTGATGATGCGGCCTTCATAGGGGGCGATGAAATCCCCCGAGATCAACCGCATGTAACCGGCAAGGCAGATGATATCAGGCGCAATCTCGCCAAGTGCCGCGAGTATCGCGCCCTCATGCTCGGCCTTGCTGGCATAGGTCTTGCGCTCGAAGACCAGTGTGGGAATACCGAAGTCCCGCGCCTTTTCCAGTCCGCCCGCTGACGCCTTGTCCGAGATCACGCAGGCGATTTCAGCGGGAAAATCCGCCGCCTGACAGGCCTTGGCCAGCGACACCATGTTGGAGCCGCCGCCGGAAATGAAAACGACGACGCGTTTGCGGCCAGACGGGAAGGCAGCGCTCATCATAGGCCGAGAGCGCCCTTGTAGATCGTGCCGTGCGCGCCCTCTTCGCGGGCAACCATGCGGCCGAGCGGGAAAACGGTCTCGCCTTCCGCCGTCAGGGCGTCGGTGACCTTGGTGGCATTTTCAGCCGAAACGACCACGATCATGCCGACGCCGCAATTGAAGGTGCGCAGCATTTCCTTGGCTTCGACGCCGCCCGTTTTTGCAAGCCACGAGAAGACGGCCGGAACCTTGATCGCGTCGAGATCGATCTCGGCGGCGAGATGCTTGGGCAGAACGCGCGGAATATTTTCGGGAAAACCACCGCCGGTGATATGCGCCAGCGCCTTCAGCGCACCGGTCTCGCGGATCGCCTTCAAAAGCGGCTTCACATAGATGCGGGTCGGCGTCAGCAGCGCTTCGCCGAGCTTCTTGCCGTCGGCGAAGGGGGCAGGGGCGTCCCAGTCAAGACCGGAGACCGACACGATCTTGCGCACCAGCGAGAAGCCGTTGGAATGAACGCCGGAGGAAGAAAGCCCGAGAATGACGTCGCCTTCGGAAATGTCGCCGGCCGGCAGAAGCTGGCCACGCTCGGCAGCACCGACGGCAAAGCCTGCAAGATCATAGTCGCCATCGGAATACATGCCGGGCATTTCGGCGGTCTCGCCGCCGATCAGTGCACAGCCGGATTCGCGGCAACCGGCGGCAATGCCGGAAACGATGGCCGCACCCTGGTCGGGGTCCAGCTTGCCGGTCGCGAAATAATCGAGGAAGAACAGCGGTTCGGCACCCTGCACGACGAGATCGTTGACGCACATGGCGACGAGATCGATGCCGACGGTGTCATGAAAATTCGCGTCGATGGCGATCTTCAGCTTGGTGCCGACGCCGTCATTGGCGGCCACCAGAACCGGATCGGTGAAGCCGGCCGCTTTCAGATCGAACAGGCCGCCGAAGCCGCCGATTTCACCGTCCGCGCCGGGACGCCGCGTCGAGCGCACCGCCGGTTTGATCTTTTCGACCATCAGGTTGCCGGCGTCGATATCCACACCCGCATCACTATAGGTAAGACCGTTCTTGCCCGACTGGCTCATGGCTCTCGTCTCCGCTGGTTCCTTTGGCGTCGCCATTCGCACGGGACGGGGCCTTATGCAAGGGTTTGAGTGGCAAAAGCTCCGGTTTTTAACGGCTTTGCGACGGTTTGACGTTTTGTGTGCCTTGGGCCTCTCGACGGCGATATGCGCAGCGTAGACTTGAAAACCCGTCGTCGTTGCGCCGACCTGACACCTGTGCTGTCGATCACTGCCGGCCGGCGGTCTTGACCATGTGCATACGCGCATCCTATTTCCATGATGGGCGAAGACGGCACGGCGATAAAAGGATAAACGGATGCAACCCCATGTAAGCGGTATGAACCTGCGCCGGCAGGTGTTTTTCTGGATCGGCGTGCTTGTCGTCTTTGTCCTTTTCCTGATGGTCTTCAGCTCCATTCTCCTGCCTTTTGTGGCGGGCATGGCGGTTGCCTATTTTCTGGATCCGGTGGCCGACTGGCTGGAGCGGCGCGGCCTTAACCGGTTGATGGCGACCGTCGTCATCCTCGTCTCCTTCGTGTTGATCTTCGCGTTGTCGCTCATCATCATCATTCCGCTGATCGCCGCCCAGGCCTCGGAATTCATCACGCGCGTCCCGCAATATATCTCGTCGTTGCAGCAGCTGATCGCCGGCGCGGATACCAATCTTCTGCCGGACTGGGTGAGCAACCAGATCGATGCCGTGAAGGAGAATTTTTCCAAGCTCTTGACCGAAGGCGCCGGTTTCATCGGCACATTGCTGGCGCAGATATGGAATTCCGGCAAATCGCTGATCGATGTCATGTCGCTTTTGGTCGTCACGCCCGTCGTCGCCTTCTACCTGCTGCTCGACTGGGACCGCATGATCGACAAGGTCGATAGCTGGATACCGCGCGACTACGTGCATACCGTCCGCCAGATCGCCCGTGATATGGACAGGACGATTGCCGGTTTCGTGCGCGGGCAGGGGTCGCTCTGCCTTATTCTGGGCGTCTATTACGCCGTTGGCCTGTCGCTGGTCGGCCTTAATTTCGGCCTGCTGATCGGCCTTTTCTCCGGCCTCATCAGCTTCATTCCCTATATTGGTTCGATGGTCGGCCTCATCCTTGCCGTCGGCGTCGCCATCGTGCAGTTCTGGCCGGATTATATCTATGTGTTTCTGACGCTGGCCGTGTTCTTTTCCGGCCAGTTCATCGAAGGCAACATCCTGCAACCGAAGCTCGTCGGCAAAAGCGTCGGCCTGCATCCGGTGTGGCTGATGTTCGCATTGTTCGCTTTCGGCGCTCTTTTCGGTTTCGTCGGCCTTCTGGTCGCCGTGCCGGCGGCGGCGGCCGTTGGCGTGCTTGTCCGCTTCGCATTGTCGCGGTATCTTGAAAGCGATCTTTACCATGGGCACGCCGCCAACCTTCCCTGGGAAGCCAACCTTGCCTTGGAAGAAAGGGAAACCTCCTCCGACAAGGCGGATGGTCAGGGCTGACAATGACTGACCAAATCAAAAACGACAATGCCCGGTCGAAGGCCGAGCAGCTGACGCTCGTATTCTCGCACCAGTCCGCTTCCGGAAGGGACGACCTTCTCGTGTCCGCCTCGCTCAAGGCCGCCGTCAGCCTCGTGGATGAATGGCCGAACTGGCCATCACCAGTGGTGGTGCTGGCCGGGCCGCCGGGTTCGGGAAAATCGCACCTCGCCAATATCTGGAAGAATATCAGCGGTGCCAGGGATATCCATCCGCAAACCGGCGCGGATGCCGCGCGCGCGGCCGAAACCGGACCGGTGCTTTTCGAGGATGCCGACCGCCGCGGGTTTGACGACACCGAACTCTTCCATGTCATCAACAGCGTGCGCCAGCATGGCACCACGCTTTTGATGACCAGCCGGCAATCGCCGGCCGCATGGCCGGTGACGCTGCCGGATCTGCGCTCGCGCCTGAAAGCCGTGACGGTGGTGGAGACGGGCGAACCCGACGAGGGGCTTCTGGCGCAGGTGCTGGTGAAACTCTTCGCCGACCGGCAGCTTTATATGGATGACAAACTCATAGGCTATATCGTCAACAGAATGGAGCGTTCGCTCGATACGGCACAGACGATCGTGGACCGGATCGACAGGCTGGCACTGGCGCGTGGAACAAGGATAACCCGTCCGCTGGCGGCGGAAGTCCTCAACACGATGGGCGATACGGCGGCCGATGGAGCAACGGATAGCGGGCTGGAGGTCGATTGACTGTCACAGTTCCGTCGTCAAACTGTTATACGGGCAAGAGGGACGATCGCGGGATGCAGCAGGATCACGGGACGGAAGGTCAGGGGATGGTACAGGACATGGACGCTATTGTGCAGGACGACTTCAACAAGGTTCAGCCGGTGACCGAGGGCGAGAGCCTCTGGGACAGCCCCGCGCGCTTTATCAACCGCGAATTCTCCTGGCTTCAGTTCAATCGCCGTGTTCTCGAAGAAACGCTGAATACGGATCATCCGCTGCTGGAGCGGCTGCGTTTTCTGTCCATCTCCGCCGCCAACCTCGATGAATTCTTCATGGTCCGCGTCGCCGGCCTCGAAGGCCAGGTGCGCCAGAAGATCACGGTCCGGACGCCTGACGGCAAGACACCGGCCGAGCAGCTGGAAGACATTCTGAAGGAAATCGACAATCTGCAGATGGAGCAGCAGGCCTCGCTTGCCGTTCTGCAGCAATATCTCGCCAAGGAAGAAATCTTCGTCGTGCGGCCCGCAGCACTTTCCGATGCGGACCGGACATGGCTGGGCACCGAATTCGAAGAGCGGATTTTCCCGGTGCTGACGCCGCTATCCATCGACCCGGCGCACCCGTTCCCCTTCATTCCGAACCTCGGTTTCTCGATGGGCCTGCAACTCGACAGCGTCAACGGCCGCGAGCCGATGACGGCGCTGTTGCGTCTTCCAACTGCGCTCGACCGCTTCGTTCGTTTGCCTGACGACAAGAACGCCATCCGCTACATCACGCTCGAAGATGTGGTCGGCCTGTTCATTCACCGGCTTTATCCGGGCTATACGGTCCGGGGCTTCGGCACGTTCCGCATCATCCGCGACAGCGATATCGAGGTGGAGGAAGAAGCGGAAGATCTGGTCCGTTTCTTCGAAAGCGCGCTGAAGCGCCGCCGCCGAGGTTCCGTCATCCGCATCGAGACCGACAGCGAAATGCCGCAGTCGCTGCGCCAGTTCGTGGTGCACGAGCTTGGCGTGCCGGATAATCGCGTCGCCGTTCTGCCCGGCCTTCTCGCGCTCAACACCATTTCGGAAATCGTGCGGGCGCCGCGCGACGACCTGAAATTCGAGCCTTACAACGCCCGTTTCCCCGAGCGCGTGCGCGAACATGCCGGCGATTGCCTCGCCGCCATCCGCGAAAAGGACATGGTGGTTCACCATCCCTATGAAAGCTTCGACGTGGTTGTGCAGTTCCTGCTGCAGGCTGCGCGCGACCCCGAAGTGCTCGCCATCAAGCAGACGCTCTACCGCACCTCCAACGACAGCCCGATCGTTCGCGCGCTGATCGACGCGGCCGAAGCCGGCAAATCCGTCACCGCGCTGGTGGAACTGAAGGCGCGCTTCGACGAGGAAGCCAATATCCGCTGGGCGCGCGACCTGGAGCGGGCCGGCGTGCAGGTGGTGTTCGGCTTCATCGAACTCAAGACCCATGCCAAGATGTCGATGGTGGTGCGCCGCGAAGACGGCAAGCTCAGAACCTATTGCCACCTCGGCACGGGCAACTATCACCCGATCACGGCTAAGATTTACACTGACCTTTCCTTCTTCACCTGCAACCCGAAGATCGCCCATGACATGGCGAATATCTTCAACTTCATCACGGGTTACGGCGAACCGGAAGAGGGTATGAAGCTCGCCATTTCGCCCTATACGCTGCGCGCGCGCATCGTGAAGCACATCAATGAAGAGATCGAACATGCCAAGCGCGGTGCGCCGGCGGCGATCTGGATGAAGATGAACTCGCTGGTCGATCCCGAGATCATCGATACGCTTTACCGCGCCAGTGCGGCGGGCGTGGAAATCGATCTCGTCGTGCGCGGCATTTGCTGCCTGCGCCCGCAGGTGGCGGGACTGTCGGACAATATCCGCGTCAAGTCGATCGTCGGCCGCTTCCTCGAACACAGCCGGATCTTCTGCTTCGGCAACGGTTTCGGCCTGCCATCCGACAAGGCGCTGGTCTATATCGGCTCGGCCGACATGATGCCGCGCAACCTTGATCGCCGTGTGGAAACGCTGGTGCCGCTCACCAACCCCACCGTGCACGAGCAGGTTCTTTCACAGATTATGCTGGGCAATCTCATTGACAACCAGCAGAGCTACGAGATACTTGCGGACGGAACGTCGAGGCGCATTGAGGTGCGTAAAGGCGAAGAACCGTTCAACGCGCAGCACTATTTCATGACCAACCCCAGCCTTTCCGGACGTGGTGAAGCCCTGAAATCCAGTGCGCCCAAATTGATTGCCGGGTTGATTTCGTCCCGCAAGAAACAGGCTGAATGACTCGATCAGAAGCACAGGGGCGGCTGACCGGCCTTGCCCCCGTTTCCGTCATAGATATTGGTTCGAACTCCGTTCGTCTCGTCGTATATGAAGGTCTTTCCCGCGCGCCCGCCGTGCTGTTCAACGAGAAGGTCCTCTGCGGTCTCGGCAAGGGGCTGGCCCTCACGGGCCGGATGCATGAGGAAGGCGTGAACCGGGCGCTGATGGCGCTGCGGCGCTTCCATGCGCTTTCCGAGCAGGCGCAGGCGCAAAAACTCTACGTGCTGGCGACAGCGGCGGCACGTGAAGCGGAAAACGGCCCGGATTTCATCCGTGAAGCCGAAGCCATTCTCGGTTGCGAGGTCGAGGTGCTTTCCGGAGAAAAGGAAGCGCTTTATTCCGCCTACGGCGTGATCAGCGGTTTCCACGATCCTGATGGCATCGCCGGCGACCTGGGCGGCGGTTCGCTCGAACTCATCGACATCAATGGCAAGAGCTGCGGCGAGGGCATTACCTTGCCGCTTGGCGGCCTTCGCCTGTCGGAGCAATCGGACGGCTCGCTCGAGAAGGCGGCGACCATTGCCCGCAAGCACGTCAAATCTTTCGCAAAACTCCTGGCGGCGGGCGAGGGGCGCACCTTTTATGCCGTGGGCGGCACATGGCGAAACATCGCCAAGCTGCATATGGAGATTACCGGTTATCCGCTGCACATGATGCAGGGATATGAATTGCCGCTGGCGGAAATGCTGAATTTTCTGGAGGAGGTCGTCGTCTCCCGGGATAGCAAAGATCCAGCCTGGCAGGCGGTCTCCAAAAACCGCCGTGCGCTTCTGCCCTTTGGCGCCATCGCCATGCGCGAAGTTCTGAAGGCGATGAAGCCATCGAAGATCGCCTTTTCGGCGCAGGGCGTGCGTGAAGGATATCTTTATTCGCTGCTGACGGAAGCCGAGCGGGATCTGGATCCGCTGCTGGTCACGGCCGACGAGCTTGCCATTCTGCGCGCCCGCTCGCCCGAGCATGCGCGCGAACTCGCGGACTGGAGCGGCCGCACCTTTCCGGTCTTCGGCATCGAAGAGACGGAAGAGGAAAGCCGTTACCGGCAGGCCGCCTGTCTTCTGGCCGATATCAGCTGGCGCGCGCATCCGGATTATCGCGGCTTGCAGGCGCTCAACATCATCGCCCACTCCTCCTTCGTGGCGATCACCCATCCCGGCCGCGCCTATATCGCGCTCGCCAATTATTACCGCTTCGAAGGGCTGAACGACAACGGCACCACTGAGCCGCTTGCCGTCATGGCGGGAAACCGCCTGCTTGAGCTCGGAAAGTTGCTCGGTGGCCTGCTGCGCGTGGTTTACCTCTTCTCGGCCTCGATGCCGGGCGTCGTCGATCACCTGAAATTCCGCAAATCCACCAATCCGGATGTGGATCTGGAGTTCGTGGTGCCCCACGCCTATTGCGATTTCGCCGGCGAGCGTCTGGACGGACGCCTGCAGCAGCTGGCGAAGCTGACGGGCAAGCGGCTGGCGTTTGTGTTCGAGTAGTGGAAAGAGACTGCCGCGATTGGGTCTCAATTGCGGTTCTGGCGCTTCGGGATATTCATGGGACGTGTGGCCGAAGGTAACGACCTCTGCGCTGTTGTGATCCTTGAATTTCCTGCTGAGCTTGCAGATCAGTCGCCCGAAACATCCGCAGCCGTATCTTTTTTCTTCCAGTAGTGGTCGGATATGCTTTGGGCATTCCGGATGATGTGGGCTGCGACTTCAGGATCTCCATCCTCGAATGTTTCCCGATCGGCTCCGCATAACAGCAGGAAAAGCTGTTGATGCGCGACAGCGGCAAAATAGTCATGAGGCGGTGGCGGTATTTCAGAGCCGATTGCCTGGAGTTCCTCGACGGCCTGTTTGCTGGCGCGCTCCAGCGCTGCATGAATGGTGGCCATCATCGACGTTTCTGTCCGTTCCAATATATCCTGAACTTGCCGTTCGGCGGGCGTCAGGACCGGGCAGCTCTCATTCATCGGACATCTCTCCTTGGGGTGCACCTCGTTTTGCCTGCCGGTATTATGCCATGGCCGATACTATGTCATGGATTGTGTCTGTGTTGGGAGGCGAAGCCGAAATTGCGGCATTGGAACCACAAGCGAAAAAGCCGGCAGACCGAAATCGGTTCGCCGCCGGAACAAGCCAGTCGTCACGCTATGGGCCGCTATTATTCAACCATGCCCCAGCGCCTTCCTTATACACGCGCTAAGATAGGCATATTGCAACGGCGTCGCCCTTGCCATCGCTTCCGTACGGGTAGCGGGCTTGTCCTGGTAACCGACTGGAATATCGAACTGGGCGAAGGTGAAGTCCCAACGCGTGCCGTCGACGATATTGTAGAAATGATCGCCGCCGCTGACGGCGGTTTTGGCGAGGTCGCCACCGAGAATGTCCTGCACCACAAGTGCTGTGACACCGCCTTGCCCCCTTGCGGGGTTTTCTCTCGACCACAGGCTGCTGGTCTCGATCGACCAGCTTTTCCTCAGGGCGTAATAAAGTCGTTCGGCAT
This sequence comes from Rhizobium nepotum 39/7, assembly GCF_000949865.1. Taxonomy (GTDB): domain Bacteria; phylum Pseudomonadota; class Alphaproteobacteria; order Rhizobiales; family Rhizobiaceae; genus Agrobacterium; species Agrobacterium nepotum. Next base: position 66,651 of record NZ_JWJH01000002.1, on the reverse strand, counting down.
GGTCCTGCATGAGGGTCTTCCCTGTGTCGGAACCGGGTTCCGGGTCAGGCATGGTCGGCTGAGGAACGGAACGGAGCGCCGCGCATCCTTTTGAAGGCTGCATGGACGCTCCGCCTGTTGAGTTCGCGCCGATGCGCTGATGGTGCCGGAACGAATTCCGGCCCCGTTTTTCTTACTTCGCGTCGAGCAGTTCCTTGACTTCCAGCACGACGAACTCGTTGTCGTCAGCCTTGTCCAGCGCACGGCCGGCGGAGAAGGGCAGGTTGTTGTCGTTGCCGACGATGATATGTGTGGCGTCGACGCGGTCGACATTCTCGATGGTGACGAAGGGCATGTCGTAGTAACCGTTGCCGCCGCCCTGACGCTTCTTGTTATCAGGATCGGAGATCTTCAGCAGATCGATATAGCCGATCTTGCGCGCCGCCTTGCCGGCATTGGCGTCGTTGAATTCGATCTTGTAGATGCGCTTGACCTTGGAAGGCACGGCAAAGCAATTTGCTTCAGGCTTCTTCGGGTCGGCGCAGGCCTTGTCAGCGGTACCGGCGCCATTGTCACGCTCGATGACCAGCGCCGTACTCTCATCCAGCATGTTGAAGTCGCCGATGGCTTCGCCACCCTGCGCCAGCGGGTAGAGCCAGGTGCGGCCGGTCCACGCCTTCTTGGCGGTGTCGAGTTCGATGATCCGGAGTGCGGTCGAGCCGTCTTCGGTCTTTTCGACCTGACCTTCGGCCGTGTAAAGCGGGCCTTCCAGAAGGCCATAGAGCTTCGAGCCGTCCTTGGAGAGCGCCATGCCCTCATAACCGCCTGATCGTTTCAGGTTGAAAGCGGGCATCTTCTGCGTCGGGTTGCCGGGCAGCGCTAGGGTCGGATGATCCGGAGACTTCACCTCGATATCGCCGGCCTTGGTGGCGATGACGTCGGTCAGTTTGCCGTCACGGGTGAATTTCAGGATGTAAGGTCCGAATTCCTCGCCCACCCAGAAACCGTCGGCAACGGGCTGAATGGATTCGACGTCGAAATCGGCGCCCGTCAGGTAACGTTTGTCGGAACCTTCCATGACGATCGGGAAGGGTGCTTTTTTGTCAGGATCGGAAAGGAACACGGTTTCCAGCGCGTTGACCTTGCCGGCATCCCAGTCGAATTTGAGGTGGTGAAGCATCAGCATGGCGTCGCTGGAGTTGAGCTTCGAGCCGAAACCATTGTCGGAAAGGCTCCAGAAGGTACCGTCCGTCATCGTCTTGATGCCGGAGAAGCCCTGCATCGCCTGGCCGTTGAACGGCATGGAAAGGCCGGTTAGGCGCACGCCGTCCTTGCCGGGCACGGTGCCTAGACCTTCTGCGCGCTTGCGGTCGGCCGTGGTGAACTTGGCGGAGGTCTTGAGGTGTTCCGGCGCGTCCGCAGGTGCCGCGATGATGGTGTTGGCGGGCAGAATGGCGTGGGAGACCAGCTTTGCCGGAAACTCCTGTTCCGCCGCATAGGATGCGGTGGCCAGCGCGAGAATGGCTAAAGGTGCGAAAAGAGCGTGCTTCATGGTGGAGACCCCTCAATACCTGTTGAAGACAGGATTGAGGCGATAGGGGTGCCGTATGACAGGCAGGTGATCGCCGTTTGAAGCTTTGATGAATTTTGCGGACGGGTGGGAGCAAATCGCCCTTAGGCGGCAGGGGCCTGATATTGGCTGAGGGTACAAACGCCCAGCGTCTGGCCACGACCCTTGACCGCGTGTTCGCCGAGATATTCGCTGCGCACGCCCTTGGGAAGCACCAGCTGATGGGCAAGGTCGGCGGAAATCAGCACGGGATGGCCGAGCATCTTGCTCAGTGATTCGAGCCGTGAGGTCGTGTTCACGGTATCGCCGAAATAGGTGATCTTGTGGTGATCGACGCCGATTTCGGCGGTGATGACCGGTCCGCCATGAATGGCGAAGCGCAGACGCGGGACTTCGCCGAAGCGGGCAAGCCACATGTCGCGCTTATCCTCGATGGTCGCCTGAATATCGAAAACGCAGCGCACGCAGGCCGCCCGCCTGATCGCCATGTGATAGGGCCAGGTGATGATGGCGGCATCGCCGATATAGTCGTCGATAACGCCGCCGTGTTTTCTGACCGGCGCGGCATAGCTTGCGAAGATCTCGCCCAGATATTCCTGGGCCTTCAGGTCGCCGTGGGTTTCGGCAAAGGAGGTGGAGCCGACGAGGTCGATGAAGATGAAGACGCGGTCTTCGCTGACGGGGCGGCGGTAGCGACCCAAAATGAGGTCGATGAAGATGTCGCGGCCGAGAAGCTCGCGCACGCGCATGATGAAAACGATGATGCCGCAGACGATGAGGGTGAAGATCAGCGTCTGCACCTCGGCATGCACTGCCCGCTTCCATGTGCCGGGAAATATCCCGCTCGCCCAGAGGATCGTGCCGCCGAGCCCGAAGCCGCAAAAGACGAGGATGGCGTAGATGATGAGGCCGACCGCAATATAGACCGGGGTCGGCAATGCGCTGACCTGCCGCGACAGGCCGGGCAGCACGTAACCGCGCTCAAAGGCGAGAATAGGCGCGCAGGCGAACAACGCATAGGTAGCGCCGATGAGTGCGCCGCCGCCATATTCCAGAAACGCGTAGGCCACGCCGCTGCCGGCCACGGCAACGAAGAGCACCACGTAGTCCAGAATGGGCAGCAATTTTCTCATATCGGTTCTTGATCTCGGAAAGGAAGTTCCGCCCGTTGGGCGAAGCTTCTGTCGTTGTCATATGCGACATTAGTGTGGAAAATGCGCTGCAAAAAGTGACCATTCAGTAAGGTCACATGAAGGATTGGAAAGGCTGTTGCGCCGTTGCCGCAAAAGGGGTGTCGACGCCGTGTCACGCCGGAACTTGTCCGGTTTAAACCGAATCGTCGATGGCGCTTTGCGCGTTTTGGCGTGAAACGCTCTTGCCGATGGTCCGGGGATGCACCGTTTCAAGCGCAGGGAGTGGAATGCGTGCGGCCGCCAGCAGGATAGCGAATAACAAAACGCGGAAGCGTCTCGTGGAAAGGTCTCGAAGCGAGACGGTCTGCAAAGCGATGGGTGAAGGGGCGGGCGGTTACGGCCCGCTCGCCTCAACCTCCACGGCCTCGACCTTCTTGCCGGCAAAACGCAGTGCCACTTCGCCATTGATGAGTTTCAGGGCCACATCGCCGAAGAGTTCGCGCCGCCAGCCGGTCAGGGCCGCCACGGTAGCTTCCTCGCCCTCGGAGGCGATCTTGTCCAGATCCTCGCTGTTGGCGATGACCTTGGCGGCAACGCCGTGCTTGTCCGCCGTCAGCTTCAGGAGAACTTTCAGAAGTTCCACGGCAGCGCCCGAACCTTCCGGTGCGTGGCTGTGACGCGGCGCCTTCGGCATTTCCTCTTTCGGAAGAGCCAGCGCCGCATTCACGGTTTCGATGATGGCGGCGCCGGACGAGGAGCGTTCCCAGCCCTTCGGAATGGTGCGAAGCCGCGACAGCGCCTCGGTGTCCTTCGGCTGCTGCTGGGCGATCTCGAAGATCGCATCGTCCTTCAGGACGCGTGAACGCGGCACGTTGCGCGAACGCGCCTCACGCTCACGCCAGGCGGCCATGAATTTGAGGATGGCGAGTTCCGTGGGCTTGCGCAGGCGCGATTTCAGCCTCAGCCACGCATCGTCGGGATGCATGTCATAGGTGTCGCGCGATTCCAGAATGTCCATCTCTTCGGTCAGCCACAGCGAGCGGCCTTCACGCTCCAGCTGCGCCTTCAGCGCCAGATAGATGTCACGCAGATGGGTCACGTCGGCCAGCGCGTAGTCCAGCTGCTTTTCGGTCAGCGGACGGCGGCTCCAGTCGGTGAAACGCGAGGATTTGTCGATCTGTACGTTCTTGATCTTCTGGACCAGCTGATCGTAGGAGATCGAATCGCCGAAACCGCACACCATGGCGGCAACCTGCGTATCGAAGATCGGATGGGGGATAAGCCCGCCGAGATGATAGATGATCTCGATATCCTGCCGCGCGGCATGGAAAACCTTGACGACATCAGGGTTGGCCATCAGCTCGAAAAGCGGCGTAAGGTCGAGACCCTTGGCGAGCGGATCGACCAGCACTTCGAGCGTCGGGCTTGCCATCTGCACGAGGCAGAGTTCGGGCCAGAAGGTCGTTTCGCGCAGAAACTCGGTGTCGATGGTGATGAATTCCGATTTCGCCAGTTCCGTGCAGGCTTCGGCGAGGGCGGCAGTCGTTTCAATCATTGCAAATGGCCACTCGTGAAAATTATCCGTCTTACTTTCCCTTTGCCGCCCTCATGTCAATACAAAGCCCGCTTTTCCGGGCTCAGGGATCGTTTTTCTCAGGGAGTTTTGGCTCCGGCCCGTCATTTTTGGGCGGTGGCGGTGCGGCCAGCTTCTGAAAATAGGCGGATGTGCGCAAAAGCGAGCGGAACCGCCAGTTCCTCTCCTCCACCGGAACGCCCTCGCGCACCTGCAGCCGGTAGATGGTGTAGGCGATGAAGACGATCTGGATCGCGGCCGTATAGCTGAACAGCGCTTTCGGGCCGAACTGGTCGATCAGGACGGAGGCGAGAAGCGGCCCGACGGTTGCGCCCACCGACCAGAAGAACAATAGTCCGGCGGAAACCATCGCATGTTCGCCCTCCTTCGCATGGTCGTTGCCATGGGCGGAGCTCAACGAATAGAGCGGCAGGGCAAAGGCGCCGAAGACGAAGACGCCGATGATGTTGCTCCATTCATCCGTGCCGGCGAAGAAGGCGAGGAACAGGCCGACAATCACTGAACCGGCTGTCGTGGCAAGAATGATGATGCGGCGGTCGTAGCGATCGGAATAAACGCCGAGCGGATATTGCAGCACCACGCCGCCGATGATGCCGGCGCTCATGAAGGTGGCGATGGCGGTGACGGAAAGGCCGATCTGTTCGGCATAGATCGGGCCGATATTGCGGAAGGCCGCCATGCTGAGGCCGACGGCCACGCAGCCGACGACGGCAAGCGGCGAGATGCGCCAGACGGCAAAAAGATTGAAGGGGATCTGTTTCGGCGGGGCAGGGTTGGATTTGTCGGCAAGCGAGATCGGCACCAGTGAAAGTGTGAGCGCCATGGCGATTAGCGAAAACACCACCGGTCCGTCGATGCCGGCGATGGGTATCATATATTGGGCAAGCGTGACGGAGCCGAGATCGACGAAGCGATAGATGGACAGCGTGCGCGCCCGGTTGGAATTCGTCACCTGCGCATTGATCCAGCTTTCGATTGCGGCGAAAAGACAAGCGACCGCAATGCCGATGACGAAACGCATCAGCATCCAGAACAGCGGATGCAGGATGAGCGGCATGGCGATCGACGCGGCGGAGGCGACCGCTGCCATGGTGGCGAAGGTGCGGATATGGCCGATCCGGCGCAGAAGGCGCGTCACCGAAATGCAGCCCAGCGCGAAACCGATGCTGTAGGCGGCGCTGATGAGGCCGATGGTGCTGGCCGAAAATCCTTCCGACAGGCCGCGCAGCGCAATATAGGTTCCCTGCAGGCCGTTGCCACCGATCAGAATGCCGGCGGTGACGAGAAGCGGGATAAGAGGTTTGATCTGGCTCATTGCGGGCCGACTCGGTTTGGCGGGCTGGGTGAACCCTATCTAAAGCGAAGGCGGGGGAAAGGACAGGCGGAAGGCGACAATCTTGCGCTTTGCCTTGACAAATCAGGCTGGCCATGCGCTTTTCCGGCAAATTTCGACAGTGCCGCCCATCGGGCCACGACACGTTCCAGGATAAAAAAATGCATCGTTACCGCAGCCACACCTGTGCCGCTCTCCGCAAGTCCGACGTCGGCGAAACCGTTCGCCTTTCCGGTTGGGTTCATCGCGTGCGAGATCATGGCGGCGTTCTCTTCATCGACCTTCGCGACCACTACGGAATCACCCAGGTTGTGGCAGATCCGGACAGCCCGGCCTTCAAGATTGCCGAAACGGTACGCGGCGAATGGGTGATCCGCATCGACGGTCTCGTCAAGGCGCGCTCGGAAGACACCGTCAACAAGGGCATGGCGACCGGCGAGATCGAGCTATACGCTCAGGAAATCGAGGTTCTGGGCGTTGCCAGGGAACTACCGCTGCCGGTGTTCGGCGAGCCTGAATATCCTGAAGACGTTCGCCTGAAGTATCGCTTCCTCGACCTGCGTCGCGAAACCCTGCACAAGAACATCGTCCGGCGCACGCAGATCATCTCTTCCATGCGCAAGGGCATGGGCGATCTGGGCTTTGCCGAATACACGACGCCGATCCTCACCGCATCCTCGCCGGAAGGTGCGCGCGACTTCCTCGTGCCCTCGCGCATTCACGAAGGCCAGTTCTTTGCGCTGCCGCAGGCTCCGCAGCAGTACAAGCAGCTTCTGATGGTGGCCGGTTTCGACCGCTACTTCCAGATCGCTCCCTGCTTCCGTGATGAAGACCCGCGTGCAGACCGTCTGCCGGGCGAATTTTACCAGCTCGACGTCGAAATGAGCTTCGTGACCCAGGAAGATGTCTGGACCACGATGGAGCCGATGATGACGGCCGTGTTCGAACAGTTTGCCGAAGGCAAGCCGGTGACGAAAGAGTGGCCGCGCATTCCTTATGACGAGGCTATCCGCAAATACGGTTCCGACAAGCCGGACCTGCGCAACCCGATCGTCATGGAAGCCGTGACCGAACATTTTGATGGTTCGGGCTTCAAGGTCTTCGCCAGCATGATCGCATCCAACCCCAAGGTTCAGGTCTGGGCGATCCCGGCGAAGTCAGGCGGTTCGCGCGCATTCTGCGACCGCATGAACGTCTGGGCGCAGAGCCAGGGTCAGCCCGGCCTCGGCTACATCTTCTGGAAGGAAGAAGACGGCAAGGTCGGCGGCTCCGGTCCGCTTGCCAAGAACATTGGCGAGGAACGCACCGAGGCGCTGCGCACGCAGCTTGGCCTGGAAGTGGGCGATGCCTGCTTCTTCGTCGCCGGTGATCCCGCGAAGTTCTACAAGTTTGCCGGCGAGGCGCGCACCCGCGCTGCCGACGAGCTGAACCTGATCGATCGCGACCGTTTCGAAATGTGCTGGATCGTCGACTTCCCGTTCTTCGAATATAACGATGAAGAAAAGAAGGTCGACTTCGCCCACAACCCCTTCTCGATGCCGCAGGGCGGAATGGAAGCGCTGGAGGGTGACGATCCGCTTTCCATCAAGGCATACCAGTATGACGCGGTCTGCAACGGCTTCGAAATCGCCTCAGGCTCGATCCGTAACCAGTCGCCCGAGCTGATGGTCAAGGCCTTCGAAAAGGTCGGCCTGTCGCAGAGCGACGTGGAAGAACGCTTCGGCGGTCTCTACCGCGCCTTCCAGTACGGCGCGCCTCCGCACGGTGGCTGCGCCTTCGGCATCGACCGTGTGGTCATGCTTCTGGTCGGCGCCAAGAACCTGCGCGAAATCACCCTGTTCCCGATGAACCAGCAGGCGCAGGACCTTCTGATGAACGCGCCGTCGCCGGCAACGCCGACGCAGCTTCGCGAACTCTCGCTCCGCGTCATTCCTTCCAAGAAGGATTGATCCCGACCCATAAGGGTTTGAACAAAGGGCTGGCGGTAACGCCGGCCCTTTGTGTTTTTGCAACAAACGTGGCAATGCCGCTCGCGGTCCATGACCATGCCCGATTGTTTTGTTCATAATTGCAATCATAGACAGTATTAACGGCGTAGCCGTGTTAGGTGCCGACCTAAGACTCCTGGTATCTGGTTCTGAACGAATACAAAGGTGGGTTGCTGCCGATTCGCCTGCGGATGCGGCGCATTGTGGCCCCTAAAGCCTCCCGGTTGTCATAAAAACTTAATCAAACTGACAAATCCGGTAGAGGAGTTTTTAAGCCTTGTCCCTCATTTATCACCCGTCAGTTTCGCAAACGAGGGTTGCATGTTTTCGCTGGTTTCGACGTTCAAAATTGCGCATCGCGTATCGATGCTGGCGCTGGCTGCACTGTGCGGCATCGCGGTTATCGCGGGCATGCTGTTGTGGCAGAGGGAAATGGAGGCGCGTTATCGTGTCGCTGAAGACACCCTGATCCAGAGGGACGGCGTGTTGATGACGCTGGTGGACGGTCTGCATGAAAGCCGCCTGTACCAGAGGGACTTCCTGCTTTCCAGGGACATGAAATCCGTGGCGCAGTTCGACCAGACCATGGAGAGGGTTCACCAGTCTCTGAGCACGCTTGAAGGCAGCGCAACACCGCAGGCTCGCGCAGGGCTCGATGCGCTGGCGCGGGGCGCTGTCACCTATACCGAACGCATGACGGCGCTCGTTGCCAAAAACAGGGAGCTGGGCCTCACGCCTGCCGATGGCCTTGAAGGCGCAATGCGAAACGGCGTGCATTCCATCGAAAAACTTGTCGATGTCGTCGCCAACGCCGAGATCCGCGCCAGCATGCTGATGATGCGCCGGCATGAAAAGGATTTCATCCTGCGGCGCGACGAAACCTATGTGGCAAAACATGCCGCCGAGGTGGAGACCTTCAAGGCGCTGGTGAAGCTGGAGTACCGGCCGGGCGCCGAGCGCCAGCGCATCATGGATGCCCTGGAGATTTACACCGCCTCCTTCCGCTTTTATGCGCAGGCCGTGCTGGAGGAGCAGAAGGCGCGGGAAACGGTCGCCTCCGCTTATAATACGCTGCTGCCCGTCGTCGCGGATATTTCCGCAGCCTATCGGCAGGAGCGGAATGCCAGCGCGCTGAAGAACAAGACCGAGGCGGAAACGGCGGTTTCGATCGTCGTCGCGCTTATCGCGCTTGCCGTCGTGAGCCTTTTTGCCGGGGTCTATTTCATCGGGCGTTCGATAACCCGTCCGGCGACTTCGATTACCGGCGCGATGCGTCGTCTGGCCGAAGGTGAAACCGAATTCGCCGTTCCCGGCCTTCGTCGCAACGACGAGTTCGGCGCCATGGCGCAGGCGCTGGAGATTTTCCGGCAGGCTGCCATCGCCAAGACAGAGCTGGAGCACCAGGCGGCTGCGGCCCGGCAACGCGCCGAGGATGAAAAGGCGCGGTTCCAGCGCGAGGCGGAAGCGCAAGCGCAAGCGCGGCTGATGCAGGCGACCACCGGACTTGCAGCGGCGCTGCACCGTCTTGCCGCCGGCGATCTTTCCTTCGAGCTGAACGAGCCTTTCGCGCCGGATTTCGAGGCCCTGCGCCACGATCTCAACCAGACGATCCGCCAGCTGGATGCCGCCATGTCCGGCGTCGTACAGTCGAGCGTAGCGATTGACGGCGGCAGTCAGGAAATCAGTCAGGGTGCTGCCGATCTTGCCCGCCGCACCGAGCAGCAGGCTGCCTCGCTTGAAGAGACTGCTGCAGCACTTGATGAACTGACGGCGAATATCCGCATTTCGGCGGATCGTGCGGTGGAAGCCCGGGCGGTCGCCCACTCGGCCGACGAGGATGCAAACCGCACGGCCGATCTCGTCGTCGACACGATCATGGCCATGGAAAAGATCGAGCAATCGTCCGGCAAGATCGGCAGCATCATCAGCGTCATCGACGAGATCGCTTTCCAGACCAATCTTCTCGCTCTGAATGCCGGTGTCGAGGCCGCCCGCGCGGGCGAGGCGGGACGCGGGTTCGCCGTCGTTGCCCAGGAGGTGCGTGAACTGGCGCAGCGCTCCGCGAAAGCTGCCGCCGAGATCAAGGTGCTCATCCGCAACTCCAGCGTGGAGGTGAAGGAAGGCGCGCGTTTCGTGCGGGAAACCGGCGCCGCGCTATCGCGCATCGGCGGTTCGGTAAAGACGATCAACGATCATATCGAAGCGATCGCCGCCGCCACGAGAGAGCAGTCACTCGGACTTTCCGAGATCAACACCACCGTCAATCATCTGGATCAGGGCACGCAGCAGAATGCAGCCATGGTCGAGGAAAACAATGCCGCCAGCGCCATGCTGGCCGATGAGACCGCGCGTCTCAAGGCACTGGTCCACCAGTTCCAGTTGAGCGAGATGGACATGCAGGGGCGGAGCCTGAGCGAAGCGGCCTGATATATTTCCGGACATCGAAAAGCGGGCGCGCAACTTGCCGCCCGCTTTTTTGCTGTTTATAGGTGGGCTACTCACCACGGACCCGGTGAAATCCCGGGTGGCTCTTCTGGCCGCCGATCCGCCAGACAACGCAAAGCACCGACATTCTTTTTCAATCTACCGGACATGTCTCCGGCCGGTGCGTCATACTTTGCGAAAAAATCAAATGAACAGATTTCAGACTTACAGACGTGAGTGGTTTTCCAATATTCGCGGCGATGTCCTTTCCGGCATTGTCGTCGCGCTTGCCCTCATTCCCGAAGCAATCGGCTTTTCCGTCATTGCCGGTGTTGATCCGAAGGTGGGCTTGTTCGCATCCTTCGCGATTGCCTGCGTTTCCGCTTTCACTGGCGGTCGTCCGGGCATGATTTCCGCGGCAACCGCCGCCACCGCCGTCCTGATGGTCACGCTCGTCAAGGAGCATGGCCTGCAATATCTCTTTGCGGCCACGATCCTCATGGGCGTGCTGCAAATCCTGGCGGGTTTGGTGAAACTTGGCAGGGTGATGCGCTTCGTCTCACGCTCGGTCATGACCGGTTTCGTCAACGCGTTGGCGATCCTGATCTTCATGGCGCAATTGCCGGAACTGATCGGCGTGCCGGTCGCAACCTATGTCATGATCGCGGCCGGTCTTGCGATCATCTATCTGTTTCCACTGGTGACGAAAATCATCCCGTCGCCGCTGGTCGCCATCGTCGTCCTGACCTGCGTGGCGGTGTTTTCCGGCATGGATATCCGCACGGTCGGCGATCTTGGTGAGTTGCCCTCGACGCTGCCGATCTTTGCCCTGCCGCAGGTGCCGCTGACTTTCGAAACGTTGCAGATCATCTTTCCCTATTCCATAGCGCTTGCCGCCGTCGGCCTGCTGGAATCGCTGCTGACGGCACAGATCGTCGACGACATGACGGATACCGGCAGCAACAAGAGCCGGGAATGTATCGGGCAGGGGACAGGCAACATCGCTTCCGCGCTGATCGGCGGCATGGGCGGCTGCGCCATGATCGGCCAGTCCGTCATCAATGTCAGATCGGGCGGCAGGGGCCGGCTTTCCACCTTCGTGGCGGGCACCTTCCTGCTGTTCCTCATTCTGGTGCTGGATGACCTTGTCCGCATCATCCCGATGGCCGCTCTGGTGGCGGTGATGATCATGGTTTCGATCGGCACTTTCTCGTGGCGCTCGATTCTTGATCTTCGCCGCAATCCGCCGTCCTCCAGCATCGTCATGCTGGTAACGGTCGGCACGGTGCTCGCGACCCATGATCTTGCGAAAGGCGTGCTGGCAGGCGTGCTTCTGTCCGGCGTGTTTTTCGCGGGCAAGGTCTCCAAGCTCTTTCATGTCCGCCCGGAGCTTGCGGCCGATGGTCGTCAACGAATCTACCGCGTCGATGGCCAGATATTCTTCGCCTCGACCGAAAGCTTCATTGCCGCCTTCGATTTTGCCGAGGAGGTGGAAGCGGTGACGATCGACGTCAGCCAGGCGCATCTGTGGGATATCTCGGCGGTCGGCGCGCTGGACAAGGTGGTGTTGAAATTCCGCAAGACGGGCAAGAGCGTCGAGGTGATCGGCATCAACGAGGCGAGCGCCCATATGATCGACCGTTTCGCCCTGCACGACAAGCAGGATGGCGCGGCAGCCCCGCTCCATTGAGTACAAATGAAAAGCCCCGGCGGAACCGGGGCTTTTTGTTATGCTATTCGTTTGCCGTTACCGTCACGCCGAGCATTTTCGGCAGGGTGTTCGGCGCGCCCATGGCGGCCCCCATGATCATCGGGAAGGGAACCGGTTTTTCCGGTGCGGCCGAGATGGAGAAGTTCTTCGGGTTGTCGACATAGGCGTTGATCGCCGCCGAAACCATGTTCTGCAACTCCGGCACGTTGAGCGACGCCATCATCAGCGGCGCCATGCCCTTGATGGTCTGCGAAAGCTGCTCGGCCGTCATGCCCTGCTGGCTGGCGGCGTAATCGATGGCGCGCTTGGTGATGCTGGCGTCCTCGAAGCTGATATCCGCATTGATGAAGGAAAGCTGCTGCATAAGGCCGAGCATCGCAAGGCTCGCTGCCTGGTCCGCCTGTTCCTTGTTCGGATTTGCTGCCTGCGCCTTTACCGTTTCCTGCATCGACTTGATGAAGGCGAGCGTGTAGCCGGAGAAACCGAACGACATGTTGAGGCGGCCGACATTTTCGAGATCGATGGCGTATTCCTCGACATCGACGGTGCCGGAAGCCACTTCCCAGCTTCCGCTCATGGTCATGTCGCCGGAAAGGGCCTGCAGATTGAGCTTTTCGATGGCGTCCTTCGTGCCGGGATCGGTGACTTCGCTCAGATCGGCCTTGAAGCCGGAAGCGTCGAGTTCGAAACCGATGGAAGTTTTGTCATCGCTGACGGACATCGTCGCGGTGCTTTCCTCGAGCGAGAAAGCCTGCTTGCCGTCGATGGAAACGGAAACCGGACCGCTATGCGCTTCGTCATAGAACATTAGCGCATCGACGGTGCCGGTGGTCGCATCGGCGGGAATGACGAGGCCGGACATGTAAATGTCGCTTGCCTTGATCTCCACTTTTTCCTGGCCGTAATCGATATTGTCGAAACGGGCGTTCTTGATCGTGTAGCCGCCGTTGTTTTCCTCGACACCTTCGAGCGTGACATTGCCGACCGGAATTTTCTTCGCCGGATCGGCGGCCGCGTTGAAGGTCACGCTGTTCAGCGTCACGGTAGAGCCGTTGACGGCAACCGAGCCGGCGGTGATTTCCCCGCCCTGCACGGCGTAGGCGGCATTGATCTTTTTCAGAACGTCCCCGCCATCAAGCGCGAAAGCCGGTGCTGAAAGCACAAGAAGCGCGGCACTTGCGAAAAGAACCTGCCGGGTGGATTTCAGTCTCATAGTGTTTCTTCCCTCAACGTGCGGATGTGCACCGTGTTCTAAATGTGAATCGTGACATTTATATTCGCGATTATTCAAAGGTCTACAGGATTTAGATCGATTCGCATGACGGCGGCATTGCGGCATTTACAACGCGGTTAATAAAAAACCTCATGAAAGGGGTGCTTTCATCCACAGGGCAGGCCCCTGAATTTCTTGCCGGGAATCGGCATTTCCGCTAGTCAAGCACCATGGGTAAAAATCTTGTACCTCCGTCAGGCGGAGAAGAAAACATTCATCCGGTCGATTTGAAGGCGGCGCTTGAAGAGCGCTACCTTGCTTACGCCTTGTCCACGATCATGCATCGTGCGCTGCCGGATGTACGTGACGGCCTGAAGCCGGTTCACCGCCGCATCATCCACGCCATGAGCGAGATGGGCATCCGCCCCAACTCGGCCTTCAAGAAATGCGCCCGTATCGTCGGCGACGTGATCGGTAAGTTCCACCCGCACGGCGACCAGTCGGTCTACGATGCGCTGGTGCGTCTCGCGCAGGATTTCTCCCAACGTTATCCGATCGTGGACGGGCAGGGTAATTTCGGCAATATCGACGGCGATGGCGCCGCAGCCTATCGTTACACCGAAGCGCGCATGACCGACGTGGCGGCGCTGCTGCTGGAAGGCATCAGCGAGGATGCTGTCGATTTCCGCGCTACCTATAACGAGGAGGACGAAGAGCCTGTCGTCCTGCCGGGCGCGTTCCCCAATCTGCTTGCCAACGGAGCCTCCGGCATCGCCGTCGGCATGGCGACGTCGATCCCACCGCACAACGCGCACGAACTTTGCGACGCCGCACTCCATCTCATCAAGCATCCCGATGCGACGGTGGAAAAGCTGGTGGAGTTCATTCCCGGCCCCGACCTGCCGACCGGTGGCGTGATAGTTGAAAGCCGCGAGAGTATTCTCGATGCCTACAAGACGGGACGCGGCGGTTTCCGCGTGCGCGCAAAGTGGGAAACGGAAGATCTCGGACGCGGCGGCTACCAGATCGTCATCACCGAAATCCCCTTCCAGGTGCAGAAATCGCGCCTGATCGAGAAGATCGCCGAGCTGCTTCTTTCCCGCAGGCTGCCGCTGCTTGAGGACGTCCGCGACGAATCCGCCGAAGACGTGCGCATCGTGCTGGTGCCGAAGAACCGCACCGTCGATGCGACGCTCCTGATGGAATCGCTGTTCCGCCTGTCCGATCTCGAAAGCCGTCTGCCGCTCAACATGAACGTGCTGTCTCTCGGCAAGGTGCCGAAAGTCATGGCGCTGAACGAGGTGCTGAGCGAATGGCTGGCGCACCGCAAGGACGTGCTGGTCCGCCGTTCCCGCCACCGTCTCGCCGCCATCGACCGCAGACTTGAGATTCTCGGCGGCCTGCTTGTCGCCTATCTCAATCTCGACGAGGTGATCCGTATCATCCGCGAGGAAGATGAGCCGAAACAGGTGATGATGGCGAAATGGTCGCTCACCGACAACCAGGCCGAAGCCATCCTCAACATGCGGCTGCGCAATCTGCGCAAGCTCGAGGAATTCGAAATCCGCAAGGAGTTCGCCGAACTCAGCAGCGAGAAGGCCGAGATCGAGGGGCTGCTCGCCTCCGACGAGAAGCAGTGGCAGACCGTCGCCTGGGAAATCGGCGAAGTCAAAAAGAAATACGCCAAGGCGACCGAGATCGGCCGCCGCCGCACGCAGTTCGCGGATGCGCCGGATGCCGATATCGAGGCGATCCAGCAGGCGATGATCGAGAAGGAACCGGTCACCATCGTCATCTCGCAGAAGGGCTGGATCAGGGCGCTGAAGGGGCATATGTCCGATACGTCGGCCCTGACCTTCAAGGAGGGCGATGGCCCCAAGCTCGCCTTCCCGGCGCAGACGACCGACAAGCTGTTGCTGCTGACCACCGGCGGTAAGGCCTATACGCTCGGCGCCGACAAGCTGCCGGGCGGTCGCGGCCATGGCGAGCCGATCCGCATCATGGTCGATATGGAGAACGACCAGGATATCCTGACCGCCTTCGTGCACGATCCGTCACGCAAGCTGCTGCTCGTCTCGACCGGCGGCAACGGCTTCATCGTCGCCGAAAGCGAAATGGTCGCCAATACCCGCAAGGGCAAGCAAATCATGAATGTCGCGATGCCTGATGAAGCCAAACTCGCCGTGCCGGTGACGGGCGACCATGTCGCCGTCGTCGGTGAAAACCGCAAGCTTCTGGCCTTCCCGCTGTCGCAGGTGCCGGAAATGTCTCGCGGCAAGGGCGTGCGCCTGCAACGCTACAAGGATGGCGGCGTGGTGGACGTGAAATGCTTCGCGCTCGCTGAGGGCTTAAGCTGGTCCGACACGGCCGGGCGTCTGTTCAACAAGGTGGGCGAAGAATTACGCGAATGGCTGGCCGAACGGGCGACAGTGGGCCGTACCGTGCCGAAGGGGTTTCCGCGTAGCGGGAAATTTGGCGGGTGACATGTAAATGACGTACCGGGAGGATTGCCTGGTACGTCATTTAGACATTTTGTTTGGTTGTCGAACCGAGCGTTGCCTCATGACTTGGCGAACGCTTTTACTTTTCTTCGGGGTGGTAAACCTCCCAGCCGCGCGGGGTCAGGTGCTCCTGCGGATGGTAGCGGGTCTTGTATCCCATCTTTTCCGAACCATCGACCCAGTAGCCGAGATAGACATGCGGCAGGCCGAGTGCGCGGGTGCGGGTGATGTGATCCATGATCATGAAGGTGCCGAGCGAGCGTTTTTCGAGATCGGGATTGAAGAAGGAATAGACCATCGACAGCCCGTCGCTCATCACGTCGCTGAGCGCCACCGCCAGAAGCTCGCCGCGCTTGCTGGAATCGATGCCGGAGCCGGGCTCACGCACGCGATATTCGATGATGCGGGTGTTCACATGTGTGTCCTCGACCATGATCGCATAGTCCAGCGCCGACATGTCGGACATGCCGCCTGACTGGTGGCGATGATCGAGATATCGGCGAAACAATGAGAACTGTTCGGTGGATGGCTCGGCGGCGTGGACCGTGGCGACGACATCCCTGTTGATGGACAGAACGCGCCGCATCGACTTTGTCGGCTGGAACTGTTCGGTGAGGATGCGCACGGAAACGCAGGCGCGGCAGGTTTCGCAGGCCGGGCGATAGGCGATGTTTTGCGAACGCCTGAAACCGCCCTGGGTCAGAAGGTCGTTCATTTCCGACGCGCGCGGGCCGACCAGATGTGTGAAGACCTTCCGCTCCATCTGGTTCGGCAAATAGGGGCAGGTGGCCGGTGCCGTAAGATAGAATTGAGGAGAGGGCGTCGCCTGCGTGTTCATCGAGCCGTGATCGCCTCCTGCGTCTGTTATGAATGCGCGCCGCAATTTCTATGGGGCTGCGGCAGCGCTTCAAGCGACATGCATAATATCACAGAATGGCAAAATGCCGGAAAACGTCAACTGCGAGATGCGGTATTTGCCTGGTATGAAAGCCATGTTTCATGGCTTTCCTCGATATCAGCGTGTTCTGACCATGACGGTGCCGAGCAAGAAGTCGTGAACGAGGCGCGAGCGCTCGGTAAACAGGCCCGCAAGCAGGATCAGCGGCGTCAGAACCGAGTTGATGACCCAGAAAAGCACGATGTGCACGATCGCCAGAAGAAAATCGATTCGCCGCCCGTCCATGCGCGCCATTGCTATTCCCATCGACCGCATGCCGGGCGTCGCCTGTGACGAGCCGCTGAGCGTCGCGCCGAAATAAAGCACCGCCACGATGACGAACAGCGCCGGATAGAGGAAGAAGCCGAGACCCAGCGTGATCACACCCAGAAAGAAGACGATCACGGCGGCTGGAATGCATAAGAGGAGGACGATCGCATAATCGATGAGGAACGCGAAGACGCGCCGGCTCAGGACGCCGCTATAGGCGCGCCAGTCGTCCGGTGCGGCATAGGTGGGGTTCTGGTCGAGGTTCATCGGTCGTTTTCTCCTGAGAGGTTCTGACAGCTCGGCGCATATGCCGTGTCAGCAGACAATATGGGAAGCAAACGACCGAATACAATAAGTGTCGGCTGTCAGCCCTTTGCGAGTTTGCGCGCAGCCTCCAGGGCGAAATAGGTCAGGACGCCGTCGCAGCCCGCACGCTTGAAGCAGAGAAGTGTTTCCATCATCACGCGCTCGCCGTCGATCCAGCCGTTCATGGCCGCGGCCTTGATCTGGGTATATTCGCCGGACACCTGATAGGCGAAAGTCGGCAGCCCGAAATTCTCTTTCAGCCGCCAGCAGATGTCGAGATAGGGCAGGCCGGGTTTGACCATCAGCATGTCGGCGCCTTCCTCCACGTCGAACGCTGCGTCGCGGATTGCCTCCATGCCGTTGGCGGGGCTGATGTAATAGCTGTTCTTGTCGCCCTTCAGCAGGCCGGCCGTGGAGATGGCCTCGCGATAGGGGCCGTAATAGCCGGAGGCGAATTTCGTAGCGTAAGCCATGATGCCGACATTCTGATGCCCGGCCGCGTCGAGACCGCGACGGATGGCGCCGATGCGGCCATCCATCATTTCCGACGGCGAAATGATGTCCGAACCGGCATCGGCCTGAAGGATCGCCGCCTTGACGACCTGTTCCACCGTCTCGTCGTTGACGATCTCGTCGCCGCGAAGAATGCCGTCATGGCCGTGGCTGGTGAAGGGGTCGAGCGCGACATCGGTAATCATGCCAATATTCGGAACGGCTTTTTTGACCGCAATGGTCGCCTGATTGATGAGATTATTGGCCTCGAGCGCGTTCGAGCCGGTTTCGTCGCGCAGGTCCATCTCGATATTCGGGAAGGTCGCGATTGCGGGAATGCCGAGATCGGCGGCTTCTTTCGCTGCCTCGACCAGCCGGTCGATGCTCATGCGGTTGACGCCGGGCATCGCCGGTATGGGATCGAGGATATTGCTGCCCGGCACGATGAAGACCGGCCAGATGAGATCATCGACGGTCAGGCGGCTTTCCTGAACCAGCCGGCGCGTCCAGTCCGCCTTGCGATTGCGTCGCATGCGGCGATGGCCGGTGATCTCGTCGACCAGATGCGTTTTGTCCTGCATGTAAGAATGTCCTTCGTATCCCGTCCAAGTCAGGAAAGCTGCATAACACGAAGCATGCGCCGTGCGAATGCGACAATGTTTCCCTTGGACTTCCCCCTTTTGGCTTCCCCTGCGGGCAAGGACGCTTTGACAAGGCAGGCCGGGGAATTCAATATGGGCTGGTCGCCCGCCCGTCGAGACCGTATCTTCCGGCCATGGAACCTGATTCTCAATCTCTGCCGAAACGTCCGCTTACGGAAATCCTCTTTCTGGTCTTCATGAGACTGGTCGCGCTTTCCTGTTTCTGGTTCGGCTTGCAATATTGGGCGATGCTGACGGGATATTCCCTTGGAGGGCAGGGCCGGTTCGATATGCTGAACCTGCCCTGGCGGGTGGCGGGCAGCGCGCTTGCGGTGATTTTCCCCGTCGCGGCCCTCGGTCTCTGGCTCGGCGCGTCCTGGGGCGCGGTCATGTGGGTCCTGGGCGCCGGCACGCAGATCGCCATGTACAAGGTGTGGCCGCATATCTTCGGCGCCAACACGCTTGTGCCCGTCATGCAGGGTCTCGTGGCAACCATTTATATACTATTCCTGGTCGCTTTTTGGCTGGATCAGCGCCAAAATGAAGAGCGCGCAAGAATTGATTTACCATAATAATAAAGCAATTCGGCCCGTTTTTCGACCAAATTCAATCCATAAGTCATTGATTTATAACGGATGAGCGCTGGCCATTCCCGCTTCGCCACAAGTTCGGGCCGCTGGGAAAAATGCTGGTAACCATTCATTAATCGTAGCTTTTAAGTAGAATTTTATGCGCATTGATTAGGTTCTCACTCAAGGCGGGAGACAAACAAACACACCGCCAAACAAAACAGTGAGGCAGTCATGATCAATAGCAAAGTAAAGCCGCAGGCCGTTGTTGCCGACGCACATGAAGATACCATCCGTTCGCTCTACATGGAGTCGCTGCATCTGGTGGAACGTCTCCACCGCCGCCTCCTCGATGTCATCAAGGACGAGTTCGATCGTCAGGGTCGCGATGACGTCAACGCCGTTCAGGCACTCCTGCTGTTCAACATCGGCAATTCCGAACTGACGGCCGGCGAGCTTCGTTCGCGTGGTTATTACCTCGGATCGAACGTCTCCTACAACGTCAAGAAGCTGGTCGACCTCGGTCTCATCAACCACCAGCGTTCGCGCGTCGACCGCCGCTCGGTCCGCATCAGCCTGACCGAAAAGGGCCAGGAAATCGCCGAAACGGTTGCCCATCTCTATGAGCGCCACGTCGGCTCCATCGAGAAGGTCGGCGGCATCGGCACCGGCGAGTTCTCCGAAATGAACAAACTGCTGCAGCGCCTCGACCGTTTCTGGAACGACTCGATCGCTTACCGCCTGTAATTTCCGCGACGGTTTCACTGTTAGAGCCGGGGGCATCGGTTTGCCTCCGGCTTGCGGATTCGCCTTGGGACCGCGCCACGTTCTTGTGGTGTCAAGCCCCGCCTGTCGGGCGCGCCTTCGCCCTGTTTTGCAAGGCATACACAGCTTCGTGAGAAAAGGCCCGTGACACGAATTGGCCATATTGATATGGGACCGGCAAAGGTGAAGAAGCCGGCGGTTTCTCCTGCTGTCGTGGCAAGTCCCGACTGATCTGCCAGACAATGGCGCCCAAGACCCTGGGCATTGAGCATTACCGGCCGGCAGACACGTTGTACGTGTTTGTTAATCATATTGATTTAGGCATTGTTCAGAATGCCGAAGAGAGTGGCTGGTAGGTGAAATGACAAAAAAATCCGTATCCGATCCCGTATCGCGTCGCGCGCTTCTGCGCTCGGCCGTTTCCGTTGGCGCTGCCGCGCTTGCCGCTCCTGCTTTTGCGCAGGATGCGTTCAACGATCTCATGGGCTCCTCGCGCCGCGGCAACTGGGATGACCAGTTCGACGCCAATTCATCGCGTTCCGCCGTCGGCGTTGTTTCCAACAATCCGGTTCTCGGACGCGAAGCGCCTGCCTACATGCAGCAGGCGATCATGCAATATCAGCAGATCGTGCAGAATGGCGGCTGGCCGGAAGTGCCAATCACGCAGCAG
The DNA here is from genome assembly GCF_000949865.1 of Rhizobium nepotum 39/7. Classification (GTDB taxonomy): domain Bacteria; phylum Pseudomonadota; class Alphaproteobacteria; order Rhizobiales; family Rhizobiaceae; genus Agrobacterium; species Agrobacterium nepotum. Next base: position 46,555 of record NZ_JWJH01000002.1, on the reverse strand, counting down.
CGTCTTCAGATCGGCGTCTCCGACCCTTCCGTGCAGGCACTTCGCCAGCGCCTGATGGTGTCCGGCGACCTGCCGCGCGAAGCCGGTATTTCCAACGCTTTCGATTCCTACGTCGACGGTGCGCTGAAGCGCTTCCAGGCCCGCCACGGTCTTCCCGCCGATGGCGTCAGCGGCGAATATACCACCAAGGCGCTCAATGTTGCCGCCCAGATTCGTCTGGCGCAATTGCAGACCAACCTCGTGCGCATCCAGTCCATGTCGGGCGATCTCGGTCAGCGCCACCTGATGGTAAATATTCCGGCCGCCGCCATCGAGGCGGTTGAGAATGAACGCGTCGTCCTGCGCAACACGGCCGTCGTCGGCCGCGCCAGCCGCCCGACCCACGTCATCAATTCCAAGATCTACGAGGTCATCCTCAACCCTTACTGGACAGCACCGCGCTCGATTGTCGAAAAGGACATCGTGCCGCTGATGCAGAAGGACCCGACCTATCTGGAGCGGAACAACATCCGTCTCATCGATGGCAAGGGACAGGAAGTTTCGCCGACATCGGTCGACTGGTTCGCGCCGAAGGCCCCGAACCTGATGTTCCGTCAGGACCCCGGCAAGATCAACGCCATGTCCTCGACGAAGATCAACTTCCACAATCCCAACAACGAATATATGCACGATACGCCGCAGCAGGGCCTGTTCAACAAGCTGATGCGGTTCGAATCCTCCGGCTGCGTGCGCGTGCAGAACGTGCGCGACCTTACGAGCTGGCTGCTGCGCGACACGCCCGGCTGGTCGCGCCAGGAAATGGAACGCGTCATCGCAACCCGCGTCAACACCCCGATCAAGCTGGGGCAGGAAGTTCCGGTCTATTTCGTCTATATCACCGCATGGTCGGCGAAGGACGGCGTGGTGCAGTTCCGGGACGACATCTATGAAAAAGACGGCAATGCCGAACTGGCGCTCAACACGACCACCGGCATCGAGCAGCCGGCCGGTCCTGTCGATGACGACCTGTTGCCGCGCAACTGATCAGGCTTTGCTGGCCTTGGCAGATGCGGCGTAGCCCTCATACGCCGTCACCCCGGACTTGATCCGGGGTCCAGCGCGATCAAGTCCTTGATCGCAAAAGACTCCTCTCACGGCGCGGACGCGCCGTGGCTGGATGCCGGATCAAGTCCGGGGTGACGGAGGAGAGGTTGTCGCCTTTCTCCACAAGTCTTGATCCTTCCCGCCAGGCGCCGCTTTTTTTCTTTTCGCCGCTGCTTTTGAAAAAAGAACTGTCGTTTTTCGTTGTGACGTCGCAGTTTGACGGGCAAATCTCGTTGCCCGTATTGCTCTTGTCCGGGCAGGGCGCTAAGACGCCTTCGCATTACTGTTTCAGGAGCCTTCACCATGTCGAACACAGATGCTTTCTTCTCCCGTCCGCTTGCCGAAGTCGATCCGGATATTTTCGGCGCGATCGAGAAGGAACTGGGTCGCCAGCGCCACGAGATCGAACTGATCGCCTCGGAAAACATCGTTTCCCGCGCCGTGCTTGAAGCGCAGGGTTCGATCATGACCAACAAATATGCCGAAGGTTATCCGGGCAAGCGTTATTACGGCGGCTGCCAGTTCGTCGATATCGCCGAAGAGCTTGCCATCGAACGCGCCAAGAAGCTGTTCGGCGTCAACTTCGCCAACGTCCAGCCGAATTCCGGTTCGCAGATGAACCAGGCCGTGTTCCTCGCGCTCTTGCAGCCGGGCGATACCTTCATGGGTCTCGATCTGAACTCGGGAGGCCACCTGACGCATGGTTCGCCGGTCAACATGTCCGGCAAGTGGTTCAACGTCGTTTCCTACGGCGTGCGTGAAGGCGACAACCTGCTCGACATGGACGATGTTGCAGAGAAGGCGCGCACCCACAAGCCGAAGCTCATCATCGCTGGCGGCACGGCATATTCCCGCATCTGGGACTGGAAGCGTTTCCGCGAGATCGCAGATGAAGTCGGCGCGTACCTCATGGTCGACATGGCGCATATCGCTGGTCTCGTTGCCGGTGGCCAGCATCCGTCGCCATTCCCGCATTGCCACGTTGCTACCACCACGACGCACAAGTCGCTGCGGGGCCCGCGCGGTGGCGTTATCCTGACCAATGACGAAGATCTGGCCAAGAAGTTCAACTCGGCCGTTTTCCCGGGTCTTCAGGGCGGTCCGCTGATGCACATCATCGCTGCCAAGGCCGTTGCCTTCGGTGAAGCGTTGCAGCCGGAATTCCAGGACTATGCCGCACAGGTCGTCAAGAACGCCAAGGTGCTTGCCGAAACGCTGATTGAAGGTGGACTTGACGTCGTCTCCGGCGGCACCGACAACCACCTGATGCTGGTTGACCTTCGCAAGAAGAACGCCACCGGCAAACGGGCGGAAGCAGCCCTCGGCCGCGCTTACGTCACCTGCAACAAGAACGGCATTCCTTTCGATCCGGAAAAGCCCTTCGTCACTTCAGGTGTACGTCTCGGCACGCCGGCCGGCACGACGCGCGGTTTCAAGGAAGCGGAATTCCGCGAAATCGGCAAGCTGATCGTCGAGGTTCTCGATGGTCTGAAGGTCGCCAATTCGGATGAGGGCAATGCTGCCGTCGAGGCTGCGGTGCGTGAAAAGGTCGTCGGCCTGACCGACCGTTTCCCGATGTATCCGTACATGTAAGGAAGAAAAACGATGCGCTGCCCATTTTGCGGTTCCGAAGACACGCAGGTCAAGGACTCGCGTCCGGCGGAGGATAACACCTCCATCCGCCGGCGGCGCATCTGCCCCGATTGCGGCGGCCGCTTCACGACCTATGAGCGCGTGCAATTGCGCGAGCTGATGGTCATCAAGAAAAGCGGCCGCAAGCTGCCCTTCGACCGGGAAAAGCTGGTGCGGTCCTTCGAGATCGCGCTGCGCAAGCGCCCGGTTGACCGGGACCGGATCGAGCGGGCCGTCTCCGGCATCGCCCGCCGTCTGGAAAGTTCCGGCGAGACGGAAATTCCCTCGGAAGAAATCGGCCTGCAGGTTCTGGAAGCGTTGAAGAGCCTCGATGACGTGGCCTTCGTGCGCTACGCCTCGGTTTATCGCGATTTCAGCCATGCCGAGGATTTCGAGAATGTGATTGCCGAAATCAACGCCAAGATCGCCCGCGATACCGACGCCGGAGCATAGTCGTGACGAGCCGCGCCGATGACGAAAAATTCATGGCCCGGGCAATCGAGGTTTCTCTTCGCCATCAGGGCCAGACGCTCACCAACCCGTCGGTTGGCTGCGTTCTCGTAAAAGACGGAAAAATCATCGCCGAAGCGGTGACCGCCATTGGCGGACGCCCCCATGCCGAGCGCCAGGCGCTGGAGATCGCCGGCGAAGCCGCGCGCGGCGCCACTGCCTATGTCACGCTCGAACCCTGTTCCCATTGGGGCAAGACGCCACCCTGCGCCAATGCGCTGGTCGAATACGGCGTTGCCCGTGTGGTGGTCGCCGTGGACGATCCGGATGAGCGTGTTTCGGGACGCGGTTACTCCATATTGCGGGATGCGGGCATTGTGGTGGAAACCGGCCTGCTGCGCGCCGAAGGCAAACGTGCGCTCGCCGGTTACCTCACACGGCAGATGAAAAAACGCCCGCATGTGATTCTGAAGCTTGCCATTTCCGCCGATGGCATGATCGGCAGGAGAGGCGAGGGGCAGGTGGCGATCACCGGGCACGAGGCTCGCCACGCCGTGCATGAACTCCGGGCGCGCTGCGATTGCATCCTTGTGGGGATCGGGACCGCGATCGCGGATGATCCTGAATTGACGGTTCGTATTGCTGGCATGGAGCAGCGCTCGCCGGTGCGCATCGTGCTGGATCGCAAGTTTGAACTGCCGTTGACGTCTAAGCTGGTGGGGAGTGCACGCGAGGTGCCGGTGGTCGTCGCGGTATTACCCCCCTCTGCCCTGCCGGGCATCTCCCCCTCAAGGGGGGAGATCGATGGAGCGCCGCTCCATCAGGCATTAAAGGCTGGAGAATGGGAAACGGGACAAGGTTTTGAGCGAGCGGATAGCCCCTTGCCGATCTCCCCCTTTGAGGGGGAGATGCCCGGCAGGGCAGAGGGGGATAACCCCGACCGCAGACGCCAACAATTAACTGACGCAGGCGTCGAAATCCTAGAAGCATCAACCCTCGAAAACCTCCTCCACATCCTCGCCGAACGCGGCATGTCGGAACTTCTGGTCGAAGGCGGCGCTTTTGCCGCAAAATCATTCCTTGAAGCTGATCTGGTGGACCGTATGATGCTGTTCGAAAGCCCGGTCGTGGTTGGTGAAGGCGGGATTGAAACGCCGCTCAACCGCACCGATATTCCGGGCGACTATGTTTTGCTCAGCGAAACCACCTACGGGCCGGACCGCTGTTTCGATTATGAAAGGCCGCTTTGATGTTTACCGGAATTGTCACCGATGTTGGAACCGTGTCCGAACTGGAAGCTCTGGCCGAAGGCATCCGTCTGCGGGTGGCGACCAATTATGATCCGAAAACCATCGATATGGGCGCGTCCATTTCCCATGGCGGCGTCTGCCTGACAGTGACGAGATTGCCGGAAGACGGCAGCAACGAGCGCTGGTACGAGGTAGAGGCCTGGGAAGAGGCACTGCGCCTGACGACGATTGCGGGCTGGCAGAAGGGCACGCATGTCAATCTGGAACGCGCGCTGAAGATTGGCGACGAGCTTGGCGGCCACATCGTTTCCGGCCATGTCGATGGCAGGGCGGAAATCCTCTCGGTCGAGTCCGAAGGCGAGGCGGTCCGCATCCGCCTGCGCGCCCCGGATCATCTGGCGAAATTCGTGGCGCCCAAGGGTTCCATCGCGCTGGATGGCACCTCGCTGACCGTCAACGCCGTCGAAGGCACGGATTTCGACGTACTCCTGATCCGCCATACGCTCACCGTCACCACATGGGGCGAACGCCAGCCGGGCGACTTCGTCAATTTCGAAGTCGATACCATGGCGCGTTACGCCGCAAGGCTTGCAGAATTTCCTTCGGCGTAAGCTGAGGAGGTTCCAAGGCTGAAGATTTCTCTCTCGTCATTCCGGCCTTGAGCCGGAATCCAGCCAGCCCAAGTCTTTGGGCTGAAAGGACTTTTCTCGCCGCGCAGACGCGCGTCGGCTGGATGCCGGATCAGGTCCGGCATGACGGAGGTGGCGTTGCCTTCATCCATAATCGCTGCAGACCGATTGTTGTTCTACGGATTGCTTCCGCTTGACACGCAAACGTAATAAAGACGTCTGTAGGCCCAAACGGGGCAGGGGAACACATCATGCCGTCTTTCGAACTGCTGACAGCCTTTTTCATCACCACTGCCCTGTTTGCCTACATCCCCGGCCCAGCCATGCTTTATGCGGCGGCGCAGACCATGGCGCGCGGCCGGTTTGCCGGACTGATGGCGGTTCTGGGCATCCATGTCGGCTGTTATTTCCACATCTTCGCCTCGGCGGCCGGGCTTTCGGTGCTGTTTCAGGCGGTGCCCTGGCTTTACCTCGCTGTAAAACTGTGCGGCGCTCTGTATCTCATCTGGCTCGGCTTCTCGATGCTGCGCAGCAAGCTCGAAGGCGAGGCCATCAATCTGACCATAGAACCGAAATCGGCAAGGCGCGCCTTCATCGACAGCATCATCGTCGATGTGCTCAATCCGAAGACAGCGCTGTTTTTTCTGGCGTTTCTGCCGCAATTCGTCGATCCGGCGGCGGCCTTTCCGGTCTGGCTGCAATTGCTGATCCTCGGCATCGCCGTCAATTTCATCTTTTCCTCCGCCGATCTCGTCGGCGTGCTTCTGGCAGGGGCCATGGTCGGGCGCCTGAAGCGTTCCAGCAGGGTGCAGGGACTTGCCCGCCGCGCGGCCGGAACGGTGCTGATGGGGCTCGGCATCCATCTGGCATTCCAGAAAACCTGATTTTCGCGTGCTGTGCCGGATAAGGCGTAAAACCGGCCAAATGCCCCGCAAACGGGGCCTCTTGCGCGGGTGACACATGAAATTACTTGCCAAAAACGGCCAGCCGTGGTTTGACCGCCGCAAAAGCCGGTATGATCCGGCCCGAACCTTTTCAGGAAAATCCCATGTCCAAACCCCATCTTCTTATCGTGGAAGCACGCTTTTACGACGATATGGCAGACGCTCTTCTCGAAGGCGCGAAATTCGCGCTCGATGAGGCAGGCGCAACCTATGACGTCATCACGGTTCCTGGCGCGCTCGAAATCCCCGCTGCCATTGCCATGGCGCTGGATGGCGGCGACAATGAAGGCACGGAATATGAAGGTTTCGTAGCGCTCGGCATGGTCATTCGTGGCGAGACCTACCACTTCGACATCGTCTCCAACGAATCCTCGCGCGCCCTGATGGATCTCGCCGTCAGCGAATCGCTCGCCATCGGCAATGGCATCCTCACCGTCGAAAACGACGAGCAGGCATGGGCGCGTGTGCGTCGTTCCGACAAGGACAAGGGTGGTTTTGCCGCCCGCGCTGCGTTGACGATGATCGAGCTCAAGAAAAAACTGGGTGGCTGAACGCATGTCGGATATTGAAAATGGCGGCGAACCGCGCCAGCCTTCGGTAAAGCCCGCCAACCAGCGCGGTGCTGCGCGTCTTGCTGCCGTACAGGCGCTTTACCAGATGGATGTCGGCGGAACCGGCGTGGTGGAAGTCGTGGCCGAATACGAGGCGCATCGCCTCGGACAGGAAGTTGACGGCGATACCTATCTGAAGGCCGATCCTTCCTGGTTCCGTTCCATCGTATCCGGCGTTGTCCGCGACCAGACGAAGATCGACCCCCTGGTCCGTTCGGCACTTCTGGAAGACTGGCCGCTGTCGCGTCTTGACGCCACCGTGCGCGCCATCCTGCGTGCCGGCACTTTCGAGATTCTCGAGCGCAAGGACGTGCCGGTCGCCGTCATCGTGACCGAATATGTCGAAATCGCCCGTGCTTTCTTCGAACACGACGAGCCGAAGCTTGTGAACGCGGTTCTGGACCGCATCGCCAAGCAGGTGCGCGGCGAGGCAAAACGCTAAAATACCTTAGGTGAGGAAGACATGAGCGACGTTTCCGTCCCCGGACTTGAAGTTCAACTGGACGAGGCGAAGCGCAACGTCTTCCTTCTGACCACCGCGCAGGCGATCATGGGATCGGCTGCGCCCTTGAGCTTTTCGGTCGGTGCGCTCGCCGGTTATCAGTTGCTCGGCGCGGACAAGTCGCTGGCAACTGCGCCGCTCACCGGTTTCAACATCGGCGTGGCGCTTGGCGCCATCTGCGTTGCTGCGGCGTCGCGTTTTCTCGGCCGCAGGGCCGGTTTCATGGTCGGCGCGCTGATGTGCTCAATCGGCGGGGGAATAGCGGCAGTGGCGCTTTTCCGCTCCGACTTCTGGCTATTCGCCATCGGCCTGCTGCTGATCGGCATTTCCGGCGGCTTCACGCAGAAAATCCGCTTCGCCGCCGCCGATGCATCGCCCTCCTTCTACAAGCCGAAGGCCATTTCCTGGATATTGGCCGGCGGTATCATCTCGGCCATCGTCGGGCCGCAGCTTGCCATTTTCGGCAAGGATGTCTTCGCGCCGGTCACCTTCGCCGGCGCTTTCATCGCGCTGGTGCCGCTCGGCATCATTGCCATCGTCATTCTGTCATTTCTGAAGTTACCGGATCCGAAGGCGGCGTCCATCCACGCGCAGGCGGCGCGACCCCTGTCGGAAATCGTCCGCACGCGCCGTTTCATCACCGGCATGGTCTGCGGCATCGGTTCCTACGCGTTGATGACCTTCATGATGACCGGTGCGCCGCTCGCCATGGTGATTGGCTGCGGTTTCCCCACCGAACTTGCGACGCTCGGCATCCAATGGCACGTTCTGGCCATGTTCGGCCCGAGTTTCTTCACCGGCATGCTGATTGCGCGATTCGGCGCGGAAAAAATCGTCGCAGCCGGTCTCGTGGTGCTGATGGCCTGCGCCGTGGTCGCGCATATGGGCATCGAATTGTGGAATTTCTGGGCGGCGCTGATTCTTCTCGGACTTGGCTGGAACTTCGGCTTTATCGGCGCGACCGCCATCATCACGTCGAGCTACCGCCCGCATGAGGCGGACAAGGTGCAGGGCTTTCACGATATCGTGCTGTTTGGCACGGTGGCGCTCTCGTCCTTCTCTTCCGGCAAGGTGTTCACGGCCTGGGGCTGGTCGGTGATGAACCTCGTCATCTGGCCCGTTGCGGGTCTTTGCCTGCTGCTGGTTGTGTCTCTGCTGCTGACCCCGCGCAGGAGCGCCGCGTAAGATCGCGTTCGTTCTCTACCCCTTTCATGTTTCAGGCGAATTTGTGGGCTTGACGCCGCGCCTTTCGCCAACGCAATCTTGCCGCGCAGGTCATTTTTCCTTGGGAGGGGAATATATGGCCACGACAGGACTTGGTGCGCACATGATCGCGCCGGTCCTTGCACAAGGTTTCGCCACGCCGGGGAGGGAGTGAGACCCGGCCTATTGGGAGGTAAGTGCGCATGACCGTAATACCCATAGTCATTTTATGTGGGGTCCTGTCCGTGGTTTACGCGGCATGGACAACCAAGAGCGTTCTCGATGCCGATCAGGGCAACGAGCGTATGCGTGAAATAGCAGGTTTTATCCGTGAAGGTGCGCAGGCTTATCTCACCCGTCAATATCTCACCATCGCCATCGTCGGATTGATCGTCGCCGTTCTTGCCTGGTATCTGCTGTCGGCAATGGCAGCCGCCGGTTTCCTCGTCGGCGCGGTGCTTTCCGGGCTTGCCGGTTTCATTGGCATGCATGTTTCGGTCAGGGCCAATCTGCGCACCGCGCAGGCCGCGTCCCACAGCCTTTCCGCCGGTCTCGACATCGCCTTCAAGTCGGGCGCCATCACCGGCATGCTGGTGGCGGGTCTCGCCCTGCTCGGCGTCTCCATTTATTATTTCATCCTGACCTCGGTCATGGGGCATCCGGCCGGATCGCGCGAAGTGATCGACGCGCTGGTGTCGCTCGGTTTCGGCGCGTCTCTTATCTCCATCTTCGCCCGTCTCGGCGGCGGCATCTTCACCAAGGGCGCGGATGTCGGTGGCGATCTCGTCGGCAAGGTCGAAGCGGGCATTCCAGAGGATGACCCCCGCAACCCGGCAACGATCGCCGACAATGTCGGCGACAATGTCGGTGACTGCGCCGGCATGGCGGCCGACCTTTTCGAGACCTATGCCGTCTCGGTGGTCGCGACCATGGTGCTTGCCTCGATCTTCTTTGCCGGGACGCCCATTCTGGAAGGCGCCATGACCTATCCGCTGGCGATTTGCGGCGCCTGCATCCTGACCTCGATTGCCGGAACCTTCTTCGTCAAGCTCGGCACCAACAACTCCATCATGGGCGCGCTCTATAAAGGGCTGATCGCCACCGGCATCTTCTCGATCGCCGGCCTCGCGGTTGCCACCTATGCGACGGTCGGCTGGGGAACCATCGGCACCGTTGCCGGAATGGAGATCACCGGCACGAACCTCTTCCTGTGCGGCATCGTCGGCCTTGTCGTGACGGCGCTGATCGTGGTCATCACCGAATATTATACCGGCACCAACAAACGCCCGGTCAATTCCATCGCGCAGGCATCGGTGACCGGCCACGGCACCAACGTCATCCAGGGCCTTGCGGTCTCGCTGGAATCGACGGCGCTGCCGGCCATCGTTATCGTCGGCGGCATCATCGGAACCTACCAGCTCGCCGGCCTGTTCGGCACCGGCATCGCGGTCACCGCCATGCTCGGGCTGGCGGGCATGATCGTGGCGCTCGACGCTTTCGGTCCGGTAACGGACAATGCCGGCGGCATTGCCGAAATGGCCGGTCTCGATCCGGATGTGCGCAAGGCGACCGATGCGCTGGATGCCGTCGGCAACACCACCAAGGCCGTGACCAAGGGTTACGCCATCGGCTCGGCCGGTCTCGGCGCGCTGGTGCTGTTTGCGGCCTATTCCAACGACCTGGCCTATTTCGCCGCCAATGGCGACACCTATCCTTACTTCAAGGACATTGGCGAAATATCCTTCAGCCTTGCCAATCCTTACGTCGTTGCCGGTCTGCTGTTCGGCGGCATGATCCCCTATCTTTTCGGCGGCATCGCCATGACGGCGGTCGGCAAGGCCGCAAGTTCGATCGTGGAGGAAGTGCGCCGGCAGTTCCGGGAAAAACCCGGCATCATGGCCGGCACGGAAAAACCGGATTACGGCAGGGCGGTCGATCTTTTGACCAAGGCGGCGATCAAGGAGATGATCATTCCGTCGCTGCTGCCGGTTCTGGCGCCGCTCGTCGTTTATTTCGGCGTACTTCTGATCTCCGGCTCCAAGGCCTCGGCCTTTGCGGCGCTGGGCGCGTCTCTGCTCGGCGTCATCATCAATGGACTGTTCGTGGCCATTTCCATGACCTCCGGCGGCGGTGCGTGGGATAATGCCAAGAAGAGCTTCGAGGATGGTTTCGTCGACAAGGACGGCGTGCGCCACATCAAGGGTTCGGACGCCCACAAGGCGTCGGTGACGGGTGATACGGTCGGCGATCCTTACAAGGACACCGCCGGTCCCGCCGTCAACCCGGCCATCAAGATCACCAACATCGTGGCGCTGCTGCTGCTGGCGGTTCTTGCCGGCTGAACACCTTCCGGGTTTACACAGAGAAAAGGCCCGTGGAGTGATCCACGGGCCTTTGGTTTTGCCGTTCTGTTCCGGTCAGGGAGTGTTGTTGCCCTGACCGAGAATGCTCTTGGCGATATTGGCGCCCGAGGTGCCGCCGGAGAGCAGCTGCTGCAGGAAGGTGAGATCCTTGCCGCCGGTCGGGGTGGTGCGCGAAATGCTGTCGAAGACCTTGCCGTCCTGCAGCGCGTAATTCGCCTTGCGCTCGATCACGCCGTCCTTGTTGAAATAGATGGCGAGAATGTTCTGCTCGACCAGCGTCGGCTTCATGAAAGCGGCGCGGCGCACGCGCTTCTGCGAGATGTAGTAGAAAACCTCGTTGCCGAAGGTCGCCGTGGTCGAGGGCGTGCCCATGGTCAAGAGAACCTGCTCGCGGCTGGAACCTTCCGGGATCAGCTGAAGCGACTGCTCGTCCATGATGTAGCCGTTGTGAAACACGTCGGTGGTTTTGGTGCAGGCGGAAAGCAGGCCGGACGCGATGACGATTGCGATGGCGGTCTTGCTCAGAATTTTGCCGTGACTTGCGGATTTCTGCTTGCTCAACTGCTTTTCTCCGACTGCGATCATGAATGGCACCTTCCGGCATTGCGTGATGCACAGTGTCTGTGCACATGATTGTGTCAATCCGGGGACGGAAAAACCCGATCACCCCTCAATTTCAATGCTTTCCCGGCCTTTTGGAACTCCTCGGTCTCTTCGACTGTTTCAGCCGAAAGACGAACGTGACCGCGACAGCATTGCAATTCGTGGATGCTTCGGTAAACCAGCTTTGGCGATCATGCAACAAGTGCGATGGGCGGTTCACCAGCCCGTTCGGAAAAAAAGATGATATTCGGGCTGTTCAAGAAGAAAAACAACAACCGCGCCGTAGTCGACCGGCAATACGCGACCTTGACGGCTGCCGCACGCACGCCCGCTTTTTATCTCGATCTCGGCGTCCCAGACACTGTGATGGGCCGCTTCGAGATGCTGTCGGTCATCATGATTCTCTATTTCCGCCGCACCAAATCCTCCGGCGTCAGCGGGCAGGAAATTGCCCAGGAGATCGTCGATGCCTTTTTTCAGGATATCGATCATTCCATCCGTGAACTTGGTATCGGCGACCAGGGCGTGCCGAAAAGAATGAAGAAATTCGCTGGCATGTTCTACGGGCGGCTCGAATCCTACGCGGCGGCGCTGGATGCATCCGACCCCGTTGCCCTTGCCGCGGCCCTCCGGCGCAATATATATCCGCAGACAGATGAGAAGGCACCGCAATTGGACGGGCTGGCGGGCTGGATGATGGAAACATCTTCCGTCCTCGCTGCCAGGTCTGAAGATATAATCGCAACCGGAAGCCTGACGCTGCCCTTGCCTGGACAATGAGATTTGAGATGAACGCGCGACACCCCGCAAATGACGACCTGCCTTTTTCCTATCCCGTAAAGGTAGGTCATATTTCCGCCAATCCCGTCAGGATTGGTCTCGAAGCCAATGCCGAGGAGCTGAAGGCGCTGGCGAAATTCTGGAATGTGCTTTCCGTCGAATATCTGAAGGCGGAATTGCAGGTTACCCGCTGGAAGAGGGATGGCGTGAAGATCAAGGGCGAGGTGCATGCCGCCGTGACCCAGGCCTGCATCGTGACGCTGGAGCCGGTCTCCAGCAAGATCGACGAGACCGTGGAACATATTTTCGTGCCGGAAGGATCGAAGCTGGCGCGGATGGTGACCAATGAGGAAGGCGAGATCGTACTGGACCCCGATGGCCCGGACATTCCCGACCAGTTTACCGGCGACAGCATCGATGTCGGCGCTGCGGTCGCGGAATTCGCCGCCCTTGCGATCGATCCCTATCCGCGCAAATCGGACATTGAATTTACCGACACGACCGTCGACGAGCCTGAAGAAGAAAAGCGCCCATCGCCTTTCGCCGTGTTGAAAGACTGGAAAAAAGACTGAATGGCCCGAACCGGCTGAAATAAATATATTGTATCAGAAGCCGGAAAAGGTATTTTCGCGCGAAATCCGCTTGAGTGGCGGCAAGAAGGATAAGGGACGAGTGATCAGAATAGCGATTGACGTCATGGGTGGCGATTTCGGCCCTGATGTTGCCATACCCGGTGCCGCCAAGGCGCTTGAACGGCACAACGATGTAACTTTTCTGCTCTATGGGCAGAAAAGCAAATGCGAACCCATTCTGGCACAATACCCCGCGCTTCGGGAAAAGTCGGTCTTTCACGATTGTGAAATCTCGGTCGCGATGGATGAAAAGCCGAGCCAGGCGCTTCGCCGCGGCCGCTATGTCTCCAGCATGTGGCGCGCCATCGAGGCCGTGAAGCTAGGCGAGGCGGATGTTGCCGTCTCCGCCGGCAATACCGGCGCGCTGATGGCCATGGCCAAATTCTGTTTGCGCACCATGGCGCGGGTGGAACGTCCGGCTATCGCCGGCATATGGCCGACGCTGAAAGGCGAAAGCATCGTGCTTGATGTCGGTGCCACGATCGGCGCCGATTCCCAGCAATTGCTCGATTTCGCCCTGATGGGCGGCGCCATGGCGCGCGCGCTTTTCGATATCGACCGTCCCACCGTCGGCCTGCTCAATGTTGGCGTCGAGGAGGTGAAGGGTCAGGAAGAGGTGCGTGAGGCCGGACGTCTGATCCGCGAGGCCGATCTCGGCACCATCGATTATCGCGGTTTCGTCGAGGGCGACGATATCGGCAAGGGAACGGTGGATGTGGTGGTGACGGAGGGTTTCACCGGCAACATCGCGCTGAAAGCCGCCGAAGGCACGGCGCGCCAGATCACCACGCTGTTGCGTGAGGCGATCTCCCGCAGTTTCTTTGCCAAGATCGGCTATATCCTGGCGAAAAGCGCTTTCGACGTGCTCAGAGAAAAAATGGACCCGCGCAAGGTCAATGGCGGCGTGTTTCTCGGCCTGAACGGCATTGTCATCAAAAGCCATGGCGGCACGGATGCCATCGGTTTTGCCTCCGCCGTCGATGTCGGCTACGACATGGTCCATAACGGCCTTACGGCGAAAATTGAAAATGATCTGAAGATTTACCACGCAAGACGGCTTCCGCCCCCGGCGCCCGAAGCTCTCGTGGCTGACGAGGAATAAGGGAATGATCCGCTCTATCGTATGTGGTTTCGGGGCAGCGCTTCCGAAGCGAGTCATGACCAACGGTGAAATCGAAGGGGTCGTCGAGACCTCCGACGAATGGATCGTGCAGCGCACGGGCATCCGGCAGCGTTACATTGCCGGCGAAGGCGAGACGACCGCTTCGCTCGGCGAGGCGGCGGCCCGCGCGGCGCTCGACAATGCCGGCCTGACGCCCGATGACATCGATCTCATCATTCTGGCGACGTCGACACCGGACAACACCTTTCCGGCAACGGCCGTGAACATTCAGAACCGTCTCGGCATGACCCACGGTTTCGCCTTCGACATGCAGGCCGTCTGCTCCGGCTTCGTCTACGCCGTGGCGACAGCCGATCTCTACATTCGTGGCGGCATGGCCAAGCGTGTGCTGGTGATCGGCTCGGAAACATTCTCGCGTATTCTCGACTGGAAGGATCGCACCACCTGCGTTCTGTTCGGCGATGGTGCAGGCGCACTCGTCATCGAGGCCGGGGAAGGTGAGGGCACCTCCGGCGATCGCGGCATCCTGACCTCGCAGCTGCGCTCCGACGGTTCGCACAAGGAGAAACTTTACGTCGATGGCGGACCTTCCACGACAGGCACTGTCGGCCATCTGCGCATGGAAGGCCGGGAAGTGTTCAAGCACGCCGTCGGCATGATCACCGACGTCATCGAACAGGCTTTCGAGGCGACAGGCACGACGGCGGACGATCTCGACTGGCTCGTTCCGCATCAGGCCAACAAGCGCATCATCGACGGATCGGCGAAAAAGCTCAACATCGATCCGGAAAAAGTGGTCATCACCGTCGATAAGCACGGCAATACCTCGGCTGCCTCCATTCCGCTGGCGCTCGCCGTTGCGGCCGGAGACGGGCGCATCAAGAAGGGCGATCTGGTCATGCTGGAAGCCATGGGCGGCGGTTTCACCTGGGGTGCGGTGCTGCTGCGCTGGTAGCGGCTGATTTTGGTGTTTCCCGGGGCAACGCCGAAAAATCGGTCGTGATTTTCGCGGCTTTGTCCCGATCAAACGCGTCGAAGCGGCCCGCGCTTGCGGCAAAACTGTGCCGGTCGCTCTAAGCCATTGCACTGATTGCCGAAAGCCTCAAATGAATCTGGAACAATCCCTTGACCGGTCGCCACAAGGGAAATAATCTCGCTCACTCCTAGAGAAAAATTCAGACACGGTTTGTGGGGAAAAATGGCCGGGAAGACAGTGACACGCGCAGATCTTGCAGAATCTGTGTTTCGTAAAGTCGGGCTGTCCCGCACCGAATCCGCCGAGCTGGTCGAAACGATCATCGACGAGATTTGCAATGCGATCACGCGCGGCGAGGTCGTCAAGCTTTCGTCCTTCGCGACATTCCAAATCCGCGAGAAGAACGAGCGTATCGGCCGCAATCCGAAAACGGGCGAGGAAGTTCCGATCTCGCCACGCCGCGTCATGACCTTCAAGGCGTCGAACGTGCTGAAACAGCGAATCCTCAAGGCGCATACGGCACGCAAGACCAAGCAAAAGGGTCAGAAGGCTGGGGCGTAAGCCAGCCGCGACACGGGTTTTTTGCCGCATGGCGAGCCTTTATCCCCATTCTTCTTGTGAACATGCTTGAATTTCGACGTGCAAGCCGTTGAAATCCGGTCGACTCGCATCATAATCAATTTTAGTAATTGGCATCTTGCCGCTCCAGACATTGGCGCGAGGATCGGATTCGATTTTCGCATGATGTGATGCACGGGGTCGGCGGATGAAAAGCGTTCTTGTTCAGTGTTCGGCTGGATGCATTGCGCACCAGGTCCGGATGGGAGTGGAAGTTTGGACAAAAGCCCCGACGCGTTTCGGACGATCAGTGAAGTGGCGGATGAGCTGAACCTGCCGCAGCACGTGTTGCGTTTCTGGGAAACACGCTTTCCGCAGATCAAGCCGATGAAACGGGGCGGGGGCCGCCGTTATTACCGCCCGGATGATATCGATCTCCTGAAGGGCATTCGTCATCTTCTATATGACCACGGCTACACCATCAGAGGCGTGCAGAAACTTCTGAAAGCCAACGGAAACCGCTTCGTGGCGGCGATCGCCTCGGGCGATCTCGCAACCATGGAAGCCATCATGGCGGCGAGCGGCGAAAAGGAAGTCCCCGAACCACGCGTGATGGATACGGACGAGGACGAGGTCGTCGGTCGCCCGAAGGCCAAGCCGAGCGGCCGCTTTTTCGGCTTCGGCGGCGGCAACAGCGATACCGAGATATCGGTCGGCAAATCTGGCATCGGCAAGGATGACCAGGCGCTGTTGCAGGAAGCGCTGTTCGATCTTCTCGAATGCAAGCGGCTGCTTGATCAGGTTCGCTGATCGCTTATCCACAGCTCTGTTAGAGCATTTCCAGGAAAAGCGAGGAGGTTCTCAAACGCCAACCTTTCGGAAACTCCTTTGACCGATAATGCGGCTCCGTAAAAAGGAGTCTGATCGTGAGCAATCGAAAACCGACAACGCGGCGCCGTACGGCGAAGAAATCGGCCGGCGGCAGCGTTTGGCCCTGGGTGCTGATGCTGGGCGTCGTTGCCGGCGGCATTCAGGCTTACGAACATCGTGACAGCCTTCTGCCGCAACGGCATGTCGCGAAGGCAACATCCACGACGACCAGCGCCCCGAAGGTTGCGATGACTGCGAAACGCGAGAGCGCCGCACCGGAAAAAACGGCTGCCATCCGGCCCGCATCGCCGGTTGTACCGGGCAACGGACCGGTGCCGCCACGCTCGATCGCCATGCCGCCCGCCGCCCAGCAGAGCCAGATCGCCGCAATCCTGCCGGAAACGCGCCCCTCGGTCGAAAAAATCTCGCTCGGAAAAAAAAGCGGCGCCTTCGCCTTTTGCGGCCGCTCGGGCCTCAACAATTGCGTGGCGGACGGCAACACTTTCTGGATGAAGGGCGTGAAAACGCAGCTTGCCGGCATCGAGGTCCCACAGATCGACCGGGCGCGATGCATGGAAGAGCGCCAGCGCGGTTTCATTGCCAAGGTGCGGTTGCGGGACATGCTGAATGCCGGTGCCTTCGACGTGGCCTCTTCCGGAGCCGTGGGCGGGCAAGCCATGGAACGCAAACGGATTTCGCGCTCAGGCGTGTCCTTTGCCGATCAACTCGTGCGGGAAGGCCTGGCCCATCCGGCCTCGTCAAAAAATCAGTCCTGGTGTGGCTAAGGCCCCGTTGACCGAAACGGTCCGGCCTGTGTAGATGAGGCGCTGTCAGCGCTTGGGTTCGAATCCCGGGCGATGACGAAACAGTTTTGCAGCCCGAAGCCGGATAGGCACGCGGCGCGGCAATGCGGACGTGGCGAAATCGGTAGACGCAGCAGACTTAAAATCTGCCGACCATTGGTCTTGCGGGTTCAAGTCCCGCCGTCCGCACCATAAAATTTAAAAATCATATATATTTCAATTGATTGACGGGTGTGCGTGAATTTCTGCCCACCTTTTTCTCGCCGGTTGGAAGCCGTTCACCAATTCGGGAACACGTACAGCCGGGACCGATAGGCCTGCAACCTTGATAGCGATCAAGAATACGCGGATTTCTTTTTGCTCTGCTAATGAAAATTATAGTTGTGGAGACTCGACTCCAATCGCTCTGCGTGTTTTGTGTTGGCAGGGGACTATATTGGGGGCTTTCTTGACAATAGTTTATTTGCGGGTGCTTGGCGCCCTGTTCATTTCGTGTGCCTTGAGCGCATGCACTACTTCGCGTGAAGCATTCAACGCTAATCCAAAGTCCATCGATAAGCCGACGCTCTGTCGAACCTATTTGCAAAGCCAAGATCCAGTCTTCCAGCAAGATATTGTGAAAGAGTTGAACCGGCGTGGGGTGCAGGCCCTTGATTGCCCGCAGATGGTACAAAACCAAGATGCTGCTGCGGCGGCCCTTGTAGCTGTGGCGCTCGTTGGCACCGCAGTAGCCGTTTGCGCCAACAACAACTGTGGAGGTGGCGGCTATCCACCGCCTAGATCATATCACGGCAATTGCCAATACAACTCGCAATTCGATGCGGCTGGCAATCGCTGCGGCAATCGCAGCGCGTGGGCTCGCCCCGGCGGCTATTACTGAAGGAGGGAATGCGGATGCGAACAAAATTGCTGATTGCTGCTTTTCTCGTTTTGTCCACGCCTGCTGTCGACTTGATCGCTTGAGACGGCGTGATGGCGATAGCCGACATGATGTTGAGATAGGAAGCGGCAACCTCGTCGTCCAGCAAACCTTACGAATAACGACTTCAGCGCGCAGACTGAAACGGCTACGTAGAAACGACCATCATGACTATCATCAAGCGATTGGGCCGCATATTTTAAGCTGCCGCATCGGCCGTCCTGCAGAAGATGCAGGTGTTGGACGGCTTCGCGCCTTTGCTTTTCCGCTGTTTCGAGGGCTTCCTTCAGTGACACTTCGGTAATGGAGCTTAGGCCCATTTCCGGGCGCGCGCCGGCGGCGCACCATCCTCCCTTGATTTTTCTGCCTTAAATCATGAGCAGACGTAAAAAACACGTCTGTTCACACGCACGGCATCCTTCCGTGAAAATCAGCCAAAAGAACCTATTGACCTTGCCACGATGGGAAGCCCTATCTTTTTCCATATAAGTGAAAAGAGGTCATCAGCATGTCACAAAACCAGATCCGGGCGAGCCATACGATAGCCATCGACGGGATGACATGCGCCTCCTGCGTTGGCAGGGTGGAGAAGGCGATTGCCAGGGTGCCGGGGGTCGTCAAGGCTTCGGTCAATCTTGCGACGGAACGCGCCGATATCGCATTTTCCGGAGCGCCCAACGTTTCGGCCGTTATCGATGCCGTGCGAAATGCAGGGTATAGCGTCGACGAAAAAACCATCGAACTCGATATCGAGGGCATGACATGCGCGTCCTGCGTCGGGCGTGTCGAGAAGGCGTTGAAGGCTGTTCCCGGTGTGTCCGGTGCGAGCGTCAATCTGGCAACGGAGCGCGCCACCGTCCGCGTCGCCGGCAATGCCGTCTCTGCCGCCAAGCTGGCCGAGGCGATCAGCCAGGCGGGCTATAAGGCGAGCGAAATCGTCGCCGATAAAGCCAAGGGTGATGAGCCGGACAGGCGCGAAGTCGAGTTGCGCGGCCTGAAAATCAGCCTCGCCACTGCTGTCGTTCTGACGCTGCCGGTTTTCGTTCTGGAGATGGGTTCGCATCTGGTGCCCGCCATCCATGATTTCGTGATGGAAACGGTCGGCATGCGCGAGAGCTGGTATCTGCAATTCGCACTGACCACGCTTGTCCTCTTCGGGCCGGGCCTGCGGTTCTTCAAGAAGGGCGTTCCCGCACTTCTGCGGCTGGCGCCGGACATGAATTCGCTTGTGGTGCTGGGCACCGCCGCCGCCTGGGGTTTCTCGGTGGTGGCAACTTTTGCGCCGCAAATGCTGCCGAGAGGCACGGCCAATGTCTATTACGAGGCGGCGGCGGTTATCGTCACGCTTATCCTGCTCGGCCGTTTTCTGGAGGCGCGCGCCAAAGGCCGCACCAGTGAGGCGATAAAGCGGCTCGTCGGCTTGCAGGCGAAGTCGGCCCGCGTTCTGCGCGATGGTGAAACCGTCGATGTGCCATTGCAGGATGTTGAGGCTGGCGATGTGATCGTGGTCCGTCCCGGCGAGAAGGTGCCCGTCGACGGTCTGGTGCTCGATGGGTCTTCCTATGTCGACGAATCGATGATCACCGGCGAACCGGTTCCGGTAACCAAGGCGGCAGGCTCCGAAGTCGTCGGCGGCACGGTCAACAGGAACGGCTCCTTTACGTTCCGGGCGACGAAAGTCGGCGCCGATACGCTGATCGCGCAGATCATCCGCATGGTCGAGGAGGCGCAGGCCGACAAGCTGCCGATACAGGCGCTGGTGGATAAGGTGACCAGCTGGTTCGTGCCGGCGGTGATGCTGGCGGCGCTCGCCACCTTCATCGTCTGGTTCATTCTTGGGCCTGATCCCGCCTTGACCTTTGCGCTCGTCAACGCCGTCGCGGTCCTCATCATCGCCTGCCCCTGCGCCATGGGTCTTGCCACGCCGACCTCTATCATGGTCGGAACCGGACGCGCTGCCGAAATGGGCGTGCTGTTCCGGCGCGGCGATGCTCTCCAGACTTTGCGCGACGCCGACGTGATTGCCGTTGACAAGACCGGCACGCTGACGCTCGGCAAGCCGACCCTGGTTCATTTTACCACGACCGAAGGCTTTGATGCGGATGAGGTGTTGCGCCTTGTCGCCTCGCTTGAGAGCCGTTCCGAACATCCGATTGCAGAGGCGATCGTCGAGGCGGCAAAACGTGGTGGCATGACACTTGCCGATGCGGACGGCTTTGAGGCGACCCCCGGTTACGGCGTTGCGGCGATTATCGACGGCCGCAAGGTCGAGGCGGGAGCGGACCGGTTCATGGTGAAGCTCGGTTACGATGTCGCGATGTTTGCGGACGATGCCGACCGGCTGGGCAGGGAAGGGCAGTCGCCGCTTTATGCCGCCGTGGATGGCAGGCTGGCCGCGATCATTGCCGTTGCCGATCCGGTAAAGCCGACGACGCCGGAAGCAATCGCAGCGCTGCATGCGCTCGGTCTCAAGGTCGTGATGATAACAGGCGACAATCGCCGCACGGCCGAAGCCATTGCCCGCCGTCTCGGTATCGACGAAGTGGTGGCGGAAGTGCTGCCAGACGGCAAGGTGGAGGCTGTGAAAAGGCTCGCCGCCAGCGGCCGGCGGGTGGCCTTTGTCGGCGATGGCATCAACGATGCGCCGGCCCTTGCGGCAGCCGATGTCGGACTTGCCATCGGCACGGGTACGGATGTCGCCATCGAAAGCGCCGATGTTGTGTTGATGTCGGGCGATTTGCGCGGCGTCGCGAATGCCATCGCGCTGTCCAAGGCGACGATCCGCAATATCGGTCAGAACCTGTTCTGGGCCTTCGCCTATAATGCGGCGCTCATTCCGGTGGCGGCGGGAATATTGTATCCTTTCAATGGCGTTCTGCTGTCGCCTGTCCTTGCTGCCGGAGCGATGGCGCTGTCCAGCGTGTTTGTGTTGACGAATGCACTGCGTCTCAAAAGCTTCCGCCCGCCGCTTCAGGACAGATCATCCGGCACGCAACTCGCAGCGGCTGAATAGGAGGCGGGTTTGATGACGTCTCAAAACACCATCTATCTACCACGGATCGGACGCAGCATTGTGGCGGCGCAGGGCGAGACCGTCCTGCAAGCAGCCCTTGCCGCCGGGATTTCCTATCCTCACGGCTGTCGCATGGGCCGGTGCGGAGCCTGCAAATCGCACCTCGTCTCCGGCGAGATCGACCTTCTCAAGCACACGCCCTTTTCGTTGACCGAAGAGGAAAAGGCGGAGGGCCTGACGCTTGCCTGCCGCGCGGTGCCGATGAGCGATGTGACGATCGGATGGCTCGATGGTGACGATGAGATCGCCGATATCCCGACCGGCCGTTTCGACGGTGTGGTCGTGGAAGCGGTGGATGCGACGCATGACATTAAGCTCATCCGCATCCGGCTCAACGACCGCGAGCAATTCACCTTCAAGGCGGGGCAATATGTGCGCCTGCTCTATCCGGACTGTTCGCCGCGTGACTATTCCATTGCCAGCCGGATCGATGAGGACCTGATCGAGTTTCATATCCGGCACGTCCCCGGCGGCGTCACCAGCGGCCGCATCTTCACACTTGCCAGGGCGGGCGACCCTGTTACGCTTGTTGGTCCCTTCGGGTCGTCATACCTGCGGGAAAAACATTGCGGACCGATCCTCGGCATAGCCGGCGGTTCGGGGCTGGCGCCGGTCAAGGCGGTTGTCGAGGCAGCGCTTGCCTCGGGACTGGCCACGGGCCGCGAACGCCCGGTCCACGTTTATTTCGGCGCGCGTGCGCAGCGTGACCTCTATATGGTCGACTGTTTCGAAGAACTTGCCGCACGGCACGGCAATCTGAGCTTCGTTCCGGTCCTCTCGAATGAAGAACATGCGCAGATGCGGTGCGGTTATGTCGGCTCAGCGGTGGCGGACGACTTTGACGATCTCGATGGCTGGAAGGCCTATCTCGCAGGGCCGCCGGCGATGATCGAGGCGACGGTGCCGCAACTCGTGGCAAGGGGTATCCGCCCTGCCGACATTCATGCAGATGTGTTTTTCACCCCGGAAAGATAGGAGCAGGATCGATGAATATTGGTACAGCCGCCACCGCATCCGGTGTTTCCGCAAAGATGATCAGGCATTACGAGATGATCGGCCTGATCAAATCGGCAAGCCGCACGGAGTCCGGCTACAGGGTCTATACCGCCAACGATCTGGAAACGCTGCGTTTCATCCGGCGCGGTCGCGATCTCGGTTTTTCGATCGAAAAGATCAGGCAGCTCATGACCCTGTGGCGCGATCCGGGCGGTGCATCCTGCGATGTCAAGCGCATCGTCATGGAGCATGTCGTCGATCTCGAAGCGAAGATGCATACGCTGCGGGAGATGGCCGACACGCTTCGAAATCTTGCGACCTATTGCCCTGACAATGGCGAACCGGATTGCCCGATCATTCAGGATCTGGCCCAATCCGAAGATCCCGATTTTACCCCGGTGGCGATCCTGCCCAAGCGTTCCGGCATGCTGAAGGGCACGTCTGGTTCGGTGATGGAGCTACAGCGCCATATGAAATGAACAGCCGTTCCCCGTTTGGGGGCCGATAGTCGATTGCAGTTGAAACGCCGATTGCGGTGAAGGAAACCAGGCCATGTGGATACAGATATTACAGCGCTTCCTTATTCTATGCCTGATGCTGACGATCGTTTCCGTCATCGCGTTTCTTTTGCCCTATATGGCGGGCGGCGATCCGGCCCGCACCATTCTGTTTTCGCGCATGCGCGATACGGCGCTCGATCCGCATGCGGTTGAGGCTCTGCGATTAAGCCTCGGGCTCGACCGGCCGCTTTACGTGCAATATTTCGCGTGGTTGTCGGGCGCTCTGCGTGGCGATCTGGGATTTTCCTTCAGCAGCAGCCAGCCCGTGGCCGGTGAGCTTTTGCGCTCGCTCGGTGTGTCGGTGACATTGGCGCTGACGGCGCTGGCAATCGCGGTCGCCGTCGCCCTGCCGCTCGGCACATTGGCGGCGATGCGTCCGGGCGGTCGGCTCGACAATTTCGCGACGCTGATGATCCAGACCTTCGTTGCAACGCCGGAATACTGGTTCGCGCCGATGTCGGCGCTGGTCTTTGCGCTTTATCTCGGCTGGTTGCCGTCTGCGGGGTGGGATAGCTGGCGTTCCCTGGTGCTGCCCGCCCTGACGTTGACGCTGCGCCCGCTGGCCTATTTCACGCAGGTGACCCGCGCCGCCATGGCCGAGGTTCTGCGCGCGCCTTACATCACGGCGGCCCGCAGCCGTGGTCTCGGCATGCATAGCACGGTCATGCGGCACGGCGTCCGCAACGGTTCGCTTCCGATCGTCACATTCTTCGCATTGTGGCTCGCGGGCCTGCTTGGCGGATCGGTTGTCGTGGAAGTGATATTCGCCATCCCTGGCATGGGCCGGCTTCTCTACGACGCCGTGGTCAATCGGGATATCCCGATGCTGCAGGGCGGTTTCATTTGCATCGTGGCCTTGTCCATCCTGATCAATACCCTGGCCGACGGCTTCTATGTCCTGATCAATCCAGCAATGCGAGGTCAACATGACCACTAGCCTCTTCCCGAGCGCGTCGGTAGCCGCCTTGCCCATGGCTGTCACTCCCAAGCGCCCCTCGACACTCGACCGGTTCACGGACTTCATTCGCGGGCGGCATTGGACCTTTTACGTGGGATCGGCGATTTTTCTCGTCATCATTCTGCTGCTGGTGATCGCGCCGTGGATTTCGCCCTACAACCCGGCGCAGCAAAGCCTTCGCCTGCGGTTGAACCCGCCAAGCGCCGCCCACTGGCTGGGGACTGACCATCTCGGACGCGATGTCTTGAGCCGGTTGCTTATCGGCGGACGCTTCACGGTCACGATTGCCGCCATCACGGTCATTCTGTCGGTCGGCATCGGGACCTTCATCGGCATCATCAGCGGCCGCAGCCGTGGCGTGCTTGACGAATTCCTGATGCGCGTGGTGGACCTGCTGATTGCCATTCCCGATGTGGTCATCGCCATTTTCCTCGTCGCGATCTTCGGCCCGGGATACGGAACGCTGATCGCGTCGCTGACGATTGTCGGCTGGACACCTTTTGCGCGGCTGGCACGCGGGCTGACGCTTTCGATCAATTCCCGCGAATATATGCGCGCCGCCGAGGTGCTGGGGTGCACACGGCGCTTCATCATCTTCCGGCATGTCATTCCCAACACGATCTGGCCCATCGCGGCCGTCGCGTTCCTGCGCTTCGGCCACAAGCTGATCACTGTAGGCGGATTGTCGTTTCTCGGTCTCGGCGTGCAGCCGCCAGCCGCCGACTGGGCGCTGATGCTGGCTGATGCGCAGGCCTATGCCGAGCGGATGCCCGTTCTGGTTATTGCGCCTGGCCTGGCGATCTTCCTGGCGGCCCTGAGCGTGACATGGATCGGCCACGGACTGAACATGGATACCAAGAAATCGAACGGTCACTGACGCCAAAAGAGGCGACTGAACCCAAAGGAGAGTAATATCGTCTGAAGCCGCATGAAAATACGCAAATGCCTCCGATGCAATAATAATAAGGGGAACTCTTATGAATATCGAAGGACACACGCATGCCAATACGGCCATATCCCCGGAGCGGACACCGCTTCTGGAAATCGAGGACCTGCACGTTTCGGTGCCGGCTCCAAACGGCCGAAAGTTTGTCATCTCCGGCCTGACGCTTTCCGTCAATGCCGGGGAGGTCGTAGCACTTGTCGGCGAATCCGGGTCCGGCAAGAGCATGACGGCGCTGTCGCTGATGCGGCTGTTGCCGCAGGGCGCGGAAATCAACTCCGGCCGCATTTCCTTTGCCGGGCGCGACATTCTCGCCCTCTCATCCTCCGAGCTTGATGCGCTGCGCGGGGCAGATATCGGAATGCTGTTCCAGCAACCGCAGGCCATGCTCGATCCAACCAGCCGGGTGAGGACACAAGTTGCCGAGCCGCTGTGGGTCCACCGCAAGATGAGCCGGCATGCCGCGCTCGGCCGGGTGGTCGGACTGTTGTCCGACGTCGGAATTCCCGACCCGTCGGCACGGGCGCAATGCTTCGCGCATGAGCTTTCCGGCGGCATGGCGCAACGCGTCATGATCGCGGCGGCACTTTCCGGCAATCCGCAACTGCTGATCGCCGATGAACCGACGACGGCGCTCGATGTCACCGTCCAGGCACAGATATTGCGCCTGCTCGACGACGAACGCCGGAAGCGGCGGCTCGCCACGCTGCTCATCACCCACGATCTCTCGGTCGTCGCCGCTTTCGCTGATAGAATAGCCGTCATGTATGCCGGTCGCATCGTGGAGGAGGGGCCGACGAAGGCGATCCTCAAGTCACCGCAACATCCCTACACCAAGGCGCTGATCAGCTGCTCGCTTCTGACCACGGACAGCGAGGGACAGTTGCTGACAATCCCCGGCTCAAGCTCGCAGGCCCATGACATGTCCTGTGGCTGCCGGTTCCATCCGCGCTGCGCGCTTGCCAATTCGGCTGGCATGGGCGGTCGTTGCAAGGCGACGGAACCGGATTTGAACGCCTTGCCCGAAGGACGCAAGGCGCGGTGTTGGGCGGTCGGTGACGAACATGCCGGTAGCCATACCAGTCACGCGGTCTGCTAAGGGAGGATGGCGATGTTATCGATAGCGAAAACACAGATCCCGCCATCGGCGGACAGCAACAAGCCTCCGTATGTGGTCGCAAAGAACCTTTGCAAATATTATCCGGTATCGGGCCTTGGTCACCGGGTGGTGAAATCCGTCGACGATGTTTCCCTGACTATCGGCGAGGGGGAAGTGCTGGGCCTCGTCGGCGAATCCGGTTGCGGCAAAAGTACCGTCGCCGGACTGATAACGCGGCTGACCCACGCGACGAAAGGCGAGGTCAGCATCGGGGAACACGATATCCTGCACATGCAGGGCGAGACGCTCAGGCGCATGCGCCGGGTCGTGCAACTGGTGTTTCAGGATCCCTATTCCGCACTCGATCCGCGCATGCGCATCGGGCAGAGTATGGAAGCGCCTCTTGCCCAGCACGGCATCGGCACACGCGAAGAACGTATGGCGCGTGTGTTCAAGATGCTGGAAGAGGTCGGTCTCGACGCCTCCTATTACGATCGTTATCCAAGCCAGTGTTCCGGCGGGCAATTGCAACGCGTGGTCATAGGGCGCGCGCTTCTGCTCAATCCAAGCTTTCTTGTCTGCGATGAGCCGACATCGGCGCTCGATGCCTCCATGCGCACGCAGATCCTCAACCTCCTGATGGACATGAAGCGCCGTCACGGTTTGACGGTCCTGATGATTTCCCATGACCTGCGCGTGGTGCGTTATCTCTGCGATCGCATCGCGGTGATGTATCTCGGGCGGATCGTTGAAATCGCTGACCGCGAGGAGCTTTTCCGTGCGCCGAAGCATCCCTACACGAAGGCTCTCATTGCTTCGTCCATGCTTGATGAAACGGGACTATATGCGCCGGAAATGCTTCTGGATGGCGAGCTGCCCAGCCCCCTCAATCCTCCCGGCGGTTGCAAGTTCCACACGCGGTGCAAGCATGCGACGCAGATATGCGGTGAAACGGAACCGGCTCTTGAAGGCGTTACCGGAGAGCATTTCGCTCGGTGTCATCACTGGCGTGATTGGGGCTGAGAAACAACGCAGTTACAGTTTTGCTGTTCGATAAAAACAGATGAATTGTGCGTTTGCGAAGAAATATCGGAATTAAATTCCGAGTATAAAAGCGTAAAATGAATGATATTCGAACGGATGTTTGCAAAACATCCGGGTGGTATTCTTTTGTTTTCGATATTTGTTGGAGTTACTTAGTAAATATCGTGAAATGACCGACTTTTGAATGCTTTCATCAAAAACAAAAGGGGAATATATCAATGATAAAGCACACACTCTTGGCGACATGCGCCGTTGTGGTCTCTTTTGGGGCTTCCGCAGCGAAGGCCGATACGATTACCTATGACGATTATACCGGCGTCAAGACCGGCTGGCAGATGGCTTCCGACGATGCCTATCTCGGTTCGCGCGCGGGGTGTTTCGAAAGCCTGGTCCGCGTCGGTTATGACACGAAACTGGAGCCGGGCCTCGCCGAATCCTGGACACAGACCGAACCCAAGGTTTGGGAATTCAAGCTGCGCAAGGGCGTGAAGTTCCAGAACGGCGAGCCGCTCAATGCTGCGGCCGCAGTCAATGCACTCACCAATCTTCTGAAAGCACCCGTTCCGGCCCGTGCCTTTTCGCCCAAGCTGATCGCTGCTGTCGATGCTGGTGGCGACGATATCGTGAAGATCACGACCATCGAGCCATCGGTGCTGCTGCCGGCGCAAATGGCAAGCCCTGCGACGTCGATCCTCGCGCCATCCGCCTATAAGGATGGCAAGGTCGATCCGATCGGAACCTGCACCGGGCCATTCAAGATCACCAAGGTCGATGTCAACCAATATATGGAACTGACCGCCAACCATGACTATTGGAATGGTATGCCGAAGCTTGCGGGTGGCCGCGTGAACTTTATCCCGGATGCCGATACGCGCGCCACACAGATAAGAAGCGGTGAGGTACAGATTTCGCGCGTGATTCCGCCTTGGGCCATAAAAACCGTCGAGGCTACGAAGGGCGTCAAGGTCGCGCCGATTACAGTGCCCCGAATTACGGAGATGCTGCTCAATAATTCGAAGCCGTCACTCAAGGATATTAAGGTTCGGCAGGCGATCCGGGCCGCAATCGACACCGCCGGTATTGCCGACAGCATCTACGAAGGCGCGGTAAAGCCCGCAACGATGCCGTTCGCGCCGGGAGAACCGTGGGCGCCGCAAGACGTCAAACCCGCTTACGACGTAGAGCAGGCAAAAGCTCTGTTGAAAGAGGCGGGAATTGCTCCCGGCAGTCTGAAGCTGTCGCTTCTGGCCTACACCGAAAGAACCGAACTCAAGGATGTTGCCGCCGTTATCCAGGCTCAATTGCAGGAAATCGGCATAAAGGTTGATGTCCGTGTTGCCGATTACACTGCGATCGAGTCCGATCTCCTGTCCGGCAATTTCGACATGGCTCTTCTGTCACGCGGTTACGCCACCGATGTTGCCGAACCGATCGGCTTCCTCAATGCTGACTATACCTGTGGAGGCGGCTACAATATCTCCCATTATTGCAGTGCGGAGACCGACAAGCTGATCAAATCGGCCTATGCGGTGGCTGAGCCGGCCAAGCGTTACGCCATCTATGCCGAGGCGGCGAAGAGGATTTTCGATGAAGCCATCACCGTCTACCTCATCCACGAGACCGCTTTCGATGCCTATTCGGACAAGGTCGTGAACTTCAAGCCGCATCCGATCAACTACTTCATCATGACCAAGGATCTTGCGGTGAAGTAAGCCAGCAGGGCATTGCTGACGAGGTATGGCCCGGCTCGAAAGAGCCGGGTTTCGACTGTTGGTGAACCATCCCCCACACTCAGCGTCATCCTCGAGCCTGTCCCGAGGATCTATCCACATATCGGAAAATCAATAGGTAGCAGATGCCCGGGACAGGCCCGAGCATGACGAAGGATAGGTTTTGGACCTTGTCCGCCGTTGAGAAATACGAGTTCCAAAAACCTGGAAAACCTCCACCGTCATCCTTTATCAAAAAGGGAGAGGGCATCTGCCGTGTGGAGGAGGGACAAGGGACGAAACTCCGTGTCGTCCAAGAGCCGTCACGCGCGTTCGGCGTGAGGCGGGGCAGGCAAGGCGACCCGGCGGCGGCAGGAATGAGCGCGCCGCCGGTATCTCTTCGGATCAGGCGCGTGCTTCCGGCGTGTAGCCAGCGGCGGTGATGATCTCAGCAATACGTGCAGCATCGGAGACGCCGCCAACCACAACCGTGCGGCTTGCCGGATCGGCATGCACGGCGGCACCGGGAACGGTCTTTTCGATCGCGCCCTTGATCACACCGGCGCAGTGACCGCAGGTCATGTCTTCAACGTGGAAAGAAAGGTCGGCATCAACAGGTGCGGCAGCGGTTTCGGGGTGATGCTGGTGGGCGGTGCACATAGGCGGTTCTCCTTGGTTTGGAATTCGTAACAGGAGGAGCCTGGACTATTCCAACGTGGGAAGGTCAAGCGCTTTATTCAGGCAGGCTGAAAGAGCACGCCGGCTTTTTAGCTGCGCCAGAAAATCGGCATCAGCAGCACGAGAACTGTCAGGATTTCCAGACGTCCGAGCAGCATCATCACCGACAGGAGATAGAGCGCCGGGTCGCTGATCGTGGAAAAATTGCCGACAGGCCCGATGATCGGGCCGATGCCTGGGCCGACATTGGCGAGTGCCGTCGCGACACCCGAGGTGGCAGTCAGGAAATCATATCCCATCAGGCTCATGGCGAGGCTGCCGGCGATCCAGAGCGCGATGAAACAGCTGACGAACAGGAAAACGGTCCTGATCGTATCGGGATCGACCACCTGCTGGCCATAACGGACCGAATAAACCGCGTTCGGATAGATCAGCTTTTTCAGCCCGGCCCGAACGACATTGAACATGATCAGGAAACGATAGGCCTTGATGCCGCCCGCGGTCGAGCCGGAGCAGCCACCCATGAAAGTCGCGAAAAAGGCAACGATGATGACGAATGGCCCCCAGAGCGTATAGTCGTCGCTGGCAAAGCCACCCGTCGAGAGGATGGAAGTCATGTTGAAGAAGGAATGGCTGAGCGCGTCGTCCAGCGGCACACCGTTTCTAAGGTGGTGATAAACGCCGACCGCGATGGAAATCGCGCAGAGATAACCGAGGAAGACGGCAATCTGCGGATCGCGCAGCGTCTCCAACCTGCGGCGCACCGCAAGTAGAATCATGACCGAGAAGGGCAGGCTTCCGAAGATCAGGAAAATGGTGGCGATCCATAGCAGCGCCGTGTTGTTGAAATAGGCGAAGGATGCGTCATGGGTGGAAAACCCTCCGGTCGCGATCGTCGACATGGCGTGGTTCAAGGCGTCGAAATGCGACATTCCGGCAAAATCGAAAGCCACCGTGCAGGCCATGGTCATGATAATATAGATCGCCACGAAAGCGCGGGTGAAGCTGGCAAGCCGGGCGAAGGGCCGATCATTGCCCGTGTCGGATGATTCCATTCGAAAAAAGGTCATGCCGCCTACCCGCAACAGCGGAAGAATGAACAGGCCGAGCGCGACGATACCGATGCCGCCGAGCCAGCAAAGCAGCGAGCGCCACAGAAGTATGCCCTGCGGCGCGTTATCGAGGCCGGAAATCACGGTCGAACCCGTTGTCGTGATGGCGGACACGGATTCGAATATGGCCTGGCCGAGCGTCAGATCAAGTTCGGACAGATAAAGCGGCACTGCGCCGACAATCGAAAATACCAGCCAAAGCACGTTGACGAGCAGGAAACCGAAACGTTTGTTGAAGGACGCGATCGGTGCGCGGGTGGCGAGCGCGCAGGCAAGCGCGAAGCCGCCGCACATGAAGCCCGACAGCGCAAACACCATCCAGTCGTCATTGCCGTAATAAAGGTCAGTTAGCGCCGGCAGGAACATGGCCGTCGCCATGTACAGCCCGAAGATGGACGCCACATATATGACCGAGCGCATAAGGTTGCTGTTCAAGAAATGAAACCCAGGGTTCGTGGCTGCGCTGAAATGAGTCTTTGTCTCCGACGACTTCCTATGGCATAGCGGGTGCCATTATGAATTTCAATGGATTGACAATCGTGGACAAGCAGCTTGTGGAAGCAGCGCGGCGGGAAGTGCGGGAGATATTCCCGGAAACGCCGTTGCAGTTGAATGAACATCTCAGCCGTCGGTATGGCGCGTCGATTTGGCTGAAGCGTGAGGATCTGTCCCCGGTTCGTTCCTACAAGATTAGAGGCGCATTCAATTTTCTCCGCAAGGCGGTGGCCAAGGCCGGCAAGGGCAAGATTTTCGTCTGTGCTTCGGCCGGCAACCATGCGCAGGGTTTTGCCTTCGCCTGCCGCCATTTCGGCGTTCACGGCGTCGTTTTCATGCCGGTGACGACACCGCAGCAGAAGATCGACAAGACCCGCATCTTCGGCGGCGAATTCATCAGCATCCGTCTGGTGGGCGATATATTCGACCAGTGTTACGCCGCCGCGCGCAAATATGTGGAAGACAATGACGGCTATATGGTGCCGCCTTTCGACCATGAGGATATCGTCGAAGGTCAGGCAACGGTCGCCGCTGAAATCATGGACCAGCTTCCGGATGGCACCAAGCCGGAGATCGTCATCATGCCGGTTGGCGGTGGCGGGCTGTCGGCTGGCCTGACGGGTTTTCTGGCCGGCACCGTCCAGAAGGAAAATTTCGTATTCTGCGAACCGGAAGGTGCGCCGAGCTTGACAAGAAGCCTCGAACGCGGCGAGCCGGTGACGCTCACCAAGATCGACAATTTCGTCGATGGCGCCGCCGTCGCCCGCATCGGCGACCTGAACTTCAAGGCGTTAAAGGATTTTCCGGCTGAGCAGGTACTGCTCATTC
This sequence comes from Rhizobium nepotum 39/7, assembly GCF_000949865.1. Lineage (GTDB taxonomy): Bacteria > Pseudomonadota > Alphaproteobacteria > Rhizobiales > Rhizobiaceae > Agrobacterium > Agrobacterium nepotum. The sequence goes on along the minus strand of NZ_JWJH01000002.1, from coordinate 15,129 downwards.
CCGAAAACGCCATCTGCGTCACGATCATCGAGATGCTGAACCTCGAAGGCGTGGTGTTGGAACCGGCGGGTGCGCTATCGATCGCCGCGCTGGAGACGCTCGGCCGCGAGAAGCTGGAAGGCAAGACGGTCATCGTCGTTGTTTCCGGTGGCAATTTCGATTTCGAGCGTCTGCCGGACGTGAAGGAACGCGCCATGCGGCACACCGGCGTGAAGAAATACTTCATTCTGCGCCTGCCGCAGCGCCCCGGCGCGCTGCGCGATTTCCTCAACCTGCTCGGCCCGGACGACGATATCGCCCGCTTCGAGTACCTGAAGAAATCGGCCCGCAATTTCGGCTCGATCCTGATCGGCATCGAAACGAGCGCTACGGAAAACTTCGCAGGGCTTCTGGAGCGCTTCGAGGCTGCAGGTCTCGGTTATGAAGATATTACCGAAAACGACATCCTGTCGAACCTGATCATCTGATTGGGGTTAGAGCGACGGGGAAGGGCGGAACATATCCGCCCTTCGAAAGACGACATAGATTTGAGGGAGTGAAAACCATGGCATCGTTTTTTTCCAAAATCCTTTCGGCCTTCGGATCCGGCCAGTCTGCAGACGCGCCGCAGAAGGCAGCGCAGTCGGAACCGCATGCGCATGGAGAGTATCTGATCTATGCGACGCCACTGAAGGAAGGCGGCCAGTTCCGCCTGGCAGGCCGTATCGAGAAAAAGGATGGCGACGAAACGCTGGTGCACGAGTTCGTGCGCGCCGATGTCTTCACCAGCATGGACGACGCGGTGGAATTCACGATCCGCAAGGCAAAGCTGATCATCGACCAGAACGGCGCATCGCTTTTTCCGGGAAAATAATGATGTTTTCCTCCGCCGGCTCACCTTCTTAAGGTGAAGCGCCGCCGCCTATATGCGGCTTCGTACGGCAAAAAATAACGGCCGTGACATGGCACGGCCGTTACAGGATGTGGCTTGGCCGATACCGGCAATCCTGCCGGCATCGCCCCGCATCAAAATATGCGTCAGGCAGCCTGCGCCAGTTCGGCGACCTTGGCGCCGGCGGCGGCAACGGCCTTTTCAACGGCTTCCGGACCGAAAGCCAGGCCTTCAACGTAAATCACTTCCACATCCGTCATGCCCATGAAGCCGAGCACGGTCTTCAGATAGGGTACTGCGTGGTTCAGCGGAGCGGCCGGGCCTTCCGAATAGACGCCGGCGGCGGCCAGCACGATGTAGACCTTCTTACCCGTGGCAAGGCCGATCGGGCCGGTTTCGGTGTAGGTGAAGGTCTGGCCGGCGCGGGCGACGTTGTCGATCCACGATTTCAGGCCGGAATAGATGTTGAAGTTGATGAGGCCGGTGCCGATGACGACAGTGTCGGCGGCCAGAAGCTCGGCAACCAGCTTGTCGGAATATTCGGCGGCAATTGCTTCTACAGGCGTGCGCTGGTCGGCCGGCTTGCGGATCGCGGCGGTCTTGACGGTGTCGAGATGCGGGATCGGGTCAGCGGCGAGATCGCGATGAACAAGGGTGTTGGCAGCCGACTTGGCCTTCAGCTTGCTTGCGAGTTCACCGGAAAACTTGTTGGAAACCGATTCGTCGCCACGCGGGCTGGAGGTGATGAGCAGAATATTGGACATGGTCTTTTCCTTGCATAAGCGATGGATTGACGGGCGCTTGGGAGGGCGGAAGTGCATGATGCACCGCCTTTGCCCCTATATGAAAAATTGCAGCCATCAAGAAAACTGTGATAATATGGAAGTGACCTATCGATAAAGTGGATGGAACATGGACGCGAACCCGACACTCGACCAATTGCAGGTATTTTTGATGGTGGCCGAGACCGGCAGTTTCTCCGCCGCGTCACGGGCGCTCAATCGCGCCCAGTCGGTGGTCAGCTACACCATCGCCAATCTCGAGACGCAGCTTGAAGTCAGCCTGTTCGAGCGTAATGGCGTACGCCAGCCCCGGCTGACGGACGAGGGCCGTGCCATGCTGGAGGATGCAAGACGCATCGTTGCCGGTTTGCAGGAGATGCGTGCGCGCGCCAAGGGGCTGAAACAGGGGCTTGAGGCGGAGCTTTCCGTCGCCATCAGCACCATGGTCCCGGCGGAAGCCGTTGTTGCGGTGCTGCGGGATTTTCGCAAGGAATTCCCCACCGTCACCCTCAGCCTCAATGTCGGCGAGTTGGGCATGGTGATGGATATGGTGCTCTCCCGCAAGGCGGGCATCGGCATCGGTGGGGCGCTGTTGCGTCAGGACGATGAGCTTGTTGTTGAAAAGATCGGCCATTCCTTCATGCTGCCAGTCGTCGCTGCCGATCACCCACTGGCGCAGATCGAACGGCCGCTCGGGCTGGCCGATGTGCGCGAAGAGGTTCAGCTCGTGGTTACCGATGCGTCGGGACTGACCAAGGGGCGTGATTTCAATGTACTTTCCTACAAGACATGGCGGATCAGCGACATCGCTACGAAGTACCAGCTTATCAAGGGTGGTCTGGGTTGGGGTGGTCTGCCCGCATCGATCGTCCGCAACGATCTTGCCAATGGCAGCCTGAAAGCGCTCGATCTCGAGGCCTATGAGCAGGGCGAATACCCGCTCTTTGCGCTCCGCCGGGTCGATACACCCGCCGGTCCTGCCGGTCAGTGGCTCGCCGAGGCATTTCAGCAGCGCCTGTCGACGTGCCCGAAGCACAAGGATTTCGGCGAAATGCTGACCGCGAACAAGCAACGGAACATTGCTGTCGCCGCGGAGTGACATTGGCTGCCAGCGTGACAATTGTATATGGACCAGGAGAGTGCCGCTTGTTTCTTCTTCCCGCCGGGGAGAAGGTCGCGGCAGCGCATCGAACAAAAGCCGCCGCCGGAACTACCGTTGCTGCTGCGTATCGTAATCGGTCGTAATTGAATAAATGCCCTCCCGGCCAATGAAACGCCGGGAGGGCTTTAATCCTTAGAGCACTAGGCGGAACTTCGCGAAACCTTCCGCGCCGTCACCGGCATCCTCGATTTTCGCGCCCTTGATATCCGCCGCATAATGGCGACCCTTCGGGCCGGTCTCGAAGATCGCGGACGTATTGGCAACCGGAGCGAAGGACCAGTTGGCATCCGCCGATGGATTGATGGTGCCCTGATCGATGATATAGCGCACGATCACGTCGCGGTTGGTGTCCGGCGCCACGAAGATCACCTTGTCGGCGGCGATATCCGGGAATTTGCCGCCGCCGCTTGCCCGGTAATTGTTGGTCGCCACCACGAATTTCTGTTCGGGATCGATCGGCTTGCCATTAAATTGCAGGTCGACGATGCGGTTGCTGTCGGGATTGACCGCCTTGCCGTCCTTGTCGAATTTCGCCGGTTTGGAAACATCGATCTGGTAGGTGACACCGTCGATAACGTCGAAATTATAGGACGGGAAATCCGCGTTCAAGAGCGGTGCGTCCTTTGCACCGGCCTCGACCGTGTTGAACATGCCGGCCGACATTTCCAGCCAGTTCTTGACCTGCGCGCCGTTGATCAGCACCGCCTGCACCGTGTTGGGGTAGAGGTAAAGGTCGGCGACGTTCTTGATGGCGATGTCACCGGCGGGGACATCGGTATAATAATCCGCGCCGCCGCGACCGCCCGACTTGAAGGGCGCCGCTGCCGAAAGCACGGGCAGATCCTTGTATTGCCCTTCCTTCAGCATGTCCTTGATGTACCAGGTCTGGGCGTTGGAGACGATCTGCACGGAAGGATCGTCGGCCACCAGCGCGAAATAGGAATAGAGCGGGGCCGACGTCTTGCCGACCGGGCGGCGCACATAGGCGAGCGCCGCTTCGTGATCGGCCTTGGCGGCGGCGATGACCTCCGGCTTGTCCGTAAAGTCGGCGACGATCTTGCGATTGTCGTCGCGGTGGTAGATCGGCCGGGCCTCAGAGGTGAAGTCAATGATCTTCCAGCTCTTGCCGTCCTTTTCGAGCAGCAAATCGATCAGGCCCATATGCGAACCCCAGAAACCGGCCATCACGGCCGGCTTGCCCAGCAGCGTGCCCTTGACCGCATCCACGCCCTCGATGCCGTCCCATGTCTTCGGACCGGGGAACACCAGATGCTGGTGACCGGTGAAGATGGCGTCGATGCCCTCGACACCCGCCAGATAAAGCGAGGCGTTTTCCATGCGTTCGCTCTGGCCCTTGCCGTCGATGCCGGAATGGGAGAGCGCGATGATGATGTCTGCGCCTTCTTCCTTCATGACAGGCACCCAGGCTTTGGCCGCCTCGACGATATCGCGCGTCTGGGCCTTGCCTTCCAGGTTCTTGGAATCCCACATCATGATCTGCGGCGGCACGAAACCGATGACGCCGACCTTGACCGGGCTTGTCACGCCTGCGCCGTCACGGATCTGCTTTTCGAGGATGACATAGGGCTTGAAGAACAGATCGTCCTTCTTGGGATCGGAAGCCAGCTCACCTTTCGTGAGGTTGGCGCAGACGTAAGGGAAACCGGCGCCCGCCAGCGTGTTTGACATATAGTCGAGGCCGTAATTGAACTCGTGGTTGCCGAGCGTGCCGCAATCATAGCCCAGAACATTCATGGCATTGATGACTGGGTGCTTGTCGCCCGCCTTCATGCCGCGCTCATAGGCGATGTAGTCGCCAAGCGGGTTGCCCTGCAGGAAGTCGCCATTGTCCACCAGCATCGAGTTTCCGGCCTCAGCGCGGATGGTGCCGATGATCGAGGCGGTGCGCGCCAGACCCATCGTGTCGTTCGGTTTGTCGGCGTAATAATCATAGGGAAAGACGTGAACGTGGATATCAGTCGTTTCCATGATGCGCAGATGTGCCTGATTGGCCGCAGCGCGCGCGGCGAAAGGATGCAGCAGCACCAGCGCCGAGGAGGCCGCAATGCCGCCGAGAAGCGAACGGCGGGTGATGGGGTGGAGAGCGAGAAGCGACGACATGGGGACTCCTTCGTATGAAGCTTGCTCTGTCATGAAAAACGACAAGGTAGAAGCAATCGACGAGGAGTCCATCAACAAAATGACAAGCCAGTGACACCCCGGCCAGTTTTCAACCGTTTGATAAATTTTTTATCGCAAGGGCACATGGCGCACACCGGGAATGCGTCATGTCCGGTCTGCGCATCCCTGCTTCCGGACCGAATAGGTCAGCGGGCGAGCGTTGGCTTCACATCTTCGTGGAAGAAGCGGAAATAGGAGGAAAGCTGCGCCAGCGTATTGGTCGAGAGTTTGAGCTGCAGGCCGAGGCGGTTCTGATGCTGCCATTGCACGACGCCCTCGATGAAGCCCAGATCCTCGCTCTGCACCTTGACCCGGCTTCCCTTGGCGGCTGCGAAAGGTCCATCCAGTTCCAGCGCCATTCCGGTGGCGGACAGGTCCAGCACGCGGCCTCTGGTCGACTGGCTGAAATAGTGCACGGTCGCAAAGATCCTGGTTTTGCTGCGGGTTGCAGTGCGGGTCGCAATGTTAAGGTTGTTTGTCATTTTGCTACTCAAATCAATTGTTTCCGATGCCAGTATCATGGCGCAGAAAGTTTGAGAGCCGTTTAGCTGTTTCCTTAAAATTGCAAGTAATCGCGCGATTATGCTGTGTCTATACGGCACTGATAGCAATTGTTGCGGGCGGAGCGCACATGCACGTAAGCGACGTCTGTGCGTTGCAAGAGATGCTCCGCGCGTGAAACGATCTCGCCCGTCGCCGTCACCGCGCCGGTGCCGTAGACGATGCGGTCGTCAGCGCCATATCCGCGAACGATATAGTCCGGGCTGTCCAGCATCGGCGGAATGGCGTCCGTGTGCGGATAGCGCTTACAGGCCTCCGCATGAAGAAAGACCGGACCGGTTTCGGCATAGGGCTGGAGCGAGGGGAAGGGCCGGTAGGCGAGGATCAGCATACTTTCGCCTTCGCCGATCTGGGAAAGGCAATGGCGGCAGGGCATGCCGCCGGGAGAAACGGCTTTTTCCGGCGGGTTGCCATAGGCGTCGGCAGCTCCCGCCCGGAAGGCTGCGGCTTGCCCTTCCGGCATTGCGGTGAAAACGAGATCGGTCATTGCGGTCCCCTCTGGTTCGGATCGGCGTTGCTTCTTTGCAGCTATGACCCCGAAACAAGCCTCTATCCACCCGATTCTTGACGGGCGATGCAACCAGCCCATTGCATGACTCGTTAGCTTCGGGAATCAGTGGCGCTCCTCGATCCCGGAAGGTCTCAATTTATGTTCCGTCGTTTTCTGGCCGCCGTCCCGCTGGCTTTCGTTTCGTTGACGGTTCCGATTGACGCCCAGGCGCAGGTCGCCTCCGGTCTCGATGGCCTGTCCGACGATCAGCTCCAGCAGGCGGTCAATTTCGTCATCGGCAATGCGATCTTCTCGCTTTATCACGAGGGTGCGCGCATGCTGATCTCGGATTACGGAACGCCGGAGACCGGCAGTGCACAGGCCCCGGCGGACCAGCTGGCGGGCACGCTTATCCTTCAGGCCAACGAGGAATGGCTCGACACCGCGCTCGTCAACGCCACCGACAGCTGGTATCTCGCGCGCGAGGCGGAGGCCTTGCCCCAGCACGAAGCGCCGGTCTTTTCGGCACTCATTCCGGACAGAAACCGCGACCGCAATATGGCCTGCCTGATGGTCGGTCGCGACAAGGACGGTTACGGCGATCTTGCCGCCATGATGGGGCTGGCCAATGGCGAGTTTGCCAAATGCGGTGCCGCCTATCCGCATATAGCCGCCGCATGGGAGGATTTTCTGGTGCCTCACCGGACGCAGACGCAGTCCCGATTTACCGTGAGTTACATGCCGCCGCGCGACCCGGAGCTTGAGCCATACGCCATCATGGTCAAGGAATCGAAGGTCCTCGATCTTATCAGCCGCAGTTTCGGCGCTTATGGTCTGAAGGGTGACGTCAAACTGACGGCCAGATCCTGCGGGCGTCCCGATGTCTACTGGTCGGCTGAAAAACGCGAGATCACCTATTGCTACGAGCTGGGTAAATTCCAGGCTGAGTTGATTGCCGATCATCTCCTGAACAATGTCACGGAAGACAAGGGCGCTGCCGGCGGACAAATTCCGACGGCCGTCAATCTGGAAAGAGAAATCTGAGGCCGGTTGCCGGATGCATGGCAGCCTGTCCTCGTGAGAATGGGAGGATATTGCCATGCCGAAGGTTGTTGTTCGCAATTTCGCCATTTCGATTGATGGATATGGCGCCGGACCCGATCAGTCTCTTCAGAACCCGCTGGGCGTGAAGGGCGAAACGCTGCATCAATGGGTGTTCAAGACCCGCACCTTCCACCGCATGTTCGGCAAGGAGGGTGGCTCGACCGGCACGGATGAGCATTTTTCCGAAAAAAGCTTCGAGAATATCGGTGCGTGGATTCTGGGCCGCAACATGTTCGGGCCTATCCGCGGCGACTGGCCGGATGAAAACTGGAAGGGCTGGTGGGGCGAAGAACCACCCTATCACGTTCCGGTTTTCGTGCTGACGCATCACGAACGCCCCTCCTTTACCATGAAGGGCGGCACGGTCTTCCATTTCGTCACCACCGGCATCGAGGCCGCCCTCGACATGGCGCTGACGGCGGCAAATGGCAAGGATGTCCGGATCGGCGGCGGCGTTTCCACCATCCGGCAATATATGGCCGCAGGCATGATCGACGAGCTGCATCTGGCGCTTGCGCCGGTATTTCTCGGTAGGGGCGAAAATCTCCTCGAGGGGCTGGATTTGCCTGCCTTGGGTTACCGTTGCACAGCAACGGTAGCGGGTGAGGGCGCCACACACCTGACCATCGACAAGGCGTGAATGCTGCGCCGTTTATGGCATTCTCACTAACCGCGCAGCTATTTCTCGTGGTGACGCCTCCTCCATCCTTATTCGTGTGACAAGCGCAGGAATGAGGGAAGTGAGCCGATCGGGAACCGCAGACGCGGCACCCGACCGATAGTACTCAGTTACGCAGCGAGATTTCCAGAAGCTCGGTGTCGGATAGCGGCTCCACCCAGGCCTCATAGGTGCCAACCGGCGAAAAGCCCATCATCTGGTAGAGTTGCAGCGCGCGCGGATGGTCGAGCGTGTTGGTGGTCACCGTCACGCGTTTGGGATTGTCCTGCCAGGCGGCGTAGAGCGCCTGCAACAGGAACCACTTGCCGACGCCGGCACCGATCGCCTCTTCGAGAAGCCCGAAATAGGAAAGCTCGGTTACCTCGTCGCTCGCCTTGTTCAGCTCGAAGAAACCGGCCGGCGCACCGTTCATGTAAAGCACCGTGACGCTGTTCTTCGGGTCCTTGAGGACGGCGGACAGTTCCGCGTCACTCATGCGCATGCGTTTTTGCCAGTGCCAGCGTTTTCCAACCCGCCAGTACATGTAGCGATAGAAGTGCAGGGGAATATCGGTGACCCGCATCAGCGCCGTCTGGATGTTGACGGGGATCGGCAGGCTGACTTTCGGCGGCGTCGTCATTTCCAGCTGCGTGACATGCGCTTTCAAAGGCCCATGTGATACCACGGGAACCGGCTCGGCGGGGCCGGTGACGACAGGCGTATCTTCCAGTCCACCCCATTCCGACCAGGAGCCGTCATAGAGCGAATTGTCCTGATGGCCGAGGGATTCCAGTGCGAGCGTGATGACGGCGGCGGTGACGCCCGAGCCGCAGCTGGTGACGACCGGCTTGCCAAGATCGATGCCGGCGTCAGTCACCATCTTGCGGATGGCGGTAAGGTCCTTGAAATGACCGTTCTCGGAAAAGGCGGTGGCGGGCAGGCTGCGCGCGCCGGGCATGTGGCCCGACCGCATGCCGGCGCGCGGCTCGGCCTCGTCGCCAGTGAAACGCCCTGCGCCGCGGGCGTCGGCGATCTGCCTTTCACCGCTGTCAACGATGCCGCGCATGGTCGAAAGCGAGGTCACGCGCTTTTCGTTGAAATCCGGTGTGAAGGTCGCAGGCTCGATTTCCGGCGTGCCGGTTTCGAGCGGCCTGCCTTCGCGCTTCCAGCCGTCGAGACCGCCATCCAGAACATAGGCCTTGCGCACGCCCATCACCCGAAGCATCCACCACACGCGCGGTGCGGAAAAGAAACCGGGGCCGTCATAGACCACGATCGTGTCTGTCTCGCTGAGGCCAAGCTCGCCGGCCTGTTCCGCAAAGAATTCCGGGGAGGGCAGGGAATGCGGCAATCCGGTGGTATGATCGGCGATCTTGTCCTGATCGAAGAACACGGCGCCCGGCAGATGACCGGTCGCAAATTCTTCCGCGCCGTTGCGCTTATGCGCCGGCAGATACCACGAGGCATCAACGAGACGAAACCCGGCAGTGCCGAGCTGTGCTTCTACCCAGTCCGCCGAAACGACGAAACGGCTCTTATCCGTGCTCACGATGTCTCTCCTGATTTCAGGTAGCAGCTTCAGGCGCGCCGAAACGAATGCGGAACCGCCTGTTCTCCTTGCCCTTCTTTTCTATCTTGGCAATGTGAATATCGCCCACTTCCCGCGTTTCGGAAACATGGGTGCCGCCGCAGGGCTGGCTGTCGATGCTGGAATTTTCGCCGATGCAGACGAGGCTGACCCGGCCAAGGCCCATTGGCGGGCGCACATTCTTGGATTTGACGATGCCGGGATTGGCTGCAAGCTCCTCGTCGGTGATCCATTGCAGGAAGACGGGATGGTTGGCTTTCACCAGTTCCATCAGCTTCGCCGTCACGACGTCCTTGTCGATGGTCTCCGACATATCGAAATCGACGCGCGATTCGTCCTCACCGACGGCAGCACCCGTGATCGGCCACTGGCAGACGACGGACAACAGATGGCAGGCGGTGTGCATGCGCATCAGCTTGTAGCGGCGCGGCCAGTCCACATGCTGGGTCAGTTTTTCGCCGATCTCGGGGGAAGGCTGGCCTTCGAGCGGCACATGAATGATGACGCTCTTGTCCGCACCATGTCTGGTGACACCGAGTTCGATGCGCGAACCATCGGCCCGCTCGAGAAAACCGCTATCGCCCGGCTGGCCGCCTGATGTGGCGTAAAAGCAGGTCTGGTCCAGCTCTATGCCGCCATCCTCATGCACCGCCGTGACGATCGCTTCTGCGGTGGAAAGATAAAAATCGTCACGGAACAGGGCATTCACAGGCATTTCGGCATGTCCTCAAACGGTTTCGTACGGAACCGCAATCTCGCTCTTCGTCGCCAGCCATTGTGGAACCGGAAGCCCTTTGGAGCGCAGGAAATCCGGATTGAACAGCTTCGACTGATAACGATTGCCGTAGTCGCACAGTATCGTCACGATGGTATGCCCCGGACCAAGCTCGCGGGCAAGGCGGATTGCGCCAGCGATGTTGATGCCGGAGGAGCCGCCGAGGCAAAGTCCCTCTTTGGTGACCAGATCGAACAGTACCGGCAGGGCTTCCGCATCCGAAATGCGATAGGAGAAATCCGGCGCGAAGCCTTCCAGATTGGCGGTGATGCGCCCCTGGCCGATGCCTTCGGTAATGGAGGAGCCTTCGGATTTCAGGACGCCGTTCTTGTAAAACTCATAAAGGGCGGCCCCATCAGGGTCGGCGAGACCGATCTTGATATCAGGGTTGAAATCGCGCAGGCCGTCGGCCACGCCCGCAAGTGTTCCGCCGGAACCGACCGAGCATATGAAACCGTCGACCCTGCCGTCCGTCTGATCCCAGATTTCGGGTGCGGTCGTTTCGATATGGGCCTGACGGTTGGCGATATTGTCGAACTGGTTGGCCCAGACCGCACCGTTTTCGTCGGTCGCGGCAAGCTGTTTCGCCAGCCGTCCGGAAACCTTCACGTAGTTGTTCGGGTTGGAATAGGGGGCTGCCGGAACTTCGACCAGCTTTGCGCCGAGAAGTTTCAGCGCATCCTTCTTTTCCTGGCTCTGCGTCTCGGGAATGACGATGACCGTCTTGTAGCCGAGCGCATTGGCGACCAGCGACAGGCCGATGCCGGTATTGCCCGCCGTACCTTCCACGATGGTGCCGCCCGGCCGCAATTGTCCGCGCCGTTCGGCGTCGCGGATGATATAGAGCGCCGCGCGATCCTTCACCGACTGGCCGGGATTGAGGAACTCCGCCTTGCCGAGGATTTCACACCCCGTTGCTTCAGAGGCAGCTTTCAGACGGATGAGCGGCGTGTTGCCGATAGCACTGAGCGCAGAGGGATGAATGGTCATGATTGAGCCTTCTTGTCTGAGCGGAAATTAGGTGCCGTTATGTCCCGTTACAACCGCCTCAAGGCAAGAAATTATCTTCCCGGCTTCGGCTTCGCCACGCAAAATTTTGCCGATACCCAATTTTATGTGTGGTTCTTCACTGCGGCATAGGCGGCAAGCGCTCTTTCCCGTGCTTTGGCATGGTCGACGATCGGCCGGGGATAGGTTTCTCCAAGCTCGATGCCCGCCTTTCTCAGCACTTCCTCCGGCGCCTCGAACGGCTTGTGGATAAATTTGCGGTCGAGCTTTTCAAGTTCCGGCACGAAGCGGCGCACATAGTCGCCATAGGCATCGAATTTCTCGCCCTGAAGGATGGGGTTGAAAATGCGGAAAAACGGCGAGGCATCCGCGCCAGAACCCGCCACCCATTGCCAGTTGGCGGCGTTGGAGGCCGGATCGGCATCGACAAGCGTATCGCGGAACCATTTCTCACCCTTGCGCCAGTCGATCAGCAGATGTTTGATGAGGAAGGACGCCACTATCATCCGCACCCGGTTATGCATGGTGCCGTGTTGCCACAATTGCCGCATTCCGGCATCGACGATCGGATAACCCGTCATGCCGCGCGTCCAGGCGTCAAAGGATTTCTCGTCGTCCCGCCAGCCGAAGGCGTCGAAATCGTCGTTCCAGTTCTTCTCGTCCAGTTCGGGAAAATGAAACAGCAGATGGTAGCAGAATTCCCGCCAGACGAGTTCCTTGCGGAAACGGCTGATGTCGTTGGAAGCGATATGGCGGGAAAGGCCCTTCGTCGCGTGCCAGACGGCGGCGGGGGATATTTCACCCAGAGCCAGATGCGGCGCGAGAAGCGAGGTGGCGTCCTTTGCCGGAAAATCGCGGTCTTCCTCGTACCCTCCCAACGCGCCGTCGACAAAATCGGCGAGTTTTTCCCGCGCGCCAGTTTCGCCGGGCGTCCATATATCGCTGAAATCCCTGGCCCAGTCCGGCTTGCCCGGCAGAAGATTCCAATCGTCGAATTTCTCCGATTTCGGCCATGTCGGCGGCGCCTTCAGGCTCTTCGGCGCGTCCGCCGGCGCATGCGGCTCCTCGCCACCCTCCAGCGCCCGCCAGAAGGGCGTGTAGACCCGGTAGGGACCACCGGACTTTGTCTGCACCCGGGATGGTTCGTGCAGTAAATGTCCGGAAAAGCTGCGGACCGTCAGGCCGTCGTCTCGCAGCTTCTGTTTCAGCACCTTATCCGTCGCCATGCCGGCCGGTTCGTAGCGGCGGTTCCAGAACACCGCATCCGCGCCGGTTTCGGATATCAGATGTCGCAGCGTTTTTTCAGCGTCGCCGCTTGCAAGCACAAGACGGCTGCCGGTTTTTTCCAGCGCGGCGATGAGCGAGACAAGCGAATGGTGAAGCCACCATTGCTGCGCGCCGCCCAGCGGGCCGGAGGCTTTTTCCCGGATATAGAGTGGGATGACGGGACCGCCGTGCTCCACCGCTGCAAGAAGCGCGAGATTGTCCGAAAGGCGCAGATCCTTGCGGAACCAGACGATGACGGGCGAGGATTTTATCGGCATGAAGGGACCCGGTTCACTTCCACTTGAACGAGTGTTGAAACGCTTTGTTCCGCAAATCGGCTAGAATGAAAAGATGGGGCACATGGTTTCTCGAGGGTTATTTTTCTGGCCTTGAAACCGCTGGTGAAGGGAACCAACTGGAGGAGCCGGCGTTTGTCGCGGGTTAATAGAACATGGAAGTGCAATCAATGTTGCTGAATGACGTTAAGTGGGAGAAGCCCGTTACCATATCCCTGGAAAACGGCGCTCCCCGGATTTTCAACGGCGTTTACGAGGCCTTCGATTTTCTCCAGCACGAATGGCCGCAACGCGGCGGCAAGGAACATGAACAGGCGCTGCGCCTGTGCCGCGCCTCGCTTATGGGCGACGTGGCGGGCGAAATCGCCCGCGCGGCTTTCGTGACCGCAAGCCGGCAGGCGCAATGCCTGGTGGAGGAGGGAAACAAGGTCGAGGAGCAGGGTAAAATCGCATCCTGACCGGGTTTCTGCACTGATTATGTAGGAGGCTGCCCGTAAACCGCATCCCAAACGGGTTGTTTCGAACGCGGGATATGGCATCGTGCGCGCCGAAAGCGGACGGATAAGGCAATGACCAACCACTACGGCTATATTGTTTTTCCCACGGCCCTTGGCCATTGCGGCCTCGCATGGGCAGGGCGCGGTATCGTGCGTTTGCAATTGCCCAGTGCCGACGCCGGTGAGACCGAAAAGCTTCTCCAAAAGCGCCTGCCATCGGCCTCGATCGCGGTTCCAGAAACGCGCACCCGTGAGGTGATCGCGATGATTACCCGCTATTTCAGCGGCGAGGAGATCGATTTTACCCCCGTCGAACTCGATCTTGCCGGGCAGGAAAGGTTGTTTCTCGATGTTTACGCGGTTGCGCGGCAAATCGGCTGGGGCCACACCACGACCTATGGCGGCATTGTCAAAACGCTAGGCCTCGGCATGGAAAAAGCCCGCGATGTCGGTCAGGCCATGGCGAGAAATCCTGTGCCGCTGATCATTCCCTGCCATCGCGTGCTGGCGGCCGGCGGCCGGCTGGGCGGCTTTTCCGCGCCGGGCGGAACGAACACCAAATTACGCATGCTGGATCTCGAAAATGCCGGTCGTGCCCACGCGGATGATGCGCAGGGCAGCCTGTTTTGAAGCAATGACAGATCAGTCCGCATGAATAGCTGTCTGATTTCTGCCCTTATCTCGTCAAATTGTCGCTAAATTGTCATAATACACGGCGCCCTCTAACATAAGGGCGAGACGTTTGAGAGTATCCACGTTAATTCTATCCGTAGCCTTGTCTTTTACAGCCGTGGCGTCCGCTTCGGCGGGCATGTTGAACCAGGCTGAACGATACACCGGGCTGCATGAATCCAAAAACAACAAGAGCCTGAAGAATATTCTCGGGGCAAATCCCCGCAGCACGCCGTGGTGCGGCCTGTTCCTGCATGCCGTCGCCAGCAAGGCCGGCCGGCAGTCTCCCAAATCCTACGGATTTGCGAAATCCTGGTCCTCCTTCGGTTATGCCGTTCCCCTCGGTGCGGCCAAGCCGGGTGATGTCGTCGTTGTTCGCAACGGTCGCGGTTATCACGTCGGGATTCTAAAGAGCATGAGCGGCAAGACCGCGCAAATCCTCGGCGGCAATCAGTCCGGTCGGGTGCAGGTGTCGAACTTCAACCGCAAGACCATCGTTTCCGTCCGTCGCTGACGACCGGACAGGGACTGCAATCCTTATAAAGGCGGGCTACGGCCCGCCTTATGCGTTTTAGGGGACTTATGGTTGTTCCCTGACGCCGGGCGCGGCCTCGCGCTGGTCGTCGTCCTCAAGGTCAGTGGCGACGATGAAGGCGTCCTCATGCTGCCGCGCCGCCTGCCGGCGTGCACGCAAGTTGATGGATTCATCCGGATAAATCTCGCCTTCCTTGGATTTAAGCTCGCTGTCGGTTTCGAAATGCGGCACGTCCTCGTCTCTGATATCGAGAGGTTCGTTTTTCTTCTGTTTCGGATCGCTCATGGATCGTCCTCCTGCGGGTTCCTGCCGGGCAAACGATCTGGCGGAGAGGACGGTTCCCTATTTCTGCGGAAATGCGCATTCCTTACGTGGAAGGCGGAACAATCTCCGGGCTTTTCTGTTTTTCCCTCGGCACAATTAAAACCGGCGCAACGAAAGAGGGAGGTCCGCTATGAACCATGATCGCGAAGCTGCAATCCGTGAAAAAGCGCGTGCAATATGGGAGAGGGAAGGAAGGCCGGAAGGGCACCACGAGCGACACTGGACGGAGGCTGAACGGGAGGTCTCAGCAGCTGCGGAAATCGTCAAGACCAGAGGCGGAAACGGCGCGACGAAACCCGCCGCCGCAAAGGCCCCGACGAAAAAAGCCAGGTCACCGGCGGTAAAATCACTTCAGAAAG
>NZ_JWJH01000019.1 GCF_000949865.1 Rhizobium nepotum 39/7 | reverse complement strand
AGGCGTCGATATCCAAAGCGGCGACGTTCATGCGCCAGCGCCTTCATCCGCTCGCGAAGGTCATAGTCATCGCTGCGCCTGGTTTCGTAACGGATCGTCATCCGGCAAAAGCCGATGGCTTTACACGCCCGCCGTTCGCTCATCTGGTGGTGATCCATCAGATGCGCGACAGCTTTTCGCCTTGCTGCGGGCGTCACCACTTCTTTCCCAAAAGGTCTTTCAAAGCCGCATTGTCCAGCATCGCATCTGCTAGGAGCCGTTTCAGCTTCGTGTTCTCGTCTTCCAGCGTCTTCAATCGCTTGGCTTCGGATACGTCCATGCCGCCGAACTTGGCTTTCCACTTATAGATGCTGGCATCGCTGACGCCGTGCTTGCGGCAAAGCTCCGAGACCGGCGTGCCAGCCTCGTGCTCCTTCAGAATGCCGATGATCTGTTCGTCTGTAAAACGATTGCGCTTCATTCCCTGGTCCTCTCAATGGGCCAGAGCTTACTTCAAAATGGATTATTTCAACGGGGCAAGGTCACGTGGACTAGCTCTCGAGCGCGCGCGCAGAAAAAACTCGCCCGAATTTTCCGAGCAGCGTATCTATGCTTGCATTTGGGGACAGCTTCGCGTGGGGGCCATTATGTATGCGGAAGAGTCTTTCTCGATCGTGAGAGATATGTTTGTTCAACAAGGAGAGACAGTCGCTGGAGATCAGCACGAACAGCCGATCACTGATCGAGTGCCAGAAGCTGCGATGTTGCGCGAAATTGGCGACACAATTTTGCTGATAGAAAACAGGTTGCAGGAGAGCAGTCCCAAGGTCGCAAATTTCGTCGCGCGTTATCTGGAGCAGCTGGCGCATTTCGAAAGGGGCAGCAAGCGTTTGAAGTATCCACAGGTCAAGTTGACTGCTGTGAACGACTTCAAGGTCAAATGGCATCACCTCCAGTCATCGGCAGGAAACGATGGCCAGATCATGATTACTGTTGCCATTGTAGCCGCTCTTATAGTCGAATTTGGCGTAGTCGTTGATGCAATCGATACTCCACCGCCAATTATAAGCGCACACATGGGAGCCTATTGCGCTTGGAAAGAGACAAACCTCCCAGCGAGCAGCAATGCAGCCGCTTCCCTTCTGGAAACTCTTGATGCCAAAGTAGCGAGTGCGACTACAGTAATCGAAAGCGCAGAGAAGGCCGAGAAGAGCTTTGCTTTACTGAGAGAGACTGTCGAGGAAATCTACAGTACCGTAGAGACGAGTAAAGCCAACATTGCGGCTTTTTCTACAGCGGTCCGCGAGGAGCTGCGTATCGATTCTAATCGCAAACTGTGGGCTAAGCGCGCGAATGAAGGAGCAAAAGCCTTTCAGATATCCGCATTTGTTTTGGCTATCATGCTGGGATTTCCGCCATTATTACTGCTTACACACATAAGCGAGGCAAGCGAGTTGCTTAGGAAAATTAGCGAAGCCGCTAGCACAGGCCTCAACCCCAATGATGGCGCGCACCTGACGGCGATTACCATCAGTAAATTGGTGATCGTTACAACGCCGCTCGTCCTTTACTTTTGGGCAATAAGACTTGTCGTCCGCTTCAACGGTCGTTCTATGCTTATGATGGACGATGCGCGCCAGCGCGAAACCATGATGGACACCTATGTCCATCTCATCGAAACAAGTAATGCCTCCGCAAATGAGCGCGCGCTTGTCCTAAATGCACTTTTTCGGCCCAGCCTCTCCACGGCACAGGAAAATGTTGAGCCGCCAAATTTCATTGAACTGATAGGCAAGGGGAAAGACTAACACCAGTCCGACAGCCGTTCGGCGATTTAGCCTTGGTACCCCTCACAAAGGCACGTTCTCAGATATCACCTTTCCAACGATTGGAAATCGCTTTGTTGTTCGCTTTCTGGAAGTAAACTGACAATCCTTAAACCTGTGCGTTATGGAATCCCCCTATGTATTGGTATGGAGCAATCATGGTAAAACCCTCAAGGTATCCTGAGGAAAACCGTGAATTCAACACTGAAGGGCGATAAGCTCGAAGAGGCCTTTTATCAGTACCTTATCGCCCAAAAAGAGCGTGGCGAACTGATCTTCGATGCCTACCCCCCAGAGAACTGCAAAATTCTACGGAAACAAGAGTACTTTTGCTCCGAACGAGGCGCAAAAGTAGAATTTGATGTAGTTATTGAGTTCTATCGTAGAGGGAGCTCTACCCCACACTCGTATATCGTGTTCGAGTGCAAGAATTACGATGGAAACATCCCAGAAATTCACGTTAATGATTTTTCGCACAAGCTGAGCCGAATCTTTCGCCATGCGGCAAAAGGTGTATTGGTCATCTCGTCACGCCTCCAGTCGGGAGCCGAACATGTTGCCCGACACAGCAAGATGGGTATCGTCAAGTTCGATGAATATGGGCTGGAAATCGTTGCGGACCGTCGCAGCGGTTCACTGATTGGGAATAACTTTGTAAAGAAACAAATTTTCAGGAGTAGAGCTTCTGAAAAATCTTTGAAGTTCTCGGCCTTTCATGACGGTCTTTTTTTTGGAACCGTCAGGGAACTCTTGCAGAGCCTTGAACACGACGCAAATTCAAGCCAACCCAGTCGCGGAGATGCCAATCTGGTCGCTCCATACCTCTCGACCGATGCGATAAAAAGCGCTTCGCGCGAGTTGTTAGAACTGGTGGGATATCAAGAAGGTCCAATTAATCTAGAGGAGATTTGCACCGCGCTTTCAATAGATCTTCAGCTCACGGACCAACATGTCCACGACCTTGATGGCACAGAGATATTGGGAACAGCAAATTTTGATCGCAGGACAATCTTTATTAATGCTCACGGCAACGTTACTCGGGAGCGGTTTACGCTCGCCCACGAGATTGGCCACTTTTTCCTTAAACACCACCTATATCTCGCATCCGAAAGCGTCATTGAAAACGATCTTCGAATAACTAGCGAAAAGGAAAACAGCTTCCAGTACGAGCGGCTCGAATTCCAAGCAAATTCGTTTGCATCTAACCTAATCCTACCGGACGAGATTTTCAAAAGAAAGACGGCCGAATTTCGGCGCATGCTAGATATAACAGACAGGGGTCACGGTTACATTTTCGTAGACGATCAGCCCCACAATTATCAAGCATACGAGCAGCTTCTCACACAGCTTCTTACGTACTTTGAAGTCTCCAAACAGGCCATACACGTCAAACTCAACAACCTAGGCATGCTCACCGATCAAAGGACAAGACGAGCATCGCAGCTCCCAGACATAGGCAAGCTCCTTGCAAAATACCGAAAGGTGTAAAATTCGACAGCTTCGCAGAAGGCGAGCTCCGCACCGCGGATATCGCTTTCCTTCAACTGTGGCTCCTGCGTCAAAGGCGATATCACGGAATTGAACCGCCCGCTTTGAGATCAGCGCGCCACAGAGTGGCCAAGTACGTTACCGGCAAGCTATTCAAGGTACAAAACTGAGTACAAAAACCGTCATTTGGCCGAATAAGAATCATTGATTTTAAAAGGGAATTTCGCCTATATTTTGCCAATCGAATGATGTCGGGTGCGCCATTCCTGCCATTTCCGCGACAATGAGCCAGAATTTACCCGTTTTTCCGGCCCTTCTCGCATCTCCCGCTTTACCCAAAGTCCAGACCCTGATCGACAGTTCCACTTTGCGCACCGCCTTGCTCAGGAATTCGCACTCGTTCGGTCACGGAGCCACCAAAGCGTAAACGCACCTCATCGAAATTCCGCGTTTGCTCTCAGCGCACCGCATGGGAACTGGCAACAGCCAGCCCCGTTAATGGTTTGCGTGACAAAGAGGAGTACGGCATGAGCAACTTCGACCTTTATTACTGGCCCGTTCCGTTTCGCGGCCAGTTCATCCGGGGAATTTTGGCTCATGGTGGATGCTCCTGGGACGAACACGATGTCGATGCGATCAAAGATATTATGGGTCGTGAGGTGCGAAAACAGCCGATTGCTTTCATGGGGCCGCCGGTTCTGATTGACCGTGAGCGTAATTTTGCGATCTCCCAGATGCCGGCGATCGCCCTCTATCTTGGCGAGCGGCTGGATATCCTGCCGGCCGCCGCCGAGGGTCGCGCGCTCACCGCCAAGGTCGTAAACGACGCCAACGACGTCCTTGATGAGTTGACGCTCAACGGCGGTCGCGAGATGTGGACACCTGAGAAGTGGGAAAAGTTCGTCCCTCGTTTACAAAAGTGGGTCCGCATTTTCGAGGATACAGGAGCAAGAAACGGCCTGACGGCTGGTTCCGGTTATATGCTTGGAACGGAGAAACCCGGTATCGCGGATATCGTCACCGCCATTTTGTGGGCGACGATGGCTGACCGCTTCCCAGCCATTAGGGCCATCGTCAAGGAAACTTCGCCAGTGATCTGGGGCCTTTCCGAACGAGTGCGCGCTACGGCTCCACTGGCTGCCTTGAACAGTAGGAGCTTTGAAGACTATGGTGATGCCTATTGCGGCGGAGAGATCGAGAAATCGCTCCGAAAGGTAGCGGGATAGTCACCGCCCGCGTCCGAACCAGCACCGTCAAGATCGCAATCCCGCGCGCTTCCGTGGCAACCTCCTGCGTGTTCAAACTTCCGCTAGCCTGGAGGACAGGAATTCGATGAACGCTGGGTCTTAGCCGGCATCACGCGCGTTTGGGTAACGGCGTAGATGCCGACCGACGCATCCTGCCATTCGGCACCATATCTGAAGCCACCGCATCTCCAGCCATGCCGCGCAGGCAATCAGATCCTGCGCGGCATGTTGTCAGGTTATGACCCGGATATCAGGCTCGCGAGCCTCTAGTCATCCCCGGGCGTAGATCGGCATGATGCCGATCGAGAGGTGATCAGAACTCCTGCCAGTCGTCCTTTGACGTATCGACAGCGGCATTGCCCGAGAATGCGGAAGCAATCTTGCGGCCAAGCGCGCGCACGGGAGATGCCACATATTTGTCGTTGCCGCCGGCATTGCGAACCGGAGCGGGCTGGCTCTTTTGCTGAGAGGCGACATCGGCCAGCTTGAACTGCGCGAGCAGCTGGTTGAGCGACGCCACTTCCTTGGCCAGGTTGTGGCTTGCGGCATTGGTCTCTTCCACCATGGCCGCGTTTTTCTGCGTGTCCTGGTCCATTTGGTTGACCGCCGTATTGATCTGCTGGAGGCCGGAGGATTGCTCCTGCGCGGATTCTACGATGGAGACGACGTGCCGGTTGATTTCCTGCACTTCCGACACGATGGTCGCCAGCGCCTTGCCGGTGTCGCCCACCAGCTGAACGCCCTGCTGCACCTGATCGTTCGAGGTGTTGATCAACGCCTTGATTTCCTTGGCCGCACTGGCGGAGCGTTGCGCAAGTTCGCGCACCTCCTGTGCGACGACGGCAAAACCCTTGCCGGCTTCGCCCGCACGCGCGGCTTCCACGCCGGCGTTCAGCGCCAGAAGGTTGGTCTGGAAGGCGATCTCGTCGATCACGCCGATGATATTGCTGATCTCGTTGGCGGATTTGGAGATCTGCTCCATGGCGACCACGGCGCGGCGCACCACCTCGCCGGACTGTTCGGCGCCTGCCTTGGCGCGGCTGACGATCAGGCCGGCCTCCTGGGCGCGCTTGGTGGAATCCTTCACCGTGGTGGTGATCTCTTCCAGAGCGGCGGCGGTCTCCTCCACGGCTGCGGCCTGCTGTTCGGTGCGCTTGGCCAGATCGTCGGCGGCCGACTTGATCTCGTTTGCGCCAGCACCGATGCCACCGGCGTTCTGCGCAACCCGCGTCAATGCCGATTGCAGCTTTTCGGCGGACATGTTGAAGTCGTTACGAACGCCGTCGAGCGTCGCGGTGAACGACTGGTCGATGCGATAGGAAACGTCGCCGTCAGAAAGTTTTGAAAGACCGGCAGCAAGATTGTCGACGGCGAATTTGACGTCGGCCGCTTCGCTGGCCTTCTGTTTTTCGCGCTCGATGCGTTCTTTTTCCGACAGGCTGCGATTGGCTTCGGTTTCCCGTTCGAGCCGGATGCGCTCGATCGCATTTTCGCGGAAAATCTGAACTGCCTGCGCCATCTGGCCCACTTCGTCCCTGCGGCCCGTACCGTCGATCTCCGCCGTCGTCTCGCCGCCGGCGAGCGACACCATACGCTCCCGCAGACGGGAAATAGGTGCCGTGATACCGCGGGACGCCACGAAAAGGGCGAGAAGTATGCTGGCTGCAAAGACAAGCCCGACAACCGTCAGCGATGTCAGAATGGTCGAATCGGTCTGGTCCGTCAGACCGTCGCTTTCTTTGGCGACGCCCTTGGCGAGCTTGTCGAGCAGCGCCACCATGGCGAGCGAAGTGGTTTGAATAGAAGCGTCCGCCTTGACCAATTGCGCGGCAGATTCCTGATTCTGGTTCGCCATGCCAAGCTCGACGGCCTTGTCCGTCATCAGGCTTATGGCCTGGGCCTGCGCGATGAAGGCTTCTATGGCGGCGGTTTCCTCAGGGAAAACGGTCTTGACCTTGTTGAGGCGCTCCACGAGCAACGCTTTGCTATCGGTGTAGTTCTGTCTGGCGGTCTTTATCTCGGGCCCGTTCACATCATATGCCATGACCTGATAAGCGCTGTAGGCCACCGACAACAGATTGCGGTTGGCGCGCGCAATTTCGACGAGAGCGGCATTGTCGTTGGCGATAAAATCGGAATATGCCGTGTCTGCTTCCTTGAAGCGACTGGACATGAAGGCGGTCGCGCTGGCGCCCACGATGCAGAGGGGGAGAATCAGTGACAGGATTTTGGTACGGATACTGGCATTTTGGAGGAAGGACACGGGGAACCTCACGTCAACGAAAAACCGCTCCTTCCCCGTGCCGGAGGTGTTCGGTAAGACTGACATTGCACGTCGGACACCTCGGTCATCAAGGCTTCGGCAGCCGCATCATCGGCTTTGGCGACAGCCGCAATCAATATGCGGTAAAAAGCACTCCTGCCCTTCAAACAACGACAGGTCACTTCCCGGCAGCGCGGCGACCCACCCGCAAGCGGAAACGCAGAGCCACGTTTCGAGGGAAAAGAGCGCAAGACGGCCGATTTTCGGCCGCTGTTCTCAATTCATTTCCCTGAAAAATCATTATAGTTAAAAACTTTACAATTTCTTCACGCGCAAAAGCGGGCGGATGAAACATGAGCCGGTAAATTGCGAGGGCGTTTGCCCCAGCCCTTGCCAATCAAGACATAGCCCGTTCACCCCGTCCCGCTTGTCGACTACATATTATCCGCGCTGGGCAAATGGCCGTGGTTTTCGCAGCGCCGCCCACCGCTGAATGAGGGCCGCCATTGTTGCAAGGCCAGCCATGACGGCGAACACTACGGCGATATCGCGATAGGCCGTGGCAAAACCGAACCGGGCAATCCATGGCTGGCTTGCCAGCGGCGATATGAATTGCCCGAGAAACATCGACGCCGTGACGATGCCGGCGATACGCCCGCGCAGCCGCAGCGGCGCGAGCATGATCGTGGTGGACATGATCGACGGCATCACGAGGCCGAGGCCGAACCCCACCACGGCAAGCGCCGAAAGCATGGGCACCAGCCCTTCGGCCGCGGCAAGCAGCGCAAATCCCGTTGCCATCAGGACCAGCCCGGCCGCCAGAATGACGGTCACGCCGATCCGCGCCCGCAATCGTCCGAAGTTGAGCGCCGCCAGCGCGCCGGCCAGATTGAAGATGCCGATGGCGTATCCGGCAATGCTGCCGGAAAACAACCCGAGTTCCCGCAGGAAAAACGGCAATTGCGAGGGAATGGTATAGAACAGGGCGTTGACGAGAAACACCGCCAGCGCCAGCACGGCCACCAGCAGCCAGTTGGCTGCAACAGCCTGTTCACCGCTACTCTTGACGCCGCTATTGTTCCTTGCCGGCTCTCTCAGAAAAAGCAAAGCCGCCGGCAGAATGAGCAGGGCCACGGCATAGACCGCGAAGGGTGCGCGCCAGTGAACATCCGCCAACAAGCCGCCCGCCACCACGAACACAACGCCGCCGAGCTGGGTGAAAGCCTGTTGCAGGCCGAGATAACGCTCCCGCGCCGGCCCCTCGAAATAGTCGCCCACCAGTGCCGTGCCGATCGTCATGATGCCGCCGATCGCCAACCCTAGAAAGGCGCGGCCGACGAGCAGGCCCGCAAGACTATCGGCAAAAAGGCCGGATATGCCGGAAAGGCTGTAAAGCAGGATCGCGCCGAGCAGCAGCCGCTTGCGGCCGAAACGGTCCGCCAACACACCGGCGACAGGCGCGCAGAGAGCCACGAAAACCGACGGCAGCGTCAGCACCATTCGGCTCATGATCTCGACATCAGGCGTCGACAGGAAGCTTTGCTCGATGGCGGGCAGCGAGGGCGCGACCGTGGTTCCGGCCATGATGGTAAGTGTTGCGACGAACAGAAGCGTGAGTTTCAGCGCCGTGGAATTGTCAGTCATTCTCACGCCCCTTTATAGGGCGTTGTGGAACGCGCCTGCTTCAGCGCATGTGCCCACCAGCCAAGCTTGCCCATCATCGTCTTAAGCGCGCTTTCCGCCGCCGCTCCGGGGTCGAACTGCCCTGCCTCGTCGACACGGTCCCAGGGGTTTGCAAAGCTGACGACATCACGGATCGTCACGGCATGCAGTTCCGCAAACACCGGGCGAAGCTGTTCAGCGGCGCGCAGACCGCCGGAAATCCCGCCATAGGACACGAAAGCCACCGGCTTGGCGCCCCATTCCTCATAGGCGGAATCGATCAGCACCTTCAGCGCGCCAGGGTAACTGCGGTTATATTCCGGTGTGACGACGATGAACGCGTCGGCGGCATCGAGGCTTTCCCGAAGTTGCCGCACCGAGGCGCGGTCGGGCGTGTGGCCTTGCGGCAGATCAAGCTCACGCGGATCGACCACCGCAAATTCGATCCCCGGCAAAAGGCCGAGCCGGTCCAGCAACCATTTGCCGATGACATCGCAGAACCGCGGATCGCGGGCGCTGCCAAATATGATCCGGATGGAAAGTGTATTCTCGCTCATGGAACGTCCTTCAGTCATGTTCCACTCCCTGATAATTCCTCAACCATAGTTGAGGTCAAGGGCCACGCGCAAAAAAAGCGGCAGCATCGAGCCTGCCGCATCCATTCCGGACGTTGCGCTGAAAGCGGTGCGAAGGCCTCAGGCGGCGGCGCGGCGCAGCGCTGTCGCGACCGTGTGGATATGGGCGGCGCCAATGCCGCAGCAGCCGCCGATCATGGTCGCGCCCGCATCCGCCCAGGAGCAGGCGAAACGCGAATAGACATCGTCGGTGAGGTCGGTGCGGGTGCCATGCAGGCCCTCATTAGCGGCGGCATCGCCCTGTTCGCCTTCGAAGGCATTGGCGTAAACGCCGATTTCCAGCGACACACCCTTTTCCGCAAACACGGAGGACGCCGTTTCGACGGCGGCTTTCATGATTTCCGGCTTGCTGCAGTTGAACAGCAGCGCAGCAGCGCCCGATTGCGCCGCCCATTCGGCCGCCGCCTTTACCGTTTCACCGGAACGCAAAGCAGGTTCGCCGCCGCCTGTCGCAACAGCATCGTCGTTGAGCGTGAAGGAAATCCAGAACGGCTTGCCTGTTGCGGCGACGGCCTGACGCACAGCCTCGCCCTCGGCGATCAGGCTCAGCGTCTCGCCGAGCCAGACATCGACGGAAGGAGCGAGATTGTCGACCAGCACCTTGAGATAGCCCTGCACCCGCGTCACATCGAAATTCTGCGGCTCATAGGAGCCGAAGATCGGCGGCAGCGAACCGGCCACCAGCACGTCACGGCCGGAAGTATCCGCCGCCTCGCGCGCCAGCTTGCCGGAAAGGGCGATCAGCGATGCGCC
Organism: Rhizobium nepotum 39/7; assembly: GCF_000949865.1. Classification (GTDB taxonomy): domain Bacteria; phylum Pseudomonadota; class Alphaproteobacteria; order Rhizobiales; family Rhizobiaceae; genus Agrobacterium; species Agrobacterium nepotum. Next base: position 209,680 of record NZ_JWJH01000019.1, on the reverse strand, counting down.
ATCCTTCTGAAAACGCTCCTCGCCGATATGGAACGGCACGAGCGCATAGGAATTGGTGGTGACGACGTCGGCACCGGCCTCGATGAATTCCTGATGTACCTGCCGGACAATGTCAGGCGAATTGATGAGCGCCAGCGCCGACCATTCCGGCTGTTTCAGCTCGGCGCCGAGCCGCTGCAATTCGCGGCTCATGCCGCCGTCGAGGATACGGATAGTGCCCATGTTCAAACTCCTTGAACGGTTTACCGCCGGAGGACCGGCACCTGCTGTTCGATGAAACCGAAACAGCGGGCGATGATGGCGGTGAGAATGAGATAAAAGACGGTGACGATAATCAACGGCTCATAAACGAGCAGCGTGTCCTGCCGCACCTTGTAGGCCACGGCGTAGAGGTCCATCACCGTCACGGTAAAGGCAAGCGGTGTGGCTTTGAGCTGCATCACCACCTCGCCGGCAATGGTCGGCAGCGCGATGCGGATCGCGCGCGGCAGCCAGATGCGGCGAATGAGGGTGAAACGGCCCATGCCGAACGCCCGGCCTGCCTCCAGCTCGCCCTTCGGCACGGCCAGAAGCGCGCCGCGCAGCACCTCCGCCTCATAGGCCGCATAATTCAGCGTGAAGCTGACGGCGGCGAAAAAGAAGCCCTCGCGCAGCACCGGCCACATGAAACTCTGACGTAAGCCGGGGATCATCGGCAGAAACGAGCCGACCCCGTAATAAAGCAGCCAGAGCTGGATCAAAAGCGGCGTGCCGCGAAAGAAGGTGCAATAGGCGCGCGCCAGAATTTTCGTCACCCGCCCGCCGCTGACCTGCGCAAACGCAAGGCCGATGGCAAGCACGAAACCGATGCTGACGGAGATGGCGAGCAGCGCCAGCGTCTGCCATGCGCCGGACAGAAGCAGCGGCCAATATTTGGCGATCCATGAAAAATCCATGCCGTTTCCCCCTCAGGCCAAAGCCGGTTGGCCGCGCCGCACGCGGCGTTCCACCAGCGAAAAGACGAGGTTGGAGACAAGCGTGATGGCGAGGTAAAGCAGGGCAGCGGCAAGGAAGAACAGGAAATATTGCTTGGTGCTGGCCCCCGCCAGCCGTGTCGCCAGCGCCAGCTCCTGATAACCGACGACCGCCACCAACGCGCTGTCCTTGGTCACAGCGAGCCAGAGATTGGCAAGACCCGGCAATGCATTCGGCAAAAGTGCGGGCAATACGACACGGCGGAAACGCAGGGCCGGCGACATGCCGAAAGCGCGCGCCGCCTCGATCTGGCCGTTCGGAATGGCAAGGATCGCGCCGCGCAGAACCTCGGTCATATAGGCCCCCTGCACGAACCCCAGAACCGCGACGGCGGCAACGAAACCGTTGACCTCCAGCGGCGGCATGCCAACCAGTTGCAGCAGCCGGTTCAAGCCATCAGTGCCGGCATAATAAAGCCCGACGATGAGGATCAGTTCGGGAACGGCGCGGATAGCTGTCGTGTAAAGATTGAGCAGCAGGCCAAGCGGCCGATTGCCGGAAAGCTTACCGAGCGCACCGGCAAGACCGATGACGATGCCGATCAGATAGGCGCCGGCGGAAATGGCAAGCGTCGACGCCGCACCCTTCAAAAGGGTGCCGCCCCATCCCGGAGGATAGGGTGACAGCAGTTGCAGCGTGGTTTCAAGGCTTGCCATTTACGGGACCGGTCAGGAGAAATTACTTACCGTAGATATCGAAGGTGAAGTATTTCTTGGTGATCTCGTCATACTTGCCGCTGGAGCGCACGGCGGCGAGAGCAGCGTTCAGCTTGTTCTTGAGTTCGGTATCGTCCTTACGCAGACCGCCGGAAACGCCAAGGCCGAGGATTTCCTTGTCATCCGCCACATTGCCCATGTCGGCGCAGCAATCCTTGCCCGCGTCGCTCTTCACAAAGGCGTCGAGAACGAGAGAGTCGCCGAACACATAGTCGATACGGCCAGCAGCAAGATCCTGAAACGCCTCGTCCAGCGTCTGGTAGGTCTTTTCGTCGGCGACAGCTGCGAAATATTTCTTGTAATATTCGGACTGGATGGTCGCGACCTGAATGCCGATGGTCTTGCCCTTGACGTCTTCCGGTGCAGCACCCGGCTTGCCGTCCTTGGCGCCGATCAGCTTGCTCGGCGTGTTGTAATATTTATTGGTGAAATCGATGACCTTCTCACGCTCTTCCGTGTTGGACATGGACGACCAGATGACATCGAACTTCTTCGTCTGCAGCGCCGGGATGAGGCCATCCCAGGAAAGCTCGACGATCGAGCACTTTTCCTTCATTTCCGCGCAGACGGCGTCCATGAGATCGATTTCCCAGCCCTGCCACTTGCCGCTGGCATCTTTAGCAAAGAAGGGCGGGTAGGATTCGTTCATGATGCCGAAGCGGACATCGGCGCTGGCCGTGAAGGCGGAAACCGCAAATGCCGTTCCGGCAAGCAGCGTGGCGAAGAATTTCATGCAAGTCTCTCCTGTTAAAACAAACGGCGAAGCGAAACGGTCATTACGCCAGTGCGCCGGTAAATTCCCTGCAACGGGCGCTTGCGGGATTGCCGAACACCTGTGCCGGCGGCCCTGCCTCTTCCACACGGCCCTGATGCAGAAACAGGACATCGGTGGAAACATCGCGCGCAAAACGCATTTCGTGGGTGACGAGCAGCATGGTGCGGCCTTCCTCGGCCAGATCACGGATTACCTTCAGCACCTCGCCCACCAGCTCCGGATCAAGCGCCGAGGTGGGTTCGTCAAACAGCATCACCGCCGGCTCCACGCAGAGCGCGCGCGCAATCGCGGCGCGCTGCTGCTGTCCGCCGGAAAGGAATGCCGGATAGGCGTCCTTCTTGTCGTAAAGGCCGACCTTGTTCAGCAGGGCTTCGGCCTTCTCCACCGCGTCCTGCCGCTTCATGCCCAGAACGTGGACCGGAGCCTCGATGACGTTTTCGAGAACGGTGCGATGGGCCCAGAGATTGAAATTCTGGAACACCATGCCAAGCCCGGTCCGCAGCTTTTCCACCTGCCGCCAGCTTTTCGGCACGGCCTTGCCGTCCCTGCCGGTCTTGGTGGCGATCTCCTCGCCATTGACGATGACCCGGCCGCGATCCGGCGTTTCGAGAAAGTTGATGCAGCGCAGAAAGGTACTCTTGCCGGAACCGGACGAGCCGATGATCGATATGACGTCGCCCTTGTGGGCTTTCAGCGAAACGCCCTTCAAAACTTCATGCGTGCCGAAGCTCTTGTGGATGTCATCCGCCTCGAGCGCACAGGCGCCTGTATCTGCCATCGATTGACCTTGCCGATCCGTTTCAGTGCGTGTCTGGCAAAATGCGGAGCGGTTTTGCGGGGGGACATGCATAACAACAAAGACTTAAGCCACGCATGTTTAGCGAAATCCGCCGTAAACGCGCGCAACAATCGGTTCTTTTACACATCTGCGACGAAAAATCATTTCAAAATATCATCCGGGACGAACGGCGTGCGCGGTTTGCCGCCGAATGCGCTTCGCCACGCCGTCCATCTCGCCACCGGTTCGCGCAGGTTCCGGCCCCGCCTCGTCGTCGACAAGGCTGGCATTCGCCTGCAAATGCAGGCCCATCACGGCGACGAGAAGGAAAAACCAGACGAAGCCCGTGCTGAGCAGGAACAGCGTTTCCAGATAGCCGTAGAGCAGGACATAGAGCCAGACGCCGACATAAAGCCGCGTCAGCGGGCTCTTGCGCGTGGCATCGTCCATTTTGCCGAGATAATAAAGCGGCAGCAGATAGATCCATATCAGCACCAGAACCAGGCCCGGTACGCCGCCCGCAAGCAACAGGTCGAAATAGCCGCTGTGGGAAGCCGGTGCGGTTGTCGCCCAGGTATTGTTTTCGGTAAAGCTCGACATCAGGGTGTCGCTGCGCCAAAAGGCCTGATAGCCATAACCGACGATCGGGCTTCGGCGGATATAATCGATGGCGACGGCCCAGATATCGGTTCTGCCGGTAAAACTGGCATCGATACCCATCTTCGTCAGCATCTGCGAAAACACCGGATCGACCGTGGTGCCGACGGTAACGACGGCGAAGACCAGCAGAAGCAGGGTCACGACCATATAACGCCACCGGGGCCAGCGCACGATGAACCAGCCGGTCGCGATGACGATCGGCATCAGGCCGAGCACTGTCTTGCCGCCCGATTTGACCAGAAAGAACAGCGATAGCAGCAGCACCAGCAGCCCGCCGATGAAGGACCAGCGCCTGGAGAGATAAATCGCCACGATGATCAGCACCGCCATGACCGAGGCGGCCTCGTTCTTGTGCTGGAAGACCCCGCGCCAGTTGCCCGCCAGAAGCGGCTCCAGCGCGTCGCTTGCCTGATGGATCGCCCGCGAAGGCAGGGCGACGACGCCGAAATAACACAGGAACAGGATGATCAGCACGCAGCTGGCAAGCAAAGTGGTGAAATGCCGCTCCGTGCGCGGCAATTGCAGGAAGCCGCCGGCAAACACGCAGATGAAGGCGCACATGACGAGCCGCCGCAGCGAAAACATCGGCGCCTCCCCCACCAGCGAGGTATAGATATACCAGCCGAAGATCGCCGCCATCAGCAGCCGCGGCGTGAAGACGAGGGAGAACGAACGTTCCTTGGCCATGAACGCCACGAAACTGAAAAGCAGAATGATCGCCGTAAGCTGGTTGAGCAGGTTGGACCCGGCCGCCATGGCGGATCCGTGATAGGTCGAGGAGAGTGAAATATAGGGCGAGAAGCCGACCGTGAAATAAAAGAACGTCACATAAAACAGTACGTTTCGCCAATTTCCACGCGCCTGCTCTTCGTGCGCTGCATCCATAAGGGGATCTTCCCTGCCTTTTTCCATGCGTGCCCGACACTTCATTCCGGTAACGTGAATATCCCGCTAAAACCCTATTTTTTAGTTATTCTGAATACACGTATGAATAGTAGTCCCGCTATAAAGGAAAGAAACGGGAGGCAAAGAAACGGAGTGGAGTTTTCGAAGTCGACATGGAAAACCCCCGTAGAATACCGATCAGGAGCGATCTTAGTCGCTCAAATTTAAGTTACTGATTTCCCTATTATTTGCTGGAAGTTTCACATCGATAAGGTTTCTGGCATGCGTTTCACGGAAGTGTCCGTCCGCTGTGCTGCGGATATACCAACCAGACGATCCCAACCGCTGTTTAACGTATATTAACAACTCAGAATATATCTTTGATCTGTTAATACATAAACGCGGAAAAGCTGGAAACCCACGGTGGACGTTCCGATACACACCAACACGGACGATAGCAATAACGATCAGCCGACACAACGCCCGGTTCAGCCGAGTGCGCCCGGTGTTCGTCCCATGCGCAGGGAAGACGTCCCCGCGGTCGAGAGAGTGCTCAACAGCGCTTTCAAGAAGACCGGACGAGATCGCAACTTCGACTTCCGCTCTTACGTCGAGACATTGTTCTTCGATAGTCCCGCCTTTGACCCGGAATATGGCAGCGTTGTCTATGATGCGGGGGAAAGCGGCGTCACAAGCGTTATCCTTGCCGTTCCCATGCGGTTCGTTGCGAATGGAAAAACCATTACCGCACGGTTGCTCTGTGCTTTTGCATCGGAGGGAAAACTCGGCGCGCTCGGAGCCGCACGCCTGTCTCGCGGCATGAGGGCGACGAAACACGACATGTTGTTTTCGGACACGGCCTCACCCGTCAGCGCCGATCACTGGATTGCGATCGGCGGCATTATGCTGCCGATGGAAAGCCTGCAATGGCATAAGGCGCTAAAGCCCTTCAGCGCGATTGCCCTGCGCATGCCGCGCCGTTCGAAACTGGTCAAATCCACGGTCAGTCTCATGGCGCTCGGCTTCGTGGACCGTGTCCTGCGCTCGTGGAAAAAAGGCATAAGGGGCCATGAGGTTGCCGGCCTCAGGGTAAGACCGGTCGATTTCGAAACGTTCCGCCGCAACGCGCTGGCGATGATCGAGCGATTTTCCGTCCGCCCGGAATGGTCCCACGAGGAATTCCACTGGCTGATAGAAATGAGCAAGACCAACGACACTCTCGGCGCATTGGGCAGCCTGGCGATCGAGAATGCCGAAGGCCGTGCGATCGGCGTTGCGCTGTTTTTCGGCCAGCCGGGACGAACCACCGCCTATGTGCTGAACCTCGTCTGCGATGCCGGTCGCGAAAACGACGCGCTCGGCGCGCTGTTCCACCATTTCGATGACGAGAACTATGCTCATGTCACGGGCATGTCGCAGCCCTTTCTCATGAACGCGCTCTACCGCCAGAACCACATGACCTTCCACCATCGCGGCTATTTCTGCATGGCCACCCGGGATGAAACTCTGAAAGACCGGGCGCTGGCCAGCGATATCTATATTGGCGGGTTAAGCTCGGAAAGCTGGAGCAAGCTCATCACCGATTTCTAAGGCACCTTCACTGGTAGTGAAGAGAGTGCCTAGCCTTCTATGCCCCGGTGAAACGCTGCACATTGGCCGAAATCAGATGGCGTAGCGCTTTCGCGTAACGTTTGGAGCGCGTCTTGGCCGCAAGCGCGCTCCCCCAGTCCACCATCGATCCGTTGATATCGAAATCGCCGAGCTGGCCTTCGGGAATATCACCCTTTTCGATGCGCTCGACGATGGACCCCAGCGCCGCGTAAAACTCGGGCGAGCGATAGGGCGGATGCAGCGAATACATGCCCTTGCCCGTGCCGAGAAAATCCAGCCGGTGCAAGCCGATGCGCATCATATTGCTGCTCAGCACCTCTTCGGCGGGCATCGAGACCGGCTGCTGGTTATAGGCATAGGAGCGGATGCGCCGTTTGACGTCCGGTCTCAGCAGTTCGAGCGAGCTGATCCGCTTGGCGAAACGATCCATGTCGATCAGGAAAAGGCGGGTGGAAACGGTGGCGAAACGCCATGTGGGAATACGCGACGGCAGCTTGCGCGGCTCAGGAATGTTCTTCACCCCCGGCATGCCGACATGGCGGGAGACATCGAGATCGCCGCGCACGGTCGGCGGTCCCGAAAAGGGCGTGATGCACAGGGCGTCCGGATTGGCCTTCTGGAGCGCTATGGCCTCGCCGAACCAGCTCTGGCTGCCGCCGCCGAACATCATGTCGCTGTCCATATGCAGCACATAGCGGGCGTTGGCGCGTTTCAGCCCGTGGAAATAGACATGGAAAGGCCCACCGTCGAAGGCCTTGGCCGGATAAGGGACCGGCGAGCGCGAAAAGAATGTCTCCGTCACGGCGCGGCGCGCAGCCTCGCTATAATCGACGGTATCCACATGCAGATGCGGATAATTGGCCTGCATTTCGTCCAGCATGTCGAAGAGGCGTGTGCTGGCCGCTTCGAACCCGTTGCCCTTGTAGCGGCCTGCCCCGACCTGGCCGGTATCCACCGTCAGGAGAATACGGTCCACCTGCCCGCCCCAGACCCGCAGCTGATGCGGAACGGTAAGGGCCGCATGCGGCGCGTCGAAGGGATGCAGATTGATTTGCAGTGCCTTTTGTACGGGAGGAAGCGGTATTTCTGCACTCATAGTCACGCACCACGGTTCCGGAATTCATTGATGATGGCCATCATGGGTTTTTCTTTGAAGCTCCAGTCGAGCGGCAGCGGACGGTTCGCGGTGCCGTCCCGGCGCGGATAGGCCCAGCGGATCCAGGTATATTGGTCCGAAATGCCCCAGGTGGTGATGGAGGAAAGCGGGCCGCCTTCTGAGGCCGCTTCGAGAAAATCACGGACCTGGCCGTTTATCAGCATGTCGCGCTCGGCTTCCGGGCCGGGCAATGTCTGGTCCATCACGTCCAGTTCCGTCACCAGAACGGCAAGACCGTAACTGCGCATTTCCTTGGTAAAGGCGGCAAGCTCGTCCTTGGCGATGGGCCAACCGCCGCGCAGATGACCCTGCAGGCCGACGGCGTTGATCGGCGCGCCCTTCTCGAGCAGTTCGAGAATGAGATTGCGGAAGGCCGCGCGCTTGGCCGGCGATTTCTCGACCGAAAATTCCACATCATATTCGTTGAGGACCAGCTGGGCCTTCGGATCGACGGCATGGGCGATCTCGAAAGCCTTTTTGATCGCGTCCGGGCCTGCGCCGTAATACCAGGCATCGCGGCGTGAACGCACATTGCCGGGCACGTCGGGGATCGGCTCGTTGACCACATCCCAGCTATGGATCACATCCTTGTAACGTTCCATGGTCTTGACGATGTGGTTTTCCATCAGCCGCTCGACCTTCGCGCCATTGCCGATGCTGGAAAGCCAGGGCGCGTTGGACGCGTACCAGATGAGCGGATGGCCATGCATGGAAAGTTTGTGCTGACGCGCGAAGTTCGCGAGCGCATCGGCAGCGGTAAAGTCGAAGGTCTCTTCCGAAGGCCGCATGACCTCCCATTTCATTTCCGTGACGGGGGTGATGCGCGAGCAATATTTGACCACGGCCTCACCAAGGCGGCTATCGGCGGTAAGGTCCGGCAGATAGATGGCCGAGCCGAAAGGGGCCATTTTGGCTGGCGCTTTCTTGGACGCGGCAAAGCTCTGGCCAGCCATGCCATGCAGCAGGCCCGCGCTTGCCGCACCGCCCATGAAACTCCGCCGCCCGATCCGCATTCGCCCGCCTCCCCCAAGCGCATCGGCCCGAAAATCGGAATCGATTTCCAACAGGAAGATGCGCAGATCAAAAATGTCAGAGCATCCTCGGTGCGTCCGAACAGACGCTGGGGTGCTCTAATTCTCAAAACATAACATTCCGATCATGCCAAAAGGATATTAAAGATTTGCAAGGTTAACTGACGCTATACCACGTCACAATTGGCGCAAGCGGACTTAATCCGGTAGTAACTTCGCTGTGAGAATTCTTGGCCCGTCCGTGATGGAGTAAAAGTCTTGGTTTCCGTTTCGATTGTCATTCCCGTTCGCAACGGCGAGCGTTACATCGTGGAAGCGATCGAAAGCGTATTGTCTCAGGGGGAAATCGTCTGCGAAGTGCTCGTCGTCGATGACGGGTCCACCGACGCCACGGCGCGAAAGGTGCAGGATTTCTCCGATCCGCGTGTCAAGCTGCTTGCGCGGCCGCAGGGCCGGCAGGGCGTTTCCGCCGTCCGCAATTTCGGCCTGTCGCAGGCGCGCGGCGAATGGACGATGTTTCTCGATGCCGACGACCGCCTGAAACCGGGCGCCATTGCCGCATTGTGCGCCGGGGTCTCCGGGCCGGATGTCGTTGCCGTCTACGGCGATTACGAGCGCATTGACGAGAATGGCGTCAAGATCGGCCGGCGCAATCTCATCCGCCGGCGGGAAAAGCCCGATGGATTCATCCTGCAGCCGCTGCTTGGTGGAAACTTCATCGTTAATGGCGGCATCATGCTGGTCAGAACCCGCATCTTTCAGGATTTCGGCGGTTTCGACGAGACATTGCGTTATGCGGAAGACTGGTATGGCTGGTGCAGGCTGGCCGCTGCCGGCCGTTTCACCTATCTGCCCGGTCGCCATGTGCTGGATTACCGGGTGCACAGGACGAGCGTGATGATGAACCGCCTTCTGACCTTCCGGGATTGCCAACCGGCGATCGAGGCGGTGTTTTCCGACCCCGCCATCGTCGCCGCCATTTCTCCGCAGGAATTAAAGCGGCTTCGCCGCAAATCCGAAAACCACATGAATGCCTATACGGTGGCGCAGGCATTTCGCGCCCGGCGCTATCGCGAGGCCTTTTCGGCGCTTGCCGATACGTTTCTTCACCGCCCGCGCCAAAGCCTGCGCGCCGTCATTTTTTCCGCCGCAGCGCTTGCAGGAATTTAGGAGTTTCCATGTCCGAGATCATGCCGGAAGCGGTGGTCTGCATTCCGAGTTTCCGCAGGCCGGAAGGCCTGCAAAAGACGCTGGTGTCGCTGGCGGCCCAGAAGGTCGATTTTCCCTTCGCCATCGTCGTGGTTGATAATGACGGTGCAGGCCAGGCGGGCCTTGCCGTCGCGCGCGCGTTTTTTGCACGAAGCGGAATGACGGGCCAGGCGCTGGTGGAGCCGACACAGGGTAATTGTTACGCCATCAATACGGCGTTTCGCACCGCGCGGCAGAGCTACCCGTCCGCCGAGTGGTTCCTGATGATCGATGACGACGAAGCGGCCTCGCCCGTCTGGTTGGCTGAAATGGTCTCAGCCGCCAGGTCCTTCGGCGTCGATATCGTCGGCGGGCCGGTCAATCGCGAATTCGATGCGCCGGCGCCGAAGGCGGTTCTGGAGCATCCGCTATTCGGCTCCATCGAGGCGCCCACCGGCCCGGTCGATCAAATCCACGGTTCGGGTAACTGCCTGATCTCAAAGCGGGTTTTCGAAACGCTGGCGAAACCGGAATTCGACGTGCGCTTCAATTTCCTCGGCGGCGGCGATATGGATTTCTTCACCCGCTGCCGCAAGGCGGGTTTCAAATTCGCCTGGAACGCCAAGGCCCTCATCATCGAATATGTGCCGGAAAACCGCATGGCGCCGCGCTGGATCATGGAGCGGTCGCTCAGAACCGGCATCATCAATTACAGCATCGACCGCGCCCGCCGACCGGGCCTGAAAGGCGGGCTTCTGCTTGCCGCCAAAAACGCCGTCAGCCTGTGCCTGTCGCTGGTCCGCGCCGTTTCCGCTTTTCTGAAAACCGGGGCGTTATTGCCCGCCACCCATCCGCCGCTGATGTCCATCGGCCGCGTCATGGCAAGCCTTGGCATCACGCTCTCGCCCTACAAGGCGCCAGTGAAAAAGGTCTAACAGGATCGTTCCGTCCACATATCTCAGTTCAGGGTTTTCCCCCGGCCCAGAGAAATTGTATTCACATGCCGTTTCCGGGAAGCGAACGACGAAAAAACAGCCGCGAGAATGAGAAGCGGCACGAGAACCGGCCAGAAGAAACAAAGGATGATACCGGTCACCCGGTAAAAGTCCCATTCCTTGTCGCGGCGGGCGCCCTCAATATAGGTCATGGCAAGAGAAGTAACGGTGCCAATCCCATATACGAAAAGAGAAATGGACGTAATCACCATCGCTGTCCTCAATATATTTCTGATTCGAATAAATTTATAATATCTGGCCAGTGTACCGCCGTTGTTCGCAGTTGCAACGAATTTCGGCAGCAGACGCATTCGTTCAATACGTTAAGGCGATCTCATAGGGTGGCGGTGAGGTGCAGACGGCGATCCGATGATTGTGATGCGCCAAAATATCTTGCCTGCACAGTTCCGGCCCTGAACGGATACAACCGGCAATCCCGCGAAATCCAACGGCAGATGCGCGCCGGTTCAGACCTTGCCGGCCTTGAGCCGGTAGTAGTGTTTCAGCAGCGAATATATGGCGATAGGATTGGTCAGCAGATAGCGCTTCCCGAGGCGTTTCGGCTCAAGCATGGCCCTGTAGAGCCATTCCAGCCCCATATCCTGCATCCATTGCGGCGCCCTGCTGTTCTTGCCGGCGAGAAAATCGAACAGGCCGCCGCAGGTCTTGATCACTGCGACGCCGGAAAGCCGGTCCAGATTGCGCGAGACGAAACGTTGCTCCAGCGGTATGCCGAAACCGACCCAGAGAATATCGGTCTGCGATGCGACGATATCGGCGAGAATCGCCTCCTCTTCGCCCTCTTTGAAATAGCCGTTGCGCCGGCCCGCAAAAACCAGACGCGGATAGAGCTTCTGCATTTCCTCGACGGCGGCGCGGTTCACCTCTTCGGAGCCGCCGAGAAAATAGAACCTTGTGCCTGTCTCTTCCGCCCGCTGGGCCACCGCGTGAACGAGATCCGTCGTCGCAACGCGTTCCCTGAGCCCTCTCAGACAGAATTGGCGGGAAAAGATCACCAGCGACATGCCGTCGGCATGAATCTGGTCGGCCTGCCGCAGCAGCGCTTCGAATTCCTTGTCCTGATGGCAGAACGCGATGACCTGGCCGTTCGCCGATGTCGAATAGAAGGGCCTTGCGTCAGCCACGCGCGCGCTTTGGGCACGCAGAATGAAATCCTGCGCCGTCTCTTCAATGGTCGCATCGGCGATGGGTAAAGCCGCAAGCGGAACAATCGGCCAGAACTCGCCTGGCCTTTCCGCATCCGGGACATCTCTCCCTGTCATATTCTGTCCGGTGTCCAAGATAGGCATCGTTTCATCGTTATATTCACGCATATGCTTAAGGTGTAAGGCTTCAAACACTACGAAGAACTATCATTAATATTTTTATAAATCCGCCGCCTCAATCAGGCAAATCCACGTCTGAAGGTTGAGTGACCACCCTCTCCTCGCCTCCACCCTATTCCGGTTTTACGGCCGATGAGTTAAGGGACGGCGAAACCACACCACGGAAAGGGTCCGGCCATGGAAACCATATCGATCGACAACCGCGGCGATTTCGGCCTTTGGGCGATAGAGCGGTCAAAGGAAATCGTCGCCAACGAGGCGTCCGATCTTGCAGTCTCGGTGCGAAACGGCGACGAGGCCGGCATACGCGATGCGGGCAATGCGCTGGGCGCCGCCATCGCCGCCGCCCTGCTCGAGGTTTATGACGGCCTTATGTCCGAGGAATAGCTGCGGCACGCTCACCGTCTTCAGGCTTGGCGTGCTGCTGTTTCCGGGTGATCGTCCCGGCGCAGATAACCCAGAAGCCCGAGTGCGACGGCAATGCCGAGACCGAGGAAGAGACCGCCCGCACCGCCGGCGATCAGGAAGGTCAGCTTGCCCGGCGGCCAGCTTCTGGAATTCGGCGCAACCGGCTGCGAAATCACCCGCACATTGGTGGAATCGATTGCCTGCTGCTCGGCGATCTGGCGCGAGCGGTTGAGATAGGTCTCGTAGATCGCGGCGGCGGAGCGGGCGTCGCGATCCAGATCGCGCAGCCGCACCTGCGCCTCATTGTCGGTGAACACGTTGGCGCGTTCGGCGACCGCCTTCAGCCGCAGCGCGTCGAGCGAGGAGCGGGCCTCGGCGACATTGGTTCTCGCCGCCTGCAAAATCCGCTGCGCCTCTTCGGCTATGCCGCGTTCCAGCATGTCGCGTTCCGCTCCCGCCGTCGCCAGACGCGGATGTCGGGCGCCATAGGTCAGCGTCATCGCCCCGATCTGCTGCTGCAAGGTGCTGTATTGCGCGCGGATGGTGTTCATGGTCTGGCTGTCGAAGATTGCGTCGCTCTGGGTGCGGTTCTGGGCGATAGCGGCCTGCATCTGTTTCAGGCGCGACTCTTCCTGAATGACGCGCTGCTGCGCGGCAAGAACCTGCGCATTCAGTTCGCCGGACGCCAGATTGCTGACCAGCTGGCCATTATTTTCCTGCAAGCCGTTTTCGCGGCGGAAATCGGCCACGCGCTTTTCGGCCACCGTCACGTTCCCACGCATTTCCTCCAGCCGCGTCTTGAGATCGTCAACGATGCGCTGGCTGCTGTCGGAGGTCGTCTGGAACAGCTCGCTTTCGAACGCCTTCACCATGGCCCTGGAGACCGTCACGGATTTTTCCGCATCGTTGGTCCACACCGAAAGCGTCACCACGAAGGAACGCGGATCGCGTTCCGCTGCAACCCGTTCCCCGAGCGAGCGAAGCGCGCCGACCTTGTTGTCGCCGTCTTCCGGCTTCGGTGAAAAAATCGCCTTCAGCCGGGCAAGAGGCGGCGGAGTTATGAATTCCGGGTCCTGATCGAGCTTCAGCTCGTCCACCACCCGCGCCAGCACGTTGCGCGAGGTGATGGTGCGCAGCTTGCTCTCCACCTCGAGGATCTGGGTGTCGCGCTGCTGGTTGGGTGAAAACACCCCGTCATTGACGACATTGAGATTGGAGGGATTAACGACGATATCCGAATAGGCCGTGTAGCGCGGCGGCGTCATATAGGCGTAGGAGAGGGCCGCCGCGACGCAGAGAATGATCGCAAGCACGATCCAGACGATACCGTCGCGCAGCCAGACGAGCACGTCGTCCACGCCGATCCTGTCGATATGTTTCAGACCCGGCAAAGCAGCCGCAAGACCGCCGCTCGCGCTCGGCAAGGCCGCCTTTGCGGGTTTTTCAGCCGGAGCGGGTTCGGCAACGACGGCCGCCGGCTTCGGCTCAAGATGCTCTTTCAGCACCGTGCGCTCGAAAACCTCATCCTCATCCACCAGATCGTCCAGCAGGGAACCGTGGGGTCTGGCGGCGGGCGCCGCTTTTTCATCCAGCGGACGTGCCTGCTTATGTCCCGCCTTTTGAAGCCTGTACATCAGCCAATCCAACTCGAACGAACCACAAAAAAGGCCGGCAACAGATGGTCTTCACCGTCGCCAAGGCCGCTATTAACGGGCAAGTTTAGATATAACGGGTGAATTTTAAGTTACCCGCCTCATCCCCGTCATCATCGCCTATTCCCGACCGCCATGAAAGGGACGATTGACTTGAATGGATCGATACGGTTCTTTCAGACGTTATATTTTTGTATTATCCATTTGAACCTCAAAGATTTTATCGAAACGGAGTTTGGCATGAGCCTGAAATTTGGAACGAGCGGCCTTCGCGGCCTCTCTGTCGATCTGAAAGGAAAAGCCTCCGCCGTCTACGCTACGGCATTTGCAAGGCATCTTCTCACATCGGGTCAGGCAAAGGCGGGAGACCCCATTCTCGTGGCCCGCGATTTCCGCGATTCGAGCCCGGATGTTTCCGCAACCTGTATCGCCGCGCTGAAAAAGGCGGGTCTTGCGCCGCTCGATTGCGGCACGGTGCCGACACCGGCACTTGCGCTCTATGGGCTTTCCCTGAAAGCCGGAGCGCTGATGATCACCGGCTCGCATATTCCGGCCGACCGCAACGGCATCAAATTTTACCGCCCCGACGGCGAAATCGACAAGCAGGACGAGACGGCGATTGCAGCCCTTGCCGCCAAAATCGAGGCGGAAGGCTTGAATGACGAGGCGGCGACGGCGGACGATCATTCCGCAATCGCAGCCGAACTCTTTTACGAACGCAACATCGCGCTTTTGCCCGAAAAGGCGCTGTCGGGCCTGAAGATCGGCGTCTACCAGCACAGCACGGTTGCGCGCGATCTCTTCGTCAACGTCCTTGCCCACTACGGCGCGGATGTCGTGCCGCTCGGCCGCTCCGAAACCTTCATTCCGGTCGATACCGAAGCGGTCTCGCCGGAAACGCTGGAGCTTCTCAAGGCATGGGCGCCAGAGCATGGCCTCGACGCCATCGTTTCCGCCGATGGCGACGGCGACCGGCCCCTGCTTGCCGATGAAAACGGCGTACCGCTGCGCGGCGACCTGATCGGGCTTATCACGGCCAATTTTCTCGATGCCGGTGTGGTCGTCACCCCCGTCACCTCCAATTCCGGCATTGAAGCGAGTGGTTCGTTCGAGGTCATCCGCACCAGGGTCGGCTCGCCTTTCGTGATCGCCGGCATGGCGCAGGCGCTCGCCGAAGGAAAGAACGGCGTCATGGGGTTCGAGGCCAATGGCGGCCTGCTGACGGCCTCCGCCTTCACCCTCAACGGCAAGCCGCTTTCGCCGCTGCCGACGCGCGACAGCTTCCTGCCTATTCTCGCCGTGCTGCTCCTGTCCGCCGAACAGAAAAAACCGCTGTCGCAAATCGCCGCCGCCTACAAGCTGCCAGTCGCCGCCGCCGATCGCCTCGAGAATTTCGCGCAGGAAAAGAGTGCGGCCCTCATGGCGCATCTGCGCGCTTCAAGGGACAACCTCGAAACCTTCCTTGCGCCAGTCGGCAAGGTCAGGGCGCTGAGCGACATTGACGGCCTGCGCGTATCGCTCACCGACGGCAGCACCATCCATTTCCGCCCTTCCGGCAATGCCCCGGAAATGCGCTGCTACGTCGAGGCCGCCAATCAGGACGAGGCCGAAACGCTTCTGAGCAAGGGTCTCGATCTCATCCGCAATTTTGGATGAGTGGATGGCGCATACGGGATGATATAAGCTGAACGCATGAAGAGAGCGGACGCAATCAGGAAACTCAAACGACATTCCCATGCGGTGAAACGCATGGGTGCGACTTCGCTTTACCTTTTTGGATCAACCGCCCGAGATGAAGCCTTGGTCTCAAGCGATCTGGACGTCTTCATCGACTACGATCCGGGCAGCCGTTTCTCGTTGCTCGATCTGATCGGCATCAAGCAGCTTCTGGAAGAAGAGTTGGCGGTGGAGGTGGACGTCACGACGCGCAACAGCCTTCACCCAATGCTTCGAACTGACATCGAGCAATCCGCAGTGCGAATATTCTGATGATCAAGCGCAAGGTCGGACCGGTGCTGGGCGAAATTCTGGAGGCGATTGACGGCATCGAGACCCACACTGCCGGCCTGTCGCTTGCTGATTTCCAGCAAAATTGGCTCCTCAAACTTGCAGTGCAGCGCGCTTTGGAAATCGTTTCCGAGGCATCGCGTCACATACCCGAAGAATTGCTGAGCCTTGCGCCGGATGTACCATGGAAACAGATTCGCGGTATCGGCAATATTCTGCGTCATGAATATCACAAAATCGCGGACGACGTGGTTTGGGCGGTTGTTACCGAACATGTAGCACCACTAAAAATCGCCGTTGAGACTATCCAACGGTCCGTCGGAAACGAGACCTGAAGACTTTTCCAGCACGGTGTCGCAAATGTCGCATCCCGCCTTTACCTGTTGCTCTTGGCGCTTTGGAAAGCGATAAGGGCCACAGGGTTCAAGGAGGCGGGATGTGAGCGGCGAGACCATTACCCTTTATGAAGCGATCGGCGGCGATGTGACTGTGCGGGCCCTGACCCGGCGCTTCTACGAATTGATGGACACCCTGCCCGAGGCGGCGCATTGCCGCGCCGTCCATCCCGCCGATCTTTCCGGCAGCGAGAGCAAATTCTACGATTATCTGACGGGATATCTCGGTGGACCACCGGTCTATGTCGAGAAACACGGCCACCCGATGTTGCGCAGGCGTCATTTCGCGGCCCCGATCGGCCCTGCCGAGCGGGATGAATGGCTGCTCTGCTTCCGCCGCGCGATGGACGAAACCATCGAAAATCCGAAGCTGCGGGACATCATCTGGACGCCGGTGGAGCGGCTGGCCTTTCACATGCAGAACCAGGAAGCGGATAATTCATGACCCACGAAAGATTGCGCGCCTTCATTCTCCTGTTGGGCGGCCTTTTGGGTGCTTCCGGCGTCATGCTCGCCGCCGCCGCCACCCATACCGGCGAAACCTATATGTTGGGCAATGCCTCAGCCATGGCGCTTGCGCACGCGCCGGTGCTGGTGGCACTCCATATCGGTGCGGATCGCATCAGAACCGCCATTCCGGCGGGTCTGATCCTCGGCCTCGGCACGGCGATTTTCGTCGGCGACCTCGTCGTCAGGCATTTTTCCGGCCACAGCCTGTTTCCCTTCGCCGCACCCGCAGGCGGCCTCGGCATGATTGCCGGATGGCTGGTGCTCTGCGCCGGTGCGTTTTTGAAGCCGAAGGGCTGATTGTGTTTTAGAGCATCTGCGTTGTGACGCATATTGCGCGCGGAGCTTTCCTCACACTCGGCGTCATCCTCACCCTCGAGTGGATCCTCGGGTCAAGCCCGAGGACGACGGAGGAGAGGGGTCGACCCTAACGCCGCGTCCAGCGAAACGTCAGAATGTTGCGGCCCTTCTCAGCCGCATCGCCAATCTCGAAGGACGGCGTTTCGCCGGGCTGGCGGGTGCGCAGATGGGGAAAGGTCACGACATTGCCGCCATGTGCAGCGGCGCGGTTGCGCCGCTCGCGTTCGCCGACGATTTCATACATTTCCGTCAAGGCCGGATCGGCGGCCTGTTCGGCCATCTTGTGCAGTTCCACGCGGCAGGCCTCAGCCGTAGCAGGTGCTGCATCGTAGACATTATTGCGCTCGTCGCTCATCGTTCGAGGTCCGTTCATTCATCGTCTGCAGCGCCCGCTCCAGACTGGATTTGCTGCCATTGCGCAGCGGAATGAACGTCTTGCCGAATTTCTTGCAACCGGACTTCACCCGCAGACACGCATCGTGGCTGATACAGTCGATCGGGCAAAAAACGCAGTCGACGGAGGGAAGAACGGTATCGATGCGTGAGACCGCCTCACGCAAGCCACCGTCGTGGTGGATAAGCTCGGCACCGAAATTGGTCGCTATCTGGCGAAGATGCGCAACCTGACAGTCACGGCCGCCGACATAAAGAAAGCTTTTCGGCCCGGAAAGCGGCTGTTTGGCTACGTCCTTTGCAGCTGGCGCCGCCACTTTGCCATGCTTGCCGCTGCGTTCGGCCTTCTTCTTTTCCTTGCGTGCCATTCCCTCACCTGTCGGTTGTCTTTTTCAATGCCCGACATTCGGGGCCTCTAAGCGGCCCTGTCGATCAGGATGACGGCACCATAGTAAAGATGAGTTTTAGAGTAAAGTATAAAGATGATAATTTTCCTCATGTTTTGACATAAAGAATCGATCACATAGTCGCGAGAACCGTATCCTTCAGCCGCTTATGCGCAATCCGCCCATGAAAAGCTGCTCCAGATGCCGGGCCGCATCCTCGAAACGGCCCTCGCCGCCATTCTTGTCGCCCAGCACCGCCCGCACCTGCACGTCGAAATCCGCATAATGCTGCGTGGTCGACCAGATCGAGAAAATCAGGTGATAGGGGTCGCATTTGGCGATCCGTCCGGCCTTGACCCAGGCGCGGATCACCTCCGCCTTTTCATCCACCAGTTGCTTCAGCGGCCCCTTCAGCTCATCCTCGATATGCGGTGCGCCCTGCAGGATTTCATTGGCGAACAGGCGGCTCTCGCGCGGAAAATCACGCGACATTTCCAGCTTGCGGCGAATATAGGAGCGGATCTCGCTCTCGGGGTTACCATTCGCATCGAAAGCCCGCAGCGGATCGAGCCAGGTATCCAGCACCCGCTCGATCAACGCGCGATGCATCGCTTCCTTGGTGCGGAAATAATAAAGCACATTCGGTTTCGACATGCCGGCCGCCTCGGCAATCTGGTCGATGGTGGAGCCGCGAAAGCCGTTAACGGAAAATACATTGAGCGCGGCCTCGAGAATCGCTTCCTGCTTTTCTTCCTGAATACGGGTCCGCTTCTGTGTTTTCGCTGCTCGCGGTGTGGCCATCTGCGCTCTCTGTTTCTTTTCGATGCAATTGCCGTTACAGTATGCTTAAAAAATAATCTGCGCGTACAGTTTAGGCAAAATTAGTGCGATTCGTCACGAATATCCCTTGCTGACGTCACCACGAATTTGCAATGTTTACCAGCCGGTCAATTTATCCCCCATCGCCATAACAAGGCAATGGCTGTTATCTTAACCGGCAAAAACGGGAACGGCACAAGCTTTGCTTCGATAAAAAACAAAACAGGGTGAGGACGACACTTCATGGCGGCGGGTAAAAACTTGACGGTCAATGGCGACCGTCTCTGGGATAGTCTGATGGACATGGCGAAGATCGGCCCCGGCATTGCCGGCGGCAATAATCGCCGCACATTGACGGATGAGGATGCCGAAGGCCGCAACCTGTTCAAGACATGGTGCGAGGCCGCAGGCCTGACGCTCGGCGTCGACCGGATGGGCACGATGTTCGCCACCCGCCCCGGTGAGGACCCGGACGCGCTGCCGGTCTATATCGGCAGCCACCTCGACACCCAGCCGACCGGTGGCAAATTCGACGGCGTGCTTGGCGTTCTCGCCGGGCTGGAAGTGGTGCGCAGCCTGAACGACCTCAACATCAGAACCAAACACCCGATCACCGTCACCAACTGGTCCAATGAGGAAGGCGCACGCTTTGCCCCGGCCATGCTGGCCTCAGGCGTCTTCGCCGGCATCCACGATCTCGATTCCGCCTATAGCCGCACCGACACCGACGGCAAGACCTATGGCGACGAACTGAAACGCATCGGCTGGCTGGGCGAGGAAGAGGTCGGCGCGCGAAAAATGCACGCCTATTTCGAATATCACATCGAACAGGGGCCGATTCTGGAGGCGGAAGGCAAGCAGATCGGCGTCGTTACCCATGGCCAGGGCCTGTGGTGGCTGGAAGTGACGCTGACCGGCAAGGAAGCGCATACCGGCTCGACGCCGATGGCCATGCGCGTCAATGCCGGCCTCGCTAGCGCCCGCATCCTCGAAAAGGTGCAGGAAGTGGCGATGGCCCACCAGCCGGGCGCAGTCGCCGGCGTCGGCCAGATGATCTTCACGCCCAATTCCCGCAACGTGCTGCCCGGCAAAGTGGTTTTCACCATCGACCTCAGAACCCCCTCGCAGGCGAAACTCGACAGCATGCGCGCGATTTTCGAACGCGAAGTGCCTGTTATCGCCGAAGAACTCGGTGTGGGTTGCACCATCGAAGCCATCGGCCACTTCGATCCCGTCACCTTCGATCCGGTTCTGGTCGGCCGCGTGCGCGCGGCGGCCGAAAAGCTCGGCTACAGCCACATGGACATCATCTCCGGCGCGGGCCACGATGCCTGCTGGACGGCAAAAGTCGCCCCCTCCACCATGATCTTCTGCCCCTGCGTGGACGGGCTGTCGCATAACGAGGCTGAGGACATCTCCCAGGAATGGGCCGCCGCCGGCTGCGACGTGCTGCTGCATGCGGTGCTGGAGACTGCGGAGATCGTGGAGTGATCGTACCCATGATGCTAGGCCCCCTCATCCGGCCCTTCGGGCCACCTTCTCCCCGGCGGGGAGAAGAAACACGCGGCAATGTTTTCGCCTCTCTCAACCACGTCGTAAAAATCTGCGACGTTGCGGCCCATTTCTTCTCCCCGCCGGGGAGAAGGTGGCCCGCAGGGCCGGATGAGGGGGCAAGGCTTATGGCCGATCACATCGGTAAAAAGACATCGAAACGCCACCCCGGCAAAACCACGCAAGCCCGAAAACTCCGCCACGACGAAACCGATGCGGAATACCGCCTCTGGTACGAACTGAAAAACCGAGGCCTCAACGGCTTTAAATTCAGCCGGCAAGTTCCACTTGGTCCATACATAGCGGATTTCGTCTGC
Organism: Rhizobium nepotum 39/7; assembly: GCF_000949865.1. Lineage (GTDB taxonomy): Bacteria > Pseudomonadota > Alphaproteobacteria > Rhizobiales > Rhizobiaceae > Agrobacterium > Agrobacterium nepotum. The sequence continues at coordinate 188,730 of NZ_JWJH01000019.1, read as the reverse complement.
CGCAAAAAAATGCTGATCGTCGAACTGGATGGATCGCAGCACGCCTCTTCCGCACACGATCGGCGACGGACGCTCTGGCTAAACACACAGGGCTATGCGGTTTTGCGGTTCTGGAATCATGAGATTTTCGAAGAACTCTCCTACCATCTTGGCCGTCCTAAACGCCGAAACTTTCCTGCCCGATCACCCCGACCGCTATTCGCCTGCCCTTGCCACCGGGAACACACAACAATGACCGCCACCATCATCAAGAACGGCACCATCGTCACCGCCGACCTGACCTACCGGGCCGACGTGAAAATCGAAGGTGGCAGGATCACCGGGATCGGACCCGATCTGACCGGCGGCACCGTACTCGATGCGACCGGATGTTACGTCATGCCGGGTGGCATCGATCCGCATGTACATCTGGAAATGCCTTTCATGGGCACCTATTCCGCCGATGATTTCGAGAGCGGTACGCGGGCGGCGCTTGCCGGCGGCACGACCATGGTGGTGGATTTCTGCCTGCCCGAACCCGGCCAGCCGCTTCTCGATGCCCTGCAAAGATGGGACAACAAGGCGACGCGCGCCAATTGCGATTATTCCTTCCACATGGCCGTTACCTGGTGGGGCGAGCAGGTCTTCAACGAGATGAAGACGGTGGTTGAGGAGAAAGGCATCAACTCCTTCAAGCACTTCATGGCCTATAAGGGCGCGCTGATGGTGAACGACGACGAGATGTTCGCCTCCTTCTCGCGTTGCGCCGAACTTGGCGCCATTCCCTTCGTGCATGCGGAAAACGGCGATATCGTCGCGCAGATGCAGGAAAAACTGATGGCCGAAGCCAATGTCGGCCCGGAGGCACATGCCTATTCCCGGCCTCCTGCCGTAGAGGGCGAGGCGACCAACCGCGCCATCATCATCGCCGATATGGCAGGCGCACCGCTTTATGTCGTCCACACCTCCTGTGAGCAGGCGCACGAGGCGATCCGCCGCGCGCGTCAGAACGGCATGCGCGTGTATGGCGAGCCGCTGATCCAACATCTGATCCTAGACGAAAGCGAATATGCCAATGCGGACTGGGATCATGCCGCCCGCCGGGTCATGTCGCCGCCCTTCCGCAGCCGCCAGCATCAGGACAGCCTGTGGGCGGGTCTCGCCTCCGGCTCGCTGCAATGCGTGGCGACCGACCATTGCGCCTTCACCACCGAGCAGAAACGTTTCGGCCTCGGCGATTTCCGCAGGATACCGAACGGCACCGGCGGGCTGGAAGATCGCATGCCGCTGCTCTGGACCCATGGCGTGGCAACGGGTCGCCTGACGATGAACGAATTCGTCGCCGTCACCTCCACCAACATCGCCAAGATCCTGAACATCTACCCGAAAAAAGGCGCGATCCTCGTCGGCAGCGATGCCGATATCGTCGTCTGGGATCCGGCGCGGGAAAAGACCATCAGCGCGGCCAACCAGCAATCTGCCATCGATTACAACGTGTTCGAAGGGCAGAAGGTCAAGGGTCTGCCGCGCTTCACCCTGTCGCGCGGCGTTGTCAGCATCGAGGAAAACACCATCAAAACCCAGGAAGGCCACGGCCGGTTCGTCGCCCGTGATCCCTATCCCGCCGTCAGCAAAGCGCTCTCCACATGGAAGGAACTCGTCGCGCCGCGCAAGGTGGAGCGCAGCGGCATTCCGGCATCGGGTGTATGACCGTGAGCACCGGGCAGAAACGTGAAATCGTCATTGCCGCGGCCGTTCTCTTGAATGCGCGGCGGCAAATGCTTGTCGTGCGCAAGCGCGGCACCACGCAATTCATGCAGCCGGGCGGCAAGATCGATCCGGGCGAAACGCCTGAACAGGCGCTGCACCGGGAGCTTGCCGAGGAAATCGGCCTGACGCTTCCCGAAAATGCCGCGCGATATGAGGGCGTCTTTCGTGAAGAAGCCGCCAATGAGACGGGCGCGGAAGTCGTCGCCCATGCCTTCGTCGCCCATCTGAATACCGACGTCGCCCCGCAGGCGGAAATAGAGGAGGTGCGCTGGCTCGATCTGGATGCGGCCTCAAATCTGCCGATCGCCAAACTCACGGAAACCCGTATGCTGCCGCTGGCACGCGCAGCCCTGACGGAAAGTGGAAACAAGCCACGATGAACCAAACCTCGTCCTATTCCGTTGTTTCCGCCAAAAATCTCGGCCTCACCTTCGAGACCGGCGATGGCCCGGTGCACGCGCTCTCCAATGTCGATCTGGAGGTCGGCAAGGGCGATTTCGTTTCCTTCATCGGTCCTTCCGGCTGCGGCAAGACGACCTTCCTCCGGGTCATCGCCGATCTCGAAAAGCACACATCCGGAGACATCACCGTCAACGGCACGACACCGGAAAACGCCCGCAAGGACCGCTCCTACGGTTACGTCTTTCAGGCCGCCGCCCTTTATCCCTGGCGGACCATTGAAAAGAACATCGCGCTGCCGCTTGAAATCATGGGCTATACGAAGGCCGAACAGCGCGAGCGCATCGAACGCACCCTCGATCTCGTCAATCTCAGCGGTTTCAGCAAGAAATATCCCTGGCAGCTTTCCGGCGGCATGCAGCAGCGCGCCTCCATCGCCCGCGCACTCGCCTTCGATGCCGACCTGCTGCTGATGGACGAACCCTTCGGCGCGCTGGACGAGATCGTCCGCGACCATCTGAACGAGCAGCTGCTTAAACTGTGGGATACGACCGGCAAGACCATCTGCTTCGTCACCCATTCCATCCCGGAAGCGGTCTATCTCTCGACAAAAATCGTCGTGATGTCGCCACGGCCCGGCCGGGTGACGGATGTGATCGAATCCACGCTGCCGAGGGAACGGCCGCTTGAAATCCGCGAAACGCCGGAGTTTCTGGCGATTGCGCATCGTGTGCGTGAGGGGTTGAAGGCGGGGCATAGCTATGAGGGGTGAGGTCAGCGCCAGCATTACCCCCCTCTGCCCTGCCGGGCATCTCCCCCACAAGGGGGGAGATCGGCAAGACGCGCTAACATCGCTTCAATCTCACACTTCGATATGGGCGAAACCTCACCTCAGATCGATCTCCCCCCTTGTGGGGGAGATGTCCGGCAGGACAGAGGGGGGTAAGCCGCACCCACGGAGTGAGGGTAACCCCCACCCACCGAGGGCGCCGCGATGACCCTCATCCGCCACCGCATCCACCGCATCCTCCCCATCCTCACCGTCCTCCTCGCCATTCTCGTCATCTGGCACCTCGCCGTCGTCTATCTCAACATGCCCTTCGCCCGCGATCAGGCAAACCGTGCCGGGCAAACGCCGAGCTTCTCAGAACTCCTGCCGCAAACCTTCGCGCAGGAGCGCCCGGTTCTCCCCGCCCCGCACCAGATTGCCGCCGAACTGTGGGACACCACTGTCAACAAGGCGATCACCTCCAAGCGCAGCCTCGTTTATCACGCCGGCGTCACGCTCTCGGCCACGCTGCTCGGTTTCGCCATCGGCGCGGTGCTCGGCATCCTGCTTGCCATGGCCATCGTGCATAACCGCGCCATGGACCGCTCCGTCATGCCGTGGATCATCGCCAGCCAGACCATCCCGATCCTCGCCGTCGCGCCGATGATCATCGTCGTCCTGAACTCCATCGGCATTTCCGGGCTATTGCCCAAGGCGCTGATCTCCACCTATCTCTCCTTCTTCCCGATCGTCGTCGGCATGGTGAAGGGCCTCAGAAGCCCCGAAACCATCCAGCTGGACCTGATGCACACCTATAATGCTTCACCTGGCCAGATCTTCTGGAAGCTGCGCTGGCCCTCGGCCCTGCCCTATCTCTTCACCTCGCTGAAGATCGCCATCGCGATTGCGCTGGTCGGCGCAATCGTCGGCGAATTGCCGACAGGGGCGGTTGCCGGTCTTGGCGCTCGCCTGCTCTCCGGCTCCTATTACGGCCAGACGGTGCAGATATGGGCGGCGCTGTTCATGGCGGCTGGTGTGGCGGCCATTCTGGTGTCGATCATCGGCATCGCCCACGCGGCCGTCCTCAAAAGAATGGGAGCCCGGCCATGACCCACCCCGTCTGGTTTATCGGTGCAATCCTGTTCTGGCTTGCCGCCTGGGCCTTCAACGAATGGCTGGTGCGCCGCTCCTTCGCCTCTGCTCCAGCAAAACGCCTGAGCCGCATCGCAGTCCCCATCCTCTTCGGACTTGCCATTATCGCGCTATGGGAAGGCGTGGTGCGCGGCTTCTCCGTCCCGCCCATTCTGCTGCCTGCCCCGAGCGCCATTCTTGCGCGTCTTCTCACGTCGCTGCCGATCCTGTGGGCGGATTTCCGCCAGACATTCATCAAGGCGGTGCTGACGGGTTATGTGCTCGGCTGCGGCCTCGGTTTCGTTGTCGCCATCCTCATCGACCGTTCGCCCTTCCTCCAGCGCGGGCTTCTGCCCATCGGCAATTTCGTCTCCGCTTTGCCTGTCGTCGGCATCGCGCCGATTATGGTCATGTGGTTCGGCTTCGACTGGCAGTCGAAAGTGGCCGTCGTCGTCATCATGACGTTTTTCCCGATGCTGGTGAACACGGTGCAGGGGCTTGCCGCTTCCAGCCACATGGAGCGCGACCTGATGCAAACCTATGCCGCCGGCTGGGGGCAGACATTGCTGAAACTGCGCCTTCCGGCCGCCTGGCCCTTCATCTTCAACGCGCTGAAGATCAATTCCACACTGGCGCTGATCGGCGCCATCGTCGCGGAATTCTTCGGCACGCCCATTGTCGGCATGGGTTTCCGCATCTCGGCGGAAATGGGCCGCAGCAATGTCGATATGGTCTGGGCCGAAATCGCTGTAGCGGCGCTCGCAGGCTCGGGCTTTTATGGTCTGGTGGCGCTCATCGAGCGGGCCGTCACCTTCTGGCATCCGTCCGTCCGTGGGGGACGAACGTAAATAACGAAAAAGGGAACAGCGATGAAAATGAAACTTGCCTCCATGCTTCTTGCCGGCGCGTCACTTCTGACCGCATTTGGGGCTCAGGCCGCCGACAAGATTACCCTTCAGCTGAAATGGGTGACCCAGGCGCAATTCGCCGGTTATTACGTCGCCAAGGACAAGGGCTTTTATGAAGCCGAAGGCCTAGACGTCGACATCAAGCCCGGTGGGCCGGATATCGCGCCTGCGCAGGTTCTGGCCGGCGGCGGTGCGGATGTGATCGTCGACTGGCTGCCGTCGGCGCTCGCCACCCGCGAAAAGGGCGTTCCGCTCGTCAACATCGCCCAGCCGTTCAAATCCTCCGGCATGATGCTGACCTGCCTCAAGGAAACCGGCATCACCAAGCCTGAGGATTTCAAGGGCAAGACACTCGGCGTATGGTTCTTCGGCAATGAATATCCGTTCCTGTCGTGGATGGCGCACCTGAAAATCCCGACCACCGGCGGCGCGGATGGCGTCACGGTTCTCAAGCAGGGTTTCAACGTCGATCCGCTGCTGCAAAAGCAGGCCGCCTGCATTTCCACCATGACCTACAATGAATACGGACAGGTCCTCGATGCCGGCATCAAGCCGGAGGAACTCGTCACCTTCAAATACGAGGCGGAAGGCGTGGCGACGCTGGAAGACGGGCTTTACGTTCTGGAAGACAAGCTGAAGGACGCCAAATTCAAGGAAGACATGGTCAAATTCGTCCGCGCTTCCATGAAGGGCTGGAAATGGGCGGAAGAAAACCCTGACGATGCCGCCGGTATCGTTCTCGAAAACGACGCCTCGGGCGCCCAGACCGAAAAGCACCAGAAGCGCATGATGGGCGAGGTCGCCAAGCTGACGGCCGGTTCGAAAGGCGCGCTGGACAAGGCGGATTACGAGCGCACCGTCAAGACGCTGCTCGGCGGCGGTTCCGATCCTGTTATCACCAAGGAGCCGACAGGTGCCTACACCACCGAAATCACCGATGCGGCGCTGAAATAGAAATCAAGCTCCAACCATGGAACGCGCGGCGCTGCCCGCGCGTTCTTTTTTCATTGGTACCCCGTTTCATGAATTGCAATATCCTGACATATACAAAAATGTATATCAACCCTCGTGGCTATGCGGATTGATTTGTACGACAACAACAATTAGAGTCCCCGCCAACAAGACTGCCGAATTTGATCTTGTAAAAAAGCACTGGGCAAAGGTGCTTAAGATTCGCGTTGAGGGGCGTTTGAATCGGGAGGATCGAGAAGGAAGTATTGTGATCCCTTGTTTCACATTCGTTGCCGCATGACCTTCTAATATACGCCTACGGGCTGCAGGACATGCCAATGAATATTGCGCGAGCCAAGACACATGCAGCATAGATTTACGTTTAACCGCTTTGTTTTCCTTCTTCTTTCCGCAACGGCCCTGCCCTTTTCGGCTGCGGCCGAGGGAGAAGCACAGGCGCCGGTCAAACAGCAGAACCTGCCCTCCATCATCGTGGCGCACGCTACGAAACGGGACCTTGTCGACCGCATCATCGCCACGGGCACGATCCGGCCGGTGGACGAGATCTATGTCCAGCCGCTGGTCGACGGCCTGTCGATCGACAGGCTGAATGTCGATATCGGCGACAGGGTGGAGGCCAATGCGGTTCTGGCCGTGCTCTCTTCCGACAGTCTTCTCCTGGAAAAAAGCCAGCTTGAGGCCAACAGGGCCAAGGCCGAAGCCGCCGTCACCCAGACGAAGGCGCAGGTGCTGGAGGCGCAGGCCAATCTGGCCGACGCCCTTCGCCAGCGCGACCGCGCCGCCAAACTCGGCCAGAGCGGCTCCGGTTCGGTTTCCGAGACGGAAAAGACCGAAGCAGCCGCCCAGGTTGCGCAGGCCCGCCTCGACGCGGCCAAACAGACCGTTACCGCCGGTGAGGCCGACATCAAGGTCGTCGATGCACAGATCGAAGACATCGATCTGAAGCTGACGCGCACAGGGGTGAAAACCCCGGTCGCCGGCATCGTATCGGCCAAGAATGCCAAGGTGGGCGCCATTGCCAGCGGCGCCGGCAACCCGCTTTTCACCGTCATCAAGGACGGCGCGATCGAGCTGGTCGCCGATCTTTCCGAGACCGACATCATGAAGGTCAAGCCCGGCCAGAAAGCCTATTTGACGGTTGCGGGCGGAGCCAGAAAAATAGAGGGCACGGTGCGCCTCGTTTCGCCCACCGTCGATCCGTCGACGCGCCTCGGTTCCGTGCATGTGATCCTGCCCGGCGATGGCCCAGCGCGGTCCGGCATGTATGCCAGCGCGGAAATCATCGTCGAAGAGACGAATGCGCTTGCCCTGCCGCTTTCGGCCGTTACTGCCGGGCGTGAAGGCTCGACCACCCGCAGGGTGGAAGGCGACATCGTCAAGCAGGTGAAGATCGAGACCGGCATCGAAGACAGCGGTTTCATTGAGATCGTCAGCGGGCTTGCCGCTGGTGACAAGGTTGTCGAGAAAGCTGGAGCATTCGTGCGTGATGGTGACCGGATAAGACCGGTGGAAGCCCAGACGGCTGCGTCCAACTGACTGAGGGAATGAAATGAACTTCTCCGCATGGTCAATCCGTAACCCGATTGCGCCGCTGCTCGGCTTCGCGCTTTTGATGTTCCTCGGCATACAGGCCTTCAACGCCCTGCCGATCACCCGTTTTCCGAATATCGACGTTCCCGTCGTCGCCGTCACCGTGACCCAGAGCGGCGCTTCGCCCTCCGAGCTGGAAATGCAGGTGACGAAGGAAATCGAGGACGCCGTCGCCGCCATCAGTGGCGTCGACGAAATCCAGTCCTCCGTGGTTGACGGCCAGTCGACCACGACCGTGATCTTCCGCATCGAAAAGCCGACGGAAGAGGCGGTTCAGGACACCAAGGACGCGATCGACAAGATCCGCAGCGATCTGCCGGCCGATATCGAGGAGCCGATCGTCAGCAAGATCGACGTGGAAGGCCAGGCGATCCAGACCTTCGCCGTCTCCTCACCGAACATGACGCTGGAAGAACTGTCCTGGTTCGTGGATGACACCATCAAGCGCGCATTGCAGGGCAAGTCAGGCATCGGCAAGATCGACCGCTACGGCGGCGCGGACCGCGAGGTGCGCGTTTCGCTCAGCCCCCAGAAACTCGATGCCTACGGCATCACCGCCACCGAGGTGAACAGCCAGCTGCGCGGCACGAATATCGATCTCGGTTCCGGCCGCGGCCAGGTCGGCGGCAACGAGCAGACGATCCGCACGCTAGGCGACACCCGCGACGTCACCCAGCTTGCCAACACCACCATCGCGCTCTCCAACGGCCGCTTCGTGAAGCTTTCCGAACTCGGCACGGTCACGGACACCTATGAGGAGCAGAAGTCCTTCTCGCGGTTCAACGGCAACCCCGCCGTCACCTTCGCGGTGTTCCGCTCCAAGGGCGCAAGCGAGGTTTCGGTCGCCGAAACGGTGGCGGAAAGCCTCGATCAGGTCCGCAAGGACCATCCTGACGTATCGATTGAGATGGTCGATGACGCCGTCTATTTCACCTATGGCAACTACAAGGCGGCGCTCGATACGCTGATCGAAGGCGCGATCCTCGCCGTCATCGTGGTTCTGCTTTTCCTCAGGAACTGGCGCGCGACCCTGATTGCCGCCGTCGCCCTGCCGCTCTCCGCGATCCCGACCTTCTGGATCATGGACCTGATGGGCTTCTCGCTCAATCTCGTCAGCTTCCTGGCATTGACGCTCGCCACGGGTATTCTCGTGGACGACGCCATCGTGGAAATCGAGAACATCGCCCGCCACATCAAGATGGGCAAGACGCCGTATCGCGCCTCGCTGGAGGCCGCCGACGAAATCGGCCTCGCCGTCATCGCGACCAGCTTCACCATCATCGCCGTCTTCGTGCCTGTCTCGTTCATGCCCGGCATTCCCGGCCAGTACTTCATCCAGTTCGGCCTCACCGTCGCCTTCTCGGTGTTCTTCTCGCTGGCGGTGGCCCGCCTCATCACACCCCTGATGGCGGCCTATCTGATGCGCGCCGAAGACGCGATGGACGACCACGCCGACAATGACGGCTGGCTGATGAAAGCCTATACCCGCATGGTTTCCGCCACCACCCGCAAGTGGTGGGCGCGTTATCTGACGCTGGTCGGCGCCATCGGCTTCCTCGTCGCTTCCGTCATGCTTCTCGCCCAGGTGCCGGGCAGCTTCCTGCCGCCGGACGACGCCTCGCGCGTGACGCTTTCGGTGGAACTGCCGCCCAATGCGACGCTGGACGAAACCGACCGGACAACGACCGCGATCAACCAGGCGATCCGCGATATCAACGGTGTGGAAAGCGTCTTCATCCTCGGCGGCGCATCGCCGAAGGGCGATCTGGAGCTTCGCCGCGCAACGGTCAACGTCATTCTCGAGCATATCGACCATTCGCTGCTGAAGATGCTCATCAACAAGGGTCTCGGTTCTATTCCGCTCATCGGCGAATATCTTCCGAAGGTGGAGGAAAAGGGCCGTACACGTCCGCAATGGGATGTGGAGCGGGATATTTTCGCACAGGTTCGTGGCATTCCGGATGTGCGCATCATCAAGCTGAACGACCGTGCGGAACGCGAACTGAGCTTCAACTTCCTGTCGTCGAACGAAAAGGATCTGAACGACGCCGTCGGTGTGCTTGAAAGCCGCCTGCGCGCTTCGCCCATCCTCGCCAATGTCAGCTCGGAAGGCGCGCTTCCCCGTCCCGAACTGCAGATCCGCCCGCGCAAGGATGAAATCGCCCGCCTCGGCATCACGCCGCAGCAGATCTCGCAGACCGTGCGTGTCGCCACCATTGGCGATATCGACGCACAGCTGACGAAGATTTCGCTGGATGACCGGCAGATCCCGATCCGCGTGCAGGCATCCATCGATGCCCGACGCGACCTCGCCACCATCCGCGCGCTGAAGATCAAGACCGCCTCCGGCTCGCTGGTGCCGCTCTACAGCGTTGCCGATATCGACTATTCGGAAGGTCCAAGCTCGATCAAGCGCAACGACCGCAACCGCGTCGTCTCCATCGGCTCCGACGTGCCCTTCGGCACGGCGCTCGATACCTCGACGGCCGAGTTCAAGCGGATCGTTTCGGAAACCGATCTGCCGGCCAGCGTTCGCCTCGCCGAAAGCGGCGACGCCAAGGTGCAGGGCGAAATGCAGCAGGGCTTCGTCAACGCCATGCTGCTCGGCCTGTTGCTGGTGCTGGTGGTGCTCATCCTTCTGTTCAAGGATGTCATCCAGCCCTTCACCATCCTGTTCTCGCTGCCGCTCGCCATCGGCGGCGTGGCCGTGGCGCTCATCATCACGCAGAACGCGCTTTCCATGCCCGTTCTCATCGGCATCCTGATGCTGATGGGTATCGTGACGAAAAACGCCATCCTGCTGGTGGACTTCGCCATCGAGATGCGCCGGCACGGCATGGAACGGGTGCATGCCATGGTCGAGGCCGGCCGCAAGCGCGCCCGCCCGATCATCATGACCTCCATCGCCATGTCGGCGGGCATGTTGCCCTCCGCACTCGGCGTCGGCGAAGGCGGCTCCTTCCGCGCGCCGATGGCGATCGCAGTGATCGGCGGCATCATCGTCTCGACGGTGCTGTCCCTGATCGTGGTCCCGGCCTTCTTCCTGATCATGGACGACCTGTCGCGCCTGCTCGCTCACCTCTTCGGCCGCTTCGTCGGCAAGAAGGAAGAGGAGGAAGAGTCCCTCTCCAACGAGAAACTCTCCGACATCGCCCGCGAAAACAGCCTGGCGCTCTCCTCGCTGGAGGCGCGTGTCGCCAGCATGGAAAAGGGCTCCGGTGAAAAATCCGGAGACAAGGGCAGCAACATCCTGCGGCTACCGCCACTCGCGGCTGAGTAAAAGTTACAACGCCGGGTCCAGTGCCCGGCGTTTCTTTTTCTGACGAATTCGAAATGCGCAGCGTCGCCGCATATTTCTTCTCCCCGCCGGGGAAAAGATGGCCCGAAGGGTCAGAAGAGGGGGGCAACGCCAGTGATGAACCGAACCCTCGCCCCCTCATCCCGCTGCCGCGACCTTCTCCCCGGCGGGCAGAAGAATAAGCGGCACACACTCGCTCCATATTTCCCCCTGCGGTCTGGAGCACGAATGGCCTAGCCCGCACAACAACACCAAAACCCATTTGATCGAAATCAATTCGCTTTTCGACCCGGCTGCTAATCTCCCTCGCATCGGGAATTGCCGGTCGAAGGATAATGCGATGAGTTCTTTTCAGATAGGCGCGCGGGAAAAGGAACATCCCCGGTTTCATATCGCTTCGGACAACCCGGCAAAAGGTTTGGGCGGGAGCCGGATGGACGTGAACAAGACCGTGAAGCTGAGCAACAGGGACAGGAACATTCTGTTGCGCGCGCCCCTGATAGGGATTGCCGATGACGCGGCGGCGCTGAAGCTGATGGAGGCGGCGACAGTCACCAGTCTCAATGCCCGTCATGTGCTCTTCAAGGAAGGCGAGGCAGCGCAATATTTCTACTGCGTGCTTTCGGGTTATGTGCGGCTTTACCGGCTGGACAGGCACGGGCGCGAGGCGGATGTGCGTGTCAGCGGCCCGGGCGAGAGTTTCAACGAATGCCTGATCTTCGGCAGCGACAGCTATCGCTACAATGCGCAGGTGGCGGAGAACTGCACGCTTGCGCGTTTCGATCTGACACGAATCCGAAACCTCATCGATCAGGAGCCGGCAATCGCCAAGGCCGTCATGCGTTGCCTTTCCAACAGCCTGCTCGGAACCTTGGATTGTATCGCCAACGACCGGCTGCAAACCGCGCCGCAGCGCGTCGCCCATTATCTCATCAATGAGGGTCCGCGTGACGCCACTTCCTTTTCGCTGCGGCTGCCCTTCCAGAAAAGCCTGCTCGCCGGCAAGCTCGGCCTTGCGCCGGAAGCCCTGTCGCGCGCATTCTCGACCTTGAAGAAGGTAGGTGTCTCCGTGCGCGGCCGCATCGTACAGGTCAACGATGTCGCGGCGCTGAAGCGTATCTAGCAGGCTGACGAGAAACGTGCCGGCGCCACCCTTCCGCAGGGCGCCGCAGCAGAGGCCTGGCGAGACTGCCCTCACATCAGATCACAAGACTATCTTAAGCATTGAATTGGTTGCCCATTCCGCTTTACCCGGCCGCCCGCTATAATAGCATTGCAAAAAATATGCAGCCGCAACGTTGAAGAGGGACGTCCATGCCACGCTACCGACATTTGACAGGCCTGTTTGCCGCAGCTTCGCTGAGTGCGTTCATGGAGCATAGTGCTGTAGCCCAATCGAGTGTGAAAGCCATGCCGACGAACAGCCCGCGCACCTATGTGGCCGTGTCTAACGGGACTTCGGCAACGCTCGGAGAAACAATGAAACTCAGCCGCACCTCCGCACATTTTTCCCTGTTGAAGGGGGAAATGAAGCTTCAGTATTCCGATACCTGGAAAAACAGCGGCGATACGGAATTCGGCGGAGACGTCTATCAGGTGCTGAACGCAGATGCGTTTTTCTCGCTGAACAAGGGCAAGAACGGCTTTTGTGATCAGCCGGTCCGGTGGGTCACAGTCAAGGATTCAAGCGATACCCTTGGTGCAGGCGCCATTCGCGTCGGCATGCTCAGCATCAAGGACTGGCACAAATATAACCCCAATTCTCTCGGCGCATGCAGCGCGGACTCATTCGCGCTGAAATAATCTTTTCCCATCGAAGCCATCACCAGGCCGGTTGCAGCACGAGGCAGAACGCCTCGCTTTGCCGATGGATCAGATGGCCGCCGGTGCCTTGTGGACACCGGCGACGAAGAGGGAAACGACAGGGACCGAAACGGCGGGGCGTGGCCTTATCTCAGAGACCGCCCTGCTCTTTCAGGAAACCGACGATGCGATCGACACCCTCGCCGCGCTTCATATCGGTAAAGACGAAGGGCATGGCCTTGCGCATGCGGGTCGCGTCGCTGTCCATCACCGTCAGATCGGCGTCGACGTAAGGAGCAAGGTCTTTCTTGTTGATGACAAGCAGATCCGAGCGGGTGATGCCCGGCCCGCCCTTGCGCGGAATTTCCTCGCCCTGGCAGACGGAAATCACATAGATGGTGATATCGGCGAGGTCGGGCGAGAAGGTCGCCGCGAGATTGTCGCCGCCGGATTCGATGAAGACCACGTCGAGATCGGGAAACCGCGCATTGAGACCGGCAATCGCCTGCAAATTGATCGTCGCATCCTCCCGGATGGCGGTATGCGGACACCCGCCCGTCTCGACGCCGACGATACGCTCGGAGGGCAGCGCCTGCATGCGCACCAGCGCCTCCGCATCCTCCTTGGTATAGATATCGTTGGTGACGACGGCGACGGAATAATCGGCGCTCATCGCCTTGCAGAGCTTTTCCGTCAGCGCAGTCTTGCCGGAACCGACCGGCCCGCCAATGCCGACACGCAGCGGACCATTACCCGATTTCATGCCTGATTTCTCCACTCTGTTTTCTTCAATATTCTGGAAAACAGACAATATCACCCCAACGACCGCGTGCAACGAGAAAACCCCAATAGGATCAGGGGCGCCCAGATTTTCTATCCCTTCATCACTTGCGACTCCAACCCTACCAAATAAATAATAGCGCTAGAATATAGAAATATATCATATTAATATATACAAAAATACTTATAATATATTTACTATTGAAACTTTCAATTCAAGTATATATCTGGATACAGTGCCTTAAATATTAAAATTACAAAAATAATTTTAGAATTTACTTTTAAAGATATAAATATGAATTGTAAAATCCGCGTTGCCGCAGATACACGCTGGCCAGATACAACCGGTATCGGCCGAGTTCAAAATGAAATGACCAAACGAATGCCGGAGCCTTTCGAGATCGTCGCCTTGCCGGTTTCCGGGCGGATCGGCAGTATTTTCGGCCCGTTGCTTTTGTATATTTCTTTAAAAACCCATGGAAAGAACACAAAGCTGTTCTGGAATCCCGGCTTCGTCCCGCCACTGCTGGGATGCAGGAAATCAGTAGTCGTGATACATGATTTAACTCATCTTCGACACTATACAGTTTTCCACAGAGTGTACTTTACCGTAATACTGCGTCGTCTGTATCGTCGCTGCGCCGCAGTGATCTGTGTTTCTGATTTCGTAAAGCGGGAATTCCTGCAATGGTCGCAGATGCCGGAGCGGAAAGTGTTCGTCGTTCCGAACGGAGTCGACGACGCCTTCTTCAAGGTCGCCCCAGCCGTCCGGGTGCAATTGGGCTACAGATACATTCTGTATCCCGGCAATGCGCGCAAGTACAAGAATCTTGAGCGGTTGATTGAAGCCTATTCGGTTTCCAGGGTTTGGGAACAAGACATCCACCTTGTTCTGACGACATCCATGACAGCGCATTTCGAAACCCAAATCCGGAATGCGGGCCTCACATCGTTCGTGCATTTTCTGGGCGAATATGCCGCGAACGACATGCCCGAACTCTATCAGGGCGCCCACATGATAGCTTATGTCTCTCTGGCAGAGGGCTTCGGCCTCCCGATCATCGAAGGTATGGCTGCCGGCGTCCCCGTTGTGACCTCCAATGTCACTTCAATGCCTATGGTAGCAGGGGATGCAGCTGTTCTTGTCGATCCCTTTTCAGTCCCTTCGATCGCCGACGCCATCCATCGGGTTTGCCTAGATGAAACATTACGAGCTGAACTGATAGAAAAGGGCAACGATCAGGCCAAGAAGTACTCCTGGGATCGGTCGGCGACACTATTGTGGACTATAATGGGTGAGGTGGCCGCCTCCCTCGATTAGCCAGACGCCGCCCAACCGCTCAGGAACGGAACAGCCTGACGTGCAACGTTTCGTGCCGGAGCGAGGCGATCTCCGCCTGAACAGTTGCGGTGCCCAGATCGTCGAGTGTCGTTTCCGCTGCGCGCCGGGAGATATCTTCTACTTGCGTTTCAAGAGATGCAATGATTGCCACGGCGTCTCTCTGGCCCGTTACACCTAGCCTGATGCTCGCCGAGACAGCCTGCGACACAGCCGCGTGCAAATAGGCGGCAAGCGCCTGAACCAGCGGCACATCATGGCCCGATGCAACTGCGGCAACGGCAATGGGAAATGGCGCGTCTGCGGGAAGGCGCTGAAGAACCGGAGTTGGCCAGGCTGACGCTGCAGCGCAGAAAGCCTTTGCCAACGAGGAGGTCTCCATGTGGCGTTCCGCCGATCCAGCAAGAGCCAAGCCAAGCGCTGCCACGTCGTGAAGGCCGCAGCTTTCTCCTGTCTGCCGCCAGGCCTCAGCGAACAGTACCGCATCGTTCCACAGCGAACCGTGGCCGAGCAACGTTGCCAGCCAAGACTCCAAATCCGCAGCGTCTTTTATCAGCCCGTCCGCGACCGCCCTCTCCAAACCGCCTGACCACACGAATCCCCCAATTGGAAAGGCAGGTGACAGCCACGCCATCAAGCGCAGGAGCGCCCTCGTGTTCAGCCCTGTCTCAGCCGCAGAATTGCTTGGCAGATTAGTTGGCATCTCCTCCCCTTTCATGGCATTTAATCGCGGCGACGCCGCGATCTTCGCCCATGCTTCAGCCATGGTCGTGATGGTGGCCATGATCGTGCCCGTGGGAATGGCCGCCATGGGCGTGGTAAGCACCGCGGGCCGGCTGGAAAGGTTCCTCGACATCGCGCACGGTTGCGCCGAGACCTTCCAGCATGGCGCGGATGACGTGGTCGCGCAGGATGAGAATACGCTCCTCCTCGATCTGCGCGGAAAGGTGCCGGTTGCCCAGGTGCCAAGCCAGCTCGATCAGGTGAAGGCGATCTTTCGCCTTGATTTCGAACAGCTTTTCATCCGCCGCGCGAACCTCCACCAAATCACCGTTCTCCACCACCAGAAGATCGCCATGGGCAAAAAGCACGGCTTCCTTCAAATCCAGCATCACCATCTCGTCATTCTGCAAATGCAGCAGTTTGCGACGCAGATGCCGCTGGTCATGCGCCAGAGTGACATAACCGGAAGGCTCGTCGGCAGGAGTTCCGGCGGGGTGATAGGAGGTGACGCGCAGCATGGGATGATCCGTTTCAGAAACAGTCTTGGGGTTTCGATTTTTGACGGATAGGCGGGGTGATTTCAAGGCGTGATTTCAAGACGAATGGGATACGCCACGGAGCATGAAAAAACCGAAAGGGTGCCGGGCGGGGTGCACCCTGTTTACGAGCGTCCCTTCGAACGCGACGTCATCCACGGGCTTGTCCCGAGGATCTATCACCGTTCAATGAAATCAATCGGTTGCAGATGCCCGGGACAGGCCCGAGCATGACGGAGGAGAGGTTTTCAGTCCTCACCAACCAAGACGGACCCGGCATCATCGCCGGGTCTTCGCAAATCCGCAATCAGGCCGCAGCGCGGCTCTTGAGGTGTTCCAGAATGTTCTGCGGCGAGGAAACGCCGTAAGGGTCGGTATCGCTATTGTCGCAATAGCCCTCTTCCTCGAACCACTGCTCCACCAGACCGTCGTTGATGACAGCGGCGTAACGCCAGGAGCGCATGCCGAAACCGAGATTGTCCTTGGCGACCAGCATGCCCATCTTGCGGGTGAACTCGCCCGAACCGTCAGGAATGACCTTGACGTTTTCGAGGTTCTGGCCCTTGGCCCAGGCATTCATCACGAAGGCATCGTTGACCGACAGGCAATAGATTTCATCGACGCCGAGCGCGCGGAATTCGCCCGCAAGCTTTTCGAAATCGGGAAGCTGGAAGGTCGAGCAGGTCGGCGTGAAAGCGCCGGGCAGCGAGAAGAGAACGACTCGTCTGCCCTTGAAATAATCGTCGGAGGTCATGTCCTGCCAACGGAAAGGGTTCGGGCCGCCAACGGCCTCATCACGAACACGGGTGCGAAATGTAACGGCGGGCACTTTTTTGCCGAGCATGTCTTGTCTCCTGATCTGTCGTCAATTTTCCAGCGTTTCGCACGGATTGCTTGGGATCGCTCCGCACGGAATTCTTTTGGCGCTTCCATAGCGCAAGATGCATTGCGGTGCAGCATAAAAATGGGATTACCAGACGTCAAATGAGCGAAACGTCGCATCGGCAAAAGATCAATTATGCAGATCGACGGACCACCGCAGCAGCAGCGGCAATGGCGTCCACCAACCGGTGCGAATGCCTGCTTCGCGCAGCATGGCGGCCGACCATGTGTTGCAGCCGGCGAACGCATTGAACCAGCCACTCGCCTCGAAAAACGAGTCCGTAAGATAGTAGGTAACACCCGGCACCATCAGGACCTTGCCATTGTCCCGCAGGAAACTCGCGCGAATGCCCGCCACAAGACGCTGATAGCCGGTTTCGGAAATGCGAAGGCGTTTTGCCCCGACAAGGTCGGCGGGAAGGCCGCCCGTCACGTCCACATGCATAACCGACCGGTCCAGCGTCAACGAGCGCAGGACAGGCATGGGTTTCAGGTCGGCCCAGGTAGGCGTCTGTATATAGAACGACCTGCCGCCCCAGCCGAACACCAGATAGGCAGCGGCGGGATGGTTGACCGCGATACCGCCCTCCTGCAATTCGGAAAAGGTCTGCCGCAGACCGTCATCGACCGGCAGGGCGATATCGGTGTGGATCGGGTTGGACAATAGCAGGATTTCGCGATCCCCCGCGCCTCCACTTGCATCGTCAGAGAAAAAGGGACGCGGCACGACGGTGCCGAGCACCAGAAGCAGGACGATCAGCAGCAGGCCACCGCCGATCCACCTTGTGATAAATCTCAACACGAAACGCCGTTAAAACAGGAAATAACGCTGCGCCATCGGCAATACCGACGCCGGTTCGCAGGTCAGAAGCTCGCCATCGGCGCGCACCTCGTAGGTTTCCGGATCGACCTCGATATGCGGGGTGAGCGAATTGTGGATCATCGACGCCTTGGAAATACCGCCGCGCACATTCTTCACCGCCAAAAGCTTCTTTGCAACGCCGAGACGCTGGGCCAGCCCGGCATCCAGCGACGCCTGACTGACGAACGTAACGGAGGAATTGGTGCGCAGCTTGCCATGGGCGGCAAACATCGGCCGGTAGTGCATCGGCTGCGGTGTGGGAATGGACGCATTCGGATCGCCCATCGGCGCTGCCGCGATGGAGCCGCCAAGCAGCACCATTTCGGGCTTCACGCCGAAAAAGGCCGGGTTCCACAGCACCAGATCGGCGCGTTTACCGACTTCGATCGAGCCGATCTCGTGGCTGACGCCCTGGGCGATGGCAGGGTTGATGGTGTATTTGGCGATATAACGGCGGACGCGGAAATTGTCGTTTTCGCCGGTCTCTTCCTTCAGGCGGCCGCGCTGGCGCTTCATCTTGTCGGCCGTCTGCCAGGTGCGGATCGCCACTTCGCCGACACGGCCCATGGCCTGACTGTCGGAGGAAATGATCGAAAACGCGCCAATATCGTGGAGAATATCCTCAGCCGCGATGGTTTCCTTGCGGATACGGCTTTCGGCAAAGGCGATGTCTTCGGGAATGGACGACGACAGATGGTGGCACACCATCAGCATATCCAGATGCTCGGCAAGCGTATTGATAGTGTAAGGCCGCGTCGGGTTGGTGGAAGACGGAATGACGTTCGGATTGCCGCAGACCTTGATGATATCAGGCGCATGGCCGCCGCCCGCCCCTTCGGTATGGAAGGCATGGATGGTGCGGCCCTTGATGGCGGCAATCGTGTCTTCCACGAAGCCGCTCTCGTTCAGCGTATCGGTGTGGATCATCACCTGCACATCATATTCGTCGGCCACCGTCAGGCAATTGTCGATGGCGGCCGGTGTCGTGCCCCAGTCCTCATGCAGCTTCAGCGAGGATGCGCCGGCAAGTATCATCTCTTCCAGAGGTGCTGGCAGCGAGGCATTACCCTTGCCGGCCAGCGCCAGATTCATCGGAAATCCATCGAAACTTTCGATCATCCGCTCGATGTGCCATGCGCCGGTGCAGGTGGTGGCGAGCGTGCCATGCGCCGGGCCGGAACCGCCGCCCAGCATGCAGGTGACGCCGCTCATCAGCGCTTCCTCGGTCTGCTGCGGGCAGATGAAGTGAATATGCGCATCCATGCCGCCGGCCGTCAGGATCTTGCCTTCGCCGGCGATTGCCTCCGTCGAGGGGCCGACGATGATCGTGACGCCCGGCTGCGTATCGGGGTTGCCCGCCTTGCCGATGGCGTGGATGCGCCCGTTCTTCAGGCCGACATCCGCCTTGTAGATGCCGCTGTGGTCGACGATCACGACATTGGTGATGACGGTATCGACGGCGCCCTCGGCCCGTGTCGCCTGGCTCTGGCCCATGCCGTCGCGAATGACCTTGCCGCCACCGAATTTCACCTCCTCGCCATAGGTCGTGTAGTCCTTCTCGATCTCGATGAAGAGTTCGGTATCGGCAAGGCGCACCTTGTCGCCAACGGTCGGACCGAACATGCCGGCATAGGCGGCGCGGGAAATCTTGTAAGGCATGGGTTCAGGCTCCTTCGGACGCGGAGAAAATCGATGTGGGAGAAATTCGTGTCAGTCTGCCCTCGTGTGTGAGGGCCTCGACCAGTTGTTTTTCGGCGGCAAACGGATGGCCGTTCCAGCCGTGATGACCAAAACCGGCAATAGCCACCTCGTCATCATCGCCGCTCAGGCTTTCCAGAACATGGGCAATCGCCAAAAGTCCGGTGCTCGGGCAGACGTAAGGGGCCGGCGCATAGGCCTGCAACGCGCGGTCCAGCCGCTCATGCACGCCGCGCGGAATGACGATGTGGCTCTTGCCGGTTTCCTCGGCGATCGCGGCGAAACGGGGCGTATAATCGGCGCAGAAGTCAGTGAGTTCGGGCCAGTGCGCGCGAATATCCGGCTCCATTTCGGCAAACTTCGCCGGGTCGCGAACCGACCAGATGGCGGAAGCCTGCCGCACCCCGTCACTCTCACGCCATTCGGTCCCTTCGCTCATCTCGCGGCCGGGCCGCCCGGTATTGCAGACGGCCACCACATCCGTGCGGCTGCCGCCAACGCCCAGCGAACGGCAATCGTTGAAGCGGATGACGACGTCGGAAAGGTCGATAAGATCCGCCACGCCCTGCGGCAGTTCCCCGTTTCCGACAATCGTGATCCGTCGCCCCATGCCGGTCAGAAACCTTCCGAAAATTGGCGCAATTCGTCGGCGCGTTTGCTGCTCATATCGGCAAGGCAGGCGGAAACCAGCATCGGCTCCATCGTGCCGCCGCGCGCCTGAAAGCCGAAGGCATCGCAATTGGCATCACGAAACGCCACCCAGGCGCGCTGGGCGGTAATCAATGCGTCGGTTGCGCCCTTGTCGCTCTCCTCCGCGCTTCTGTCACGCTCGGCAAGCTGCTTGCGAACCTTCTGGTACTCGGCGTTCAGTTGCCTGTCGGCCTTTTCGTAATCCTCGCCGGCGCACTCGGTCATGTCGGTCTGGGTTTGCGGCGATGTGCAATCGGGCGCATCGTCGGCAAGTGCTGGGCCAACGGCCAGAAACAGCAGCGCCGCTGCGGCATGGAGTTTTTGCACAGTCACAGCCATCGCTCAGGCAGCCGCGCCATCGAAAGCCTGCGGCTTCAGCGCACGCGGATCGACACCATCGAGACAATTGGCATTCACCGCCACCATCGGCGTTCCGTCCGGCCCGTCGGCATAGGCAAAACTTTCAATGCCGCAGGTGGAGCAGAAGAGATGACGGATGTGGTGTTTGTTGAACAGATATTCCGTCAGCTTGTCCTCGCCGGAAAGCAGGGTGAACTTGTCACGCGGCGCAAAGGCAAGCGTCGAGCCGAGGCGCTTGCAGCGCGAGCAATTGCACACAACGGTGTGGTCGAGATCGGCATCGACCTCGAAGCTGACGTCGCCGCACTGGCAGCTTCCATGATAATGCGCCGTGGCCATGTCAGAGCTTCCCCATGATCTGTTGACGAAAACCGTAAACCTCGCGTTTGCCGGCAAGCGGCACCAGCGTCACTTCCCGCTTCTGGCCGGGTTCGAAACGAACCGCAGTTCCCGCCGGAATATCGAGACGCATGCCGCGAACCTTGTCGCGGTCGAAGACCAGACCCGCATTGGTCTCGAAGAAATGGTAGTGGCTGCCCACCTGAACCGGCCGGTCTCCGGTATTGGCCACCTCGATCGTCACCGTCGGCTGGCCGGCGTTGAGTTCGATGGTGCCTTCTGCGGCAATGATTTCGCCTGGTTTCATGGTGCTCCCCTTTATCTCTCTCAAGCGGCCGTGACTGTCGCGCAGCCTTCGGCCTTCAGGACCCGCTTCGTCGATGCCGGATTGTTGACGAGCTTGGCCAAGGGGCGGATGGGCCTGCGAACCAGCTCACCGCCGCAATTCGGGCAGGCTCCGTGAAGCACATCCGTCGCGCAATCGGCGCAGAAGGTGCATTCGAACGAGCAGATCATCGCCTCGCTCGCGGGCGGCAAATCCCGGTCGCAGCATTCGCAATTGGGCCGAAGTTCCAGCGCCATATCTGCCCCCTTACCGTATCGGTTCGTGAACGGTCACAAGCTTGGTGCCATCAGGAAACGTCGCCTCCACCTGCACATCATGGATCATCTCGGCGATACCTTCCATCACCTGATCGCGGGAAATGACATGCGCGCCGGCTTCCATCAGGTCGGCCACGGCACGGCCATCGCGCGCACCCTCGACCACGAAATCGCTAATCAGCGCAATCGCTTCGGGATAGTTCAGCTTCACGCCACGCTCCAGCCGGCGGCGCGCCACCATGGCGGCCATGGAAATCAGCAGCTTGTCTTTTTCTCTCGGAGTAAGGTTCATCGTCGTCCCGCAGCTTTCGCATCAGCCCCTTTTACCGGTAACGTTCCGGGGCAAAATCCGACTTGTTTGACAGACCCCGGACGTTGCCGATAACCGGCAATCCGGAGCTTTACAGATTCCAGACTTTCGGCACTGGCGCACCGTTTCGCAAGAGCGAAATGATCGGAAAAAGTATTTTTCTGAGGGAGAAACCGTCAGTGGCGGAAACGCGCACGACAAGCTTGCCCTGCCATTCGCTGGCGCCGCCGCTTTCCCCGGCAATAGCCCGGATTTTAGGCAAAAGCGCCTCGGCCAGAGGCCCGATATAGAGAAGCGTGGCGAAGGCCACCTGGCCGGCAAGCACCGCCGGTTTCGCGGTCAGTTCCGCCACTTCGCCCGCAAGCAGCAGCTCTTCGGCATGCACCAGCCGGCCGCCATGGCGAATGCGCCAGCGATCCCGGAACAGGCCATGCTCCATGGCCTCGCCCATGGCCTGACGCCCGAGCAGCACAGCTTCGACGGCGATGAATTCGGAAGATGCGTCGAGATCGGCTTCCAGCCTGCGGGTCAGCGATGCGCGATCGAAAAGAATGGTTTCCTGCGGCAGCCAGTGCAATCTCGCACCCGGCCCGGCGGTAGCGCGGGCGGTGACGGTGGCGGTTCCGGAGGATGCCTTGTAGACCTTCTCGCAGGCTTGCGTCGTCACCACCAGCGATGTGCCGGCACCGGCAACCGCCTGCCACTCGATTTCATCTCCGCCGGTCAAACCGCCGGAGGAATTGATGAGAATAGCCTCGATCTCATTGGAAAACGTATCCGGCAGGCGGATCTTGGCGCAACCTTCCTGAAACAACTGGTCCAGCCGGCTGCGCCCTTCGACTGCCTTGGTTACAATGCGTCCTCTGCCACGGGCGCGTTGCTGCCGGACAGGTTCAGCGTCTTGGATACCGGAAGGGCGGATGACTTGCTGTTCTGGCTGCACGCGGTCTCCGAAGCGGTTGCGGAAGCGGACCCGGCCTTGGCGCCGCAATCCTTTTTGACAACGGCGTCCACCACCAGCTGTCCTTCCGTGTTGCGGAAGAAGTCCCACATTCTTTCCGCTGCATCAACCGTGCGCGTCACTTCACCTGTGGGCATCTTGCGCTCCACGGCGGGTTCCGCCTTCGGCGTCTGTTCGCCGCCCGGTTTGCGGGTGAGGACGGCGCTGGCGGCCAGCACTTCCGCCTTCATGGTGGCGCGCGGCCAGGCATGGTCCCAATTCTCGATAAGATAGGACTGGATGCGCGCGCCGCCCTTGCAGACATCGTAGGAATTGAGGGTGAAACTCTCGCCCGTCCTGCTTTTTGCGCCGCCCTTGCAGCCGTCAATTTCGGCCCAGCGCTTCAGCGCCGTCTCGCCGCCATATTGCCAATAGGACTTGCCGCCGCCCTGATAGGGATTGGCGGGATCCTTCAACCCGGCAAAGGCGATGATCGACATCGGCCGCGCCGGCTTGCAGCTTGCCGCATCCGGTCCCCATTTGCCCTCGGTCTCCAGCGGATAACCGGCACGCAGCGACGCGACGAAGCCGGCGGCGGTAAAATCCGCGCTGCCGTTGCAGATGAATTGCGACAGCATGCGCCCGCCGCCGGAATAACCGGAACCGTAAAAACGCTCCTCGTCGACGCAGAACTTGCCCTTCACCATGTCGATCGTATCGCGAATGAAACTCACCTCGTCCAGCCCACCGGGGCGCGTGGTGACGCCCGGAACGTTCCAGGCATGGGTGCCGGGCATTTCGCCATTGAGGCTGCCCGCCAGCGCCACCACGACAAGGCCGTCGCGCTCGGCAAGCTTGTCCCAGCCGCTGCGGTTCAGCTGGCCGTGCGGATTGCTGTTGGAACCGTGGAAATCGAACACCACCGGCAACGGCTTTTTTCCGTCATAGGCAGAGGGAACGAAATAGACGCCGTCGCGTTTTTGACCACTGGAGAGAATGGAAAAATCATGCCTGCCCGGCGCCATGCCGGGTCCGGAAACCTGACCGCAGGTCGATGCCGACGCTGCGGCGCCAACGCTCGCGCATATCGCAAGGCCCAGAACGAGGGTGCGGACGGAGCGGAACAGCCGGACGGCCCGGCCAGGGGCAAAGTCTTGATGCATTGACACGCCTTTTTGGCACTATTTCTCCGACGATACGTCGGACGTGCATGGAATGTAAGGGATCAACTGTCGCGGCGTGCGAATAGACTTTTCCTGTGTCTCGCATGCAGCATTTCCGCTGCCAATATCACAGGCTTTTATTCAATGAAATGTTAAATCAAGCATGAAAGCCATGCAGAGGCGCATAGGCTTTCAAAATATTAATCGGCCGTTTGCACGCCGTGATCGGCGCGCGCCGGTTTAGTCTCGAATTATACTGTCAGATGACGCCGTGCCTCGGGCGTATCCAGTGTTTCGGCAAGCCCCTCATGCACGATCTCGCCCCGGTCCATGATGTAGACATAGTCGGCAAGCTCGCGGCAGAAATCCAGATATTGCTCGACGAGCAGAATGGCCATGCCGGTTGAATCGCGCAGATATTTGATCGCCCGGCCGATATCCTTGATGATCGACGGCTGGATGCCCTCGGTCGGCTCGTCGAGGACCAGAATTTTCGGCCGCGTCACCAGCGCCCGGCCGATTGCCAGCTGCTGCTGCTGCCCGCCGGAGAGATCGCCGCCGCGCCTGCCCAGCATGGTTTGCAGCACCGGAAACAGGCTGAAAATATCGTCGGGAATGAAACGCTCCTTGCGCGGCAACGGCGCATAACCGCTTTCGAGGTTCTCCTGCACGCTGAGCAGCGGGAAGATTTCACGACCCTGCGGCACGTAACCGACGCCGCGCTTGGCCCGATGATAGGGCGCCAGCCCATCCAGTGCCGCCCCTTCGAAGCTGATCGACCCGCCACTGATGGCATGCTGACCGGTAACGGCGCGCAGCAGCGAGCTTTTGCCCACACCATTGCGACCGAGAACACAGGTGATTTTGCCCATCTCTGCCGTGAGCGACACGCCGCGCAGGGCTTGTGCCGCGCCGTAGTGGAGGTTGATGTTTTCGACGTTCAGCATGGTGAAACTCCATTGGCGCATTGGTGGGAGGCGCTACCCCCCTCTGCCCTGCCGGGCATCTCCCCCACAAGGGGGGAGATCGGCAAGCGGCCGACACCCTGCCCCATAACACCTTGGCGATGGAGCGAGCGGGTGCGGCATCTGATCTCCCCCCTTGAGGGGGAGATGCCCGGCAGGGCAGAGGGGGGTATGGCCAACGCAGACGCTTCCATCACCGCCCCAGATAATTCTCGATCACCTTCGGATCGCTGGACACGAAATCGATCGACCCTTCGGCGAGCACCGAGCCTTCGGCCAGACACGTCACCTTCACGCCCAACTCGCGGATGAAGCCCATGTCGTGCTCCACCACCACCACCGACCGGGTCTTGGCGATTTCTTTCAGAAGCACGGCGGTCTCGGCTGTCTCCGCATCCGTCATGCCGGCCACCGGCTCGTCCACCAGCAGCAGCTTCGGCTCTTGCGCCAAGAGCATGCCGATTTCCAGCCATTGTTTCTGACCGTGCGAGAGATTGGCGGCAAGATCGCTGCGGCGGTGGCTGAGGCGCACGGTGGCGAGGATTTCCTCGATGCGCGCCTTGTCCTCTTCCGTCAGCCGGTAGAACAGCGTGGCGAAAACACCGCGCTTGCGGTTCAGCGCCAGTTCCAGATTGTCCCAGACGGTGTGGCTTTCAAACACCGTCGGCTTCTGAAATTTCCGGCCGATGCCGAGCTGGGCGATATCCGCCTCGTCCTTTTTCGTGAGATCGACGCTGTCTTCGAACAGCACCGTGCCGCTATCCGGCCTCGTCTTGCCGGTGATGATATCCATCATCGTCGTCTTGCCCGCACCATTCGGGCCGATGATGGCGCGAAGCTCGCCCGGCTCCACCACGAAGGAAAGAGAATTGAGCGCCCTGAACCCATCGAAGGAGACGGAAACGCCATCCAGATAAAGCAGGCTTTTGGTTCTGTTTTCGGAAATCGTGTTCATATCCGTCTCACTCCGCCGCCTGTTGGGACACTGTCGCGGCACCGTCATTGCCCGGCTGCGCGGCCTTGCTCGCCGCCCGCGCGATGCGTTTTTCGCGACGTCCGGCCAGATAATGCTGCACGGTGCCGACGATGCCCTTCGGGAAGAACAGCGTCACCGCGATGAACAGGCCACCCAGCGCAAACAGCCAGAATTCGGGGAAAGCGCCGGTGAAATAGCTCTTGCCGCCATTGACCAGAATAGCGCCGATGATCGGCCCGATCAGCGTGCCGCGCCCGCCCACCGCCGTCCACACCACTACTTCAATGGAATTGGCGGGAGAAAATTCGCCCGGATTGATGATGCCGACCTGCGGCACGAACAGCGCGCCGGCAATGCCCGCCATCATGGCCGAGACGACGAAGGTAAAGAGCTTGATGTTTTCCACCCGGAAACCGAGGAAGCGCACCCGGCTTTCAGCGTCACGCACGCCCACCAGCACCTTGCCGAATTTGGAATTGACGATGCCGGACGCGATCAGCAGCGAGATCGCGAGCATCACCGCCGTCATGGCAAACAGCACGGCACGGGTGCCGTCCGCCTGCACGGAAAAGCCGAGAATGTCCTTGAAATCGGTCAGCCCATTATTGCCGCCGAAGCCCATGTCGTTGCGGAAGAAGGCAAGCAGCAGGGCGTAGGTCATGGCCTGGGTGATGATGGAGAGATAAACGCCGTTGACGCGCGAGCGGAAGGCAAACCAGCCGAACACGAAGGCGAGAAGACCCGGCACCACCAGCACCATCAGCGCCGCAAACCAGAACATGTCGAAGCCGTGCCAGAACCACGGCAGTTCCTTCCAGTTGAGGAACACCATGAAATCCGGCAGCACGGGATGGCCGTAGACGCCGCGCGTGCCGATCTGCCGCATCAGATACATGCCCATGGCATAACCGCCGAGCGCGAAGAAGGCGGCGTGGCCAAGCGAGAGAATGCCGCAATAACCCCAGACCAGATCAAGCGCCAGCGCGAGCAGCGCATAGGCCAGATATTTGCCGAGCATCGACATGATGTAGGTGGGGATACGGAATGCGCTGTCAGCCGGCAGCAACAGGTTGGAGGCGGGCACCAGCACGGCGATGGCCAGGATGATGGCGATGGCGATGGAAATGCGGCGATCGAGCGCGCGCAGGAGGAAGCCGGTAATCATGCTTCGATCGCCCTTCCCTTGAGTGCGAAGAGACCACGCGGCCGCTTCTGGATGAACAGGATGATGAGGACGAGCACGAGGATCTTGCCGAGCACGGCGCCGACAGTCGGCTCAAGGAACTTGTTGAGCACGCCGAGAGACAGCGCGCCGACCAGCGTTCCCCAGAGATTGCCGACACCGCCGAACACCACCACCATGAAACTGTCGATGATGTAGCTCTGGCCGAGATTGGGCGAGACATTGTCGATCTGCGAAAGCGCCACGCCCGCAAGGCCGGCAACGCCGGAACCGAGCGCGAAGGTGAAGGCATCCACCCAGGGCGTGCGAATGCCCATGGAGGAGGCCATGCGGCGGTTCTGGGTCACGGCGCGCATCTGCAGGCCGAAGGAGGAGCGCTTCAGGAGCACCAGCAGCGCGAAGAACACCGACAGCGAGAAGCAGACGATCCACACCCGGTTCCAGGTGAAATTGAGGTAACCGACGCTGAAGGAACCCGACATCCAGCCGGGGCTGCCGACTTCGCGATTGGTCGGGCCGAAGATGGAGCGCACGCCCTGTTGCAGCATCAGCGAGATGCCCCAGGTGGCCAGCAGCGTCTCCAGCGGTCGCCCGTAAAGGAAGCGGATGACGCCGCGTTCCATGACGAGGCCGACAAAGGCCGTGACCAGAAAGGCGACGGGCAGAGCGATGGCCAGCGACCAGTCGAACAGGCCGGGGAAATTCGAACGGATCACCTCCTGCACCATGAAGGTGGAGTAAGCGCCGATCATCACCATCTCGCCATGCGCCATGTTGATGATGCCCATCACGCCGAAGGTGATGGCAAGGCCGATGGCGGCGAGCAGAAGTACGGAACCGAGCGACAGGCCGTACCAGATGTTCTGCGCGTAGTCCCAGAACGCAAGCGAGCTTTGAATGCCTGATATCGCACTGTCGATATCGGGTTTCAGGCTTGGATCGACGGAAGCGGACGCCGCCATCAGAATGCCGATCGCGTCGCGCCCGCCCAGCTTCTTGATGGTCGCGATCGCGTCTTTCTTCTGTTCGAGCGGGCGGTCGGAGGAAAGCAGCGAAACGGCCCGCGCCTCCTCCATCCGGGTCCGCACTTCATTGTCGGTTTCCTTGGCGATGGCCGTTTCCAGCAATTCGAGATTTTCCGCGCTCGGTGCCTTCAGAACGGCATCGGCCGCCGAAAGTCGCACGGATTTTTCCGGGCTGAGCAGGGTCAGCCCGCCCATTGCGGCGCGAATGACGCGGCGAAGATTATTATTGACCCTGATCTTGGTAACCGTAGCCTTCGGCGCTTCGCCTGCACTTTCGCCCGACAGCGGATCGATCAGCGTGAAGTTGGACCCGGCGGGCCGCGTCATGAAAACCAGATTGTCGGTCTTGCGCACGTAAAGATCACCCGAAGCGAAAGCCTCGAGCGCCGGCACGACCCGCGCATCGCCGGTGGCGGCGATCTGGCCGATCAAAGTTTCGGCCTGCTTGAAATCCGCAGTGCCGAGCGCATCGATCAACGCCTTCGGATCGCTTTGCGCCACGGATTGGGCCGCGATCCCAAGGGTGAGCCAGAAAAAAACAGCTCCGAGAAAAGATCGGATCGTCATGTCGGTTCCTTAGAGCGTTTCCGGTAAAAGCGCCGTCTGTGGGTGCCGCCACCCCCCTCTGTCCTGCCGGACATCTCCCCCACAAGGAGGGAGATCGGTAAGACGCGCCTGCATTGCTCAATCTCGAACGACGAGAAGGGCGAAACCTTGCCGCAAATCGATCTCCCCACCTGTGGGGGAGATGCCCGGCAGGGCAGAGGGGGGCGTTCTGGCTCAGTTTTCAACTATCGGAGAACAAATTGCCCGCCCCCCAAACAAGGGGGCGGCAACCGTCCCCGTTTATCAGCTACCCTTGCCGCCGCACTTGCCCGTGGCGACATTGAAGTTGCCGCAGGACATCGGCTTGCGCCAATCCGAGATCAGGTCCTTCGAATCCGGCAGGTAGTCGGACCATTCGTCGCCCACGACCTGCGGGGTCTGCTGCACGATTTCGAACTGGCCGTCGGCCTGGATTTCGCCGATCAGCACCGGCTTGGTGATGTGGTGGTTAGGCATGACGGTGGAATAACCGCCCGAAAGGTTTGGCACCGAAACGCCGATGATGCTGTCGAGAACCGCGTCCGTATCGGTCGTGCCGGCGGATTCCACGGCCTTTACCCAGGCGCTGAAGCCGATATAGGCGGCTTCCATCGGGTCGTTCGTCACGCGCTTGTCGTTCTTGGTAAACGCATGCCAGGTCTTGATGAACTCGGCGTTGACCTCGGTATCGACGGACTGGAAGTAGTTCCAGGCGGCAAGGTGGCCGACCAGCGGCGTCGTATCGAGACCGGCCAGCTCTTCTTCGCCGACCGAGAAGGCGACGACCGGAATATCCTCGGCCTTGATGCCCTGGTTCGCCAGTTCCTTGTAGAACGGCACGTTGGCATCGCCGTTGATGGTGGAAACCACGGCGGTCTTCTTGCCGGCCGAGCCGAACTTCTTGATGTCGGACACGATCGTCTGCCAGTCGGACTGGCCGAACGGCGTGTAGTTGATCATGATGTCCTCTTCCTTGACGCCCTTGGACATCAGGTAGGCCTTCAGGATCTTATTTGTGGTCTGCGGATAGACATAGTCCGTGCCGGCCAGAACCCAGCGCTCGACGCCTTCGGTGCTGGCGAGATAATCGACGGCCGGAATGGCCTGCTGGTTCGGCGCAGCACCGGTATAGAAGATGTTGCGGGAGGATTCCTCACCCTCATACTGCACGGGGTAGAACAGGAGGGAATTCAGCTCCTCGAAAACCGGCAGTACGGATTTGCGCGACGAAGACGTCCAGCAGCCGAAAACGGCGGCGACCTTGTCCTGCGAAATCAGCTGGCGGGCCTTTTCGGCAAATAGCGGCCAGTCCGAAGCCGGATCGACCACGACGGCTTCCAGTTTCTTGCCGAGAACGCCGCCCTTCTTGTTCTGCTCGTCGATGAGCATCAGCATGGCGTCCTTCAGCGTCGTCTCTGAAATCGCCATGGTGCCGGAAAGCGAATGCAGCACGCCGACCTTGATCGTGTCATCGGCGGCGAATGCGCCGTGGAAGGCAGTGGTGGACATGATCGCGCCAAGCAGCGCGGCGCTAAGCGTCTTGCGGAATATCATCGGAAGAACCCCTCTCCTTGTTTAGCCCTCGTCGGGCCTCAGCGGTATCGTTGACCGCTGCTGGAAGGGACTATCGATCTCGTGGGTGAGAAACCGTATACGTCAATTGACGTAGGCGGGGTGGCGAAAGGTGCAGAAGGGGAGATTTGGGGGGAGCGCGAAAGAATGAAAACACATTCTCGCTCCAATCAACGCTTGCCCGTGGAGCAAGGGAGCGCCGCTTGTTTCTTCTCCCCGCCGGGGAGAAGGTCGCGGCAGCGGGATGAGGGGGCGAGGTTAGATATAGACTGAGAGGTTGCCCCCTCATCTACCCCTTCGGGGCATCTTCTCCCCGGCGGGGAGAAGAAATAAGCGGCAACGTCTCATATCAAGCGTGAGGCTTGTCGTCCCGATCTTCGTCACGGATCGCGTCGTCGTGATACCAGGAGCCAAAGTCGATATGCGGCGCTTTCGCCTGTTCCTCGAGATCGCTCTTGCGGAACTTGGGAACGCCAGCGCGCCCGCCGACCGGGAATTGGTAGATCGTTGCCGTTTCGCGATGAAAGCCAGTTGCCATATCGAACATCTCACTTTGTTTGCATCGAAGCACTTTGGTCTTGAAGCAAACCCGCAAAGATCGGATTCGCTCCATCTGATTAAAAAAAAATCACGTTGCAAAAAATATAGGCATTAAATGGTCGTTCGGCAAGGAAAACCATTCCGGAAGCGCCGGTTTTTGGGGCAAATGCCGATCCGTCGCTCGCAATCGAAAACATTGCACCGCAACAGGGCATTTTAGGCGATGCTACCCGCTATCTGTTAGGAATCACTGACGAAACATTGGGGTTCGATTTGTCTGCCGCAGCGCAGCACGAGTGGACGACGGCCATATCGGCCCCATTGGCCTCACGCGCGCCTGAAAGATTTTTCGAAGAATTCGCAAAACATCGCCAATCTGGCACGCGGCATGCATCTAACCCGTCAGCCCTTGAACGCGAAAGCGCTTCCGGCGGCGAAAGCCACCGGGGCCTCAAGGCTTCGCATCTTTACCTATGAGAGGTTCGTAATGACTAAGTTCAAACTCGAGTACATCTGGCTTGACGGTTATAAGCCGGTCCCTAACCTGCGCGGCAAGACACAGGTCAAGGAATTCGACGAATTCCCGACGCTCGAGCAGCTGCCGCTTTGGGGTTTTGATGGCTCGTCCACCCAGCAGGCCGAAGGCCACTCGTCGGATTGCGTGCTGAAGCCCGTTGCGATCTATCCCGATCCGGCCCGCACCAACGGCGTGCTCGTCAT
This sequence comes from Rhizobium nepotum 39/7, assembly GCF_000949865.1. Classification (GTDB taxonomy): domain Bacteria; phylum Pseudomonadota; class Alphaproteobacteria; order Rhizobiales; family Rhizobiaceae; genus Agrobacterium; species Agrobacterium nepotum. Next base: position 157,320 of record NZ_JWJH01000019.1, on the reverse strand, counting down.
GTGCGAAGTCATGATGCCTGACGGCGTCACCCCGCATGCATCGAACAGCCGCGCGACCATCCTCGACGACGAGGACGCATGGTTCGGTTTCGAACAGGAATATTTCTTCTACCAGGACGGCCGTCCGCTCGGCTTCCCCGAGCAGGGTTACCCGGCTCCCCAGGGTCCGTATTACACCGGCGTCGGCTTCAAGAACGTCGGCTCGGTTGCCCGCGAAATCGTTGAAGAACATCTCGACCTCTGCCTCGAAGCAGGCATCAACCACGAAGGCATCAACGCCGAAGTGGCCAAGGGTCAGTGGGAATTCCAGGTATTCGGCAAGGGCTCCAAGCGCGCCGCCGACCAGATCTGGATCGCCCGCTACCTGCTGGTACGCCTTTGCGAACAGTACGGCATCGACGTCGAATTCCATTGCAAGCCGCTCGGCGATACCGACTGGAACGGCTCCGGCATGCATTGCAACTTCTCCACCAAGTTCCTGCGTGAAGTTGGCGGTAAGGAATATTTCGAAGCCCTCATGGCCGCTTTCGCCAAGAACTGGCAGGAGCACATCGACGTTTACGGTCCGGACAACCATCTGCGCCTGACCGGCAAGCACGAAACCGCTCCGTGGAACAAGTTCTCCTACGGCGTTGCCGACCGTGGCGCTTCGATCCGCGTTCCGCACTCCTTCGTCAACAACGGTTACCGTGGTTACCTCGAAGACCGCCGTCCGAATTCGCAGGGCTGCCCTTACCAGATCGCTTCCGTCGTTCTGAAGACGATTGCAGAAGTGCCGCTCGCAAAGTCGGCTGCTGCCTGATAAACCAAGACATGGCGTCGCCCCGAGCCGGGCGACGCCATTTTTGTGTCCACCGAACCACCGGACCGGACAGGTGACCTTTCGCCATCTGCCCAGCGCGGCATAGTCTTCCCTATGCGCAAATTCAAATGTTGCGTGGCTTTGAGCAACCGCATCGGCTTTTGCGAAAACCGCTACGCGCTTTTCGATCCGATGCTCTGAAGCAAAAAGGTGAGCGATGGGCATTCTCGACAAGTTCTCTCTCGAAAACCGCATCGCCGTCATCACCGGCAGCGGCCGCGGCCTCGGTTTCGAAATCGCCAGCGCCTTTGCCGAAGCTGGCGCCCATGTGTGGCTGACCGGCCGTAATGCACAGACGCTGGAACAGGCGGTCGGCATTCTTCGGCAAGCGGGTGGAAAGGCCGATTATGCGGCCTTCGATATCGCCGATACCGCCGCTGGAAGCGCCCTTATCCGCCGCATCATGGACGAGTTCGGCCATCTCGACATTCTCGTCAACAATGTCGGCGCGCGCGACCGCCGCCCGCTTGCCGAATTTAATGACGAGGACGTGCTGGACCTTATCCGTACCGACCTCACCTCCTCCATCTCGCTGTCGCGCGACGCGGCTGAAGCGATGAACACCAACGGCTACGGCCGCATCATCACCATCACCTCCATTCTCGGCCATATCGTCCGCCCGGGCGATGCGATCTATCCCGTTGCCAAACAGGGGCTGACCGGGCTGATGCGCGCCATCGCCGTGGAATATGGCGCGCGTGGCATCACCAGCAACGCAATCGCCCCCGGCATGTTCGCCACGGAAACCAACGCCGCCCTTTCCGAAAACCCTGAGATGGTCGCTTTTGCAAAGCTGCGCGTGCCGCTGGAGCGCTGGGGCAGGCCGGATGAAATCGCCGGCGCGGCCCTGTTCCTGGCCAGCGACGCGGCCTCCTTCGTCAACGGTCATGTGCTGACGGTGGATGGCGGCATGTCGGTGCGGCTATGAGGATAACGGGACCCACTTTGCGGAAAGGCGCTGGATATTAGGCATGGCCGCACGGCAACGCATCATCCCCGTCAGGCGCGAATATAACCGCTGGGTCGCCAACCAGACGCTGGAAGATTATGCGCTGCGCTTCACCGCCAAAAGCGCCCGGCAATTTTCGTCGAACCGCATTTCCCACACCGCCATCGGCGCGATTTCCTTTCTGGCGCTGGAAGCCATCGGCGGCGCGATCACGCTGTCCTACGGCACCACCAACGCCTTTTACGCCATCATCGTCGCGGCCGTCGCCATGCTTGCCGTCGGCCTGCCGATCAGCCGCTATGCCATTCGCCATGGCGTCGACATCGATCTTCTGACGCGCGGCGCAAGTTTCGGTTACATCGGCTCCACCATCACCTCGTTGATCTACGCCTCCTTCACCTTCATGCTTTTCGCCATCGAGGCGTCGATCATGTCCGGCGCGCTGGAACTGGCACTCGGCATTCCCCTGTGGATCGGCTACATCATTTCCGCCGTCATGGTCATTCCGCTCGTCACCCATGGCGTGCGCCTCATCAGCCGCTTCCAGATCATCACCCAGCCCTTCTGGATCGTTCTGAACGTGCTGCCCTTCATCTTCATCGCTTTGATGGACTGGGAAAAATATGATCTCTGGCGGGCCTTTGCCGGCATTCATCATGCCTCCGGCCCACCCGGCACCCTGGCGGATTTCAATCTGGTCGAGTTCGGCGCGGCTTCCGCCGTCATCCTCGCGCTGATGTCGCAGATCGGCGAACAGGTGGACTTCCTGCGCTTCCTGCCCGCCGAAGGCCAGAGCAGGCTTCGCCACCGCATCGCCGTCTTTCTGGCGGGTGCGGGCTGGGTCGTCGTCGGCGTGCCGAAGCTTCTGGCCGGCTCCTTCCTGGTGGTGCTGACCTTCAGTTCCGGCGTTTCCGTGGACCGCGCCGCCGATCCGGCCCAGATGTATCTGACCGCCTTCGGCTACATGATCCCCAACCACACGGCCGCCATGCTGCTGATGGTCGCCTTCGTGGTCGTGTCGCAGCTGAAGATCAACGTCATGAACGCCTATGCGGGCTCGCTCGCCTGGTCCAACTTCTTCTCGCGCCTCACCCACAGCCACCCCGGCCGCGTCGTCTGGCTGGTCTTCAATGTGGCGATCGCGCTGCTGTTGATGGAACTCGGCATCTACCGCCTGCTGGAAGAAACGCTCGGCATCTTCTCCATCATCGCCATGGCGTGGCTCTGCACCATTTCCGCCGATCTTTTCATCAACAAGCCGTTAGGCCTTGCCCCACCCGGCATCGAGTTCAAACGCGCCCATCTCTACGATATCAATCCGGTCGGCGTCGGCTCCATGGCGCTTTCGGCCACCATCGCGCTGATGGCGCATTTCGGCACCTTCGGCGCACTCGCCGCCTCGCTCGCACCCTATCTGACCCTCATCGTCGCCTTCATCGCCTCGCCGCTGATCGCCTGGGGCACGAAGGGCAAGTTCTATCTGGCCCGCAAGCCGCGGCAGAAATGGCGCGAGCTGAGCGCCATCACCTGCTCGATCTGCGAACACCCGTTCGAACCGGAGGACATGGCATGGTGCCCGGCCTATGCCGCGCCGATCTGTTCGCTCTGCTGCTCGCTGGACAGCCGCTGCCATGACATGTGCAAGCCGAAAGCGAAGCTGAATTATCAGGTCGCGACCGTCGCGAAATCCTTCCTACCCCATCAACTGGTGGCGAAGCTCGCCACCCGGCTCGGGCGTTACGGCATGGCGGCGGCGATTGCCGTCACCGCCATCGGCGGCATATTGGCGCTGATCGCCCATCAGGTCGGCACCGCCTCGCCGGAAACCGCTGATGTGGTCAACCGCACCATCCTCGTCGTGTTTTTCGTCTTCGCGGTCATCGCCGGCATCGTCTGCTGGTTCCTCGTTCTTGCCCATGACAGCCGGGTGGTGGCGGAAGAGGAATCCTCGCGCCAGAATACGCTGCTCCTGAAAGAAATCGCGGCCCACAAGAAGACCGACGCCGCCCTTCAGGACGCCAAGGAAACGGCCGAGGCCGCCAACCGCGCCAAGAGCCGTTACGTGGTCGGCCTCAGCCACGAATTGCGCACCCCTCTCAATGCCGTGTTAGGTTACGCCCAGATCCTCGAACGCGACGAGACCATTCCGCCGCCCCGGCAATCGGCCATCAAGGTCATCCGCCGCTCCGCCGACCATCTCTCCGGCCTGATCGACGGGCTTCTGGATATCTCCAAGATCGAGGCGGGCCGGTTGCAGGTCTATTCCAACGAGATCAACATTCAGGATTTCCTCGACCAGATCGTCGACATGTTCCGCCCGCAGGCGCAGGCCAAGGGACTGGAATTCCGCCATGAGCGCACCCGCGCTTTGCCGCAATATGTGCGCACGGACGAGAAGCGCCTGCGCCAGATACTCGTCAACCTGCTTTCCAACGCCATCAAGTTTACCGATGAAGGCAGCGTCACCTTCGATGTCGCCTATCGCAGCCAGGTCGCGAGCTTCACCGTGTCCGACACCGGGCGCGGCATCGCCGAGAAGGACCTTCCCCGCATCTACGAGCCCTTCCAGCGCGGCGAGGCCGAAAGCGTGCGGCCCATGCCAGGTCTCGGCCTCGGGCTCACCATCACAAGGCTTCTGACCAATACGCTCGGCGGCGAGATTTCGGTCTCCAGCGAAAAGGACGAGGGTTCCACCTTCCGCGTCCGCCTCATGCTGTCCGCCATTCACCGGCCAAGCACAGCGCCTGCGCTGGAAAAGACCATCCGTTCCTATTCCGGCCCGCGCCGCACCATCGTCGTGGTTGATGACAATGAGGATCACCGCGAGTTGATGCGGCAGGTGCTGGTGCCGCTGGATTTCGTGGTGCTGACCGCCCAGAGCGCACCGGAATGCCTGACCCTGATCGAAGGCGTGAAGCCGGATCTCTTCCTCATCGATATTTCCATGCCCGGCATGACCGGCTGGCAGCTCGTGACGAAGCTGCGCGAAGCCGGCCAGACGGCCCCGCTCATCATGCTCTCCGCCAATATCGGTGACGGCGCTATTGCCAGTGGGAGTGGAAGTGCTGGCGAAGACAATCACAACGACGCCATCGCCAAACCGGTCGATATCCGCCAGCTTTGCGACAGGCTCGCCGTTCATCTCGGCCTGAAATGGGTTTACGATACGGACCTGCCTCCGGCACCCGCACCGCAGCCACCGGCGCAGATCGTCCATCCGGGCGTAATTCATATCAAGGATTTGCAGCGGCTCGGCGAAATAGGCTACATACGCGGCATAGAGGCGAAACTCGCCGATCTTGCCCGCAACACGGATAACCTACCCTTTACGCAAGAGCTTGGCGCCTATGTCCAGGCCTTCGATCTGGCCGGTTACGCCCATTTTCTCAAGCGGTTTGAAGATAGCGACAGGGGAGACGGCAAGGCATGAGCGGGCCAGGTGCGGCACTGCCGAGAGACATCGTATTGCTGGTGGATGACAGCCCCGAAACGCTCGGTTTCCTGACCGAAGCGCTGGAGCAATCCGGCTTTTCGGCGCTGATCGCCACCTCGGGTCAGGCCGCACTCAACATTGCCGAACGCATCACCCCCGATATCATCCTGCTCGACGCCGTCATGCCGGCCATGGACGGTTTCGAGACCTGCCGCCGCCTGAAGGCCAATGCGGCCGTGGCGCAGGTGCCGGTGATTTTCATGACCGGGCTGACGGAGACCGAACATGTAGTGCGGGCGCTGGAATCCGGCGGCGTGGATTATCTGACCAAGCCGATCAATATCGATGAGCTGCGCGCCCGCATCCGCGTTCACCTCTCCAATGCCCGCTCGGCGCAGAGCGCCCGCGTGGCGCTCGATGCCGCCGGCCGCCACCTGCTCGCCGTGCGCGCCAATGGCGCCATCCACTGGTCCACACCGCAGGCGACGAGGCTGGTCAACGCCGCCACCGGCCGCGATGATGGGCTGGAGATCGTCGTTGCCCATATTTCCGGCTGGCTTGCAGACAGGGCGTCGGTGGATGCCGTCCGTGACGCGCCGCTGACGATCACAGAGGCCGGGCGTCCCGCCCTGCAACTCTCCTTCCTCGGCGCGATGGGGCCGGACGAATACCTCTTCCGCCTGACCGCCGCCAACGAGAAATCCGACGACCATCTGCTCAAAAGCCATTTCGCCCTGACGACGCGGGAATCGGAAGTGCTGCTATGGATCGCCAAGGGCAAATCCAACCGCGATATCGGCGATATTCTCGGCCTTTCCGCCAGAACCGTGAACAAACATCTGGAACAGATCTATGTGAAACTCGGCGTCGAAAACCGCGCCTCCGCCGCCGTCAAGGCCGCGCATATCCTGCATCAGGGGTGAATAGCAACGCGTGATGTGGTAGGGTTTCGCCAACATATATTTTCCGCTTGAGCGCAGAGCACCAATTTATTGGCCGAGTGAGGGCCGCTTGTTTCTTCTCCCCGCCGGGGAGAAGGTGGCCCGAAGGGTCGGATGAGGGGGCACCCTCACCGAATATCTCTACCCTCGCCCCCTCATCCCGCTGCCGCGACCTTCTCCCCCTCGGGGAGAAGAAACAAGCGGCGACGCCGCAGACCATTCCTCGAATATCCCCCTAAAACCCGACCAAGGAGGACCTCCCATGGACCGTTTCATCATTCTCTCCGGCTGTTCCGGCGGCGGCAAGTCCACCCTTCTTGCCGAGCTTGCCCGGCGCGGCTTTGCAACCGTCGAGGAGCCGGGACGCCGCATCGTCATTGAGGAGACCCGTGATAATGGCACCGCCCTGCCCTGGATCGACATCGAGGCCTTTGCCCGCCGGGCGATCGCCATGGCCCTCGAAGACCGGCAGAAAGCACCATCAGACGGCCTCGTCTTTTTTGACCGCGGCCTGATCGACGCCGCCTCCGCACTTCACCATGTGACCGGTGACACTTTCATCGAAACGCTGCGGCACGCACATCGCTACAACAGGCTGGTCTTCCTGACCCCGCCCTGGCCGGAAATTTACCGGGGCGACAGCGAGCGCAAGCATGGTTTCGATGCTGCGGTCGAGGAATATGAACGCCTGCTGCGGGACTATGCCCGGCTGGACTATGAAACGGTGATATTGCTGAAAGCTACGGTTTCGGAACGCGCCGATATCGTGCTGGAGAGACTGGCGGCGAAAAGCGGGTGAGACGGGATGTGCAACGGCTATTCGGGGCTAAGTGCCCCGCAAACCCGGCAGCCGCTCCGCCGTAAAAGCAAAAAAGCCCGGCATCGCTGCCGGGCTTCGATGGATTATGATCCGGCTAAGACTTACGTCCCTTGCTGGATGTAGGTGAACTTGCCGTCCGGGCCCTTCTTCCACTCGTACATGACGTAGCCGGGAAGCTTCGGGTCGCCCTTTTCGTCGAAGGAGATTTCGCCGAGCGCGGTCGGGAAGGAGCCCTTCTTCAGAGCTTCGGCAACCTTTTCCGGCTCAACGGAACCGGCAGCCTTTGCGGCACCTGCGATCGCCTGCAGCGCTGCATAGGAGTAGAGCGTGTAGGCTTCCGGGTTGAAGCCGGCGGCCTTGAACTTCTCTACCAGTTCCTTGTTTTCAGGACGCAGCGTCGGATCGGGACCGAAGGTGTTGAGCGTGCCTTCGACGGCGTCGCCGGCGATGGAGGCCAGTTCGTTCGAGACGATACCGTCGCCCGAAACGAGCTTTGCCTTGAGGCCCTGATCGGCCGCCTGGCGGATGATCAGGCCGGCTTCGGTGTGCAGGCCACCCCAATAGATGACCGTGACGCCGGCTTCCTTCATCTTGGAGATCAGCGCGGAGAAGTCCTTGTCGCCGACATTGACGCCTTCATACATGGCTTCCGTCACGCCGGCCGCATTGGCTGCCTTCTTGGTTTCATCGGCAAGGCCCTGACCATAAGGGGTCTTGTCGTGAATGATGGCGACCTTGGCGTCCTTGAAGTGGTCGGCCAGATACTTGCCGGCGATGCCGCCCTGCTGGTCGTCACGACCGCAGGTGCGGAAGGTGTTCCACAGGCCGCGCTCGGTAAAGACCGGGTTGGTCGCGGCCGGCGTCACTTCCAGAATGCCGTTTTCCGCGTAAACTTCGGAAGCCGGAATGGAAACGCCGGAGTTGAAGTGACCGATGACGAATTTCACGCCGTCGGCAACGAATTTGTTGGCGACCGAGATACCCTGCTTGGGGTCGGATACGTCATCGCCGAGGACGATCTTGATCTGCTCGCCATTGATGCCGCCGGCGGCATTGATGTCTTTCGCAGCCTGTTCGGCACCCTTCTGGATCTGAGCGCCGAAAGCAGCATTCGGGCCGGTCAGCGGTGCGCCGACAGCGATCACGACGTCGGCCCAGGCCGAACCGCCAAACGCGACCATGGCGGTCAGCGCAACAGCGGAAAGAAGAGACTTCTTCATTATTTTACTCCCAGTTCCTTGGATGGGTTGATTGCAAGGACCTGTTCAGTACCCACCTTCACCGAACAGAAATCGTTCCACTTTAACGAGTATTTTGCAGCCGGAAGAATCCGCCTGTCAATCTTTCTTCTTGTAGGAGAATGCCGACGTCCTGTCGTAAAGCCAATAGTAGTTATTGACCATCTGGCTCGTCCGACGCATGCGGAAACCGATGCTGGAAAATGCCAGAAGAAGCACGACGTCAAACACGTAGTAAAAGCCGTTGATGAACGGCCCGTTGAAGAGCGCGTAATGCAGAAACCGCATGACGCACCCTAATGCCAGCGTGTAGATGACCACACGCGGATAATCGCCCCAGCTATCGGCCACGGATTTCCCCGTGCGCCACGCCGTCCAGAAACCCAGAAGAACAACCAGTGCGCGCAGAATATAACGCACGCCGCTATCTGTTTCGAAAAAAAGGCCCTGCATCGCTTTCCCCATCAGTGCCGGGCGTGAATGCCCAGACCCTGCCTTGTCTGTCGTCCCGCCGTTTTCCCGGCAGGCATTTTATTGTTTGCATCCCGCCACTTGCCCCCAGGGCCGACAGGACACCGTTTGCAGTCTTGCGCCGCAAAATCCCCGGCGCAAGTAAAATCTTTCAGTGCCGTCCGCCTTCCAGATAAGCGGCGCGCACCTGCGGATCGGCGAGCAGTTCCCTGCCCGAACCGCTCATCGTCACCTTGCCGTTGACCATCACGTAAGCGCGGTCGGAAAGCTTCAGCGCGGCAAAGGCGTTCTGCTCGACGAGGAAGACGGTCAGCCCCTCCTCCTGGTTGAGCTTCTTGATCGCCTCGAAGATGCCCTTGACGATCAGCGGCGCGAGACCCAGCGAGGGTTCGTCGAGCAGCAGAAGCTTCGGCCTTGCCATCAGCGCGCGGCCGATGGAGAGCATCTGCTGCTCGCCGCCGGAAAGCGTGCCGCCGCGCTGGCTCTGGCGTTCTTTCAGCCGCGGGAACATGACGAAGATTTTCTCGACGTCCTCTTTGAAATATTTGAGGTTGTCGAGATTGGCGCCCATCTGCAGGTTTTCCAGCACCGTCATGCGCGGGAAAATCCGGCGGCCTTCGGGAGACTGGGCGATGCGCCTGCGGGCGATGAGATGTGTCGGCAGATGGGTGATATCCTCGCCGTCGAAGGTCACCTGGCCCACCCGCGCCTGCGGGCTGCCGCAGATCGTCATCATCAGCGTCGATTTGCCGGCGCCGTTGGCGCCGATCAGGCTGACGATCTCGCCCTTGTTGACCTCGACATCGACACCGGCCAGCGCCCGGATGTTGCCATAATAGGTTTCGACACCCTGTACTTTGAGAAGCGGTTCACCGGACATCAGGCCGCTCCTCCGTCGAGTTCTTCCGCAATCACGTCTTCCACTTCATCATCCTCGACACCCAGATAGGCGGCGATGACCTTCGGGTCGTTTTTCACATGGTCCGGCGAGCCGTCGGAAATCTTCTGGCCGTATTCCAGAACCACGACGTGGTCGGAGATCTGCATCACCACCGACATGTCGTGCTCGATCAAAAGCAGCGACGTACCTTCATCGCGGATGCCGCGCAGCAGCGCGTTGAGCGCCAGCGATTCCTTGGGGTTGAGACCGGCCGCCGGTTCGTCGAGGCACAGAAGCTCCGGCCCCGTGCACATGGCGCGGGCGATTTCCAGACGGCGCTGGGCGCCATAGGGCAGATCGCCGGCCGGATCGTCGGCGCGCTCGGTCAGGTCGGCCTTGTCCAGCCAGTATTTGGCTTTCTCGATCGAGGCATCCACCGCCCGCCGGTAGGTGGGCAGGCCGAGAAGGCCGAGAATGGTGTAGCCGGAGGCCCTCATCAGCGCATTGTGCTGCGCCACCAGCAGGTTTTCCAGAACCGTCAGGCCTGAAAACAGGCGGATATTCTGGAAGGTGCGCGCCACCTTCGCCTTCTTGGTGATCTCGAAATCCGGCAGGCGCTCCAGAAGATGCGCCTCGCCGGTTTGCTGACGCATGGTGATCATGCCCATCGTCGGCTTGTAGAAACCGGTGATGCAGTTGAAAACCGTGGTCTTTCCGGCCCCGTTCGGGCCGATCAGCGCGGTGATCTCGCCACGCTTCGCCTCGAAGGAGAAGTCGTTGATGGCCATCAGGCCGCCGAAGCGCATCGAGAGATGTTCGACCTTGAGGATCGTGTCAGTTGTCATTGTTGTCGTTCCGGAAGCCATCAACCGTGACCTTCCTTGGTAAAGCTGCCGGAAACGGCCTTGCGTTTCTTGAGGAAGGCCGTGGGTTCACGCGAGCCGACGAAACCGCGCGGCTTGAACAGCATGACGATGACCATGGCGAGGCCGAAGAGCAGCATGCGGTAGAGTTCCGGCGTGAAATCCGGTCCGAAGACATGTTTCAGGAACTCCATTTCGCGCAGAAGCTCCGTACCGCCGACCATGACGAGGGCGGCAATGGCGATACCCGTCAGCGACCCCATGCCGCCGAGAACGACGATGGCAAGGATGACGGCCGATTCCAGGAAGACGAAGCTTTCCGGCGACACGAAACCCTGGCGCGCGGCGAAGAACGAACCGGCGAAACCGCCGAACATCGCCCCCGTCGCAAAGGCGGTGAGCTTGGTGATGACGGTGTCGATGCCGAGCGAACGGCAGGCGATCTCATCCTCACGCAACGCTTCCCACGCCCGGCCGATCGGCATGCGGCGCAGCTTTATGGTGACATAGGCCGTCAGCATGCACAGAAGCAGGATCACGTAGAACAGGAAGATCTTGTAATAGGCCGACGACATTGGCAGGCCGAAGGCCTTGGCGAAATTGTTCGGCGCGCTGACATCGAAGGACCAGATGCCGAAGACCGAGGCTTTGGCGATGCTGGAAATGCCGAAAGTGCCCTTGGTCACGGCCGTCCAGTTCAAAAGCACGAGACGGATGATTTCACCGAAGGCAAGCGTGACGATCGCCAGATAGTCACCGCGAAGCCGCAGCACGGGAAAACCGAGGATGACGCCCCAGAAGCCCGCCAGAATGCCGGCAAGCGGCAACAGCACCCAGAAGGACAGGCCGAAATAGCTTGACAGCAGCGCATAGGAATAAGCGCCCACCGCGTAGAAGGCCACGTAACCCAGATCGAGCAGGCCGGCCAGACCGACGACGATGTTGAGGCCCCAGGCCAGCATCACGTAGATCAGGATCTGGATGCCGAAATTGTCGACGAATTTCAGGGAACCCTGAAAGCCGAACAGCTGAACGGCGATAATGGGGTAAAGCAGCAGCAGAACCAGCGCGATTTTCAGGAAGTGCTTGTGGAAAAAGCCCTTTTCCTCGGAGATTTCCAGAATGCCGCTTTTTGCCTTGGCAAGCCGGCGACGATCCAGAGACGGCTTGATGAAGCCGACCACGAGGAAGCGGCCGATAGCGGCGATGGCGACGAAGATCGCCAGAAGCCCCCAGCGGGTGCCCCAGATGAGCTGGTTGTTGATATCCTGATAGGTGACGATGCCGACGTAAAGAATGAACATGCCGAACGAGACAACGCCCGCAATCAAGCCTTCTTTCACGGCCGCCGCCATCGGGCTTGGGCTGGAAGTATCGGTTTCGGAAGCGATATTGGTCATGGGATCACACCTTCTCGACTTCCGGACGACCGAGAATACCGGTCGGTTTGAAGACCAGCACGAAAGCCAGGATGCCGAATGCCGCAACATCCTTGTAGGCGATGGAGAAATAGGCCGACCACAGGGATTCGATGAGACCGATCAGCAGACCGCCGAGCACAGCGCCCGGAAGCGAGCCGATGCCGCCGAGAACGGCTGCGGTGAAGGCCTTGACGCCGGGGATGAAGCCGTCGCTGAACGACGCCACGCCGTAATACATCAGATACATCGAACCGGCCACGGCGGCGAGCGCCGCGCCCATGATGAAGGTAATGGAAATCGTCTTATCGACATCCACGCCCAGAAGCGCCGCCATCTTGCGGTCCTGTTCCGTGGCGCGCTGCGCCCGGCCGAGCGGGGTCTTGTTGACGATGTACCAGAAGGCGAAGAGCAGTACGGAGGTCACCACCATGATGATCAGCTGCTTCAGCGAGACCGTGACGGAGCCGAAATGATAGTTTTCCGTCACCATGGACGGGATCGGCTTGTTGCGCGGACCCTGCGTCACCTGGATGAAGTTGGACAGCGCGATCGACATGCCGATGGCGGTGATCAGCGGTGCGAGGCGGAACGAACCTCTGAGCGGACGGTAGGCGACGCGTTCGATGACCCAGTTCCACAGGCCGGTCATCAGCATGGCGACGACCATCATCAAAAGCAGGAGAAGCGCCACCGGAATACCGGCAAAAAACGATGTTGCGATCAGAAAAACGATCAGCGCGGCAAAACCGCCAAGCATGAAAATATCGCCATGGGCAAAGTTGATCATGCCGATGATGCCGTAGACCATCGTGTAGCCAATTGCGATGAGGCCGTAGATCGATCCAAGAGTCAGCCCGTTGATGAGCTGCTGGATAAAATACTCCATGTCTTTCCCCTGGGCATGACCTCAAATGAGCCACGCCTCGTTTATGTTAATTATAGAGGGAACCCTTTCAGGCAGCCCCCCACCTGCAAAATCCATATCGTGTTCGCTAAAAATGTGAAGTCAAAAACGGGCGATCCTGCACAAAATTTGGAATTTCCACATCCGCTGCCCTTTTCCCCATCAAATAAGCCATGATTTTGGCAGGAAGTGCTAAAAAAACGGCGTCCGAACCCTTATTTAAGCATTGCCTGACGCATTGTACGCCGCATTGTTTGACGGACGGCGGGCAAAGGAGTAGCGACATTGAAGATCGCAATATTCCGTCACGAGATGGCAACGGCACAGAGATGATCGACATATTGACGAAAGCGGCGCTGGACGCCGGACAGGCGATCATGGCGGTCCATCGCGCTGGCCCGCATGTGTCCTACAAGGATGATTGCTCGCCGGTGACAGAAGCCGATCAGCGCGCCGAGACGATCATTCTCGAGGCGCTGGCCGCCCATTTTCCCGAAATCCCGGTGATAGCCGAAGAAGCGGTCTCGAACGGCATCCTGCCGGAGACGGGCACGGAATTCTTTCTGGTCGATCCGCTTGATGGGACCAAGGAATTCATTTCCGGCAAGGATGACTTCACCGTCAATATCGCCCTGATCCGAAACGGCGTTCCGGTCGCCGGTGTGGTTTACGCCCCCTGTCGCGGGCAAGCCTGGACCGGCAAGGACGACAGCGCCGAAAAGCTCGCAATCTCCGGCGAAGGCGCGATCCTTGCGCGCCACCCCATCCGTGCGCGCCGACGCGGCGCATCTCCGGTGGCGCTGATCAGCCGCTCGCATTGCACCGCGAAAACGGAAGCCTTCGTGGCCGAACACGGCCTGAAGGACTGTATTTCCGTCGGTTCCTCGCTGAAATTCTGTATGCTCGCGGAAGGCGTCGCCGATATCTATCCCCGCTTCAGCCGCACCATGATGTGGGACACGGCGGCCGGCGACGCCGTGCTGCGCGCCGCCGGCGGCCGAACGCTCGATTGTGAAGGCCGTCCGCTTACCTATGAGGTGAGAGGCGACAGTGAGGATGCGCTGGCCAACCCGGATTTTATTGCCGAGGGCGCAATGGCGGCGGTGGAAATCGCGGGATAGGTTTGCGGCGAAGCGGCGGTGCTGGCTTGGGTGATTGGGCGTTTTTAGACGTTCGCCTCGGTGTATGCGGCTTACCCCCCTCTGCCCTGCCGGGCATCTCCCCCACAAGGAGGGAGATCAGCAAGATGCGCTACCACCGCTTCGTTCTCAAACGTCGAGATTGACGGGACCTCGCCACGAGTCGATCTCCACCCTTGTGGGGGAGATGCCCGGCAGGGCAGAGGGGGGTGAAGCCGCATACACCGAAGCAAAGACATCGCCTCTCCCGCTCGCCCACAACCACTAAACACACTCCCGCCGAAGCCGCCAAAAATAATTTCATCCCCGCTCATCCCCGCCGCATCACAATCGCTGGCGAACGGCAAATCGAGCGCGGAAGAGACATCATGACGGAACAGACGGCGAGACTTCGGCTTCCTTACATCCTGCCCTCGCAGGCGCAGAAACATGTCACCCATAACGAGGCGCTGCAAAGGCTGGACGCGATTGTGCAACTGGTCATCGGGGACGTGGTCGCCGCACCGCCTGACAATTCCCCGGAAGCCGATTGTTTCCTCCTGTCCGTGGACGCCGCCGGCGACTGGGCCGGCAAGGGCGGAAAGCTCGCCTTCCGGCAGGATGGCGCGTGGCTGCTGATCACGCCGCAGCCCGGCTGGACGGCGTGGTTTGCCGCTGAGAACAAACACCGCGTCCTGCGGGACGGCGCATGGCGGGACATGCCGCTGCCCGCGACAGGCAGGTTCGAAAGGCTCGGCATCGGCACGCAGGCCGATGCCGCCAACCGCCTGGCGCTTGCCTCCCCCGCCAGCCTCTTCAGCCACGCCCAAGAGGATGGCAGCCACCGCATGACGATCAACAAGGCGGCGAAGGCCGATACCGCATCGCTGCTGTTCCAGTCCGGCTGGAGCGGACGCGCGGAAATTGGCCTTGCCGGCAATGACGGTTTTTCGATCAAGACCAGCACGGACGGCGTTTCCTGGCGCACCGCCCTAGTCTGCGGCGGCGACGGCAGGGTCTCGATGCCCAACCGGCCCGTGGTTCTGGCGGGCCTGCCGGCGGGCACGACGAAGCCGGCTAACGGTTCGGCGGCGGGGTTTTCCCTGCTCTTCATCGATGAGGGTGGTTTTAGTCTGGGCGATCCGGTCGGAACCGGCGGCGGAAAGGAACTCGTCGTTCCCGCAAAGGGCCTCTATCTGGCCATCCTGTCGCTTGCCTTGGTGTCCTCTTCCGGCCACCGGGTATCGCTTGCCGTGAATGGCGCAGCAGGTGACCTCAGCGTGGCCGGCAATGCATCCAATGCCGGCGCCTCGCAGTCGGCCACCGTCATCCTTGCCCTCAATGCTGGCGACCGCCTGAGGCTGCTGCATGGGGGCGTGGCGGAATTTACCCACGGCAGCGGAAAAACGTGCCTTTCGCTTGCGGCGCTGTGAAGCAAACAACCGATGGGCGATAAAAAATGCGATTTTTGGAAAAAATTTTTCCCGGCAAAATAAGGCGACTCGAACAAATCAGGCGAAACCGTTCAAATTCTTAATAAATTGTCACGAGCTGCTTAGTCAATTTTTAAAGGTACCGGGATAAAGTTCCCGTCATATGGTCTTGAGTTTGTATAGAGTGTCCAATGACCGAAATGATACGCCCACGAGTTAAATATGTCATCGGCCCCGATGGCAGCCCTCTGACGATTGCGGATCTTCCGCCTGCCAATACCCGTCGCTGGGTCATTCGCAGAAAGGCGGAGGTGGTTGCAGCGGTTCGCGGAGGACTGTTGAGCCTCGAGGAAGCCTGCGAGCGTTATACGCTTACCGTCGAAGAGTTCCTGTCCTGGCAGTCTTCGATTTCCGATCATGGCCTTGCCGGCCTGCGCACCACGCGCATCCAGCAATATCGTCACTGATATCGCACGCGCGAGCCCAACGCGCCGAAGCCGGATTTTCAAAAACCCCGCCGGACCATCGACGGGGCTTTTGGATTGATGTCGGGTCTTCCCGAAAGAAGCATGTCCGCCCACTTTGGTAAAAACCATTGTCGCCGGTTTGTGTCCGCTGCGTTTACATTCCCGCTGTTTCAATTCAGGCGCGAGCCGTTACAGTGGCGAATACGAGCAGCAACAAGGAGGCGCAAACCATGGACATCCTCAGCACAGAAACCGGATCGCGCGGCGAATATTCGGCAACCGTCGACGGCCATACGGCGGAGATGACCTATTCCCGCACCTCCCCTTCCCTTGTTATCATCGACCATACCGGCGTACCCGATGCCCTGCGCGGCAAGGGGGTCGGTCAGGCGCTCGCGGCCCACGCGATCGACGAGGCCCGCAAGGGCGGATGGAAAATCATTCCGCTCTGCCCGTTCTTCAAAGCCCAGACGCTGCGCCACCCCGAATGGGCGGATGTTATTCAGGGGTAGGTCAGCTCCATCTTCAGCCTGACAGCAGAATAATCACAAGCGGCGCGGCGTATTTCTTCTCCCCGCCGGGGAGAAGAAGCGAGCGGCCTACACTCGACCCCTCGCAATCGTTCCAAGACCGCGTTATTCATACAAGGGCATCGTCCACCCGTTACGCCGCCTTCAGCGGCGGTGTCCCGGCATGCATGCTCCTGCGGATTTCCTCGCGGAACTCGGGCGTATCCTTTGCGCCGTGCACCGTCATCGCATGTTGGACGGCCGCTTCCATAAGCTCCTCCGGCGTATCGGCGGAGATGGCGATCGAGCATTTGCTGTCGCTCGGGAATTCACGGCAATCGATATATTGGCGGGCCATTTGTTTTCCTCCCTGCGTCTGGCCCACCCGCGTTCGCGCGGAACGCGCGTGGGACAAGCCTCCGGCTCTCGGTCGGAACCCCGTTAAATTACGCCTTTCCCCAACCCCGGACAATCGAAATCCCGGATGCCCCCGGCCCCTTGTCACTCTGGGGAAAATCTTGCCTGGAAAAGGTTGGCGGTTCGCCAAAGTGAAAGGCCGCCACAAAGGGCGGCCTCTCAAAAAAACACATGGCATCCCGTCATTGAAAGACGCCTCCTGATCCACTGGCAGCCGTCAATGAGGACGATCATATCTGATCTTGCGCCGATATTCAGGCGCGGGCGCGGATCGCTCCGTCGCGGTTTTCCAGTGCCGCCGCCTTTTCATATTCGGCCTGCACCTCTTCCAGAGAAGCCTCCGCGGCCTCCTGCTGGGCCTTCAGTTCCCGGATCGAGACCTGAAGATTGTCCGCCCGCTGACGCGCGGCCTTGGCGAAGGTCGGATAGGCAAAATGTGTCGGATCGGTAATTCCAGACTTGGTCTCCTCAAGAGAGATCTGATGCACCAGTTCCTTTGCCATCCGTTCAAACTCGGACATCATCTGCTGCAACTGCTGCAATTGCCGACGTTTTTCGTTGACCTGAAATTCCTTCAGGCGAACCAGGCTGTCACGCGACTTCATACGCAATACTCCATGGATAGCGAGACCCGGATCAAAAAGGCACTATGCCCCCTGATCGGCCCGTTTAACCCGCCCGTTCAACCGGCCGGGTTAACCCGTTGTGCCGGAATGATTCCCAAAAGTTACCGGGCGTTAATAAAAAAACGCCGCCGTTAACCTTTCGTTTACGGGCATCGTTAATGATAAACACGATCATTTAAGGGTCGGTAAATGCCAGGTCCAAAAAACGGGCCAGACGATGTAAGAGTCGATTGAATCACTTAGCGCGATATCCTCACGTTAAGCTTCAATTTTGGCGATGGTGGATTCACGTGCAAAAACAGCAAAATGCCTACTTTGCTTAATAAATTCGATACACCTTGCCAAAGGCAATTAGAATTTGTTAACCATTTGGTGGCAGCCTGCAAATCAGGCAACGTCTGGATCCGCATCGCGCGAGGCAATGATTTACCAATCTGCGGGCGGCAAAGGGGATAATTATGCGGGTTCTACTTATTGAAGACGACAGCGCGACAGCGCAGAGCATCGAACTGATGCTCAAGTCGGAAAGTTTTAACGTCTACACGACCGACCTCGGTGAGGAAGGCGTGGACCTCGGTAAGCTCTACGATTACGACATTATTCTTCTCGACCTCAATCTTCCCGACATGTCGGGTTACGAGGTCTTGAGAACCTTGCGCCTTTCCAAGGTCAAGACACCGATCCTCATCCTCTCCGGCATGGCCGGCATCGAGGACAAGGTTCGCGGTCTCGGCTTCGGCGCAGACGACTATATGACAAAGCCCTTCCATAAGGACGAGCTTGTTGCCCGCATTCACGCCATTGTCCGCCGTTCCAAGGGCCATGCGCAATCGGTCATCTCCACCGGCGAGCTGATCGTCAATCTCGATGCCAAGACGGTTGAAGTGGGTGGCCAGCGCGTTCACCTGACCGGCAAGGAATATCAGATGCTTGAGCTGCTTTCGCTGCGCAAGGGCACGACGCTGACCAAGGAAATGTTCCTGAACCACCTTTATGGCGGCATGGACGAACCGGAACTGAAGATCATCGACGTCTTCATCTGCAAGCTGCGCAAGAAGCTCGCAAACGCCGCAGGCGGCGCGAATTACATCGAAACCGTCTGGGGTCGTGGTTATGTGCTGCGCGAGCCGGATGCCGCCGCGGAATTTCTCGAAACCGCCTGATCCTTTTCAGGGTATGGCAGTTTTTAAAAAACCCGCTGGTGACAGCGGGTTTTTTCTTGCGATTTCATGATTGGGTAGTGCCATGGATCATTCTATCCCCACCCTCAGGACCGAACGCCTGACTTTGCGCCCGCAGGTCATGGCGGATTTCCCCGCCTATCGGGATTTCATGGCGTCCACCCGCTCCATCGGCGTCGGCGGGCCATACGATCTGCCCTCGACCTGGGGCGTTTTCTGCCACGATCTGGCCAACTGGCACTTTTTCGGCCACGGCGCGCTGATGATCGAACTTGGCGAAACCGGGCAATGTATCGGCCAGGTCGGCATCAATCACGGCCCGCTGTTTCCGGAAAAAGAACTGGGCTGGCTGCTTTACGACGGCCAGGAAGGCCGCGGTTATGCTGCGGAAGCCGCTTCTGCACTGCGCGACTGGGCGTTTGAGACCCTGAAACTGCAAACGCTGGTCAGCTATGTCTCGCCGCACAACAGCAAATCCGCAGCGGTTGCGCAGCGCCTCGGCGGCATTCTCGACCCATCGGCACCACGTTCCGACCCCGAAGACCTTGCCTATCGGTATCATCAGATCAACGCGGTTTGAAAAACAAGACGCCGCGCGACGTCTCAAACACCCATCTTAATGCATTTCCACTTTCAGGAAGCCGACAATCGCCTCCGCGATCTGCCGGTGGATGGCTGCGCGGTCCCTGCCGCCGCCATCACGGCAGACGAAACCTTCTCCCGGCGAAAGCTCCTCGACGATTTTTTTGCCGTTTGGCTTGCATATCTGCATGAAGCTGAAGTGGCTGGCATCCGGTATTTCCCGATAAACCGTCGTCACCTTTGGCAGATGCCCGGCGATATATTCCGAATCGGCCTTGATGGCGGCAATCTCGGGCGTTTCCACACCGGCGGCCAGAACCAGAACCGGCACGTCCACCCGTTTTAGCGTTTCCGGCAGAAAACCGGCGGCCGGGCCAAGGTCGAGCGCGACCACCGCGCGGATGCGAACATCGCTCAAATCCATCGAAAGGCGTGGATCGGCCTTGCCCTCGTTAACGATTCCGACCTTGCCCAGCATCCGCGGCGCCTTGCATTGCGGCAAAACTTTCTCCGTTTTGCAGTCTTTTAGAGCGAGATCGGCGCTGTAGCGGGCACCAGTCAGCTCCATCGCGGTCCAGCCTCCAAGAGAATGGCCAATCACGGCGATGCGCGTCCTGTCGATTTTGCCGGCGAGCTGGTCATTGTCGAGCAGCGCCGTCAGCGTTCTGCTGATATCGCGCGGCCGTTCCCACAACGGGACGATCTCCGCCGCATTCTCTTCAGTGAATGATTCGCCGGCGTGATCCGGCGCGGCCACGACATAACCCTGCTGCACAAGCTCTCCGGCAATCCAGTTCAGATTGCGCCAGCTTCCGCCGAAACCGTGAGACAGCAGCACGAGGGGGCGGGAACCGGCCAGAAACGACGCACCAGATTGGACCTCGAGACCATAGAAGGCCGCGTTTTCACCCACGATCTCGCTTTTCCCGGACGCCGCAGCCGGATACCACAATGACAGGTTCAGCTTTCTCGCCCCGGCATCATCGGGCAATTCAAGTTGTTTGAAACCAACGGCGGTTTCCGCCATTGCGGGCGCAGCGATGGAGAGGATGGCGATTGCGACCAGAAAAATATAGCGCATGTGAAGCTCCAGGAGTTGATCTTGGACCAACCCTTGGTTCAAACCGCCACCGCCCGAGACCTCAAACAGGTTTCAGGTCGTCCTGAAACGCGATCGAGACGGCCGGCCGCAAGCCGCGCTAAATCTCCACCATCCGCTCGAAAAGCCGGACCGGGCTGTCCCTGAACGTCGTGTCGCGAAACGGGCGAAAGCCGAAACGGGCGGCGATGGCGAGCGAAGGGGTGTTGAGCGGATCGATCATGCAGACGGTGCGCTGCGAAATCCCGCTGCTGTCGAACCACTCCGTTGCCGCCGCCACCGCTTCCGTCGCCACGCCCTTGCCGGTCAGTTCCGCGTCGATTTTCCACATCGCCTCGGGCACGCCATCAAAATCGGTCCCGTTTCCACGGCGCATATGGGCGAAACCCACCTCACCCACGATACGTCCGGTGCTTGCCTCCTCCACGACAAAGGGGCCGAAGCCGAAAGCGGACCAATGGCCGATGAAGCGTAAAAGCCGGGCAAAAGCGAGTTCAGGGTCGAGCGGAGCAATCGATCTGACCCCTTCGATGGGGTGAACGTCCGCGCCCCAGAACGCGCGATAAAGCGCTTCATCCGTGATGACGTGCGGCCGCAAGACGAGGCGAGCGGTTGTCAGACGTGTCATGAACCTGTTCCCCGGACAGAAAAGGTCGGCGTACCGACAGATGCGGGCCCGACCTTTCGAAAACTCACCTCTGCAATTGAACGATCACGCGGCAATCGTCTTTGCGGTAAACACGATGCGATCCTCATGCACCTTGTATTCCACCGCCATATCGGCCTCTTCCGCCAAGAGCAGCGTGTAATAGGGCTGCACGGAATGAGCGTCGACCGCCTCTTCCAGCCTGCCTTCGTAAATCTCGGCGAATTTCGCCGGAATACGCATCATCTTTCCCTTGACGGTGATTTCGAACTTGGCGTCACCCTCAGGGTTTTCCAGCACCACATCCACATTGCCGCCGCGCGGGATGGCGCTGTAGGAGACGAGAAAGAGGTTGAGCAAAAGTTTGACACGATTTTTCGCAACGATGGCGCGTGGGCCGTTCCAGCTCACTTCGGCCTTCTTTTCGGCGGCGGCGAAATCCTTGGCGGCCTTTTCGGCCTCGCCGGTATCGATGGAAGCGCCGGCGGAACCGGAGGCGCCGAAAGCCAGCCGTGCGAACTTCAGCCGCACGGATGCGTTAAGGGCCGAAGTACGGATGAGATCCATCGCATCGTCATCGGTGCCGCCCTCGTCCAGCAATTCGAGGCCATTATTGATGGCGCCGACAGGAGAGATCACGTCATGGCACACACGACTGCACAGAAGAGCCGCCAGATCGGGACCGGACAGCGTGATATTGAGTTTGCTCGTCATAAAATTCTCTCCTGCGCAAGGGAGGCGCGGACGGTGTGGAAATTGTTAAGCCATAATGACACCATATTTGGTAAACCGATTGTTAATAGGATGGTTTCAAAATGCCAAATGCCTTAACAGGCCACCCTGGAGCGCCCCGCATCCGTTCGGACGGACAAGGAATGTTCCAGCACTTTGAATCTGCGCATCGGTCCTGTCGAAAATCGAATCCGGATTTTCGGACTGATGCACCAACGAACAGACGGACGGACATGACGATGCGCCTTACGAAAACCCGCACCATTGCACGCCTCGGACTGGGAAAGATTTTTGCGCTCCTTGCCAGCCTCCTGATGTGGGTCGCGCCGGCCTCGGCCCAGAACAGCGATCAATATTCTTTCCAGGAAGTCGTGGATGCAGGCCACGGATTCTTTGGGGAAACCACCGGCGGCCTTGCCAAGGTGGTGGAACGCGCCTTCCAGCAATACGGTCTTCCGAACGGTTATATTCTGGGTCAGGAAGGCTCCGGCGCTTTCGTCGCGGGCCTCACCTATGGCGAAGGCACACTTTATACCAAGAATGCCGGCCAGCATCCGGTCTTCTGGCAGGGTCCGTCGCTCGGCCTCGATTACGGTGGCCAGGGCACCCGCGCCATGATGCTGGTCTACAACCTGCCTTCGGTCGATGCGCTTTACCGCCGTTATGGCGGCGTCAGCGGTTCCGCCTTCATCGTCGCCGGCGTCGGCATGACCTATCTCAAGAGCAGCGATGTCACGCTGGCGCCCATCCGCACCGGCATCGGCGCGCGCCTCGGCATCAATGTCGGCTACCTGAAGCTCACCCAGCAGCCGACCTGGAACCCCTTCTGATTGACCGGCACCTGAGGGATTTGACCTAGGGCAAGACGTCGCGGCATGTTTCTTCTCCCCGTGGGGGAGAAGGTGGCCCGAAGGGTCGGATGAGGGGGCACCCTCTCTGGATTTCGGAACGCTCGCCCCCTCATCCCGCTGCCGCGACCTTCTCCCCTGCGGGGAGAAGAAACAAGCGGCAGCCCCGTCGCCCTCTATCAACGCCTTGGCGGAGCCCCCTCCCCACGGTTGCAATAATAGCGTAACGTGCGTTCGCGCCCTCTTTCCGAATGCGCGCGTATCTGAGTTTCGGAGACTGTCTCGCGTGATTGAATATGCCATTCTTTTCGGATTGGGTTTTCTCACCGCAACCCTGCTGGCCTTGCTGATCGCGCCCGCGATCCATCGCCGCATCGTCGCCTATACGGAAAACCGCCTGCGCGCGACGATGCCCATCAGCCCGCAGGAAGTCCGCGCCCAGAAGGACATGGCCCGCGCCCTCTACGCCGCCGAAAACGCCAAGGCCCGCCAGGAACTGGATACGGAGCGGGAAAAAAACACCTCGCTTCGCCTCGCCAACGAGGCCGCTTCCAGCGATGCCTACCGCCTCGGCGAACAAAACCGTGGCCTTTTGCTGAAAATCGAGGAGCTGACGCTGGAGATCGGCGACCTGCGCGCCGCCCTCGACACCAGCGAGGAACGCGCCGGCGTGATACAGGCAAGTCTTCTGGAGCAGGAAAAGGCCGCAAACGAGCGCGCCGGCCAGATGTCGGAAATCACCGCCCGCCTCACCAATCTGACGCGCGAGCTGGATGATTCGAAAATCCTCGCCGCCACCCGCGATCTGGAGGCCGAGCAGGCAAAACAGAGCGCTTCCCGTTTCCGCAAGGAAGGCGAGACGGCAAGCCGCGAATTGCAGGATGTGGCGGCCCGCAACAAGGAAGCCATGACAGCGGTTGCGCGAGAGAGCCGCAAGGTTACCCGGCTGGAGGACCAGCTCGCCAGTCTCATGGCGAAAAACGCCGATCTCGACACCATGCTGACGCTGCGCAATCAGGAGGTCGCCCGCCTGAAGGAACAGCTTGCGGCAACCGGCGGCCGCGCCAACGACATGATCATCCGCCTGCCGAACCCCGCCGTGCCCGTTGAGAAAACCGTAACGCCGCCGCAAAAGGCGGTCCCGGCCCCCGAAATCGCGCCCGTCGTTCCGGCAGACACCTCCCCCATCGTGGAACCGGCGACACCGCCCCCGGAAGGTCTGGCGCAGGAGATCGAGGATATCCGCAATCAGGGAACGGCGCTCACCGAACGCCTGCTGAACGTGCGCGGCACCGGCAATGACGAACCGATCCGCCGCGAAATCGCCCGCATCGCCGCCCAGATGATCGCACTCACCGCTGCGCAGGAGGGCGACAAATCG
The DNA here is from genome assembly GCF_000949865.1 of Rhizobium nepotum 39/7. Classification (GTDB taxonomy): domain Bacteria; phylum Pseudomonadota; class Alphaproteobacteria; order Rhizobiales; family Rhizobiaceae; genus Agrobacterium; species Agrobacterium nepotum. The sequence goes on along the minus strand of NZ_JWJH01000019.1, from coordinate 133,499 downwards.
CCGATTCCGGGAATTCTCGCCAAAGCCGCCGCTTCGACCGGCCGCGATAGTCTCGCGACGCGGGCGAGTGAATTGATGGGTAAGCGGAAGGGTTGATACTACGGGTCTTCGGCGGGTGAGCTTATCCTCGCCTTTGCGCGTGAGGTTTACCCCCCTCTGCCCTGCCGGGCATCTCCCCCACAAGGAGGGAGATCGGCAAGAAGCTTTACCGTCACTTCATTCTCAAACGTCGAGATGGGCGGGACCCCGCCTCGGGTCGATCTCCCTCCTTGTGGGGGAGATGTCCGGCAGGACAGAGGGGGGTGAGCGGCATTCGCTAAGGGATAACCCCTCCCCCACAAACGCCGCAAGATTTACACCCGCCCTATCGCCCCCGCCATCTGATAAAGCGCCAGCCCCGAAGCCGTCCCCGCATTCAAACTGTCCAGCTGCGGCGACTGCGCAATCCGCGCGGTATGGAACCGAGACAGCACCGATTGCGGCAGCCCCTCGCCTTCCGTGCCGATGACCAGCGCCATGCGCTCGGAACGGGGAATGTCGCGTATCTCGGTCGTTCCGTTGGGCGAAAGGCTCCAGATCGCAAAACCAGCGGCAGCGAGCCGCTCCAGCATTTCCACCGCGCCGCCGCCGCGATGATAGGGAACCGACAGAACCGAACCGACGGACACCCTGAGCGCCTTGCGATACAGCGGATCGCATGAGGTCTCGTCCAGAAACACCGCATCGGCGTAAAAAGCCGCCGCGTTGCGGAACATCGCACCCAGATTGTCGTGGTTGGAAATGCCGCAGCCTACCAGCACCAGCGACGAGACGGGAAGCGTGTCCGTCAATCCGTCCAGCGTCATGTCACGCACCCGGCGGCCGAGCGCCAGAATGCCGCGATGCAGGTGAAAACCGACGATACCGTCCAGAACCGGTGCTTCCGCCACATAGACCGGGACATCGGGCGGAAAATCAGCAAGGATATCGGCCACACCGGAAAGCCGGTTTTTGAGGATGAGGATGCTTTCCGCCGCAAAGGCGCCGCCCGTTTTGTGCGCGGCGGCCAGCATGCGCAGCACGACCGTGCCTTCCGCGATGAAGCGGCCCTGCCGGCCGGTCAGGTCGCGCTCGCGAATGTCGCGAAAGGCGGCAATGCGCGGATCGGCCGGGTCTTCGACCGGGATCAGCGTCCGCCCGTCGAGGAGCGCCGGATTAATACCCTCACTGGGCATCGACCGTCACATCGGCGAGGAACCGGCCGGTCGCGACGTTGAAGACCAATGCCTTGCGGGTGCCGTTGGCAAGCTTGCCGTAAAACAGCATGTCGCCGCCGGAATAGCTGACATTGTCGATCGTAAAGCCCTGTGGCAGGCTGGCGGTCACGGCAAGCGGTCCATTGCCGGTGGGAACGCCCAGATTTTGCGGTACGCTCTGCGTCGCAACGGTTTTCGACGGCCCCACCGCCTTGTAGACAACCGCGCCGAAGACGGCCATAAGGCTGATAAACATCACGGAGCCAGACACGATCTGCAAACGGATCATCTTGCGGCGAACTTTATCCATGGCCGGATCAAGCGGTTTGTCTTCCTGTTCGTCTTGCTCGATCTGCGTCATCGGGTTCCCTGAAATGCTGATTGATCGGAAAAATAAGAATGAACGACCCCTTTAAACAAGGCGGAGACGCAAGGAAAGTCCTGATTGCCGGGGAAGACGCCGAAGGCCGCCTCGATTCCTGGCTGGCGGCCGAAGTTGGCGGCGACCTGTCGCGCAGCCGCCTGAAGGCGCTGATCGAGCAGGGCGCGGTTTTCCTGAACGGGACGCCGGTGACCGAACCGAAAAAGAAGGTGCACCCGCAGGACCGCATCGAGATCGTGATGCCGGAGCCGGAAGACCCCGAACCCAAGGGCGAGGATATCCCGCTCGACGTGGAATATGAGGACGAGGACCTGATCGTGCTCATCAAGCCCGCCGGTCTCGTCGTGCATCCGGGTGCCGGCAACTGGACGGGAACGCTGGTCAATGCCCTCATTCACCATTGCGGCGACAGCCTCTCCGGCATCGGCGGCGTGAAGCGGCCGGGCATCGTGCACCGGCTGGACAAGGAAACCTCCGGCGTCATGGTCGTGGCCAAGAACGACAACGCCCATCGCCATCTCGCCGCGCAATTTGCCGACCATGGCCGCACCGGCCCGCTGGAACGCGCCTACAAGGCCGTGGTCTGGGGTCGGCCGCGCACGCTGCGCGGCACTATCGACGCAGCACTCGGCCGCGGCGCCGACCGCACCAAACGTGCCGTCAAGCGCGAGGATACCTACGATGCCCGCGAGGCAATCACCCATTACGAAGTGATGGAGCGCTTCCATGAAAGGCCGGATGCGTCCTGCCTCGCCTCCATGGTGGAATGCCGCCTGGAAACCGGCCGCACCCACCAGATCCGCGTGCACATGGCCCATATCGGCCACCCGCTGATCGGCGATCCGGAATATGGCGCAGCCTTCCGCACCAAGGCGAACCTGCTGGACGAACCGGCCAGAAGCACCGTCAACGCCTTCCCGCGACAGGCGCTGCATGCCTATCTGCTCGCCTTCGAACACCCCCGCACCGGCGAGGTGATGGAGTTCGAAACCGACATGCCGGATGACATGCAGGAACTGATCACCGCCCTGCGCGGCTGAAAAAGCCGCATGGCGCGGCAAAAAACCGCGCCATGCATCTTGCCGGAAGCCCCGGATAATAAAAAAAGATTAGCGGATAGCGATATTCCACGAATGGTCCTTTTTGTAGACCGCCCCAATTCCGCTTCAATCATCGCACCTCCTCGGCCCCCCGGCCTGCTTGAAATCGTCCCCGTAAATACCGTGGCCGCATAACGAGCTTGCCGAATACAAACGCCGCAAGGGACGCTTTTCGTTCGATCCGCAGAGCTGAACGAAACCGGCATGATGACGGGATCTATCGCGCATGAACATCGATGAACGCCGGTTTATATTTCAGGATCTACGCAGCGTCGAAGGCTATATCGATCCACCCGACGCCCTTGTCTTCAAGGCGCTTCTGCAGGCGCAGACGAGAGACGGCCTTGAGGGCGGCATGGCGGAAATCGGCGTCTATTATGGCCGCTCCTATTTTCTGCTGCGCAAATTCGCGCAGGTGCAGGAGAAGGTACTTGGCGTCGACCTGTTCGAAATGGACCCGCCGGAGGATGGCAGCCTCGACCAGTATGACCGTCTGATGGAAAACGGCCGGCGGCTGGGTTTTGCCATGGACAGGGACCTGATCATCAAGGGTGACAGCACCCGGCTCGCAGCCGCCGACATCACCTCGAAGATCGGCCCGGTTCGGTTCTTCAGCATCGATGGCGGGCACCACCTGCATCATGTGCTGGCCGATGCGAAACTGGCGATGGAGGCGATCGCCCCGCACGGCGTCATCGTCTTCGACGACACCTTCAACCCTGCCTGGCCGGAAGTGACTGTTGGCGTCGCCGATTTTCTGCGCACGCATGGCCACAGCCTCGCCTGCTTCGCCATGACCAAATACAAGACCTATGTCTGCCACCGCGAATTTCACGCGGTTTACGCCGGCGCCATCGCCGACGAACCCGATTTGCAGGCGCTTGGCCATGTCGAAACGCAATTTCTCGGCTCCGCCGTCGTGCGACTGCACAATCCCATGCGCAGGCGGGTGATGTATGAACTGATGGTGCGCTCCGGCCTCGGCGGATTTTCGGAACGAATCTACCGCTCGAAAGTTAAACAGGTCAGAGACAGTGTCGCCGGAACATAACGCATGTGTGAACGCCCCCTTCGCTTGAAACGCGGCGGGCGCGTACATATTTGTTACATGGGTTCGTGCGGGGTCGGTAACGACCCGCCACTAGCGGTGTGCCTCGGGCGAGTAATCGTCAATTCAGGAGGGTGCCGTTCCAGACCATAGATAAGGGGGTGCTTTATGGCCCGCAATAGTTTGCCTACGATTACGGCCGGTGAAGCCGGTCTCAATAGATATCTCGACGACATCCGCAAATTTCCGATGCTGGAGCCGCAGGAAGAGTACATGCTTGGCAAGCGTTACGCCGAGCATGGCGACCGCGACGCCGCCCATAAGCTCGTCACCAGCCATCTGCGTCTCGTCGCCAAGATCGCCATGGGTTACCGCGGTTACGGCCTGCCGATCGGCGAAGTCGTGTCCGAAGGCAATGTCGGCCTGATGCAGGCGGTGAAGAAGTTCGATCCTGAACGCGGTTTCCGTCTTGCCACCTATGCCATGTGGTGGATCAAGGCCTCGATCCAGGAATACATCCTGCGTTCGTGGTCGCTGGTGAAGATGGGCACGACGGCCAACCAGAAACGCCTGTTCTTCAACCTGCGCCGGCTGAAAGGCCGCATCCAGGCGATCGACGAGGGCGATCTGAAGCCGGAACACGTCAAGGAAATCGCTACCAAGCTGCAGGTTTCCGAGGAAGAAGTCATCTCGATGAACCGCCGCCTGCATGGCGACGCGTCGCTGAATGCGCCGATCAAGGCGTCCGAAGGCGAATCCGGCCAGTGGCAGGACTGGCTGGTGGACGGCCATGAAAGCCAGGAAGCCGTGCTGATCGAGCAGGACGAGCTGGAAACCCGCCGCCGCATGCTGGCCAAGGCCATGGGCGTGCTGAACGAACGCGAACGCCGCATCTTCGAGGCTCGCCGCCTCGCCGAAGACCCGGTAACGCTGGAAGAACTCTCCTCCGAGTTCGACATCAGCCGCGAACGCGTGCGCCAGATCGAGGTTCGCGCCTTCGAGAAGGTGCAGGAAGCCGTTCAGAAGGAAGCCCTCGAAGCCGCCCGCGCGCTGCGCGTGGTGGATGCTTAAGGAAGCCTTCCGGCGGTATGGATCCCCGGGTCAAGCCCGGGGATGACGTCGAATTTAGGAATGAGCTAGTCCCGCAGATCGCAAGGTCTGCGGGTTTTTTGTTAGACGCACCCTTGCGAAGAAACGGGAGCGCTCCCCCTCATCGCCTCGCTACGCTCCGGCACTTCTCCCCGACCGGGGAGAAGAAGCTGGAGCACTGTCTCATTCCGCATGAAACTTCAGGGTTGCGCGTTGAGAGGTCGAGAGGGCGCGGCAAATTCTTCTCCCCGCCGGGGAGAAGTGCCGGAGCGTAGCGAGGCGATGAGGGGGCGAGCTATCGGTGGAACGCCCCCCACAAACCATCACTGTCCGGTCGCCGGCTTTGCAGCCGCCCATTCGCGCAGCGCCGTATCGAAGGCGGCGATGCCGTCGGTACCCTTTTGCAGGGTCAGAAGCGCACGGCGGCCGTTGCGATAGGAGACCGGAATATCGATCCAGTTGCGGCTCTTCAGCAGCTCCAGATTGGTCTTCATCGCATCCGGGAAGTCATTGAGCGCGATCATGTGGAAATCGTCGGTGATCTTGGCCGGAACCGCGATCAGGGCGTTGCCGCGATCCTGTTCCGTGCTCTTCATCGCGATGCGCTGGACGCTGTCGATAGCGCCGCCTTCGAAGCCGGGCGAAACCGAGAAGACGATTTCGATCAGATGGCTTGCCGGCAGGGACGGGTCGGTGTTGCGCTTGAAGGTGATGAGCGCGCTGAGGCCACGGCCGGGAACCGTGATCTGGCCCTGCACCGTTGGAGACGGACGGCCCTCATTGTCGTTTTCCTGCTGCAACGACCAGGAAACGCTGCCCTGAATGGCGGTCGGAACCGTCTGGCCCAGCACTTCCTCGTAAAGGAACATGCGGTCGCCGGTGGCGGCAGCGGCAGGCTGCTGGGCAGGCGGCGTACCGGCAGGCGTTCCCGTGGGCGCGCCAGCGGGCGCGGGCGCTGTGTTGGCCGGAGCCTCGCCCGCAGGCGGCGCCGCGACATTCTGTTCGTAGACCGACTGGCCTTCCGCCGTGACCGGCTGGCCGTTGGCGCCCGGTGCAGGCCCCTCGTCACGTTCGGTCCCGTCGGCCAGAAGCCGCTGGGTGAACTTCGTGCCGGTGACGGAACCGTCATCGCCATGGGGCTGCGCCTGGTGATTGGTCGGGTTTGTTGCCGGCTGCTGCCCGGCCGCAGGCGGCTGCTGGCCAGCGGGCGGGGTGGATGTCTGCGGCTGCGTCGTATCGGTCGAAGGCGTCTGGGTTCCCCCGCCATTCTGCGCCGATTGCACCAGTCCGCCGACCATGTCGTTCAGCGCGTCGCGATTCTGCCAGAGCGCGTAACCGCCACCGGCGAGAAGCCCGGCACCGACAAGGGCAAGCACCAGCGACGCATAATTGCGGCGCGGCTTCTTCTTGACCATGTAAGCCGGCGTCGCAGCCGCAGTACCCAAAGCAGGCGTTTCATCCGCAGTTGCCCGGCTGGAAGACGACGCGCCGTCATAACCGATCAGCTCGTCCAGGTCGTCCCAGGGCGTGCGTTCCTTGTTGTCCTTGACTGCGGTCCGGTCACCGAAGGGATCGTTATCAGCGCGCGGAAGCGCCGGAGCATCCTTCGCGGGAATGGCGAGATCCGTGTCCTCGAAATAGGACGAGAAATCCTCGACGACAGCCGCCTTTTTCGGGGCTGTGTCTTCCGTCTGGCGAGGTTCGGAAAAATCGTCCCGTCCACCAAAAACCGGATCGACGCTGGCGCGGTGGTCGGCATGGTCGTCCTCGTCGCGCCTTTCCGGCTCGAAGCTGACATCCGGTGCCTGATAATGCTGCGCGGAATAGCCGGCAACGACGGAATGGTCGCCCGCCTCGTTGCGCACTTCGGCATATTCCTCGGCGGCCGGGCGGACATCTTCGTCATCGGCCTTGTCGAGCTTGCGCCAGTCGTCCTCGTCTACCGGCTGCGCCCAATGGGGCGGAACGGAATCGTCGGCATGGGGCTCCACATCGCCAACACGCTCGTCTTCCGGCTGATGAGCCGGCTCTTCATCCGCGCGGGTGAAATAGGTGCCAACCTCTTCGTGAGAAGGGGCGGTATGAACAGGTTCCGGCGCGTCGTAAAGCTCTTCCGGCTGGTGCTGCCCGTAACGCTGCTCCTCATGCGGGATGACAGCGGAAACATGCGCCTCGTGCAGAGGCTCTTCCTCACGGGCAGGCTCTTCGTAAACCGGCTCAGGCTCTGCGGGTTCAACCGGAGCAGGTTCTTCTTCAACCGGCTCGTGCCGCTCATCCTGCTCCCCGGCTTGGACCGTAGGCTCGTCGGCAAAGTCCTGCTGGTACGGCGCTGCCGCCTCTTCCGCAGCGGGGGAGAAGGCTTCATCCTCCTCCAGCGCTGGCAAGGCCTCGGCATATTCGCTGTCCACCTCGGCGATTGCGGCATCGAGCTTGGCGATCTGCCGACGCAACAATTCTTCCGGCGGACGTGGCTTCATATTCTCGAGCTGGCGCACAACCGCACTGCGCGCCTTGTCGTAAACCTTCGCCCGGTTTTCGGGAGTATTGTTCGCCAAGCCATCCACGGCCTTGCGAATGACTGCTACAAAATCCGCCATAAGCACTTTCTCGTCGTGACCGGCGACGTACCGGCCCGATATGGTTTATGAATCTAGATCGTCGAGGACATTAGTCCTCAAACGGATCAGTCACAAGTATGGTGTCGTCACGCTCCGGACTTGTCGACAGAAGCGCGACAGGCGCACCGATCAATTCCTCGACCTGACGGACATATTTGATTGCCTGAGCAGGCAAATCCGCCCATTTTCGGGCACCGACGGTAGATTCTTTCCAGCCTTCCAGCGTGACGTAAATCGGCTCGACGCGCGCCTGCGCGCCCTGGCTTGCCGGAAGATGGTCGATTTCCTGGCCGTCGAGCTTGTAGCCGACGCAGATTTTCAGCTCATCCAGACCGTCGAGAACGTCAAGCTTGGTCAGCGCGATGCCGGTAATGCCGTTGGTGGCGACCGACTGGCGCACCAGTGCCGCATCGAACCAGCCGCAGCGGCGCTTGCGGCCGGTGACGGTGCCGAATTCATGGCCCTTTTCGCCCAGGAACTGGCCGATCTCGTCATGCAGCTCGGTCGGGAACGGGCCTTCGCCCACACGGGTCGTATAGGCCTTGGTGATGCCGAGAATATAGCCGAGCGAACCCGGACCCATGCCCGAACCGGCAGCGGCCTGGCCGGCAACCGTGTTGGAAGAGGTCACGTAAGGATAGGTGCCGTGGTCGATATCGAGCAGCGAACCCTGTGCGCCTTCGAACAGGATGCGTGCACCGGCCCGGCGCTTCTTGTCGAGCAGCAGCCACACGGTTTCGCTGAACGGCAGGATGCGCTCGGCAACCGAGCTCAACTCTTCCATGATGGTCTCATGCGAGACTTCAGCGGCGCTGAAACCACGGCGAAGGGCGTTGTGATGTGTCAGGATGCGATCGACCTTGGCGGAAAGCGCCTCCATGTCGGCAAGATCCATGACGCGGATGGCGCGGCGGCCGACCTTGTCTTCGTAAGCCGGGCCGATGCCGCGACGCGTGGTGCCGATCTTGGTGCCGCTGTTGGAGGCGGCGTCTTCACGCATGCCGTCCAGCTCGCGATGCAGGGAAAGAATGAGCGTGGCATTGTCGGCAATGCGCAGGTTTTCAGGCGTTACCGTGACGCCCTGCACTTCCAGACGGCCGATTTCAGCAATCAGCGCATGCGGATCGACCACGACGCCATTACCGATGACGGCGAGTTTGCCGGGACGCACGACGCCGGAAGGCAGAAGCGAAAGCTTGTAGCTGATGCCATCGATGACAAGCGTATGGCCGGCATTGTGGCCGCCCTGATACCGCACGACGACATCTGCCCGCTCGGACAGCCAGTCGACAATCTTGCCTTTGCCTTCGTCGCCCCATTGCGAGCCGACCACCACAACATTCGTCATTTCTTGCTTTCCTGCTCATGGCGCTTGCGCGCCCGATAACCCGATGGGAAACCCAAACCCGCGAATGTATACTGTGTTGTTTTACGGAAAGCGACCCTGTTTCTTATGGTGAATTTTGCTTTTTCCGTGACAAAATGCCGAATTCCGCATTATCTCGCCCCGTGGGGAGGACAAGCGCGGGCGCGAGGCCGCCGTTCACCCCCTCTCGTTTTTCCGCCCCCCTTGAAGAAGCGAAACATCAGCGTGCCTTCGAAAGCCTATATCGCCCTCATCATCGCCACGCTCTGCTGGGGCGGCAACACCGTTGCCGGAAAGCTCGCCGTCGGCCACATCAGCCCCATGGCCTTCACCTTCCTGCGGTGGGTCTTCGCCGTCGCCATCATCTTCGCCATTTCCGTGCCGCAGCTCATTAAGGACTGGCCGGTGGTGAAAAAACGCCTGCCCTATTTCTTCGTGCTCGGCAGCGTCGGCTACACCGCCTTCAACGTCTTTCTCTACACGGCGCTGCAACACACCTCCGCCATCAATGCCGCCGTCATCCAGGCGGGCATTCCCATGGTCATATTCGTGCTGAACTTCGTCCTGTTCCGCACCCGCGTGCTGTTCGGCCAGATCGCCGGTTTCTGTCTCACCATTGCCGGTGTGGCGCTTCTCGCCTCGCATGGCGATCCCGTATCGCTGCTGCAGCTGGAAATGAATGCGGGCGACGCCATCATGCTGCTCGCCGTGCTGGTCTATGCCATCTACACCGTCATCCTGCGCTGGAAACCCGCCGTTGACTGGCGCACGCTGATGGCGATCCCCGCCTTTTTCGCACTCGTCAGCTCGGTGCCGCTGATTTTCTGGGAGATGTCGCAGGATAATGTGATCTGGCCGGATCAAAAAGGCTGGGTGCTGGTGTTTTATGCCGCCATCTTCGCCTCGTTGGTGGCGCAGATCTTCTTCATCAAGGGCGTGGAGCAGATCGGCGCCAACCGTGCCGGCCTTTTCATAAATCTCGTACCCGTCTTCGGCACGCTGCTTTCCGTCGTCGTGCTCAGCGAGACCCTGCATACCTACCAGATCGCGGCGCTGGTCATGGCGCTGGCCGGCATTGCCGTGGCGGAACGAAAAAAATCGCCGGCTCCATGATCCCGTGAGGATCTGGAAAACCGGCGCAGTCTGGCAGGCATGAAAAGGTTCGGGTCAGAGCGCGGTTTCGCGCTTAACCGGAGAGAAAGCGGCATTTCCGAGCACGATATCGCCCTTGTCGGTGGTAACGATCAGCACTTTTTCGAGCGATCCGTCATCATCAAGCGCGAAGGCGAGGCGCAGCGCTGCGGAAGACCAGCCGGCGCCGGCAAGCGCCGTTCGCTTGATCGCGGCGCAATCGCCGCAATCCTCAGCGCTCATCGCAGGCGTTGCCGGAACATCGGTTGCAAAACCGGAGAAATAGTCATCAAGCGCGCCCATGGTGGCGTTCACTTCACGGTTGACGCGCAGCAGTTCCTCGCGGCGTTCGCCGGTCAGCGGTGCGGCAATCGTCGAAACGCATTGGCCGGCGGAAAGAACACAACCATCAAAACCGCCGGGCGCGGAAATGGCGATCTGCGCGACCGTCGTTTTTTCGACGGCGGCAAAGCTGCGGGCAAAACCGGCGGCACCCGCCGCATCGGCATGAGTGGACATGGAAGCAATGGCAATTCCGCAGATGGCGGCAGCAATGATCTTCTTCAGCATTTTCATACCCCGTTTGGCGATCCGCCGGCTTGTGCCGGTCTCGATTTCTGTTTTCGAAGCGCCCTGTCTTTGCAGGATGTCCGCTCCTTGTCTGTGATCCCACAATGGCACAGCACTGTTTTCAGCCGCTTTAAGCCGATTGCTACAATTTTATCGGTTTTCATTTTTGTACAGCGGGCGCTTTTTTCGAGTATGCGCAAATACCGTCGCCCCGAAACCGAGGCAACGCTTGAGAAGCTATAAAGGGGCCGCATCGCTGCGGGGGTATAAGATGGTGTGGTAAGGGTTTGCAGTCGATGCGGCCCCGGCTTCAACATATGACCCGCCCGCCAAACCGGTTCCTGTTTGGAAGGTGGGCATATGCCGGCCGCCTCAACCGTGACATCGGGAAACTCCCCGGTTTCGGCCGCCTGCCCCGTCCACCTTGCGCCGCGCGCACGCTTGATGACCGGGATGGGATCATCATAAGCGGCTTTGAAAGACCGGGGACGCGCGGGGATGCGGCCAATGCCATTTCCGGAAAAAAGCGCCACTTACCCCATGGTTTCGCCGCATCCCGGACACAGGAATTTTCAGTGGGTTAACAGGCGCTTGATCGGCGGCATTTGAATTAACCTTGTCTTAAAACCCGGCGTTAATGGTTAGCAATTTAAGAATAGCGGAACGAAAGGGTTCCGCGATGCGTGGCGTATTTGCCGTTGTTTTTCTGATGACTGTTCTGGCCGGCTGTGCGACCGCACCGTCGCAAGTGACCAATGCCTGTGCGATTTTCGAGCAGCGGAACGGCGTCTTCAACAATTGGCGGCGCGACGCCAAGGCGGCAGAGCGCGAATTCGGCGTGCCGGTGCCTGTCATGATGGCGACGATCTACACCGAATCCGCCTTCCGCCCCTATGCCCGCCCGCCGCGCACCAAGCTTCTCGGCTTCATTCCCTGGACGCGCCAGTCGACCGCTTACGGTTATGCCCAGGCGCTGGACGGTACATGGGAGGTCTATAAGCGCGAAACCGGCCGCTGGTCGGCAAGCCGCACGGACTTCACCGATGCGATCCATTTCGTCGGCTGGTACCACGCCAAGAGCCGGCGCGAAAACGGCATTTCGCTGAACGACCCCTATAATCTCTACCTTGCCTATTATTCCGGCCATGCCGGTTACGCGAAGGGAAGCTGGCGCAACAATTCCGCCGTCCAGAAAGCCGCCCGCCGCTCCGCCAACATGGCGCTGCGTTACGAGGGGCAATTGCAGCAATGCGGGTATCGCTGAGGCTGGGTTGGAGTAACCCGACCCCACAATGCCGGACGAAGGTGTCGAAACCTCTCCTCCGTCATCCTCGGGCTTGACCCGAGGATCCATTGATTTCAACGGTTGTGGGTCCTCGGGTCAAGCCCGAGGATGACGTCGAGTTGGTGCAACCCTTTGCCAAAACCCTTACGTGGCAACGTAACGGTACCGCCTGACGTAGAAGGCCACACCGACAATCGCGCGCACGCCTTATTCCCCATAAGCCGCCAGAAAGCCCCTGACCGCATCGATCTCGTTCGAGCGGATTTCATGCCCGCCCGGATGCCACATGGTTTCCACCGTGCCGCCCTGCGCCATGAGGCTCTGCTCCAGCGCCTTGGTCAGCGGCACCGGGCAGATCGGATCACGCTCGCCCGCCGTGATCAGCACCCGGCGCGAGGATTTGGCCGCAGCCGCCTGCGGCTCGAACGGGATGAGCGGATGCATCAGCACGGCGGCGTCGAACAGATCGGGCTGCTCGATCAGCACATTGGCGAGAATATTCGCACCATTGGAAAAGCCGAGGCCGATAACCGGCCCGGCCTGATAATGCTCCCGGTTGGCTTTCACGAAATCCGCCATCTTGACCGTTGCCCGGTGGAGATCGACCATGTCGTAGACACCCTCACCGGTGCGCCGGAAAAACCGCGCCGCGCCATGTTCGGAGACATCGCCCTGTGGCGAGAGGACGGTGGCCTGCGGCAACAGCCGCGCACCAAAATCGAAGAATTGGTTCTCATCGCCGCCGGTGCCGTGCAGCACCACGAAGAGCGGCGCACCCGCAACGCCGGGGCGGGATTTGTGGAAATATGTGTCCTTGTTCATCGGATAATCCTTTCTGGAAGGAGAGGTTAAACGGCTTCCGCACGACTTCTTCAGCCAAGCGGAGTCCCATATGGAGCGAGCGAGCGCCGCTGGTTTCTTCTCCCCGCCGGGGAGAAGGTCGCGGCAGCGGGATGAGGGGGCTAGGCCAGAGATATGCTGAGAGGTTGCCCCCTCATCCGACCCTTCGGGCCACCTTCTCCCCGGACGGGGAGAAGAAGCCAGCGAGAACGGTTAAGCCGTTTTCTCGTCCCCAAGCGGCTCCAGCTGCTTTTCCAGCTGGGCGCGCAGATGCGCGTGCTGGGAAGGTAGTTTCAGCGCCTCGCCGAGATGGGCCGTATGCTCGTCGCGGTCAAAACCGGGCTCGTTGGTGGCCACTTCGAACAGCACACCGCCGGGTGTGCGAAAATAGATCGCCCAGAAATAATCGCGGTCGATCACCGGGGTTACCTGATAGCCGGTATCCATCAGCGCCTTGCGGACTTCGAGCTGCTTTTCACGGTTCTCGACCGCAAAGGCGATATGGTGCACCGAACCCGCGCCGAGGCGCGCGCCGGAGATATTCGGCATGGTCTCGATATCGATGACGTCAGCGCCATTGCCGCCGGCAATGCCGAGGCGCAGCACGCCGTCCTGACGATCCACTTCCTCATAACCCATGAATTTCAGAAGCTCGGCGGTCGCGCCTTCGTCGCGAAGACGCAAGGAAGCGCCCTGAAAGCCGTGGATCGCCTGATCCGCGCCAACGCCATTGCCAGTCCATTGCGCGCGGGCGTCATCCTTGACCTCGACCAGCGCGAAACCATCGCCATCAGGCCCGGCGAAGTGCAGGCGCCTGTTGCCGAATGCCTCGTCGGTCTTCAGACCATCAACGCCCGCCTTGGAGAGGCGGTCCTGCCAGTAGGCGAGCGAGCCTTCCGGGACTGAAAACAGCGTGGCGCCCACCTCGCCGGTGCCGGGACGGCCACGGGCGATATGCGGGAACGGAAAATAGGTCATGACGGAGCCGGGCGTACCGGCCTCATCGCCATAATAAAGATGATAGACATCAGGCGCGTCGAAATTGACGGTCGTCTTCACCCGGCGCAGGCCGAGCGTATCGGTGAAAAACCCATTATTCTGGCGCGCGCTGGCGGCCATGGACGTGACGTGGTGCAGGCCCTTGATCTGGTTCAGCATGATAAACCCCTTTTCGCCTTGGCGGCCCATTGATCGGGCCAGCCGTGTTCATGGCGTGAAGATGGGGTAAGAGGCGGAAAAGGCATAGACCAGACAAGCGGAACGGATTGTTCCCAAATGGTGAACGATAAAATTTACTGTTCACTTGCCTGCCCAAAAACAGTCTGGACCTCAATGATCGTCGGCGAGACCCATCGTCCAGTAACCGACCGCACGCAGCGACGCTTTCGGGAAAGCGATTTCGTCGGTGAGGAAGGATTTCGCCGCCCTCGCTTCGGTCTTCTCGCAGGCGACGAAAACATGCAGGCCCTCGTGGTTGTCGCTCCAGGCGTGGCCGCGCAGCGCCTGTTCGATGAGGCCAGCGGTGCCGGCGGGCTTGCCGCGACGATAAAGCCATGTCCATTCGACATCGGCGGCGCAGGCGATTTCCTGCCGTTCCGCCTCGTCGTCGATTTCGGCATAGACGCTGAGCTTCTTGCCAACAGGCATTTCCGCCGCCATGCGCAACATCACCGGCAGCGCCGTCTCGTCGCCGGCAAAGACATAACGCTCCGCTTCCGGGCAGACGCCGCTGGCGCCGATGATGCCGAGGACGTCACCCGGTTTTGCCGTGGCTCCGAAATTTGCGCCCGGCATGCGATCGCCCTCATGCATGACGAAATCGATATCTACCTCACCGCGACCCACATCGCCGGAACGGATGGTATAAACGCGCCGCGTCAGGAGATCCTCGTCCGCCGGCCAGACGATGGCGCCGGTGGGCGCAAGGTAAGGCCAGACCGGCGCGCGGGCCTGATCCGGCACCAGCAACAGGCGAACATGCATGCCGCTGGTGAGCAGTCTTTCGATACCACTTTCGACGGAAACCACGAGGCGGCGCATATGCGGCGTCAGATTATAGGCGCGGGCAACCCTGCCGACGAAGAGATTGGGCAATTCGCGCTGGTGAGCCCCGTGGCCGCTCCAGCGGAAATCCAGCCCCGTCTCACCGGAAAACTCGACGATATGCTCGGCCACCATGGCCTTGACCGACATCAAAATGTGTTCGGTCGTACAGCTTACCCGGGCGGCAAACCGGCCGCCTTCGGCGCTGAAGCTGCCATGGCCGTATTCCGTCTTGAAACGCACCGTTGGCCCCTCGCGCTCCATCTCCATGTGCTCGGAAAAATGATCTTCGAATGCGTCGACAATCAACAACGGATCGGGCAGCGAGACGGAGGTTTCAGCAGACAGGAGAGACACGGGTATAAATCCTTCACTTTGTAGTCGAGTATTCTTAAACCGGACACGACTGCGCTGTAAAGGTGTTTGCTGCACTCCCCGTCATTCCGGCTCAAGGCCGGAATGACGGAGTGGGCTGGCAAGGCTGCTTAAGCGGTTTCAGGCAATTGCCAGTCGATCGGCTCGCGGCCATGCGAGGCGAGAAAGGCATTTGCCTTGGAAAAATGACCATTGCCGAAAAAGCCGTTATGGGCGGAAAGCGGCGAAGGGTGCGGCGAGCGCAGCACCAGATGTTTTTTCTGATCCACGAAGGCCGCCTTCTTCTGGGCGTAGGAACCCCAGAGCAGGAACACCACATGGTCGCATTCGTCATTGACGACGCGAATGACGGCATCGGTGAATTTTTCCCAGCCCTGCCCCTGATGCGAGGCGGCGCGCGACTGTTCCACCGTCAGCACGCTGTTGAGCAGCAGCACGCCCTGCTTCGCCCAGCTTTCCAGAAAGCCGTGATTGACGGGGCGGATGCCGAGATCGGCCTGCAATTCCTTGTAGATATTGACGAGCGAAGGCGGGATACGCACGCCGGGCTGCACCGAAAAGCACAGCCCATGTGCCTGGCCAAGCCCATGATAAGGATCCTGCCCCAGAATGACGACCTTGACCTTGTCGAGCGGGGTCAGATCCAGCGCCCGGAAATATTCGGCGCCCTTGGGAAAGATGTGCTTGCCGGCGGTTTTTTCGGCAAGCAGGAAATCTTTCAGCTTCTGCATGTAGGGGCTGGCGAATTCGGTGGAAAGAACGCGTTTCCAGCTATCTTCGAGTTTGACGCCTGCCTCTGCCATGATGTGCCTCTTTGTTACTTGAACCGGTTGCCGCGCTGCAGCACTTCGATCTTGTAGCCATCAGGATCGCAGATAAAGAAATATTTCGCGAAAGGCTGACCCTTGTGTTCAGATTCGATGATCTTTCCCGGAGACAGGCCAAGCTCGATGAGGCGCTGATGCTCCGCATCCACATCGGCAACGCTGACGGCGAGATGGCCGTAGCCGTCGCCCAGTGCATAGGGCACTTCGCGACCCCGGTTGACGGTCAGTTCCAGCTCGAAATCGCCTTCGGCATTGCTGAGATAGATCAGCGTGAAGTTTTCGAACTCGACGCGTTCAGCAATCTCCAGTCCTAGAACCTGCGTGTAAAATTCCACCGAACGCTTTTCTTCCAGCACCCGGACCATCGAGTGGATCAGCTTGGCCATGGTGTTTTCCTTCTGCTTCTTGTCTCGTCGTAACCCGGTTTTGCTCCGGACATTGCGGACCAAGGGGATAAAGACAGAGTGCCGCGCTTTCAACCCTAAAGACGGATTTAGGACCGGGGGAAACCACCCGATCACGGCAAATGTGATGGCGCAAGGAGCGGCGGGTTGCCCGTAAATCCGGGATTTCCGGTGAAACCAGCGGACAGTTTTCGCCCCGCCGCTCTATCATGAGTAGAGAACTCATGATACCGGCATATCCCATGCGCCTTCTATACCTCTGTCTTGGCTGGCTTATGGTCGCGACCGGCATCGTCGGCGCGTTTCTTCCCGTTTTGCCCACCACGCCGTTTCTGCTCCTGGCGCTCTGGTGCTTTTCCCGCTCCTCCCCGAAACTGGAGGCATGGCTTCTGGCGCACCCCAGATTCGGCCCTTCGCTTCGGCAGTGGCGCGAACGCGGCGCAATCGCCCGCAAGGCGAAGATCGCTGCGCTCTCGGCCATGTGTGTGAGTTACGCCGCCTTCTGGTTTCTGAGCGAACCGCCGGCTCTGCGCGCGGCAATCGTCGCCGCCGTCATGCTCGGTTCGGCGCTGTTCATCGTCACCCGGCCGGAAAGCTGAAACCGGCCGGTCTCAGCGATGCCTCGACTGCGGCAGCACATAAGGAATGTGCCGCGCCGGCAGCCGTCCGACGACGCCGCCAATGCCATAAACCCTTGCGATCGTCTCATCGCTGATCGTCTCAAGCGATGGCCCGCTCGCCGTTACCCGGCCGCCATGCATGACGATAAGTTGATCGGCAAATTCTGCCGCAAGATTGAGATCGTGCAGGATGGCAAGCACCAGACCGCCGCCTGCCGCAAAATCGCGCGCCGTTTCCAGCACCGCGATCTGGTGGCCGATATCGAGACTGGCCGTCGGCTCGTCAAGAAACAGCGCCCGCACCTCGCCGTTTTCCACCGGATGCGGCACCTGCGCCAGCGCACGGGCAAACTGCACCCGTTGCTGCTCGCCACCCGACAGCATGTTGTAGGAACGCTGCTCGAACCCGCGAAGCCCGGCCCTCGCAAGCGCCCGGCGGGCCTGCTCTTCCGGCGCGCGCGATCCTTGCGCAACTGCGCCCATGCGCACGATTTCAAGCGCGGTGAAAGGAAAGGCAAGCTGGGTATTCTGCGGCAGCACGGCCCTGATGCGGGCAAGCTGAACCGGCGTGAAAAGCGGCAGGGCGACATCATTATAGGTCACCGAACCGCCCTCCTCGGCGCGCATCTCCCCCGAAAGCACCTTCATCAGCGTGGATTTTCCGGCACCGTTCGGGCCGATGATCACATTGACCTTGCCGGGCTTCAGATCGACGCTGACCGCATCGAGCAGGCGGCGGCCGGAGCGGATGAGGGTGAGGTTTTCAGCCCGGATCATGGCATATTCCGCAGGGAAAAGCCGCCACGACCGAGCAGCAGGAACAGAAAGACCGGCGCGCCGATCAGCGCCGTGACAACGCCGATGGGCAATTCCGCCGGGGAAGCGACCGTGCGGGCGAAACTGTCGGCAAACAGCAGAAGCGCTGCACCGCCGAGCGCTGAGGCCGGCAGCAGGAACCGGTGCGACGGCCCGATGGCGAGCCGCAGCAGATGCGGCACGACGATGCCGACAAAACCGATGGAACCGGCAGCCGCCACGCTTGCCCCGCAGGCGGCGGCAACGGCCAGAATGACGACCCGTTTCAGCCGCTGCACGGGAATGCCCATGTGGAAAGCGGCGGCATCGCCAAGGATCAGCGCATCCAGCCCCCTTGCGACGAAGGGTATGATGGCGAGCACGACCACGATGAAAGGCAAGGTGGCAAGCACCTTGGCGGGCGTCGCCCCACCGAGGGAGCCGAGAGACCAGAAGGTGATATCGCGAAGCGCCCTGTCGTCGGCCATGAAGATCATCAGGCCGGTCAGCGCGCCGCTGATCGCCGCAACCGCGATGCCAGCGAGAATGAGTGTGGTGGTGGAGGTCGCGCCATCCCTTGTGGCGATGACGTAAAGCAGCCAGGTGTTCAAAAGCCCGCCGAAAAACGCCATAACCGGCAGAAAATGCGGACCGAAAAACACGGCGACCGTGGCCAGCGCGCCCTCTCCGAGAGAAATGGCGGCGACGGCGAAAAGTGCAGCACCTGAGGTGACACCGACAATGCCGGGATCGGCCAGCGGATTGCGGAAAAGGCCCTGCATCATGGCGCCCGAGACGCCAAGCCCCGCGCCGATCAATATGCCGAGCGCCGTGCGCGGCAGGCGCACCGCTTCGAGAATGACTTTGTCGCGCGCGCCAAGTTGATCCGCGCCGCCGGTGAGATAGGCCCAGAGTTCGGACATGCCGACGCCCGTGGGTCCGCTGACAAGCGACACACCACAGGCGAAAAGCAGGATGCCGACGAGCACCAAGAGAGTGACGGCCCCTTGGCGTGATCTGTCGCCCGGAGCGTTGCCCTCAGTGGAACTCAAGGCGGCAAGGCTCACGGCTTCACCACGTCAGGGTAAAGCTTGATCGCCAGATCGCGGCCGGCAGCCGGGGTACGTGGGCCAAAACCGATGAGATAAAGTCCGTCCATGCTGATCAGCGCCTTGTTTGCGGCAGCCGGTGTGGACTGGAAAGCGGGCAGCGCAAAAATCTCGTTCGCCTTGCCCGCATGATCGCCGCGATCCATGGTCAGCACCACATCGGGTGCTGCCGCGATGACCGCTTCGTCGCTCAACGGCTTGTAACCGCTGATCTCCTGCGCAGCATTGATGCCGCCGGCCATTTCGATGATCGCCGCAGCTTCGGTGTCCTTGCCCGCCGCCATGATGCGGCCGCCGGCGCTTGACAGCACGAAGAGCACACGCTTCCTGTCCTTTTCCGGCACGGCAGAGACATCCCTGGCAAGCGCATCAAGCCCCGCTTTGGTTTCCGCAGCCAATGTCTTGGCCTTGTCTGAAAGACCGACTGCCGCGCCGACATCCTCGATTTTCTGCGGGATGGCGTCGCCGCTCGGCGGCGTATCGACGGTGACGAAAGGAACAGCGCTTGCTTTCAGAATGGCGATGACATCCGCCGGACCGGAGCCGTCCTCAGACAGAATGAGATCGGGCTGCTGCGACAGGATGCCTTCCGACGAGAGCGCCCGCATATAGCCGATATCCGGCTTGGAAAGCGCATCCGCAGGATAGCTGCTGGTGCTGTCGCGCGCCACGATGCGGTCTTTCGCGCCCAGCGCATAAAGGATTTCCGTCACCGTTCCGCCCACCGCGACGATGCGTTTCGCTTCCGGATTGCCCATGTCCGAGGCTCGCGCACCGGGCGCGGCAAGGACGATCGCGACAGGCACGAGGGCGGCGAAAACGAACGGGCGAAGGCGAAAATTCAACATGGCGCTATCCTGAAACACAAGCTGGCGCGGGTTTGCCACGCCGAATAACTTGAGTTATTTGCACATGTTTATAAAAGGCGCAATCGATAAGTGGAGTAAAATTGTTCGCTTTATCGCCTGCCTCTTTCCAACCATGCTTCGGCTGGATATCCTGACTGCAACTGTAAACTTAAAGGGAGACTTCCATGTTTATCGCAATGAACCGTTTTCGCGTCGTTCCGGGTTATGAAGAAACCTTCGAATCCATCTGGCGCGAGCGCAAATCGCACTTGAGCGAATTGCCGGGCTATATCGAATTCCACATGCTGAAAGGCCCGAAGGCGGATGACCACACGCTTTACGCCTCGCACACCGTCTGGGCCACCAAGGAAGATTTCCTGAGCTGGACGAAGTCCGAACAGTTCCGCGCCGCCCATGCCAGAGCCGGTGATAACCGCGGCAAGGTGGAATATCTCTCCGGCCCGCATTTCGAAGGTTTCGACGTCATCATCCACGAAGACAAGAACGGCGAACGCCGCTCGATTGCCGCCTGAGGTCTGCCCCATGAGCATTGCAGCCCAAAAAACCGATGACCGGCAGGCCCGCGCCGTGGCCGCCCTTGCCGAAAAGCCTGACGGTATCGTCGAAGCCATTGCCGCCAAGGCCGAGGTGACGCCTGCCGAAATCCTGGCGATCCTGCCCGAAGGCGCCGCAATCTCTGCTTCCGCCGACCGGTTCGGCGATATCTGGAACGAGATCCGCGGCTGGGGTGAAATCCTCATGATCGTGCAAACGCAGGACATCGTGCTGGAAGTACCGGGCGACCTGTCGGAAGGCAGCGAAAGCCACGGCTGGTTCAACGTTCACGGCGACAGCCCCATCGGCGGTCACATCAAGAAGGACAATTGCACCGCAATCACCTTTGTCGATCGCGGCTTCCACGGTCGCCGCTCCTGTTCCGTCTGGTTCATGAATGCAGCCGGCAGCGCCATGTTCAAGATTTTCGTCCGCCGCGACGAAAACAAGGAACTGCGTGGCGATCAGCTGGCGAAGTTCGAAGCGCTGCGGGACAGTTTCCGCGGCTGAGTGAATGGGAGACCGCCGCTGCCGGGAGATTGCTTCCGGCGGCGGTTTCCCTCTCTTACCTACCCCCGGATGCCTCCGCCTGCACCAGCCGCCAAAAATCCGGTTCATCGCCCGTTCAGTGCCGGTTTCTATCATCCGCCGAAATTCGATCGGGATCAGCACGGAGCAAGCACCATGAACGACCGCCAGCCTCTTCTTTCGCGCCGGAATTTCGCCGGGCTTGTCGCGCTTGCGCCGCTTTTTGTGGCGGGTGGCGCTGCGGCCGCACCGGCAAGCCTGCGCGGCAGCGTCTCCTATCGCGAGCGCATCGCCATGCCGCCGGGCGCGACCGTGACGGTGCGCCTGATCGATGTTTCGCTGGCGGATGCGCCGTCGCAGACGATTGCCGAAACCACCATCCGCCCGCGTGGGCAGGTGCCTGTGCCCTTCGTTCTGCGTTATGACGACCGCGATATCCGCGCCCGCCGCTCCTATGCGCTGAGCGCGGAAATCCGCGACGGCGACCGGCTGCTCTTCACCACCACTCGCCGTTATTCCGTTTTGGCTGGCGGACGTGACGATACCGACCTCGTGCTGGAGCGCGTGGCGGCGGGTCCGGGCAGGCCGGAACCGGAAGCCGGTCTCGACGGCCGCTGGCTAGTGCAGGAAATTCGCGGCGAACGGGTTCGCGGCCGCCGTGAAGCCACGCTGGAAATTTCCCGCGAGGGCCGCGTTTCCGGCAATGCCGGCTGCAACGGCATCGGCGGCGAGGTGAAGATCAGCCGTAACCGCGTCGATTTCGGCCGGATGATTTCCACCCAGATGGCCTGTGCGCCCGATATCATGCGCCGGGAACGGCAGTTCATCGAAGCGCTGGAAGGCGCCCGTTCCTTCCGGCTGGAGCCGCGCCGCGGCACGCTGGAACTGATCGACGGCCGTGGCCGCCCGGCCATGCGCCTGCGCCGCGCCTGAGGCCGGTAACGACCCCACTGTGACACCTGCCGCCGCCGTGCTGGCCGTGGAACATTCCATGTCGCTTCCGGCACGGCGCGGGGCCTTTTCCCACCTTAAGACTTTGGCTGCGTTCGTCTTGGCGCTTTGCTCCGCCACGGAGCTGCGCTATGGAACGCGCCAACTGCGCCGGTTCATCCGGCTGCGAAGTCTTTGAGGGAAAACGATGACATCCTATGTTCTGACAGTAGCCTGCAAATCGACCCGCGGCATCGTCGCCGCGATTTCCGGTTATCTGGCGGAAAAAGGCTGCAACATCGTCGACAGTTCCCAGTTCGACGACCTCGAGACCGGCAAGTTCTTCATGCGCGTCTCCTTCATCTCCGAAGAGGGCGCGACGATGCAGGCCATCACCGAGGGCTTCCAGCCGGTGGCAGAAAAATTCGGCATGGAAACAAGCATCTATAGCGACGGCCAGCGCATGAAGACGCTTCTGATGGTGTCGCGCTTCGGCCATTGCCTCAACGACCTGCTCTACCGCTGGAAGATCGGAGCGCTGCCTATCGATATCGTCGGCGTCGTCTCCAACCACTTCGAATATCAGAAAGTGGTGGTCAACCACGACATCCCCTTCCACCACATCAAGGTGACAAAGGAGAACAAGCCGAAGGCCGAAGGGCAGCTGATGGATCTCATCGAGACGAGTGGCACGGAACTGGTGGTGCTGGCGCGTTACATGCAGGTGCTGTCCGACGACATGTGCCGCAAGATGTCGGGAAAGATCATCAATATCCATCATTCCTTCCTGCCGTCCTTCAAGGGCGCCAACCCCTACAAGCAGGCCTATGATCGCGGCGTGAAGCTGATCGGCGCAACCGCGCATTACGTCACCGGCGATCTCGATGAAGGCCCGATCATCGAGCAGGACACCGTGCGCGTCACCCACGCGCAATCGGCCGAGGACTACGTCTCTCTCGGCCGCGACGTGGAAAGCCAGGTGCTGGCCCGTGCCATCCATGCCCATATCCACCACCGCACCTTCATCAACGGCAACCGCACCGTGGTCTTCCCGCCAAGCCCGGGCAGCTATGCCTCCGAGCGGATGGGGTGACGGGTCCGTCATTGACGAAACGACAACCATAGTTTACATTCTGCCATGTTCACGATCCGGGAAACAATCGAGTTTGCCGATTGGCTGGCGGGTCTGCGCGATGTGCAGACGCGTGCCCGCATCGCACGACGTATTTACCGGCTCGCGGATGGAAATCCCGGTGATGTGAAGCCGGTCGGCGAAGGCGTCAGCGAGCTCAAGATCGATCTTGGACCCGGATATCGGGTCTATTTCGTCCGGCACGGCGGTGTCGTCATCATATTGCTTTGTGGTGGCGACAAGGCGTCTCAGGCACGCGATATCGCCAAAGCCAAGAAACTGGCCAGGGCGCTCAAGGAGTCATATCATGCCACTTGTGACACGCGATTACGATGCGGCCCGCTACCTCGATAGTAACGAAGCGCTTGCGGCTTACATCGCGGACGCCACCGAGAGCGGCGACGCACAGGAACTTGCGCATGCCCTGGGCGTCGTGGCACGCGCCAAGGGCATGACCGACCTTTCAAGACAAACCGGCCTTCCGCGCCAGACTTTATACAAGGCACTGAGCGGCGAAGGAAATCCGGAACTGGCGACAATTGCCAAGGTGGCCGATGCACTTGGCTACAGGCTTGCTCTTGTTGCAAAATCGCAGGCCGAGACGGCCGCCTGATTCGACGGCAAGCTACCCCGCCGCCTTTTCCGCGATGGCAAACACCACCCGCGCCCTCAGCCCGCGTCCGCCCGCGCCGTCTTCCAGCGTGAGCCGTCCGCCGAACAGGCCCGCTATCTCCTCGACGATGGCAAGGCCGAGGCCTGCACCGGGGGCGGCGTTGGTTTCGCCGCGCGCGAAGCGCTGGCGCACCATCGCGCGTTTGTCGGTGGGGATGCCGGGGCCGTTATCCTCCACTTCGAGCCAGGCGGTGCCCGCTTCCGCGCCGACGCGCACGGTGACTTCCGCCCCGCGCCCGGCATAGTTGACGGCATTGCCGACGAGGTTGCCGATCAGCTCGCCGATCAGAAGCGGTTCAGCGAGAATGGTGGCCTCACCTTCGCCTTCGAAACCGAGGTCGATGCCGGCGTCTGCCGCACGCGGCACGAAGTCGGCGGTCACGTTCTGCGCCACCGCCACAAGATCGATTGCGGAAAAATCGTGTTTTTCGCTTGAACCGGCCGCATCGATATTGGCCATGCGCAGCAGCTGGGCGAGAATATGTTCGGCGTGCGCCACCGAGGTGCCGCCCTTCAGCGCCGCCGCCTGCGCCTCCTCAAGACTTGCGGCGCGGGCGGAAAGCGCAAGCTGGGTGCTGATGATGGCAAGCGGCGTGCGCAATTGATGGCTGGCATTGCCGGTGAAATGCCGGAGCGCATCAAGCGCCGATTGCAGCCGCACCATGAAGGAATTGACCGTTTCCACCAGGTTTTCCACCTCAACCGGCACGGATTGCCGGATCGGATGCAGGTCGTTGGGGCTACGCTCGGCAATGGCTTCGCTGAGCCGGTAAAGCGGCCGCAGCGAAATCGTCACCGCGATCCAGACGATGATCGCCGCGCCCAAGATCATCAGCAGCAGCCGCAGCGCCGAGCGCAGGATGATGGCCTGCGCCAGCTGGCTGCGCGCTATCGTCGTTTCAGCCACCGTGACGGAAAAGGGAACGGAATTGATGCCGGTCGAGGCAAAACGCCGGATGGCGGCGATGCGGATCGGCTCGTCGCGAAACACCGCATCGCGATAGGCAGGCGTATCACCGGCCGGGTTCTCCACCGTCGGCAGGTTCTGGTAGCCGGTGAGGAATTGCCCATTCGGCCCGTCGACGCGGTAAAACACCCGGTCCTGCGCGGCCGACGTCAGCATTTCCAGCGCGACATAGGGAATGTCGACCTCCAGCGAGCCGTCTTCCGCCACCACCACCCGCTCGGCGATGGCAAGCGCCGAACCGGACAGCACCCGGTCGGAGACGACATTGGCGGTATTGACCGCCTCGCGCCAGGTATCGGTCAGCGCAACGCAGCCGATGATGGCGGTGGAGATGAGAAGCCAGCCGAGCAGCCGTCGCCGCAGCGAATAGGCGGCCTGTCTCATTCAGCCATCTCCGGCAGCTTTTCCAGATAATAACCGATGCCGCGCGCCGTCTTCACCGTCAGCCCGTGGGGGCCGAGCCGCTTGCGCAACCGGCTGACATATTGCTCGATGGCGTTGCCCGAAATCTCGTCGTCGAAACCGGTCAGCGATTGCACGATCGCCTCCTTGGCGACGACCTTGCCCGCCCGCATGAACAGCACCTCAAGCAGCGCCACCTCACGGGCCGGAATATCGAGCGGGCGGCCATCTGCCGAAAAGGTGCGCGATGTCAGATCGAACAGGACCTTGCCGAAACTGAGCGCAGACGAGCGCAGGCCGGCATTGCGGCGCAGCAGCACCCGCACCCGCGCCTCGAATTCGGTGATGTCGAAAGGCTTGATCATGTAGTCGTCGGCGCCGAGATCCAGTCCCTTGACCTTTTCCTCCGGCGTGCCGCGCGCCGTCAGGATCAGCACCGCCGCCTTGTCCTGCCGCGAACGCATGGAGCGCAGCACCTCGATGCCATCCATTTCCGGCAGGTTGAGATCGAGTATCACGAGATCGAAATTTTCCGCCGCAATCGCCGCATCGGCGGAAGCGCCGTCGGAAACCACGTCCACCGCGTAACCGCTGCCGCGCAGAAGTGCGCACAGCCCTTCCGACAGCACCTGATTGTCCTCGACCAGCAAAATCCGCAATTCTTCCTCCCGCAACATTGCCGAGCTTATCCAAGCCCTTGGCGCTTGTGAATGGCAAGCGCGTGCGGCATGATCTTTTCCATGCGTATCGCCGTTTTTCTCTGTCTCTGTCTTTGCATGGCCTCACCGGCGCTTGCACAAGTCGCCGTTTTTCCGGCCCCATCAGGCAAGGCGGATGCGGAAACACTGGTGGTCTATTCCTCGCTGGACGAACCGCTAGCGACGCCGATGATCGAGGGTTTCCAGAAGGCCAATCCCGATATCACCGTTCACTACGAGGATATGCTGACCGGCGAAATCTACGACCGCATCGTCAAGGAAACCGACGCCGGCAAAAAGACCGCCGATTTCGCCTTTTCCTCCGCCATGGATTTGCAGGTGAAACTGAGCAATGACGGTTACGCCCAGCGCTCCGACCTTGCCATGAGCGCCCGCTGGCCGGCCTGGGCGAACTGGCGCAACACCGCCTATGCGCTAACCTTCGAGCCTGCGGTTTTCGTCTATCACAAGCCAAGCTTCACCACCGAAACACCGCCCGCCACCCGCGCCGAATTCGTCGACTACCTCGAACGCCATGCGAAAGAGGTACACGGCCGCATCGCCACCTATGATATCGAGCGTTCCGGCGTCGGCTTCCTGTTCATGTCGCGGGATCAGGAGCAGTTCGGCGATATATGGAGCGTCATCAAGGCCATGGGTGCGGCGGGCGTGAAGGTCTATTCCACCTCCTCGGCCATTCTGGAGCGCGTCTCCGACGGACGCTTCGTGCTGGGCTACAATATTCTCGGCTCCTATGCCGCCGACTGGGCCTCGCGCCACCCGGATGTCGGCATCGTTCTGCCCAAGGACTATACCGTGGTCATGTCGCGCATCGGACTGGTGCCGGAAGCCGCCGCCAACCCGGCGCTTGGCCGCCGTTACCTCGAATTCTTCATGTCCAAGGAGGGCCAGACGATCATGGCCCGGCAATTGCAGATCCCGGCCGTCAGCCCGGAAGTGGCGGGCGAAAACACCGCCAACACCATGCAGGCCATCCACGGCGCACAGTTGCGCCCCGTTCCCGTCAGCCCCGGCCTGATGGTCTATCTGGATCAGGTCAAGCGCAGCCGCCTGATCGAACGCTGGAACGAGGCGTTGCGCTCGCAATAACGCCAATACTGGACGCCCGACACAAATTAATAGAGAGTAAATGCGCAAGGACTTGCGCAGCGTCAGTTAGATGACAGCTTTTTATGATGCTCTGCAATCCTTCTTCATTCCGTGGAGGCGGAAGAAGATGCGGGAGGAAATCCAGGACGATCACCAAGGCCACGCGCTGTCTTCAGCGCCGGAAAAGATGCGTCCTGCAAGCCCCCCGCATAAACGAAAAACGACGCCCAGAAGGGCATCCTGAGGAGGGTTTTCTAAGTGAAACATTTTCTTATCGGCACATTTCTGGCGGGCGTGATCGCTCTTCCGGCGGTTGCAGCGGATTACACCATCATCGCGCCGGCCAATCCCGGCGGCGGCTGGGACCAGACCGCGCGTTCGTTGCAGACCGTGCTGCAGGAAGAAGGCATTTCCAAGAGCGTTCAGGTGCAGAACGTACCGGGCGCCGGCGGCACCATCGGCCTTGCGCAGTTCGCCAGCCAGCAGAAGGGCAACCCGAACGCCCTCATCGTCGGCGGTTACGTGATGGTCGGCGCGATCCTCACCAACAAGGCGCCCGTTACCCTCAACGAAGTAACGCCGATTGCCCGCCTGACCGGCGAATATGAGGCGATCGTCGTTCCGGCATCCTCGCCGCTGAAAACCATCGGCGACCTCGTTGACCAGCTCAAGAAGGACCCGGGCAGCGTTTCCTGGGGCGGCGGCTCGGCCGGCGGCACCGACCATATCGCTGTTGGCCTGATCGCCAAGGCGGCCGGCGTCGATCCGACCAAGATCAACTACATCGCCTATTCCGGCGGCGGCGAAGCGCTTGCCTCGATCCTCGGCTCGCAGGTCACGGCCGGCATTTCGAGCTACGGCGAATTCGAAAGCCAGGTCAAGGCGGGCACGCTACGCCTGCTGGCCGTTTCCAGCGAAGAAAAGCTGGAAGGCATCGACGCGCCGACGCTGAAGGAAAGCGGCCTTGATGTCGTCGTCCAGAACTGGCGCATGGTCGCCGCTCCTCCCGGCCTGACGCCGGAACAGGAAAAGGCCGTCAGCGCCGACATCGAGAAGCTGGCGAAATCCGCCAAGTGGCAGGAAACCCTGAAGACCAAGAGCTGGATGGACACCTATCTTTCCGGTGACGAGTTCAAGGCGCAACTTGCCAAGGACACCGCCGCTACCGAAACGATCCTCAAAGACATCGGGCTGGTAAAATGAGCCAGGGTTCCAACCCTTCACAACATCAAAAGCGCCGCCCTGACTGGGCGGCGCTGGCGATTGCCGTCTTCCTCGTCCTCATTGCCTGCGTGATCTTCTGGGACAGCGCCCGTCTGGCCAGCGTCACCGGTTATTCGCCGGTCGGTCCGGCGACGGTGCCTTATGCCATCGGCTTCTGTCTTGTCGGCCTGGCGCTCTGGACCGCTGTCGAAGCGTGGCGCGGCGATTTTCCCGAACGCGACAGGCAGGAAATCGCCCCGGTCATTTGGGTCGTAGCCGGCCTTGCCGCGCAGATGCTGCTGCTCAAGACAGCCGGTTTTTCCATTGCCACCGGCCTGCTTTTTGCCTTTACGGCGCGCGCCTTCGGCAAACGCAAGCTCTGGTATTCGATCCCCATCGGCATCGTTCTGAGCTTCGCCATCTGGATCATCTTCGCGCGGCTGCTGCAGCTTTCGCTGCCCGCCGGGCCTCTGGAACGGCTGTTTTTCTAACAGCCATTCCGACCAAAATTCGAGATCACAGAACCGCCGGCACGCGATGACGCCCACGCCAGCCGTTCCGCCCGACAGGGGGAAATCTGTCCATGAGTACCTTTGAATTCCTGCTGCACGGTCTTGAGGTTGCCGCCCAACCCATGAACCTGCTCTATGCGCTGATCGGCGTCACACTCGGCACGGCCGTCGGCGTTCTGCCCGGCATCGGGCCGGCGCTCACCGTGGCGCTGCTTCTGCCCGTCACCTACAGGCTCGATCCCGCCGGCTCGCTCATCATGTTCGCCGGCATCTATTATGGCGGCATGTATGGCGGATCGACCACCTCGATCCTGCTCAATACGCCGGGCGAAAGCGCCTCTATCGTCACCGCGCTCGAGGGCAACAAGATGGCCCGTGCGGGCCGCGGCGGCCCGGCATTGGCCACCGCCGCCATCGGTTCCTTCGTCGCCGGTCTCATCGCCACCATCGCACTTGCCTTTGTTGCACCCTTTATCGTCAAGCTGGCGCTGGTTTTCGGCCCGCGCGAATATTTCGCGCTGATGGTGCTCGCCTTCGTCACCGTGTCCTCCGCTTTCGGGGATTCGGCGCTGCGCGGCCTCACCTCGCTGTTCATCGGCTTTGCCCTTGCCATCGTCGGCATCGACCAGCTGACCGGCCAGACCCGCATGAGCTTCGGTGTTCCCGACCTGCTCGATGGCGTGGAAGTGACCACGCTTGCCGTCGCCATGTTCGCTATCGGCGAAACCCTGTTCATTGTCGCGCAAGGCCAGAGCGGCGACGAGAAGGTCGAAGCCGTCAAGGGGTCGGTCTGGATGAGTGCGCAGGACTGGGCGCGCTCCTGGAAACCGTGGCTGCGCGGCACATTGATCGGCTTCCCCATCGGCGCCATGCCTGCCGGCGGTGCTGAAATCGGCACCTTCCTTTCCTATGCCACCGAAAAGCGGCTCAGCAAGCACCCGGAAGAATTCGGCCACGGCGCAATCGAAGGCGTAGCCGGTCCGGAAGCCGCCAATAACGCATCCGCTGCCGGTACGCTCGTGCCGCTCTTGACGCTCGGCCTGCCGACGACGGCGACCGCTGCCATCATGCTCGCAGGCTTCCAGCAGTTCGGCCTTCAGCCCGGCCCGCTGCTGTTCGCCACCAATCCGCAGCTCGTCTGGGGCCTGATCGCCAGCCTGTTCATCGCCAATCTGATGCTGCTGGTGCTCAACCTGCCGCTCGTCGGCCTTTGGGTAAAGCTGCTGACCATTCCGAAACCCTGGCTCTATGCGGGTATCCTGCTGTTCGCGACGCTCGGCACCATCGGCGCCAACCCGTCCGTGTTCGAACTCGGCATGCTGCTCGCCTTCGGCATCCTCGGCTATATCATGCGCATCTTCGGTTATCCGATCGCGCCTGCCGTGGTCGGCCTCATCCTCGGCCCGCTTGCGGAACAGCAGCTTCGCCGCGCACTCGCCATCGGCCAGGGCGACCCGACGGTGCTGCTCACCTCCCCCATCGCCGTCGGCCTGTTTCTCGTCGCAGCGGCCGCCTTCATCGTACCCCTCATCATGCGTATCCGCGGCCGTGGCGAAGTGCTGTCGCAGTTGGCCGCCAACGAGGACTGACACACCACAGCCTCCAAAGGCGACTGGCCCCGTATCCTCGGATGCGGGGCTTTTTTTATTCAACCGCAAAGTGGCGTTATGGCGCAGGCGCTGCCATGATATAATTCCGGTTCAAACGCAGGAGAAAGACATGCGCAAGATCGCGATCATGATGGTTATGGCCCTCGCCGGCTGCACCACCGCCGCACCGGATGTGGAGCCCATTCCCGGCAGCATCACCTACGGCGGACAGCCCCGCACCAAATTGACCAAGTCCCCCATCGGCAGCACGCTCAGCAACGAATTCGTCATGGGCGACGGCCGGCTTGCGATTGAAACCTACCGTGTGCAGCCGGATCGGTCGCTGAAACTGGAAAGACGCCAAATCGTAGGCGACTGGCCGCCAGATTGAGGCAAAGAAGGACGTTGATGCAAACAGCTGCAACTGACTGCCCTTTCCGTCATACCGGCCTTAGGCCGCCCATTATCTCACCAGCCGGCACATCTGCCTGTTTTACGAATGACATGATGATTGCGCAGAATTTTCATCACCACTGTCCCTAGCGTGGAACAGGGCGCGAGGCCCGGGCGTTAAACGACGGACTTTTTCCCAAGCGGCATTCCGTCCGCAACTTCAGGAGACATCGATGAAGACGCACAAGACGAAGAACGACCTGCCTTCCAACGCCAAGTCGACGGTGATCGGCATTCTGAACGAGACGCTGGCTTCGGTGATCGATCTTGCGCTGGCAACCAAGCAGGCGCACTGGAACCTGAAGGGCCCGCAATTCATCGCTGTCCACGAACTTCTCGACGGCTTCCGCACCCAGCTCGATGATCACGGCGATACCATTGCCGAACGTGTCGTGCAGCTTGGCGGCACGGCGCTCGGCAGCCTGCAATCCGTCTCCTCGACGACGAAGCTCAAGGCCTATCCGACCGATATCTACAAAATCCACGATCATCTCGACGCGTTGATCGAACGTTATGGCGACGTGGCGAACATGATACGCAAGGCGATCGACGATTCCGACGAGGCCGGCGACCCGACGACGGCGGATATCTTCACCGCCGCCTCACGCGATCTCGACAAGGCGCTGTGGTTCCTCGAAGCACATGTTCAGGAAAAGAGCTGAGCCGGAACGGGCTCAACTCACCGCCAAACGACAAAGCGCCCGGACGAACCGGGCGCTTTTATTTTATTCAGCCATCAATGCCGCCGTAGAACGGCAAGCCCGATGTCCCGCAGCATCTCGTGATCGAGAATGCCGCGCTGGGCGCTGCGGATGAGAACCGCGGCGCACTCATTGGCGACATGGCTGCTGCGATCTTGAAGGCACTCGAAACATACGCCGTCGAAAATATTCTGCAGATCGGCGATCTGCTGGGGCGACAATTGCGCGCCGACTCTTTCAAAAGCTGCATACGACAAGGCTCATCCTCCCGATGATGACATGCCAAGTATCGTTTCTTTTTTTCGTGGGCATTAAATTTGTACACCCGAACGAATCACTTGTCGAATCAGATTTTAACCAAATGTAAACAGGTAATTTTCTGGTCTCCCGGCCGGCTGTGATCCCTTTGGGATGGAAATAAAGGTCAGCCGAAACAATGCCTTCGTTCGGCATGCCTCTGCCTTGGGCCACATCGCCCCGGCCGCTTCGCATAAAGCCACGGGGCCAAACCGATTTCCACCGAAACCGCAAAAGAAACTGTTGCATTCCAAAATCGATTGAGCGATATAGCACCCGTCGCCGCACTTCAGGTGACCCGCGGTCCAGCGAACTACCCCGGACCAGCGGTTTTTGAGCGGGTGTAGCTCAGGGGTAGAGCACAACCTTGCCAAGGTTGGGGTCGAGGGTTCAAATCCCTTCGCCCGCTCCAGTTTCCCGGATCAGACAGATAAATTTGTGGCCGCGGCTTTTCACAAAAGATTACCTTCGCAAAATTTGACGCGCTCTCCCATCTCGGAATGCGCTGTGGCGCTCCCGCAAAAACACAAAACCGGGAGAGATTTACCCCTCCCGGCTATCTTTATTATCAGGCGGCCTCGTCCCACACGGGTGCGAGCCCATCCGGCGAGACGATGCGGCCATCCGGCCTGGCAAGACCACGGATTGCCGCCATTTCATCGGCCGACAGGGTGAAATCGAAGATCGCGATATTCTCATCGATGCGGGCTTCGCTGACTGTTTTCGAAAGCGCCACCACGCCCTGCTGCTGCACCAGCCAGCGCAACACCACCTGCGCCACCGACTTGCCGCAGCTTGCGGCGATATCCTTCAGGACAGGATCGGCAAAGACCTTGCCGTCAGCCATGCCGTAATAACCCGTGACCGACATGCCGGCAGCCTTCGCCGCCGCAACGACCGGGTCTTGGTCGATATAGGGATGATATTCGATCTGGTTGGTGACGATCGGCGCGTGTGACAGACTGACCGCCTCGGCCATCAGCGCCGTGTTGAAGTTGGAAACGCCGATATGGCGAACCTTGCCGGCCTGTTGGACCTCGTTCAGCGCACCGATCTGCTCGGCAAGCGTCACGGCCTCATTCGGCCAGTGCAAAAGCAGGAGATCGACATAATCGGTCTTCAGCTTCGCGAGACTGTCATCGACGGACGCAAGAAACGCATCGTGCCTGTAGTTCTCCACCCAGACCTTGGTGGTCAGGAAGATATCGCCACGCGCCACGTCGGAACTGGCGATGGCCTCGCCCACTTCGGCCTCGTTGCCGTAAATCTGCGCGGTATCGATATGGCGAAAACCGGCTTTCAGCGCATGCGGAACGATCCGCAGAACATCGAGACCGGGAATACGGAATGTGCCGAAGCCGAGCGCCGGGATCGAAGCACCGTTCGCGGTTACATCAAACATATATTTTATCCTTCGTGGGTTGCCCGGCCAGCCTTGCTGGCATTGGCCGGGATTTTATATGGAAAGCTCAGGCGGTTTTCAGCGTGAGCGCGGCGCGGCGGTCGAGCGCGCTGCTCCAGAGGGTGAGCATAAGGGCAATAGTGACGAGGATCGCGCCGACCCAAGGGGTTGCGGCAAGGCCCATGGGCGATTCCACCACCACACCGCCGAGCCACGCGCCGATGGCGATGCCGAGATTGAAGGCGGCGATATTGAGCGCCGAGGCGACATCGACAGCGCCGGGGCGGTGTTCCTTGGCCAGTTGCACGACGTAAAGCTGCAGACCGGGAACATTGGCGAAGGAGAGGAAACCGAGCGCCACCAGCGTGATCAGCGTCAGAACCGGCGAAACGGCGGTGAAGGAAAAGACCAAGAGCACGATGGCCTGCGCCAGAAAAAGGCCGACCAACGCCTTGACCGGGTTATGGTTGGCGATCTTGCCGCCACCGATATTACCGGCGGCGATGGCGATGCCGTAGAGCACAAGGATCAGGCCGACGCTGGATTCAGAGAAGCCGGTGACGTCCTGAAGGATCGGCGCCAGAAAGGTAAAGGCGACGAAGGTGCCGCCGTAGCCGAGCGCGGTCATGGCGAAGACGAGGAGCAGCCGGCCGGAACCCAGCACGCGGAGCTGATCGAGAAGGCTTGCGGGCGGTGCTTTCTTCAGCGTTCCCGGCAACAGGGCCGCAATGCCGGCAAAGGCAACGACGCCGAGAGCCGCAACCGCCCAGAAGGTGGCGCGCCAGCCGAAGATCTGCCCGATATAGGTGCCGATCGGCACGCCGGTGACGATGGCGACGGTCAGGCCCATGAACATCATGGCGATGGCCGAGCCACGGCGATTTTCCGGCACGAGATCGGCGGCGATGGTGGAGCCAACGGAGAAGAAGACGCCATGGGCGAAGGCGGTAAGCACCCGCGCCACCAGAAGCGCCTCATAGCTCGGCGACACGGCAGCGACGGCATTGCCGACGGTGAACAGCGCCATCAGACCGAGCAGCAGCGGCTTTCTCTCGATCTTGCCGGTCAGCGCGGTCAGGATCGGCGCGCCGAAAGTGACACCCAACGCATAGACGCTGACGATGAGGCCGGCAAGCGGCAGGGTGATATGGAGATCGTTGGCGACCGTCGGCAGAAGGCCAACGATGACGAACTCCGTGGTCCCGATCGCGTAAGCCGCGATCGTCAAGGCAAATATGGCCAATGGCATGATGAATACCTCTTCGCCCGGAGCGGGATCGCGGGCGTTCTGGGCAGCAGGCGCTGCCCGGTTGGATCAAATGTATGAACGCAATATGGGCGAAGGGGACTTGCATGATAATCGGCAAGATTGGATAAAGGCCTTTGAATTAATTTCACAGGTGGATGCGGCGATGGACAATCGAGCCGGCGAAATGGAAGTCTTCGTGGCGGCGGCGGAACTCGGCAGTTTTTCCGCTGCCGGACGCAGGCTGAAACTTTCACCCTCGGCGGTGAGCAAACTCGTCACCCGCATCGAAGACCGGCTCGGCACCCGCCTTCTTGCCCGCTCCACCCGCCTCGTGAGGCTGACGCCGGAGGGAGAAATCTATCTTTCGCGGGCAAGACGCATTCTGGCCGACATAGCCGAGACGGAGCAGATCGTGGCGAGCGGCGGCAAGGTGGTGCCGCGCGGCCTGTTGCGCGTCAACGCCACGCTGGGCTTCGGCGAATGTTATCTCCTGCCGCTCGCGCCGGAATTTTTAACGCTTTATCCGGAAATCGAGCTGGATATTTCCCTGACCGACGGCGTCATCAGCCTGATCGAGGAACGCACCGATATCGCGATCCGCTCCGGCGCGATGGGCGATTCATCCCTGAAGGCGAGAAAGCTGAAAGAGGTCCGCCGGGTCATCGTCGCCTCCCCCGCCTATATCGAAAAACACGGCATGCCGGAAACGCCGCAGGATCTGGCGCACCACAATTGCTTCAATTTCAATTTCAGCCGCAGCCTCAACGAATGGCCCTTCCGCGATCCCGGCTCGACGGAAATCTACCGCCTTCCCGTTACCGGCAACGTCTCGGTCAATAGCGGCATGGCGATGCGCAGGCTCTGCCTGACCGGTTTTGGACTGGGCAGGGTCGGCGAGTTTCATATCGAGCAGGATATCAAGGCCGGTTTGCTCGTTCGGGTGCTGGAAGACTACAATCCCGAGGACATGGAGGTGATCCATGCCGTTTATGCCGGCCACGAGCATCTGGCCGCCCGCGTGCGCGCTTTCATCGATTTTGTCGCCGCAAGGGTTGGGCGATAGCCCGGCCCGGGGCCGGACCGCATCAGACCGTGCTGTGCACCAGCTTCGCCAGCCAGTCGACAAAAACCCGGACCTTGTTGGTGACGTGCCGTGTCTGCGGATAGACCACATAGATCGGCATGGCTTCGCGCCGCCATTCGGGCAGAACCGGCACCAGCTCGCCCCGCGCCAAGGCATCCTTCACCATGAAAATCGGCAACTGCACGATGCCCATGCCCGCAAGCGCCGCGTTGAGATAGGTGCGGCTGTCATTGACGGACACGACATAGTTCGGGGTAAGCTCGACGCTGCGAATCCCGTTATCGAAGGAGATCGGCATGATCTGGCCTGAGGTTGCATTGAGATAGCCCACGGAATAATGGCCGTTCTCCAGATCCTCCGGTTTTTCGGGCATGCCGAAGTTTTCAATATAGAGAGGCGCGGCGAATGTTTCGAACTGAAACTCGCCGACTTTACGAGCGATCAGCGACTGATCGCGCAACACGCCGACCCGGAGCGCGCAGTCGACGTTCTCCGCGATATAATCGACCAGACGGTCGCCAACCCCGAGATCGAGACGGATTTGCGGATAGCGCTGGTAAAATTCGCAAAGATGTGGAATAACCACAAGGTCTGCGAAGACCCCGGCCATTTCCACACGCAACCGGCCGGACGGCTGCACCTGCGCGCTGGACATACTGCCGTCCAGCTCTTCGATTTCCGACAAAATCTGTGAGGCCCGCTCATAATAGAGAGCGCCATCCGTTGTCAGCATCACCCGGCGCGTCGTTCGGTTGAGAAGAGTAGTCTGCAGATGCGCCTCCAGCGCCTGCACCATATTGGTGACTGTGGTCTTTGGCATGTTCAACGTATTCGCCGCTCGGCTGAAATTGCCGGTTTCGACGACACGCGTGAACACTCGCATGGCAGAAAGCTGATCCATCTATCTATTATCCGTATTTTTGGAATAGTGTTTTCATTTTGACGTACTTGATCGTTTTCTCCCGAACAATAATATGAATTTCAGATTTTGCAAATATGGTGAGCCGCCTGATGGTGGCGCACGGGACCGGATCAGATGAAAACGCACTGGGAAAATATCGAAAGCTGTGGGGGCTCCGCATCCCAGCTCTCGGTGCGTCGATATGAAAGCTCCGGCCTGTGCAGCCACCCTCCCGTGGTGCTTTATTTGCGCGGCGGCTCGTTTCTGGAAGAGGGCGGCAATTGCCCGGAGCTTCCAGTGGCCCGCGCGCTCGCGGAAAGCGGCGCAATCGTCGTCGAAGCCGACTATAGCAAGTCGTCCGGCAACGAATTCCCGATGGTGATCGATTGCGCCTTCGAAGCGCTCGATCATCTGAGCAGGGATCGAAAGCATTATGGCGGCGCGAAATCGCTGCTGTTCGTGGCCGGCGAAGAGGCTGGCGGCAATGTGGCGGCGGGACTTGCGCTGAAGGCCCGTGACCGCATGCCGGGCAAGCTTGCCGGACAAATACTTCTGTCGCCCATGATCGACCCGATGATGACGACGGAGTCCTTCCGCGACGCGGACAGGATCGGCATGCGTCAGCGCTGGGCGGATGGCTGGAGCCATTATCTAGCTACGGCCTGCGGGTTTTTCCACCCCTATGCCGCGCCGTGTCAGTGCACGCGGCTCAACCGGGTGGCGCCGGCGCTGATCTTTACCGCCGAGGACGACCCTCTGCGTGACGAGACGGTCAATTATGCCGGGCGGCTCATCGCCTCCGGTGTCAGCGTCCGGCAGCATGTTTTCCCCGCCAGCGTCGGCTGGACGGGGCTTTATCAAGGAAAGGGCGGCGGATGGGTCTCATCCGTCTGCTCGGAGTTCAAGACCTTCGTTGACCAGTTGAAACACTGAAAACCGCATTATTATTGAGAAACTGACCGGCTCCTGATCCGAGCCAAGGAGAAACCCATGACGCCGAACAACAAGCGCCGGGCCCTGACGGGTGCCGGTATCGGACTTGCCTTGTCCGTTGCAGCTGCCGCGCTGATTTTCGACCTGCCCACCAGCCGCGATGCGACGGCCGCTTCCACGCCTGCCGAAACGCCTGCGATCCCCGTCACCGTCGCCAAGGTGGAAAGCCGCGACGTGATGCGCTGGGAAGAGTTTTCCGGCCGCCTCGAAGCCGTAGACCGGGTGCAGATCCGCTCCCGCGTCGCCGGCCAGATCAAGGCCGTGCATTTCCGCGAAGGCGCGCTGGTGAAGGAAGGCGACGCCCTCTTCACCATCGACCCCGCACCCTATCAGGCTGCGGTTTTGGGCGCTGAAGCCCAGGTCGCATCCGCCGAAGCCAAGGTCAGCCTTGCCAAAACGGAACTCGACCGTGGCCGCAGGCTTTCCGACAACCGTACGATCTCCCAGAGCGATCTCGACCAGCGTCAAAGCTCGTTTGCGGATGCCGAAGCCCAGCTTCGCGCCGCCCGCGCCGCGCTGACAACGGCCCAGCTCGATCTCGGCTACACCGAAATCATCGCACCGGTTTCCGGCAGGGTCGGCCGCATCGAAATCACCGCCGGCAACCTCGTCGCCGCCGGCTCGACATCGCCTGCCCTGACGACGCTGGTTTCGGTCAACCCGATCTATGCCAGCTTCAACGCCAGCGAAGGAACGGTAGCTAAGGCGCTTTCCGAACTGCCGAAGACCACCGACGCGCTGCCCGCACTCGAACAGATCCCGGTGGAAATCGGCACGCTTTCGGATGAAGGCACGCCGATCAAGGGCACCCTGCACCTGATCGACAACCAGGTCGATTCCGCCAGCGGCACCATTGGTGTGCGCGCAGTCTTCGAAAACCCGGATGGCAGGCTCATTCCCGGCCAGTTCGTGCGGGTGCGCATGGGTGAGCCGAAGCCTGAAAACCGCATCGTCATCAGCGACCGCGCCATCGGCACGGATCAGGACAAGCGGTTCGTCTTCGTTGTCGATGCCGAAAACAAGGTGAGCTACCGCCAGATCAAGCCCGGCGCACCGGCCGACGGCCAGCGTATCATCGATAGCGGCCTTGCCGCCGGCGATACGATCGTCGTCAACGGTCTGCAGCGCATTCGTCCCGGTGCAACCATCGCGCCGCAGGCGGAAGACAAGGTCGCCGCCTCGCAATAATTCCGTCCCGCCTCCGGCGAGACGCATTTCACACAGAACCGGCCCTGACCGGCGGCCATGATGCCGCCGGAACGGTCCTTGCATTTCCAAATCTACCCGGAGAGGGGACTGGATATGAATATTTCCAGATTTTTTGTCGATAGGCCGGTATTCGCCGGTGTTCTTTCGATCCTGATCGTGGTGGCAGGCCTTCTTGGCATGCGCGCCCTGCCGATTTCCGAATATCCGGAAGTCGTTCCGCCATCCGTCGTCGTCCGCGCCACCTATCCCGGCGCGAACCCGGCCGTTATCGCCGAAACCGTCGCAACGCCGCTTGAAGAACAGATCAACGGCGTCGAGGACATGCTCTACATGGGCAGCCAGGCGACATCGGACGGCGTGCTGACGCTGACGGTCACCTTCAAGCTTGGCACCGACCCCGACAAGGCGCAGCAGCTGGTGCAGAACCGCGTTTCGCAGGCCGAACCGCGCCTGCCGGCGGAAGTTCGCGCCCTCGGCATCACCACCGTCAAAAGCTCGCCCGACTTCATCATGGTCGTCAATCTGGTGTCGAAAACCGATGCCTATGACATCACCTATCTGCGCAACTATGCAACGCTGAACGTCAAGGACAGGCTTGCCCGCATCGAAGGTGTGGGCCAGGTGCAGGTCTTCGGCGCCGGTGACTATTCCATGCGCGTCTGGCTCGATCCGCAGAAGGTTGCCGAGCACGATCTCGCCGCCAGCGACGTATCGGATGCCATCCGCCAGCAGAACGTTCAGGCAGCAGCCGGCGTTATCGGTGCCTCCCCAAGCCCGAACGGCGTCGATCTTCAGCTCAACGTCAATGCCCAGGGCCGTCTGACGACGCCGGAGGAATTCGGCAACATCATCGTCAAGAGCGGTGCGAACGGCCAGATCACCCGTCTTCGCGATGTCGCCCGCATCGAACTCGGTGCGGCCGATTACACGCTGCGCTCGCTGCTCGACGGCGAACCCGCAGTGGCGGTCGCCGTATTGCAGGCCCCCGGCTCGAACGCCATCGAAATCGCCGACAATGTCCGTGCCACCATGGACAACCTACAGCTGGCGATGCCTGATGGCGTGAAATACGAAATCGTCTACGACACGACGAAGTTCGTTCGCTCCTCCATCGAAAAGGTCGTTGATACGCTCCTCGAGGCCGTTGGCCTCGTGGTGCTGGTGGTCATCATCTTCCTCCAGACATGGCGCGCCTCGATCATCCCGCTGATTGCCGTCCCGGTCTCGATCATCGGCACCTTCGCCGTCATGTATGCCTTCGGCTTTTCCATCAACGCGTTGACCCTGTTCGGCCTCGTGCTGGCCATCGGCATCGTGGTGGACGACGCCATCGTGGTGGTGGAAAACGTCGAGCGAAATATCGAAAGCGGGCTATCGCCGCGTGACGCCACCTATAAGGCCATGCGCGAGGTGTCCGGGCCGATCATCGCAATCGCACTGGTTCTGGTCGCCGTCTTCGTGCCGCTTGCCTTTATCTCCGGCCTTTCCGGCCAGTTCTACCGGCAGTTCGCGCTGACCATCGCCATCTCCACCGTCATTTCGGCGATCAATTCGCTGACGCTTTCGCCAGCCCTTGCAGCCCTGCTGCTGAAGGAACACGGCGCGCCGAAAGACTGGCTGACCCGTTTCATGGACCGGATTTTCGGCTGGTTCTTCCGCGGCTTCAACCGCGCCTTCGGTGCCGCTTCCAACGGCTACGGCAAAACCGTGGGCGGGCTGGTGACGCGCAAGAGCCTGGTGATGATGGTCTATATGGCGCTGGTCGCGGCCACCTACAGCATGTTCAGCATGGTCCCTAGCGGGTTTGTGCCGGCGCAGGACAAGCAGTATCTGATCGGCTTCGCCCAGCTTCCGGACGGCGCAACGCTTGACCGCACGGAAAGCGTCATCAAGCGGATGAGCAAGATCGCCATGGACCAGCCGGGTGTCAGCCACGCCATCGCCTTCCCCGGCCTGTCGATCAACGGCTTCACCATCGGCTCCAATTCCGGCATCGTCTTTGCGGTTCTCGACGACTTCGAAAACCGCAAGACGCCGGAACTATCAGGCGGCGCCATCGCCATGCAGCTGAACCAGAAGTTTGCCGGCATTCAGGATGCCTTCATCGCCATGTTCCCGCCGCCGCCGGTCAACGGTCTCGGCCAGACGGGCGGCTTCAAGCTGCAAATCGAGGACCGCGCCGGTTACGGCTACCAAGCCCTTGACGAAGCGGCCAAGGCGGTCATCGCCAAGGCATATCAGACGCCGGAGCTGGCGGGCATTTTCTCCAGCTTCCAGATCAACGTGCCGCAGCTCTTCGCCGATGTCGATCGCGCCAAGGCCGAGCAGCTGGGCGTTTCGGTCAGCGACGTCTTCCAGACGTTGCAGATTTATCTCGGCTCGCTTTATGTCAACGACTTCAACGCCTTCGGGCGGACATACAGCGTGCGTGTACAGGCAGACGCGCAATTCCGCGCCCATGCGGAAGATATCGGCCGCCTGAAGGTACGTTCGTCCACCGGTCAGATGATCCCGCTTTCCACGCTGCTGAAGGTGGATGCGACGACGGGACCGGAGCGCACCAACCGTTATAACGGCTTCCTTGCAGCAGATATCAACGGCGGACCGGCACCGGGTTACTCCTCCGGACAGGCGCAGGCAGCTATCGAGAAAATCCTTGCCGAGAACCTGCCCGCCGGGATCGATTACGAGTGGACGGACCTGACCTACCAGCAGATCCTCGCCGGCAATTCCAGCCTCGTGGTCTTCCCGCTGGCGTTGCTGCTGGTCTATCTCGTACTGGCTGCACAATATGAAAGCCTCACATTGCCGATCGCCATCATTCTGATCGTGCCACTTGGTGTATTGGCGGCCCTGACAGGCGTATGGCTGACAGGAGGGGACAACAACATCTTTACGCAGATCGGCCTTGTCGTCCTTGTCGGCCTCTCGGCGAAGAACGCGATCCTGATCGTGGAATTCGCCCGAGAGCT
This sequence comes from Rhizobium nepotum 39/7, assembly GCF_000949865.1. GTDB lineage: Bacteria > Pseudomonadota > Alphaproteobacteria > Rhizobiales > Rhizobiaceae > Agrobacterium > Agrobacterium nepotum. The sequence goes on along the minus strand of NZ_JWJH01000019.1, from coordinate 92,255 downwards.
GGAATTCGAGGGACGAACGCCGCTTCAGGCGGCAGTCGAGGCAAGCCGCCTTCGCCTTCGCCCGATCCTGATGACCTCCCTCGCCTTCATCATGGGCGTGGTGCCGCTGGTCGTCTCCACTGGCGCGGGTGCGGAAATGCGCGCGGCCATGGGTGTCGCAGTATTCTCCGGCATGATCGGGGTGACGTTCTTCGGCATCTTCATGACACCGGTGTTCTACGTGCTGTTGCGCAAGCTGGCCGGCAACCGTCCCCTCATCCAGCACAAGCAGGAAGAACCGGCCAATTCGGACTACAAGCTCGAAAAGGCCGGCTGAAACCACTACTCCCATCCACCGCAACCTTCGACGCAAGCCCGCCGCGCATCACCCGATGCGCGGCGTTTTTGTTGGGAAAACCATCGATGTGCATCGCCTGAAATAGAATCCGTTTCAATGACTTAATCGCCAACAACACAGATGCTTCGTCGCAATAAATGCATCTGATATGAACTATATCTGCATAGACTAATAGAAACACAAAGAAACAATGCTATTTTATGCTTTATGTTTTGTGATAGCTTCAATCACAAGGTGATTCGGACTAAATGATTTAGTTCAGGGGTGGCAGATGGAGCAGGAATACGAAAACTGGGCAACAACCGTTGCCTATTCGATAGTGATGCATGAAGGTCTGGATCTGGCGCTTGCCGCGCAAAATCTGGACAGGGGCAAGACCAGAAACAACCGTGAGCGGCTGATGGAAGCCATTCGCACGTCGTTGCTGGAGGCCCGTTCGCGCAGCCATCTGGCGGCGGCGTAGCGGCCATGAACTCTGTCTGCCGTGTCCGATGCTGCCGGAGGATCAGGCCGGAAGCAGGTCGGTCCGGATTGCGGCTTTCAGCGGCAGGTGGTCCGAGGCGATACGCGCCAGCGCGCTGTCATGCGCTTCCACCTGTTCGATCAATCCCTCACGGTTGGCGATAATCCTGTCCAGCGCCAGCACCGGCAGGTTGGATGGAAAACTCGGCACTGCGGGCGGCAGGACGCCGAAAGCGTCCCTCAGTGTATTGAGCGACGAGCCGTTGCCGAGACGCCATTCGTTGAGGTCCCCCATAAGGATGGTCGCGCATTCGTTGCGCGCTTCCAGGAGGCCGATAAGCGCCTTTGCCTGCTGGGCACGGGAATGTCTCAAAAGACCGAAATGCGCGGCGATGATGCGCAGCGTGCCGCCGCTTTTCAGATCCAGTTCCACGACGAGCGCGCCGCGCGGCTCCAGCCCCGGCAATTTCAGCGTATGGACGTCGCGCACCGCGCCTTCCCTAAACAGCACGACATTGCCGTGCCATCCATGCGCCTTCACGCCCGCCTGCACCGGCACGGGAATGAGCCCGCTTTCCCGCTCCAGCCGGGTCAGATCGAGCAGGCCCGTGCGCTCGCCGAAACGGCTGTCCGCCTCCTGCAACGCGATGATATCCGCCCCGATTTCCTGAATGACGCGGCTGGTGCGATCCGGATCGAACTTGCGGTCGCGGCCCACGCATTTATGCACATTATAGGAAGCGATAACGGGAAAGGAATGATCTCTCGTCGCCGGCCCCGCACTCTGCCGTTGACGACGGTCGCGCAGCGACTGCATGACGAAGGCGGGCAGACTGCTGTTCTTCGCCAGGGCCGTTTTTTCGCTGTCCAGCAAACCGTTTTTCTTCACGCTGCAATGTCTCCGCTCAGATTAAAACTGTCAGAGCGTCCTTCATGTGCCCTTTCGGAGGCACGGCGCTCTAAAGATAGGGCGAAGCAAGCCACAGGACACGCTCCACGAAACGGACAACGAATGGCCGCGCATTCAGTTCGCTGAGCCGGACGGGCAAGGCGGTTGCACGCGCATCCCGGATGCGGTCCCCGATCGTCGCGGCGAATTCATGATCCATAACTTCAAGGTCGATCTCGAAGTTCAGCCGCAGCGAACGCGGATCGAGATTGGAAGAGCCGATATAGCTCCAGCACCCGTCGATCACCAGAAGCTTGGAATGGTTGAAAGCCCCCGTCGCCCGCCAGATGCGGCAGTAGTTCTTCAGCATCTGGTCGAATTGCGCCGTCATCGCCCTGTCCACAAGCACAAGATTGTTGCTTTGCGGCACGATGATATCCACCACGACCCCCCGCCTCGCTGCTGTAATGAGTGCCGAAATAAGCTCTCGATCAGGGAGAAAATAGGGCGACATGATGAGAATGGAGGAACGGGCGATGGAAAACGCACCCATCAGCATCTTGTGACTGGTCTCGATGCTCCTGTCCGGCCCCGAGGATGAAACGCGCGCGACGATCTGCGAGCCCGGCACGCCATCGGGAATGGCGATATCCCAAACCGGCGTATCCAGAAGCTCCCCGGTCGTGAAACGCCAGTCCTCCGCCGCTATGGAGAAAAAATCCGACACCACCGGTCCGGTGATCTTGAAATGGGTGTCGTGCGACTGTTTTTCCGCGTCGAATTCCAGGCAGAAACCCTCACGGATATTCATGCCGCCGCTAAAGGCGATGCGCCCGTCCACCACCAGGATCTTGCGGTGAGTGCGCAAATTCGCATAGGGCAGCCGCAGCCCCATGATGACATTGCCGTTGAAGACATCTGCAATGATGCCCTTTTCCCTGAGCGTCGGCAGGATGCTCGGCACGGAGTAACGCGCGCCCACCGCATCCACCAGCACCCGCACCTCCACACCCCGGAATTTCGCGCTTTCGAGTGCCTTAACGAAGCGGGCGCCGATCCTGTCATTGTCGAAAATATATGTTTCGAGGATGATCGACCGCTTCGCCTCCCCGATCGCCTCCAGCATGGCGGCATAGGCCACGTCGCCGGTGACAAGCGGCTCGATGCCGTTTCCTGTTGTCAGCGCATGGCGCGTCACCCGGTCGCCCAGCGTCTTCATCGCCTCGAAACGCCGTCCGAACCGCTCGGCGATCACCTCGCCGCTCGCATCCAGACGCGCCACGCGATCCATGATTTCATCCTGCATGAAGGAGCGCTGCTGCGTGATGTTGGACCGGCGAATGCGGTTGATGCCGGCAATGGCATAGATGACCGCGCCGACGATGGGCGAAAGAACGATGACGCCCACCCAGCCAAGTGCGGAGCGAACCTCCTCCTTCGTCATCGTGGCATGCACGGCCGCCACGGTTCCCATCAAAATGGAAAGAACGGCAAGGATATGGGGCCAATAGGCAATGACGAGATCGAGCATGGTGCAACTATAGGGCATCGAGCCGAAAAGTGTAACGCGGTTTTCGGAAAACCCGATGCGTAAACAAAATGATGGAGCAGTCCGCCGATCCCGTAATGATGGCCCGCCACCGGGAAGAACGGCCTGCGCGCCGCCCATCCTTTTGCGGGATAGTCCCTTGCGGGATTAACGGTGGAAAGTGACGGTGCGATATGTCATGAGAGCGCATCTTGATCTTTAGGCAGGGGCACTTGCGGCTTCTGCGGCGTTTGAAAGCAAGAAGGCCGTGATGCAGGAAAATACACAGGGCGCCGTCATCGTCATTTCCAGCCACGTCATGCGTGGATCGGTCGGCAACAGGGCCGCAGTCTTCGCGCTGGAGACCCTCGGTTATCCGGTATGGGCGGTGCCCACCATCGTTTTGCCCTGGCACCCCGGCCATGGCCCATCCACGCGGATGCGCTTTCAGGACGACGACTTCGACAAGGCCATGACCGACCTTGAAAACGCGAAGTGGATCGGTGAGGTCAAAGCCGTTCTGACCGGTTATTTCGGAAGCGCCGCACAGGTCCGTTCTGTCGCAAGGCTGATCCGCAATCTCAGGGAGAAAAACCCGGCGCTCGTTTACGCCTGCGATCCTGTCATGGGCGACATGGGCGGGCTTTACATTCCGGTCGAAACCGCCGAAGCCATCCGCGACGAACTCATTCCGCTCGCCTCGGTCGCGACGCCGAACCGTTACGAACTGGCATGGATGAGCGGCGCGGAACTTGAGACCAACAACGCCATCATGGACGCCGCGCTCTCCCTCGGCCCCTCAAAAATGCTGGTCACATCAGCCGTGCCGATGATGGCGGGCGGCACCGGCAATCTTTATCTGAGCGGCCGGCACGCGCTGCTTGCGGAACACCGCGCCATAGACGACGCGCCGAACGGTCTCGGCGACCTGATGGCGGCACTGTTCCTCGCCCGGCTGCTGGAAGGCCTGGACGACGAAAAGGCGCTGCAACTGGCCACCGCCAGCGTGTTCGAAATTCTGGCGCGAACCAAAAAACGCGGCAAGAACGAATTGACGCTGGAGACCGACGCTTCAAGTCTCTCCACACCTATGGCCATGGTGCAGATGCGTCATCTCTTGCATCCTTCACGCAGCAAGCGCAAATAGCGCCTTTAAGGAATGGTCTTCAACGCACCAGGTTCGCTTCCTGATCTTGGTCCAAGCATGACGGTACTGCGATATCATGAAAGATTTTCCAGAAACCCTTTTGAACGGCTACAAGAACTTCATGAGCGGTCGCTATGTCGACGAACGCGAAAGATACCGTGTTCTGGCCGATACAGGACAGAAACCGCAAACCCTGTTCATTGCCTGTTGCGACTCCCGTTCGGCGCCGGAAACGATTTTCGACTGCGGGCCGGGAGAACTTTTCGTCATGCGAAACGTCGCCAACATGGTGCCGCCCTACGAGCCGGATGGTCAGTACCATGCCACCTCGGCCGCCATCGAATATGCCGTGCAGGTTCTGAAGGTGAAGGACATCGTGGTCATGGGCCACGGCCGCTGCGGCGGCATTCAGGCAGCGCTCGACCCGAACCTTGAACCCCTGTCGCCGGGAGATTTCATCGGCAAATGGATGAACATGGTCAAGTCGGCGGCCGAGCAGATTCAGAGCAACGATATCATGACCGCCTCCGAGCGCCAGACGGCGCTGGAACGTGTTTCCATCCGCAACTCCATCGCCAACCTGCGCGCCTTCCCCTTCGTCAAGGCGCAGGAAGTCGCCGGCAAGGTAAAGCTGCATGGCGCCTGGTTCGATATCTCGACCGGCGAATTGTGGGTGATGGACAGCAAAACGGGCGACTTTCGCCGCCCTGATCTGTGATTGAAGCAGGAGATTGTCGCTAGAGCGTCTCCCCGTCATCCTTGGGCTTGTCCCAAGGATCTAAGCACGTCAACAAAATCAATATGTTGTAGATCCTCGGGACAGGCCCGAGGATGACGTAGCGTGCGTGGTGGGCCTGTCAAACCCACTCAGACCCAAGACCCTATTGGCCGTCGATCGCCTTGCCGATGAAGGCGATGGCCTGCTGATAGACGCTTGCGGCGTTCCAGCCCTGGATGGCCGCGTAGTTTGCCTGCCCCTGCTGATAACCCGCACCGCGCTGCCAGCCATGGCCGACGAGGAAATTGGCCGTGGAGGCCAGCGCATCGGCGCGCGAGCCGACAAGGTCGATCCTGCCGTCACGGTCGAAATCCACGCCGTAGCGCACGACGTTCAAAGGCAGGAACTGCGTCTGGCCGATTTCGCCATGGGCGGCGCCCTTGGCGTTGACATTCAGCGAACCGCTGCCGACGAGCTTCAGGGCCGCATAAAGCTGCTCCGTGAAGTAATCCGAACGGCGGCAGTCGAAGGAGAGCGTCGCCACGGCAGAAAGCGTGTGCTGGTTGCCCATGAAGCCGCCAAAGCCGGTCTCCATGCCCCAGATGGCCAGAAGCGGGCCGGCCGGCACACCATAGGCCTTTTCGATCGAGGCGAAGAGAGAGGCGTTGTTCTTCTTCATGGTCTTGCCGCGCGAGATGATCGTCTGGCCGCCACGCTTCTGCATGAACTGTTCAAAGGACAGCTTGAAGCTGTGCTGGCCGCGATCGGCGCTGATGGTGGCCCGGTTGTAGGAAACACCCGAAAAAGCGCGATCGAGCACCGAGGCGCTGACGCCGCGGCCTGCCGCTTCCTGCTTGAACGCTCCGACCCAGGCCTCGAACCCTGCCGAAGTGTTGCCGCATTGCGCAGCCATAACCGGCGTCGCTACCAAAACCGAGACCATGGCCACACCAGCCAGGATTGTCTTCATTGCCCGCATCAAAATCTGCCTTCGATATCCTTTGGGGAATTCATCCCGAGAACAAAAACGTCACCGCTGTATGAATTCAGGTGCCAAACTGCCTCTTTGACGGCCCAAACTGCCTTTCGGCAGCAAGGCCTGCAAATAAACTGGCCGTGATCGTCGCCAATCAGGAAACCCGCCTGCCCCACACAGAACAGACGGGTTATACTTAACGAACCTTAAAAAATCGTATCAGGCAGCCGCCTTGCGGGGCTTGATAAGACCACGGTTGACCAGAAGTTCGGCGATCTGGATGGCATTGAGGGCGGCACCCTTGCGCAGATTGTCCGAAACGATCCAGATGTTAAGGCCGTTTTCGACGGTCGCATCCTCGCGGATACGCGAAATATAGGTCGCATCTTCACCGGCGGATTCAACCGGGGTGATGTAACCGCCATCCTCGCGCTTGTCGATGACGAGGCAACCCGGCGCTTCGCGCAGGATGTCACGCGCCTGATCGGCGGTGATCTCGTTTTCGAACTCGATATTGACCGATTCCGAATGGCCGATGAAAACAGGAACGCGCACGGCCGTGCAGGTTACCTTGATCTTCGGATCGAGCATCTTCTTGGTTTCGGCCAGAACCTTCCACTCTTCCTTCGTATATCCGTCTTCCATGAAGACATCGATATGCGGGATGACGTTGAAGGCGATGCGCTTGGTGAACTTCTTCGTTTCGACAGGATCGGCCACGAAGACGGCGCGGGTCTGCTGGAACAGTTCGTCCATGCCTTCCTTACCGGCGCCGGAAACCGACTGGTAGGTGGAGACGACGATACGCTTGATCTTGGCGAAATCATGCAGCGGCTTCAGCGCGACGACGAGCTGGGCCGTGGAGCAATTCGGGTTGGCGATGATGTTCCTGCGGGTAAAGCCCACGATCGCATCGGCATTGACTTCCGGAACGATCAGCGGAACGTCCTGATCGTAACGCCAGGCGGAGGAGTTGTCGATGACGACGCAGCCCTGCTGGCCGATCTTCGGCGACCACTTCTTGGAAACCTCGCCGCCGGCCGACATCAGGCAAATATCCGTGTCGGAAAAATCGTAATTTTCGAGGTTGGCAACCTTCAGCGTGCGGTCGCCGTAGGAGACTTCCGTACCCTGCGAGCGGGAGGAAGCAAGCGGCACGACTTCATCTGCGGGGAAACCGCGTTCGGCCAGAATATTGAGCATTTCGCGACCGACGTTGCCGGTAGCGCCTGCAATTGCAACTTTGAAACCCATGATCAAGCTCTCTTTCTGTCTCTCCTCTTTTGGGTGAGGTGGGGAACCCGCATCGCATTGCGGCTTCCTCGATCCCCAGCCAAACCGGGGAGAGAGCGGTGGCCAGAGACGTCAGACGGTTTTAATCGTCGTTTTGGCCGTAATTCGGATGGAATAAGAAAGGCGCGGATCATCGCCGGCGGATTGTGCCGGTCCTTCCATGACAATCATGTCTGCAACATGCCTGCGCAAGGTGATGCTCCTTCTTCGCGAGAAGCTATTAGAAGGTTTGGTGTTCCTGTCAAGGAAAAAGGCGGGATAGGACCCACCGCGCGCATGCCGGCAAACGCCGCCTCGCGACATTTTTGCACGTTATACATTAGACTAAAGTCATAATCCGAAAGCATCGCTCTTATTGGGGTTAATTTTCTGTCACTCTGACACCATGCGCATTGCACCCCCATGGGGGAGTCCGGAGGAGAGACAGGGCTCTGCAGTGCGTTCATTTGACATCTGTGGAGGACAGACAATGGCAAACGTAGCAGCCGTAAGCGGCGCCGCCCGTCCCATGACGGGTGAAGAGAAGAAGGTGATTTTCGCCTCTTCTCTCGGAACAGTCTTCGAATGGTACGATTTTTATCTGTACGGCTCGCTCGCGATCTATATCGGCGCGAACTTCTTCAGCCAATATCCCGAAACGACACGCAACATCTTCGCGCTTCTGGCATTTGCCGCGGGCTTCCTCGTGCGCCCCTTCGGCGCTCTGGTATTCGGCCGTCTGGGCGACATCGTCGGCCGTAAATACACCTTCCTGATCACCATTATCATCATGGGTATTTCGACCTTCCTCGTCGGCGTCCTGCCCGGCGCATCCCAGATCGGCATCGCGGCCCCCGTCATCCTGGTTATCCTGCGCATGCTGCAGGGTCTGGCGCTTGGCGGTGAATATGGCGGCGCTGCGACCTATGTGGCCGAACACGCGCCCAACGGCCGCAGAGGCTATTACACCTCGTGGATCCAGACGACGGCGACGCTCGGCCTGTTCCTGTCGCTGGTGGTCATTCTCGGCGTGCAGTTCGCGCTCGGCAAGGAAGCATTCGCCGCCTGGGGCTGGCGCATTCCCTTCCTCGTATCGGTTCTGCTGCTCGGCGTATCGGTCTGGATTCGTCTGAAAATGAACGAATCCCCTGCCTTCAAGAAGATGAAGGAAGAGGGCAAGACGTCGAAAGCCCCGCTCAGCGAAGCTTTCGGCCAGTGGAAAAACGCTAAGATCGCCCTGCTTGCCCTCGTCGGAGCCGTTATCGGTCAGGCCGTCGTCTGGTATACGGGCCAGTTCTATGCGCTGTTCTTCCTGCAAAGCATTCTGAAGGTGGACGGCCAGTCGGCCAACATCATGGTCGCGGTGGCCCTCATCCTCGGCACGGGCTTCTTCGTGTTCTTCGGCTGGCTTTCCGACAAGATCGGCCGCAAGCCGATCATCATGGCCGGTCTCGTTCTGGCGATGCTGACCTACTTCCCGCTGTTCAAGGCGCTCACATGGGCGGGCAACCCGGCACTCGCGCAGGCGCAATCCACCGTTCGCGCCACCGTGACCGCCGCTCCGGGCGACTGCAAATTCCAGTTCAACCCGACAGGCACAGCGAAATTCACCACGTCCTGCGATATCGCCACCTCGTTCCTGACGCGCAACTCCGTCCCCTATGACGTCGTTGCGGGAACGGCCGGCGAACCGGCGAGCGTCAAGATCGGCGACGCCACCATTGCCAGCTACGACGCCATCGCAGCCGGTGCGGATGCGTCGGCGAAGGACAGGGCCTTCCAGAAGCAGATCAACATCGCGCTGCACGACGGCGGTTACCCGCTGGCGCGCGGCGCAGCACAGGTGCCGGACGCCAAGCTGGACGCCTTCATTGCCGCCAACCCGGAACTCAACCTCAATGCGGAAGCCGTTCGCGCCACCGACAAGAAGATGGTGGCGACCGACAAGCTGGTGGCGGACAAGCTGCTGACGCCGGCCGAGACCGCAGGAGCCGCGGAAATGGCCGTCTACAGCATTGCCGGTGGCGGCGCCTTCACCATGGTCGCCGATCCGGCCGCCGTGAACTGGATTGCCATCATCGCGGTCCTGACCGTCCTCGTGATCTATGTGACGATGGTCTACGGCCCGATCGCCGCCCTGCTGGTCGAACTGTTCCCGACCCGCATCCGCTACTCCGGCATGTCGCTGCCCTACCATATCGGCAACGGCTGGTTCGGCGGCCTTCTGCCTGCCACCGCTTTTGCGATGAGCGCGGCGAAGGGCGATATCTACTACGGCCTCTGGTATCCGATCGTTTTCGCAGGCATCACGCTGGTCATCGGCCTGCTGTTCCTGCCGGAAACCAAGGATCGCGACATCCACACCATGGAATGATCGACCCAGCTTTCAAAAATGGAGCCCGGCGCCAACGCGCCGGGTTTTTTATTGCCGCCGTACCGCCAGTGCCTCAACTGACCTTTTCGCGCCGGTCATTCCGCCGCAGGTAGAAAGCATCAAAAACAGGACAAAAACGTCCGAAATAGGCTATGAGGCCTATCGTGCGGAAAAAGGGAGAGGCATTTTGAGAATCGGGACGCCCAAGGAACTTTATGATGGCGAGGCGCGCGTCGGCATGACGCCCGACAGCGCGCAAGGCCTGCAGAAACTCGGATATGATTGCATCCTCGAGACAGGTGCTGGCAAGGCGGCGGGATTTTCCGACGACGCCTATCGCGCAGCGGGCGTAACGATCGTCGATAGCGCCGATGCGCTTTACGCCGACGCCGACATCATCGCCAAGGTTCGTCCGCCGGAAACGTCGGAGATTGATCGCCTGTCTTCGGACAAGACGCTGATCTCGTTCTTCTATCCCGCCCAGAACAAGGACCTTCTGGAGCAGGCGAAGGAAAAGGGCGCAAATGTCATCGCCATGGACATGGTGCCGCGCATTTCCCGCGCCCAGAAGATGGATGCGCTGTCCTCCATGGCCAACATCGCCGGTTATCGCGCCGTCATCGAGGCGGGCAATAATTTCGGCCGCTTCTTCACCGGTCAGGTAACCGCCGCCGGCAAGGTGCCGCCAGCCAAGGTTTTGATCATTGGTGCCGGTGTTGCCGGTCTTGCCGCCATCGGCACGGCCACCTCGCTCGGCGCAATCACCTATGCCTTCGACGTTCGCCCGGAAGTGGCCGAACAGATCGAATCCATGGGCGCTGAATTCGTCTATCTCGATTTCGCCGACCAGAGCCAGGACGGCGCAGCGACCGGCGGTTATGCAGCCCCCTCCTCGCCGGAATTCCGCGAAAAGCAGCTCGAGAAATTCCGCGAGCTGGCACCACAGATCGATATCGTCATCACCACGGCGCTCATTCCCGGCCGCGACGCGCCGAAATTGTGGCTCGCCGACATGGTGGCGGCAATGAAGCCGGGTTCGGTCATCATCGACCTCGCGGCCGAGCGCGGCGGCAATTGCGACCTGACGGTTCCCGACAGCCGTGTCGTTTCCGACAATGGCGTCATCGTCATCGGCTATACGGATTTCCCGAGCCGCATGGCGACGCAGGCCTCGACGCTCTATTCCACCAACATCCGTCACATGATGACCGACCTGACGCCAGCCAAGGACGGCAAGCCGGTTCACAACATGGAAGACGACGTCATCCGCGGCGCGACCGTCACCTATCAGGGCGAGATCACTTTCCCGCCGCCGCCCCCGAAAATCAAGGCAATCGCCGCGCAGAAGCCCAAGGAAAAAGTAAAAGAGCTTACGCCCGAGGAAAAGCACGCCAAGGAGCGGGCCGAGTTCAAGGCGCAGACGAAAAACCAGGTCGGCCTGCTCGCCATCGGCACTGCGGTCCTGCTTCTCGTCGGCCTTTATGCGCCGGCTAGCTTCATGAGCCACTTCATCGTGTTCGTGCTGGCCTGCTTCATCGGTTTCCAGGTCATCTGGAACGTCAGCCACTCGCTGCACACGCCGCTGATGGCGGTGACGAATGCCATTTCCGGCATCGTCATCATCGGCGCGCTTTTGCAGATCGGGTCCGGCAACTGGCTGGTAGTGATCCTCGCCTCGCTTTCCGTCCTTATCGCGACCATCAATATCGTCGGCGGTTTCCTCGTGACACGGCGCATGCTCGCCATGTTCCAGAAATCCTGAGCCGTGTAGGGGACACTCAATGACCATTGGTATCGTTTCCGCGGCCTATGTTGCCGCAGCCGTTCTCTTCATCCTTTCCCTCGGCGGCCTTTCCGGGCAGGAAAGCGCCAAACGCGCCGTCTGGTACGGCATAACAGGCATGGGCCTGGCCGTTGTCGCCACCGTTTTCGGCCCTGAGATCAGCAAGGGCGTCGGGCAGTGGCTCGTCGTGCTTCTGATGCTGGCGGGTGGCGCCGTTCTCGGCTACTTCGTCGCAAGCCGCGTGCAGATGACCGAGATGCCGCAGCTGGTTGCCGCACTTCACTCCTTCGTTGGTCTTGCCGCCGTCTTCATCGGCTTCAACGCCCATATCGAGGAAGCGCATGTCGCCTCGCTCGATGAGACGGCGCGTTCGCTGCTAACAGGCTTTTCCGCCATTCTCGCCCACAAGACGCCGGTGGAACTGGCGATCATGAAGGTCGAGGTCTTCCTCGGCGTCTTCATCGGCGCGGTCACCTTCACCGGTTCCGTCGTCGCCTTCGGCAAGCTCGCCGGCAAGGTGGACGGCAAGGCGAAGAAGCTGCCGGGCGGACATGTGCTCAACGCCAGCGCCGCGATCCTGTCGCTCGTCCTGCTCATCATGTATTGCAACGGTGCCGGCGCATGGACGCTGGTGCTGATGACGCTTGCCGCCTTCTTCATCGGCTATCACCTGATCATGGGCATCGGCGGCGCCGACATGCCCGTCGTCGTCTCGATGCTGAACAGCTATTCGGGCTGGGCGGCAGCGGCAATCGGCTTCACGCTCGGCAACGATCTGCTGATCGTCACCGGCGCTTTGGTCGGCTCCTCGGGTGCGATCCTGTCCTACATCATGTGCAAGGCGATGAACCGCTCCTTCGTCTCCGTCATCCTCGGCGGCTTCGGCGGCACGACGGGTCCAGCGATGGAAATCGAGGGCGAGCAGGTGGCGATCGATGCCGAAGGTGTCGCAGCCGCACTGAACGACGCCGACAGCATCGTCATCGTGCCCGGTTACGGCATGGCGGTGGCGCAGGCTCAAAGTGCGGTGTCCGAACTGACCCGCAAGCTGCGCGCCGACGGCAAGACCGTGCGTTTCGCCATCCATCCGGTGGCCGGCCGCCTTCCCGGCCACATGAACGTGTTGCTCGCCGAGGCCAAGGTGCCTTACGACATCGTGCTGGAAATGGACGAGATCAACGACGATTTTCCGAGCACCGACGTCGTCATCGTCATCGGCTCCAACGACATCGTCAACCCGGCGGCCCAGGACGATCCGAACTCGCCCATCGCCGGCATGCCGGTTCTGGAAGTGTGGAAATCAAAGCTGGTCATCGTCTCCAAGCGCGGTCAGGGAACCGGCTATTCCGGCATCGAAAACCCGCTGTTCTACAAGGACAATACCCGCATGTTCTATGGTGACGCCAAGAAGTCGATCAACGAGCTTCTGCCGTTCATCAAGTAACAAAAAGGGCGTTTCCGGAAACCGGAAACGCCCTTCTTTGCTGACGAAATACACCAATTTCTCTTCCGCCATACCGGACTAGATCCGGCATCCAGCCACGGCGCGTCTGCGTCGTGAGAGGAGTCCAGCGCGATCAAAGCACCCGGTAGCGCCGGTTGAAATACATCAGCGCTTCTTCGCCCTCGTTGATCCGCATGTCGACGACATCGCAGATCAGAATATCGTGTGTGCCGCCATTATGCGCCTCGCGGATGCGGCAGTCGAAGGAGACCAGCGCGTCTTCCAGAACCGGAGCGCCGGTTTGAAGCACGTCCCAGCTGCCGGCAGCGAAACGTTCCTCCGCCGGTGTTTTGCCGCCGAACAGGGTGCTCAGCACCTCATGTTTCGACGCAAGCGTGTTGACGCAGATGACACCGTTTTCCTTCACCACCTTGTAGGCGGAAGAATTGCGATTGAGGCAGACGAGCAAGGTGGGCGGATTATCGGAAACGCTGCAAACCGCCGTCGCTGCAAACCCCGCCCTGCCGGCCACACCGTCCGTGGTGACGATGTTGACCGCAGCACCCAGCCGCGCCATGGCGTTTCTATAGTCGAGGCTGCGCTGCTCAGCAGTCTTCGTCTCCATTTCCGCTTCCTTTTTTAGAGACATCATCTGCATCTAAACCATCCTTCCTTAACAGGCCCTCAAGCCAGAACACAGGCGTCTTCGAATGTGAGGCGCGGCAGGCGGCCGAAAAGCTTCGACGGATCGCCGTAACCGAGATTGATCAGGAAGTTGGATTTCCACGTCGTACCCGCAAAAAACGCCGCATCCACCTTGCCCTTGTCGAAACCGGACATGGCCCCGGTATCCAGCCCAAGCGCACGGGCCGCAAGGATCAGATAACCCGCCTGCAAGGTGGCATTGCGGAAGGCCGTTTCCTCGGCCACGGCGGGGCTGGACGTGAACCACGAACGCGCATCCGCATGGGGAAACAGGGCCGGCAGCTTTTCATAAAATTCGCTGTCGATGGCGGCGATGACAGTGACGGGTGCCGCCATGGTCTTTTCGAGATTGCCGGAAGAAAGCGCTGGCCTCAATTTTTCCTTGGCTTCCGGGCTGCGCACGAACACGAAACGCGCCGGCGAGCAATTGGCCGAGGTCGGCCCCATCTTCGTCAGGTCGTAAAGCGCTGTCAGCGTCTCGTCGCCGACCGGCTTGTCCGTCCAGCCATTATGGGTGCGGGCCTCGGTGAAAAGCGTTGCCAGTGCCTTAGTGTCCAGGGGGGCAGCGTCGTCCAGTGCTCTCGTCATCTTACTCTCAAATCCCGTCAGAATGTTTGTGTTGCCGGTAGCAGAAACTGCAAAAGCCGCGCGTTGAAAAGGTCAGTCTCGGTGATATTGACCGCATGCGCACCGAAATCGACAAGGCAAAGCTCGCTTTGCGGCAAACCCTCCGCAAGACGCTGCGACCGGGTATAGGGCACCAGAAGATCGTCCTTGGTTGCCACCACCAGCACCGGATTGTCGATCTCGCCCAGACGACTATCGACATCGAAGGCCCGGAGTGCTGCGATGCGCCGAAGCACGTTCGTCTTGCCCTGAAAATGCGCGACACCGTGCGCATCATCGTGCGCCAGGCGGTCCTGATTTTCCGACATCCATGCCGCCGGATAAAGAAACAGCGGCTGGGCTTTCACGAAAGCCTCAACACCGGATTTCTCCAGAAGCTCGATCCGCACGTCAAAGCAGCGCCCGGAATGCGGATCGGCCTTGCTCCAGGCGTTGATAAGAACCAGCCTGTCGATGACGCCGGGCTGGCGAAGCGCGATATCGAGACCGATCAGACCGCCGAGCGCATGGCCCATGAAGTGGAACTTTTCGAGGTTCAGCGCCGAGACGATCTCCAGAACATCGTCCGCCATGGCCGATATGCCGCCATCCGCCGGCACCTCGCCGCCCGTCCGGCCGGTTCCGCGATGGTCGTAGGTGACGATCCGGAAATGATCGGAGAGAGCCGCGATCTGCGGCGTCCAATAGGCACCCGATCCGCCCAGTCCCGATGAGAGCAGGATGGTGGGCGCCTCGGGATCTGCCCGGCCATGAACCTCGAAATGCATCATCTTGCCGTTTCGCCCCTATTTGCCGATATGGGCGACGGTGGCGATTTCCACCAGTGCATCAGGCTTTACGAGGCCGCACTGGATGCAATAACGCGCCGGCTTGTCACCGGGGAAATACTCCGCATAGACCGTATTGACCGCCTGATAATTCGCCCAGTCGGTGATGAAGATGTGGTTCATCGTCACATCCTCCATCGTGCCACCGGCAGTTTCGATGACAGACTTGATGGTTTCCAGAACATGGCGGGTCTGGGCGCTGGCATCGCCCACATGCACGACATTATTGTCCTTGTCGAAGGGCAGCGTGCCGGAAACATAAACCACGCCATCGGCAAGGGTTCCCGGCGAAAAGGGAGCGATGGGCTTGCTGGTACCAGCGGGCACGATGATCTTTTTCGGCATTTCGTTCTCCTCTTTGTGGTTCTCAATCAATCGGCAACGGGTGCGGCCTGCGAAATCACACCGCAGAAATCATTGACGGTGGCAACCCAGCCGAAAAATTTCTCGACATTGTAGACCGTCGCCTGCTGAATAAAGTCTGGACCCAGATGATGCGTGGCATCCTCCAGCATCACCCCGAAATATTCGAGATGGAAGGCATCGCGCAGCGAGCTTTCCACACAGACATTGGTGGCGATGCCGACGAACACCAGATTGCGGATGCCACGGGCGCGCAGGACGCTGTCCATATTGGTGTTGAAGAAACCGCTGTAACGCGTCTTCGGCACCAGAATATCGCCGGGCTGCGGCTGCAACTCGTCGACGATGGCATAGTCCCAGGTGCCCTTGGCCAGCAGCTGACCCTGTAGCTCCGGCCTTTTGCGCATTGTCTTCAGCGCGTTGGACTTGTGCCAGTTGGGCGAACCCGGCCCGCCCGCCTCGACATAGTCCTTGTCCCAGCCATTCTGGAAATAGATGACCTGAACACCTGCCGCCCGCGCCGCATCCAGCGTCTTCTTGATATTGGCGATAGTGCCCTTGGCCCCGGAAATATCGAACCCGGCAAGATCGACATATCCGCCCTCGGTCGAATAGGCGTTCTGCATATCGACCACGACAACGGCGGTCTCGCTGGGCTTGAGGGTAATCGGCTCCGGCCTTGCGGGAAGCGTCACGCTTTCCGAACGGCTTTCCGGCCCCTTATATCCCGCCACGACGGCTTCACTCATTCCGCTGCCTCCAGCTCGGCCAGAACATGCTGGCGGCTCTTCATCAGCGGCTGCACATATTTGCCGAATTTTTCGACGCCTTCGAGGAAATCGTCGAAGGTCAGCATCACGCCGCCCGTTCCCGGCACTTCGCTCATTTCATCCAGCATCGCCGCCACCTCCTCATAGGAGCCGATCAGCGTTCCCATGTTGATGTTGACCGCCGAGACAGGGTTGGACATGTGCCGGACATTGGTGTCGGAGCCGGATTTGGTGTCGACAGAACTCTGCAGGCCGAGCCACTTGATCGCCTCCTCATCCGCGCCCGCCTTGTAATGCTCCCACTTCGCCCAGGCATCCTCGGATTTTTCTTCCGCAAGGATCATGGTCAGCACCACGGATTTAACCTCGCGGCCGGACTTTTCCGTCGCCGCCAGAAGCCGCTCATTGGTGGGCGCGAAGGCCTTGGGCGTGTTGACGCCGACGCCGAAGCAGAAGCTGTAATCGGCGAACTTGGCCGAAAACGCCATGCCGGAATTGGAGGAACCGGCGCAGATGAGCTTCACGTCACCCTGCGGCACCGGCTTCATGCGGCAATCATCCATCTGGAAGAACTTGCCCTTGAAGTCCGACTGCCCTTCCGTCAGCAGCTCTTTCAGAACGGAGGTATATTCGCCGAGATATTCGTAGCGATCACCGAAATAATCGTCGCCCGGCCAAAGCCCCATCTGGCTATATTCGGGACGCTGCCAGCCGGTAATCAGGTTGATGCCGAAACGTCCGCCGGAAATGGAATCGATCGTCGTCGCCATGCGCGCAACGATGGCCGGCGGCATGACCAGCGTGGCGGCGGTGCCGAACAGCTTGATCTTGGAGGTGACGGCCGCAAGGCCCGCCATCAGTGTGAAGGATTCCAGATTATAATCCCAGAACTCGGTCTTGCCGCCGAAGCCGCGCAGCTTGATCATCGACAGCGCGAAGTCGAAACCGTATTTCTCCGCCTTCAGCGTGATTTCCTTGTTCAGGTCGAAGCTTGGCTTGTATTGCGGCGCATTCTCGGAAATGAGCCAGCCATTGTTCCCGATCGGTATAAAAACACCAACTTCCATCTTGCTGTTCCCTTTTTTGGCATCAGGCGTTTTCCTGATTTGAAGAAAGAGTAGCAGGTTCCGTGCCAGACGAAAAAAAATAATTTTATCAAATGGATAATTTTTTGGAGCCAGGATTTCTTTTTACCAAAAGATAAAAATTTTATCATTTGGTAAAAATATATGCCTGTTTATTCGGCAAATATTGAACGCAACGTGCGGCAAATGAGCGGCTCTCACAACGGCTGTAGAGCGTCGCACGACATCCGAAAACCTCTCCTCCGTCATGCCGGACTAGATCCGGCATCCAGCCACGGCGCGTCTGCGCCGTGAATAGAGTCTCACGCGATCAAGGACTTGATCGCACTAGACCCCGGATCGGGTCCGGGGTGACGGCGTGAGGATGCTACGACTCAGTCAAACACGCACGCGCAACGAGGCATTTCTGCGTTATGAGGAAACCATCGCAAAGCTATGCCAAAACCTCAGACGAGGCGTTGCTGCGCGTAAGCATGCACGGCCCGGAAGGCAGCCTCAGCGCCGGCGACAACCCGTTCTTCCTCTTCGACCGTGAGCGCGATTTCATCGAGTGCGGCCGTGAAGGTGCGCCAGTGCAGACCACGCCCTTCCGGAGCGCCGGCCAGATGGCGCGCACCGAATTCTTCTGTCAGGCCAAGTTTGGCCGCATCTTTCAGAAGGAAGGCAGCACCGAGGTTGGAGCCTTCAACCACGTAGAGCCAGCCCATGGCCTCAGGCAGATCGAACGGCGTTTCACTGGTAAAGCGCGGTGCTTCCGCTTCGGGAATAGCGTGACCGAGATCGGCAAGGTCCTGCTCGATCATGGAGAGACGCCGACGACCCTTGAGATCGGGCAGCAAGCTATCGAGCGTTGCATTGGAGAAGAAGACATCGAGGTCGCGATGGAAAAGATATTGCGTTTCCACGAACTTGCCGAAGTTCTCCCGGCTCTCGAACGGCTTGGCGGCCATGATGAAAGTATCGAGATCGCCATGCGCGCCGCGCGTCGCAGCCCTCAGGCGCTTCACTCGGCTCTGCTCGATCTCTTCCACAGGCGCTGACGGCTCCACAACGGTCATGACACTTCCCTTTATCCCACAATCAGATTGCCTGATAAAAATCTTTACTAAAATAGTCAAATTTTATTTTCGGATTTTTCCGGTACGCCAAGGAAAAATGGCATCCATGTAAACCGCCGCAAACACTCAATGCTCCACCCGACCCAACGCAGCTCCTCAAGCGGCCTCCGGAACCAATTCTCCCCCATTCCCACCTCCTGCACAATCATCTTGCAATTACCTCTTTACAACTAACATGTCAGCGCGCTATCAATCTGCAGTCACCTTGGAGGAGCATCTTAATTGACCCAGAAATTCGGCCTTTCGGCAGCCCTGACGACCCCTTTCAAAACTGACGGAACCGTCGATATCGATGCCATGATCGCACATGCCCGCCGTTGCCTTAAAAATGGCTGCGACAGCGTGACACTCTTCGGCACCACCGGCGAAGGATGCTCCGTCGGCAGCCGCGAACGGCAGGTCATTCTCTCCCGCTTCATCGAGGCAGGCATTGAGCCATCCCGTCTGGTCACCGGCGTTCTCGTGGATTCCATCGAGGACGCGGCCGACCAATCGGCTGAGGCGTTGAGCGCAGGCGCCCGCAATATTCTGCTCGCCCCGCCCTCCTATTTCAAGAATGTCAGCGACGACGGCCTGTTTGCCTGGTTCTCGGCCGTTTTCGAAAAGATCGGCAAGGGCGCGCGTGACGTCCTCGTCTACAACATCCCTTCCGTGACCATGGTGACGCTGTCGGTCGAGCTGGTGGGACGGCTGAGACAAGCGTTTCCGGGCATCGTCACCGGAGTGAAGGACTCCTCCGGCAATTGGGGCCATACCGAGCGCCTGCTGAAAGAACACGGTGATCTCGTCATCCTGATCGGCGATGAGCGCGATCTGGCCAAGGGCGTTCGCCTCGGCGGCCAGGGCGCCATCTCCGGCGTGGCCAATTTCCTGACGCAGGAAGTCCGCGCCATGGCCGTTGACGGCAAGGACGACAGCCGCATCGTCGATCTTGTTGTGGAACTTCTGAAATTTCCGGTTACGCCCGCCGTTAAGGTGCTGGTATCACACACGACAGGGGAAAATATCTGGTCCGACGTGCGCGCGCCGCTCGTCGCCATTTCAGCCGAAGACCGGCGGCGGATCGAAGGCGCATTCGACGCGCTGTTTCGTAAACAGGCCGCCTGAACAGACCTTGAAAGGTTGAGCATGGACGATACCGGCGAACAGACATTGCGGGAACGGGCGTATGAAAGCTTTACGCACCACCTTCTCTCGCGCGACGTTCGCCCGGGGCAATTCATCTCGCAACGCCGCCTCGTGGAATTGACGGGTCTGCCGCTGGGCGCGATCCGGGAGGCAATTCCGAGGCTGGAGGCGGAAGGTCTTATCAAGACCGTGCCGCAGCGGGGATTGCAGGTCGCCCATATCGACATCAACCTCATCCGCGAGGCGTTCCAGTTCCGTATCTTTCTCGAAAAGGAGGCCGTGGCGCTCTTTACCCGTTCAGCCTCGGACGAGACCATCGCCAGGCTGTTGAAGCAGCACCGCGATATTGCCGAAGCGGCTGAAAACGGCGGTGAATCGCCGGAACTGGACCAGCACGCACAGCAGGTGGACTGGGGCATGCACGACGCCTTCATCGATAGTCTCGGCAATTCGATCATCTCGAACGCCTACAGGGTCAATTCCATCAAGATGCGCCTCATCAATCAGGAGCGCTTTCGCATCGCCGGTCACGTCAAATCGGTGATGAAGGAACATCTCGCCATTCTCGAAGCCATCGAGAGGCGATCCGTCGAAGACGCCGTGGAGCGGCTGACCGCTCACATCCGCAACGCGAGGGACAGGGCGCTGGCGGTATAGGGCAATTCCGGCAGGACGCAGAGGGTCCTGCGTCGGAATTGCGTGAAAATAAGCAACAAGCCGGGGTGAGGAGATTTCCGGCTAACTGGAGGAGAACTGACATGAAGCATTCATTGCTCAACCCCACACGTCGCGCCTTTCTGGCAGGCACGGCAGCGATCGGTGGCAGCGCGGCGCTCGGCATTCGCCCGGCAGCGGCGGCGGTGAACTGGAAGAAACACGCCGGCACCACGCTTGAAGTCAATCTGGTCAAAAGCCCGCGCAGCGAAACGCTGATCAAATATCTCAGCGAATTCGAAGAACTGACCGGCATCAAGGTCAATGCCGAAGCAACGCCTGAGCAGCAGCAGCGCCAGAAGGTGGTGATCGAGCTGTCCTCCGGCAAGCCGAGCTTCGATGTGGTGCATCTGAGCTACCATGTTCAGAAACGCCAGTTCGAAAAGGGCAAGTGGCTGGCCGATATCAGCGGCTTCCTGAAGGATCCGTCGCTGACCGATCCGTCCCTCATCGAGAAGGACTTTGCCGAGGCCGGCATGCTGTTTGCCAAGGATAGCGACGGCGTGCTGCGCTCGCTGCCCTTCTCGGTGGATTACTGGATCGTCTACTGGAACAAGGAACTCTTCGAGGCGAAAGGCCTGAAATACCCTGAGACCTTCGAGGAACTGGCGACGGCGGCGGAGAAGATCACCGACCCCTCCACCAACACCTACGGTTTCGTCGCACGCGGCCTGAAAAACGCCAATACTCCGGTCTGGACATCGCTGATGCTGGGTTACGGCGCAAAGCCGATCGGCCCGGACGGAAAGATCGACAGCGAGTCCAAGGAAGCGGTCGAGGCCGCGAAACTCTATCAGCGCCTGATGACCAAAGCCGCGCCTCCCGGCGTCTCCGGCTTCAACTGGGCGGAAGCACAGTCTGCCTTCCTGCAGGGCAAGATCGGCATGTGGTTCGATGGCGTCGGTTTCGCTCCGCCGATCGAGAACCCGGAAAAATCCCGCGTGGTCGGCAAGGTCGGTTACGGCGTCATGCCAAAGGGTCCGGCAGCACAGGCCGCAGGCACCTTCGGCGATGGTCTTGGCGTCGTCGAAGCCAGCAGCAAGAAGGAAGCAGCCTACCTCTTCTGCCAATGGGCGATCTCGCACGACATGGGCGCGCGCCTCTTGCAGGCGGGTGCAGGCGTTCCGTTCCGCCAGTCCATCCTCGAAGACCAGAAGGTGCGTGAAGGCGTGAAGATGCCGGCCGCATGGCTGGATGCTGTTGTCGGTTCGGGCAAGGTCTCGCAGCTTGCCCTCCCCGTCATCATCCCGGTCACGGAATTCCGCGACATCTACGGCGTCGGCCTCACCAACATGATCGGCGGGGCGGACCCGGCGGCGGAACTTAAAAAGGCGACGGAACAGTTCGCACCCGTTCTGGCGCGTAGCGAGGGATAATGGCCTCCGTGAGCATCGAAAACACCAAAACAGGCGTCAGTCGTAGAGAAGGGAGCAGGCCGGCAAGGCTTGCTCCCAACTACTGGCCCTTCGTCATCCCGGCACTTGTCGTCATTTCGGCGGTTATCGTTTTTCCATGGGTATTCACCCTGTGGATGAGCGTGCATCGCTGGACGCTCGGACAGGAGCAGAGCTTTATCGGTTTCGATAACTATATAAGGCTCGCAAGCGACATGAGGTTCTGGGAGTCGCTCTGGCACACGCTGATCTATACCGTGCTGTCGGTCGTCGCCCCGCTGTTCCTCGGAACATTGGCGGCGCTGGTTTTCGATGCGCAGTTTCCGCTGCGTGGCTTTTTGCGCGGCGTCTTCGTGATGCCGATGATGGCGACCCCGGTCGCCATCGCCCTCGTCTGGACCATGATGTTCCATCCGCAGCTCGGCGTCCTGAACTATCTCCTGTCCTTGATCGGCATCGGCCCGCTGGAATGGATCTACAACCAGTCCACCGTCATTCCCTCGCTGGTGCTGGTGGAGACCTGGCAATGGACGCCGCTCGTCATGCTGATCGTGCTCGGCGGTCTCGCCGCAGTACCCCGCGAACCTTATGAGAGCGCCGAAATCGACGGCGCCAACGCCTGGCAGAAGTTTCGTTACCTCACCATGCCGATGATCGCGCCGTTCCTGATGATCGCCGTCATCATCCGCTCCATCGATGCCGTCAAAAGCTTCGACATCATCTATGCGATGACTCAAGGCGGACCCGGCACGGCCTCGGAAACGATCAACATCTACCTCTACAATACGGCGTTTTCCTATTACGACATCGGTTACGGCTCAGCCATGGCCGTCGTCTTCTTCATCATCATCGTGGCGCTGTCCTTTGTGCTTTTGATGGTGCGCCAGCGCGCGCAGTGGAACGAGATGGAGGATCGCTGATGGCTCGCCAATTGCTCAAACGTAAAAACCTCGACCGCATCGGCCTGTTCTTCGTGGCTCTGGTGATGATTTCGCCTGTTATCCTGTTCTTCATCTGGATGATTTCGCTGTCGCTGAAATACGAAATCGACAACGGCGCCTATCCGCCGATCCTCATCCCCGAACGTTTCGCCTGGTCGAATTATGTGAAGGTGTTCGAGGAAAACAATTTCTTCCTCTATTTCTGGAATTCGGTGCTCGTCACCGGCGCGGCCACCATTCTGGCGCTGGTGATCGGCGTGCCCGCCGGTTACGGCATCGCCCGGCTGAAGGCGGAAAAGTCGGCAGTCGTCATCATGATCGCCCGCATGACACCCGGCCTCTCCTTCCTCATCCCGCTGTTCCTGCTGTTCCAATGGCTGAACCTGCTCGGCACGCTCTGGCCGCAGATCATCATCCATCTGGTGGTGACGGTTCCGATCGTGGTCTGGATCATGATTGGTTATTTCGAGACCACGCCGAAGGAGCTGGAAGAGGCAGCAAGCATCGATGGCGCATCCTCCTGGCAGGTGTTCCGGCTGGTGGCGCTGCCGATTGCCAAGCCCGGCATCGTCGTCTCCTTCATTCTGGCGGTGATCTTCTCGTGGAACAACTTCGTGTTCGGCATCGTGCTGGCCAGCCGTGAAACGCGCACCCTGCCGGTTGCGGTCTACAACATGCTCTCCTTCGAACAGGTCAGCTGGGGACCGCTTGCCGCAGCCGCGCTGATCGTGACGCTGCCGGTGCTGCTGCTCACCATGTTCGCACAGAAACAGATCGTGGCGGGCCTGACCGCTGGCGCCGTCAAGGGCGGCTGATCTCTCAAATTATAACGGGAACCAAAAACATGGCACCGGTCAATATTCTAAACGTCCAGAAGCGCTTCGGCGCAGTCAACATCATCCACGGCATCGATATCGATATCAAGGATGGCGAGTTCGTCGTGCTGGTCGGCCCGTCCGGCTGCGGCAAATCCACCCTGCTGCGCATGATTGCGGGGCTTGAGGAAGTCAGCGACGGCGAAATCCACATCGGCGCACGCGAGGTCAGCAACCTGCCCGCCCGCGACCGCGATATCGCCATGGTCTTCCAGAACTACGCCCTTTATCCGCACATGACGGTGAAGGACAATATGGGCTTCGCGCTGAAGCTGAAGAAGGTGAGCGCGGACGAAACCAAGGCCAAGGTCGACAAGGCCGCCGCCATTCTGGGTCTCGACAAGCTGCTCGACCGTTATCCGCGCCAGCTTTCCGGCGGTCAGCGCCAGCGTGTCGCCATGGGCCGCGCACTGGTGCGCGATCCGCAGGTCTTCCTGTTCGATGAGCCCCTTTCCAATCTCGACGCCAAGCTGCGTGTGCAGATGCGCGGCGAGATCAAGGCCATGCATCAGCGCATCGGCACCACCACCATCTACGTCACTCACGACCAGGTGGAAGCCATGACCATGGCCGACAAGATCGTGGTGCTGCATGACGGCGTGATCGAGCAGATCGGCGCGCCGCTCGAACTTTACGACCGCCCCGCCAACCTCTTCGTCGCCGGTTTCATTGGTTCGCCCGCCATGAACTTCATTCGCGGACGCGTCGAAGAAGGCGTGTTCCGCACCGTGAAGGGCCTCAGCCTTCCCCTGCCCGCCAATACCGATCTTTCCGCACTGGGCGGCCGTGACCTCGTTTACGGCGTACGCCCGGAACATATCCGCGCGGCAAGCGGTGGTATCGAAGGCCGGGTCGAACTGGTCGAAGGAACCGGCTCGGAAATCTACGCCAAGCTGAACTGCAAGGGCGACGAGATCGCCTGCCTGTTTCGCGAGCGACTGGATGTCCGGTTCGGCGATACGATCCATATCGCCATCGCCCCGGAAATGGTGCACCTCTTCGACAAGGAAAGCGGCAAGCGTATCTGAGATGCATTTCCAGTAAGAGCATGAAGAAGGGTGACGGACATGGATAGCGAATGCGAGAGCCGCAAGCACGTGCTGTGCGTGGGCGCGGCTGTGCTCGACACCCTGTTTCGTGTGCATGAAATGCCAAAGGGCGAAGGCAAGGTCCTGCCTTACGAGATGTTGCAGATCGCCGAAGGCATGGCGTCCAGCGCAGCCTATGCGGTGCATCGCATGGGTGGCCGCGCCAGCCTTTGGGGTGCGGTGGGCGACGACGAGACCGGCACCCGTATCCTGCGCGATCTCGCCGAAAGCGGCATCGACGTTGCCGGCATGATGGTAGCCCCCGGCGCGCGCTCCGCACTGTCCACGATCATTATCGATGATCGCGGCGAACGGCTGATCATACCTTTCTATGATCACAGGCTGCATGAGAAGAAGCGCTCCTGCACGCCAGCCGACCTTGCCCCTTTCGACGTCGTTCTGGTGGATGTGCGCTGGCCGGAACTGGCGCTCGATGTTCTTGATGTGGCTCGCTCACTTGGCAAACCAGCTATTCTCGATGGAGACGTTGCGCCCGTCGAAACCCTTGAAAAGCTCGCGCCCGCCGCAACTCACATCGTCTTTTCCGAACCGGCCGCCGCCCGGCTAACGGGACTTGAGACGGTAAAGGACATGCTGCCGGTGCTGCATGCCCGCTATCCGCAGACCTTCATCGCCGTCACCGCCGGACCGGCGGGTTGCTACTGGACGGAGGCGGGCGACCCGACTGTCCATTTTCAGGAAACAATGCAGGTCGAGGCGGTGGATACGCTGGCGGCGGGCGATATCTTCCACGGCACCTTCGCGCTTGCGATCGCCGAAGGCATGGAAAGTCGCGCGGCCATCCGGCTCTCCTCGGTTGCTGCTGCACTCAAATGCACCGTCTTCGGCGGCCGCATCGGCGCGCCTTTGAGAAGCGAGGCCGAAGAGGCCATGCGGCAATGGCTGGAAGACCGGGACAGACCGGCGCTTCGCGCCTCCTGAGCACATACATTGTCCGCATAAAACTATTCCATTTTTGCGATGCCGTTTCGCGGCGAACTAGGCTAACGTTCGGATAGGCAAAGCTTTTCGCAAGCCGCGCTCGCCCCTGATATCAGCCCGAATTCCGCAAAAGTGACCGACCCGATGCATGAGACAACCCGCCCGCGACTGCGCGATATCGGCTTGCCCCCCGGCCATTTCGAGACCGGCCCGCTCAACGCCATTACCGATGTCGAAGGCGTGCGCGTCGGCCACTTCACGGTGATTGAAGGCGATACGATCCGCACCGGCGCGACGGCGATCCTCCCGCATGGCGGCAATATCTTTCAGGACAAGGTGCCTGCGGGGTTTGCGGTTTATAACGGCTTCGGTAAATTTGCCGGCTCAACCCAGATCGAAGAACTGGGCGAACTCGAAACACCTGTTATCCTCACCAATACGCTCGCGACCGGCAGGGCAATCGAGGCGATCAACCGCCATACGCTGTCGCAGTCGGGCAATGAAAAAGTCACCTCCATCAACGCGGTCGTCGGAGAAACCAACGATTCCCGCCTCAATGATATCCGCGCCGGGCGCCCCACTGTCGATGAAATCTCCGCCGCGCTGAAAAACGCAACCACAGGCCCGGTGGCCGAGGGTGGCGTTGGTGCCGGAACCGGCACCGTGGCCTTCGGCATGAAGGGCGGCATCGGAACCGCATCGCGCGTCGTCCCAATTGCCGGAGAAACCTATACGCTTGGCGTTCTGGTGCAGTCCAATTACGGCGGCCACCTCCTCGTCTGCGGCAAGCCTTATGTAAACCCGGAGCACAAGGATAAGGACGGCTCGATCGTCATCATCCTCGCGACCGACGCGCCGCTGTCGTCGCGCAATCTGAAACGTCTGGCGGCCAGAAGCTTCGGTGGCCTCTCACGCACCGGTGCGGCACTCAGCAATGGTTCCGGCGATTATGCGTTGGCATTTTCGACCAATGAACGGCTTCGCAAAACACCCACGCGCCGCAAGGCCGTGACCGATTTTCCCGACCTCTCCAACGATGCGATTTCGCCGCTGTTCGAGGCCGCGATAGAGGCGACCGAAGAGGCGATCCTCAATTCGCTCTGCGCGGCAACGACGACAACCGGCTTCAATGCCACAGCCGCCAAGGTCTCCATGATCGAGGCCATTTCCATCGACACAATTAAAACCCTTCTTTCAGCCTGACTTTCCAGACGGAGTTTTCATGACTAGCCAACCCGGTCGCATCGTTTATCTCAACGGCGAATTCCTGCCCGAGGCGGAAGCCCGCCTTTCCATCTTCGACCGCGGCTTCCTGTTCGGCGACGGCATTTATGAAGTCACCTCCGTTCTGGAAGGCAAGCTGATCGACAGCGACCTGCACATGGCGCGGCTGGAACGCAGCGCCCGCGAAATCGACGTGCCGCTGCCGGTCACGACGAAGGAAATCGTCGAGGCCGAACGCCGCCTGATCGCTGACAACAACCTCGTCGAAGGCATGATCTACCTGCAGCTGACGCGTGGCGCGGAAGACCGCAACTTCCTGTTCTCCGCCGATTTGAAGCCGACGCTGGTGATGTTCACCCAGGCCAAGAAGCTGATCGGCACCCCTGTCGAGGAGGTTGGCGTGGCCGTGAAATCCGTTCCCGACCAGCGTTGGGCGCGCCGCGACATCAAGACCGTCTGTCTCCTGCCACAAGTGATGGCAAAACGCATCGCCAAGGCCGAAGGCTGCGACGAGGCGTGGATGATCGAGGATGGTTTCGTCACCGAAGGCGCGTCCTCCACCGCCTATATCATCACCGGCGACAGGAAGATCATCACCCGCGGCAACAGCAACAAGACCCTGCCCGGTTGCACCCGCCTCGCCGCCCTGCAACTGGCCAAGGAAGCCGGTTTCACGCTGGAAGAACGGCCTTTCACGCTGGAAGAGGCGCTGAATGCCGATGAGGCCTGCCTGACCAGCGCCTCCAACTTCGTGGTTTCCGTCACGAAGATCGACGGCAAGCCGGTGGGCAATGGCAAGCCCGGCCCGATGGTAAGCCGCCTGCGTGCGCTTTATCTCGAAAACGCCCACCGCACGGCGATCTAAGCCTGCTTCAATCTTCGAGAACCGCCCATATGCGCTCGACAACGGGACGGCGGTTCTCCTTCGAACGATAAAGCCGGATATCGACGGCAATATCGAAACTGTGATCGGCGGCGCGCACCAAAGCGCCGCTATCCAGCTCGTGCCGCATCAGGCTTTCCGGCACCCAGGCGACACCCCAGCCCGCCATTGCCATGGCTTTCAGCCCCACCGACATGCTGCCTTCATGCACCCGCTCGAATTTCGGCAGGCGCGCGCTCAGGAGATCGCGCAGCAACGGCCCGAAGAACGAGGATTTTTCGTAATCCAGACAGGCGAAGGGCTTTTTCGCGTTTTCCGTCAGGCTGTGCAAAGGTGCGCCATTCTCAGCGGGTGCCGAGACGGGGATGATGTTTTCCGCGCCGAGCACGCGGAACTCGAAAGTCTGCGCATCGAGCAGCATCGGCACTTCGGGGTGGGCATAGGTCAGAAGGAAATCGCTCTGCCCGTCCACCAGCGAATTGAGGTTTTCCTCCATGCTGCCGGAATCGGGCCGCAACACGGAAAACAGCGGCCCCGCCGTCTCGTTTACCCGTTTCAGCCAGTCCGGAAAGAAGGTGAAGGACAGCGTGTGCAACGCAGTCAACCGCACCGTTTTCGCATCCGCGCCGTCTTCCTGCAACAATGTGCGCCGGGCATGGTAAAGCTGTTTCAGCGTTTCCTGCGCCACCGGAACGAACTTGACGCCCGCCTCAGTCAGCCGGGAAGGATAGGAAGCGCGGTCAACCAGCGTGGCGCCCACCCAGGCCTCCAGCTGCTTGATCCTTCGGCTGAAGGCGGATTGCGTGACGTGCCGCTCTTCCGCCGCCTTCGAGAAATTGAGCGTTCCGGCCAGCGCCAGAAAATCCTCGAGCCATTTGACTTCCAAGGGCCTGCTCTCCCCACAAAGATATTGAACCGGCCTTCAGCTGGAACATGGGCCTTTATTAGGAGCAATAGGAGCTGATTGAAACCCTCTTAACGGCTTCTGGAATATTCGATCATCCGCGCCCGGCTCGCCACAAGCTCTATCCGGCTGTCGCTCAATTGATTGAGGCAGATGCGTTTTGTCCACGGCCCATCCGAGAGCGTGAACAGGAAACGGCCATTGCCAAGCGCCGTCAGCGGCATGGAGCGGCGCGTGGGGCCGATGCCCATCGTCAGCGACGAACCGGAAATCGTAAATTCCGCCCCCTCATCCGAGCGCCACGACCCGGAAAGCTGGTCCGGCACGACATGCTCCCCAACCGGCAGGAACCGGCGGGCGGCGTGGCCTGCCTCGCCGACAATCGCATCGCCTTCGAGCCTGAGACGCATTGGCGAAGACGCGGAGCGTGATGACACCCAGCCGTCGGCATCTTCATAAAGCGTGTCGTCGCCATCGATGAAGGTGGATGTGCTGCCCTTGATCTCCAGCCACCACGGTCCGCTTTCGGTGACATAGAGACCTTCCGGCAGGCTGGCGGCGGGTTTGGGCAAAGGCAGACGGGTCAGGGCGGCCATGCTTTCCAGCGCGATCTTGAAGCCGTTGGTATCCTCGCGGTTCGACACCACGACGAAACCCGTGCCGTTTTCGGGATCGAGCAGGAAGTACGTCTTGTATCCCGGATGTGAGCCGCCGTGGCCGACGAAACGCCTGTCGCCAAGGTGCGACCAGCGCAGGCCAAGGCCATATTCGCTCATCCGGCCATCCGCCAGGGTGCGCTCGGCGGAAATTCCGCCCAGAACGCCCGCGAAGTTGCCTTCCCCACGCATCAGGCCCTGCAACCAGCGGGTAAGCGCTTCGGCACTGCCGGCAAGACTGCCCGAAGCGGAAATATGGAGGCCCGCCGCCGAAAGCTGCCAGTTGCTTTCCGCCTTCCAGTAGCCGGGCACCAATCCATCGACCGGATCGTTCCAGACATCCGGCGCCTTCAGGAAAACGCCGAACGGACCGGCAATTTTCCCCTGCACGAAATCGTCGAAACGGAAGCCGTGGCGCTCCAGCGCCGCCTCCACCAGACGATAGCCGGTATTCGAATAGGAAACCTCGCTGCCCGCCGGAAAGTTCAGCCGGGTCAGCCGCGACAGATAGTCGAGAAGCGGACCGACCTTCGTTTCGGTGTAAACGGAAAGGCCAAGTAAGGAGAGGCATTCGCGGGTGTCCGGAAGGCCGCCGCTCATATCCAACGCCTGCCCGACCGTGACGTCGCGCAGGGGCGATTGCAGCTCGGCCAAATGCTTGCCAAGCGGATCGTCAAGCCCGATCAGATCGGAATGGGCAAGCACCATGGCGCAAAAGGCATGTTTGGTGACGGAGGCATAACGCACCACGCTTTTCGGCGTAAACGGCGCAAAGGTCGAAAGACTTTCAACGCCGCCCGCATGGGCAAACCGGATGCCGCTGAGATCGAAACCGATAACCGCCCCGCCCGGCTCATTGCCCGCCCATTGCGAGACGAAGCTTTGGGCGAGCGTTGAAGCGGCGTTCCAGTCGAATTGCTGTGACATTGTTCGGTCTCGTATTTTTGTGGGTCTTTGCAGGAAGCCTCGGCATCGCGGCTCGTTTCTTCTCCCCGCCGGGGAGAAGGTGGCCCGAAGGGTCGGATGAGGGGGCGAGGTCAGAGGGTAAACTGAGAGCTTGCCCCCTCATCCCGCTGCCGCGACCTTCTCCCCGGCGGGGAGAAGAAGCGAGCACACCCGCTCGATCTATGCGCAACGTAGGCTACGCGGCCAGCACTCAGGCTGGCTCTTCCAGCTTGATGCTCAGGCTGCGCAACTCTTCCGTATGCGGATGTTTGATGCGGCCCTCGCGCAGATCGCCCGCGCTCAGCTGCTCCACCATGTCGCCGTTCAGCATCACGCCCACCTGTGGGCACAGATGCGCGATGACCGCCAGATTGTGGCTGACGAGAATATAGGTGAGATTGCGGGCAGCACGCAGATCCTGCAACAGGTTCAGGATTTCCGCCTGCACCGAAACATCGAGCGCCGAGGTCGGTTCATCGAGCAGAAGAACCTGCGGATCGGCAATCAACGCACGCGCAATCGCCACGCGCTGGCGCTGGCCGCCGGAGAGCTGGTGCGGGTAGCGGAAGCGCACCGCCTGCGGCAGGGCCACATCCGACAGAGCCTGCTGGATGCGTTTTTCGATATTGTCCATGCCGTGAACCAGCGGCAATTCGCTGAGAATGCGGTCTATGGTCTGGCGCGGGTGCAGCGAGCCGTAAGGGTCCTGAAACACCATCTGCACCTGCCGGAAGAAGTCAGGCGTGCGCTTCAGCGGTGCGTCCTTGCCGGCAAAGGCGATGCGGCCTTCCCAGCTTTCGTTGAGACCGGCCATGGCGCGCAGAATGGTGGACTTGCCCGAGCCGCTTTCGCCGACGATGCCAAAGCTGCCGCCCTTTTCCACCGAAAAGGACACACCCTTCACCACTTCACGGTCGCCGAACTTGATACGGAGGTTTTCGACGTCGATCATTGGCTGGACCACGCTGCATCACGGTTGAGGACGGGAAGACGCTCGCGCGGATGCGTCAGCGACGGAATGCAGTTCAGGAGACCCTGCGTGTAAGGATGCTGGGCTTTCAGGAGTTCGGAAGCCTTCAGCTCCTCCATCACCCGGCCGGAATACATCACCGCGACGCGGTCGCAAAAATGCGAGACGAGCGGCAGATCGTGGCTGATGAGGATGAGACCCATGCCGCGTTCCGACACCAGCTCCTCGATCAGCCGCAGGATTTCCGCCTGCACCGTGGCGTCGAGAGCGCTGGTCGGCTCGTCAGCGATCAACAGCTCGGGATCGGGCGCCAGCATCATGGCGATCATCACGCGCTGGCCCATGCCGCCGGAAACCTCATGCGCGTAGGACGAAGCGACCTGGCGCGGATTGCGGATTTTCACCTGATCGAGCAGCGCAATCGCTGCCTCCATGGCTGCGCGCTTGCCGCCGCCCTTATGGGCGCGCCAGGCTTCCGCAATCTGCGCGCCCATGGTCTTGACCGGGTTCAGCGAATATTTCGGGTCCTGAAGGATGAAACCCGCCCGCTTGCCGCGGATCTGGCGCATCTGCTTTTCGCTGGCGGAAAGCACGTCGATACCGTCGAAGGAGAGCTTGTCGGCCCTGATATCGGCATTGGAGGGCAGAAGCTTCATCAGCGCGCGGGCCGTGAGACTCTTGCCGGAACCGGATTCACCGACGATGCCGAGCTTTTCGGTTCCGAGCTTCATGGAAACACCGCGCACCGCCTCGAAACGGCTGGTACGGGTTTGAAATGCGATCTTCAGATTTTCGATTTCGACCAGCATGGCTCAATGTCCCTTCGGGTCGAGCACGTCGCGCAGACCATCGCCAAGGAAGTTGAAGGCGAGCGAAACGAGGAAGATGGCGATGCCCGGAATGGTGGCGACCCACCATTGTTCGAAGATGAAGCGCTTGGCGGTAGCAATCATCGCGCCCCATTCCGGCGACGGCGGCTGCGCGCCCATGCCGAGGAAGCCGAGGCTGGCTGCCGTGATGATGATCGAGCTCATGTCGAGCGTGATGCGCACGATAAGGCTCGGCACGCAAAGCGGCGCGATGTGGCGGGCGATGATCCGCCAGGCGGAGGCCCCCGTCAGCCGATAGGCAGCGACGAAATCGCTGCCGCGAACCGTCATGGTTTCGGCACGAGCAAGCCGCGCATAGGGCGGCCATGCGGTGAGCGCGATGGCGAGAATGGCACTTTCGACGCCCGGCTTCAGCGCCGCGACGAAGGCCAGCGCCAGAATGAGACGCGGAAACGCCAAAAATACGTCCGTCACCCGCATCAGGATGGTATCGACGATACCGCCGAAATATCCGGCGATGCAGCCGATGGCGAGACCGATCGGTGCGACCAGAACAACAACGGCGATGACCATGCCGAGCGTGACGCGGCCGCCGTAAAGGATGCGCGAAAGAATGTCGCGGCCCAGCTCATCCGTGCCGAACCAGTGCTCGGCACTCGGAAAGGCAAGGCGGTTGCCGAGGTTCTGCGCGGCGGGATCGTAAGGCGCGATGAACGGCGCCAGCAGCGACAGCGCGATGAAGACGATGATGATCGTGAGACCGACCACCGCCAGCGGATTGGACTTGAGGTTCAGCCAGATGCGGTACCGGTTTCCCCAGGCAGCCTGGCTGCGGGAATGCGGCGTCTCATCCAGAGCCCAGTTTCTGAAATTAGCTAACATCATCGAACGCGGGGATCCATTACTCGGTAAAGTACGTCTGCGAGCAGGTTGAGGCCGACATAGATCAGGCCGATCAACAGGGTTGCTCCGACGACGGGGTTCATGTCCGCGTTCATGAGCGAGACGGTGAGATATTGGCCAAGGCCCGGCCAGCTGAAGACGGTTTCCGTCACCACCGCACCTTCGAGAAGGCCGGCATAGGTGAGCGCGATAACCGTGACGAGCTGCACGGCGACCGTCGGGAAGGCATGCCCCCAGATGACGGTCATCGCCGAAAGCCCCTTGGCGCGGGCGGTAATGACATATTCGCCCTTCAGCGCATCGATCATGAAGGCGCGCGTCATGCGGGTGACATAGGCCATGCTGAAATAGGCAAGGATGCAGACGGGCTGCACCATATGGGCAAGCGCATCGTAAAAGGCGCCCCAGTCACCGGCGAGCAACGTGTCGACAGTCATCAGGCCGGTAACCTGCGTGATCATGCCGTCATAGATGATGTCCTGCCGGCCCGGTCCGGGTGCGACGCCGAGCGTGGCGTAAAACACCAGCAGCGAAATCAGCGCCAACATGAAGACCGGCACGGAATGGCCGGCAAGGCAGACGACGCGGATGACCTGATCGGTCACCTTGCCCTGCTTCACGGCGGCCCAGACGCCGAGCGGAATGCCGATGAGGGCGGCGAGAATGAGCGCGGCCGTGGCAAGCTCGAAGGTGGCAGGGAAAACGCGCTTGATATCGATCCAGACCGGATTGCGGGTCAGGATGGAGTTGCCGAAATCACCGTGCAGCACCTGCGAGACATAATGGAAGAACTGTACGACCAGCGGCTGATCGAGACCCATTTCGGCCCGCACCCGCACGATGACGTCTTCGGGCGCATTATCGCCGACCGCCGCGATGACGGGATCGACGGGCATGACACGCCCGATCAGGAAGGTGACGACCATCAACCCGAACAGCGTCAGAATGACGCTGCTCAGTGTCGACGATATGCTTTTAACGCGCTTGTTCAATGTCACGCTTTCTTCGCATCGTGGTAGGAATTGCCCTCGGAGAGAACGCCGAGTTCGAAACCGGAGACGCCCTTGCGGAAGGCGGCCGTCTTGGTCGTCTGGAACATGAAGACGAACGGGCTGTTTTCCATATGCTCGCGCTGCAGGGCTTCATAAAGCTCGATACGCTTTGCCGGATCCTGCTCGTCGCGGGCCGCTTCCGCCTTGGCGGCGAAATCGTCGTTCTTGAAACGCGAACGCCACAGGAACGGCTTGGACTTCACATCGTCGCCATTGTCCTTGTTGATGTTGAAGACATCGGCATTGGAATGCGGATCGAAATAATCCGTACCCCAGGCGGAAAGCGCCATCTGGTGTTCGCGGCCGCGCATCTTGGTCAGAACCTGACGGTTCTCGGCCGATTGCAGACGCACCTTGATGCCGATATCGGCAAGGTTGGCCTGGATTGCCTGCGCCAGGTCAGGGTAAGGCTGGGCGGAATAGTGGTCCATGGTGATTTCGAAACCGTCGGCAAGACCGGCTTCCGCCATCAGGGCCTTGGCCTTTGCGACATCGCGCTGGTACGGCGTGTCGTTGACGGCGCCGGGGAAACCCTCAGGCTCGAAGCTCTGGTGGATCTTGTGGGTCAGCGGCACGATGTTTTCCTGCATGCCCTTATAGTCCAGCGCCCATTTGATGGCCTGCCAGACCTGCGGCTTGGCAAGGTTCTCATTGCCCTGATTGAGCGAGATCAGCACCAGCGAGGCGATGCTCTTGCGCTCCAGCTCGATGTTGGCATCGTTCTGAACGGTGCGCAGCTGTTCCGAAGTCAGGTCACGGGCAATGTCGATATCGCCCTTCTGCAACATCAGAAGCTGGGAAGACGGATCGGTGACGTGGCGCAGCACGACGCGCTTGATGTTGCCCTTATAGGGGCCATTCGGGTTGACGGTCAGCGCGACGCTTTCGCTCGGCTTCCAGGCCTGCAACATGAAATCGCCGGAACCGGCGCTGTTCTTCTGCAGCCAGCCATTACCGAGGTCTTCGCCCGAGGCATTTGCGAGAACGGCCTTCTTTTCAACGATCGCGCCGATATTGGCGGAAAGGCAATAAAGCAGGAACGAGATGGCGGTCGGCTTTGCCGTCGTCAGCTTCACCGTCTTGTCGTCGGCGGCGACGATGGTCGTTTCGGCATTGTCAGGCGTGAAGCCGAACTGGCCGATGATGAAGGCCGGGCTCTTGTTCATCTTGATGGCGCGCTGCAGCGAGAAGGCGACGTCTTCCGCCGTGACCTTCGCACCGCTGGAGAAGGTGGCGTCGTCGGAGATCGTGAAGGTGAAGACCTTACCTTCGGCATCGGCTTCCCAGGATTTCGCGATGACCGGATCGACCTTGGTGGAATCCTCACGGTTGGCGCGCACCAGCTTCTGATACATGTTGGAGATGATTTCACCGCCGACGGCTTCGAAACCTTCATGCGGGTC
Source organism: Rhizobium nepotum 39/7 (assembly GCF_000949865.1). GTDB lineage: Bacteria > Pseudomonadota > Alphaproteobacteria > Rhizobiales > Rhizobiaceae > Agrobacterium > Agrobacterium nepotum. The sequence continues at coordinate 56,978 of NZ_JWJH01000019.1, read as the reverse complement.
AAGGCTCGTCATATTGTCCAGCTGCTGGGCAACGACCAGAATATCCTTCGGCGTAGCGGCAAATGCCGGAATGCGCGCATAGGACAGGAACGGCACGGCAGCGCCAGCGATCAGCAGGTTGCGTCTTGAAATCATCGAAAATCCCCTTTCGGATCTTATTTTTCGGGAATGGAACGGGTTTGCCCCAATCCAGTCATTTTTTTTATGTTTTCCCGCGATTACCACGAGCAAACGAGGCGCGACCAATTCCAAATTTGGCAGAGCCTATGCACGGATTGCATTTGCTCCGGCCTTGACCTTTCCTCTACCAATTCTCAAAAGTCTGACGGACGCGCGCCCGCGCGCCTCCGCACATCCAAAGGTGAATGACCATGACCGATGAAAAAACCGTACCCGTCTTCGACGGCCACAACGATGTGCTTCTGCGGTTATGGCGATCGGGCAACGCTTCTCCCGAAACGCTTCTCATCGAGGGCGACACGGTTGGCCATATCGATCTGCCGCGCGCGAAGAAGGGCGGTCTGGCCGGCGGTCTCTGCGCCATCTACGTACCCTCGCCCAGCATGGAAAAGGACGCAAACGGCGACTACCCGACACCGGCAGAGGCGGACGCGCTGAAGGCGACGCTCGGCATGGCGACTCTGCTGTTCCGCGCCGAGAAACAATCCGGCGGTGCGCTGAAAGTCTGCCGCACGGCAGCCGATATCCGCAACGCCATGGCTGAGGGCGCCTTCGCCTCCGTCTTCCATATCGAGGGCGCGGAAGCGATCGGTGCCGATCTCGATGCGCTGCACGTTCTCCACGAAGCCGGTCTGCGCACGCTCGGGCCGGTCTGGAGCCGCCCGAACATCTTCGCATACGGCGTCCCCTTCCGTTTCCCGTCAACGCCGGATATCGGCCCCGGTCTCACCGATGCCGGCAAGCGGCTGGTGAAGACGTGCAACGAACTGAAGATCATGGTCGACCTGTCGCACATGAACGAGCAGGGTTTCTGGGACATCGCGAAGATTTCCGATGCGCCGCTGGTGGCGTCGCATTCCAACGCCTATGCGCTGTGCAACCACAGCCGCAACCTGACGGACCGCCAGCTGGACGCAATCCGCGACACGGGCGGCCTTGCCGGCATCAATTTCGGTGTTCTGTTTCTGCGCCAGGACGGTGTGAAGAACCCGCAGACCGATCTCGGCGAACTCGTCCGCCATGTCGACTATATCGTCAACCGCATCGGCATCGATCATGTGGCGCTCGGTTCGGACTTCGACGGCACGACCATTCCCGCCGCCATGAAGGATGCGGCCGATCTGCAATTGCTGGTCGAAGCCCTGCGCAAGGGCGGTTATGACGACGCAGCGCTCGCCAAGATCTGCCACGGCAACTGGGTGCGCGTGCTGGAGAAGACCTGGGGCGCATAAAGCGCCCCCGACTTCAACTTCTCCCCCGCCGCATCCGCGCCGGAGACATGAAGCGGCAGGCCTCAGGCCTTTGCCGCTTTTTTTCTGCCCGTGGCACGAAACGCCAGAAGACCGCCGACGACGGCAATCATCGCCCACTTGACCGGCAGCGCATCCGCCGTTTCGCTGCGGATCGGCAGAACCGTCACCGTTCCCGGACGCGATTCATATCCGGCTTGCCCGCTGGCCTTGGCGTCAGCGATCTGCTGCGGCGAAACGACCCATTCCGCGCCCCGCATCTTGTCATAGGCCATGTAGCCGCCACCCGCCAAAACGGCGATAGCGAGCGAAAGTACGATCCTTGTAGGCATGTTCATTTGCATCTCCTTCAATTGAAAGGAGCGTGTAGTCGCATCAAACACCATCACCAAGCAACCGTTACGGTCAATTTGGCGCGTTTTGGAGCAATCTCGAAAATCCCGCATTCCCCAGTTGCATTTTTACCTTTAGACTTGGCGGGCTTTGCGAAGAACCGCGCATAAACTTCACATCGACACTTCATGCTTTTCTGCTAATCACATTTCCGAAACCGAAACGAATTGGCGACACATTCCTGTGGTTCGCCAACCGGGAAACGGGCGCTGGATAATCAAATGGCAGACAAGAGCGAAATCATACAAACCGATGTCACGGAATCTGCGGTTGAGAGCTTTTTCGCAAGAAACCGTTCCTACCTGACCGCGATCGCCATCACGCTGGTCTTCGTGATGATGACCTTCGCCATATATCACCTGACCTCCGAAGTCCGCTATGACGATGTCATCGAAGCGCTGATGCAAACTTCGGCCTCGGCGGTTCTGCTCGCCATCGTCTTCACCGCGCTCAGCTTTCTGGCGCTGATCTTCTACGACGCCAATGCAATCGAATTTATCGGCCGCAAGCTTCCGTTTCCGCCCATGGCGGCAACGGCCTTCGCTGCCTACGCCATTGGCAATACCGCCGGTTTCGGGCCGTTGAGCGGCGGTGCGATCCGCTTTCGCGCCTATTCCCGGCTCGGGCTGTCGCCCGGCGAAATCGCCCGCGTCATTGCCTTCGTCACACTTTCCTTCGGGCTTGGCCTGCTTTCGGTCAGTGCAATCTCCACCCTGATCGTCGCGCCGCGTATCGCCGCCATTATTGGCGTCGACGCCCTGGTTCTCAGAACGGCCGCGCTGGCCGTTATCGCGGCTCTTGTCGTCGCCGCCTATGTCGGGCGCAACGGCCGCGCGATCCGGCTCGGCGCCTGGCGACTTCGCCTTCCCGACAGCCGCACATCCTCGCGTCAGTTCCTGGTTTCCGCCTTCGATATCGCCGCTTCCGCCTCCGTGCTCTACGTGCTGCTGCCCGACACGCATCTCGGCTGGCCGACATTCTTCGCAATCTACGCCACCGCCGTCGGCCTCGGCGTCCTCAGCCACGTGCCGGCCGGTCTCGGCGTTTTCGAAACCGTGATGGTCGCGGGCCTCGGCAATGCGATCAGCGTCGACCAATTGCTCGGAAGCCTCGTCCTTTACCGCGTGATCTATCACGTCCTGCCGCTGGTGGTCGCCATTCTGGTGATGCTCGTCTCCGAGATGAAGCAGTTCGCGGCAAAGCCGGTGGTTTCCGATATCAGCCAGCTTGCCGTCCGGCTCGCGCCGCCGCTTTTGTCGACCTTCGCGATGATCCTCGGCACCATGCTGATCTTTTCGAGCGTGACGCCGACACCCGACGGCAATCTGGATTTCCTGTCCAATTTCGTACCGTTGCCTATCATCGAGGCGGCGCATTTTCTCACCAGCATTCTCGGCCTCGTTCTGGTCGTCGCCTCGCGCGGCCTCGGGCAGCGGCTGGACGGCGCCTGGTGGATCGCCCTCGTCGCCGCCTCGCTGGCGCTGGTTCTCTCCCTCCTCAAGGCCATAGCGGTTTTCGAAGCCGCAATCCTCGGCATCTTCATCGCAGCCCTTGCCGCCAATATGCGCAGCTTCAACCGCCATGCTTCGCTGGTGAAGCAGGCGCTGGGCCCAAGCTGGCTCGCCGCCATGGCCGTCATCGTGGCGGGCGCGGCAACCATCCTGCTTTTCGTCTATCGCGATACGGATTACAGCCAGACATTGTGGTGGCAGTTCGAATTCTCCGAGGAAGCCCCACGCGGATTGCGCGCCCTTCTCGGCCTCGTACTCGCCTCGTCCACCATCGCCATCTTCAGCCTGATGCGGCCGGTGGCCTTCCGGCCGGATGCGATCGAGGCCGACGATGTCGCAAATGCCACCACCATCGTGATGACGCAGGATTCGGCCGACGCCAATCTGGTGCGTATGGGCGACAAGCACGTGATGTTCTCCGAAAGCGGCAACGCCTTCATCATGTACGGCATTCAGGGCCGCTCCTGGATCGCCTTCGCCGACCCTGTCGGCGACGAGGAGGATTTCCCCGATCTCGTCTGGCAATTCGTGGAAGCCGCCCGCGCGGCGGGCGCACGCGCCGCCTTTTACCAGATCTCGCCTTTTCTCCTGTCCCATTGCGCCGATGCGGGCCTGCGCGCCTTCAAGCTCGGCGAACTGGCGCTGGTGGACCTTACGGCGTTCGAACTGAAGGGGGGCAAACTCGCCAATCTCCGCCAGTCGCTGAGCCGCGGCGCGCGCGACGGGCTGACCTTCGAGGTCGTCGAACGATCGCATGTCGCAGATATTCTGGACGAGCTGAAACAGGTCTCCGACGGCTGGCTCGCGCACCACAATACGCGGGAAAAGCGCTTTTCACTCGGTGCTTTCGAGCCGGATTACATTCTGTCCCAGCCCGTCGCCGTGCTGCGCAAGGATGACAAGATCACCGCCTTCGCCAATCTGATGGTGACGGATACGAAAAAGGAAGCCACTGTCGATCTCATGCGCTTTTCACCGGATGCGCCGCGCGGCTCGATGGACTTCCTCTTCGTCAGCATCATGCAGCATCTGCGCGAGGCGGGATATGAAAGCTTCAATCTCGGCATGGCGCCCATGTCCGGCATGTCGAAACGCGATGCGGCGCCCGTCTGGGACCGCATCGGCAGCACGCTTTTCGAACATGGCGAACGTTTTTACAACTTTAAGGGGCTTCGTGCGTTCAAGACGAAGTTCCACCCAAAATGGGAACCGCGTTACCTTGCCGTGCAGAATGGCGCAGACGCCGCTCTGGCGCTGATGGATGCGACGGTTCTGATCAGTGGCGGTGTCAGAGGAGTGATCGGAAAATGAGAAAATACAGCATGTTGAAGACGGTCCTTGCCGCTTCCGCCCTGTTCGCTTCCCCCTTGTTTGCTTCCAGCGCCGCCTTGTCGCAGGACAAACCGGCCTATGAGACCGGCATGATCCCCGCCGAGCACATCATGGTGCCGGACGGCGATATTCTCGCCAGCGTCTTCCTGATTTCCGACGCGGACGGATGGACGAATACCGACGAAGAACGCGCCAAGGCGCTGGTGGAAAAAGGTGCCGCCGTGGTCGGCATCGACTTCAAGGAATATCTGAAGGCGCTTGAGGCCGATGACGACGACTGCATCTACATGATCTCGGACATCGAGTCGCTGTCGCAGCAGATCCAGCGCACCGCCGGCACCAGCAGCTATCGCCAACCTATCCTCACCGGCATCGGCAAGGGCGGAACGCTGGCACTGGCCATGATCGCGCAAAGCCCGGTTTCTACTGTCCGGGAAGCCATTGCCGTCGACCCCAAGGCCGGTCTGCCGCTTGAGAAGATACTCTGCACCCCCGCCACCAAGGACAAGGTGGATGGCGAGACGGTCTATGGTCTGACCGATGGCCCGCTGCCTGCGCCGGTCAGCGTGTTGTTCACGCCCGATGCGGACCAGAAGGGCCGCGACCACGTCAACGCGCTGGTAAAACTTCATCCCGATATCGACGTGACGGATGTGACCGACAAGGCGGACGAGGTTCTGACCCAGACCCTGTCCGATCAGTTTGATGCCGCCGGCGATGCGGACAGCCCACTCGGCCTGCCAATCAAGGTTCTGGAAACCAGCCCGGTGATGGACACCATGGCGGTGATCTATTCCGGCGACGGCGGCTGGCGCGATCTCGACGAGGAAGTGGGCGGCGCGCTGCAAAAACAGGGCATACCCGTGATCGGCGTCGATGCGCTGCGTTATTTCTGGAAAGAAAAGCAGCCTCAGGAAGTGGCGGGCGATCTCGCACGTATCATCGACACCTACCGCAAGGAATGGAAGGTTCGAAACGTGGTGCTGATCGGCTACTCCTTCGGTGCCGATATCATTCCCGCCACCTATAATCTTCTGCCGGAACGCGCGAAATCTCATGTCGTACAGCTAACCCTTATGGGGCTGTCGACCGAAGTGGATTTCGAAATTTCCGTCGAAGGCTGGCTGGGTGTCGCCGGCGAGGGCAAGGGCGGCAAGACCATCGACGACATCGCCAAAATAGACCCGAAGCTGGTGCAATGCATCTATGGAACGGAGGAAGAGGATGAAGATCCCTGCCCCGGCCTGAAAGCAAAAGGCGTGGAGGCGGTCGGCATCGAGGGCGGCCATCATTTCGATGAGGATTATGAAGGGCTGGCCAAGCGTATCGTGACATCGCTGAAGACCCGGCTGCCGAAATAGGCAGTCACGACCTGAAGGGCTTCGGGAAAACTCCCGAAGCCGCAATGCCGCTGGTCTTCAAACACCGCAAATAGCGCCATCGGCAGCATGCCGGCTTCCGAAATGGCCGACTGCAGCCCGGAAACCTTCCTCGAAAGTTCCTCGGCACCACGGCCATGCTTGCGGAATCGGTTAAAGTATTATTCAAAAGAAATATGCTGGCGGCGGATGTCCATGGCATTTCCGCAACCAAGCTTCTGTTGATTGCCAATCATAGATTTTATATTTCCGGACCGGTTCAGGGAGCCGCCGCATGCTCGCACGAAAGACAAAAACGCCTGTTCTTGTGGAACGCATCGACCAGTTCGTCGGCCGGGTGCGGGAGGCGATGAAAAGCAGCGACGCGTTGCGAAACAAAAAAATCCGCGATCTGTGGGACGCCGAGGTCCGCTACCATTTCGACAATGGCCGCACGGAAAAGACGCTCGAACTTTACATCATGAAATATCGCTATGCCCTGAAGGCTGAATTCGGCGCCAAGAGCACCCCGCTTGCCATCTGCAACATGAAAAAGCTGCGGGAGCGGCTGAAGACCTATATCGAGCGGGCCGACTATCCGAAAACCGGTGTGGCGACATCCATCGTCGAAAAAATCGAACGGGCGGAACTCAACACCGCCGGCCGCAAGCCGACCGTTCTTTTACGGATCGCCGATTTCATTGCCGCGATGAACGGCATCGGCTCGAAAGACGAGATGCAGGCTTTGTGGAACGCCGAAATAGGTATCATGAAGGGCAGAGCCCAGACAACGATCATCTCCTACATCACGAAATACCGCAACGCCGTCCGCGAAGCCTTCGGCGACGATCATCCGATGCTGAAGATCGCGACCGGCGATGCCGCAATGTATGACGAAGCGCGCCGGGTCAAGATGGAGAAGATCGCCAACAAGCACGGCGCCCTGATCACATTCGAGAACTACCGGCAGGTCCTGAAAATCTGCGCCGATTGCCTCCAGTCCGCCGATCCCCTGATGATCGGCATCGGCCTGATCGGCATGACGGGACGACGCCCCTATGAGGTCTTCACTCAAGCGGAATTTTCCCCTGCCCCTTATGGCAAGGGCATTTCCAAATGGAGCATCCTGTTTAACGGCCAGGCCAAGACGAAGCAGGGCGAAGGAACGAAGTTCGGGGTGACATACGAAATTCCCGTCCTTGCCCGCTCCGCCACGATCCTGTCCGCCTATCAACGCCTGCGCGAAAGCGGGCAGGGAAAATTGTGGCTCGGCATGTCGATCGACGATTTTTCGTCGGAAACCCGCCTGCTGCTCAGGGACACGGTCTTTAATCTGTTCGAGGATCACTGGCCGAAGCAGGAACTGCCCAAGCCCTATGGCCTGCGGCACCTTTACGCTGAGGTGGCCTATCACAATTTCGCCCCGCCACACGTCACGAAGAACAGCTATTTCGCGGCCATCCTCGGCCATAACAACAACGACCTCGAAACCTCGCTGTCCTACATGACCTATACGCTGCCGGAAGATCGCGACGATGCGTTGGCGCGGGCCAAACGCACGAACGAACGCACATTGCTGCAAATGGCGACCGTCATGCCGGTCTCCGGCAAAACCCCCCGGTAGCACCTGCAACCGCTCCGGAAAAAGCGACCGGTACCCTTTATCATAGGAATTGCACTGGCACGGCAGCCGGCGGCATTTTCGCATGCCGGTCCCGGCGGTCCTCACAGGTAGCCTACGCGAATTTGACAAGCCCCCCGGCCCGATTATCAACCGACGCATGCAGGGTGTCGGGGCTCGGTCCGCTTTTGCCTGCGCACCTCTAAACGCGGCAACATCAAGTAAAAATTCAATTTTATTAACATATATTCCTTCTAATTTAACAACATAGAATACATTATTTAGGAAAACCTTCCAAAAATACAGCTACAGGCAAGACTATAATACAATAGTTCAAAGTATTACTGGCGAGAACGAATATTTCGGCCACAGTTTTTCCGGAGACACATGGTGCTGTCCGCCTATACGACCTACGCTCTCTACAATCGTGATTTGGGATTGTCGCTGAAACGCGTCGCGAGCGACCCGGTCGTATCGCGTGATGCCAAATATTATGCGGACAATATCGGCAACGTCAAAAGCCTTGACGAGTTCCTGAAGGACTACAGGCTCTACTCCTACGCCATGAAAGCCCACGGCCTGGAAGACATGACCTATGCCACTGCCTTCATGAAGAAGGTGCTGGAAAGCGATCTCAACGACCCGAACAGTTTCGCCAACAAACTGAAGGATACACGATACCGCGACTTCGCGACGGCGTTCGATTTCGGCAACATCAAAGCGGAAAAATCAGTTCAGACGAAATCACAGCAGGACCGCCTGATTGCCACCTATCACGATACGATTGAACAGGAAGCCGAGGAGCTAAAGGAAGAGACGCGGTTTTATAACATCGCCATCGAAAAGGTCGGCCATGTCGACGATATCTTCAAGAACACGCGGCTTCGGGATTATATCTTCAAATCCTTCACTATCGACGCCGAAACCTTCAGCTACCAGCACGTCAAAGACGTTCTCACCAGCGATATCAGCAACGCCGATAGCTATATCAACAAGACCTACAAGCCATTGATTCCGGACTGGAAGGAAAAGGCGGCCGACCTGCGCATAGAACGCGCGAAAATCGCATCCATCGACAAGGTGGCGCTCGCAAAGATCGACTATCTGATCAGCCAGTATAACAAGCGTATCAACGATGCGAACAAGTTGTTCGAGATGGCGGCGGCGTTCAATTTCCAGGGTGATGGCCGGGTGGATGACGGCATGCCGGCGCAGACGGCGGCCCAAAGGCGACTGGTCAACGAAACCTACGTTCTCTCAAATCCCCGCCTGACGCAGGCCGGAGCGGTTCTCAACCGTGATTATTTCACCGACAAGATGAAAACCATCACCGAGGCCAGCCAGATGACCCAATTTGTGCGCCTGAGAACGATGCTGATCGTCAGTTTCAATCTGATGGACAATGACGAGACCGACGAGAAAATCGGCTGGGCTCTTTTACAGGACCCGGATGATCCGCAAAGTCCTGTCCACAAAGAGAAAGACAAGGGTCTCGTCGATCTGGCACGGGCCTTCAATTTCGGTGCGGATGGCAAGATCGAGACCGGAAAGACGGCCCAGACCACCGAACAGCTCAACACCATGATGAATTTCTATTTCAGCCGCTACAATGACAAGGACGAAGTGGCGGACGAGAAGGCGATCAAGGACTACCGGCGCTACATCGGCCTGACGAAAAATCTCGCGGATTTTCTGTCCGACGCGCAGGCGGCGGTCATCATTCGAAACTTCGCCCTGAAGGCGTTTGATATTTCCGCTGGAGAAGCGTCGTCCTTCACACTCAAACGGGTGTTCACCAGCGATCTATCGGACCCGAAAAGCTACGTTTACACACTGAAAGACGATCGCTTTGTGCGGCTTGCCAAGGCCTTTAACTTTGATTCCGAAGGCAAGATCGGCTCGCCACGGCTCGCCCAGGCGGAAAACGAGATCACCCGGATATCGCGGAGTTACCTGACGGAAATCACCCGTTGGGACAAGGACAAGAAGGTCAAGGAGAAGGCGGAGAAAGAGATCACCTATTATCGCCAGCGCATGGAAACACTCGAAACCGCCGATCAACTGCTTGCCGATCGTCGCCTGCTCGATTTCATGCTGGTTGCGCAGCGTATCGACCCCAAATCGGTCACCACCGATTATCTGAAGAAGATTTTCAAATCCGATCTTCAGGACCCCAAAAGCTTCGCCAACACCGAAACCGATGCCCGTTTCCGGGCTCTTGCCGGTTCCTTCAATTTCGACGCTAAGGGAAAGATCAACACAAAAGCCGGCCAGAACGTGCAGAACACCCGCAGCCTCATGGAGATGCGCGACAAATATGTTCGCCAGACGCTGGAGGAACGGGCCGGCGAAGAAAATTCCGGGGTTCGCCTTGCCCTTTACTTCAAGCGGATGGCCGGCGGCATTTCCAACTCCTATGACATATTGGCCGATAATGCGCTTGCTGAGTTCACCCGCACCGCCCTTGGAATTCCTGCCGAAACCGCAAATTCCAAGCTGGATGCGCAGGTGAAGATGATCGAGAAAAAACTGAAGATAAAGGACCTGCAGGACCCCAAGAAGGTCGAAAAGCTGGTCAACCGTTTTCTGGTCATGTTCGAGGCCAACAATTCAGCGCCCGATCCTCTCCTGACATTATTGGGCGGCAGTTCCTCGATCAGCGGCAATACGCTCGCGACGTTGGCACAGCTGCGCGGCGGTCGCAGAGGCTAGAATACGCCCGCGATGCGCCCGACAAGAATATTCAGATCCTGCTGCTCGGCGGGCAACTCCACCGCACCCACCGCCTGCATCTCCAGCAGCTGATGCGCAACGCGTGTCAGGCGATCCATATCGGCCCGCAACTGCCGGCTCAGTTCGTCGTCGGGCAAAAGGTCGGCTCTTATCCGCGCGATTGCAATCGGCGTTCTCAGCTCATGAGCGGCATCGGCAAGAAAGCGGTTGCGGCGATTATACCCCTCATCCAGCTTGGAGAGCGCAACATTGAAGGCGTCCACCAATGGAATGATTTCATTGGGCACCTTCGAACGATCGATACGGGCGGAACGGTTTTCGAAGTTGATAGATTGCGCCTGGTTGACCGTTTCCATAAGGCCGCTCAGTGAACGGCCGACCGCACGCGGTGTCACGAGCAATGTTGCAAAACCGGTCAGGAGCAGCATGGGGACGACGGCAATCAGAATGATGAAGCCGAAACCGGGCAGCACGGTGAGCCAGCGGATTGCGCCGTCACGGTCTTTTTCCAGATCGAGCTGCATGCTGATCCAGAGATTGAGGCCATCGGTCGGAAAACTCCCCTCCGTTCCGGCAATGAATTGCAGCCGTCCGGCAGGCGTATCGCGATTTTCCATGGTGGCGCGGATTTTATCCCCGGTTTCCAGGCGCGCCCGCTCCAGGGTGCGGGGGAACGTCGCCGTCAGAGCCGGGGGTATTTCTCCGTATTGCGAAACGATTGCATCGGCGTCCCACACCGTGAACCAGAGGTTCGGGTAGCGCTGTTTCAGCTCAGCCAGTCCGGGCGTAGCCGCAATTTGCACCCGGCCCTGTCCATCCCTTGTCACGCTTTCCGCAACGACCCGGACGGCCTCTTCGTTGGCGTCTTCCAGTTGCGGATTGATGATCCATATCCAGCTGACGAGGAGGACGACAAAGAGAACGAGAAAAAACGCCTGCAACGCGAAAAGACGCTTCATCAGCGCCCACCGCAGGGATCGGTTACGCTCCTGTTTCATGCATTCGACCGGATGAGATAACCGATGTTTCGCACGGCCCTTATCTCGACCGTGGCTTCGGCCTGCGCGAGCTTCTTTCTGATCCGGGAAATATGGGCATCCAGAGCATTCGATTCGATCTCATCATCAAGGGTATAAACCGCCTCGACCAGATTGGGTCTCGTCACGATGCGGTTCGGGCGTCGCATCAGAGCCTCGAGCACCAGATATTCGCGACGCCGAAATTCGATGGTGGAACCGGCAACGGAGACTTCATTGCTCTTCGGATCAATGCTCAGATTTCCGAAACTCACATATTTGCCGGAGAGCGAAGGGCCGCGCCTGTGCAGCGCCCGAAGGCGAGCGAGCAATTCCTCGATCGCAAAGGGCTTGGCGAGATAATCGTCCGCGCCGGCATCGAGCCCGTCAACGCGGTGATCGACACTTCCAAGCGCCGTCAAAACAAGGATCGGCACGGAATGCCTGGCTTTGCGAAGCGAAGACACAAGGCTTAACCCTTCGCCATCGGGAAGACGGCGATCCAGAACCAGCACATCGTAAGTCCCGTCGCGCGCCAGAGCATCGGCATCGGCGATCGTGCTGACGTGATCCGCAAGCACATCACGCCGGCGCAAGGCTTCGAGCAATGCTCGCGCCATTTCAGGTTCATCCTCAAGAAGCAAGATTCGCAATGACTTTTTCCTCGAAGGTGAACTCTTGCCGTCCCCACCACTGGTCGGTGAATGTTGCAGCTACATTGCACGCGTGGAGCCAGACTATTCTTCTTCCATCACCTCGCCCGACGCACTCCAGGTGTCCGATCCCGGCCTGTATCCGTGGCGTGCATAAAACCGGTCAAGCTCGCGCTGCTGCGGCACTTCGCCGGTGTAGATCGCTATATAGTCCGGGATCCTTTTCATGCGCACGGCCACATCCTCCTCCGACTGCATGGAGATATAGCCGATCTGCACGAGATAGGTGGTGCGGGCACGCACATCCGCCATGGTTTCGGAGTGGCCGAAACGCGCGAACATGTGCGAAAGCGCATCCATTCTCGTCCGGTCGGCCTCGCGCACCTCGGCAAGAATGTTGTCGGACTGAAGCGCCCAGCTGCGCACCGCAAATTCGAACCTGTTGTCGAAAAGGCGGGAATCCAGCCAGCAATCGAAAACATTCAGCATCGCTTCGGCGAGGGTCTCCGCATAGGCCTCGGACTGCCTGACGATGCTGCCGGTATTCTTCTCGCGCCAGCGGGCGACCAATGCGACCAGCAACTCCTCCCGATCCCTGAAGAACCAGTAGAAACTCGTGCGCGACAGGTTGAGCTTTTTCGCCAGCGGCAGGATTTTCACGGAATCCACACCGGATTCGAGAAGGGCCTGATAGGCGGCCTCAAGCCAGCCCTCCTGCGATCCACGCCAACCGATCTCGTTCAATGTCGCTTCCATGATGATTTCCTATCAAATCGACCTGGTCGCGACAAGGCGAATGTCCACTCATGTCGAATGCATAAACACAAGTGTTTTATTAATTGACACCTATGTACATTCCCGCTTAGCCTTCTCCTAACAAACTTTCCTGGAGCACGCTCGCCATGTCGAATGATCCCCTTCTTCAGCCTTACCAGCTGAAGCATCTCACCCTGCGAAACCGCATCATCGTCACCTCGCATGAACCCGCTTATCCGGAGGACGGCATGCCGAAAGGGCGCTACCGCGCCTACACGGTCGAGCGGGCAAAGGGCGGCGTGGCCTTGACGATGACGGCCGGCTCCGCCGCCGTATCCAAAGACAGCCCACCCGTCTTCAACAATCTGCTGGCCTATAAGGATGAAATCGTTCCGTGGATCAGGGAAATGACCGACGCCGTGCATGAAGAGGGTGCGGCGATCATGATCCAGCTGACGCATCTCGGCCGCCGCACCCGTTGGGACAAGGGAGACTGGTTGCCGGTGCTGGCGCCATCCCACCAGCGGGAAGCCGCGCATCGCGCTTTTCCGAAGAAGATCGAGGACTGGGATATCGAGCGCATCATCAAGGACTTCGCCAATGCCGCAGAACGCATGAAGGCCGGCGGCATGGACGGGGTGGAGCTGGAAGCCTATGGCCATCTCATCGACCAGTTCGTCTCACCGCTGACCAATGAGCTGGATGGACCCTATGGCGGTTCGCTGGACAACCGCATGCGTTTCTGTTTCGACGTCTTCAGGGCGATGCGCGAACGTGTGGGCGACGATTTCATCCTCGGGGTTCGCTATACCGCCGACGAATGTCTTGAGGGCGGCACCGGAAAAGCCGAGGGCCTCGAAATCTCGCGCCGGTTGAGGGATAGCGGCCTCATCGACTATCTCAACGTTATCAGGGGCCATATCGACACCGATCCCGGCCTGACCGACGTCATTCCCATTCAGGGCATGGTGAACGCGCCGCATCTGGACTTCGCAGGCGAAATCCGCGCGGCGACCAATTTTCCCACCTTCCACGCCGCCAAAATCCAGGATGTCGCCACCGCCCGATACGCAATCGCCTCCGGCAAGGTCGACATGGTCGGCATGACGCGCGCCCACATGACCGATCCGCATATCGTGCGCAAGATCATGGAAAAGCGGGAGGACGATATTCGCCCCTGTGTGGGCGCCAATTACTGTCTTGATCGCATCTATCAGGGTGGTCTCGCCTTCTGCATTCACAACGCGGCGACCGGCCGTGAAGAAACCATGCCGCACGAGATCACCAAGGCGACGGAAAGCCTAAAGGTGGTGATCGTCGGTGCCGGTCCGGCCGGGCTGGAGGCCGCGCGTGTCTGTGCCGAACGCGGCCACGAGGTCGTCGTCTTCGAGGCCGCGAACGATCCCGGCGGCCAGATCCGCCTGACCGCGCAAAGCGAACGCCGCCGCGAAATGATCGGTATCATCGACTGGCGCATGAGCCAGTGTGAAAGGCTGGGCGTTACCTTTCACTTCAACAGCTGGGCGGAAACGGACACAATTCTTTCTGAAAACCCCGACGTGGTTATCATCGCCACGGGCGGACTGCCGCATACCGACGTGCTTTCGGCAGGCAACGATCTCGTCATCTCCGCATGGGATATCATTTCCGGGGACGTCAAGCCGGGCACCAATGTGCTGGTTTTCGACGATGCCGGCGATCATGCGGGCTTGCAGGCCGCCGAATTTATCGCAAAAGCGGGTGCGAAAGTGGAGATCATGACACCGGATCGCGCTTTTGCCCCTGAGGTCATGGCGATGAACCTCGTGCCCTACATGCGCTCGCTGCAAAAGCTCGACGTCACCTTCACCGTCACCTATCGGCTGGAAGCGGCGGAAAGAAACGGCAACCAGCTCATCGCCCGCGTCGGCAGCGATTATGGCGGCGTGACGAAAACAAGAACCGTGGACCAGATCGTCGTCAATCACGGCACGGTCCCGCTCGACGATCTCTATTTCGAACTCAAACCCGGCTCGAAGAACCTCGGCGAAATATCCTACGACGCCCTGCTGGCTGGCTCCGCCCAAACCGTCGAGCGCAATCCGGACGGCGACTACCGGCTCTTCCGGATCGGCGACGCGGTCGCCGCACGCAACACCCATGCGGCGATCTACGATGCGCTGCGTCTCGCAAAGGACATTTGAGAGGACCGCCGCGATACGCTTTGAAATTCAGGCCTGGATCAACGCAATGCCACGGTTCTTGAAGCCGAGTGTGACATCGCTTTCGGGCGGCAGACTGGTCTCGACGGCATGGTCGATAATGAAGAGCGTGCCGATATCGGTCTCGACTTCATATTCGACGTGACCGCCGAGATAGGCGCTGTGCAGCACCCGACCGGCAAGCCCCTGCCCGCCCGATTGGGCGATGGAAATCGCCCCCGGACGAACCGCAAGCTTTGCCGGGCCGGGCTTGGCGTTGCGTGCCGCAACCCGGTGATCGATCCCCCCGACGCGGATCAACGCATCGGCGCCCTCAAGGCTGACCACCTCGCAGCCGACGACATTCGCTTCGCCCATGAAGTCGGCGATGAATGAAGATGCCGGCGCTTCGTAGAGTTCCCGTGGCGCGCCCGACTGGGCGATCTCACCTTCCTTCATCACGATGATCCGGTCGGAAACGGCCAGCGCCTCGTCCTGATCATGCGTCACATAAACGGCGGTAAAGCCCAGCCGCTGCTGCAATTCACGGATTTCGGTGCGAACCCGGCGGCGAAGCCGCGCATCGAGGTTGGAAAGCGGCTCATCAAGCAGCAGCACCTGCGGCTCAAGCACCAGGGCGCGAGCAACCGCGACACGCTGCTGTTGACCGCCGGAGAGTTCGGCCGGCAGGCGGTGCCCCATGCCCGCAAGGCCCACGAGCTTCAGCCCTTCCTCTGCCTTTTCCCGTGCTTCCGCCTTCCGCAATCCCGAAGACTGTAGGCCATAGGCGACATTGTCGAGCGCCGTCATATGCGGGAAAAGCGCATAGGACTGAAAGACCATCGAGACATCGCGCTCATTGGCTGGCAGCATGGTCACATCCTTGTCGCCGATCAGAATGCGACCGGCAGTCGGGTGCTCCAGACCCGCCAGCATGCGCAGCGTCGTCGTCTTGCCGCAGCCCGAAGGGCCGAGCAGGGTCACCAGCGTTCCGGGCTCGATGGTGAGCGAAAGGTCGGGGATGGCGGTGAAGGCGCCGAAGGTCTTGCGGACATTCTGAAAGGTGACGGAACCGGGCTTTACGGAAATCATGCGGTTTTCTCCTGAGCGAGAGGAACGGAGGAAGCGGAGGGCAGTCCTGCGACACGGTTTTCGCGTCGCAGGCGACGCTCGCCCACAAGGAACTGGAAGCCGGTGATGACCGTGATCATCACGACGATCAGCATAGAGGAATAGGCAATGGCCACACCGTATTCGCCGTTTTCGACGAGACCGACGATGTAGGAAGTCGCCATGTTGTACTGGGCGCTGACGAGGAAGATGACGGCGCTGATGGAAGTGATCGCACGGACGAAGGAATAGACCAGAGCCGCCGTGATCGCCGGGCGCAGCAGCGGCAGGATGACCTTCCTGATCGTGCGGAAACTGTCGGCGCGCAGCGTCAGCGAGGCCTCGTCGAGGCTCTTGTCGAGCTGGCTCATCGCCGCGATGCCGCCGCGCACACCGACCGGCATGTTGCGGAAGACGAAGCAGGCGATCAAAACCAGCGCCGATCCCGTCATTTCCACCGGCGGCAGGTTGAAGGCCATGATGTAGCTGACGCCGATAACCGTTCCGGGAATGGCAAAGCTCATCATCAAGGCGAATTCGAAGATGTTCCGCCCGGCGAACTTTTGCCGCACGATGATATAGGCCGTCAGCAGACCGACGGCAGCGGTCAGCGGCGCCGAAACCAGCGCGATCTCCATGGTTGTCCAGAACGAGTTCCAGGCAACGCCGGTCCAGGCAATCGAGCCATTGGAGAAGCTGACGGAGAAGGCGCGGATGTAGTGGTCAAGCGTCAGTGAATTATCGAGACCCCAGGTCTTCACGAAACCACCGACGAGGATCATGCCATAAACGACGACGGTGAAGAGCATCCACGGAATGACAACGGCATGGACGCCGATTGAAAGGCCGCGCGGCAGGGCGATATGCGCGCCGCTATCGCCCTTGCCGGTGACAGTCGCGAAGTTCTTGCCCGATAGCCAGAAACGCTGGGCGAGAAAAGCCGAAAGCGTGAAACACAACAGGACGATAGCCAGAACCGCCGCGCGCGAGGGATCGTTCTGCGAACCGACGACAGCAAAGAAGATTTCCGTCGACAGCACCCCATGGGTGCCGCCAAGCACCAGCGGATTGCCGAAATCCGCCATGCTTTCGATGAAGCCGATGAGGAAGGCATTGGCAAGACCGGGCTTCATCAGCGGCAACGACACCCGCCAGAATGTGCGCCAGCGGTCGGCGCGAAGCGTTTGCGACGCCTCTTCCATCGACGGGCTGACACCCTCGACGACGCCGATCAGCACCAGGAAGGATATCGGCGTGAAGGAGAGAACCTGCGCGATCCAGATGCCGGTGAGACCATAAAGCCAGCGGCCGGGTTCGATGCCGAAGAGATAGGACAGCCATTCGGTAACGACACCGGCGCGGCCAAAGAGCAGCGTCAAGGCAAGGCCGATGACGAAAGGCGGCGTGATGATCGGCAGAACCGTCAGAAGGCGCAGGCCCTTCTTGAACGGAAAGCGGGTGCGGGTGGCAACCAGTGCAAAACCCAGCCCCAGCACGGTGGAGCCGAAGGCGGTCATCAAGGCAAGGAAAAGCGTCCGCCAGGCCACGCCGCAACGCTCCTCACCCATGACGCAGCCGAGGCTCCAGATGCCGGGATCCTGAATATTACGGATGAAACCGTCGGCATTGAAGGAGCCATCGAAATCCTGAACGGATGCGATCAGCATGCTGCCGATCGGATAAAACACGAAAACGGTGACGAGGAAGACCAGAATGGAAATCGAGCCGACGACAAAGGCATCGCCCTTCATCACGCCGCGTTCGGCAAGCCCGAAGGCAAAGAAAAGCACGAAGACCAGCGACATGACGACGGCCCCGGCCCCCATGGCGGGCTGGCCATCGGCAAGCATACCGAAGAGGTTTTCGCTGACGGTCCATGTCCAGCCGGTAAATCCAATCGCCAGTCCCTGCAAAATCAGAACCATGAGACCGGCAGCACCGATCCACGCCAGCAGCTTGCCGCGTCGCATCGGATCGCTGATCGGGCGGACAAGGCATCCGGCGAGGAAAAAGAAGGCGGCACCGGCAAGCCAGGGTTTTCCATAAACCAATATTTGCAGCACACCGGGCGCATTGCTGGAGGAAGAAAGAAACTCCGACAGCCAGCGGAAGCTGAAAAATCCGCCTTCAATGCGATACCAGGGAAGAAAAACCAGGGCCAAAGCCCCGAGCGCCAGGACAATGTTCAGCCTGCGATTGCCACGTGTCATGGCCGACCTCGCTTATTTCATGCCGATGAAAGAATGGCGGACACCCCGGCTTTAAAAGCCGGGATGCCGATCGCCGGAGTTCAGATCAGTTTGCGACAGCACCGACCTCACGGTCCCAGCGCTCCAGCAGTGCCTTGCGCTTGGCGGAGTCACCATAGGTCTTGAAGTCGTAGTCGATGAGCTTGATGTCCTCGAACTTCGGCGCTTCCTTCGGCACTTCCGCCGTCTTGTTGGACGGAAGCTGGAAGGACTTGGCGTCCTTCATGCGCGACTGGACGTCTGCCTTGAGGGCCCAGTCATACCAGGTCTTCGCATTTTCGAGGTTGCGGGCACCCTTGATGATCGACATGGAGCCGATTTCGTAGCCGGTGCCTTCGCAGGGAGCGACAGACTTGACGGGGAAACCTTCCGCCGTCTGCGCCACGGCATCATGCATGAAGACGATGCCAAGCGCCGTCTCGCCACGCGCTGCCGCCTTGACCGGCGCGGAACCGGACTTGGTGTATTGCGAGATGTTGGCGTTGAGCTTCTTCAGATAATCGATCGCCTGATCTTCGCCCATGATCTGCACGAGCGAGGCAAGCGCCGTATAGGCGGTGCCCGAAGAGTTGGGATTGGCGATCTGGATTTCGCCCTTCAGTTCCGGTGCGAGCAGATCGGCCCAGCACTTCGGCTCCTTGTAGCCCTTGGACTTGAAGATTTCGGTGTTGTAGCCCCAGCCCAGCGCGCCGGCATAAACGCCGACAGTTCTGTAACCGGTGCTTTCCGCCTGCTTGACGGCCCAGTCCTGCAGCTGATCGAGCATTGGCGACTTGTATTCGAGCGTCAGGTTTTCGGAAGCCGCCTGCATGTGCGGGTCGCCGGTGCCGGCCCACCAGATATCGGTCTTCGGGTTGCGGGCTTCCGCACGCACCTTGGCATAGGTTTCGCCGGAAGAAAGGCGAACCATATTGACCTTGATGTCATGCGACTTCTCGAAATCGCCCTTCATCTGTTCGCAGATGACGACATCGGCCGAGCAGATCAGGTTAAGCTCGCCAGCCGCCTGCACCGATGTGGTGCCGAGTGCCGTACCGGCAAAAAGCAATGTGGAAAGTATCGTCAGTCGCATGGTTATCCTCCTGTAGCTTGCGTCTGAATGGTTGGGCCGCGCGCAAACATGGCGCTGCCGGTCGCGGCAACTTGTGCTGCCACGCTGTCTGTTTTTTCGGTCTTGGATTGCTGACCTACTGGGTCGGGTGAATCTCGCTGTCGAAGCGGCTTAACAATCGACTTCGCTCTTCGGGTTGGCCAAAGGTGGCAAAGTCGTAATCCACCATCTTGATCATCGATATATCAGGCGCCGTGAGCGGTAACGTCGCCCGGGCGTTGGATGGCACCTGGTTCTGGCCGGCCTTGGCTCCGGTCGCCTGTCCTTCCGGGGTCAGCGCGAATTCAACAAAGGCCTGCGCCAACGCATCGTTGTGGTTGCCCTTGACGATGCTGACCGCCCCGATCTCGTAACCGGTCCCCTCGCAAGGCGCGACGATCACCAGCGGAAAGCCTTCGATCTTCTGCGTCACGGCGTCATGCATGAAGGAAATCCCGATCAGAACCTCGCCTCGCGCCGCCGCTTTCACAGGTGCCGCACCGACCTTGGTATAGCTCGTCACATTCTGGTTAAGCTTGCCCATGAAACTGAAGGCTTCCTCCTCGCCGAAAAGCTGGACAAGGGTGGCAAGCATGGTGAAGGCCGTGCCGGAATAGTTCGGATTACCGGTCTGGATGTGGCCGCGATAGATGTCCTTCGCCAGATCCTTCCAGCAGGTCGGGGCCGGCAGGTTGTGTTTGGCAAGCAGTTCAGAATTATAGGCAAAGCCGAGCGCTCCGGCATAAATCCCAGCCGATTTCGATCCGGACATCGCATAGAAATTCTGTGCCCAGGGCAGCAAATCCTGCTGATGGGCCGGCTGGTATTCTTCCAGCAAACCCTCCGAACCCGCCTGCAAATGAGTGTCACCGGTGCCTCCCCACCAAACGTCGACAGTCGGATCGGATCGTTCGGCACGGATCTGGTCGAGGATTTCGCCTGTGCTCCTGCGAACCATCGAAATTTCGACGCCCATCCGGGCTTCGAAAGCCCGCTGCATGGTCACGCACCAAGCCTCGTCGACGCCACAAAGGACGTTCAACTTGGTCTCGGCCATGCCATGCCCTGCGCCGCACAGCCATAACGCCATGCTCGCCGCAAGTGCGGTTAATGCTCTCAACTGAGCCTCCCTGCTTGGAACCTCCCCGTTCCAATCTCCGCCGACAACATGTCACATCCTGTCCGCGCCGCAATCGAAGAATGGTTACCAATCTTTCACCGCACCGCCGAACAAGATTACAGTTATTACAATTATGACAGGGGAGATAACCAGCCAGCCTTTGAAGATCGCTTCCAGCGTGCCTATGATGGCGGCGGGAGGAATACGCATTGCTTAATCAGAAGGTTCGCATTCTGATCGTCGAGGACGATCCGGATATGGCAGAGCTCATCTCGGACCTTGTCGAGGCCGAAGGCTGGCTGCCCACCTGCGCGCGCTCCGCCGAGGAGGCGGACGAGATATTGGCGAAGGACGTGATGCAGCTCGTGCTGGTCGACCACAATCTGCCCGGCACCTCCGGCCGCGCCTTTGCCCAGAGACTGCGCAGCCGGATCGATATCGGCATCGTCATGGTGACGGCTGCCGGCAGCGCCGCCGACCGGGTTCTCGGTCTGGAGACGGCCGCCGACGATTACGTTGTCAAACCCTTCGAACCGATCGAACTCACGGCACGGATCAAGGCCGTGTTGCGCCGGACGATCCCTTCGCTGAAACAGGAAAAGGAAAGCGAACGCGATCACGGCCGGGCAGCATTGCTCCTCAGCGACTGGGCGATTGATCTCAATGCGCGACAGGCGGTCTGCCTGACCGATCGCAGCAGAACGCTGACGAGTGCCGAATTCGCACTTCTGGAAATCCTGGCCGAAACACCCAACCACCCCGTCAGCCGCTCCCAGATACTCGACAGGCTGGGCTCGGAAAGCGACCGCTATATCGATAGAAATGTCGACGTGCTGGTGCTGCGGCTGAGGCGCAAGATCGAGCGAAACCCCGATCTGCCGCGTCATATCAAGACGCGGCGCGGCAAGGGTTATGTGCTGCATACCGGCGAGGGCGAGCTTTCCCCGTGATCAGCCGCTCCTTCCTTTCCTCGATCGCCTTTCGCCTGCCCTTCGCGATCGTCTTCATCTGCATTCTCGTCTTCAGCCTTTCCGCCATCGCCATCTACGGCCTGCAGCGGGCCCGTGATGAAATGGCCGCATATGGTCTTCAGGCATTTTCCAGCCTTACCAAGGCATCGCTGGTCTCGCGACAGGTCTCCGATCTCGTCTCAAGCGCGCCGTTTCTGATGAACGCCGCCTCGCCCTATCGCGTTTCCAGCGAAAGCCGGTCCGTGGTCCAGCAGGTCGACATCCTGCTCGAAATGACGGGACAGGGCAGTGACGACCGGGTCACCCGCGGCTTTGCCAGCGAGCGCATCGTCGAACTTCTCGAACTCATCAGGACGCAGACGCTGGATCTCGCAAAGGATGCCGATGCCGCACAGGGCCACAAGGCGGAAGCGGCAGCAGCACTTGGCGAAATTGCCACCGGTCTGGGCATTGTCGATCCGGAACTGCGCCGGCGGATGAACGGCATCGTGCAGGCCGCATCCGCATCCGACAGCCTCTTCCAGCTTGGCGAACTCCGCCGCCGTTACGTTGCCGAAACCACGGCGCGTCAGGAAGGCTATCCCGGGGAGCGGCTCCCCGTGGCCGAGCTGCGACCCTATGAACGGGTCTTCGAAGCCCAGAGCCGCTACCTCCTGGAAATGTTCGCGATCCGCGCCTCGGTGTCGCGGCTTCACATCGTGTCGCGCGATCTCTCCCACGTCACTGAAACCCAGAGCGATGCGGTTGCCCGCAGCTTGAACGAGGATTTGATCTCGACCTCCGATGCTCTTAGCCGGCTACTCATCATCGTTGCTGTTGCTTCCCTTCTGGTTCTGGTGGTGGCGATCTTCTCGATCAAATCGGTGATGCGCGTCTCGCGCGGGATCGCGACGCTTTCCAACGGCATGAACGCGCTCGCCAAGGGAGAGAAGGATGTCGGCCCGCCATCTTACACCGGACCAGAGACGGAGCTGATCCGCCTGCTCGATGCCTTCCGCGCCTTCCATGACAGCGTCGATCGTGTCTCCCGTCTCCGGCGCACGGCGGAAGCGGCGGCCCGCACCATCCGTTCCACCTTCCGCAACATGAATGAGGGAATAGCACTGTTCGATCCGACCGGCCGTCCGATCACCATGAACCGACGGATCATCGAGCTTGTCGGGCGCTCCGGCTCATCGCGAAAGTTGCAGCTTCGCCGTTTTGTCGAGCCGATCCCGGAAATCGATCCGTTTCTGCTGCCTTTCGAGAGTGAGCAGGGCAAATTGATGGACCGCGCTGT
Organism: Rhizobium nepotum 39/7; assembly: GCF_000949865.1. GTDB lineage: Bacteria > Pseudomonadota > Alphaproteobacteria > Rhizobiales > Rhizobiaceae > Agrobacterium > Agrobacterium nepotum. Next base: position 34,176 of record NZ_JWJH01000019.1, on the reverse strand, counting down.
CGTGCGCCATCGCACCGAGGACCAGCGGGTGATCGAAGTGTCGATGTCTCGCCAGCCGGATGGCGGCATCGTGCTGCTCGCCCGCGACGTGACCGCTCTCGATCGCCAGGAGGCGGAAGCCGCGAAAGCCCAGCGGCTGGACGGCATCATGCGCATGACCCATCAGGTCAGCCATGAAGTCGGCAACATGATCGGCATCATCACCGGAAGCCTCGGCCTGCTGGAACGGGAAGCAGGCTTCAACGATCGCCAGAAACGGCACATCGCCCGCATCCGCAAGGCTGCGGACCGTGGCCGTTCTCTGGCCAGCAGCATGCTGACCATCGGCAGCCAGCAGCCGATCCATGCGAACCACATCAACGTCGCGAACCTGCTGCGCGGCATGGCCGATATCCTCGAGATTGCGGTGGGCCCGAAATGCCGGATCGCGCTTGACCTCGACAAGGATCTTCCCTCGATACCGCTCGACCCCGCCCTCCTTGAGCAGTCTATCCTCAACCTCTGCCTGAATGCCGCAGCGGCCATGCCCGACGGCGGCCTGATTTCGATCAGGGCCGCTTGCGAGAAGGATGCACTGATGATTGCCGTCACCGACGAGGGCATCGGCATGACGCCCGAGGCAGTGGACAAGGCATTCGAACCCTATTTCACCACGAGGCAGGAACACGGCGGCGCGGGCCTTGGCCTCGCAATGGTCTACGGCTTCGTCCGCCAAAGCGGCGGCGAGGCGCATATCGTCTCGAAACCCGGCGAAGGCGCAAGGGTGCAACTGACTTTTCCGGCTGGCCCCGACCAAGCCCATGGTCGATGACCTCGCGAAGATAGGAATTGGTCAACCAATCGAAGCGTTAACCCGCGGTCAACTCAGAATATTCACTGTCCCTTTCGTCCTGCCGGCTACGATCAAGCCATCCGAATATGGGAAACAGTGCCATCGTGAGAAACCAACCAAAAGCTGAAGCCAGTGATCCGCAAGCCTATTTGACCGCGCGCCTTGCAACCGCGCAGTCTCGTATCGAGAAAACCTTTCTCGAGGGCGGATCGGCGCTCGTTTCGGTCATGGACATCCTGAACGAGCTAATCGCCATATTGGACCGCATGACGGGTTCGATGGACAGCGACACCGCCGATGCCGCAATGGCCAACATGCAAAAGACCATTGAGGACATGATCCGCCTGCCGGAAGCAGAGCAGGTGCGGCAGGCCGCCTTTGTTGAAATGAGCACCTTGTGCAAATCCGCAAACGGCCATGTCGATGATATTCGCGAGACGATCCGTTACCTGAAAACCTTTGCAGTCACGGTAAAGATCACCGGCGCAGGCATCGCCGAATTCTCCTCCTTTGCCGAGGAAATCCGCGAGCGCATCCATTTCGGCGGCACTGAAGTCGGCAAATTCGCACAATATCTCGATCTCATGGACAAGCAGCTTGCCACGGCCCGCAACGTTTCCTCCGTCATCGGCGCGGATTTCGAAGCGACAATCCCGGGTATTGTCAGCGGCTTGAAGACGAATTCCGGTCGTATCGGCGAACAACATCGTGCCATGACGGGCATGGCGGCCAAGGTGAAAACGGTAGCGCAGCGCGTGCAGGGCAAGATCGCTGCGACACTGTCGTCTCTCCAGATCGGTGACATCACCCGCCAACGCGTCGAACATGTGCAGATGGCGCTGTCCCTGTTCGATGATTATCTGAATTCCAAAGAGGCGAAGGCTTTAAATGCCGCCGAAACGGATGCCCTTTGTGACACCGTCTTCGAGATGGTCAGCGCCCAGATCGATGAATTGGCGACCACGTTCCAGCAGGATTGCCGCAAGATTTTTGCAGGCATCGCAAGTTTTGCGGACGATGCGGCAACCATTCTTTCGCTGCGTGACACGCTGGTCGAAGACGCCGCCAATGATGGCGGCAGCGCGCTGCAACTGCTTGAGAAGGGTATAACCAGGGCTTGCGATCTGGCCGGACGTGTTCAGGAAGGCATGGCGGATGCCAACGCCGTCGTCTCTTCGGTCACCGGAACCGCGCAAGATCTGTTGCACGGCATCGAGGTGCTGCGCTCGATCAAAACCGAAATCCACTACATGGCGCTCAACTTGAACCTGCGTTGCTCGAAACTGGGTGACGAAGGCCGCTCGGTCAACGTCGTCAGCGGCGAATTGCGGGTCTTTGCCGACAAGCTGGAAAGCCCGGCGGATTCGATCGTTGCCGATCTCCATCGGATCGAAAACGTGATCGGAAATCTGATGACGGCGGACCGCAGCGCCGGCGACCTGCCGGAGCCATTGAACGACGCGCTGGAGGCCATAAGCCGCGCGAAGGGCCAGATGGAAATGGGTCTCGATGATCTCGCGACGGAAGGTCAAGCCGTTTTCAGCCGCATCAGTGCTGCCGTGATCAAGCTCGATTTCGAAAGCGAACTCGGCGACGTCCTGAACGAATGCCGTCAGGTGGCGGGCGAACTGGTCAGTGGCGACGCCCCGGACATTTCCGCATTCGCGGAGAAAATCCAGCCGTTTTCGGCACGGATCTACAAGCTCTACACGATGGCGCAGGAGCGCGACGTGCATCTTCGCTACCTGCCGGCCGATCTTGCGTCCGGGCAGAAAGAACCGGCCTCCGCTCCCGTTCAGGATTGCCGAACATCTCACTGACTCGCTAGGCAAACTACGGCTATCACACGGCCGGATGCCACAGCCGGTCCGAGAAGAATCGTTGCCTGCCAATTGCCATGATAGCGGCGTGTTTCGTCGGTAAATCGACGCTTTTGACATGTGAAAAGCCGGACTTTTGCAGATTTCGCAATTGTCGATGATGGTTGCTGCTTGGCTCTTGCACGATCCGCTCGGTGCGCGGATCATCAATAAACATATAGTGCAACAGCGAAGGCAACCACGCGGTAAACCAGTTGCGGCCACGGCATGTCTCGTCACCGACAATTACATGGCAACCACGGTCGTAGTCGCTCGCATCGCAAAAGCTGCCAACCACATCTTCCTTTGCCCAATAGACCTCGAAATAGGAAAACGGTCTACCATCGAAACGGCCCATGAGCGGCATGATGTGCTCGTCGGCGAACATGCCCTCAAGATAACGGCTGTGTCGGTCTTCATCTCCCGCTTCGTGCCAGAACTCGTTCACACGCGGACTATTCATCCAGCTGTGCACCTCCGGCAGATCATCCAGCGTCGCGACATCAAGCGACAGGACGCCGCCGAGCCAGGGGATGAAACGGGCATAAACCGCCCCCACCGGTTTCGGAGGACGTAATGGATGCGACACCCTGCCGTCATGGATGTCGTGACGGGGGAACAGACCGGTGACAGGTGCAGTCCAGAGACCGGGCGTCTGCCAGAACATATCCGCCCACACGGCAGGAGGGGTAGAGGTAGATCTCACCTGCGCGTAAAGCCCTTGGGCCGTAAACTCGTCTTTAAGCCCTGCCCAGCCATTGCCCGACAGCGTCAGGAATCGAAGCGCGGGAGATGTGGAAAACAGACACTCAAACGCTGCGGCGGCCAAACGCCAGGTGCCTGACGCCATGGCCGACACCTCACCAACCTCAATCTGTCCACCATTGTCATCCGTAGAAAGAAGGAAAACTGCCTTTGCTCCATCAGCATCGGAAACCAGAACCCGTCGGCCCTCCCGATATACCTCGACCGGGCCTCGGCCATGGAGATTGAAGGCACGATAGACGACAGGACCACTCATCCCGCCGACCTCGCGGGGTGTGGCGGGAGTAACGATCCCCCGCCGCATGTCGCCCTGATGATCCATCAGAAAACTTTCGTCAGTGAAACGGCGAAAGTGCGTCCGCGTCCCTTGTAGTCGAACACGGCTTCATTTGCCAAAGCCCCGTAAAGGGCGTTGGCGCGTGCGCCCCATATGGTTGTGTAATCGGTATCGAACAGGTTCATCACGCCGAAGCGAAGCGTCGTGTCCTGAGCTTCGAAGCGATAGGCGCCAGTTAGATCGAACAGGGTGTAATCATCAATCTTCCGGCTGTCATCGTCACTGAGGCTGAAGACATGCTGCCCGGCAAGCTTGACGTTGAAGTTATCTTTCGTCCAGCCGACATAACCGCCGAGCTTAGAAACACTGGCCGTACCGATGCTTTCCTTCTCCCAGCTGCCATCGGCCTTGATTTCTGACTTCACCCAATGAGCGGAGGTGCCGACATCAAACCCGTAATCAAGTTTCACGCTGGCGCTGGCCTCGATACCATAGACACGTCGTTCACGATCAACGACATCAACAGCCAGGGTCGTACGGTTCAACTCGATGGATCGGTCCGATAGCGAGTAATATGCCGCTGTCTCGAAGCTGTACGTATCGTCATTGAAGCGATAACCGACTTCAAAAGAGTTGGTCTTGATCGCATCGAGCGCGGAGTCGGCGACATTGACACTGTTCAAGAGGACATAACGGCCGCCGACGAGCCTATAGCTCCCTATCCCATAATATTTTGCCGGATCAGGAAGCTCGAAGCCCTGGCTGAAATTGGCGTAAACCTGCTGCGTGTCGGCCAGCTCATAGGTCACGCCTGCGTTGAACAGAGCGGCATCATAGCTGACGTCCCCGCCGGGAATGGTATCAACAGAGGAACCGACCCGGTTGAGAATGGCGACCTGCTGCGCCGCGCCGGCGAAGCTGGAGACGTCGGTGGTGACATATTGATAACGCACACCGCCATTGACCGTCAGCCGGTCTGTCGCCTCATAAGATCCCTGGATGAAACCGGCCACGGTCGAGACATCGATATCGGGATAGAGCCCGGTAATGCCGCGTGTCTTTAAGTCCATCGCCCCGCTCGTCGCAACGGTAAGGAAATCGAATACGTTCTGTTTCGAGCTCAACGAATCCCGGTCGGCGTCGATGCCATATGTCACCTTAAGTCCGTCCAATGGCTCCGAGATCATCGCCGCCTTCAGGCTGTAATAATCGGTATCCTGCGAGCTGCCGCCGAAATAGACGAAGGGGGAGAAAATCGCACTGCCGGGAAACGGGTGGAACCGGATTTCTTCCCGTCGGAAGCTGCCTTGCAGAAGCAGTTCTTGCCCCAGGAAATCATTGTCGGTGTAAGTCGCGTTTACCATGGTACGGCGCGTGCGGGGATCGAAATCCGATCGGTACCCATCACGCGTTTCAACCAAGTTGGAGTTGCGTATCCCGGCAAGCCCCGCGCCAAGATAAAGCCCAAACGGCGAATCCTGGGCGCTATCATAAAACTGGCCGGACACCTCGAGGCGCCGGTCGTCGTCGATTTGTAAGCCCACAGTTCCCATGAAATCGACGCGCTTGTTGAATGCGGTGGACGTCTGGGTGATATCGGGGGTGAGCATCGTGCCGGAGCCATCGTAAAAGGCTCCTGTCTGGTTACCGGCGATGGAGAAACGCGCATCCCAGTTTTCGCTGTTATAGGTCACGGCACCCGCACCGTTGCGGTTAATGTCGCGGGTATGGCCAAAGCCGCTGCCGAGGCCAGCTGTCACTTCGCCATGCAGACCTTCTGGCGCATCCTTGCCCTTCTTCGTGATGATGTTGATGACACCGCCTGTGGCGTTACCGCCGTAGATTGCCGTTGCGCCGGACAGGACCTCGACGCGCTCGATATTGAACGGATCGATGGAATCAAACTGGCGGCTGAGCGAGCGCGCCGAGTTCATCGAAACACCGTCGATGAGAATGAGGGCGGTGCGTCCCCGCAGGTTCTGGCCATAAGCTGTGCGTGCACCTTCGCTGGCGGGATCGAAACTTGGAACTTTCTCAGCGAGAATCTGCTGAAGCGTCTTGCCGGAGCGGGCTTCGGCCTCGATGGCCTGTGCATCAACGACATAAATCGTTCGCGCTGTCCGCGAGATTTGCTGGGGTATACGGTTGCCGCTCACAACGATCGGCTCCAGCACCGTAGGACTACTGTCTGATTGCGCGTTCTGCGATGCATCCTGCGCCTGCGCGACGTTGTCGCCGCCCCCGATTGCGACGGCGATAGCCACAAGACTAACGCCGACATTCCATTTTCCGATCATGTCGCCCCCAATGCGCAAAAAATATCTCCCGAGTCGTCCGATCGGGAAAAATACAAGACTATTTTTATCATGTTTTATGCGCTATGAAACGGCCGGGCTTGGATAGGGACGAACCCGATTTGGATAGATGCGAACATCAACAGAAAAGGCAGGTTTGATTTTTCATGGAAGTGATCCGACCCCTGAAACTTGGAACCCTCTCCCTGCCCGATTCAGAAAGCAGGCTGGTCTGCCGTACGATCCTTCTGGATATGCTGGGAGAAGCAACGATTGCCGTCGAAGATGGTGATCTGGCAGGAGTGACCGGCCTTGTCTGGAAACATGAAGACCTCTCCTTGGCGACCGTCTACCTGCCAAGGACCTCACTTCGACTGTCCACACACGGAGTCGGCACGCATGATATCGTGATATTGAGGGCCACTGACGGCCCATTAATCGTCCATCATAGCAAGCAAACCTTTGAAATGGCGCCGCGTGATGTCATTCTTCTTCCCTCGGACATGATGTCGGAAATCGTTCTGCCGGAAGGCGGGCGCCTCGACTGCGCCCATCTTCCACATGCCGCCATCACCCTTATACGAAAGTCGATCGACCGGATTCTATTGCGGCCCTTTTCAGCAGAATGCCTGCCGTTGCAGTTGTTGACCAACTATGCGGGATATCTACTGCGGCAGGACCATCAGGACAAAGAGCACGCCAGTATGATGGTGGCGCATTTCTATTCTCTGCTCCCCGTTCTAGCCCAATATGTGGCCGAGGCTACACCTTCCGCTATTCCGCAAAGCCGCCTTGAAGCAATCAAGGGGATGATTGAGGAAAATCTGACCGACGGCTCCTTTTCCATAGCCGATGTGGCACAGGCCGAAGGGATTACACCGCGCGCGATCCAAAAGCTTTTCAGTCGGGCGGGAACGACCTTTTCGCGCTACGTGTTGGAGCGACGGCTTGTACTCGCCAAAAACCTGATACTTGCCGACAATGCCGCAACCCCGATCAGCCAGATCGTCTACAGCGTCGGTTTCAACGATCTGTCCTATTTCAACCGGACCTTCCGCAGTCGCTACGGCATATGCCCCACGGATTTGCGCCGCATGACGGCGCAACCCGTGTGATCATAACCCGTTAAACCGTTAAACTGATCGCCCGGCTCGTCAGGCCGCATCTTTCTTACGGTCGAAACGGACGAGGGGATTGTCCACCATACCCTGGAAATCCGGCACCGGACGCTCGTCATCGTCAGCATAGCCATGGGTGAACAGGCGCACGCGGTTGAGGCAAAGCCGGGGATATTCACTTCCGAACAGATCGAAGATTGCGAAACGTTCCGCCATGTCAGGGAAGCGCGCCTGATAGCGTCGGACGCTTTCTCCAGCCAGCGCCCAGAATGTCGCCTCCGACAACCCCGACCTCTTGTCCAGCAGCACTGACATGTAGCGGAAGACGCAAATGAATAGCGTTGTCTGGACGAAGTGCATCAGGAAGTCCGCCGGCAGGCGTAGCAGCACTTCCTGAACCTCCTTCGGCAGGCTGTCACTCTCCGGGAAATTCAGGTCGCAGACGATGACATCATCGATGAAATCGCGCAGCGCCAACCGCACTGGCAAACCGTCTTTCAAGATCACGGTCGCGTTCTGCCCGTGGGCGGAAAAGGCCAGGCCATGACGGGCGAGAAAGTGATATACTGGAGGCAGGACGACATCAAAGAAACGGGCCAGCCAGCTTTCGACGCTGACACCGGCTTTTTCCGCCAGAGCCTGCACCACCGGCTTGCCGTCGCTACCTGCATGCATGAAAGCGGCAAGCGGCATGCCGGTTTCACCGGGCTTTAGATGGCCTCCCAGACTATCGCGCCACAGGCATCCAAGCATCTCATTAAACTGGTAGGGCGCGCCGGGAACCTTCGAAAACTGTGGATGCATATAGTGCATGCCCGCCCGTTCTCCCAGAAGCACGAGGTCGCAATCTTTCGAGAGGAAAGCGTCATTCTTCAAAAGCTCGTCAAGCCACGTCGTGAACGGCGCTGCCGTCAGCGCCCGCTTGCCGGGAATACCGCGATAAACCGCGGTGTTGAGAATCGTCATGCACAATTTCAGCGTTGATTTTTCCGGGTTGCTGACATTCGATAAAGTGCGGACGGACTGCTGCGGTAGATAGAGGTCATCGCCCTCCCCCAGAAGCACGATATGCCCGGATGAAATATCGGCGGCAAAGTGCGGCACGATCATGTGGTCCCACTGCCACGGGTGAACCGGCATAATGTCGTGCGTCTCCGTAGAGAGGCCTGCAGATTTCAACGTGGCAACAAAAGATGCGTAAAGCACCTCGCCGACAGCCTCGCTCACCAGCCGTTCATTTGTCAGCCCCGCTTCGCCGATGAAGGACGCTCGCTCGCGGCTTACCCCGATCCAGACAATCTTCAATGCCGATCGGTTTTCCGGGGTATAGGCGAGATAGTCCGCATAACCGAGGCCGATACGTCCTTTGCTAACCGTGACCCATGGATGTCCGGTCATCTCGCCTTCCATGTGCATATCATCGAGTTCGGCAAGCTCGGCACCGGTCTTGCCGGCACGAGCGGCGATGTGAGCATCCGAAACGAGGGTATTGCCAAGCTCACGGATGAAATGCGCGACTGTCATGGGCTTGACGCCAAGGTCCGGTAGTACTTCCGCGCAGAAGGCCAGCGGATCATGAACCGGCTTGCTGACGCCATCGGCATGTCTGACAATGGTCTGGGGTTCAACCGAGAGATTATCGAACACGTATGTCTTGGCTTTGAAACTGTAGGAAACCGTTGAAAAATCGATCCGGTAATGACCCGGCTTTTCCAACGTGACCGGAAAAACGCGTTCATAGGCAAACTCCTCGATCACCTTGGCCAGCAGCCGGCGGGCGGTATCTTTCCAAAGGGCCGGCGCAAAGGCGGGGTGATAGAGCGTTTCAAACGGCGCGGGCATAGACATCTCCTGAAATTTTCGAGGACGGGGCGTGGTCTTGCGGAATCCCGAAATCCTGGAAGGCAGATCGCGCGGTGACCCGGTAGTGCTCTCTTTTGAGCAACTGATTGATTATGACAGCATTGCGGAAAGCACCGAGACCAAGGTCTGGCGCGCCGACGCCATGCTGGAAGGTTTCGGCATTTTGAACGAAGATGGCTCCTGCTCCGCCGTCGCGACGTCTGGCGCGGAAATCCGCGTCGACGATCAAGTCGCCACCCTCGCAGGTTTCCAGTATTTGCCCCTTCAGCATGTCAAGCCATTGCGGCCACGCATGGCGATAGCCGGTCGCCGAGACGATCTCATCGGCCTCGACAGTGCTTTCCTCGCCGGAAAGATTGTGCCGCAGACCGATCTTCAGACCGCCAGCAAAACCCATGGTTTGGATATCGGTGACATCGCAGTTGGGTGATAGGGACAGGCCTGGGTCACGACCGCCGATCGAGCGCTCATAGAGCAGATCGAAGATATCCCCTATCGTCGAAAAGCTGATGCCCTTGTAGAGCAATCCCTGATCGGCAACCGTCTGACGGCGTGTCGCGCGCGGCAGCTTGTGGAACTCGCGCATATAGTCGGGCGTAAAATATTCCAATCCGAGCTTGGAATACTCCATTGGGAAGAAGCCCGCTGAACGGGTGATCCAGCGAATAGATGCTCCCGCCGCCACCTTTTGAGGTGTTAACTCGCTAAAGAGCGCCAGCACGCATTCCGCCGCACTCTGGCCCGATCCAATCACCGTCACACGACGAGCTTTCATCAACTCAGCCTTGCGCTTAGCAAATTCGGCCGAATGGAAAAGCGGGGCATTGGCCTGCAGACCTGGCCACTTCGGCAGGTAGGGCGAGGTTCCGATCCCTACAGCGATATTGCGGCTGCGATAGCTGCGTGTCGTTCCGCTCACGGAGCGGGTTTCGGTTACGAAAGTGTCGGTAGCAACGTCGTGCTGCACGTCGGAAACGGTTTCGCCAAACCGGCAGCTATCGAGCTGTTGCGAGGCCCAGCGGCAATAATCGTCGTATTCTTGGCGCGGGATCAGGAAATTCTCATAGAAATAGAATTTGTAGAGACGGTCATGGGCCGCCAGATAGTTGAGAAAGCTCAGGCGATGCGTCGGATCCGCCATGGAAACAAGGTCGGCAAGAAACGGCACCTGCAGCGTCGTCCCCGGCAGAATGAGACCCTCATGCCAGCGGAAACTCGGTTTGCGCTCCAGAAACTTTGCCGAAACTTCCGGGTGGGAGGATAGAAGCGAAGCGAGGCCAAGATTGAATGGCCCGATACCGATGCCGGTAAGATCGAGTGTGGTCATGGTCATAGTCCAAATTGTTCAATGAAACGCTGTCGATGGCAGAACATCAGTTTGGCGCGTTTGTCCGGCAGGTCGATTTCGCCCTGCTCCTCAAAGGCGCAGATCGGCGCATATCGCAGCAGGCGACGAGCTTCGACACTCGGTTCCCCCACCACCTTTTCTGTGGCGGGATCATTGAGAAAAAGGAAGCGGGTAAACGCCCGGATCACCGCAGGCGCGATGCCTTTGCCAAAAAATGAAGGCTCTCCCACCAGCATGTGCCAGCCGCGATCCTTGTCAGCAGCCGGATAATGGCGACCAAGAATATCGTCCTTGGCCCAATAGGCCTCCCAGTAGCTCATAGGCGTGCCATCGATGAAACCGATATATGGATCCTGATGCGGGTCAGCCAGATTGGTATCGATATAGGCCGCGATATGCTCTTTCGGCTTTGCCATCTTCCATTGCGGTACGACATGGGCCTGGTTCATCCAGCGCCACAACAGGTCGAGATCGCGCCCCTTGTCCAGTAGCCGAAAACTGATCGTCCTGCCTATGTCTGGATCGTAACGAGAATAGGCAAAACCGGCGCCGGTTATTGTCAGGTTATCCATGAGCCTGCGCCCGCGCATGCTGAAACAGCGGATTGTCAATTTGCAGATAGACCGATTGTGTTTCCAGAGGTCCGACCAGCTCATCCATCTGCGCAAGTCGCGTCTTGAGGTTGGCCTTGCACTGCAGAACGGGCGCCAGCATCTTTTCCACCAGACGTGATTGACCGCCTTCTTCCGCATTGAGTTTGATGAGTGCTGCGCGCAGCTGCGAAATCAAGGCCTCTTCCTCGATCAAACCCTCACGCCCCAGAGCCCCGACCATGCCGAGAATGGAATTGATGAAAGCGTAATAGAGGATGCGCTCATCCACCGGCTCCTCGCCGAAGACGGATTCGCTGCGGATCCCGATACCCGGAATGGCGGCGTTCAATGCCAGATGGCCGCGCTCGTGGTGGAAGAAACCCTGATTATCGCGATAGAACGCGGCAACCGGATAACCGTCAGCAATTTCGATCAACATGTTCTGTTGGTGTGCCTCGATTGCGATCCCGTGGCGCAGGTAGAGAGCAAACACCGGCGTGACGAAAACCGTCAGGAAACGCGAGAACCAATCTGCGGCGACAGCTTCCACCGAGCGGCCCTCAATATCCGCCCGCCTGCTGATCAACGCACCCAGTCTGCTGCCACGCTCAGGCAGATGCTCGCACAGGGCGGCGAGCAGACTCACGTTCCGACCAACCTCACCGCCATGGAACGGGTTTTCGCGCATCGTAACGGAAAGACCATCAATCACACTGCCGTTGACCGCAACACCCATATAGGCAGGGTCTGGCATGAGGTTCAGGCCGGGATAGTCCGTTTTCAGGTCCTGCCACAGACGGCTTGCCCGGAAGCGATACATGTCATTCCCGCGCAGCAGTTCACGGGCAAGATTGACACGCACCGAGTTGGTTATGCCGATACCGAGCGATAACTTCAGCATGAACGGGGCATCCGGCCGGTAAAGCGTGCGCACAGAGGAGGTGGGGAACCATGGCTTGCCTGCCTCTCCGCAATCCACGATTTTACCGGCGGTGATCAGGGCTGCGACATCCGGCTGTTGCAGCACGGCGTCCGCCTGCCAGGGGTGTACCGGCAGGAAGGCGAAGTCTCCGTCGGGCACCCCGTTGCGCAGGGCAGCCAATGTTTCGCCGTCCACTGCGTCGAGCCACTCCTCGGCGGCGGCAGAACCATCGGAATGGCCAGTATGGTAAAGTCCACGCGCTACGGCGAACCAGCGCAGCGGAAAGCTTGCGGCAAATTCAGGCGAGTAGCGTTTGCCCTCGTCTTCCGTCATGCCTTCACGGCTTTTGGGGCAAGGGTGGATACCGTGACCGGCAATAAGCCCCTGCTCAGCTTCGATGAAAGAAACCTCCTCACCAATCAGTGTGACAAGATCGTTCTCGCGGGTGCGAAGCGCCGCCTCCACCAACAAACGGCTGGAATGGGTGCGCTTCAGAAGGTCATTGCGGCCTTCCTCGGATGCAGTCGCCTCAATCCGCCCGACGATGATGCCAATCGCATCCTCTGCGCTGACCGTGTTGGTACCGTTGTCATCACTCAGCACCAACGGCTCACCAAAGAGATGATGCCCGGTCGCGGAACGATAGAGCACCGGCACCCTCAGACTGCCGCCATGTCCGGGAAAGTTCAGCGTCAGTTTTTGCCTGCCGCTGTCGTATCCCCACAAGCAAAGGTCCACATATTCGCGGGCCACGCAGTTGAGCAGGGATCGAAGCGCTAGGGTTGCGGCTTTACGTGCGTACATAGTCGTTCTCCAGTTCGCGCGCCATCTCTCCGACCGCGTCTAGAACACGGCCAATGACGTCGGGTGTGGAATGGGGATTGAGAAGCGTCAGCTTAAAGTGAACCCGCCCGTCAAGGACGGTGGTTGCAAGTGCAGCAATGCCGGTGCGGAACAGTTCTGCCCGAATGACAAGCGTCAGTTCGTCAGACTGTTCAGGTCCTTGCGGCGATACATAGCGGAACAGGACAGTCGACAATGCCGGTTCTTGCGCCAGGTGTAGGTAATCGCGCATCCGCACGGCTTGCGCCGCCGCAGCCGCATTATCGAGTGTCTTGCAGATCAGTGCGTCGAGCCCTTCCCGCCCGATTGAGCGCAGCGTCATCAGCACCTTCAGCGCATCACTGCGTCGGGTTGTCTGGACCGACGACTCCACGAAGTTTGGCACATTGCCGAAAATCGAAACTTCCGGATTGAGATAGTCCGCCTTCATTGCGAGGGGCGAGAAATGGCTGCGATTTCCCAAAAGCAGGGCGCCACAGCTGATCGGCTGGAACAGCATCTTGTGGAAGTCGAGTGCGATCGAATCCGCCCGCTCTATTCCCGCCAGGCGATGGCGATGCCGCGAAAACAGCAGTCCGCCGCCATAGGCCGCATCCACATGCAGCCACAACCCATTCGCCTTTGCCAGATCGGCAATTTCCGCCAGGGGATCGATAGCGCCAAGGTCGGTGGTGCCCGCCGTTGCCACCACAGCAACGAGCGGCCGGCCTTGCGCTGTCACATCAGCGATTGCGGCTCGCAGGGCGGCCACGGACATGCGACCCACGTCATCCGTTGCAATTGTTATCACAGCATCTTTGGCAAAACCGAGGAGAGACGCACTTTTTTGGATGCTGAAATGCGACTGTTCCGAAGTGAAGAGGACACCACGGCTCCGCGCCGCCGGCCCGTGTCTCTCTGCTGCGAGATAGAGTGCCGTCATGTTGGACTGGCTGCCGCCGCTGGTGAAGCTGCCGCTCGCCGTTTCCGGCAGTCCGGCAAACCCTGTCAGCCATGACAGTACCCGTTCCTCCACCAGCGTCGCGAAAGGTGACTGGTCCCAGGAATCGAGTGATTGGTTGGTGGCGGAAATCAGCACCTCCGCCGCAAGGGCTGGCACCGCCACCGGGCAATGAAGGTGCGCCATGGTTGCGGGATTGCCGACATCCAGCGCATGCCGTACCGCCGGAAGGCCGACCTCCTCGAGTGCTGCGAAAACACCGGTACCCTGTTCCGGGCAGACGTCCAGCCCTGCCAGAAAACCGCGCAGGCCGTCAACATCGACGCCGGAGTGAATTTTGGTCCGGGTCGTGTTTTCGGTAATCATCGCCACTGCAGTCATCATCGCCTGGCGATAAGCCGAGCGTGCGGATACCCCGGGGCCAAGGATGGCGGCGGACAATTCGTCATCCGCCACACCCGTCTGTTTGCTGTACAGTAAAGCGACGCTCATGCAGCGTTGCGTCCAAGGCGCAGGAAGGCATCCGAGAGAATATTGGAGGCCTGATCAATCTCTGCGTCGGAAATGGTCAGCGGCGGAAGAAGCCTGAGAACGCTGCCATGGCGACCGCCGGTTTCCAGAATTAGACCGGCACGAAATGCCGCGTTCTGGATCGCCCTAGCGGTATCGCTGCCATGCGGTGGATGGCCGGAGCTGTCCGGATTGCGCGCCGGGTCGATCACCTCGACACCCAGCATCAGCCCTTCGCCGCGAACCTCGCCGATATAGGGGGTATGGTTCTGGATACGTTCCAGATTGGACCGCAGCCTTCGCCCGGCAATCGCTGCTCGTTCCACAAGCCCGTCGCGCTTGATGATCTCCAGCGTTTTCGATCCAGCTGCCATGGCTAGCTGGTTGCCCCGGAATGTGCCGGCATGCGCACCCGGTTTCCACAGATCAAGGCCCTCGCGATAAATCATCACCGACATTGGCAGACCTCCGCCAATCGCTTTGGAAAGCACGATGATATCCGGCACGATACCTGCCTTCTGGAAGGCGTAGAAGGTTCCCGTGCGACCGACACCGCTCTGCACTTCGTCAAGGATCAGCGGAATGCCAAGCTCGCTGGTGACAGCGCGAATCTTGCGCAGCCATTCGACAGGCGCCGGAATAACGCCGCCTTCGCCCTGAACCGCCTCAAGAATAACCGCCGCAGGGAGATTGATCCCACCTTCAGGATCGCGTAGCGCCTTTTCGAAATATTCTGCCGCAAGCGTCGCTGTCTCGTCGCCGCCGCGTCCGAAGGGGCATCGATAGGCATAGGGGTATGGAAAGAAATGCACTCCTGGCACCAGTTGGCCGATAGCCGCCTTCGGTCCGAGCGATCCCATTAGCGATAGCGATCCTTGCGACATGCCGTGATAGGCGCCACGAAACGCTATGATATCTGTGCGCCCTGTGGCGGTCTTGGCAAGTTTTATCGCTGCTTCCACCGCATCCGTTCCACTCGGTGAGCAGAACTGGATCTTCGCCTCGTCTCGCAGGCCAGCAGGCAGTGTCTCGAAGATATCGGAAACGAATTTGTCTTTGACAGGCGTCGCTAGGTCGAGCGTATGCAGCGGGAGGCCGGAGGCCAGCACATCCTGAAGGCTGGAAATGACTTCCGGATGATTGTGTCCGAGCGCCAGCGTTCCAGCACCCGCGAGGCAATCGAGATAGGTGCGTCCCTCCACATCGGTAACAATGCAACCGGATGCTGATTTCAGCGCAAGGGGAAACCGCCGCGGATAACTGCGCGCATTGGATTCACGGCGTGCCTGACGCTTGAGGTAAAAATCGTTATCGTGCCGTGGGAACGTGTCCATGAGATCAACTCCAATGGAATTGTTGTGGATTCGCGTCCGTATCAGGCACCTGCCGTAACAGGTGCCCTCGGACACCGCCCGATCCTTCGAAGGAACCACACGGACAGTCCCATTCCCGCAAGCGAAAGAACCGTTGCCGTGGAAAAGAGCGCGGAATAGCCCATCCGGTCGGCAACCAGGCCTGCTACGGAAGCTCCCGCCATATAGACAATCAACTCGGCGCAGGTGAGGATGGTAAAATCCGTTCCTGGCTGATCATTGGAGGAGTTCTTCATGAAGAAGGAATATATGGCGACCAGCTCCATATAACGGATCAGCGTCTGGAATGCCGAGGCCGACATAGCCACCCACATGCCGGGCCAGACGCCGGAAGCATTCAGCATGAAGGCGAGGAAACAAAGGCTTCTGAGGCCACCCAACAGGATAAGCGTTGTCGTCAAGCCAACCTTGCGGATAATGAAAGCAGCGATCGCCACGCCGATTAGGCCCGCCGTTGCCGCCGCTCCACCTGAAAGGTAACCGATCCAGTCAGTCGGCACGTTGCTGTCAACCAGATAGGTGCCTTCCATACCACGAACGAGACCTTCGCTTGCCCGGTATGTCAGCGCAAAACCGAGGATCAGCCAGGCATTGGGGCGGCGGAAAAAACCTCCAAGGCTGGCGCGCTTTTTCTCTTCCCCTGCCGTGGGTGCTTCCGGCTGCATCGCCAGGGCGGCAAAAAGGGGCAGCAACGATAGCACTGCTACCAGCAGTATCATCGTGCGCCATCCCGCGACATGAAAGATCACCAGTGCCGCCGTACCGCCGACGATTACGCCCAGCGCAACGGCCCCCGCCTGGACGGCATTGCCCAGGGAGCGCGTCTTGTCGGTCAGGCACCTTACGGCGTAACCGTCCGTTGCAATATCCTGCACGGAGGACACGAGCGTGATCGATATGCAGATCGCAAACAGGACCATGGCATCGCTCGGATCCACCAAAGCCATGGAAGCGATACCGGCGCTGACGAAAAGCTGGGTCGGCACCACCCAGCCGCGGCGATGACCGAGCTTGGGCAAAGGAGACCATCGATCCACAAACGGTGCGACCGCGAATTTCAGGATGAGGGGAAGCATCAGCAACGAAAACAGCCCTATAGCCGTGCGCGATGCCCCACTCTCGCGCATGATCGGCGGCAGAGCTACCAAAAGCAGATAAGTCGGTATCCCTTGAGCGAGGTAAAGACCGCCCAACACATACATTAACCGCCGCTCGAAAGTCGAAGTCGGGGCAGTGTCACCAGGGATCGCGTCGTCGATTTGGGCCATGCAAGAACCACATTGATGAGCCCGGAACACCACAGACCTGGGAAAGGTTTTCAGCGCTTCAAACGCCGGTCTGTTCCAAAGCATTAAACAGGAGTATTTTTATCATCTTTATCTCGCTTACAAGGAAATGCTTGGATATGGACGAACCCGATTAGGACAATTACGAACGGTGGTTCGACACGGCAGAACTGAAGCAGACAGTTCCAGCGGCCACGGCCTTCGAACAGGATCATCCGTTTGTTCGCTCAGCTGAACGCGTGGCCCGTAGCGTTATTGAGGTAGGCCGGTCGGGAGACTGGCTGAAGATCAAATGTGCTCAGAGCGAAAGCTTCATGATCGTCGGGTACGAATGGTCGGAAGCCGCCCGCGGCGAGCTGGGCAGCCTGTTGCTCACAGGCAGGAGGGGCGGATAGCTGAGTGTCGGTTGGCTCGGTGGAGCTTCAGCACGAGCGATGCGGAGTATCTTCGGAAACTCTCGATAAACCGAAGACCGCAAAAGCCGGTTGTTCCGCTCAAAGATAAAAATCTTGTATTCGCCCAACCCACTTTAATCACCGAAATTGAGCTCGCGGATGGACGGATTGCACTCTCCGATCCTGAGCCGGAAGCTCGGGTGCTGGCGTGACTGACGCCAGCACTACGACGGGTGATCAGGTGCTCTGCATTCGCCATCGTGGTCCGAGTTCGAGACGCAACGATCAACTATCGCGCTGCATCAGCCCAAGAGCGACAGTGGTTGCAGCCAGGAGCGCCGTCAGGGTTAACGGTGCAGTGGCACCATAGTAGTCGACGATGTAGCCACCGAAAACCGCACCGATACTGATGGCTACCTGAAAAGCAACGACCATCAGACTGCCTGCCGCCTCCAGGGCATCGGGCGCGCCGCGGGACAGGTTGGTCGGCAGCACGACAGGCGCCATTCCGAAGGCAAAGCCCCATAGTGCGACGAGGGCGAATGCGACGCCGCTATGAGCGCCCCAAAGGACGAGGGCGATCGCTGCAATTGCCATCAGAGCGGCGGTGACAATGAGTGCAAAGCGAATACTGGCATCAGCCATCCGACCCCCGGCGACATTGCCGATTACCGAGGCAACGCCAAAACCGAGAAGCGCGAGGGCTATCGAATTTGTCCCCAGGGCCGTCACTTGTTCGAGGAAGGGACGCACGTACACCGAACCGGCGAAATGTCCCGTCATCAGCAGGAGGATGGCGAGCATTCCCAATTGAATGCTGCGTCGCTGCGTCAACCGAAAGACGTCGCTCAGACTGTTGCTTGTACTTGCTGGCAGGGTTGGCAAGCTGAGAATCTGCAATAGCATGGCCAAGGCGGCAAGCCCCGCTGTCATCGACATGGCGACGCGCCATCCCAACCAGTCGCTGATCAAAGCACCCATCGAAGGTGCTGCGATGGTGGCGAGCGAGACGCCGAGGGTGACGATAGCCATACCACGCCCAGTCGCATTGGCGCCGACCAGCCTGGCCACAACGGCAACCGAGAGCGCCCAGAAACCACTAAGCGCGATGCCAAGTCCTGCCCGGCCCAATAACAATAGCCAGAAATCGGCCGCCACCGACGCAAGAATATTGGAGCCGATTGCCAACGCACTGAGACCGATCAAAACGGTTTTACGGTTCAGTCTGCCGATAAGGACATTGCTCAACAGCGCAGTCACGGCGCCGACGGTAGCAGTAGCCGTGACCACTTGCCCGGCGGTTCCTTCGCTAATTCCGAGATCGCGCGCCATCGGCGTCAAAAGGCCCGCCGGAAGGAACTCGGCGGATACGAGCGCGAAACTTGTGGCTGCCATTGAAAGAACTGCAAACCATGTCGCTGCGGTCCACGCTGGCTGCTCGGCAATTTCCGCAGCAATTTCTGTCCCATCAAACTGTGATGTGGTGTCCGTCATCGGGGTCTCTCCTTGAATTGGGACAAACTTACCCGAATTCCCCAGGATGATCTGTATCTAAAAATCCAAAATCCATTACAATTCGTCCGAAATTTGTGCGATGCACAACGCGACGGCGGAATTTCGTTGAAGAGGTCGAATTTTACAATTCGTCCAGCGTCTCGTTGAGTAGCTCGATGCTGCGAAGGCGGGTGCGTCCCTCCGTCCCCGCCTTTTCCAGGCAGCGGGTGATGAGAAGATGGCAAAGGGCCATCACCGCCGTATGATTGAAAAGCGGCCCTGGCGCCAGCGTCTGGCACTGAAAATGCCACGCCGCATTTGTTTCGAAGGGCGCCCCCTCGTCGGTTACGTAAAGAAGCTGCGCCTTCGACCGTCGGACCTGCTCGATGATCGCATCGGATTGGGTGGTTCTGCGACGCAGGCCGAAGAAAACCACGACATCATTTTCAGCGACGCTGACCAGATGTTCGCCCATGGTCTGCCCGGCGCCCGGAATGACGGCAATGTTTTCGATGACCTGTGTGATCTGCCATTGCAGATAGGCTGCAAAGGGATTGCTGCTACGGAAGCCGATCACCCAGACCTTGCGCGCATGTAGCATTGCATCGACGGCGCCATCGATCTGGCTTTCCGAAATTCCGAGAAATGTGGCTTCGAGATTGGCGACGGCCTGTGCAACATGAGCCTTGATCGATTGTTCGGCGCCAATATCGGCGGCACTTGCCAGGAAGAGCCGCGAGCCGGTCTGTTTTTCCGCACGTGCGTGGCGTCTGGCCTCTTCGTAATTGTCGTAGCCGAGCCGCTTGATGAAACGTGTTACCGTTGCCTTGGAAACATGTGCCAGCGCTGCAAGCTCCTGTGCTGAATAGCTGGCCAGTTCACCGGGGAAATCGCAGACGAACTCTCCAATCCGCTTTTCTGCGGGATGAAGATCCGGCAGGGCCTGCCTGACGCGAAACAGAAACGATCGCTCCTTGGGCACGTAATACTCCGTCAAAATCTCGACAAGGTGACCTTCAGTCGTCATGGCGCGGCTTGCAACAGGAAAAGCAATGACTGCACTACCGATATCCGTCAACGTTGCGCGGTAGATGTGCGGCTTTCGGTTTCCATTGTCCGGACGAGCCACTCTATGGCCGAGCGGATTGGTGCAATGATCGGCGCCGACAGGGCGCGTTGCAGCTCATCGGCCGCTTGTCCCAAAGGCCCGCCACCGATGATGACAATTTCGGCGCCGTCCTCTTCAAAACACTTCCGGGCAGCGATCTCCAGCGCCGACAGCAACGCTGCGGGGTCTGCGGCAAGGCGCAGCGGATCTTCCTCGGTCAATCGTGTGCCGGTGAAAAGTGGCGCGACACCAAGTGTTCGCGCCTTTGCAGCAAAACTCTCCACAAGATCGGGGGTCACGGTGGCAATCCCGAAACGACGGCCACCGGCAGCGGCTTCCATCATGCTGGCCTGGCAGATACCGGTTGAGGGGAGGCCGGTTTCAGCAGCGAGGCGTTCCAGCCCCGGATCGCCGAAGGCGCAGACAATCAGGCCGTCGCTCCGGCAAGCCAGCTCGCGGCCCATCTCTACAACGCCGTCAGCGGCAGCGGCCAGCTCGGTGTCGTTGAGGATCATAGGTACGCCACACCCCGCCGTCAGCCCCTCAATCACAAAGCCGTCCGGGAGGTAACTACGGGCGATAGCTGTCATCATCGTCGTCGTGTGCCGCGAGGTATTCGGGTTGATCAGGCCTATGTGTTTCATGATTTTCGGGACCCTGCGCTGAGGGCCCCGCCTTGTCTGGTTGTATCAGCCGTCGCCATCATTCGCCGGCGTTCAATTCGAAACGAGGCACGCGACACCCGCCCCGCCGGAAAACCGCACGAGTGGCGGTACCTGCATACGGCAGAGATCGGTGACATGGGCACATCGTGGCGCGAAGGCGCAGCCTGGTGGCATTGCCGCCAGATCCGGAGGTGCGCCGGGGATGGTGATCAGCCGGTCGCGTCCTGTGGCCAGTTCGACGCGCGCACCAAGCAAGCCTTTGGTGTAGGGGTGACGCGGATTGCGGATGATGTCGCCAGCAAGCCCCTCCTCCACGATACGGCCCGCATACATGACCGCGATACGGTCCGCCACCTCGGCCGCCACCCCGATATCGTGGGTAACGAATATGACCGACAGACCATATTCCCGTTGCAACTCGCGAATGAGCAGCAATATCTGGATCTGGACCGTCGCATCGAGCGCTGTCGTCGGCTCGTCAGCCAGCAGAACCTTGGGGTTGCAGGCAAGCGCCATTGCGATCATGGCGCGTTGAAGCATGCCGCCCGACATTTCATGAGGGTAGTTGGCAAGGCGCCGCTCCGGTGATGGAATACGGACCTTCTGGAACAACGCGAGCGCCCGCTCGGCAGCCACTGAACGTGACACCTTTTCGTGGCGCATGATGGTTTCGCCAATCTGGCTGCCCACGGTGTAGACCGGATCGAGCGCCAGACGCGGCTCCTGAAACACCATGGAAACGACAGCGCCTCTCAGATCCGCAAGCGCGCGAGACGAAAGCCCTGCCACGTCGCGGCCGTCGACAGTCATGGCGCCTTCGATCAGCGTCCCCTTGGGGTGGAGCCGCAGCAGCGAACGCATCGTCACGCTCTTGCCGGATCCGGATTCGCCAAGCAGCGCGACCACCTCGCCGGGCTTCACCGCCAGGCTGACGCCGTTGACGGCCTTTACCGCCTTGCTCCCGCGCCGAAACGTAACGGAGAGGTCCTGGATATCGATCATGGCACCGGTCTGCATGGTCATGCCTCCATCATTGCCGGGGCTCGGCTGTGGCCGGAACCGGGCACAGCCATCAGACAGGCCGCCGCCTGATCCTCGGAAATTCTTTTAAGCGGCGGCGGCGTGAGGTGGCAAACATCCTCCGCGAAACCGCAACGGGTATGGAAACGGCAACCGGACGGCGGATCGATCGGGTTGGGCGGATCACCGGTCAAAGGCGGAACTTCGGTTCGTTCGGCCGGGTCCATCTTCGGCATGGAGGCGAGGAGCGCCGCCGAATAAGGGTGGCCCGTATTGCCGTATATTGCCTCGCGGCTCCCGATTTCCGCTACCTTGCCGAGATACATGACCATAACCCTGTCGCACATGAAGCGTACGACGTTGAGATCATGTGAGATGAACAGATAGGTCAGGCCAAAATCGCGTTTGAGGTCGAGAAGCAGGTTCAGCACCTGTGCCTCCACCGATTTGTCGAGAGCCGAGACTGCCTCGTCCAGAATGACGAGTCGCGGCTCAAGCGCCAGAGCGCGGGCAATATTGACACGTTGCCGCTGACCGCCGGAAAGCTCGTGAGGATAGCGGCCTGCAAAACGTACCGGCTCAAGGCCGACGCGGTGAAGCAGATCGTGAGCCGTGGCAATGGCCTTTGTCGCTGGCGTCCCGTGAACCCTCGGAGCAAAGGCGATGGACTCCTCGATTGTCAGCCTCGGATTGAGCGACGCGTAACTGTCCTGAAAAACCATCTGTACCTGCCGACGATAGGCTGAAAGCGGCAAAGCACCTCCAACCGTTTCTCCGTCGAACAGGATTTCGCCCTGGTCGGGCGCGATCAACTGCATGAGAAGTCGGGCCGTTGTCGACTTGCCGCAGCCGCTTTCGCCGACAACGCCCAGCGTCTCACCCTTGAGGATGTCGAAGTCCACGCCATCCACCGCGCGCACCACCTTCTTCGGTTTGAGAAAGCCGCTGCCCTTGACGGGAAAATGCTTGAGAAGCCCACGAACAGAAATCAGTGGCTGGGCAGGACCACCCCTTTCACCGACAGGCAGTTCGAAAGCCGGTTTTCCAACGATGCTCATCATGACTTCACGTCCATGGCTGTGCGCAGCCCGTCTGAAAAAAGATTGAAGCAGATCGAGGTGATGAAGATCATCACGCCGGGAAGCGCCGCAACGAAGGGATTGGTATAAATCGCCGTGCGCAACGTATTGAGCATCAACCCCCACTCTGCATCGGGCGGGCGTACACCAAGCCCCAGGAATGAGAGGCCGGATGCAAGGATCATCGATACCGAAATCAGGCTCGTGGCGAAGACAAAAACCGGTCCCAGGACGTTTCCAAGAATGTGGACGCGTATGATGGTGAAGGCTGGGGCACCGGATGCGCGTGCCGCATCGACGTAGTCCAGCCTGCGCACCTGTGTTGTCACGCTTTCGGCGACCCGGGCGATCTGCGGAATGAACACAATCGTTAAAGACACCAGCGCGTTTGTGAGACCTGACCCCAGCGCACCCGACAGCGCAACTGCAAGCAACACCGAGGGAAAGGCATAAAACACATCGACCGTGCGCATGATCAGCGTATTGGTCAGGCCTCCGATATAACCTGCGATGATGCCGATCGCCGAGCCGATAAGAAACGCGACGGGGACTGGCACGACGCCCATGACAAGCGACAGGCGCGCGCCATGGATCAAACGCGAAAGCATGTCGCGGCCCAGCTCATCGGTGCCGAGAATGTACCCCTCCGTTCCGACAGGCTTGAGGCGGCGGATTATGCTGCCCTTCGCTGCGTCATAGGGAGCGATATAAGGGGCAAAAATGGCGATCAGAACCAGAAGAAGAAGAATCCCCAGCGCCGTCATCGCAACGGGATCACGACAGAGGCGCCTCAAAACGCCGCTCCAGAAGCCGGGCGACCTGGCGATTTTCTCGACTGGAATTTCGGATACTGCGGTGATTGAAACCATGCTCAGCTCCTCTGGATGCGGGGATCGATGGCGCTCTGCAGCACGTCGACCAGGAGATTGAGGACCACGAAAAACATCGCGAGCACGAGGATTGTGCCTTGCAGGATCGGCAGATCACGGGTGAAGATTGCGCCGTTGAGAAGAAAACCCGTGCCGGGCCAGGAAAATACCGTCTCAATCAGGATTGAGCCGCCAAGAAGGTATCCGAGTTGCAGGCCCATGACCGAAAGTGCGGTGGGCGCGGCGTTGCGCACCACATGGCGCAAAATCTGACCTCGCATCAATCCCTTTGCAGCAAGCGCCTGGGTGAAATCCTGGGCGAGAATATCTGCGACCAGAGAGCGGATGGTGCGGGCGATGATGCCCATCGGAATGACCGACATGGTGACTGCCGGCAGAATGAGATACTGGAGATATTCCCAGTGGAAGCTGCGACCGGATGAGCCGCCCGGTCCTCCACCCATCGCCGGCAACCAGCCGAGCGTGACGGAGAAGGCGATGACCAGCACCATGCCAAGCCAGTAATGCGGCACGCTGACCCCGAGCATGGCGATCCCCGATGACAGGCGGTCGACCCATCCGCCACGGAAGACACCGGCCAGAAAGCCGAGCGTCGCCCCGCCGAGGAAGCCGATGACAGCTGCCGACAGGGCAAGAATGATCGAATTGACTGACGCATCGATGATATCGGCAAGTACCGGACGTCCGGTAGCAATGGACGTGCCGAGGTCTCCCTGCAAGGCATGCCAAACCCAAAGTGCATATTGGACAGGCAAAGGACGATCCAGGCCGTAGAACGAACGCATCTGCGCCTGCATTTCCGCAGAGGCGTCCGAGGGCAGGATCGCGGCAAGCGGGTCACCGGGTGCGATGTGGATCAGCATGAAGCAGACGATGCTCACGCCGATCGTGACGGGAATGACATGCAACAGTCGTTTTAATGCGTAGAGCAGCATGATGTCCTCGTAAGGCAGATCGGGCATCGGAAATGGCAGGGCGGACTCGTTTCCCGCCCTGCCGCTGCAAAATCACGGGTCGATGGAAATCGTGGAGAAGTCCTGGAACCAGTTCTGTGCCTGAACGAAGCCCTTTACCTTGGTGGACATGGCGCGCGGATTGACGTCGTGCGTCACCATCAGGAACAGCGCGTCATCGACATATTTCTCGTGGATCTTCTGGAGGACCTTATCCTGCTCGGCTGCGTCGAAGGTGTTGCGCACCTGACTGAACAGGGCATCCATTTCCGGATCACAATAAAAGCCCCAGTTGGTACCGTTTGGCGGCGCCAGATTGCACTGCGACTGACGGATCAATGCTGTGAAAGGGTCCTGGATGAAATAGCTGTAGTTGACGGCCGTGGCGCCCTTGGCACTCGGATCCTTGGCACCGGCGCGCCAGATGTTGATGACCGTGTTCCAGTCCGCGACCTCATATTCGACATTGATGCCGATTTCCGACAGGGTCTGCTGGATGTATTCGTTCATGGCGAGCGGCAACATCTGCCCCGAACCTGAGGAGGAGATGACGACCTTGGTGTTGATAGGTTTGTCCGGGCCGTAACCGGCTTCCGCCATCAGCTTCTTGGCTTCCTCCACATTGTATTCAAGCTTGAATGTCGGCTTGCCGAACCATTGATGGCCAGGTGGCAGATATCCCTGCGCTGGAACGGAGAGACCACCAAGCAGTTCATTGAGGCCCTCGCGGTCAACGGCAAGGTTTGCAGCCTTGCGAACACGGATATCATTCCAGGGCGAGCCTTCGACGCGTGACAGGTGCCAGGTCCAGTTGTGCGGATAGGAATTGGTGACGATGCTGAAGCCGGCGCCTTTCAACGATTTGACCGAATCCGGCGCGGGCGCCTCAATCCAGTCGACTTGGCCCGAGCGCAGGGCAGCCACACGGGTGTTGGGCTCGGGAAGCGGGACAAGAACCAGCTTGTCGAGCTTCGGCACGCGCGCCTTATCCCAATAATCCTTGTTTGGGGTGAGTTCAGCGCGCTCACGCGGCGTGAAACCACTTTCCATTTTCCACGGCCCCGTACCGGAAGGCTTCTGGGCGACGGCTTCCCAGCTCTTTCCCTGCGCCTCCCAGTTTGCCGGTGAGGACATGAGAACCCAGCTCAGCTGGTATGGAAGCGTTGCATCGGGGCTTTTGGTGACGATCTCAACCGTCAGCGGATCGATGACGCGGTAGGAGGCAACGGCTGGAATACGCGACTTGCCCTGCGCCGACTGGCGCTTGTCGAACTGCGGCGCATCCGCAACCAGCAGCTTGTCGAGATTCCAGACCACTGCGGCGGCATCGAACGTGCTGCCGTCATGGAACTTTACTCCATCACGCAGCTTGAACGTCCATTTTGTCTTGTCTGCGGGATCAACCTGCCAGGAGGTTGCGAGCGCCGGGATCAGTGCAGAAGGCTTTTCTGCGCTTGAGAGATCCCATTCGATGAGCGCGTTATAGAGCGTATAGCCCATGAAACGTTGACCTTCACCGCCCTGATCGGTTTGGCCGGTGGTGAGCGGTATGTCGGAAGCGGTCATGCCGATACGAAGCGTCCCGGCCGCGCTGGCTTCAGACGCATGCCCAACCATCAGCGAAACTATGGCGGCACCCGCCAGCGCTGCCGTCCGCAGGCCTTTTCGCATAGAAGGCGTCTTACCGGATGTCTGCATCATGCTGTTCCCTCTTTTTTTGTCTGCCACCGGATCCCTGCCCAGCAAACAAGAGGATGCAGATTTCATGCCAGTTTCTATGAAACTATAATTTCACTTTGTTTATCAATAAAATAGGTCAGATTTTAACCCGAATGCGACTAGCGACAGAACCAGCAGCGTGTTGAATTTCTGAGCTGTTCCACATGCACATGCTGAAAATTCTGCATGCTGACAGCAAAAAACGCCCACCGTAATGGGCTTTCGGTCATAGACCATCTACCCTCTTCAGGTAACAAATTGGATTGGTGTCGTGGAGGAGTGACGCGTAATGAGACTAAAAGGAGAGTGTTTTTGCGGGGCCGTGAAATATCTGGTCGAGGACGCTTTTGTGTACTCCGCTAACTGCCATTGTTCCGGTTGTCGGCGCGCGACCGGTTCCCCCTTCAAGGCCTTTGCGGGGATTCCCCGCGAAAAGCTGGCCGTAATGACCGGCGGGTCCAGCCTGCTGATCTATGGCAGCCCGGAAAATCACGATGCTCATTGCAGCGTTTGCGGATCGCTTCTTTATTCCCTGGTTCGGGATGCGGCCTGGATACATGTTGCCATGGGTACATTGGTAGACGTTCCATCTATCCGTCCAACGCATCATATCTTCGTCAAGTCCAAGGCAGCATGGTATGAAATCACCGATGACCTGCCACAATATGAGGAGCACAAGTAGCCTGATCGGCCAGTTTGGCCGAAGCGATCAGGCATGGATTTAAGCACAAATGGTGCTAGAAATGCAGCAACTTGTAAGAACTGGATATGCTCCTTGATAAGGCGTGTGGCAAGAAAACAGTTGCAACTCTAGGATCGATCATTTCGCGGCGCGACCACCCTTTAAGTGGTCTTAACCGGGGCTCCTCTGATGACGGACTTGGCTCTTATGCGAGCGGCTTTTCGGTAAGCCCGGGGAGTAAGTCCCATTTCCATCCGGAAATAGCGATTGAAGTTCGACAGATTGTTGAATCCTGCCTCGAAACAGATATCGGTAATCGATATCTCGGTCTCCGCGAGCAGGGTTCTTGCTCGCCAGACGCGGACGGATCGGCTGTAGTCAGAGAAGTTCATCCCGGTTAGACGTCGAAAGGCGCGGGAGAAGGCGGACGGCTCGAAACCAACCAGCGCAGCCACTTCGTGCATCTGCGCACCAGGATCGGATTGCAGGATCTGGATCGCCTGATCGATCCGGCGGTGCCTGCGGTCCGACACCTGGTTGTAGACCGATATGAAGTGTTCGCTGGCGAGCAGCCTCTTTTCGGTAGCCGCTTCAATTGCTTCCAGTATCTCCAGAAACAGCCCTAGCCCACCGCGGTGTCCCACAGCGTGAAGCTCGAGAATCTTCTCTCCAATCGCGCGCGCGTCTGGGCCCAGAACCTCAATCCCCCGTTGGGCCAGAGGCTTCAGCCGGTGGAGCACTTCAAACTCGGGGCATACCGCGCGAACACCGATCAGGGCATCCGCGTCGAATTGCAGGACCATGTCGCGGCCTGGCAAAGCCGGTGCACCGGGCGTGATCCAGTTGTGGGGCAGATTTGTTCCAGTGAGCACCAGATGCCCCGGCCGAAAGGGGCCGATATAGTCCCCAACATAAGCAAATCCAGTAGCGTCGGGGATGAAGTGAATCTCCCATTCGGGATGATAGTTCCAGATGCAGATCGGATTGGGATAGTCATCCCTCCGGACCAGATAGGAAGCGCCTCCGGGTAGCACGATCTGCTCGCGCGTGGCGGTGAAGGTCTCAGAGACTGTTTGAGGAAAGTCTGATGCAATAGGCATTGAATTACTCATGTTACAGCGCACAAATGTCAATATAATACCAGTTCTGTGACGGAGGCAAACTAGTACACGCCCGTCGCTTGCGCAAATGTGTGAACGTCGATGGCAAGGGAGTTGCCATTCAGGGAGGACATCATGACACTCAACGCTCTCCGCGCCAGCTGCGCGGTTATCGCCATATTTGCCGCATCCAGCGCTTTTGCCGCCGTACAATGCACCAGTGACGTGCGTGTCCTGGCGCAGCCACGCGACGGACTGACCCTTCTCGAAGAATATGTCGATGAGTTCGAAGAACTCTCGGGTGCAGGCTTCGAGATCAGCTATCTCAACGAGAATGATCGCCGTGCGAAGTCGCAGGCAGACGCCTCGACGGTCGGAAGCTTCAACGTGTACTACGTTGATGAAGCCAATCTGGCGCTTTTTGCCTCGTCTGGCTGGATCGTCCCGCTTGACGGCTTCTACCCGTCCGAATACGACTACAAGGACTTCGACGCCGGTATGCGCGCCGCTGCGACCTATGATGGCAAGCCGTGGTTTGCGCCAGTACAGGGCGGTGGCGACCTGATGGTCTATCGCACCGACCTCCTGGAAAAGGCAGGCATCGCGCCGCCAAAGACCTGGGACGAATATTTCGCCGCAGTGCAGAAGCTGCATGATCCGGCCAATGGCGTCTACGGCACAGCGCTTCGCGGACAGCGCGGTTCAGGCGCCAATGTCTGGCGCTGGATGCCCTTCTTCAAAGCAAACGGTGGTGAGTGGTTCAAGGACGGCAAGCCGGCCTTCAATTCGGATGCTGCAGTAAAGGCGACCGAGACCTATCTCGAACTCTTCAAATATTCGGCGCCGGGCACGCAGACCGGTTCCTGGGACGAGTCCACCGGTGCCTTCCGCTCCGGCAAGGTGGCGATCATCATCGAATCCGCACCCCTTGGCGGCATGTCCGTCGATAAGGCGCAGAGCCAGGTCGCGGACAAGGTTGCCTTCTCTGTTCCGCCGTCACCGCTGCCTGGGGCCGGTTACGCCCATGGCTTTGCAATCGCGTCCAAGGCCAACAAGACTGATGAGGAAAAGGCCTGTGCTGGTCTCTTTGTTGCCTGGGCAACGTCCAAGGAACAGGAAGCCCGTCGGCTCGCCGCCGGCCAACCGGGCGAGTTGACCCGCACCAGCACTTACCAGAGCCCGGAATACGCCAAGACCTTCGGCCAGAACCTTGCCGATGCCATGGCTGCGACTGGTGAAAAGACCACCGTCACCTTCTGGCAGGATCCGCGCTGGCAGGAATTGGGCAACCAGTGGGGCATCATGCTGGAAGAGCTGATCACTGGTAGCCGCACCGACATCAAGGCGACGCTGAACGAACTCGAAGCCTTCGCAGCCAAACTCTGACGCCTCCCAAGCCGTCTGACGGGCGCGTCTGATGACGCGCCCCTTTCCCCAATCCGAGGATCTGCCATGCGCCGCGGCCGCTCGCTGCCTTACGTCTTTCTTGGACCCACTCTGGGTGTCCTGATCGTTCTGGCGCTCGTGCCGACGATCTACGCTATCAATATCTCTCTGCAGAACCGGACCCTTTCGGCACCCGATGCAGACTATGTCTGGTTTGCCAATTATCTGACGCTGTTTTCGGATGCCCGGTTCCTGAATGCGCTCTGGGTATCGTTCAAGTGGGAGGTCATCAGCGTCTCGTTGACCATGGCGACAGGGCTTGCGCTCGGGATTGCCATGTTCGAGGCAGCAAGCTCCCGCATGCGCAACGTTCTCTGCGTGCTCTTCATCATTCCCGTTCTCTTGCCGCGCGTTTGCGCCGCTTTTGTTTGGAAGTTCGCCTTTCATCCGCTCTACGGCGCCCTGACCTGGCCGGTCAGGGAGCTCACCGGCATCACGCCCGACATTCTGTCGACGCCGCTCGGCGCGCTCCTTGCTGTTGCTTTCGTCGATGTCTGGCAATGGGGCTTGTTCTTTTCGGTGATCATCTTGAAGCTTCTCGAATCCCTGCCGCCTCAACCGCTGGAAGCCGCACGGATAGATCGGGCGACCCGCTTCGAAATCCATCGTTTCGTAACCCTGCCGATGCTGAAAGCACCCTTGATCAGTCTGCTGCTCGTCAAGGCGATTGAGAGTCTGCGCTCCTTCGACCTTGTTTACGTCATGACGCGCGGCGGTCCCGGCATCTCTACCGAGACTCTTGACATGTATGCCTATTCCCAAGGCTTCATCGAAGCCGGCAAGATCTCCTACGCATCCTCCATGGCCGTCATCATGATGGTCCTGACCATCGTCACCTTTACCTTCACCTGGAAGAGGCTGAACCGATGAAGATCTCCACCTTTCTGCTCAAGCTCTTGTTGGTTCTTGCCGCCGCACTTGTCGTGCTGCCGCTGCTGTGGACCCTGCTCAACGCCTTCAAGACCAATGCCGACCTGCTGGTCTCAACGCCGAAGCTCATCTTCCAGCCCGTCTTCGACAATATGAGTTATGTGCTCAATCGCCGATCGGTCGCGCGCGCACTTACGAATTCGTTGATCATCTGCTCGAGTGCGGTCGTCCTCGGCGCCGTGCTCGGTGTACCGGCGGCCTATGTGATTGCCCGGTTTAAGAACAGGATCACGGCGGAGGCGCAGTTCTTCGTTCTGTCGCTGCGCTTCCTGCCGCCTGTTGCGATTGCTATTCCCATGCTGGTCATCTGGCTCGGCCTCGATCTGTACGACACCCGTCTGTCCCTGATCGTGACCTATCTCATCGTGACAGCCTCGATCACCATCTGGCTTTCCGTGCCGGCTTTCGAGCGTGTCAGCCTGCACGTTGAGGAAGCTGCCCGAGTGGACGGACTTGGCCCTTATGCGACCTTCTTCCGCATCGCCTTGCCGATTGCTCGTTTCCAGGTCTTCGGCGCCATCGCCTTCTCCTTCGTCCTTGTCTGGAACGAGTTCCTGCTTGCCATGATGCTCACGACCTCGAAGGCAAAGACCCTGCCGATCATCGCGTCCGAGATGTCGCAGCTCGGCATGAACGTGCCCTGGGGTATTCTGAACGCCGCCGTCGTCCTGTTGTCGCTGCCACCGCTGATCCTGCTCGGGGTGCTTGCCGGTGGCCTCAACGCCGCATTTTCCAAGAAAACTGATCAAGGTTGACTGACCCATGAAAGCACTTGTCCTCGAACATGTCGGCGAACTTTCCCTGCGCGATATCGAAATTCCTCAGGAGTTGGGGCCGGATGACGTTCGCATTCGTATCCACACCGTTGGCGTCTGCGGCAGCGACGTGCACTATTACACCCATGGTCGCATCGGTGACTTCGTCGTCAATGAACCCATGGTTCTCGGCCACGAGGCAGCCGGAACCGTCACCGAGACCGGCGCCAACGTCACCCATCTGAAGCCCGGCGATCGCGTCTGCATGGAACCGGGCATCCCCGATCCGAAATCGCGTGCCTCGCGGCTCGGCCTCTATAACGTTGATCCTGCCGTAACATTCTGGGCGACGCCGCCGGTACACGGCGTGTTGTGCCCTGAGACAGTTCATCCGGCAAGCTTCACATACAAGCTGCCTGACAACGTCTCCTTTGCCGAAGGCGCGATGGTTGAACCATTTGCCGTGGGCATGCAGGCTGCTGCCCGGGCGAAGATTACGCCTGGCGATACGGCGGTTGTTACCGGCTGCGGAACGATCGGCATTATGGTGGCACTGGCCGCCCTTGCTGGCGGCTGCTCGCGCGTGCTGATCTCCGACATTTCCGCAACGAAGCTTAAACTAGCTGAAAGCTATGGCGGCATCACTGGTATCAACCTCAAGCAGGTCGATCTCATTGAGACCGTCAACGAGGCAACAGAAGGCTGGGGAGCCGATATCGTCTTTGAATGCTCCGGCGCACCGGCCGCGGTCCGTGATCTCTTCAAGGTCGTGCGCCCGGGCGGAACGGTCGTTATCGTCGGCCTGCCGCCGGAACCCGTTGCAGTAGACCTCGCGGCGGCCTGCTTCCGCGAATGCCGTATTGAAACGGTTTTCCGCTACGCCAATGTGTTCGACCGTGCACTGGCGCTGATCGCCGCAGGCAAGGTCAACCTCAAGCCATTGGTTTCCGGCACCTATACCTTTGATCAATCGATCGACGCCTTCGAAAGAGCGGCCGAAGGCCGACCGGAGGACGTGAAGCTGCAGATCGTCGTGGACGGGGAGACGAATTGATGGCCACTGTTGAGTGCCGGGGGATCCGGAAAGTCTATGGTTCGCTTGAGGTCATGCGGGATTTTGACCTGAAGATCGACAACCACGAATTCGTCGTCTTTCTCGGTCCGTCAGGGTGCGGAAAATCCACCATGCTGCGGATGATTGCCGGGCTTGAAGAGATTTCCGGCGGGGATCTGCTCATCGGTGGCGAGCGGATGAACGATCGCGATCCCGGTGACCGGGGCATCGCCATGGTGTTCCAGAACTACGCGCTTTACCCCCATATGAGTGTGCGGGACAATATCACCTTCGGTCTCGAGAGGGCGGGGATAGGCAAAGCCGCGATCGATCAGCGCCTGGCCCCCGTGGTCGACGCGCTTGGTCTGGGCGTCTATCTTGCGCGCAAGCCGACGGAGCTGTCGGGCGGACAGCAGCAGCGTGTGGCCATCGCCCGCGCCATGATCAAGACCCCGGAGGTCTTCCTCTTCGACGAACCGCTTTCCAACCTTGATGCCAAGCTGCGCGGCAGTCTCCGGATCGAGATCGCGCGGCTCCACCGCGACCTGAAAACGACAAGCATATATGTCACCCACGACCAGCTCGAAGCCATGACCCTCGCCGACCGCATTGTCCTGATGAAAGATGGCCGTATTGAACAGATGGGCACGCCCGAAGAAATTTATCAGGCTCCTCGGACAGTGTTCGCAGCCGGCTTCATTGGCACACCGAACATGAACTTCCTTCAATTGCAGATGACACAGGAGTGGCTCGGCGACAATCTTGTCAGGTTTACAGCTCCGGCAGGCCTCCGCTCCGGTGAGGTCACCGTTGGAATTCGGCCCGGATCATTTCGCATAAATCAAGATACCCACGCCTTTCGCGGGACCGTCGAGCGGAACGAGTTCCACGGTGAGACACGTCTGATCTGCCTGAAAAACGAACGCCACGAGATCAATATTTCCGTTCCTGCGGAAATAAGACCCGCCATCGGCGAGGTACTCGGTGTTGAAGTGGCCTCTTCCGACCTTCACGTGTTTGATCCCGGTACGGGACTGAGGTTGATTTAGGCCCACTCAAGTTGGACCTTGTAATGGCGTCGCGCAAACCAACGGGAAGTTACAGTCTAACTGGCTTTCGGCGAGCGGCCGACCATGTTCAGTGATAGCAAGATGGCCGACGCTCTGCTCGACAGGCTGACCCAATAATGCGAGATCATAGAAACCGGTAACAAATCCTGATGCGTCAAAAACCGCTCCGAAGCGCCTGGTCAAGGGCATCGATGACGAAGGCCACGTAGACGAAGCCCTGCCAGATCGCCACATAGGTGAAATCCGAAAGCCACAACATGTTTGGCGCTGGAGCAAAGAAGTGCCGGTTCACTCGGTCGAATGGGCGTAGGGCAGCCTTGTCGCTGATCGTCGTGCGGATCGGTTTGCCGCGAATGATGCCTTGCAGCCCCATTGCCTTCATAAGCCGAGCGACTGTGCAGCGGGCGATGTCGTAACCCTCCCGCAGCGATTGTCGCCAGACCTTGCGCACGCCATAGACTTGGAAGTTCGCGTTGAAGACCCGGCGTATCTCGGCCTTCACGGCAATGCCGCTTCGGGTGGACCGACAGACGGTCCACGTCGTTGCGCTTGGCGATGACCTCATAATAAGGTGGACGGGGCAATCGGCAGATCGGCTCGACCCCGAGCACCGAGCGGTGTGCATCAATGAAGGAAATCATCGCTTCAGTGAGTGGTCGAGTTCCGCCATCGCAAAATATGCAGAGGCTTTGCGTAAAATCTCATTTACCTGACGAAGCTCGCGGTTCTCCCGCTCCAGAGCCTTCATCTTCTCCCCGACGTCACGCGGCAAACCTACACGCTTGCCGCTGTCCACTTCGGTCTTGTTGGCCCACTCATTAAGCGTATGCGCCGAGCAGTCGATTTTGGCGACCTTCAACAGTCCCAGGCCCGGGTGTATTTTTAGTTGGACTATTGTGGTGCTGGAAACGCAAAAGCCGCCCCTGAGGGCGGCTTTATCAACGTAAATCATTGGGATCTTTGGTTGCGGGGGCAGGATTTGAACCTGCGGCC
>NZ_JWJH01000018.1 GCF_000949865.1 Rhizobium nepotum 39/7 | reverse complement strand
ATCCAACCCTGCCCCTGCGGCCCCGACAATGGTTGCCGCCACCACCCCCGCGCCTGCCGTCCCCGGAAAGAGCGGAGCTGCCGCCGAGGGTACTCCCGTCCCGACCATGAACCCGCTCGCCTTTTCCGCCGCGCCGCCACCGGAAGCACCGGAAAAGAAGTCGTTCTGGAAGTTCTGGGCCAAGGAATGATCGACACGACTGACATAATTTTCGATTTGAGGGGGCTTAAATGCCCCCTTCCGGTTTTAAGAAGCCGCAAAAAGCTCGCCACCCTGAAGGCGGGCGACATCCTGACCGTTGAGACGACCGATCCGCTGGCGGTCATCGATATTGCCCATATGTGCAATGAGGACGGGCATAGGTTGGTTGAGACTGTTGCTTTGGATAAGGGGCATCGGTTTCGGATTGTGAAGGGCGCGTAGTCCGCTCACCACCGGGGTACCCCCCTCTGTCCTGCCGGACATCTCCCCCACAAGGGGGGAGATCAATTGAGGCAGCCGCTCGTTCCATTGCAACGTCGGACATTGCGGTCTCAGCCGCCTATAAAAATCTCCGGAACAAGCCGCTTGTCGATCTCCCCCCTTGTGGGGGAGATGTCCGGCAGGACAGAGGGGGGTGCCCCGCTGCCGCAAACTTTGCCTACCCCTTAAAACCGCAGCCCCGAAACCGCCAGCGGATTATCCGTCATCGCCTGCCTGTCCGGCCGGTCGATGCCCGGCGCCCCGGTGAAGGCGGCAAACAGGTCCTGCACGAAAGCTTCCGGCAAATCCTTGGTGATCAGCACCATGCGTGTGCGTTGGTCGGAAGGATTCGGCCATGCAGCAAGGCGCTCCGGCGTGTGGAAAATATTCTGTACCCCATGCAGCACCAGCGGCCGGTCGGGATTATCCGACAGCTTGACCACGGCCTTCATGCGCAGCAGCTTTTCCCCATGCGCCGAACGCAGCAAATCCACGAACATATCGATCGCCATCGGCTCGATCGGCTTGTCATGAATAATCGAGAAGGAGCGGATCGACGCATCGTGCCGGTTCACATCGTGATGGTGATGGTGGTCGTCGTCCTGGTCCCCATGATGGTGGTGGTGGTGGTGGTGGTCATGCCCGTGATCGTGATGATCGTGTTCCGCCTCTTCGCCCAGCCAGCGGCCGACATCGGCATTTTTGCTGCCGGGATCGTAAAGACCGTTGTCCAGCAGGCCCGCAGCACTCCAGTCGGTCCGGTCACCATCCTCGATCGTCGCACGCGGATTGAGCGCCTGAAGTCGGGCCGTCAGTGAGGAAATGGCGGAAGCGTCGGCAAGCGCGCGCTTCGTCATCACCAGCCGGTCGGCCACCGCCGCCTGTTTCACGGCTTCCTCGTGATTATCCAGCGTGGAAAGGCCGTTCACGGCGTCCACCACCGTCACCATGCCGTTCAACACGAAATTCTGCGCGATCACCGGATTGCCCATGACCGATTGCATGACGGGGGCGGGATCGGCCAAACCAGTGGTCTCGATCACGACTCGCTTCACCGGCTTCAGCTTGCCGGTCTGGATACCATCCATCAGTTCCGCCAGCGTATCCACCAGTTCGCCGCGAACGGTGCAGCACAGGCAGCCTTCCGCCAGTTCGATAATACCCTCACCAGCGCTTTCAACCAGCATATGATCGATGCTGACATCGCCGAATTCATTGATGATGATAGCGGCGTCGCTCATTACGGGGTCTTTGAGAAGCCGGTTGAGCAGCGTCGATTTTCCGGCGCCGAGAAATCCGGTGATGATGGAAACCGGTATGCGATCGCGAGACATGCCTTGCCCGTAAGTTGACGGCCGCTCCGGCGGATCGTTGGACGATATTTGACCCGGAGCCGCGCGATAATGACAAAAAATCGCCCGAGACCTGAGGGCCACGAGCGACACTGTAATATCATAACAAACTGGAGCTGCGAATACACAATCCGCAAAGCTTTTCAGGCGCAGCCCCCCACCCTCATGCGTGAAGAGAGCGGCCACACGCCATTAGAACGTCGGGCGCGGGATCGGGATCGGCACGTTGGCCACTTGTCCCTTGGCGCTGGCACCCTTGGGGGTATTGACCGCCACCGTTTCGCTGCCCGGAATGAGACCCGCGAAGGAATATTCCGGTGGGCGCGTCATTTCCGTGACGTAGGGCGAATGGATAACCATGCGGCCGGTGTCATCGCGGCTTTCGCTGCGCACCTTGGCCGCCTTCGGATTGCAGATTTCGGCGCTGACGTCGTTTACCTCGCCGGTATCGCCATAGGGCGCCAGCGAGGCGAGCGAAACGCCTTGGCCCGAGGGCGCGGTCAGTCCCATCTGCAACAGGTCGGCGGACTGGTCGGTTCGCCCGGCAAGGCTATCGGCGCCCAGAACGACGGTAATGACCGAGCGGCCGTTGCGCACGGCGGACGACACCTGGTTGAAACCGGAAGCGCAGATGAAGCCGGTCTTCATGCCGTCTGCG
Source organism: Rhizobium nepotum 39/7 (assembly GCF_000949865.1). Classification (GTDB taxonomy): domain Bacteria; phylum Pseudomonadota; class Alphaproteobacteria; order Rhizobiales; family Rhizobiaceae; genus Agrobacterium; species Agrobacterium nepotum. The sequence goes on along the minus strand of NZ_JWJH01000018.1, from coordinate 74,933 downwards.
CCATCGAAACGGCCAACGAGCATATTGAAGTTGGCGTAGTCCTTCTTGCCGGTGGTGACACCTTCCAGCGAGAAATAATGGGCGTATTCCGGGAATTCCCGCTTGATGATCAGTGCCAGAAGGGCAAGGTCACGCGCCGTCGTATATTGCCCCTTGCCGGGCAGGCCGTTGGCATTGATGTAATGGGTGGAGCTCATGCCCAGCCGCTGCGCCTGCGCGTTCATCTGCGCCACGAAATTGTCGCTGGTGCCGCCGATGGTTTCGGCAATCGCCACGGCGATATCATTGGCGGATTTGATGAGCAGCAGCTTCAGCGCACTGTCCATCGTCAGCCTCTGGCCGGGCTTGAAATACATTTTCGAGGCCGGCTGGTCGGCGGCCTTCTTGCTCATCACCACTTCCGTCTGCGGGCTGAGCTTGCCGGCCCTCATCTGCGAAAACGCGATATAGGCGGTCATCAGCTTGGTCAGCGAAGCGGGATACCACTTGCGGAACGCTTCCTGATGGGAAATCACCTTGCCGGTTTTGACATCGACTACCATTTTCGGGTTGGCATGCGCCACCGGCGCTGCGGCAACAAGGCCCGCGGTCATGATGGCAACAGCTGCGGAGAGCCGCCGGGCGGCGTTTGGCGATTTAAAATTCTGTGGCAAGGCGTGTCCTCGAATTCCCGTCTTCGGTCAGGGAATGGCAATATTCACCATATATGTCCTAGCAATGGCAAAGTACATTGATTACGTCAATTATGCGGCGCACTATCCACCACGGAGGATAGGCTTTTACCAGATGCCGCGCCGATGAACCCAGGAATGAACGTATGCCGATTTTGAACAGAGCCGCCGAACTCCAGCAGGAAGTCAGCGAATGGCGGCATCACCTGCACGAAAACCCCGAGATTTTGTATGATGTCGACAACACTGCGGCCTTCGTCGCGGACAAGCTGAAATCGTTTGGCGTTGACGAAATCGTGACCGGTCTTGGCCGCACGGGCGTGGTCGGCATCATCAGCGGCAATGCTCCCGGCAACCGCACTATCGGCTTCCGGGCGGATATGGACGCTCTTCCCATCCTTGAAGAAACCGGCAAGCCCTGGGCCTCCAAAACGGCGGGCGCCATGCATGCCTGCGGCCATGACGGCCATACCGCCATGCTGCTGGGCGCCGCCAAATACCTTACCGAGACACGTAATTTCGCGGGCAAGATTGCCGTCATCTTCCAGCCTGCCGAAGAAGGGGGCGCTGGCGCGCTTGCCATGGTCGAGGACGGCCTGATGGAGCGCTTCGGCATCGATGAGGTCTACGGCATGCACAACATGCCGGGAATTCCGCTTGGTGCATTCGCCATCCGCAAGGGCGGCATCATGGCGGCACCGGACAAGTTCTCGATCACGGTCAAAGGCCGTGGCGGCCATGCGGCACAGCCGCACCGCACCGTCGACCCGATCACCATCGGCGCGCAGATCGTCGGCAATCTGCAGATGATCGCCTCGCGCAACGCCGATCCGATCCGCTCGGTGGTCGTGTCCGTCACCCGCTTTCACGCCGGCTCCAGTCACAACATCATCCCCAATGACGCGCTGATTGCCGGTACGGTGCGCAGCCTGGACGAAACGGTGCGCGATCTCGCGCAGGATCGCATCAAGCAGATGGCGGAAGGCATAGCGCTTGCCAACGGAGCGGAAGCCGAGGTCGTCTACGAGCGTTATTGCCCGGTGACCTTCAACCATGCGGACGAGACCGACCACGCAATCCAGGTTGCCCGCGATGTGGCTGGTGAAAAGAACGTCGATCCCGATGTCGATCCTTCCATGGCGGGCGAGGATTTTTCCTTCATGCTGAAGGAAAGGCCGGGCGCCTTCATCTTCATCGGCAACGGCGATTCGGCAGGACTTCACAATCCCGGCTATGATTTCAACGACGACGCCATCGCCTACGGCATTTCCTACTGGGTGAAATTGGCCGAGCAGCGTCTGGCGAACTGATTGCCGGCTAACGCAAAGAAAGCCGAGAAAGAGATCGACCGCGGCAAAGAACGCGGTTGATCCGCCGGCTACGGCAGGTTAAAGAGCAGTTCAGTGTCCACGTAGCTCAGCAGGATAGAGCACAGGATTCCTAAAGCAAATTGGGGGTTGCGCCCGGAAACGACGCAATCGATCTGCTCAAAGTCGGGGAAAGCTTCGCTGGTCTTCCAGCATGCCAATCCCGAGCCAAGCTCCGGAGAAATCCGGTGAAGGTGTAGAGACTGGATGGGCAGCACCTAAAGGCCGAAAGGCCCATGGTGAAGGGACAGTCCAGACCACGAACGTCCTATCCGATGGAGATGGACGGCGGCTAAAGCCGAAGTGGTATGAATCCTGGGGTCGGAGGTTCGAATCCTCTCGTGGACACCAAATTTCCTGCAAAATCACTCGATGAAAACGCGCACGCTCGAAGCGCGGCCATCGGCGTCGATCACCGTCAACGTTGAGAACCCCTGCCCTTCCGGCCGCCATTCACTGTTGCGGCGATGGGAGGCATCCGGCAGGGGCATGCCGTTGGCGAGCCAGCGGAACGGCGCGCGCCCGCCCTGCAACTTCAGCACCAACGGTGAAATGCCCGATTGGCTGGAGAGTTCAACCCGTGCGCCTTCGGGCGGATAAACGATGCGCGGGGCGCTTTCCCGTCTCGAGGCGGAAAGTAGGCCGCTTGCGGTGAGGGTGAAACGCCGCTGGTTGGCGGGAAGGTCGCTGACGGCGACCCGCGCGACGCCTGATGGTGCGGCTGGCATCGGCGTGATCGCCACGCCAGATTTTGCGAAAGCCTCAAACAGGATCGGGGCCGCCGTCGCGTAACCGGCAATGCCCGGCACTGCGCCATTATCGGCGCGGCCGACCCAGATGCCGATCACATGCCGCCCGTCATAACCCACCGACCAGGCATCGCGGTAACCGTAGCTGGTGCCGGTCTTGTAGGCGATGCCGCGCTGCTTCATGCCGAGCGGCGGCAGCACGCCGGACAGGATGTCGGAGACATTCCAGATCGCGGCGTCGGAAAACAGCCGGTCGCCGCCGAGCCGTTCCGGCACAGAGCGGATGCCGTCCCCCAGCCGCACGGGATCGCTGCCGCCGGCAAGAACCGCATAAAGCTGCACCAGATCAACCAGCGAAATGCCCGCACCGCCGAGTGCGATGGCAAGCCCCGGCGCCTCGCTGGTGGGAAGCACCAGTCTCACGCCCATCCGCCGGAAACGCACCATCAACGCAGACGGGCTAACCGCCTCCAGAAGCTTGACGGCGGGCACGTTGAGCGACAGTTGCAGCGCCTGCCGGATGCTGACATCGCCCTGGTAATGCATGTCGAAATTGCGCGGACGGTAACCGGAAAAATCGGCCGGACGATCCTCGATGATGGTTTCCTGCCCGACGAGACCGTTTTCGAAGGCGAGGCCATAGATGAATGGCTTGAGAGTAGAGCCCGGCGAGCGCACGGCGCGGCTCATCTCCACGAAACCGCGCCTTGCCGTATCGAGATAATCCGCCGAACCGACTTCGGCCAGAATATCGCCCGTCTGCGCGTCGGCCATGACGATGGCGACGGAGACCTTGTCCGTCAACTTTTCCACGGCATGGCGGGCAACAGCTTCCAGTTCCCGCTGGATCGGCAATCTCAGCGTCGAGCGCGCCTCTGCGGCATTCGAAAATTTCGCACGCGCGGCTGCGGCCATATGCGGCGCATAGGCCGGCAGATCCCGTCGGTTGGCGGGAACGGCAGCCAGGGTCGCCCGCTCCGCCTCCCCTTCGCCCACCACGCGTTCAACGGCAAGGCGCTGCAAAACCCGCTCGCGTGCCTGTCTTGCCGCATCCGGGAAACGGTCCGGACGGCGTTTCTCCGGCAATTGCGGCAGCGCCACCAGAAGTGCAGCCTCCGCCGTATCAAGCCGACCGGGCTCCTTGCCGAACCAGGCGAGGCTTGCAGCACGAATACCTTCGAGATTGCCGCCATAGGGCGCTATGTTGAGATAAAGATCGAGGATTTCCGCCTTACTGAGCCGCCTTTCGATCTGAAGCGCGCGCAACCCTTGCAAAAACTTCGCCGAAAAGGACCGATCGGTGCGCGGTTCGATCAGCCGCGCCACCTGCATGGAAAGCGTCGATGCGCCGGAGACGATCCTGCCATTGCTCGCCAATTGCCAGGCGGAGCGCAACAGTGCCCACGCGTCGACGCCGTGATGGTCGTAGAAGCGCTGATCTTCATAGGCCACCAGCATCCGCAGGAACTGCGGATCAACCTCGGCGGCGGTGGTTTTCAGCCGCCAGCGGCCATCCGATGTCGCGAAAGCGCGCAGTAGCCGACCGTCGCGGTCCAGCACCTCGAAGGACCTTTGCCGCGCGGCCTCCAGCGGCGGCGGATAGGCCCTGTCCAGCGCATCGAGACCGAAGGCCGCGCCGCCTAAAAGCAGCACGGTCGCTACGATGCCGAGGATGATCGCCTTTTTCCGCCTCATGGGGTTGCCGAACGCACCTCCATGCGGCCCGTTGCCGTGCGGGCGGCAAATTGCGGCCGGTACATATCTTCCACCGACGCAGCCGGATGGTCATAGGTGCCGGGGGTGACGGCGCGCACCACATAGGCCAGCGTGATTTCCGAACTGTCGCCAGCGGTGCGGTCGAAAGCCGCGACGAAACGGTCGTAGCGGAACTCGGTATGCGCGGCTTCCGTTTCCGGCAACCAGTCGAAATTCGAAAGGGCTGCCGAATTGACGAGGCTTGGATTGTCGATCTCGAAACCCGAAGGCAGGAGGTCGGTCACCAGAATGCGCGCCTGCCAATCGTTTTTCGGGACGACGTTCAGCACCGCCACATAACGCTCGTTCTGCATCACCTCGCTCGGGTTCACCTCCTCACCATCCATGGAATAATAGGTGCGTGTGATAGTGAAGCCCTCACCGCCTGCGGCAAGCGGTTGTGCCGGCGGCGCGACCGTGGTGACGACAGCCGTAACCGGATCGGCGGAGGCATTGGCGATCTTCAAGGGAGCCGCCAGCAACTCGTCGCCGCTCATCCGCTTGCCGAAACCGCCGGTCTGCAAATCGCCGTTCACATCGAGACGGATATCCTTGTCCTCACCTTTGACGGCGCGGGCGGCAAGCAGCATCCATGCCTGTTCCTGGGTGCTGGTATAGGGTTTCTTTTCCCATTCCTTCGCCACCGCACCGGCAAGCTGCGGCACGACAGCCGGAACCGGACGGCTTTCCGCCGCAAGTGCCAGCGTCGCCGCACTATCGCGCAGCGCGGAACCGTAATCCGCCCGTGCGAAGCTGACATTGGTGGCGCGGCTTGCCATATCGAGCGACGCGCCGAACACGGCCTTCGAGCGGGCCTGATCGCCATAAAGCGAGAGGGCTGCGGCAACCTGCGCCTTGGCGAGCGGCGTCGGGAAATCGGCAAGCGCCGTATCCGCATAATATCTGAGATCGTTGATCGCCGCCTTGCGATTGCGCGCCAGCACGTAAAGCGAATAGGCGATCTCGTTGCCGCGATCCTTGACATTGCTGTCGTAGGAAAGGCCGTTTTGCAGGTTGTTCAGCGCCTGCACCATGGCCTGCTCGGGAACGTCGTAGCTCTGCTCGCGCGCCCTTGTCAGGAAGTCGCTGATATAGGCATCGAGCCACAGATCACCGTAACCGGGCGACCAGAGGCCGAAACTGCCCGAACTCGACTGGAACGACAGCACCCGGTAGATCGCCTCCTGCACGCGACGGCGTGTATCGGGGTCCTCGGCCATGCCGCTATCCTTGGTCATTTCCGAAAGATAAAGCAGCGGCAAGGCGCGGCTCGTCGTCTGTTCGGCGCAGCCGTAAGGATATTTGTCCAGCATCATCACCAGTGCCGGGATATCGAAGGCGGGCGAACGCGTAACGTTGACGGCGACGGACGAACCGAGAAGCATACTGTCGGCCAGAAGGTCGCCATTGATTGTCAGGCTGCTATTGGGCGCGATCTTGATTTCACGCCGCGTCGTGACCGGCAGAACCGCCGGGCGCACCGGAACGTTCAGAACCTGCTCCAGCGAAAGACCGGCAGCATTGGAGACCTTGATGGTGATCGCGCCATTGCCGGGCTGTTCGCCCGTCAGCGGAACGGTCAACGAAGACTTGGCACCTTTTTGAAGCGCCAATGTCTGCGACATCTCGCCCTGATCGACCGTCAGCACTGTGTTGCTGGTAACATCCAGCCGGTAGTCGCCAGCATCGCCATCGGTATTGGCGATATCGAGCCGCAATTGCGAGACATCACCGGGTGCGAGGAATTTTGGCGCACTGGCCGTTACCACGACTGGATCACGAATGACGGCGTCGGAGACCGCGTGTCCCACGCCGGTCTTCGTCCAGGCGACAGCCATGATGCGGGCTGTGCCGTTGAACTGCGGAATATCGAAGCTTACCGTCGCCTTACCATCAGCATCCAGCTCAACCGGGCCGGAGAAGAAGGCCACGAGCTTTTCGGTGGGCGGGCTGCCCTGAAGTGCTGCCCCTCCGCCATCGCCGCCGGTGCGCAGACGGCCGGTGGCGCCAAGCGAACCGTCGATCAGGCGACCATAGAGATCGCGGATTTCCAGCCCCAGCCGGCGCTGACCGAAATACCATTCATCCGGCTTCGGCGGCTCGTAGCGGGTGAGGTTCAATATGCCGACATCCACCGCCGCGACGATGGCATAGGCCTTTTCGCCCACGCCCGCGCCGGCAACGCTGATCGGGATTTCGAGCGGTTGACGCGGCAGCGTCTTTTTCGGCGCGCCGAGCGTAACGGCAAGCTTGCGTTCGGCTGGGTCGACGGCAAGCCATTTGATGCCAATGGCGCGCATCGGCATACGGCTTTCCTGCGCATCACCGGGGCGGAACAGCGTCGCCGTGACATAGGCGCCCGCGCCCCATTCCTCGGTGACCGGAATATCGATCTCGCCGCCATCCTCACCGATCTCAGTATTCTCAACGGAAATCAGCTTTTCCGAACCGGAGGTCACCATCAGCTGACCGGCAAAACGCGACGACACCTTGAGTTTGGCCGTATCACCGATCTTGTAGTTTTGTTTGTCCAGAGCAATTTCCAGCGCATCCGGCGTTTCCGTCGAGCTTGCCTCGACATAGAAACCGGCGTCGAATTCGACGCTGGAAACCGGAGCACCATTGCCCGCCCCTTCCACTTCCAGCCGGTAGCGGCCCCAGGTGACGGGCACGGAAATCTCGCCGCCATTGGCATCGACGGAAACGGTGCCTGCTTCCGCCTGCTTGGTATATTCCACCGGCTCGTAACGCCAGGAGTTGCCCTGGCGGTACCATTGATAGTTCCGCTCGACCTTGATGAGTTTCCAGTTGAGACCGCTCATCGCCTGTTTCGCGCCATCGGCTGAAACGCCGATAATGTGGAACCGTCCGACGGAGTTCTGGGCGAGATCACCCGAAAACTGCGGCTTTATGCCAATCACCGGCGCTTCCGACCTGATCGGCAGCGTCAGCGACCGCTCCACCGCACGGCCACCCGCCTCTTGCATGCGCACGGTGATGTTGGCAGAAAGGAGCTGCGTGGTGGAGGGCAGATCAGTCAGATCGACATTGAAGCTTGCCTTGCCTTCCTCGTTCAGTACCGGCAGATCAGCAAGCGAGGTGCGGTTTTCCTCTTCGCTTTCCTCATCGGCCAGACCGAAGAAATAACCCTCGAAATCGGCGCTCGTGCGGGTCGGCTTGATGGCGACCTCGCCTTCCAGCGTCAGGCCTGCGGCAGGCGCGCCGTAGAGATAACGGCCATCCACGTCGATTGCCGCTTCCGCACCCGGTTCGATCTGTTTTACGTTGCTGGAAAGGTCGAATTCCGTACGATCGGGCACGAAATCATCGACCAGAAAGCTTTTTTCGCTGATCGCGGGTGTTTTCGGATCGGTATGGATACGCAGCGTCCATGTGCCGCGCATGGCGTTTGCCTGCAACGGCAGATCAACCGCATGTCCGCCCAGAGCCTTGCCATCACTGACGAAACGCCGGTCCTCAACGCCATCGGGGCGTGAGAAGATAAAAGTCAGCGGCAAATCCTCGATTGCCTTGCCGTCGACATCCCGCGCAAGGGCTGCCGCATGCACGGTTTCGCCGGCGCGGTAGATGCCACGCTCTGTCCAGCTGAACACGTCGATGGCGCCGGGGGCTGCGCGGCCCGTCACGCCACGGTCGGAGAGATCGAAGCCGGCGCGTGTCATGTCCAGAAAGACGTAATCCTTGTCGCCATTGCGCGCCGTGAGGATTGCGGGCGCCTGCGCCGCCGTGCCGCGCATTAGGCCCGCCGAGAACACCGCCCTGCCGTCCGCGTCAGTCTTTGCGGTTCCAAGCACTTCGTTGTTCTTGGCGAGCAGCTGCAAATCCACGTCTGCAAGCGGTTCGGCGCTGCCAAGGGCGCGGACGAAGACGTTCAGGCCATCGGTTCCAGCATAGGTGGTGATGCCCGTATCGGAGACGAGGAACCATTGCGTGGCGCGCGAATCCCATGTCTCCGGCGCGGTGCCGGCCGGCACGGCGGTCAACACATAGATGCCCGGCTTGCGCTCCGGCAGGGCTTCGTCCACCGGAAAGCTCGTCACCACATCCTTGTTGAGATCAGGCTGAATGTCTATCGCGCCTTGCCAGACCAGTTCGCCGATTTCGTTTTCGATGCGGTCGGCGTTGTAGCCGTCCATCTGCGTCAGAAACTGCGAGTTGGTGAGCAGCGCGGTGATGTTGCGGTCACCGACGCGATAAACCTTCAGATCGGCCTTGTCGGCATTGACCGAAACAATCGGAATGCCGCGCCGCGCCGTGCCCGGCAGCACGAAGTTCTCGCCCGTGAAGCGCACGCTGGCTGCGCGATCTCGCACATAAATATCGAGATCGACCTGTTTTTCCAGCGGCTCCTCCACCGAGGATGGCAGGCCGGCGCGCATGGAGATCTTGTAACGCTGGCCGTGCGACAGCCCTTCGACGCAGATCTCGCTGCCCTTCGCCTCGACGGCCTTGGGTGCTGCGCCATCCAGCGTGACGAAAGAGGAATAATCGATGCCGTTCTTCACCAGCGGCTCGGAAAATTGCACGCAGGCACGCGGGCTGACGCTATCCGTGTCGATCGTATTGTTGATGACGCGGAAACCCTGACGCGTGCGCAGATCGGCATAGGCCGCCTTGGTCTGCGCATTGTCGGAAAGCGTGAGGCTTTCCTTGTAGGTATTGAGCGCTGTGCGATAATTCTGGGTCTTTTCGAAAGCCTGCGCCAACCGGTTCAGCGCCTCGGTGCGGGCGCTCACCGTGCGGCTTAACTGATAGGCATTGATGGCGGCGGAAGCGGCCTGTCCCGCAATCGCATAATTGTTGGTGACCTGCGCCGCCTTTTCTGAAAACTCCGCCCAGAGCGCACCGTCGTCAGGCGTGATCGCAAGCGCTGCTTTGTAAGTCGCAACCGCTTCGGCAATATTGCCCGCAGCCGCCTGCTGCCGGGCCGTCTGCACCAGACTTTCCAGCCCCTGGCCCTGCTGTTCCTCGCTTGCGGCAAGGCCGGATTTCAGCCGACGCGCTTCCTGCTGCAGGCTATCCGTCACGAAGGACAGGCGCTGCGGCGCGCCGATATCGGCTTCAGCGACAACCTCCACAATCTTGCCGGCAACGGCACCGGGAAAGGCGTTGAGCTGATTGAAATCCGATTTTAGGAAGCACCACTGCACCTTGGGATTGTAGGTGAAGGCCTTGCAGGCGGTATCGCCGACACAAATCTCGCCGCATTGCTCCAGCGAGACATTCTGTTCGGTTCTGAGATCGAAACCGAAATAGTCGCCATTTTTGGTGGTGACAACCTTGCGGGAAGGCTCCGCCGCCATGGCTGGAACAAAAATGATGGCGGTTGAGACCGCAACCAACGAGATCCGAACGAGAGCGCGCAACGACATCAGTTTTCTCCCCGCAACAGACGTGCCGGGCGGGACTCTGGTCAAATCCACGCACGGTTGTCAACGCGTCATCGACAATTCTCGACACGACAATGAGCAGAGGCCGATAGCGGGGGAAAGGTTAGTCTTCGATCTTGCGCGCTTCGGAAATCAGCATGATCGGCACGCCGTCGCGGATCGGGTAAGCGAGCCTGCCGCTCTCGGAAACCAGCTCGTTGCGGGCGCGGTCATAGGAAAGACGCCCCTTCGTCAAGGGGCATACCAGCAGCTCCAGCAGCTTGGGATCGGCATTGCTCATCCTGTCGTCCATGGCGCGATCCTATTGCAGAACCGTACCGCCCTCGCCCGACCCCTGGGCAAGAACGATCTCGGTGATGGCGATCAATGTTTCGGCCCGCGTCCTCAGGTCGGGAGCCTCCAGCAATGCCTGCTTTTCAGCCGGGCCGAAGGGAGACATCATGGAAAGCGAGTTGACGAGAACGCGATTGCCCGCCCTCTCCACGCTTTCCCAATCCGCTTCGAGCTGGTTGGCATCCAGAAACGCGCGGAACACCCGCAGCAGGTTCTCGCGATCCACCGCATCCTCGTCAATTTCGCCGGAAAGATCGGCGAGGAAGGGTGCGTGCCGGAAACTGCGGTAAGGCTTGGCCGCATCCACCTCTTCCAGCAGACGGAAGCGGCAGACGCCGGTAAGCGAGATGACGTAACGCCCGTCTCCCGTTTCGGAAAAGGAAGTAATGCGGCCGAGACATCCGACGGCACTCAGAGGACCGCCCTCAAGCCCCGCCTCCATGACATGAAGGGCCGGCTGCACCATGCCGATGAGCCGGTGGCCCGCCAGTGCCATGTCGATCATCGCAAGATATCTCGGCTCGAAGACATTGAGCGGAAGATGGCCTTCCGGCAAAAGCAGCGCGCCCGGCAACGGGAATACCGGCACGGTTTCCGGCAGATCGTCGTTCTTCACATATCTCGCATTTCCGACATGCATGGGATCAAGCCCCCTGTTTACTGCTGCCCGGCCGGCGGATCAACCGCCATGGCCGGGATATGCCCGCATTACGAAAACAATATCGCCGAAAGCTTCCTGCGGCCCGCGACACTTGCCGGGTCCTTGAAGCCCCAGGCTTCGAAAAATTCCAGAAGCTGGCGGCGCGCGCCGTCATCATCGAAGGTCCTGTCCTTGCGCATGACGTAGAGCAGATGGTCTGCCGCCTCGTCGCGTCGCCCCTGAGCGTTCAGAACCTTGGCAAGCTTCACCCGCGCCTCGTAATTATCGGGATCGAGCGCGAGATCACGTTCCAGCGCCACCGGATCGCCGATCTTGCGGGCTTCTTCATATTGGGCAATCTTTTTCGTGACGAGCTGAATGCCCGCATCCTCGGCGACTTCCGCCGGCAGGGACGAGAGGAGTTCGCTTGCCCGTTCATATTGCCCGACGGCAATCATGCATTCGGCGATACCAGCGATCGCGGCCGGGTTTTCCGGATCGGCCTGCATGACGGCGCCGAACAACTGCGCCGCACCATTATGATCGCCATCGGCCAGAAGCTGCTTCGCCTCGGCGAGAACAGCTTCGATCTCAGCTTTCGGATCACCCGCATCGGGTCCGGCGATCTTGTCGATGAACTGCTTGATCTGACTTTCCGGCACGGCGCCCATGAAGCCGTCCACCGGCCTGCCATCAGCAAAGGCAACGATGGCGGGAATGGACTGGATGCCGAGCTGGCCCGGAATAGACGGGTGATCGTCGATGTTCAGCTTCACGAGCTTCACGCGGCCATTCGCCTCGTTCACGGCCTTTTCGAGCACCGGCGTCAGCTGTTTGCAGGGGCCGCACCACGGCGCCCAGAAATCCACCAGAACCGGCTGGTGGCGAGATTCCTCGAGAACATCCTTGGAGAAGGCGGCCGTCGTGGTGTCCTTGATGTGGCCGGAGGACGCACCGTTGAGGTCCCCGTTATATTGCGCGTTGCCAGACATCTGTCCGCCATAGGAACTGCCGTAAGGATTGTTCGTGCCGCTCATGCCGGTCTCCCGTAATCTCTGTCGTACATCTTAGTTGAAGCAAAGATCGTATCTCACTCGCTGACTTTCAAGACAAGCGGCGTGTGGCCGGTCGCCTCGAGAAAGCGAATGAGATCCTTGTTTCCTATCGTCGTCGTCTGGTCGTTGGAAAGCGGATGACCGTTGATCAGCTCGTTTTCCAGAAGATTGCTGTCGAGCACGAAGGTCACCTGCCCATCGGTGTCGTTGATGGCGCCGAAAACGGTGACCGATCCAGGCACGACGCCCAGATATTCGAGCATTTTTTCCGGTCTGCCGAAGGAGACGCGACTTGCCGCACCAATCGTCTTGTGAACGCTCTTCAGATCGACGACCGCATTTTCTTCAACGGTCAGAACGAAATATTGATCCTTCTTGTCCTTCACAAAAAGGTTCTTCGTATGGCCGCCGGGAATGAGGTCGCGCAGCGACTGGGATTCGGCAACGGTATAGACCGGCTCATGTTGTTTCGTCTTATGTTCGATGCCGAGCCCGTCCAGAAACGCGAACAAGTCCGCTGCCGTCTTCGGAGAATTTTCCGCCATATCCTGCTGCCTGCCTTAGCCTGTTCCGATATCTTCTCCCTCATGATTAAGGCGGCAACCGGAGCTTGGCAACGCGAGAAAAAGGAACGGGACGAAAATTCCCAATCATTTCCGCCGCTTGTCGCATTTCTCAAAGAAATTTTCGCGTTTTTGTCATTTCCCTGTTGCATTCCAAAATCGATTGAGCGATATAGCGCCCGTCGCCGCACTGCGGTGGCCCACGGTTCAGCGTACTACCCCGGACCGATGGATTTGAGCGGGTGTAGCTCAGGGGTAGAGCACAACCTTGCCAAGGTTGGGGTCGAGGGTTCAAATCCCTTCGCCCGCTCCAAGTTTCCCACAGACAGAGTTTTTGACGGAAGTCATCAAGTGCTGCCGCGAAAAATAAGCGGCCTGCCTCGGAACAGCTTTCACCCGCAAGGCGTTCTCCTGCGTTGACCAACGCCGGGGGAACAACCCATGCCCTTAAATCTCAGAAGCAGCGCCCTTATTACCGCATTCGCGATCCTCGCAACGCCGATAGCGTCTTTCGCCGCCGACACGATCCTTTATGGTCACGATCAGGTCCCAGGACACAAAACGCACTATCAGCCACGCGCAACGGAACGTACCTATACAAATCCTGCGGAAATGCGCTGCACCGACAACCTCGTATCCTACCGATCGCCTTATGAACAGCATACCGAAGTGGTCACGCTCTGCCATCCGCCGTTAAATTGGCGCGCCGAGCCATCCACCGCAACAATATGGTCGCCATGATCTTGCCATAATTCATTTGATGTGCTTTTGTTCAGCCGCCCTTGTGGGAGGGGGTAAAGGTTGAGACCCGTCGGCTGCATTTGACAGCGGGCGGGTTTCCCTTTTTTTGGCGACCGCCACCGGTTGGCACCAGGATCGAGGCCGCTTTTCAGCCTTCGACAGACGCCGAAAATACACCAACGCATTTTTTAATTCTGGATGAAAATGGTAGCGGGAGAGGGACTTGAACCCCCGACACGCGGATTATGATTCCGCTGCTCTAACCACCTGAGCTACCCCGCCACAGTGGAAACATGACAGCCATATGACCGCCCGCTCCATCAGGATGAGCGGCTTATAAGGTGCCGCTCCCTACAGTGTCAAGCGCAAGATGCGCAAAAAATTCGCTTTCCGCGTAACCGCAAAAAGCGAATTGTTTCAGGCGGCAACTGGCTTTTCCAAAAGCGCCTTCAGCGAAGCCTCGGCTTCCACCGAGCGTTCCGAACGTTCGATGAAGCCGCCGCCGTAAACGCGGGCGTCGGCTCCCGGTGCGGAATAGAGCACGCAGGCTTGACCGGGGGCGACACCGGCCTCGCCGGTCATCAGATCCACATAGATGCCGTTTTCATCGGTGTGGAGCACCGCTTCCATTGGCGGGCGGGTGGAGCGCACCTTTGCGAAGCAGGTAAACCCCTGCCCCGCCTCGTCTGCGAGCGCGCCATCGCCAAGCCAGTTCATGTCGCGCAGATAGACACGGCGGGTTTCCAGCGCCTCGCGCGGGCCGACGATGACCCTGCGTCCGCGCGCATCGAGATGCACGACATAGAGCGGCTCTCCCGTCGCGACACCGATGCCCCGGCGCTGACCGATCGTATAATGCACGATACCGTCATGACGGCCGAGCACGCGCCCATCCAGATGAACGATATCGCCGACCAAGGCCGCATTCGGCTTCAGCTTGTTGATGATATCGGTATATTTGCCCTGCGGCACAAAACAGATGTCCTGGCTGTCCGCCTTTTTGGCGACCACGAGCCCCATATCTTCCGCCAGCGCCCGCGTTTCCGCCTTGGAGAGACCACCGAGCGGAAACCGCAGATAATCGATCTGCTCCTGCGTGGTCGCAAACAGGAACCAGCTCTGGTCACGGTCGCTATCGATCGGGCGATAGAGCGCGCGGCGCCCAGGCTGACTGGCACCGGGATTGGGGCGCGAGCGGATATAATGGCCGGTCGCCAGCGCATCGGCACCGAGTTCCCGCGCCGTGGCCAGTAGATCGGCGAATTTTACTGTCTGGTTGCAGGCAACGCAGGGGATCGGCGTTTCCCCCATCGCATAGGCTTCGGCGAAGGGATTGATGACGGTTTCGCGGAACCGCGCTTCGTAATCCAGCACATAGTGGGGAATGCCGAGCGTTTCGCAAACCCTGCGCGCATCGTCAATATCCTGCCCCGCACAGCAGGAGCCGGCGCGATGCACGGCCGCACCGTGATCATAAAGCTGGAGAGTAATGCCGAGGACATCATAGCCCTCGCGCTTGAGGATACCGGCCACAACAGAAGAATCGACGCCACCGGACATGGCGACAACGATCCGGGTATCTTCCGGCCTCTTGTCAAAATCGAGCGTATTCACGTTTTTTCCCATCGTCAGTCATAACGGGGGTAAAGGCCCCGCCGCCTGTCGGTCATCCGCCGCGGGAGCTTCAGTCGAAAAACCGACCGTCCTGCCTCGCCGTCATGCGGATTTAAGGGCTGCATATAGAAAGGAATGGCCGCGCACGCAAGTACGGGGCGAAAACCCGCCCCGTAAAGGCATTAGATCCAGGTCGTCACAGGCTGTTAAGCGCCCGCCGTTTTCTGGCCGCTGCCGCCAATCCACTTGTCGCGCTCCCTCCACAGGGCCGGCAAGGCCAACAAACCGATTGCAGTGAGGGCGATCAGCGTCTTGCTGACCTGCGACAGTTCCGCCGTGCGGCCATCCAGATAATAGATGCCGTAGACGATCGCCACATGCCAGACATAGACCTGAAGCGAATGGCGGCCGAGCAATTGCAGGAACTTCAGCGAAAGCACCCAGATCACGCCCTCGGCGATGGAACGGACCAGCGGACGGTGGTGATTGGGCCCCGCGATCACCAGCCAGGTCAGGCCGACACCGACAGCAAGGAAGTTGATGAGGTAGACCGGACCGAAATCGGCGCGGATCTCCATGGTCGAAAACTTGCCCATCATGAATTCCGGCATCAGGCCCCAGGCGGTGGCGATGCGCAACGGCATGAAGAACAGGCAGATGACAAGGGCGGCCTTCGGCAGCCAGGTGTGCTGCGGCGAGAAGATCGCCTTCCACGGGATACGGTTCTGCGCCGTCATCGCGCCCAGCACCAGCGCCGAATAGAACACCAGCTGCCAGCCGAGAAGGTTGAAGCTGACACGGATGCCCTGTTCGTCGGCGCCCTTCACAAGTTCGTTGAGCGGCGTCGTCACGATCTGCTGGAGACCGAGCTGGCCGGCCATCCAGACCAGCAGCGAGCCGGCCATGACATAGGCCCACTTGCCATCGAGGCAGAGCTTAACAAGGACCGGAGCAAACAGCATGTAGACGATGTATTGTGGCAGGATATCCATGAAGGTCGGCTGGAAGAGGAACGTCGCGATGGCCGCAAGGCGCAGCGGATCGTCGAACGTCGTCATACCGAGCCAGTTGTACCAGATATAGGGTGCATGCGGAATGACCATGCGGAAGAACAGCACGGCGATGACGAGACCCATCGCATACCGGTAAAGCTCCAGCGCCCGGTTCCAGATCATCTGTTTACCGGCGTCATAACCGTATTTCATCATCTTGCGGGCATAGACCATGCCGATCAGCAGGCCGGAGAGAAACACGAAACCCTGTGCATCCTCAACGAATGCAAACTGCCGATGGTTGATTTCCACCAGCCAGAAACCGCCGGCGAACACCAGATGGTTGATCAGCATGAAGACGAGGAAGTAACCGCGCATCCCGTCGATCAGGTCAAAGCGTTTCATTTCGATAGCTCTCCATTCTCGCGGGCCGTGCATCGCCCGGCCACGGCCCGGCTTGCTGAGGGCGAGCCGGGGTTTGGATTGTCAACGCTGTTTTGCGCCTGTGGTTCCTTTCCAAAGCGGTTTAGAAACGGCGCGAAAAGTAACATTGACGTGTGTACATTCTGGTTAGGATGCAGGGACTGAACACCGGATGAATAAAAAATGGCGATTCCGTGGAGCCTCCAAGCCATGCGCCGGCGAGATGCCTCAACAACGAGCGCGTAAACCCTTGCATGGCAGGGACAAAAGCGAACAACCCGGCTTACGGGCCTGCAGATATCACCCGTTAGATTTATCATCGTTTTTCGGGAGTGTTTTGCCCTCCCATCGGTTTTGCCGAGCGACCGGCAGAATCACTGGAAAAGCCGCGAAGGGGAATGATATCCGGACATCGCCAATCATGACAAACGAAAGCCCGGAGGTTCGTAAAACCTCCGGGCCATTTCATTCAGCTAGGGAATATGTGTCGCCTCAGGCAGCGGCCTGAATAGCGGCGACCTGCCAGTTGTCGTTGCCGCCACGGCGTACGAAGGTCCACATTTCCACCGCTTCGGACGGATGCTGCTCATCACCCTCGATTACCTTTCCCGAGGTGCGATCGCGCATAATGTCGATGGCGGAGTAGCGCATGGCCACCGTCGCATAATCCTGGCCCTCTTCGTGCCAGGCTTCGGCAACGTCGCCCTGCAGCAGCTTCACGTCGCGCACGTCGTTTTTCACGCCGCTCGTGGCATTGTCGCTCAGTTCCTCGGCAAGATAAGACATGGCTTCCGGTGTCGTCAGCTTGCGCAACGTGCCGTAATCCTCGGCCGAATAGGCAGACTGAACGTCTTCCAGCATTTTCTGGAAAGTTTCGAGGTCGCCCTGCGTAACACCGATCTCGTCGCCTTCAGAAATGGCGTTTGCATGCGCCACCGGCTTCGCCGTTGCGGCAGAAGCCACGGCCGCGCCGCCCGCAGCACCGGCAAGCGCGCCGATCTTCGGGATTTTGAACGAGGACGTCGAAGGTGCTGCCTGCGAACCGCCCTTAAAGGAGGAGCCGGAATTATCCGTGCGCGCCGAGCCGTTTGCCGCGCCAAAAGCGGGCTGCCCCTGACGGCGCGATGCGAAGAAGCGCATGGCGAACATGACCAGAAGGCCGATCAGCGCTGCCTGCAGCAACATGCCGAAGAAACCGGCCATGCCGCCAAAACCGCCGCCCATCAGCATGCCGAACAGGCCACCCATCAACAGGCCGCCCATAAGGCCACCCATCATGCCGCCAAACAGGCCACGGCTCTGCTGCGGCGCCTGTGCGCCGGGACGGGCCGGCTGGGCCGCGCTGGGCGTTGCCTGGTTCTGCTGGGTATTCGGCGTCATGCTGCGGTTGATCGGCGCGGTCTGGCCGGGTGCGGTGCTGGTCGATGGCGGCGCGGAAAACGTCCTTGTGCCACGGCTACCAAAACCGCCGCTGGCGCGGCGTGCTTCCGCCATGTCGACGGCGACGAAAGATACCGCGATACCAAGCGCGGCGACTGCGAACAAACCCTTGAAGCGCCGAAAGGCAGCAAACATTGTTATCTCCTGTTGGCCGCCCTCCCATGAGCAGCTGTCAGCAGGCGATATAGCAACTCATGATCATCATTTTTAGTATGCGCGGCTTAAATTTTTCGTGATATGCAACCAGTGGAGGAAACGCGCGCGTATTTCGTTGAAACCGGCGGTTCCAGAGATAAAAAACCCGGCACAGGGTTTCCCCTGCACCGGGCCTCATTGTCCCCTTGGGAGGAACGATAGGTATCAGTCGATGTTGAAGGTCAGCGGCCTGACCTGGCGGATCGCCGGGTTGGCACGCAGCTTGTCCAGCACATCTTCGGAGACAGGACCATCGACATAAAGAAGCGCGATGGCGTCGCCGGCTTCCTTTTCACGGCCGAGCTGGAAGTTGGCGATGTTGACGCCAGCCTCGCCGAGCGTGGTGCCCATGAAGCCGATCATGCCGGGAACGTCGGTGTTGGTGATGTAGATCATGTGCGATCCGACATCCGCATCCATGTTGATGTTCTTGATCTGGATGAAGCGCGGCTTGCCATCCGAAAACACCGTGCCGGCGACCGAGCGGATCTGGTTTTCCGTCTTGACCGTCAGCTTGATGTAACCGTCGTAAACGCCGGTCTTGTCACGCTTGACTTCGGACAGGATGATGCCCTTTTCCTTGATCATGACAGGTGCGGAAACCATGTTCACATCCGCTACCTGAGTGCGGATGAGGCCGGCCAGCAGCGCGCTGGTCAGCGCCTTGGTGTTCATGTTGGCGGTTGCACCGTCATAAAGGATTTCGATTTCCTTCGTTGCGCTTTCCTGCACCTGGCCGACGAAAGAACCGAGAACATCCGCCAGACGGATGAAGGGCTTCAGGCGCGGGGCTTCTTCCGCCGTGATCGACGGCATGTTGATGGCGTTGGAGACGGCGCCCTTGACCAGATAATCCGACATCTGCTCGGCAACCTGAAGGGCAACGTTTTCCTGCGCTTCCGTGGTCGATGCGCCAAGATGCGGCGTGCAGACGACGTTCGGCAGGCCGAACAGCGGGCTTTCGGTGGCGGGTTCGACTTCGAACACGTCGAAACCGGCGCCTGCGACATGGCCCGACTTGATGGCTTCGGCAAGGGCTGCCTCATCCACCAGGCCGCCACGGGCGCAGTTGACGATACGCACGCCCTTCTTGGTCTTGGCAAGGTTTTCAGCGCCCAGAATGCCACGTGTCTTGTCGGTCATCGGCACATGCAGGGTGATGAAATCAGCCTGCGCCAGAAGCTCGTCCAGTTCAACCTTGGTCACGCCCATTTCCTGCGCGCGCTCCGGCGACAGGAAGGGGTCGTAGGCCAGAACATGCATCTTGAGACCAAGTGCGCGCGAGCAGACGATGGAGCCGATATTGCCGGCACCGATGACGCCGAGTGTCTTGCCGGTGATTTCGACACCCATGAATTTCGACTTTTCCCACTTGCCCGCCTGCGTGGAGCTATCGGCGGCCGGAAGCTGGCGCGCGACGGCGAACATCAGCGCAATCGCATGTTCGGCGGTGGTGATGGAGTTGCCGAACGGCGTGTTCATGACAATGATACCACGGCGCGAGGCGGCCGGAATATCGACATTGTCGACACCGATGCCGGCGCGGCCGATGACCTTGAGGTTGGTCGCCGCCTCGATCAGCTTTTCGGTCGCCTTGGTGGCGGAACGAATGGCAAGACCATCGTAATTGCCGATGATTTCAGCCAGCTTGTCCTTGTCCTTGCCGAGCTTCGGCTGGAAATCGACTTCGACGCCACGATCACGAAAGATCTGGACGGCGGTTTCCGACAGTTCGTCAGATACGAGTACGCGAGGTGCCATGGTTTACGGGCTCCTTGAAAAGCGGTGCAGTTTTAAAAGCGGGAAATCGGCGGCCCTGCATCAGCGCAGGGCCGGTATCAAAATCAGGCGGCAGCCTTGGAGAGCGTTGCCTTCTGCGTCTGGTACGCCCAGGCGAGCCAGGGCATGACGGCTTCCATATCGGCCGTCTCGATGGTCGCGCCGGCCCAGATGCGCAGACCGGACGGTGCGTCGCGGTAAGCGCCGATATCGAGGGCGACATTTTCCTTTTCGAGCAGGGCAACGATGCCCTTGGCGAAATCCGCCTGCGCGGCGGCGTCCAGCGCAGCCACGTCGGGATCGACGATCTTCAGGCAGACGGAGGTATTGGAGCGGGTTTCCGGCTTGACGGCCAGATTGGCGATCCAGTTATTCTTCTCGATGAAGTCGTAAATGACCTTGGCATTGGCATCGGCACGGCCGATCAACGCCTTCAGGCCACCGAGGTTCTTCGCCCACAGCAGCGCGTCGATATAGTCCTCAACGCAGAGCATCGACGGCGTGTTGATGGTTTCGCCGGTGAAAATGCCTTCGATGAGCTTGCCGCCGGAAACCATGCGGAAGATTTTCGGCAGAGGCCATGCCGGCGCGTAGCTCAAGAGGCGCTCGACAGCGCGGGGCGAAAGAATGATGACGCCATGGCCGCCCTCGCCGCCCAGAACCTTCTGCCAGGAGAAGGTCACGACGTCGAGCTTTGTAAAGTCCATATCCTGCGCAAAAGCCGCCGAGGTGGCGTCACAGATCGTCAGACCTTTGCGGTCATC
Source organism: Rhizobium nepotum 39/7 (assembly GCF_000949865.1). Lineage (GTDB taxonomy): Bacteria > Pseudomonadota > Alphaproteobacteria > Rhizobiales > Rhizobiaceae > Agrobacterium > Agrobacterium nepotum. Next base: position 54,441 of record NZ_JWJH01000018.1, on the reverse strand, counting down.
AGGAATGAAATCGGCATTTGGAACGCGAACGCCTGACGTGGTGCCGTTCCAGGTGAAAACCACGTCACGGTCGAAATCGACCTCGGCAAGGTTCGGCAGCAGGCCGTAATCGGCCTCGAACTTGCGGACGTCCTTAAGCTTCAGCTGCTTGACGACGTCGGTGACCCAGCCGGCACCGAAGCTTTCCCAGGCGACCATATCGACGCCACGTTCGCCGAGCAGAGACCAGAGCGCCATTTCAACGGCGCCGGTATCGGATGCAGGAACGATGCCGATACGATAATCGGCGGGAACACTCAAAATTTCACGGGTGAGATCGATGGCCTGCTTCAGCTTGGCTTTGCCAACCTTGGCGCGATGCGAGCGACCGAGCGGCGCATCGGAAAGAGCATCTAGCGACCAACCGGGACGCTTCGAGCAGGGACCAGAGGAAAAATGCGTATTGCCCGGACGCACGTCCGGCTTCACGATATCTGTCATTTTGACTATCCTTCCAGATAGGCGCTCCACGTTAGGGTGGAGTGTCCTGACGCCGTTGCTATTCCTCTCACCGGCCTCCGTCAAGCGGAATATGTCGCTACGCATGGAAATTTTGGTCCATATGCGTCATGCGCCGCGTCAGACACCCCTAAACAAAAAACCGCCCGCATCCGAGGAGGATGCGGGCGGTTTCAAACTATCAGTCCGGCGTGACGTTTATTTATAAACGGCAGGCTGCAACGGAATATCGGCAGGCGGCATATATTGCGCGGTATCGCAGCCATTGAAGACATAACGGCCGCCGACACGCACTTCATGCGAATAGAGGCCCTTGTCGCGGCCGGGGCCACCATTGTTCTCGTAACCGAACATGTCGCCCTTGTTGATGTGGCGGAAACGGTAGCCGATATCGGCCTTGAGGTTACAGGTGACGTCGATGGAGGCGCCGGCCATCAGGGCGTAGGCGAAACGCCACTTGCCCTTGCCACCGTGTTCCGTGGTCGGATCGCAGCCGAGGCCGCTTGTGCTGCACGAGGTGTTGCGCAGCTTGTCCCATTTGACATAGGAGCCGCCGATACCGCCGCCGACATAAGGCGTGATGCGACCGTAAGTTCCGAGATCGACATAGGCATTCGCCATGAGCGTATAGGCCCGCAGCGCACTGAGGTCCGCCGAGACACAGGGACCGGTCACGGAGCCACATTCACCGCTCGTCGAACCACGGAAATCCGACTTACCCATATAGTCAAACGTCACGTCACTGCGAAAATAGTTGTTGAACTGATAACCGACACCGGCACCGATGATATAACTATCCTTCATCGTCGCGGTGTCAAAATCCCTCAGATCACCACTGGGTCCACCCTGATAATAGTGGGCGCCGCGCAGCTTGTTGAAGGAATAACCGACGTCGCCGCGCAAATACCAGCCGCTCGCCTGCGTGATCTGAACTTCGGGGGCCTCGACGTAAGCCGGGGCGGGTTCGGCCTGGTAAAGATCTGCGCCGACGGCGCTCGTGCCGGTCAGCAGAACGGCCAGAAATCCGGCCAGGGCGTTTTTCATGACTTCCACTCCTGAAGAGGCACGTGCGCGATTGCGACAGCAGATGCCAGTGAACTGTTCAGTCATGGAGATTGACGTAAAATGGTTAAGTCCCGATTAACCACGATGATTCACTATATTTATTAGGAAACACTAAAAGAAAAAACCGGCTGGAAGGCCGGCTTCTTTTTCGTTTCTTTCTCCGCGCAGCTTACGCGGCGGAACGGGCGTTGGATATGACGCCGACAAGGTCGTTGACGATCTGCTCCACTTTCGCGCTGTCGTCGCCCTCCGCCATGACACGGATCAGCGGTTCCGTGCCGGAAGGGCGGATGACGAGGCGGCCATTATTGGCCAACGCGCTTTCCGCATCAGCGATCGCCTGCTGCACAACAGGGTTTTCCAGCGGTTTTCCGCCGGAAATACGCACGTTTTTCAGGAGTTGCGGCACCGGCTCGAACTTGCGGCAAACCTCGCTGACGGTAAGGCCGGAGCGTTTAACCTTGGCGAGAACCTGCAATGCCGCCACGAGACCATCACCGGTGGTGCCGTAATCCGACAGCACGATATGGCCGGACTGCTCACCGCCAACGTTGAAATTGTGGTTGCGCATATGCTCGACGACATAACGGTCGCCCACCTTGGTGCGGGCAAGGGTGAGGCCCTTGTCGCCAAGGAAGCGCTCCAGGCCGAGGTTGGACATCACGGTGGCGACAATGCCGCCGCCGCGCAGCGTGTTGTCGGCGGCCCAGCTATCGGCAATCACCGCCATCAGCTGGTCGCCGTCGACGATCTCACCACGTTCGTCGACGATGATGACACGGTCCGCATCGCCATCGAGCGCGATGCCGATATCAGCCCGCACCTCATGCACCTTCTTCTGCAGGGCTTCGGGATGGGTGGAGCCGCATTCGAGGTTGATATTGATACCGTTCGGCTCGTTGCCGATGGTGACGACTTCCGCCCCCAGTTCCCAGAGTGCTGCGGGGGCCACCTTATAGGCAGCGCCGTTGGCGCAGTCGATGGCGATCCGGAGGCCGCTCAGCGTCACGTCACGCGGCAGGGTGCGTTTGACGAATTCGATATAGCGGTAAATATCGCCATCCACGCGCTTGGCGCGACCGATCTCGCTCGGCTTGGCAAGCTGGGCATAGATATCCTTGTCGAGAATATCCTCGATTTCCATTTCCAGTTCGTCGGAGAGCTTGTAGCCGTCCGGTCCGAAAAGCTTGATGCCGTTGTCGGAAAAGGGGTTGTGCGACGCCGAGATCATCACGCCGATATCGGCACGCAGCGAACGGGTCAGCATCGCGACGGCGGGCGTGGGAATAGGCCCGAGCAGAAAGACATCGAGGCCGGCTGCGGTAAAACCGGCAACCAGTGCATTTTCCAGCATATACCCCGAAAGCCGCGTATCCTTGCCGATCACGACGCGATGGCGATGATGGCCCCGGCGGAAGATCGTTCCAACCGCAATGCCCACACGCATCGCCAGATCCGGTGTCATGGGAAATACGTTCGACTGTCCGCGGATACCATCGGTTCCGAAATAACGGCGTGCCATTTGAACTCCAAATCTTTCGGGCATTCCGGCAAAAGGTGAAAACAGCCGGAAGCATTTTTGGCTAGATGCCACAAACAACGATAAACAGCACGTAAATTACCGCGAAAATGGCTTATATCTTGTTACCAAACTGAAATGGCCACCCGGAAAACCGGGTGGCCATTTACAATCACTCGCCGTGTTCAAGCGATCAGTGCGGCTGCGGCTCCATGCCACCTTCGGCCTCACCGTCGCCCTTGGCTTCGCCGTCACCCTTGGCTTCACTTGGGCCGTCCTTCTTGGTGCCGGCTTTCGGCACTGCCGAACCACGGCTGCCTGGAGAATCATCGCCCAGATCGCGCGCGGGCTTCTCGCCCCTCAGCAATGCCTTGATCTCGTCACCCGTCAGGGTCTCATATTCGAGAAGACCCTCGGCAATCGCAACAAACCCGTCATGGTTGTCCGTCAGAATACGCCGTGCCTCAGTATAGGCCTCGTCGATCAGGCGGCGAACTTCGGTGTCGATCGTCTGAGCCGTTGCCTCGGAAACGTTCTTGGACTGCGAAACGGAATGGCCAAGGAACACTTCCTGCTGGTTCTCACCGTAGGATACCTGTCCTAGAGCATCGGAGAAGCCCCATTGCGTCACCATGGCGCGGGCAAGCTTGGTGGCCTGCTCGATATCCGAAGACGCACCGGAGGTGATGTTCTCCTTGCCGAAGGTCAATTCCTCGGCAACGCGACCACCCATCATGATCACCAGACGCGACACCATCCATTTGTAGCTCATGGAGTAGCGGTCGCCTTCCGGCAACTGCATGACCATACCCAAGGCACGGCCGCGAGGTATGATCGTCGCTTTGTGCAACGGATCGGCCATGGCGACCTTCAGCGCGGTAATCGCGTGTCCCGCCTCATGGTAAGCCGTCAATTTCTTTTCAGCCTCGGTCATGGCGGAGGAGCGGCGTTCCGCACCCATCATGATCTTGTCCTTGGCGTCCTCGAACTCCTGCATGGTCACCACGCGCTTGTTGCGGCGGGCGGCCATCAGGGCGGCTTCGTTGACGAGGTTCATCAGGTCTGCACCCGAAAAACCGGGCGTGCCACGGGCCAGAATCTTGAGATCGACATTCGGGGCCAACGGCACGTTGCGAATGTGAACCTTGAGGATGCGCTCGCGGCCGACGATATCCGGGTTTGGCACGACGACCTGACGGTCGAAACGGCCGGGACGCAGAAGCGCCGGGTCGAGAACGTCAGGACGGTTGGTCGCGGCGATGAGGATGATGCCCTCATTGGCCTCGAAGCCGTCCATCTCGACCAGCAGCTGGTTCAGCGTCTGCTCGCGCTCGTCATTACCACCGCCGAGACCGGCGCCGCGATGACGACCGACAGCATCGATTTCGTCGATAAAGATGATGCAGGGCGCATTTTTCTTGGCCTGTTCGAACATGTCACGCACACGGCTTGCGCCAACGCCGACAAACATTTCCACGAAGTCCGAACCGGAAATGGTGAAGAACGGCACATTCGCTTCGCCAGCGACGGAACGCGCCAGAAGCGTTTTACCGGTGCCGGGAGGGCCGACCAGCAGCACGCCGCGCGGAATTTTGCCGCCGAGGCGCTGGAACTTCTGCGGGTCGCGCAGAAACTCCACGATTTCCTCAAGGTCCTGCTTGGCTTCGTCCACGCCTGCGACGTCGTCAAACGTCACCCGACCATGCGCTTCCGTCAGAAGCTTGGCCTTGGACTTGCCAAAACCCATCGCGCCGCGCGAGCCGCCCTGCATCTGTCGCATGAAGAACAGCCAGACGCCAAGGATGAGGAACATCGGCAAGAGCGTGCCGAGATAGCTCAAAAAACCAGAGGAACCGTCGCTCTCGGGACGTGCCACGATGGTGACGTTCTTGCTCTGCAAACGTTCCATCAGGCTGTCGTCGATGACGGGGGAATAGGTCTGAAAGGCCGTACCGTTTTCGGTATAGGTTCCGAGAACCCTGTTTCCCGTCACGGTCACGTCGCGAACTCGTCCGGAGTCCACATCGCGAATGAACTGGGAATACGGAATTTCACGCGAACTCGTTTGCGTCGGCGAGGTCTGGAACATGCTGAACAAAGCGATCAGCAAAAGGGCAATCACCGCCCACAAGGCGAAATTTCTGAAATTTGGGTTCATAGAACTCCCCGAACTCACACGGACATGTTTGCTGCCCGCCATTACTCGCCCCTAACATAAGGACGACATCTGCCGTTGCCAAGGCGAAGGCCGTTATCTGATGCGTTTTGGTGTAAAAAGTATTCCGTGGCAATTCACGAAAAAGAGGCCGGATTTAAACCGGCGGCTGTGGATATGCCGGGCGGCCAAATAAAACGGCGATAGCATCCGCCAACTCAAGGTCGAAGCGCGGCAGGAAAAGGTCGAAGGGTGCGAGCCTCGGCGCGATGGTGACGGTGTCCGCCAAGGACAAAGCGCCGGCGGCCGGTGCGGCGATTTGCGGCAGGATCGCCATCGCCTGTTTCGCCACTCCAACCGGCACCAACGGGAAAAGTGCCGCCGCATCCGCAGCACTGCCCGCCCCGACATGCACCGGAAAAGCCGATGTGTTTGTCACAAGGAAGCGACCGTCCCACCATCCCTGAGTGCCGGCCTCGACGCGAAGCTCCGGCAGGTTTCGATGTTCGCGAAAAAGATAAAGCCCATCCCGCCGCCGATCGAGGAGAACGCGACCGGCCGTCATCCGGCCGTTCTCCCCCGTTTTGAGAAACAGCAACACCCGCTCCATGCTGCTTGCGGCCGGAAAATAGGCCCTGCCGCCGAGCGTAGCGATGAGCGCCGCCAGACCGTGCCGGAATTCCGGAAGATCGGGCATCAGGCCGTCGCCGGATAATCTGGCGAGCGCGGATTGAGAGACATCAACGTACCGGCGCAGGAAAGCGGCCGTTTTTTCAGAAAGCGCCTGCCTTTTGACTGCCGCCTCCGCATCGACCTGCACCGGGGAGCCGGGAAGTGACTGTCGCACCCGCACGCGTTCATAGCCGGCGTTTTCATTGCTCGGATCGTCAATCCAGCCCCGCGAACGGGATGAGACGAAATCGCGGATTGCCTGTCTTTCACAGGTCAGGAACGGCCGCATGATCCAGTGACGCCTGTCGTATAGGACGGCATCAGCCATTCCGGAGAGACCGAGATTGTCAACGCCACTATTCCGGGCGGCGCGCATCGCGACGGTTTCCCGCTGGTCGCCGATCGTATGCCCTGTCACGACAAGATCCGCGCCAATGTCACGGGCAACCTCGGCGATCAGGCGATATCGGGCGAGGCGCGAGGCTTCGGAAATGCCTGAAGCGGGTTTGACGCCATCCCATCGGCGCACGGCATGGGGAATGCCGAGTTCGGCGCAAAGCATGGAGACCTTATGGGCCTCATCGGCGGATTCCGCTCTCAGTGCATGGTCGACCGTGACGGCGGAAAGCTGCACCCGCTCGCGACCGATCTCCTCCATCACCTCATACAATGCCAGCAACAGACCGGTGGAATCGCTGCCGCCGGAGATTGCGATGAGAATATGGGTGGGTTTGTGAAGTTTTTCGACGAAGGACCTTGCCGCCGCAAGCGGCGCAACTGTTTTTTCGTTCAAAATGCGGGCATCAACCGGCATGGAAAAACCGCCGCCATGGCAGGAGAAAAATCAGCAGCTCAGCCGCTTCTGTTCGCTGGCAACCTTGTTCAACACGGTCTTCGAAGCACTGGGATAACGCTTCGGCACCTCGCGCAACGTGGCGCAGGCGGTTTCGGTATTGTCCAGAGCCGCAAGCGACATGCCAAGTTTCATCAGCATTTCCGGCGCTTTCGGAGATTTGCCATAGGTCTGGTGGCCGTTCAGGAAGGTTTTCGCCGCCTCGTTGAACTTGCCCTGCGAATATTGCGCCTCCCCCAGCCAGAAGCTGGCATCCGCGGCCTTGGTGCCCTTGGGGTAACCCTGGAGATATTGCTGGAACCCCTGCTCCGCCAGCTTGTAGTCGCCGGAAAGAACATGGCCGTAAGCAGCCTGATAGATATCGCTTTCGCTTGTCAGCGCCGCCGTGTTGACCGGATCGGTCTTGCGCGAACCGTTGCCGGTGGTGACACCCGGAAGACTGCCGGAAGAATTATTGGCACCCTGGTTCAATGAGCCGCCGATCGGCATGCCCTTGGAATCAAGTTCGATGGAGCCAAGCGTCGTCTCTGCCGGTGCGCTCGGCGCATTGGCCGGGGCGGACGGCGAAACGGAAGCGCCACCCTGAGGTGGCGTTTCGATGATTGTTGCAACGTCGTCACTCGGCGGGGTGGTCGGAGTGACCTCCGCCTTCTTTTTCGGCGTCGTCGGACTTGCGCCCTTGCCGCCGGCATTGCCGCCTTCCAGTTCCTGGAAGCGGAACTCATTGTCTTCCTGCGCCTTGCGGATCGTTTCCTGCATCTGCAAAAGCTGGAAGCTCATTTCTTCGATGCGGCCGTTGAGCTGCCGGATCTGTTCTTCAAGCTGCTGAACCTTATAGGCTTCATTGGCCTGAACCCGGACGACCGGGGCCTGCTGAGAGTTGAACGTGCCGAAGCTACCCCCCGCACCGAACAGCGGACCCGAAACGGCTGTGCCGCTCAGGCCGGTGCAGGCTGCAAGCCCCAGCATTCCCGCCACGACAAGTTTCTTCATCTCATTCGTCCTGCCTTAACTGATTTGCACCGGAATGGCGCAAGCCGGATTTTTTCCATATCAACCGAAAAAGCAACTTAACTTCGGCCAAACTATGAAAAAAACGAAAGGCGGCCCATAGACCGCCTTCCATTCAAGATCACAAAAGCGTCAGGCGATCACATGCCCGCGCCACCGAGAACCGTCACGGCGCGGCGGTTCTGCGACCAGCAGGAAATGTCGTCGCAAACGGCGACCGGCTTTTCCTTACCGTAGGAGATCGTCTTCATGCGGCCTGCCGGAACGCCCTGGGAAGCCAGGAAGTCGCGGGTCGCAGCGGCACGACGGGCGCCGAGCGCCAGGTTGTATTCACGCGTACCGCGTTCGTCGGCATGGCCTTCGACGGTGATCGCGTAGTTCGGGTAGCGGGAAAGCCACTGCGCCTGGCGCTGCAGCGTCTGCTGCGCATCGGCTCGGATCGAGGTCGAGTCCGTATCGAAGAAGATGCGGTCGCCGACATTGACCGTGAAGTCCTGCTGGGAGCCCGGCGTCGCAGAACCCGCACCGCCAAGACCGAGTTCACCGGCGCTGTTCGGCATGTTCTTCTTGTTCGCGCAGCCTGCGAGAGCAAGAGCGAGCGTCATGGCAATAACAGCGGGGTTACGGGCCAGTTTCTGCATCGGGCTGAGTGCCGAAGTGTGTGTACGGCTCATCGCCGGTCTCTCCTTGGAATTTCAATAACGTTGCCAGACACTAACGGATCGAGGTTAATAGCCGACAAACGCTTATGGTTAACAGAAAGGAAATGTCCCACTTTTTTGCTCCCTCACAACACTTTGCGGCAAGAAAGAGGCATTTCCCGCACGGTGCGGTCAAAACATGACGGCGCCGGTTTTTCCGGCGCCGTCATGGCAGTCAATATCAGTCCAGAAGCGGCGACCAGGCCGGATCCGAAGCGAAGGTGGGGGTCTTGATGAGCTGTTCGTTGTAGCCCGTCAGGTCGATCGAGTAGAGCTGCGGGCCACCAGCGCCGGCGTTCTGGCGGAAGAACATCAGCACGCGGCCATTCGGCGCCCAGGTCGGACCCTCATTGTGGAAGCCGCTGGTCAGGATGCGCTCACCCGAACCGTCGGTCTTCATCACGCCGATCGAGAACTTCCCACCCGACTGCTTGGTGAAGGCGATCAGATCGCCGCGCGGCGACCATACCGGGGTGGAATAGGAACCATCGCCGAAAGAAAGGCGCTGCTGGCCGGAACCATCGGCATTCATCACATAGATCTGCTGGCGGCCACCACGGTCGCTTTCAAAGGCAACACGCTGCCCGTCCGGCGAAAATGACGGCGCCGTATCGATCGCGGAGGTGTTCGTCAGGCGCGTCGTGGTGCGCGAGCGCAGGTCCATGGTGTAGATGTTGGCGTTGCCGTCCTGCTGAAGGCTCATGATGACCTTCTGGCCATCCGGCGAGAAGCGCGGCGAGAACGTCATGCCGGGGAAGTTGCCCACCACTTCGCGCTGTCCGGTTTCCAGCTGCAACAGATAGACGCGTGGTTGCTGGCCTTCGAAGGACATGTAAGTGACTTCCTGACGGTTGGGCGAAAAACGTGGCGTCAGAACGATGTCGTTCGAATTGGTGAGATTGCGGACGTTGAAACCGTCCTGGTCCATGATCGACAGCTGACGCTTGCGCGCCGTCTTCGGGCCGCTTTCGGAAACGAAAACGACACGGGTATCGAAATAGCCCTTTTCACCCGTGACGCGCTCATAAATGGCGTCCGCGATGATATGGGCCACACGACGCCAGTTTTCCGGCTGCGTGAAGAATTGCTGCCCGGTCATCTGCTGGCCCGCGAAAGTATCCCACAGGCGGAACTCGGCGCGCAGACGGCCATCGCTTTCGCGGGTCACGCGCCCGGTCACAAGCGCCTGGGCGTTGATGACCTTCCAGTCCTCAAAACGCGGCTGCTGATCCGGGTTGGCGATTTTTTCGATGAAGGCGCTCTTGTTGACCGGCGCGAACAGGCCCGAGCGCTGCAGATCGGCCGCGATGACGGCCGAAACCTGCGCGCCAATGCCGTCGCCGGATATGAAGTCGGTGATGGCGATGGGCAAGGGCTCGACGTTACCCTTGTTGATGTTGATTTCCACCCGTGCAAAAGCCGGTGCGGAGAAAACCGACATGAGGGCCGCGACAGCGAGCACCAGCCGGATCGGCGAAAATATCTTCATGTTGCCAGGCCTTTCAGCATTCATAGCAATTCACTGGGATCGAAATTCACTACGACTTCGTTCCATGCATCATATTTGTCGGCAGGAAGGTTCGTGAACGGAGCAGAACGCATGATGGCGCGATAAGCCCCGCCGGAAAGAGCGCGGCGCGTTCCCTCGGAACCACCCGTTGCCTCGATCTCGGGCCGGCCGATGATGGTTCCATCACGGTCAAGCTTCATGGTGACCCGAACGCGAACGTCCGAGGCATCCGCCATGCCGGGAATGATCTGCCAGTTCTTCTGGATCGCGCCACGCAGCGCATCCATTTCCGTCTGGCTGAGCGTCGAGCCGCCCGTCGTCTTTTTGCCGCCAAGCGATGCCTGCTGGGTAGAGCGCTTGGCCCCGCCACCTGAAGGCTCCTGCTTGTTCAACAGAGCGGCAACGTCGTCGGCGTTAAAATCGCTTTGCTTCGACGAAGCGGACTTCGCCGTTTCCTGCTTTTTCTCGCCCGGCTTCTTGTCGGAAGGTTTGTCCGTGGACTTCGCCTGGTCGGGCTTGGTCTCCGCCGGCTTTTCGGCGGGCTTCTGCTCGGCGGGCTTGGTTTCGGCCTGTTTCGGTTCTTCCGGCTTCGGCGGTTCGGGACGGGAATTCGGGCGCGGAACGTTTGGCGGCACGGGAATTTCGGCCGGCTCCTGCTGCACGGGCGGCGGCTCTTCCGTCTTGGTTTCCTGCGGCGGCGGCTCGGTCTTCGGCTGCGGCGCGATTTCAGGCTTGGTCTGCGGCAAGGCGGCCATTTCCTGCGGCTTGGGAGCCGAGGTCTCTTCCTTGACGATTTCCTTCACCTCGTTCGCCTTGGTATCGACGACCGGTTGCGGCTTTTCCTGCTTTGGCGGAGCAGCGGCGCTGATATTGTCGTTGGGCTTTGTCGTAGGCGTCGGCGGCGCTTCAATGTCAGCTACGTTGTTGCCGACATTCTGGGCGTTCTCGACGATATCCGGACGCGTGGTCGGAACCGGGGCAGACTTCTCCGCTTTCGGCGCTTTTTTGTCGCCCTGCTGGATCTGGCTCAATTCCTCGATCGGCACCAGCTCCACAGGCAAGGCCTCCGCCTGCGACACGTCAAGCGGCTCCGGCGAGCCCAGGGAAACCAGGGCGAAAGCCAGAAGCGACACGTGCACGATCGCGGATGTGGTAAGGCTGCCCTTCATCGCTTTACGTCAATTGTCCTGTTTCTGCTGGGTTACAAGGCCGATATTCTTGAAGCCCGCCGCCTGGATACGCGCCATCACGTCGGCAACGACGCCGTATGCGGCAACGGAATCAGCGCGCACGAAAATGCGTTCGTTATAACCTGTCGTGGCGATCGCCTGCAGCTTGTCGGCTACCTCGGCCGCCTGGATTTCCGTTTCCTGCAAATGAATCTGACCATTGGCATTGACGGAAATCGTGATCGGCTGCGTATCCGAATTCAGCGCGTTGGCGGATGTCTGCGGCAGGTCGATCGGAACGCCGACCGTCATCATCGGTGCGGCCACCATGAAGATGATGAGCAGCACGAGCATGACGTCGACCAGCGGCGTCACGTTGATCTCGCTGATCGCGCCGCTCCTGCGACGTCCACCGCGTCCCCGGCGTCCACCGGAACCACCGCTGCTGCCACCTGCTGACATACCCATACCATCTACTCCATTTTGCCTTGCGGCAAATTACTGCACAGCATGTAAATTGGGGCCGCTTATTGGGCGGCCTGCCGCGTCTGAAGTTTTTCATCGATCTGGCGCGACAGGATCGCGGAAAACTCGTCGGCGAAACCTTCCATCCGGGCGGAAAGCTTGTGCGCGTCGGCCGTGAACTTGTTGTAGGCGATAACCGCCGGAATAGCCGCCACGAGACCGATGGCCGTTGCCAGAAGCGCTTCCGCGATACCCGGCGCCACAACCGCAAGGTTGGTGGACTTGGAACCGGCGATCGCCTGGAACGACGTCATGATACCGACGACCGTGCCGAACAGACCGATGAACGGACCTGCCGAACCGATGGTGGCGAGCGAACCGAGGCGAGCCTCGTATTGTTCGCCTTCACGGGCGATCGTCACGTCCATTGCCCGGTCGATACGCATTTGCAGACCGATGGGCGAACGCGCGCCGCGTTCGAATGATTTCTTCCATTCCCGCATGGCGGAAACGAAAATTGCCGCAAGACCGACATTCTGGCGTTCTGCCAGCGTGCGGTAAAGCTCCTCAAGCGACTGGCCCGACCAGAAGACCTGTTCGAACTGGTCGAACTGGCGCTTTGCCTTGCCGAAGCTTACGTATTTGTCGAAGACGATCGCCCACGTCCAGACCGAGGCGGCGATCAGTCCGATCATCACGAACTTCACGATGAGGCCCGCCTGCATAAACAGCGCCCAGAGACTTACATCGTGCGTCGCCGCTGCCAAACCTGCCTGTTCCATAATTATCCAATCCCCGAATCCAAACGCCCGGTGCGGGACCGGGCGATTCAAACGCGTGTTAACGCTCGAAGTCCTGCGGCAACAGCCGCCAACCCCTTTGCCATACCCCGATACTTGCCAGTAAGCCTTACTTGCCAATAAATTTGGTGAAAGGAAGGCGTGCGCCGCACAAATGCCAGTTGCTAAAGTAAGACACCATTATGGTTAAAGGAGTGTTACAACCGCGCCACGCTTGATGGATTTACTGGACCGGCCCTGAACTTACTTCAAGAATTTTTCGGCAACCGCCTCCGGAAGACGCCTCGGCCGGCCATTGGCATTGATGACGGCGATGATGACCTTGGCGGCGACAAGCAGTGTTTCGCCGCGCCGAATCTCCTGATTGAGCACCATTTTTGCACCGCCGGCCTTTTCGGTAACGGTGGTGATCGTCAACACGTCATCCATCCGCGCCGGGCTCTTGAAATCAATCTCCATGCGATGAACGACGAAGACAAGACCTTCTTCGTCGGCGGTCAGAAGCGCGCTTTGTTCGCAGCCAAGGCAACGCAGGTAATCGGTGCGCCCGCGCTCGAGAAAATGCAGATAACGCGCGTGATAAACGAGACCGGAAAAATCCGTGTCCTCATAATAGACCCGCTGTGTCAGGCGGTGCCCATGTTCGATGAGTTCGCCTGAAAGCGAAACCACAAGCTCGCTCATGATGTCTCCTTGAAAAAATCGACCGCGCCTGAACGGCCCTCGCGGACGATGAGATGCTCGTGGCGCCTCGTTACAGGGGCAGAAGTCATTTATCGTCCAGATCGCCGTCGTGCCAGACAAGATGTCTCGTGGTTTGCGGCAAGTGTTCTATTTCATCGGCGATGAAATAGGGCGGAATATCGAGTTCGGTCAATGCCTCACGGGTCGCGGCGACCCAGCGAAACTCAAGCTCGTTGTCGCCATCCTGAACGCGGTGAATGATATCCGTTGGATGAAAGGCAAGCGTCTCCGGCAGGTCCATCAGGTAATAGAAACCGAGTTCGTGCCAGTCCTTGCCCTCATAATGGAAAAAATTCTCGACCGCCCACAAAAGCCGCCCGACCTTCGCCTCGACGCCAAGCTCCTCCACCATCTCACGCGCCAGCGTTTCTTCGGAACGCTCGCCCATTTCGGCGCGGCCACCCGGAAAGGTCCAGAATTTTTCGTGCGACGCCCGGTGCACCAGCACATGGCCATCACGAAACGCCAGCCCTGCAACGCGCATCTGGAAAATGCGCTTCGGCTTGAATTTCATGCGGATACGGGTGTCCTGCACTTTGGTATCTTGTGTCATTAACTGGACCTGCGGGCTGGAAACATCAAATCGGCTTCCGTCCACCCTAACGCATCCATCTCGGCTTTTCTCGCCTTTGCGTCATCTCCCACAATGAATTCATCCAGCTGCGGCGGTTCGATCATGGTGCCGGACAACATCGCATGCGCCTGCCCGCGATGATGCGTCTGGTGCTGAAAGAGATGGGACAGGACATCGTCGCAACGATCCTGCTGAATGCGCGTGCCACGATGAATATTGACGGTGGCAGCGAGGCCCTCTCCATCAAGCCTATCGACAAAGGCGATCAACGCCTCATCAAGTTCCGCCTGGGCGATGCGCAGTTCCACCATGGTGGCGAAAGGTTCCTCCTCGGCAAAGGCGTCAAGGCCGAGCGTCCCGCCTTTGATGGCGTCGATATAAAAACGGTCGACGGTGTAGATGTGGTTCAGGGTTGCGCGAAGGGTGGGAAAGAAGCTGACCCGAGGAGCCACGAACTCCTCTTGCGAAAGCTGAAGACAGGCGTGATGCAGCCGGAAATTGGCCAGCCGGTTGTTGCGTGCAAGTTTGCGAAAAACCCGCGAAGAATCATATTCCGGCATATGCCTCTCCCTTTTCGCTCAATCCTCTTCCAGGGTGAGCCGGAACTGCGCAGCTTCGATATCCTTGGGAGGCTGCATGCCCAGATGTTTCCAGGCCGTACCGGTCAGAATTCGGCCGCGTGGCGTACGCTGGATGAAACCCTGCTGGATCATATAGGGCTCGATGATATCCTCGATCGCGTCGCGCGGTTCCGACAGACCGGCAGCAATGGTCTCGATACCGACCGGACCGCCGCCGAAATTGACCGCGATCATGGTCAGATAACGCATGTCCAGCTGGTCGAGACCCATTTTGTCGACGAGCAGCCGCGTCAGCGCCTCGTCGGCGATCTCGCGTGTGACGGCTTCCGCCCGCGCCACCTCGGCAAAATCACGCACCCGGCGCAAAAGCCGTCCGGCGATGCGCGGCGTGCCGCGTGCGCGCCTCGCGATCTCGCGCGCGCCCCCGTCGGTCATGTTCAGCCCCATCAGCCGCGCCCCGCGCCGAACGATCAGTTCCAGTTCATCGACAGTGTAGAAGGCCAGCCGGACGGGAATACCGAAACGGTCGCGCAGCGGCGTCGTCAGAAGGCCGAGACGCGTGGTCGCGGCAACGAGGGTGAATTTGGAAAGGTCGATCTTCACCGAACGGGCCGCCGGCCCCTCCCCGATGATGAGGTCGAGCTGGAAATCCTCCATCGCCGGATAGAGAATTTCCTCGACTGCCGGGTTAAGACGGTGGATTTCATCGATGAAGAGCACGTCGCGCTCCTCGAGATTGGTCAGAAGTGCGGCGAGATCGCCCGCCTTGGCAATCACCGGTCCGGAGGTGGACCTGAAGTTGACGCCAAGCTCCTTGGCCATGATCTGCGCCAACGTGGTTTTGCCAAGGCCGGGCGGTCCCACGAACAACACATGATCCAGCGCCTCGCCGCGGTTCTTGGCGGCTTCGATAAATACCTTGAGATTGGCGCGGGCCTCCGCCTGGCCGGTAAAATCGTCCAGCGACTGCGGACGCATGGTGGTGTCAATATCTTCACCGCGCTTGTCCGCCGAAATCAGTCTGTCCGCATCGCTCATAGAGGGCATTCCATTGTTCTAAACCAATTCAAGAGATGGTCTTCGCCGCTATATCACGACTGTCGCACGAAGGCGCTTCACGAAATTCAGCATCGCACCCGGCTTCGTTCGCTTGCTGCGCGCAGCTTAGCGTGAAAGTTCGCGCAGGCCGAGCCGGATGAGTTTGGCACTGTCGCCGCCCTCCCCGCCATTCTTCAGCGCGGCGGCAACCGCATTTGCGGCCTGGTCGCGCGAATAACCGAGATTGGTGAGCGCGGAAACGGCATCCGCAACCGGCGCGGAGGCCACACCTTCGCCAAGCTCCTGCTTGAGCCCGATGGAAGCCGCAGCCTCTCCGGCAAAAGCCGGTGCCTTGTTGCGAAGTTCAGTGACGATGCGCACCGCCACTTTCGGCCCGACGCCCGGCGCACGCGAAATCATCACCTTGTCCTGTAGCGCTATCGCATTGGCGAGTTCGGAAGGGGACAGGGTGGACAGCATTGCCAGCGCTACTTTCGAGCCGACCCCCTGCACGCTCTGCAGCAGATTGAACCATTCCCGCTCAAGCGCCGACAGAAAACCGAACAGCTTCAGCTGGTCTTCGCGCACATAGGTTTCAATGAAGAGGACCACCGCTTCGCCAGCGGAGCCGATTTTCGAAAGTGTCCGGGCCGAGCAACTGGCCACGTAACAGACGCCGTGCACATCCACCAGCACGTAATCCGTGCCGATTTCCTCGATGGTGCCTTTAAGTTTTCCGATCATGATGCCGCCCGCTCAATGAGACTTCAAATATTCAACCGGCCGCCAAAAGCCGCGCCATCCTGTCGCCGCCGCGATTATGGGCGTGGCAAATTGCGATCGCCAAAGCGTCCGCCGCATCGTTACCCTTGAATTCGGCCTTCGGCATCAGGATTTTCAGCATCATGTGGATTTGCTGCTTTTCGCCGTGCCCCACGCCGATGACGGCCTTCTTAACCGCATTCGGCGCATATTCGAAGACAGGTAATCCCGCCCGCGCCGGAACCAGCATGGCGATGCCGCGCGCCTGACCGAGTTTCAGCGTGGCGACCGCATCCTTGTTCACGAACGTCTGCTCCACCGCCGCCTCGTCGGGCTGATGGCTGTGTACGACGTCCGCCAGCCCGTCATGCAGCTGGCACAGCCGGGAGGCAAGGTCCATGTCGCCATCCGACGTCACGGTACCGGAGGCGACAAACCGAAGGCTGTTGCCGAGGGTTTCGATGACACCCCATCCGGTGCGCCGCAACCCGGGGTCGATACCGATGATTCGAATCGTCTTTTGCATGAGGCACCCTATCTTTTCGGTTGCGACCCTGCCAGCGATAAGTGAACAAAACGACAACATTGATCAAATTTGCAGTGCAGCATTTACCTCTGCTTAAACCGCGTACCGCATTGTTCCCGCACAAAATCAAAAAAGGGGAGCTGCGGACATGATGATCCGCAGCACAATATTTTCGCCATATCAGCCGTCCGATGGCGCCGTGCATGCATGGCGCGGGAACTGATCCGGCATTGGGGGCTGCATCGGCCATGCTGAACCGTTTTCATTCCATATCCACCAAAGTGCTCGCGATCTTCCTTGCGCTGATGACGATCTCGACCGGGGCTCTCACGCTTCTCGGCTATCAAAGCAGCAGCGGCGTTCTGGAGGAACAGGCGTCGAAATCCATGGAAAGCATTCTCGTCTTCCGGGGCGATATGCTGCAGGAACGTCTTGAGCAGCTCGAAACGCAGGCGGTTTCCATCGCCAAGATCGAATCCCTGCAAATGGCGGTGGTTTCCATGCGCAGCGGCTGGGGCACGGTGCAGAAAAATTCCGGCGACGCAAAGGCGGAACTGCAACGCGTCTTCGTCAAGGAGAACCCCTTCGGCGAAAAGGAAAAGCTCATCAAGCCTGAAAACCCGAGCGGCTTTTATTATTCCACCCATGAAAAAACCCAGACGGATATCGGCGGCTATCTCAACGGAACTCCCTTCAGCGATGTTCTCTTCGTCGATCCCGCCGGCACGGTCTATTACTCCTATCTGAAAGGATCGGCTTTCGGGGAAACCGTCACGGGCGGCGCCTGGGCGGATAGCGGCCTCGGCACAGCCTTTGCCCGTGGGGCCGCTAGTGCCGAAAAAGCCGTGAACGACGTTGCGCAGACGAGTTTCTCCGGCTTGCGGATCGACGCCGCGACGAATGAGGCCGGCATCTATTTCGGCATTCCGGTTGTCAAATTCGGTGCGTTCAAGGGCATCGTCCTCTTCCGTGTCAAGCAAGAGGTCTTCGGCCATATACTCGCGAAAGGCGTTGCCGCCGGCAGCTCCGAACAATCCGCAATCATTTCTCCCGACGGCAAGGTTCTGGGCGTGGACGGCACCGGGCTCGTCAGCCTCGATCCGGTAATCTACGGCTTCCACGCGCAAGCGCTGAATGCGGCTGGCATGACGATTGCCAAGATCGACCGCCCGGACGGCGAGGCCAATGCCTATGCCCGTCCCTTCTCCTTTGCCGGTGAAAAATATCTCGCGGTGGAAAGCATGTTGCGCAGCGAGTTGAACGCGGGCTCCATCTCGATTGCCGGCACGCTTGCAGCGATCGGCCTTTGCGTCCTGGCCGCCATGTGTGCGGCAACAGCCTTTTTCGCGCGGCGTCTGTTCGCCCCGCTGGAAAAGCTTGCCGGACTGACCGGCGAGGTAGCGGCGGGCCGTCTCGATGCCGAGATCGGCAATCAGGACCGCAACGACGAAATCGGCCGCATGGCGCGTGCGCTGGGCAGCTTCCGCGAAAAACTCATCCTGCAGCGGGAAATGGAAGCGACGGCATCGCGCACGCGAGAAGAAGCCGAAACGGAACGCCGCGCGCATCTTGCGGAACGGGAAGCCGAGGCCGGCACCCTGCAAATGGTCGTTCATTCTCTGGACGAAGGGCTGAACCGGCTGGCCAACGGCAATCTCGCCTATCGCATTGAGACCGTCTTCCCCGACGATCTCGAAAGCCTGCGCCACAACTTCAATACGGCGCTTGCGAGGCTTAGCGAGACCATGCAGGCCATCGGCGGTAATTCCGCCGCAGTTCGCGGCGGCTCGGAGGAAATGCGGGTGGGTGCAGACCAGCTGGCGGAACGCACCGAACGGCAGGCCGCTTCCATTACCGAGACGGCAAGCGCCATCAAGGCAATCACCGAAGCCGTCCGCGACCAGATCGAACGCGCCGAACAGGCGACACGGATCGCCAGCGACGCCAGCGCAGAGGCCACCGCCTCGAGCCGAGTCATGGAGCAGACCATCGCCGCCATGGAGGCAATCCAGACCTCGTCGCGCCAGATCAACCAGATCATCGGCGTCATCGACGAAATCGCCTTCCAGACCAACCTTCTCGCCCTCAATGCGGGTGTCGAGGCCGCCCGCGCTGGCGACGCCGGCAGGGGCTTTGCCGTCGTGGCGCAGGAGGTGCGCGAACTGGCGCAACGTTCGGCCGCCGCAGCGAAAGAAATCACCAGCCTGCTGAAGCGCTCCACCGACGAGGTTTCAACCGGCGTGGCGCTGGTCGAAAAGGCGGGCACTTCGCTGACCGGCATCGGCCAGCATGTGCAGACCATCAGCTCCCGCATCGAGGAGATCATGGTGTCCACCCGCGAGGAGGCGCATACGCTTTCGGAAATCAACAGCACCGTCACCACCCTGGACACCATGACCCAGCAGAACGCCGCCATGGTGGAAGAAACGACGGCCGCTATTCACAACCTCGCCTCCGAAGCGGGAGAGATGGACGGCAGGCTCGGACAATTCGTGCTGGCACCCGACCGGCAACCGGCCGGGCATCGTGAAACCCGGCAGTTCCGGCGGGCGGGCTGAGAAAGCAAAAAGGGGCCTCTTCGGAGGCCCCAATTTTTTTGAACCATCCTTCAATTCTGCGCGACTTCTCTGGTAAATCGGGACACGCGCCTTACATCCGCATCAAAGACTTAAATTTGTGCAGGAGCGTCGGATGATACCCTTTTCCATTCTCGACCTTTCGCCGATCGGCGAAGGCGAGAGCGTCAGCGAGGCGCTTGAAAACTCCCGCCGCATGGCGA
This sequence comes from Rhizobium nepotum 39/7, assembly GCF_000949865.1. Classification (GTDB taxonomy): domain Bacteria; phylum Pseudomonadota; class Alphaproteobacteria; order Rhizobiales; family Rhizobiaceae; genus Agrobacterium; species Agrobacterium nepotum. The sequence continues at coordinate 35,019 of NZ_JWJH01000018.1, read as the reverse complement.
TCAAAGCTGAAGACCACGGCTACAACCGCATCTGGCTTGCGGAACACCATGGCATGCCGGGTATTGCGAGCGCGGCGACATCGCTCGTCATCGCCCATGTGGGTGCGGCAACGAAACATATCCGTGTCGGTTCCGGCGGCATCATGCTGCCCAATCATTCCCCGCTCGTCATCGCCGAACAGTTCGGCACGCTTGCGGCGCTGCTGCCCGGCCGGGTCGATCTCGGTCTTGGCCGTGCGCCGGGAACCGACATGCGGACGGCAAGAGCACTGCGCCGTAACCTCGATGCCGGTGCGGAGAACTTCCCGCACGATATTATCGAACTCCAGCAATATCTCGGTGCGCCGCAGCAGGATCAGGCAATCCTTGCCGTGCCCGGCATGAATTCGAACGTGCCCCTCTGGCTGCTCGGCTCAAGCACCTACAGCGCGCATCTGGCGGCAGCACTTGGTCTGCCCTATTCCTTTGCCTCGCATTTTGCGCCGGATATGCTGATGGAATCGATCCACATCTATCGCGAACGCTTCCAGCCCTCTGCGACGCTGGACAAGCCCTATGTGATGGTGGGCGTGATGGGTGTCGGCGCCGATACGGACGAGGAGGCGCAATATCTCTTCACCTCGTCGCAGCAGCAATTCGTCAACCTGCGCCGCAATGTCCGCATCCCGTTTCCGAAGCCGGTCCACAACATGGACGACTACTGGAACGAGATGGAGCGTTTCTCGGTGGAACATACGCTGCGTTTCGCGGCTGTCGGCTCGCCTGAAACGATCGGACGCCATCTCGGCGGGTTCCTCGCCGAAACGCAGGCCGACGAACTGATCGTCTCGATGCCGGTCCACGATATCGAAAAACGGCTGCGCTCCGTGGAGATATTCGCCGACGTGCGGGCCTCCATCAGAAAGGCCGCCTGAACGAAAAAAGCCCCGGAGCGAAAACGCTGCCGGGGCTTTTTTTTAAAAAATATGAAACGTCAGGCGGAAAGCTTGGCGAGAATTTCTTCGGAAACTTCGAAGTTGGAGTAGACGTTCTGCACGTCGTCGTCGTCTTCGAGAGTGTCGATGAGCTTCATCAGCGACTGCGCCTTTTCCTCATCCACCGGCACCGTGTTCTGCGGTTTCCAGATGGCCTTGACGCTTTCGGCTTCGCCGAGCACGCCTTCCAGCGCCTTGGAAACCTCGTTCATCGCCTCGAAACCGCAAATGATGGTGTGGCCGTCTTCCGTGGTTTCGACATCGTCGGCACCGGCTTCGATAGCCGCTTCCATGACCTTGTCGGCATCGCCGACTTCGGCCTTGTAGGTGATCTCGCCGACGCGGTCGAAGGAGAAGGACACCGATCCGGTTTCGCCAAGTGCGCCGCCGGCCTTGGTAAAGGTGGACCGTACGTTGGAGGCGGTGCGGTTGCGGTTGTCGGTCAGGGCCTCGACGATGACAGCGACGCCACCGGGGCCGTAACCTTCGTAACGGACTTCATCGTAGTTTTCACCGTCTGCGCCGGCGGCCTTCTTGATCGCGCGCTCGATATTGTCCTTCGGCATGGACTGGGCCTTGGCGTTCTGGATTGCCAGACGCAGGCGCGGGTTCATGCTCGGGTCGGGCATGCCCGTCTTTGCCGCAACGGTGATTTCACGCGCAAGCTTGGAAAACATTTTGGACCGAACGGAGTCCTGTTTGCCCTTGCGGTGCATGATGTTCTTGAACTGTGAATGACCAGCCATGGAAAACCTGATGTCGTAATTTAGAGATTGCGGGCCTTATAAGTGCGATAGGCCCGCCGTTCAAGCCCGCAAGCGCGTTCTCCTGCCGCAAGAATATAAGGAACTGATTTATCCGCACCCCGTTTTGACCATGAAGGCGGAAGAGGCGGGCAGTTTTACTGCTCCGCGCCGCCACCTCAAACCGGAAGGAGAAAATCCATGGTCAGCCTGACTGAAGCAAGAGAAACCCCGGCGCGCCAGCTCTGGGATGAGGTCAACTCCGTCCACGCCGGCATGCTCGGTCTCGAGGGTCTACCCAGCCACATGCAGCCCATGGCCCCACATGCCGACCCAAAAACCAATACGATCTGGTTCTTCTCCAAAAAAGACGCCCGTCTCGTCAAATCACTGAAATCCCATTCGCGGGCGCATTTCTGCCTCGTCGGCAAGGACCATGATTACCATGCCTGCCTCTCGGGTGTGCTGGAGGTTCGCGATGACAAGACGAAGATCGAAGAATACTGGAATTCCGTCACCGCAGCCTGGTACGAGCACGGTAAAAGCGACCCGCAACTGACGATGCTCGCGCTTCATGTCGACGACGCTGAAATATGGGCCTCGACGGACAGTACCCTGAAATTCGGATGGGAAATCGCCAAGGCCAATATGTCCGACGACAAAACGCCAGATGTCGGCGTCCGCCAGCACCTCGCCTTCGCCTGAGAGGGCGGCCTCCCGGCCCTCCCCGCCCGTCGCCGCTCTACATGCCTTTCGGCACAAGTATCTGCGGCTGGCGGGGAAGGTTTCTCATCGAGACCCGGATGATCGCGTCGTTTGCATAGGCAATCTGGAAACTTTCCCCGAACATCGTCAGAAACTGCTCCAGCGGCGGCCCGGTGCGGTGCATCGGCAGAATCAGCGCGGAGCGGAGACGCTTCACCACCCGGCTCATGCTGTCGGCGCCCATCGTGAGACCACCATCCACGGGCACCATCAGCACATCCAGACGGCCGATCTCGGCATAATGCGTGTCCGTCAATTCGTGATGCAGATGGCCGAGATGACCGATGCACAGCCCCGCCACTTCGAAGATGAAAATGGAATTGCCGTTTTCCTGAAAGGATTCGTAATCACCCCAGCGGTTGCGGATGTCGGTTGCGACATTGCGGATATAGACATCGCCTACCAGAACCTTGTGTTCAGCCTTTTCCCCCGGCGTATCGCTCCAGCCTCGCAGCACATGTTGAATGGCCGGATCGGGGCTGAGAGTGAAATGTGTTGTATGCGCCCGGTTCATCGTTACCACAGTCGGTGTGACGGGTGGGCGATAGACGCCGTTATAATCTGTGGCAATCGTCACACCGCCGGGGCTTTCGATGAGATAAGTGGAATGGCCGATGAAGCTGATCTTCACCTCTTCCTTCGCCGTGGCCTGAGCCAGTTGAACATCAGGCGGGTTGAAGCTGGCGAACATGACGCCGGGAATGTTGCGGGCAATCGCCTGGCACTGGCTGACGGGAGGGCGGCTTTCCGTTTGGGCAAAGGCCGCTCCCGCGCAGGTGAGCAATCCCGTTATTGCAAGCATTAGCACGCGAAGCATCATGCCACTCCCCTGAACTTGCGAAGGTTGAGAGGATGGGACAGGTTTTGCCGGGCGTCCAGTTTCAAGAGCGGCGAAACGCTCACAATCTCGTCATTGTGAACGTCGCATCAGAAAGCCTACGCCCAGAAGGACGGAAGGGTCTCGGAAAGTCTCGGACCGATGCGCAGCGGTGCGATCTTTTCGGCAAGCCCGGTGCGGTCGGAAATCTCGACGCCCACGCCGCAGATCGTCGCAGGCCCGCTGGCGGCCTCGAAACGGCCCTTCGGCATTTTGGAAATGAAGCGGTTGATCGGCTCTTCCTTCTCCATACCGAGCGAGCTGTCGTAGTCTCCACACATGCCGGCGTCCGACATATAGGCCGTGCCGCCGTTCAATATCTGCGCGTCGGCCGTCGGAACATGGGTGTGGGTGCCGACGACGAAGCTTGCGCGGCCGTCGACGAAATGACCGAAGCACTGTTTTTCACTTGTAGCCTCGGCGTGGAAATCGAAGATGATGGCGTCGGCCTGCTCCTTCAGCGGGCAGGCGGCGAGAATGTTCTCCGCCGATTTGAAGGGATCGTCCAGTTCCGGGTGCATGAATACCCGGCCCATGATGTTGGCGACAAGCACGCGCGCGCCGTTGCGGGCGTAAAACATGCCAGAGCCCTTGCCGGGTGTACCATCAGGATAATTGGCGGGCCGCAGGAACTGGTCATGCCGCTCGCAGAAGGAAACAGCCTCCTTCTGGTCCCAGACATGGTTGCCGGTCGTCACCACATCGGCGCCGGCATTGATGGTCTCGAGATAGATATCCTCGGTGATGCCGAAACCGCCGGCGGCGTTTTCACCGTTGACGATGACGAAATCGAGCTTCAGGTCGGAAACCAGCCCGGGCAATTTGTCCCAGACCGCCGTGCGTCCGGTCTTGCCAACCATATCTCCGAGAAAAAGAAGCCTCATTCACCCGCCCCGATCTTGCGCATGTTCCTAAATTCCGTCCCCTCTAACGGGTAATCCGTGTTTTAAAAAGTGCTAAAGCGCCTTTTTCCCATCGGACATCAACCACTGCGCAGAAAACCAGCGCAAGCCGCTCTCCGTCAGAACGGCATGAAGCGGCACGTCATGCGGCTCCGCCGGCACCGACGGCACTTCCTGACAGTCGAATGCAACACCGATGAGAACGGGAGTTCGACCTTTGCCATGCAATCTCGCAATCGCGCGGTCATAATGACCCGCGCCGTAACCGATACGCTGGCCCTGCCCATCGAAGACGGAAAGCGGAACGAGCAGAATATCCGGATCGACGACATCCGCACCCTCCGCCGGACCGGCCGTGCCGAAACCCGTTTTGACCAGCGGCGTGTCCGCCTCGAAGGCACGGAAAACGATGGTCTCGCGATCCAACACAACGGGAAGGACAATACGTCCGCCCTTTTCGCGCAGCGTTTCCATCAGCGGCCGGATATCGGCCTCTGAGCGGATCGGCATGAAACCGGAAATAACAGCGCCCGGCGCCAACGGTATGGCGGATGCACCATGTACCGTCATCGCCTCGCTTTTTTGCTGTCGCTCCAACGGCGTCAGCGCATCACGCGCGGCAAGCCTTTCGCCGCGCAGCCTTGCTTTTTCGGCAATGTCGCCGGGCATCAGACCGCCCGGCTCACGAGGACCTTGTCGATGCGGTGTCCATCGAGATCGATGACTTCGAAACGCCAGCCGTTGCGGGTGATATGTTCGCCCAGTTCCGGCAGGCGACGGAACTCGTCCAGAACCAGACCGGCAACGGTCTCGAACTCGGCGTCTTCGTCGATCTGGAAGCCCATGCGGTAAGCGAATTCGTCGGCGGGCATCCAGCCGGCAACGAGGAACGAACCGTCCTCGCGCTCGACGATCGCCGGCTCCTCGTCATTGTCTTCCTGGAAAGCTCCGGTGATAGCCTCCAGAACGTCGCCGGAGCTGACGATACCTTCGAAATGGCCGTATTCATCATAGACCAGCACCATATGCACGGTGGAACGGCGCAGTGACTGGATAACGTCCACAGCGCTCGTCAGATCCGAGACGACGGGAACTTCGCGCAGAAGCTCACGGACATTCAGCTCATTGCCGGACGCCAGCGCATCGAAAGCGTCCTTGGCGAAAAGCACGCCCAGAATTTCGTCGGAAGCGCCGTTGCGCACCGGCAGACGCGAACGCTGCGTCTCGCGAAGCTGCACGCGAATTTCTTCCGCGCTGTCTTCGATATCGACCACTTCCACGTCGCGGCGCGGCGTCATCAGGCCGCGGGCATTGCGGTCGGCAAGGCGCATGACACTGGTGATCATCGCCGATTCCTCGGTCTCGATCACCCCGGCGCTATGGGCTTCCGCCAGAACAGTACGGATTTCGTCGTCCGTCACCGATGCGTTGGACGTGCCGCTATGGCCGAGAAGCGCTAGGATGGCCTTACCGGACTTATCGAGAAACCAGACCAGCGGCGCGCCGACCTTGGAGAGCATCACCATGGTGGGGGCAACGCGGGCAGCGATCTTTTCCGGATCGCGCAGCGCAATCTGCTTCGGCACCAGTTCGCCGACGATCAGCGACAGGTAGGTGATGGCGACGACCACCGAGCCGACGCCCAGCGCATCGGCGGCACGGTCGGGAACACCTTGTTCCAAAAGCCATGCGGTAAAACGGGCGCCGAGCGTGGCGCCGGAGAATGCACCGGAAAGGACGCCGACCAGCGTGATGCCGATCTGCACCGTGGAAAGAAAACGTCCGGGATTTTCAGAAAGGCTGAGCGCCATCGTGGCGCCCTTGCTGCCTTGTGCGGCAAGCACCTTGAGCCTCGCCGGTCTGGAGGAGACAACGGCAAGCTCGGACATGGCAAGCACACCGTTCAATACGGTGAGCAGAACCACGATCATAATTTCAGTAAACAAGTTTAGCTCTTTGGGCTGTTGAACGGCACGTCGCGGTTTTGGCCGCAGCGCCCTTTTTTTTAAAAAAAGGGCATGACAGACATACCAATCTAGATAATAGGGAATTGTTCCGCCATTGCAATGACGGCGGTATAAAAAAGCCGTCTCCGGCAGCAATGAAAAATGACTGTCGAAAAATATAAGGTCAGAGGAAGAGCCGGGGAGTGACCCGAAACTTCAAGCGCGATCCACGGCGACCGATGGAGATTTACGATCCTGGGTGCCTACAAATGTAGGTGGGCGCCATGTGTCCAGCCCCACGGGACTGGCCAGGGACAGCTCCCTTTGGATCGAGTATGGCCCCAGGGATTGTGGTTCCTGTCGGGAAGCGCAGAACGCTTCTCAGATATAGGACGTATCGAACCAAACCACCAGAGGGCCATGAACGAATTTTGCGGCTGAAAAGCTTGACCGACGATCAATGTGCCGCAGGCTTCGGCCGCGCCAGCAGTTTTTCGGTAATGCCGTTCAAACGATCGGCCAGATCGCCGATGGCGACTGCAATGATCTCGTCCGATTTCGCCTTGTGTTCGGCCATGCCATCACGATTTCTGGAAAGGGACGCGACCTCCCCTTCCAGCTTCTCGATCTTGCGATTGAGTTCGGAAAGCTCGTCCATCACCATAATGCCCGCCATGACGGTCAGGCGCAGGTCGCCGATTTCGCCGAACTGGCTCTTGAGATGCCCGACGTAACGATCGAAACGGGTGGCCAGATCGGTCAGATGGTCTTCCTGCCCCGCCTCGCACGCCATGCGATAGGCCTTACCATCAATCATAACAGTAACTTGCGCCATGAAACCGCTCCCTATCGATCCAGCACCGCGCGGATCGTCTCCATCGCCGTCACCAGACGGCGCGAGACCTCGCGGTTGACTTCCTCAAGACGGTTGGCGCGAAACTCGGCCTGGTCCAACTCATGCGCGAGCCTTGCGCGATCGACATGGACCCGCTTGACCTCATTATCGATCTCGCCCGTCTCCCTTTGCCGTTCGATACGCATATCGATGGCATTTTCGAGATTTGTGATGGCAGCGCTCAGCTCCGTCACTGCGGATTGTACGGTCTTCTCAGCCGACATCGTTTTTTCCAACTCGCACGCAACCGGCCGAATCGTCCGGTTTCAAGCCTTTTCAACATTCACGAGGTTATTACCCGATTTATCATCCCGTCAATCAAACCAGTGCATTGAGGCGTTTTGCTCTGTGGATGAACGAGGAAGCATCGGCACATATCGCACGGATTTTCCAGGAATGCCCGATTTTCTAAACGATTTTTATCCCTCACAGAACCGCAAATGCCCGTGGATTTATTGACTTGCCTGCCTCACCTGCTATGGATCAACCCGCTTTTTGGATAGTTGCGTAAAACTATCTCCTTTCACCCGGAACAGACGGAAAAGCCATGATTTCTCGCGACAAACACAACCGGATGGCCAATGCGATCCGCTTTCTTGCCATGGATGCAGTGGAGAAGGCCAATTCGGGCCATCCCGGCCTGCCGATGGGCGCCGCTGATGTCGCCACCGTTCTCTTTACCCGTTACCTGAAATTCGATCCCAAGGCTCCGCTGTGGGCAGACCGCGACCGCTTCGTGCTGTCTGCGGGCCATGGTTCGATGCTGCTCTACTCGCTGCTTTATTTGACGGGCTACGAGGACATGACGATCGACGAGATCAAGCGTTTCCGTCAGTTCGGCTCCAAGACCGCCGGCCATCCCGAATACGGCCATGCGACCGGCATCGAAACGACCACCGGCCCGCTCGGCCAGGGCATCGCCAATGCTGTCGGCATGGCGATCGCCGAACGCAAGCTGGAAGAGGAATTCGGCTCCGACCTGCAGAGCCACTTCACCTATGTGCTTTGCGGCGACGGCTGCCTCATGGAAGGCATCAGCCACGAAGCCATCGCGCTTGCCGGCCATCTGAAGCTCAACAAGCTCGTTCTGTTCTGGGATGACAACAACATCACCATCGACGGTGAAGTCGGTCTTTCCGACAGCACCGACCAGATCGCCCGCTTCAACGCCGTTCACTGGAACACCATCCGTGTGGATGGCCATGATCCGGACGCGATTGCCGCAGCCATCGAGGCCGCGCAGAAATCCGACCGCCCGACCTTCATCGCCTGCAAGACCGTGATCGGCTTCGGCGCGCCCAACAAGCAGGGCACCCACAAGGTGCACGGCAATCCGCTCGGCGCCGAAGAAATCGCCGCCGCCCGCAAGAGCCTCAACTGGGAAGCCGAAGCCTTCGTCATTCCGGAAGACGTGCTGGATGCATGGCGTCTTGCCGGTCTGCGCGCCACCAAGACCCGCCAGGACTGGGAAGCCCGTCTCGAGGCGACCGAAGCCGGCAAGAAGGCCGAGTTCAAGCGTCGCTTCGCCGGCGACCTGCCCGGTAATTTCGACAGCTCCATCGATGCCTTCAAGAAGAAGATCATCGAGAACAATCCGACCGTCGCCACCCGCAAGGCCTCCGAGGACACGCTGGAAATCGTCAACGGCATCCTGCCGGAAATGGTCGGCGGCTCGGCCGACCTGACGCCGTCCAACAACACCAAGACCAGCCAGATGAAGTCGATCACACCGACGGACTTCTCCGGCCGTTACCTGCATTACGGTATCCGTGAGCACGGCATGGCGGCGGCGATGAACGGCATCGCGCTGCATGGCGGTCTCATCCCCTATGCCGGCGGCTTCATGATCTTCTCGGATTATTGCCGTCCGTCGATCCGCCTGGCCGCCCTGATGGGCATCCGTGTCGTCCACGTTCTGACGCATGATTCCATCGGCGTCGGCGAAGACGGCCCAACCCACCAGCCGGTGGAGCAGATCGCGGCGCTGCGCGCCATTCCGAACCTTCTCGTCTTCCGCCCGGCGGATGAAACCGAGACGGCGGAATGCTGGCAGCTTGCGCTGGAGCAGAAGCACCGTCCTTCGGCGCTGGCGCTCACCCGCCAGAACCTTGCGCCTTCGCGCAAGGAATATGAAGAGAAGAACCTTTCCGCTTACGGCGCCTACGAACTCGTATCGGCAAGCGACGCCAAGGTTTCGATCTTCGCGTCCGGTTCGGAAGTCGAGGTTGCCCTGAAGGCCGCAGCGACGCTGAAGGACAAGGGCGTTTCCGCCCGCGTCGTTTCCGTTCCCTGCTTCGAGCTCTTCAAGGAACAGCCGGAAACCTACCGCAACGCCATCATCGGCAAGGCTCCGGTGAAGATCGCGGTTGAAGCCGCCATCCGCCAGGGCTGGGACTACTTCATCGGCTCCGACGGCGCGTTCGTCGGTATGCATTCCTTTGGTGCATCCGCGCCGGCAAAGGATCTCTTCAAGCACTTCGGCATCACGGCGGAAGCCGTTGTCGCCGCAGTCGAGGCAAAACTTGCGTGAGGGCTTCCCCAGCCCTCGCATTCCGCAAAGACCAGGTACATATCTTGTTCGGGAGACTTTAAATGACTGTAAAAGTTGCCATTAACGGCTTCGGCCGCATCGGCCGCAATGTTCTGCGCGCCATCGTCGAATCCGGCCGCACCGATATCGAAGTCGTTGCCATCAACGACCTCGGTCCGGTTGAAACCAACGCCCACCTGCTGCGCTACGATTCGATCCACGGCAAGTTCCCTGCCGACGTGAAGGTCGAAGGCGACACGATCATCGTTGGCGGCGGCAAGCCGATCAAGGTGACGGCCGTTCGTGATCCGGCAACGCTGCCGCACAAGGAACTCGGCATCGACATCGCGCTCGAATGCACGGGCATCTTCGCTACTCGCGACAAGGCAGCGGCACACCTGACGGCAGGCGCCAAGCGCGTCATCGTTTCGGCTCCGGCTGACGGCGCCGACCTCACCGTCGTCTTCGGCGTCAACGACGACCAGCTGACGAAGGACCACCTGGTCATTTCCAACGCCTCCTGCACCACCAACTGCCTCGTGCCGGTCGTGAAGGTTCTCGATGACGTCGTTGGCATCGATCATGGCTTCATGACGACGATCCACTCCTACACGGGCGACCAGCCGACGCTGGACACCATGCACAAGGATCTGTACCGCGCCCGCGCCGCAGCCCTGTCCATGATCCCGACCTCGACGGGTGCAGCCAAGGCCGTTGGCCTCGTTCTGCCGCACCTCAAGGGCAAGCTGGATGGCACATCGATCCGCGTTCCGACCCCGAACGTTTCGGTCGTCGACTTCAAGTTCATCGCCAAGCGCGACACGACGGTTGAAGAAATCAACGAGGCGATCAAGTCTGCTTCCAACGGCAAGCTGAAGGGCATCCTCGGTTACACCGAAGAGCCGTTGGTCTCCCGCGATTTCAACCACGACAGCCACTCCTCGATCTTCGCGATCGACCAGACCAAGGTCATGGAAGGCAAGTTCGTGCGCGTTCTGTCCTGGTACGACAACGAGTGGGGCTTCTCCAACCGCATGTCGGATACGGCCGTCGCATTTGCGAAGACCATCTGAGCGAGAAACACAATTCGTGAATTAGAAAAACCGGCAGGAGCAATCCTGCCGGTTTTTGTTTGTCAAAAAATGCCGGCGGGACTTCGACTGATACAGGAGACGCAGAACACGACGCCTTCAATACCCCGCTGCGCTCCTTGATTTTTTCGCACCCACGTCGAAAAAATTCCCATTTCCTGCCTTCGTGTGGTCCACTTTGAAACGGACAAGAAGAACAGGGATAACGGTCGTGCGCAATGCACTTCGGCCCTGCCGTATCATTCGATACACCCCGCCTTGCGTCGCCTTTCAACGCCACCGACACCAGCGCTGACAGAACCGCAACCCGTGGCGCATTGACTGCCGACGTGCAGAGCCTTCATTGCGGCGGCCAGCGCGGTTGAAAGAGGCGGTGGACGTGGAATCATTTTATCTTCTGTTGCTGGTGGCAACTGTTCTGGTTCTCGTCGCAGCGTTCTCAAGCCTCATCGCCTTCCGGTTCGGCGCACCGCTCCTGCTGCTCTTTCTCATGATCGGGCTGGCGGCGGGTGTGGACGGTCTCGGCATCGAATTCACCAACAATCCGCTGGCCTATATGCTCGGTTCGCTTGTGCTCGCCGTCATCCTTTTCGATTCCGGTTTCGGCACGTCGATGCAGTCGTTCCGGCTTTCGGCGGCCCCCGCCGTGGCACTCGCCACCGTCGGCGTCATTCTCACATCCGTCTTTTTCGCGGGCGCGGCCGCCCTGCTGCTCGGGCTTTCCTGGCTGGAGGGTCTGCTGCTGGGCGCCATCGTCGCCTCCACGGATGCAGCGGCCGTGTTCTTCCTGCTCCGCATCGGCGGCATCCATATCCGCGATCAGGTGCGCTCAACGCTTGAGGTCGAATCCGGCACCAACGATCCCATGGCGATTTTCCTCACCGTCGCTTTGGTCGAGATCATCGCCAAGGGACAGGGAATGGCTGGCATCGACACCGGCTTCCTGCTGCTGTTCATCAAGGAAATGGGTCTCGGTGTTATTTTCGGCCTGCTTGGCGGCGTCATGATCGCCACCGTGGTCAACCGTTTCGCCGCCGACCGCGGGCTCGCGCCGATCTTCGTGCTGGCGCTGGCCCTGCTCGTCTTCTCCTTTACCGGCGCGATCGGCGGCAGCGGATTTCTCGCGGTCTATGTGGCGGGCATCGTTGCCGGCAACCGCAGGATCTTCGCCAAGGAAACCATCCGCCGTTTCCACGAAGGGCTGACCTGGCTCGCCCAGATCATCATGTTTCTTATGCTCGGCCTCCTGGCCACGCCGTCGCAATTTCCGGCGATCGCCGTTCCGGCCGTCCTGCTTGCGCTTTTCCTGATCTTCGTCGCCCGCCCTCTCGCGGTGTGGTTCAGCCTGATGCCCTTCAACTATACCCAGCAGGAAACATCGTTCGTGGCATGGGTGGGCCTGCGCGGTGCGGTTTCGATTCTGCTCGCCATCATGCCCATTCTCGGCGGGCTGGACGATGCGCAGATCTATTTCAACGCCACCTTCATCATCGTGCTGGTGTCGCTCCTGCTACAGGGCTGGACCATCAAGCCCGTGGCCACAAGGCTGGGGTTGATCGTGCCGCCGCGCATGGGCGAAGTCGATAAGCTGGAGGTGGACCTTCCCGGCACCGCCAATCATGAACTGATTTCCTATCGCGTCGCGACGGGCAGCGCCATCCTGCACGGCGAGCGTATTCCGCGCTGGGCGATGCCGTCGCTGGTGGTGCGTGACGGCAAATCGATCCGCTACCAATATGCCGGACGCCTGCGCGAAAACGATCTCGTTTATCTTTTTATCGCGCCCGGCTATACCCGGCTGATCGACCGGCTGTTTGCAAGCGCCTTGCCGGTCGCAGACGACGACGCCGATTTCTTCGGCATTTTCACGATCTCGCCCGCCCGCCCGGCAACGGAACTCGATGCAGCCTACGGCCCCGGTATCATTTCGCCAGCCGAACACGCCATGAGCATCGCGGAACTCATCGAGGCGCGTCTTTCGGGGAAGGCGGATTATGCCGACCGGGTGCGCCTCGGTTCCATCGTTCTCATCGTTCGGGCGCTGGATGAACATGAGGCGATCACCGGTGTCGGCATTTCGCTCGAGCCGGTCGAACCGGCCATCGGCCTGCCGATCTTCATCAGTTTTTCGGAAATCCTCCGCCGTGCGCGTACGCATCTGGCGCAACGGCGCGCAATGCGCTCCAACGATGCCCGCGAGGGCGTTTCCACGCCTTCGAACGAGGTGAGAGAAAATGAGGTCTGACCCGCTTGCGTCGTCAATCAGGCATAGTATGGTCCGTCCCGAACTCGCAACAAAATCAGGATCGACCCATGCCCGCCTTCAAGACCATCGACGACCTTAACGACATTGCCGGAAAGCGCGTTCTCGTCCGCGTTGATCTCAACGTGCCGGTTGCGGATGGGAATGTGACGGATAAAACCCGTATCGAACGGGTTGCGCCAACCATTCTGGAACTCTCCCAAAAAGGCGCGAAAGTCATTCTGCTCGCCCATTTCGGCCGTCCGAAGGGTGAACCGGTTGCCGACATGTCGCTTTCCCTGATCGTGCCTGCCGTCGAGGAAGTGCTGGATCACGCCGTTTCCTTCGCATCCGATTGCATCGGTGCGCCGGCAGCCGACGCGGTCGCAAAAATGAACGATGGCGATATCCTACTTCTGGAAAACACCCGCTTCCACAAGGGCGAGGAAAAGAACGACCCTGCCTTCGTCGAGGCACTGGCGGCCAATGGCGATATCTATGTGAACGATGCCTTCTCCGCCGCCCACCGCGCCCACGCCTCCACCGAGGGCTTAGCGCGCCATCTGCCCGCCTATGCCGGCCGCACCATGCAGGCGGAGCTTGAGGCGCTGGAAAAAGGTCTCGGCCAGCCGGTCCGCCCGGTGGTCGCCATTGTCGGCGGCGCGAAGGTTTCGAGCAAGATCGACCTCCTGATGAACCTCGTCAAGAAAGTCGACGCCCTCGTCATCGGCGGCGGCATGGCCAACACCTTCCTTGCCGCACGCGGCACACAAGTCGGCAAATCGCTCTGCGAGCACGATCTGGCCGAAACCGCAAAACAGATCATGATCGAGGCGGCGACATCCGGCTGTGCGATCGTTCTGCCGGAAGACGGCGTGGTCGCCCGCGAATTCAAGGCCGGCGCGGCAAACGAAATCGTCGATATCAACGCCATTCCCGCCGACGCCATGGTTCTCGATGTCGGCCCGAAATCGGTCGAAAGCATCAAGGCCTGGATTTCCCGCGCGGAAACGCTGGTCTGGAACGGACCGCTCGGTGCTTTTGAAATCGACCCCTTCGATGCGGCAACCGTTGCCGCGGCAAAACATGCCTCCGAATGCACCAAGGCGGGCAAACTCGTCTCCGTCGCCGGCGGTGGCGACACGGTCGCAGCACTCAACCATGCCGGCGTCTCGGACGATTTCAGCTATATCTCGACGGCAGGCGGCGCCTTCCTCGAATGGATGGAAGGCAAGGAATTGCCGGGCGTTGCCATCCTGACCGCCGCCAAGTAAACTTCCCCTACTTGCCTGACACGGGGCCGGACAAGCGATGCTTGCCCGGCCTTGTTTTTTGGTAAGTGCGCATGGGAGGAAAAGTTTCAAACGATTGAAACCATTTCAATCGTTTCAATGAGTTAGCGCGCCATTTCCCTGCCGTGGAACTTCTGTTATCGGAAATTTATTGTGCCTTGGGAGAATAGCAAATGACCGAACGTCTCGAAGACATCGCAATCAAAATGGTTGCCGACGGCAAGGGCCTGCTCGCCGCCGATGAATCCACAGGAACGATCAAGAAGCGTTTCGACAGCATCAATCTGGAATCCACCGAAACCGCCCGCCGCGACTATCGCGAAATGCTGTTCCGCTCCGACGACGCCATGAAGAAGTGCATCTCCGGCGTCATCCTTTACGAAGAGACCCTGTTCCAGAAGGCAGCCGATGGCACGCCTTTCGTAGACATCATCAAGGCCGCCGGCAGCCTGCCGGGGATCAAGGTGGATATCGGCGCCAAGCCGATGGCCTTCCATCCGGGTGAGTTCATCACCGAGGGCCTCGACGGTCTTTACGAGCGCCTGCGCAAGTACCACGAGGCCGGTGCCCGTTTCGCCAAGTGGCGCGGCGTCATCACCATCGGCGATCAGCGCCCGAGCTGGGGCTCGATCAAGGCAAACTCCCAGTCGCTCGCCCGTTACGCCGCTCTCTGCCAGCAGGCGGATATCGTGCCGATCGTGGAACCCGAAGTGCTGATGGACGGCGAACCCGGCACACACGACATCGACCGCTGTGCGGAAGTCACGCAATGGGTTCTCCAGACGGTATTCGCGGATCTGTTCGACGCCCGCGTCAACCTTGAAGGCATGATCCTCAAGCCGAACATGATCATCGACGGCAAGAAGGCCCGCAAGGCTTCCGTCGAGGAAGTGGCGGAAAAAACCGTGAAGGTTCTGAAGGCGACCGTGCCTTCCGCCGTTCCGGGCATCGCCTTCCTTTCCGGCGGCCAGTCCTCCGAAGAGGCGACGGCGCATCTCTCCGCCATGAACGCCGGTTACGACCTGCCCTGGTCGCTGACCTTCTCATACGGCCGCGCCCTTCAGGACGGCGCGCTCAAGACATGGGGCGGCAAGCAGGAAAATGTCGCCGCCGGCCAGCGTGCCTTCACGCATCGCGCCACAATGAACAGCCTTGCCGCAAAGGGCAACTGGAAGCAGGAACTCGAAAAGGCGGCCTGAGGCCCCGGCGACAGACATGCATCGAAACCGAAGCCGCCCCTGTGGGCGGCTTCTTTGTTTACGGACGCAGAAGCAGCGTCGCCGACCAGATGACAAAGGCCGCAACCGCTATCTTCCAGCAATCGCCTCTTTTCTTGAGGCCTGGCAGGCCCAAAGGCCGGATGATCTGGATTACCATCGCAAGCAGTAAAAAAAGGCCGATCGCCTTCGTCATTTATTGAGCCTTTTCTTTATTTCTGCATCGTCACAGGCTGGACATTTTTACCGTTCACCAGAAGAGTGCAACTCATTCGGGTAACACCCGTTTTATGGCTATCGACCATATGTCCGAACGCATGAGAGTGTTTTCATGAGCAGAAATCTTCTACCCGTATTCGCTCTTTTATCCAGCACTCTGTTTCTTTTTCTTGGTAACGGCCTTCAGGGTCTCGTGCTGCCGATGCGTGGTTCGGCGGAAGGCTACTCCAACGAAATTCTGGGCTTTCTCGGCACATCATGGGCGGCGGGCTTCGTTATCGGCTGTTTCGTGGCGCCCGCCATCGTGCGCCGTGCCGGACATGTGCGGGCATTTGCCTCCTTTGTCGCGCTGGTCTGCCTGACGGTGCTGATGACCGGCCTTATCATCGACGACATCTCGTGGATCACCTTACGCGCGCTGACCGGCTTCTGCACGGCCGGCACTTCGATGATCATCGAAAGCTGGCTGAACGAGCGCGCGACCAATGAGAGCCGCGGCATGATCTTCTCACTCTACATCGCCATCACGCTGCTTGGCGTCGTTGCGGGGCAAATGATCGTGCCGATGGGCGATATCAGCAACAACTCACTGTTCATGATCTGCGGCATCATCTACTGCATCGCCATTCTGCCGGCGACGCTGTCCAAGGCTGCCAGTCCCCAGCCGTTGCAGAAGGTCAAGCTGGATTTACCCGCCCTTTACCGCAACTCGCCGGTCTCCTTCGTCGGCATTCTGATGATCGGCATCGCCAATGGCGCTTACGGCACGCTCGGCGCCGTCTTTGGCGCGCGGGCGGGTCTTGATCCGACCATGATCGCCATTATGGTGTCCGTCACGATTTTCGTCGGCGCACTGGCACAATTTCCCGCAGGCCGTCTTTCGGACCGGATAGACCGCCGTTATGTGCTTGCCGGGCTGGCCGGGCTTGGCGCGGTCGCGGGCCTGGCCGTTGCGGCCGTGCAACCTCACAATGTCTATGTACTTATCCCCATGATCGCCATTTACGGCGCCGCCGCCAACGCGCTTTATCCGATCGCCGTGGCCCATGCCAACGACTACGCGGCATCGGAAGACTTCGTCAAGGTTTCGGGCGGTCTGCTGCTGCTCTACGGCATCGGCACCATCATCGGCCCGACACTCGGCGGCGCGATCATGACCTATTCCGGCCCCTATGCGCTGTTTCTGGTGACAGCCGTGGCCCATCTGCTGATAACGGCCTACGCCATCATCAGAAGCCGCCAGCGCGCCGCCCTCTCTACCGACGAAAAGGACAATTTCTCGACGATGATGCCGACAACGCCCTCACCGCTCGTCACGCCGGAAAGCATTGCGCTTGACCCGCGCGCGCCGCAATATCCCGAGGACGATGGCGACCATGTTGAAAAAGGAGCAGGCATATGACCCTCTTTGACGATGACCGTCCGCAAAAACCCGTGGCGCATGAGATCGGCTGCGATCTCAGCCTTCTTTCGGTGGACGAGCTGAGTAACCGTATCGATCTCCTGAAAGCGGAAATCACCCGGCTTGAAGAAGAGAGGCAACGGAAGTCCGCCGGCCGGCTGGCGGCGGAGAACCTCTTCCGATCCTGACGGACGCGCCAGCAAAACATCGGGCGAAATCCGCAAACTACAAGCTGCGGGCGCAATGGCTAACGAAAATAAAGATTTTGACGCAGTCTTTCGTTTACCATTAACCAAAAATTAAGCTTTCTGAGAGATTACTATACATGTTCAGTTCTTCTGGACCTCAGGCATCTTCTCCATACGGCGAATTGGTCTGATTTTTCTCCCTGTTTTACCTTGAGAGCCGCTTTCGCGGCTCTTTTTTTGCCGGTAACGGAATCCCGTAAAACTGTGGGTATTAACCCTTCTTTAATAATTGCCTTGCGCATTTCAGGTAAAGATACCATCCTGAAAACACTAAAAGGCCGGAACAAAATATCCGGGTCTTCGTTGCCTGACAGTGTGGTGCGTGAGCAGGGATTTAAAGAAAATGTCAGAACAGGTCTTAAATACCATAAGCTTTGCGGGTCACGCAGCTGCGTCCAATCAGTTCAAGACCCTCTATACTGAAGGCATGACCTTGGTTGAGGAAACGGCAAGCTATCTCGATGGTGCCGGTCGCACCGCTTCCAAGGTTCTGCCGCGCATGGCGTCGGTCCTTTACGCCGCAGAATCGATGCGCCTCACCACCCGCCTGATGCAGATGGCGTCCTGGCTGCTTCTGCAGCGCGCCGTCAACAACGGCGAGATGACAAGGGATCAGGTTCTCAGCGAAAAGAACAAGGTGCGGCTCGACAGCTTCAACGTCGACCGTAATGCCCCCGGCTGGAACGACCTGCCGGAATCATTCCGCGACCTCATCGAACGGTCGCTGCGCCTCCAGAACCGCGTCGCCCTTCTCGACCGTGAAATCTATCGCCCGTCTGAAGTGACCAAGGTGCCGGACAACGAAAACAGCGTTCAGGCGCAGCTCAACCTTCTGCGCACCGCTTTCTCGATCAACTGAGAAAAGACGACTTTATCCGGACAATTTGAAAAGCAGGCTGAAGAGCCTGCTTTTTTTATTTTGGTCGGTTATGACACTGATATCATCGCCAAAACAGGCAACAAAAAAGCCCGGCAAAACCGGGCTTTTTTAATTGATCCGTCCACAAGTGGATTAGAGGCCGAGGCCGCCGAAACGCTTGTTGAACTTGGATACGCGACCACCGCGGTCCATAAGCTGCTGGTTGCCGCCCGTCCATGCCGGATGGGACTTGGGGTCGATTTCAAGGTTCATGACTGCGCCTTCCGAACCCCAGGTGGAGCGGGTTTCGTATTCGGCGCCATCGGTCATGACGACCTTGATCGTGTGATAAGCGGGATGGATATCAGCCTTCATGACAATCTTCCTGGTTAAGTGACGTGCGGTCCATTTGCCGCAATTGCGTCAACTGAGCCATTTCAATAAATGAAGCCATAGTCCAGATGGGCTATGGCTTCCCAATTCGATGCGGAGCCTATACATGAAGGTCGCCCAGATAACAAGAGCCTGCTATCCCCTTGTGAAAGGAGATGGCCTCAGGGACAGGAATTTTACCGCGCGCCGGAAATTCACCCGCAAAAGGCCGAAAAACGGCACCGAACGAGGAGTATCGAGGACGTGGCAGACATTGAAGAGCAGAAAGCGGCGAAACAGAGAAGCCTGAAGCCGCTTCTTGGCCTGTTTCCCTATCTCAGGCGTTATCGCGGCCTGATGGCGGCGGCCCTTTTCGCGCTTGCGCTTTCCTCCGCCACGACACTGGCTCTGCCGCTGGCCGTTCGCCGCATCATCGACCATGGCTTCCAGACGCCGGATGGCGGCATGATCAACAGCTATTTCGCCATGCTTCTGGCGATTGCCGTCCTCCTCGCGCTTGCCAGCGCCATGCGCTATTATTACGTCATGACCATCGGCGAAAGGGTCGTCGCCGATCTGCGCCGTGATGTCTTTGCCCATCTCACCACGTTGTCGCAGCAGTTTTTCGATGCCAACCGATCCGGCGAGCTGACCTCGCGGCTGACCGCCGATACCGTACAGATCCGCTCCGCCTTCGGCTCCTCCGCCTCCGTGGCGCTGCGCAACATCATCATGTGCAGTGGCGCTGTCGCGATGATGATCTATACCAGCCCCGGTCTTTCCGGCCTTGCGCTGCTTGCCATTCCCTTCATCGTGTTTCCGCTGATTGCCTTCGGGCGTTCGGTTCGCGCCCGCTCCCGCAACACGCAGGACACATTGGCCAATTCCGCCGCCTATGCTTCGGAAACGATCGGGGCAAGCCGCACAGTGCAGTCCTTCAACGCCGAGGCGCTGGCGAATGCCCGTTACGGCGCCTCCGTGGAGGCCGCCTATCAAGGTGCACGCGCGGCGATCGGCGCCCGGTCCATTCTTACCGCCGTCGCCATCGCGCTCGTCTTCGGCAGCGTTGTCGGCATTCTCTGGTATGGCGCGCAGAGCGTTTTGTCCGGCGGCATGACCGCCGGTACACTCGGCCAGTTCGTGCTTTATTCGGTCATCGCGGCAAGCGGCCTCGGCCAGCTCTCCGAGGTCTGGGGTGAACTCGCGCAGGCGGGCGGTGCGGCCGAACGGCTTTCCGAACTGCTGAACGAACGCTCGCCCGTCGCGGAACCGGCAGCACCCGTTTCCATGGTCAACCCGCCGCGCGGCGAGGCGGCATTCGAGAATGTCGGCTTTATTTATCCGCGAGCAACCGGTGGCCCGATCATATCCGGCCTCTCCTTTAAGATCAGCGCCGGCGAAACCATCGCCATCGTCGGCCCTTCCGGTGCGGGCAAAAGCACGGTCTTCTCGCTGTTGATGCGGTTTTACGATCCGCAACAGGGCCGTATCACCGTCGATGGCACCGATATCCGTGCCGTCAGTCTTGCCGACCTACGCGCGCGCCTGTCCATCGTTCCGCAAGATGTGGCGATATTCGCCTCCTCCATCCACGATAATATCGCATTCGGCCGGCCGGATGCGACACGCGAGGAGGTCCGCACCGCCGCCATCGCCGCGCAGGCGGACAGTTTCATCGCCCGGTTGACCGATGGCTATGACACGCAGGTGGGAGAACGCGGCGTCACACTTTCCGGCGGCCAGCGCCAGCGCCTCGCCATTGCCCGCGCCATCCTGCGTAATGCGCCGATCCTGTTGCTGGACGAAGCGACCTCCGCACTGGATGCGGAAAGCGAAACGCTGGTACAGAAGGCGCTCGATGAGCTGATGAAAACCCGCACCACCATCGTCATTGCCCATCGCCTCGCCACCGTGCTCAAGGCAGACCGCATTCTGGTGATGGATGAAGGCCGCATCATCGAGGAAGGCACGCACCAGAGCCTCATTCGCCAGAACGGCCTTTATGCAAGGCTTGCCCGGCTGCAATTCCAGACCGGGCCGGACGAATTGCGCGCTCAAGCCTAAGGCGCTCACGCCAGCACGTTTCGCCCCGCAACGCGGCCGGAAAACAGGCATCCACCGAGGAATGTGCCCTCCAGCGCATTATATCCGTGCATGCCGCCGCCGCCGAAACCCGCCACCTCACCGGCGGCATAAAGACCCGGCACCGGATTACCGGCAGCGTCCAGCACCCGCGCTTCCAGATCCGTATGCAGGCCGCCCAGCGTCTTTCGCGTCAGAACATGCAGGCGCACGGCAATCAGCGGCCCCATCGCCGGATCGAGCAACCGGTGCGGTTTTGCGGTGCGCATCAGCCTGTCGCCGAGATAACGCCGTGCGCCGTGGATCGCCGTTACCTGCGCATCCTTGCAGAAACCATTGTCGATCTGCCGGTCGCGCGCCTCGATCTGCTGGCGGATATGGCCTATATCCAGCCGGTTGTCGCCGCTGATCGTGTTCATCGCCGCCACAAGCTCTTCCAGCGTATCGCGGACGGCGAAATCTTCGCCGCGCTCCATGAAAGCCTGCACCGGCCCCGGCGGCTCCTTGCCCAGCCGTTTGAGCAGCAACCGCACATCCTTACCCGTCAGATCCGGATTTTGCTCCGAGCCTGAAAGTGCGAATTCTTTCTTGATGATCGCCTTGGTCAGAATGAACCAGCTGTGGCCGCTGCCGCGCTCGCCCAGCATTTTAAGCGTGCCGAGCGTGTCGAAGCCGGGCATGGCGGGCGCTGGGAGCCGGTTTCCGTCCGCGTCGCACCAGAAGGACGAGGGGCCGGGCAGGATGCGGATACCGTGATCCGGCCAGATCGGATCGTGATTTTTTACACCCTCGGTATAATGCCACATGCGGTCGCGATTGATGACGGTTCCGCCCGCTGCTTCGGTAATGGCAAGCATGCGGCCATCCACATGCGCGGGCACACCGCAGACCATGCTCGCGGGTGGGCTACCCAGGCGCTCCACCGGCCAGTTGCGCCGCACCAGTTCCCGATTGCCGCCAATGCCGCCGGAACTGACGATGACCGCTGAGGCCGAAAGGGCAAAATCACCCTGCTCCTCCCGGCTGCTTTGTTGTCCGCGCAACACCGGGTCCGCGGTAAGAACAGCGCCCGAAATACCGGTTACCTTGTCGTCGGTGATGTCCAGATGGTCGACCCGGTGGCGGAACCGAAAGGTGAGCCGGCCGCTTGCCGCCATGGCCTTCGCCTTTTCAACAAAGGGCGCCAGCACGCCCGGACCCGTGCCCCATGTGACGTGGAAACGCGGAACGGAGTTGCCGTGGCCATGGGCAAAGGCCCCACCACGCTCAGCCCAGCCGACCACGGGAAACCAGCGCACGCCCAACCGATGCAGCCATTCGCGCTTCTCGCCGGCGGCGAAATTGAGATAGGCCTCCGCCCAGCGGCGCGGCCAGTGATCTTCGGGGCGGTCGAAACCGGCCGAACCGAACCAGTCCTGCCGCGCAAGCTCAAGACTGTCGCGCACCCGCATCCGTCGCTGCTCGGGACTATCGATGAAAAACAGGCCGCCCAGCGACCAGAAGGCCTGCCCGCCGAGGTTTTGTTCCCCCTCCTGATCCACGAGGCAAACGCTGAATCCCCGCTCGACGGCTTCGGTCGCTGCTACAAGCCCGGCAAGTCCCGCGCCGACAATGATTACATCATATCGTTCCATCAGCCCCTCCCAGATATGACGGAATTACCTTTACGCGCACGTAAACTACAAAATATCGCAGAAGACCACGTCTGAGAGAGATAATCAGCAGCGTGGCCTAAAATTTCTTAAGTGACCAAGCCTTCGTTTCTTTGTTTTGTTCTACCACGCCTTCTGCCTCCATGATGGACAGTAAGGTGCGTGGAACATGGCCTTCGTGATCAACGTGGCCCGTATAGATTCCAAGCGATCGACCGATTTCGGAGTTCTTCATTCCCTCACTCT
The DNA here is from genome assembly GCF_000949865.1 of Rhizobium nepotum 39/7. GTDB lineage: Bacteria > Pseudomonadota > Alphaproteobacteria > Rhizobiales > Rhizobiaceae > Agrobacterium > Agrobacterium nepotum. The sequence goes on along the minus strand of NZ_JWJH01000018.1, from coordinate 12,465 downwards.
TGGCGTCTTTCAACAAGAGATAGATGGCCGATTTCAACTGTGACATCGCCAATTGCGCTACAGCATAAGGCTCATGTGGAAACGTCATTTATTCTCCATAGGAATTATCGCTCGGTGAGCTTGAGTTCGATGCGACGGTTCTGTTGGCGCGCTTCCGGCGTGTCGCCTTCGGCTATCGGCTGATATTCGCCAAAACCGGCAGCGGCCAGCCGGTTCGACGGAACGCCCCTGGAAATCAGGAATTTCACCACCGAGGTCGCGCGCGCCGAAGAAAGTTCCCAATTGTCGCGGAAACGACCGGAACCGGAAAGCTGGACATTGTCCGTATGGCCATCCACGCGCAAGACCCAGTTGATCTCCGCGGGGATTTCCTTGGCGAGATCGATCAGCGCGGTCGCCAGCTTCTCCATCTCCGCCTGCCCTTCCGGGTTGAGATCGTTGCCACCAGAGGGAAACAGCACTTCGGACTGGAAGACGAACCGGTCGCCAACGATGCGGATGTTTTCGCGATCCGAGAGGATTTCGCGCAGCCTTCCGAAGAAATCCGAACGGTAGCGGTTGAGTTCCTGAACCCGCTGCGCCAGCGCGACATTAAGACGGCGGCCGAGATCGGCAATCTTGACCTGAGACGAGGTGTCCTTGGCCTCCGACGCCTGCAAAGCGGCTTCCACCGAGGCTATCTGCGCTCGCAGCGCCGCGATCTGCTGGTTGAGCAACTCGATCTGCGCCGACGCCCGGGAATTGGCTTGTCTCTGGTCGTCCAGCTCGCCAGTCAGGTTGCCGATCCTGGCATTGGCGCTCGCGCTGCTGCCAGTACCGGCGTCGAGAAGCGACTGCAGGCGTGAACGTTCGTTTTCGGATGCCGCAAGCGTGGATTGCAGGCTCGCGAGCGCGTCCTCGACATCCTGCTTGTTGCCTTTTTCCATGGCCAGAAGTTCGGTCAACTCCGCAATCTGGCTATTGAGACGCGTCAACACCTCGTCCTTGCCGGTGATTTCTCGCGAAAGGACGAATTGCGCCAGCACGAAGACCGTGAGCAGAAACATGATGGCCATCAGCAGCGTCGACAGCGCATCGACGAAACCCGGCCAATAATCTACACCCCTGTCGCGGCGGCGGTTGCGCGCAAGCGCCATGGCTACTCGCTCCCGTTATCGTGCCGGGTGCGTCCGGAGGATTTTGTCTCGCTGTCGATGCGCGTCGACAGCTTGTCGAGCGTGCGGCGGAGCGATTTCGATTCCTCCTGCTGCGCCTCGATCCAGTCACGCAACATCTGCTGTTCGCTGCGCATGTTCTTGACGAGACCCTGAATGCCTTCGGCGAGGCTTGTCATGGCCGCAAGCGAACGTTCGGTGCTGACCACGGCGCCGGGCTCCGCCTTGAATTCCCTCGGCCCATCCGCCGATGTATCCGTCACCTCGGACAGCCAGTTTTCCAGCTGGGTGTAAAAACGGTTCTGGGCACGACCGGCCTGCAGGTCGAGGAAACCGAGGATCAGCGAGCCTGAAAGACCGAGAAGCGACGAGGAAAACGCCGTTCCCATGCCGGCAAGCGGCGCGGTGAGACCGGCCTTGAGCGAACCCAGAACATCGTTGCTGTCACCGGCGCTCGGATCGAGCGACTGTATGACATTGCTGATGGCGCCGATTGTGCCGATCAGGCCCCAGAAGGTGCCGAGCAGACCCAGAAAGACCAGAAGACCGACGAGATAACGCGACGTATCGCGGCTTTCATCAAGGCGCGTTGCGATGGAATCGAGGATCGTCCGCTGCGTGACGGCAGAAAGCCGGACTTCGCCACGCTTGCCGATCAGCGTGCTCATGGGGGCAAGCAGTTTTGGCGCGCGACCGGCTTTTTCGACGCTGCCGGCTGCCCGGAATGCATTGAACCAGCGGACTTCCGAGCGCAGGCTCATGGTCTGCGTGAACACCAGAATGATACCGATGACGAGAACGCCGAGAATGAAGCCGTTCAAGCCGGGGTTCGTCATGAAGGCGGTGTGCGTCTGCCGGTAAAGAATGGCCGCCAGAAAGCCCACGAGGATCAGAAACAGAACCATCGTCCAAAGAAACGGTGTGGGGCTGGACAGCTTGTGGCTGTATTGCCGTGTGGTCACCGGCTTCTCCACGCCGAGATCGAGCAACTCCGAATCCGCCATAACGTTCGCATTCCCTTTGGTCACGTATCAATCGGAAGCTATTTGAAAATTGCGACGATTTGAAGCGAAAAGCCGGTCTTTCGTCACAGACCTTTCACGAAAGCCGGCTGGACCAAAGACCGAAAAAACAAAAACGTCCGGCAAGGGTTCGCCGGACGCCTAAAACTTGCATTAAACGGCAGGTTTTCTGCCGAAATCGATCAACGGCCCGGTATCGGGCGGTTGGCAACTTCCACAAGCGCCTTGTGGATATATTCGTTTCCGGCGGCAACGCTGCCGCTACCGAAGATATCCGTGCCGCCCTTGGCGTCGGAGGCAAAACCGCCGGCCTCGCGAATCAGCACGAGACCAGCCGCCATATCCCATGGCGAAAGATCCGCTTCCCAGAAACCGTCGAGGCGGCCTGCGGCAACGTAGGCAAGGTCGAGCGCTGCCGCGCCCATGCGGCGGATGCCCGCCGCTTCACCCATGACGTGGCGAAGCTCGACGAGGAATTTGCCGTGATTGCCACGGCCGAGATGCGGCACGCCGCAGCCGATGACACAATCGGTCAACACCTTGCGTGCGGCGACGCGGATGCGTCGGTCGTTGAGGAACGCGCCGCTGCCGCGCTCGGCAGTGTAGAGTTCGTCGGTAGCCGGGTTGAAAATCACACCGGCGACGACTTCGCCGTTACGCTCGAGCGCGATGGAAACGGCGAAGTGGGGGATGCCGTGCAGAAAATTCGTCGTGCCGTCAAGCGGATCGACAATCCAGCGATGCGCACCGTCCGAGCCTTTTTCCTCGCCGCCTTCCTCACCCAGGAAGTCATAGGTCGGGCGGGCTTTCAGAAGCTCGTCGCGCACGATCTTTTCGGCCTTGAGGTCCGCCTGCGATACGAAATCGCTCGGTCCCTTGACTGAAACCTGAAGGTTCTGCACCTCACCGAAGTCACGCGACAAAGACTTACCCGCCTTGATGGCGGCCTGAACCATGACATTGAGAAGGGCTGAACGGGCCATCGAATTTGTTTCCTGGAAAGCTCGCGAACCGCCCGCAAGCTGGCCGGGCAGGAACGTCATTATTTTCTTGAAATGAAAGTTTGGGGTTGAAGACCACAAAACGCGCGGAAATTCAAGGCAAAAAGCCGGCACGCGATCGTCGCCGCCGAACGACCGGCCTTGCGTCACATCGGACGGAAACGATTTGCGGCCTCGATCGCCTTTTTTTGCTGCTCGTCGGTGATCCCGAGATAAAAGTCCTCAAGGGACGGATCCTTCAGCCCGGCGCGGCGGGAAAGCACGTACCATTTCGCCGCCTCTATCGGATCAGGCCGGATGCCGAGCGCCTGAATATAAAGATGCGCCACCTTGTTCTGGGCCACGACGTTGCCGCGCTGTGCCGCGCCATAAAGCCAGCGGAACCCCTCCTCCAGATTTCGCTCGCCGCCAAAACCGTTGACCAGCCAGACGCCAAGATCGACCTGCGCGGTATCATAACCCGCCTTGGCAGCCCGCATCAGCCAATCCCGCGCCTTGGCCTTCTTCTCAGCCGGCACATCCTTGACCGACCAATAGATCTGCGACACCGCATATTGCGCGTCGGCAATGCCCTGTTCGGCGGATTTTTCGTAAAACGGCATGGCCATCAGCAATCCCTTTACACCGGGATTTTCCGAAACCAGTATCTGACCCCAGTTGAACTGGGCCGAAGCATTGCCGGCTTCCGCAGCACGGTGCATGTAATCGTCGGCCTTCGCCTTGTCGCGGGTGACAAATTTGCCCTCCATCAAAATGAGGGCGAATTTGAACATGGCGACGGGATCACCACCCTGCGCCGCCTGCTGATACCAGAAGGCCGAGGTCTTCTCGTCGCGGGCGATGCCGAGACCACGCGACATCATTTCCGCCACCAGCGTCTGGGCGGCGGCATCGCCGTTCTGCGCACGGTTCAGCGCCTTGTCGAGCGCCTGGACATATTCGCCGCGCTGGAAGTGCCCGTAGGCTTCGTCCACCCGACCCTTGAATTCCTTTTCAGGCGGCAAGGCCGGCAGGTCCGCACCCATACGCTGATAGACGTTGACGCCCTGCGACGGCTGCAAATCCTTCTGCTCTTCGGATTGCACCCTGCCCTGGCGGGAAGGCTGGGCTTCATCCTCCAACTGACGGGACAGCGCATTGCTTTCGCTCTGCGGTCCGGACTGGGCAAAAGCAACGCCCGCCGGCGCGCCGAAAGACAGCGCCAGCAGCGAAACGGAAAGGCAGACGTGAACCGAGCGCATCAACATCGCCTGTATCAACCGCCAAACCGTGGCGCTTTTTCGTCAAGCAACGCGTTGATTTCAGAAACGGCCTGGGCGGCGCCAGCGGCATTGTCGAAAACGCCGCTGCGCATCGCCACGAATTCCACGCCGGCTTCAGCCACGGCCACCACCGAGGAGATATCCGTGCCGCCCATGACGATGGACGGAATCTCGATCAACGACGCCCACCATTCGCCGAGCGCCAGATTTTTAGGATGCGCCTCCGGCTTGATGTCGCCTTCGAGCTTTCCAAAAAAGACGTAGTCCGGATTGGACTCACCCATCTCCAGAGCCTTGTGGCGATCATCGGCATTGCCGCCACCGACGATCAGCTTCGGCGTGAAATTCTCTACGGCTTCGGCAAGCGCCGCGGCGTTGCCCGCCACATGCAGGCCATCCGCCTTCACCCGGCTCGCAACCCGGCTGTCACCGGCGATGAGGGCAGCAGCGCCCGCCTCCTGGACCATCGGTACGATCAGTTCGGCGCGTTTCTGGAAAGCAGCGTCATCCAGATCGTATTGCGGAATGATGACCGAAGCCACGTCGCCACCCCGCAATGCTTCCTGCAAATCAGCCGCCTGCTTTTGCGCGTCGTCCGATTGAGGGACGATCAGAACAAGGCGGCAACGGTTTTCAACTATGGTCATCGGTTCGTCCATTTTAGGCAGAAGACGCTTTCGGCGCGATCTGCACTCGTTTTGATATGATAAATCCGATAGACCGGACCGGCGAAAGGATCAACCTTCATCCATGCTGACCGATTTTCATTTTTTCCTCGTCGCCATCCCCGCAGTCGTGCTCGTTGGTCTTTCCAAGGGCGGACTCGGCGGCGCACTGGCCCTAATGGGCGTGCCGCTGATGGCGCTCGCGATCCCGCCCGTACAGGCGGCGGCGATCTTCCTGCCGATCCTGATTGTGATGGATCTCGTGGCGCTTTGGGCCTGGCGGCACCATAACCACCGGGAAACGCTCCTCATCATGCTGCCCGGCGCCATCGCCGGCATCGCCCTCGGCTGGGCAACCTCCAGCCTCATCTCCGCAGATGCCATGCGCCTTGTCGTCGCCTCGGTGACGATCCTGTTCGTGCTGCGCTATTTCCAGGAGAGCTTCAAAAGCCGCAAGGGGCAGGAAATCCCGGCCAGACCGCAGCGACCGGCAGCCGCGACGCTCTGGTCCAGCCTGTCGGGTTATGCGAGTTTCGTTGCCCATGCGGGTGGCCCGCCCTTCCAGATCTATGTCCTGCCGCTGAAGCTCGATCCCAAAACCTATACCGGCATGAGCGTGCGTTTCTTCGCCATCATGAATGCGATCAAGCTCATCCCCTATTTCGCGCTGGGGGCGCTGGACGCCACCAACCTCAAGACATCCGCCAGCCTGCTGCCGGTGGCGATGCTGGCGACACTTGCCGGTGCACGGGTGGTGAAATACCTGAAGCCATCAGTGTTTTACCCACTGATGTATTCCATGGCGCTGATCGCGGCGCTGAAACTGCTCTGGGACGGACTGCCCTTTTAACATCCCGGCAGCCACTAAAAGGCCCCGGCAGCACCGTAGGTGTCGCCAGGGCCGAAAAGAAATCCGTCAGTCCTTCATCGAAGGCTGCGGCTTGGCATCAATCAGTGCCTTGTGGAGGCTTTCAGCCTCTGCAGTTCATCCTTCAGGCGCAGTTTACGGCGTTTGAGGTCGGCGATCTCTCTATCGTCAGAGGATGGGGAAGCAAGAATACTTTCGAGCTCCTCCTCCAGAGCACCGTGTTTCTTTTCGAGCGATGCAATATGAGCCTGAATGGTCATGCGGCACGTCCTTCCATTTTTTAAGCCTACCTCCAGCGCTCCATCGCTGGAGTTTCAGGTTTGCGACGACAATGTGACACGGATCGTTGGTATTGTCGAAGGCGAAATGAAGGCAATAAGTGGGCAATTTGGTCGCAAGGGATAACTTCCCGTTACCGCGATTTGATGATAGAGGCTCGAGAACCGATGACATACGCGCCGGAGGCTCTCCGGCTGGCATAAAATGGGGATGACAAGATGCCCGATCAGGACCAGGCGGACATCAGGCTCACGCTGGCGCGGCTGCGCCAGGAGCATGAGGATTATGACGCAGCGATCAATGCGATGATCCAGACCAGCTGCGATGCGCTGAGAATACAGCGCATGAAAAAGAAGAAGCTGGCCGTCAAGGACAAGATGACCCAGATCGAAGATCAGGTTATTCCCGATATCATCGCCTAGAGCGTCTCTCGCGCCTCCTGCCGGACGCGCGAGATACGATCTAACCTATTGAATTTACACATCGTGCTTTGCAAAGATCGATTCGATTTTTATGCTATGCTGTAAGCCGGAGAAGCGAAGTGACAGCAGAAACACCCCCCGTCGCCATTATCATGGGCAGCCAGTCCGACTGGGAGACCATGAAGAACGCCGCCGATACGCTGGATGCGCTGGACGTTGAATACGAAGCCCGCATCATTTCCGCCCATCGCACTCCGGACCGCCTTTATGATTTCGCCAATGGCGCCAAGGACGAAGGCTTCAAGGTCATCATCGCGGGTGCGGGCGGCGCCGCCCATCTGCCGGGCATGACGGCAGCCATGACACCTCTTCCGGTCTTCGGCGTGCCTGTCCAGTCCAAGACGATGTCCGGGCAGGACAGCCTCTATTCCATCGTCCAGATGCCCGCAGGCATTCCCGTCGGGACGCTTGCCATCGGCAAAGCGGGCGCGATCAACGCGGCACTTCTGGCGGCCGCAGTTCTGGCGCTCGGTGACGAGGACCTGGCAGACCGGCTCGACGCATGGCGCGCGCGCCAGTCGGCAGCGGTTGCCGAATATCCCATGGACAGCGCCCAGTGACAGCCTCTGACTTGACGACGGAAACCAATAATCTCACCATCGGTATTATCGGCGGCGGACAGCTTGGCCGTATGCTGGCAATGGCGGCGGCGCGCCTCAACCACCGCACCATCGTCCTGGAACCGCAGGCCGATTGTCCGGCGGCGCAGGTCTGCAACAGCCAGATCGTCGCGGATTATGACGATGAGGCCGCGCTTGCCGAACTCGCCCGCCTTTGCGATGTCGTGACGTACGAATTCGAGAACGTGCCGGTTACGGCAGCCGAGACGCTGAGCATCTCCGTTCCCGTCTATCCGCCGCCGCAGGCGCTCAGCGCCTCGCAGGACCGGCTGACGGAGAAGCGTTTCCTCAACGGCTGCGGCATTCCCACAGCCGATTTTCGCGCCGTGGATAGTCAGGAAGAACTGGAAGCGGCATTGACCGCTTTCAGCGGCAAGGGCGTGCTGAAAACCCGCCGCATGGGCTATGACGGCAAGGGCCAACGTCTTTTCCGGGGCGGCGAGGATATCACCGGAGCCTTTGCGGCTCTGGGTGGCGTGCCGCTCATCCTCGAAAGCTTCGTTGCCTTCGAGCGGGAAATCTCGATCATCGCGGCCCGTTTCAGGGACGGCACCGTCACCTGCTACGATCCGGCTGAAAACATTCATCTGAACGGCATTCTGCACACATCCACCGTGCCGGCGGCGCTGTCCGATACGGCAAGGGCGGTCGCCGTACAATCGGCGGAAAAGCTTCTGGCGGCACTCGATTATGTCGGCGTGATCGGCATCGAGTTCTTCGTCCTGCCTGACGGTTCGCTGGTCGCCAATGAAATGGCGCCACGCGTCCACAATACCGGCCACTGGACGGAAGCAGCCTGTGTGATCTCGCAGTTCGAACAGCATATGCGTGCCGTCTCCGGTCTTGCCCCTGGCAGCACGGCCCGCCATTCGGATTGCGTCATGACCAACCTCATCGGCGATGACATCAACAATGTGCCGGCATGGCTTTCGAAAAAAGACTGTCTCGTGCATCTCTACGGCAAGACGCAAGCACGGCCCGGCCGCAAGATGGGCCACGTGACCGAGCTTTTGCACACAGGAAAAGCCTCAGTCTTTTAAGGCAAAGACACCGGCAAGTGTTGACAGGCAGGGGTCAAACAGGTATTTGCCTGCCAACCGAAAAGAGCGCGCCCCGTTGCGCGCTTTTGATTGTTTGAATAAGCACGGTAAAAGCCGTGCAAAACTGCGGACCAGTAAAATGAAAATCAAGAATTCGCTTAAAGCGCTTAAGGCCCGTCATCGCGATAACCGCCTGGTTCGCCGCAAGGGCCGCGTCTACATCATCAACAAGCAGAACCCGCGCTTCAAGGCTCGTCAGGGCTGATTGACTGCGGTTCGCGATCAAGATCGCGGATCACTTTGTTGATAGAGTAGAAGTTTGCATTTGATATTGGGCGCAGTCGGGTTAAGCTTTAACCCATGCGCCCAAATCGTTTTTGCACGGCTATCTTCGTCGCTCAGGGTTTCCTGTTTTCAGGCCTCCTGTTTCCAGGAATGGTCACTATTGGCCATGCGGCGGATGGGCAACCTCCCGCAGCGGTAGAGGCTGCGCCTTCACCCGCCAAGACCGTCGATACCCTTTTCGTATCGCTGAAAAAAGAGCGGAATGCGGTCAAGGCGCGCAGCATCGCCAACCAGATCGCTTCCGAATGGAATGATTCCGGCAGCGCGACGATCAATCTTCTGATGCAATGGGCAGGCGAGGCTTCGGACGAGAAGCGCAATGCCGCCGCTTTCGATTTTCTGGACCAGGTCGTCCTGCTCGATCCGGACTATGTGCAGGCGCCCTATCGCCGCGCCATGGTACATTTTGCCGATGGCGACACCCGCAAGGCAATGGCGGATATCAACCTGACGCTGGAGAAGGAGCCGCGCTATTTTCCGGCGCTGGCAAGCCTTGCCAACATCCTCGAAGCTTCGGGCCGCGAAGAACTGGCCCTGAAAGCCTGGGAGCGCTACCTGGCGCTCTATCCTGCGGACAAGGACGCCCGCAAACAGGCCGCCGACCTTTCCGAAAAGCTGGCGGGCACACGCGGCTGAGTTTCGCAAACGGCCCAAATAAAAATCGCCGCAAAAGCGGCGATTTTTCATTAAAAGATCGTCAGCCGATCATTCCATGCCAAGCGCGGCCATATAGGTCTGAAGGATGGTTTCTTCCTCGATACGCTCGTTGGCGTCCTTCTTGCGCAGGCGGATGATCGTGCGGATCGCCTTGGTATCGTAACCACGGCCCTTCGCTTCGCCCATGACATCCTTGATATCGCCCTGAATGGCGGCCTTTTCCTCTTCGAGACGCTCGACACGTTCGATGAATTGACGCAGTTCGGCGGCGGCGACGGTTTCGGTGGTGCTCGTTTCGTCCATCATATCTTCCTTCATTGGTGGCAGCTCATATGAGCCTTGTTCATTAAATCCGGGCAAAGCCTTCGCCGGTCGCCGCCAGCCGGGCAGCAAAAATTCCGGCCTGTGAACTGCCCATTGCCGGGCCTCACGTCAAGTCGTTTCCGTCGATCAGGGATTATTCCGTGGGTCTGCTCTGCTCAAAGGCGGCTTTTTGAACATCGCTCGCCTCCGGCTGATATTTTTCCTTCCAGTCCTCATAGGGCATTCCGTAGACAATTTCGCGGGATTGCTCCTTGCTGAGCGCGACACCGGCCTCATCTGCCGCTTCCCGGTACCAGTTGGAAAGGCAATTGCGGCAAAATCCTGCGAGATTCATCAGGTCGATGTTCTGCACATCGTGACGCTCGCGAAGGTGCTGTACGAGACGGCGGAACGCGGCCGCCTCGAATTCGATCTGCTGTTTATCGTTCTCTTTCGTCATGGGGCAACTCCAGGCTCAATAGGGGCCGGTGCGAGAGGTGAACAGCCGATATTCGTGCAAAATGGGATCGTCGTTCATTGCGGCAAAAATGGGAGCGAGCCGGTCCGACCAACCGGCAATCCCGTCCTCATCCGCGATCAGATCCTGCCGTACCTCGAGAAGTGCATGCGGTATACCCTTCATCATGCAGTGGCGATACATGGTATCGCCCTTCAGCGCGCCGTCATAGGGTTCGTTATCGCCGACGAGAATATCGCCGGTCGCGCGCAAATGCGCCAGAAGCGGATCGACCGCGCGATTATCCGTGTCCCAGAGAACGGCAGCATGCCATGGCCGCGGCGTTTCCTTCCAGAACGGTGTGTAGGAATGCAGCGACAGAACAAACGGCGCCTCCCCCGACGATTGCGCGACACCGGCGAGCACGCGGTCCACGGCATCGTGATAAGGCCGATGGAAAACCTCGATCCGTTTTTGCCATTCCTCATCTGAAATCGGGTGATTGCCGGGAATGATCGCCCCGTCCGAAATCTTCATGATAAGGGTGGGGTCGTCCTCGCCGCGATTGGGGTCAATCAGGAGGCGCGAAAACCGCCCGAGGACCGCAGGCACGCCGAGACGGGCAGCCAGAGAGCGTGTTAGCCCTTCGATGCCGATATCAAATGCTATATGGCGATGAAAAGCGGTTTGCGGAAGGCCAAGTTTGCCGTAGTGTGCCGGCAGGAGGTTCATGGCATGGTCCGCCAGAAGAACCATGCCTTTGTCATAATCGCCTTCTATGATTTCATAGGGTATGAAGTCGTTCATCGATGATTTTCTGGGGCAGGATTGAGGAGAAAAGCTTGATGGCATGGCTTGAGGCCGGGCGCAAGTTTCGGCGAAAGAACAGCCATCTACCTTATCGCACTCACGACCCCACGAACAATATAATCGATTAAACTCGCGTTGACATTCTTGGGCGACCACGCCAAGAAGTGTGTTCATTATAACCATGGAATCCGGATGGAAGCCGTGACTCAGTCATCTCTCGCTCTTCCTCGCCACTTTCGGCATCTTGCCCGTCTTTTCTCCGCAGCGGCAATGTTTCTGACCCCGTTTATGTTCGTGGAGTCCGCGCATGCGGATTTCCGCGTCTGCAACAGCACGCAAAACCTCGTGGGGGTCGCAATCGGCTACCGGGGGCAGGATGGCTGGGTCAGCGAAGGCTGGTGGCAGGTCCCCTCCTCCACCTGCGCAACGCTGATAGAGGGCGAGTTGCAGTCGCGTTATTATTATCTTTATGCCGAGGACGCCGCCCATGGCGGCCGCTGGACCGGTGACGTCAACATGTGCGTGGCGGAAAACGAGTTCAAGATCGCCGGTGTAGACGATTGTTATGCCCGCAGCTTCCAGAGAATGGGTTTCAAGGAATATGACACGGGCAGACAGGGAAGCTGGATGGTCCAGCTTTCCGACACGCCAGGCACACAGGGAAATCAAAACTGATGAAGCGTAACCGCAAAGTCAAAATTCTTGCAACTCTCGGCCCCGCCTCATCGGAAGAGTCGATGATCGAAAAGCTGCATCTGGCCGGCGCCGATCTTTTCCGCATCAATATGAGCCATGCGAGCCACGACGTGATGCGGACGCTGATTACGCGTATCCGCTCGGTCGAGAGCCGCAACGGCCGTCCCATCGGCATTCTGGCCGACCTGCAGGGTCCCAAGCTGCGCGTCGGAAAATTCGCCGAGACCAAGGTCGATCTGGTTCCGGGCCAGACCTTCACGCTGGACAACAACGATACACCCGGCGACAACACCCGTGTTTTCCTGCCGCATCCTGAAATTCTCGAAGCGGTCAAGCCCGGCCACCGCCTGCTGATCGATGACGGCAAGCTGCATCTGCGCGCTGAAAAGAGCGACGGCAAGAGCATCGTCACCACGGTCGTTTCCGGCACCCGGATTTCCGACCGCAAGGGCATCAGCCTGCCCGACACCCTGCTCGGCGTCGGCGTTCTGACCGACAAGGACCGCGTTGACCTTGATGCTGTTCTCGCCACCAACGAAGTGGACTGGGTTGCGCTTTCCTTCGTCCAGCGCCCGGAAGATCTGGCCGAAGTGCGCAAGATTTCGCGCGGCCGCGTTGGCCTGATGTCCAAGATCGAAAAGCCGCAGGCTATCGAACGCATCGAGGAAATCATCGAGCTTTCCGATGCCCTGATGGTTGCGCGTGGCGATCTTGGCGTGGAAATGCCGCTGGAAGCGGTTCCGGGCATCCAGAAGCAGCTGACCCGCGCCTGCCGGCGCGCCGGCAAGCCGGTGGTCGTTGCCA
>NZ_JWJH01000017.1 GCF_000949865.1 Rhizobium nepotum 39/7 | reverse complement strand
ACCGGACAGTAGTGGGTCAAGCCCGAGGATGACGGAGGAGAGGTTTCCGCGTTGGCTGCCGAGGAGAGGTCTCAGCGTTTTCGTCGTTGTCTTCGACGTGATTTCAATCGGGCCTTCTCCATTTTGAAGCGTCACGAACCAGACCGTTCGTTATTTCTCGCAACCAATAAGGATTCGTTTACCCCGTTTCTTTAAAATTCACCTGTATTGCCGCGTGTAGCGGCCGCTGAAGGTACAGGTTCTCGTATGGCGTATGTTTCCCTTCCGCGTCGTCTTGTGACGTTGCTGTTGATTTCCACGGTCATGGTGTCGTGTTCGGCGGAGGGCCTCGTGCCGCCGGCCGAGGTCGATGGCACCACGCGTGTCAGCGCAATCCGGTCGTCGCGGCAGCAAGGCTACAGCGCACCATCAGGCGCGGTCCATCAGGCCGAGCGGGCCGGGCAGGTCGCCGATTATCCCGCAGCCGTGTCGCAACCGATGCCTGAGCTTTACACCTCGCAGGATCCGCTGCTGCAATCCCCACAGGGCGGGCAGGGATATTCTACGCTCGATGCCCAGCATCAGGCGCGTATGGCCACCAGCGGCCAAACCGAAATCTCTCCGACAATGCCCGAGCAGCAGGCCGCCGCCAGCCAGATCGCCGAAGGCGAAAGCGGCGTCAACATGGATTCCATGCTCGGCGTCGAGCCGGTTCGCGGACTTGCGGAAGAGCAGGATGCGGACATCGCCGAAGGCGCTTCCGCACAGCCGGTGGTGGATGGTATCGGCACGGACAATCCGATCGCCGTTTCACCGGGCCGTCAACGGCAGAGCACGGGTCAATCGCGGTTGATACCGCCGCCGCCTGGATCCTCTTCCCGCCGCCAGCCGGTGGAGGAGGTCGCCATGCTGATGCCTGACGATCCGATGGCGCGCGGCGGATTGCAAAGCAACCGGTCAACCATGCCGCCCGGCGTCATGCCATCCTCGGAAGTGGCCTGCCGCTCCGAATTACGCCGCCTCGGCGTTGCCTTCCGCGATGTTGCGCGCATTGCCGATGGTCCGACCTGCGGCATCGATTATCCGATCGAACTCAGTGGTCTCGCCAGCGGCGTCGCCATCCGGCCTGCGGTGAAGCTCAATTGCCAGGTGACGCTTGCCTTTGCCAAGTGGGTGAAGTTCGAGCTCGTGCCGTCCTCGCGCTTCCGTTATCTCTCGGGCGTCGGCCGCATCACGCCAATGGGCGGCTATTCCTGCCGCAAGATGAATTCGCGCTCCAGCAATCCGTGGTCCGAACATGCGCGCGGCAACGCCATCGATATCGGCACCATCACCCTGAAGAACGGTAAGGAAATTGACGTTCGCAAAAAGAACTTCTTCGCCTTCCGCGAAAAAGCGCTGCTGAAAGCGGTCAGATCGGACAGCTGCAAATATTTCTCGACCGTTCTCGGGCCGGGCAGCGATCCCAACCACTGGAACCACTTCCACTTCGACCTGCGTACCCGTAAATCCGGTTACAGGCATTGCGACTAGGTGATTTCCAAGGGATGCCTTAGCGCCATTTCCCGCCGCGCCGACGCGACGGCTGGATTCCGGCTCAGGGCTGGAATGACGGATGTGAGGGGCGCGGCTGCATGAGAAGCGCCGGTTGCTGACCCTGACTCCGCACAAAAAAAGACCGGCCCGAAGGCCGGTTGAAGAGACAGCCATATCGGGGGATATCGGCGTCTTTGCAAGGGCATGCAATGGGAAACGATCCCATAAAATCGGTCCATCCGGCGCGGATATCCGGCAAAAAACAACACGCCGTACTGACCAGCGGCAAAGATGGCTTGCCGCCCATCTCTGATACGCTATGAGCGTCACATGTTTGTGACAACGGCCCTTGGGAGCCTGCTTTCATGCCCCCTGTTTCAGAGGTAATGGTCTTTGCTGCGGCGCTTGCTGCAGCGGGCGTGGTCGCCGGTCTTCTTGCGGGGCTGTTCGGCATTGGCGGTGGTGCGGTGCTGGTGCCTGTCTTCTACCATGTCTTCGGGCTTCTGGATGTGCCGGAGGCGGTGCGCATGCATCTGTCGCTCGGCACGTCGCTTGCCATCATCGTGCCGACCTCCATCCGCTCATTCCTGACGCATCGCCAGAAGGGGGCCGTCGATATCGATCTTCTGAAGGGCTGGATCGTCGCCGTGCCGCTCGGCACCATCCTTGCATCGGTGGTCGCCGCGCATGCTTCCAGCATAGCCCTGCGGCTGATCTTCGCCTTCATCGCGCTTGCGCTCGCATTCCGTATGATCTTCAACCGAGCGAGCTGGCATCTCGGCTCCGACCTGCCGAAAAATCCGGGCCGTTTTTTGGTAGGCACCGGCATCGGGCTTTTCTCCGGCCTGATGGGTGTGGGCGGCGGGGTGATGAACAATACCTTCATGACGCTTTACGGACGCACCATTCATCAGGCGGTCGCCACCTCTTCGGGTGTCGGGGTGCTGATTTCGCTGCCGGGTCTTCTCGGCTACATCTGGGCCGGCTGGGGCGATGCGGGCCTGCCGCCGTTTTCCACCGGCTTCATCAACTGGATCGCCGTTGTGCTCCTCATCCCCATCACGCTTGCTGTCGCGCCCTATGGTGCTAGGTTGGCGCATGCGCTCAGCAAGAAGCAGCTGGAGCGCGCCTTCGGGGTGTTTCTGGTCTTCGTGGCGGCACAGTTTTTCTACAGCGTCTACGGCTGATTTTCCTTGCCTACCGAACGCAGTGTTCAGTCCACCGGGCTGGCATTTAAGCGTTCTACGGCCTATATGGCGTGCATCTCTGTCGGTTTTTCGAAAGATTCGCCATGAATGCCATTGTTTCGATACGGAATCTGACCAAATCCTACGCAAATGGCTTTCAGGCGCTCAAGGGTGTCAGCCTCGATATCAGGGAAGGCGAGATTCTCGCTCTTCTTGGGCCGAACGGTGCGGGCAAGACGACGCTGATCTCGATCGTCTGCGGTCTCGTCAATCCGGGCGAGGGTTCGGTATTTGTCGGGGGCCATGACGTGGTGAAGGATTTTCGCCAGACCCGCGCCCTGATCGGCCTCGTGCCGCAGGAACTGACGACCGATCAGTTCGAGACGGTGTGGAACACCGTCAGCTTCTCGCGCGGCCTGCACGGGCAGAAGAAGAACCCGGAACTGATCGAGCGCATCCTGAAATCGCTGTCGCTCTGGAACAAGAAGGACAATATGCTGCGGGAGCTTTCCGGCGGCATGAAACGGCGTGTGCTGATCGCCAAGGCGCTTGCGCACGAACCGAAGGTTCTGTTCCTGGACGAGCCGACCGCCGGCGTGGATGTGACCCTGCGCCGCGACATGTGGAATGTGGTTTCCGAGCTGCGCGCCAAGGGCGTCACTATCATTTTGACCACGCATTATATCGAGGAGGCGGAAGAGATCGCCGACCGGGTGGGCGTTATCAATGGCGGCGAATTGCTGCTGGTGGAAGAAAAGACGGCGCTGATGAAGAAACTCGGCCGCAAGCAGCTTTTCCTCGAACTTGCACAGCCCGTGGATCAATTGCCCGACAGTCTTGCACCTTTCGGCCTGACGCTTTCGGATGACCGCTGCACTGTCACCTATGAAATCGCAGATAATGGCGAGCAGGGGCGTATCGCCGATCTTCTGGGTGCCCTTTCCGCCGCCAACATCCATTTCAAGGATATTTCAACGCGGCAGAGCTCGCTTGAGGATATCTTCGTCTCGCTGGTGGGAGGCCAGAAATGAATTTCGAAGCCATCAAGTCCATCTATCTGTTCGAAATGGCACGTACGCGCCGCACCCTGTTGCAGAGCGTGATTTCGCCGGTCATCTCCACTTCGCTCTATTTCATCGTGTTCGGAACCGCGATCGGTTCAAGGATTCAGGAGGTTGGCGGGGTTTCCTACGGCGCGTTCATAACGCCTGGCCTCATCATGCTGACGCTGCTGACGCAATGTATCAGCAACGGCTCCTTCGGCATTTATTTTCCGAAGTTCACCGGAACGGTCTATGAGATATTGTCCGCGCCGGTGGCGATGCCGGAAATTGTTGCCGGCTATGTCGGGGCGGCGGCGACCAAGGGCCTGATGATCGGCACGATCATCCTGATAACGGCCACCTTCTTCGTGGACATCACCATTGCCCATCCGTTCATGATGGTGCTGTTCTTCGTGCTGACCGCCGTGAGCTTCAGCCTGTTCGGCTTCATCATCGGCATCTGGGCGACGAATTTCGAACAGCTGAACCTCATTCCCATGCTGGTGGTGCCGCCGCTGACCTTTCTCGGCGGCAGCTTCTATTCCATCGACATGCTGCCGCCCTTCTGGCAGACGGTCAGCCATTTCAATCCGGTGCTGTATCTTATCAGCGGTTTCCGCTGGAGCTTCTACGAGATCGCCGACGTCAATCCTCTGATCAGCCTGGCGATGATCACGCTGTTCCTCGCATTGTGCCTCGGTATTGTCAGCTGGATGTTCAAGACCGGTTACCGGCTGCGCAACTGATGGACAATATCTGTCGCGAGTTTCACGCCCGGCTCTGGCCGGGCGTTTTCGTATTCGGGATACAGGATGCGCGGATCAGGCGACCTGCTTTTGCGCCACTTCTTCCACAATCTCGCCCTTCCGATAGGAAACGAGGTCCTTGATCGTCACGATGAGCAGGCCGTGGCGTTCGGCGAAGACTTCGAGCTGGGGCAGCCGGGCCATGGTACCGTCGTCATTGGCAATCTCGCAGATGGTGCCGCAGGGGAACTTCCCGGCAAGGCGGCACAGATCGACAGCCGCTTCGGTGTGACCGGTGCGGCCAAGCACGCCTTCAGGATTGGCGCGCAGCGGGAAGATATGGCCGGGGCGGGCGAAGTCTTCCGGACGCGAGCCTTCCGACACCAGGGCACGCACCGTCTTTGCCCGGTCCGCCGCCGAAATGCCTGTCGTGGTGCCGGGGATATAGTCCACAGAAACGGTGAAGGCCGTCTTGAGGGATTCGGTATTGCGCGACACCATCAGCGGAATGTCGAGTGCGTCCAAACGCTCGCCCGGCACGGCGACGCAGATCAGCCCGCGTGCATGGTTCATCATGAAGGCGATCTGCTGCGGCGTGATGCTGTCGGAAGCGGCGATGATGTCGCCTTCGTTTTCGCGATCCTCGTCGTCAACGACGATCACCATCTCGCCACGGGATATGGCTTCGATCGCGTCTTCAATTTTAGCAATGGTCATTTTCTTTCTGGCCTTTCAAGGGTTATGCCGTTTTGCGGCATTTTCGCGCTTCAAGAAGCGCCAAATATCCCTTGGGCGAACAATGCACTGCGAAGCCCGCGGAGCGCGGGTGTCCTATGCCTTGTCCTCTTCCATCCGGACTATACCGTCGGCTCCGGCCTCTCACCGGATCTGCTGACCTTTCGGTTTTGGAGGCCGAAAGCGCTCGCGGGCTCCGGGAAACTCCCGATACCGCCGGTGGGGAATTGCACCCCGCCCTGAGAACATTGCCAACATAATTATCAGATGGGAGGGAAGCAAGCGGCAATGGTCTGCCAAATGGGAGAGGAGTAGAAAGAATATCTCAAATCCGGCCTGTGGGTATTTGAATTTTGCGTTGTTGTGGAGGCGCGAGCAGAACCGGTTTTGCTGGCTACATTTGGGAGATTTTACGTTTTGGGGATGTAGAAGTCTATTTGCCAAATTCAAAGATTTTTGCAGATAATTACTCTGTTTACCTAAGTAGAAATTCGGTGTAATTTAAATTTATATGTATTTTATTTCTTGTGAATGTATATTTCATGCCTGATTTTGCTAAAATGTTTGATACGCCCCAATTATTCGCGGCACTGATGGCGGCGTCCACGGCGTTCACGATGTGGGCGCTCGGTCATCTGGTGGCGATGGGGGTGGGTTTCTGGAAGAGGTCCAGGGAAAAAGAGAAATTCATTCGATCCCTGTATGCCGAAATCGATTTCAACACGGCGGACATGGCGATTTTCCTCGATGCACCTATTTCCTATGTCACCTTCAGGGAACGCGTCAAACAGAACAAAGATTTCGTCCCGCATATAACGGATGCGCGTCACACCCATTTTTATATGAAGAACATTGATTCCATCTCTGCCACGGGACGGGAATACGTCGGCGAAGTCGTTTATTTCTATGGTGTGCTGGACAAGATCCGCGCCAAGATCGATGGCATATATAAGAAAAGTTTCACGAATATCTCACTCGAAAGTCGCGTGATCGCTATCCGCAGCATCTATGAGCATGTGGATGAGGCAAAGAAGACTGGAGAGCAGCTTCTGCAAACGATGGAGAAAAAATATAAGGGATACAAGCTCAAGCGAAAAATTCGCTCGCTTGGCGTTTCCGAAAAACAAAAAGCGCCAAAATGATATTTGACGCTTCGCCTGCCAGCAGTGTTCTGTTGTCGGATCAGAGTAGGATGGGATCAGGGCCGATCATGTGAAGACGCTCCTGCGTTGGACTTGGCAAAACCATCTCACGAGGCGACTGCCATGTCAATTATTTGATGAAGCATCGAGAGTTTCTTTCTCGGATTTTCACGCTTTATCCCAGTAAAAAACCTCTACATCGGCATCCTGTTCTTACTATATTTTGAAATTTTTTGATCCAAGCAAGAATTGTTTGCCTGGCCGCTTTTATCTGTCCCGCAATCTCAACTCGTCGGTCTGCATCTGCAGCGAGCCGAGCGTCGACAGGAAGCTCATGCCGAGCAGGCTCTGGTCCAGTTGACCGTCCTGCGCGACGAGGGCGGGGATGTTGCTCCGCACGATCGGGCCGATGCCGATCTCGGACAGCATCACGGGCGCTGCCGCCGTGCGGCCGTTCGCGGTCATCACCGGCACGGTGTAGCGCAGGCTTGCCGTGTCGATACCGATTTCGGCCGCGTCCGCATTGGCGAGCACCACGGAGCTTGCGCCGGTATCGACGAGCATGTGGATGGTCTTGCCGTTGACGCCGACATTCGCCTCGAAATGGCCGCTCATCGATTTGTGCAGGACGATCTCCTGTTCGCCGCCAGCGGTCGTCACCACCACCGCACGGCCGGGCATCAGGCCGCCCAGCAGCCGGTCGCCGAAGGATTGCAGGTCGTAACGATAGAGATAGACCGATACGAGGCCGAGGATGATGACGAGCCAGATGGCGAGCTGGCGGATGACGCTGGCGAGGCTGCCGCGGCTTCCCGCCAGAATGCCGACGGATAGCAATCCTGCGATCGGCAGAAGATAGACGATCTGTCCGAATTTCTCGTTGTCGATGCCGAAGGTGCGGCCGCTGTCGTGATTGACGAGAAGCAGGCCGAGACCAACGGCCAGCAAGAGGAGAACGATAGTCAGCCTGTTCATGCGGTGTGCGTCTCCCTGGAGGTGTCCTTGCCTGCTCTTGCCAGTCTTTCGGGAAGCACCGACATGATCATGCGGCGCTTCCCGTCGCTATAACTCGTCCAGCCGCCTATTTCATCCAGCGTGCGGCCGCAGCCGGTGCAGAGGCTGTTCGTGGCATCGAGGGAGCAGACATGAATGCAGGGCGTTTCCATGATGATCTATATCAGGCCGTCATGTCGCAAGGGCAAGGGCGAGGAGAATCACGATCTCCGTGATCTGCTGGCAGGCGCCAATAGTGTCACCCGTGTGGCCGCCGATCTTCCTGTCGCAGAGCCTGCCGAAAAGCGCCACCGCCAGACAGGCTGCCGCCAGAACGGCCACTATCGCGAGAAAGGGCAGGGCGTGCAGCGTGAAGAGCACGAGCAGCAGCAGCCCGGTCGCAAGCGCGATGTTGCGCTCGCCTTTGCCCGGCTGGCCGGCGCCGGCGGCAATGCCGGAGGCTTTGGCTGCGGGCAGCGCCTGCCAGTGCCACACCATGAGGGCGCGGCTCATCACAAGGGCTGCAATGAGGCAGGCGGCGGCTGTCTTGCCCGGCAGGGTCTCTATCAGGGACGCGAGGGCCGTGGCGCGCAGCGCGAAAGACAGGATCATGGCGATCGTGCCATAGCTGCCGATGCGGCTGTCCTTCATGATATCAAGCGTTCTTGCCTTGTCCTTGCCGCTGCCGAAACCGTCGGCCATATCGGCCAGCCCGTCCTCGTGCAGCGCGCCGGTTATCAGCGCCGTCATGGCGATGGCGAGCCAGCCGGTGAGCTGCGGCGAAGCGTCGAAAGCGGTGAAAACCACCACAAGGAAAGCGGCGGGCAGGGCGATGAGCAGGCCTGCGGCGGGAAAGGCGCGGGCGGTCCGGCGCATCGAGGTGCCGTCATCATTCCCGAAGAAGCGCGAGGGGACCGGCAGGCGGCTGAGAAAGGCAAGGGAATGCACGACATCTGTTATAAAATCCCCGGCCTTCATGCTCTCTCCGTTGCTGTGCTTGCATTTACGGTTGTTCCGCAGCGCGTCCGCGATTATGAGAGGCGCAACAAAGACCGATTTGCCGGAAAATACAAGTTTCCGCCAACCCGACGACGAGAAAGACAGATACCATGAGCATGAGCGGATTGCCCTTCGATGATTTCCGCGCGCTGCTGCGCGAGCTTCCCGGCCCGGACACACATGCGCTGGTCGCGGCCAAGGAGCGTAATGCGCAATTGACGAAACCGGCCGGTTCGCTCGGCCGTCTGGAAGAGATCGCCATGTGGCTCGCCGCATGGTCCGGCCGTTCGCCCGCCGTCACCCGCCCGCTGGTGGCGATCTTCGCCGGCAATCACGGCGTCACGCGGCACGGCGTCACACCTTATCCGACATCGGTGACGCAGCAGATGGTGGAAAACTTTGCGGCTGGCGGTGCGGCGATCAACCAGATTTGCGTTACCAACGATCTCGGCTTGAAGATTTTCGATCTGGCGCTGGATTACCCGACCGGCGACATCACCTGCGAGCCGGCCCTTTCCGAGCGCGATTGCGCCGCCACCATGGCGTTCGGCATGGAAGCGATCGCCGGCGGCACGGACCTTCTCTGTGTCGGCGAAATGGGCATCGGCAACACCACCATCGCGGCGGCGATCAATCTGGCGCTCTATGGTGGCACGGCGGAAGAGTGGACAGGTCCCGGCACTGGCTCGGAAGGTGAGGTCATGGCCCGCAAGATCGCGGCGGTGAAGGCTGCGGTGGAATTCCACAAGGACCATCTCTCCGACCCGTTCGAAATCATGCGCCGCCTTGGTGGGCGCGAGATTGCGGCGATTGCCGGCGCTATCCTTGCCGCGCGCGTGCAGCGCATTCCCGTCCTGATCGACGGTTATGTGGCCACGGCCGCTGCCGCGCTGTTGAAGGCGATCACTCCTTCGGCGCTCGACCATTGCCTGATCGGCCATGTTTCCGGTGAACCCGGCCACCTGGCCGCCGTCGAGAAACTCGGCAAGACGCCGCTCCTGGCGCTTGGCATGCGGCTTGGCGAGGGCACGGGCGCCGCTTTGGCCGCCGGCATCGTCAAGGCCGCTGCAGCCTGCCATTCCGGCATGGCGACCTTCGAAGCGGCCGGTGTCGACACCAGCACCAGTCCGCGCACCAGCCATTGAGGTTACAGATGGACGCAACGCCGCAGAAGAAGCAACCGGAACCTGTTTTCCGCAAGGAAAAGGGTTGGCGGCATCTTTTTGCCGCTGCCCGTTATTCCGTGCAGGGGCTTGGCCGGCTGTGGCAGGAAGCGGCGTTCCGGCACGAGGTTCTCGCCTTCGGTGTCGGCCTTGCCCTGCTTCTGGTCGTCGGTGCGCCGTTTGCGCATCTTCTCGTCTTCACGGTGCTGATGCTGCTTCTGTTTGCGGTCGAGGCGCTCAATACCGCGATAGAGGAGCTGGTGGACCGCATTTCGCCGGAAATCTCTTCCGTCGGGCGACACGCCAAGGATCTCGGTTCCTTCGCCGTCTTTTGCCTTTTGACGGCAAACGGATTTTTCGTGCTGTATTCGCTGGTGACGGCGCTGTTCTTCTGAGGGTTTTTGCTCAAGCGAAGGACCGGCGACGGGGCTGGATGGCGAGGGTTTCCTCCACGGCGGGCAGGCTTTGCAGCACGCGTTTCGCCGGCAGGATGGCGATGCCCTCGGTACCTTCTCGCAATTTCGATTTCAGGATGAACTGGCCGTCATGTTTGGCGAGGATGGCCTGAACGATGGGCAGGCCGAGCCCCGTTCCCTGTTCGGCGCTTTTGATCGCGATCGATCCCTGACCGAAGGCCGACAGCACCACGGGGATTTCATCCTCGGGAATGCCCGGGCCGTTATCCTTGATCGACACATATTGCCCGCCGCCCGCCGTCCAGCCCGCCTTCACGAGAATTTCGCCGCCCTGCGGGGTGAATTTCACGGCATTGGAGAGAAGGTTGAGGATCACCTGGCGGATCGATTTTTCATCCGCCCAGACCTGCGGCAGGCTGCTTTCGAATTGCTGTGAAATCCTGATGGTCTTGGCGCGGGCGCGAAGCTGGATCATGCCGATGCAATCCTCGGCGATTTCCAGCATCGAGACCGATTCCTCGTTGAGATCGTAGCGGCCGGCCTCGATACGCGACAGGTCGAGGATTTCGTTGATGAGGTCGAGCAGATGCTGGCCCGAACGGTGAATATCGCCGGAATATTCCCTGTAGAGCGGATTGTTGAGCGGACCGAGCACTTCCGACGCCATGACTTCGGAGAAGCCGAGAATGGCGTTGAGCGGGGTTCTGAGTTCATGCGACATGGAGGCGAGGAAGCGCGATTTCGCCAGGTTGGCCTCTTCCGCACGCCGCCGCGCCTCGTCTGATACCGAGTTGGCGACTTCGAGTTCGGCGATCAGGTCGTCCTTTTCGGTCTGCGACGAAAGCAGCTTGATGCTGGTCTGGTAAAGCCTGCTGGTGATGCGGTGACAGAAAAGGATCGCCATGCCGAACATCAGGGCAAGGCCGACATCGAACGGATCGCGGGAGATGATCGAAGTCACGCACAGTGCAGCCAGCACCGGCAGGAAGGTCATGAAGGTCGCCCGCCGCAGCATGAAATTGGCCATGGCGGTGAGCGAGAGGGCGATCAGCAGCGTCGCGCCCTTGAAGAAAAGAACGAGCGTCGGGTCGTTGCGCACCGGTTCGGCCAGCGCGAACATGGCCCAGGCGCAGCCGATGAGGATCTGCATGCCGAGGAAGAGATTGCGCCATTTCGGCAGATTATCCGCCGTGATCTCCTGTTTTGCGGCTCTTTTGGCCAGCACCAGAGACATGGCATGGAAACTCAGTGCGATCAGCGACCAGATGATAAGCCCGATATCACGGGTGATATACAAACCGATGATGGAGGCCAATACGATGAAAAGCGGCATGATCATCGCGCCCTGGAGGGTCTCGGCGATGTGCATCGTCAGCATTTCGCGTTCATAGGCTTCGGTGCCGCCGGCCCCTTGTTGCAGGCGTTCACGTGTCGTCTTCACCGTGTCGAAAACAGCCTTGTTACGGTGCTTTCGCGAGCGGTCGACGATAATCTTATCGGTGGACGTGCTGACGCTTTTACTCATTGTTACAACGCAGGTGACATGAATCCTTTGCAGGTTACGCACAAAATCTTAAGAAGATGCTGTCGTGAAAGGATTTGTTTGCCATTTCTGACAAGGGTTTGTTGTGACATGAGACGAAACGGAGGCAGACGCGGCTTTTTTTCGATGTTTCGCGACGCGGGGCTTTTTCTCGCCATGGTTTTTCTCGGTATTCTGATCTCCGCCAAGCTCGATCAGATCAACAGCGAGACCTATACCGGCCGTTTCTTCGTGATCGACGGCGACACGCTCTCAAAGGGCAGCGAGCGGTTCCGGCTGCTCGGCATCGATGCGCCGGAGCTTTCGCAAACATGCCGGCGCGGCGGCGAAACCTGGCCATGCGGGGCGGAGGCGCGCCGTGTTCTGCAACGGATGATCGAGGGTGCGGTCTTCTCCTGTTCCGGCAGTTCCCGAGACCGTTACGGGCGGCTGCTGGTTTATTGTTCGGCGGGAGACAGGGATGTCTCCTCGGAAATGGTGGCGGCAGGTTTCGCCATCGCGTCCGGTTATTTCCAGTTTTCCGTCGAGCAGGCTGGCGCGCGCAGAGAAGCCCGCGGCATCTGGGCGGGAGAATTTGAAAAACCGTCGGAGTGGCGGCGCGAGCATCGCGCAGCGGATCTGGACACGCCCGCGACGGGTTTCCTCACCATCATCCGTCATCTTCTGGGATGGGATCATGGCTGAGAGGGATCGAACCCTGCCGATGCGTGATGACGGGCTGGACGGGTTGCGCGGCGAGATCGCCCGCTGTCGCATCTGTCGCGATACCCCGTTCAACGAACGTCTGCCGCATGAACCCCGGCCGGTGGTCGTGATGTCGACGAAGGCGCGTATCCTGATTGCGGGGCAGGCGCCAGGGCTTCGCGTGCATGAAACGGGTCTGCCCTTCAACGATGCTTCCGGCGACAGGCTTCGCCGATGGCTGAATGTTGATCGGGAGACGTTCTACGACCCGGACCGCTTCGCCATCGTGCCCATGGGGTTCTGTTTTCCCGGTTATGACGACAAGGGCAGCGACCTGCCGCCACGGCGCGAATGCGCGCCGCAATGGCGTGAGCGGGTGATGGCGGCGATGCCGCAGGTGGAGCTGATCCTTGCCATCGGCCAATATGCTCAGGCCTTTCACCTTGGCGAAAGGCGGCGAAAAACCATGACCGAAACCGTGCGCGATTGGCGCAGCTATTTTCACGCGAATTCGGGACCGGCCATTTTAGCCCTGCCGCATCCAAGCTGGCGCAACACCGGCTGGCTGAAGAAGAACCCGTGGTTTACGGAGGAGTTGCTTCCGGTTCTGCGGGAACATGTGGAAATGCGGCTTTAGTGAAACAATTTTCTGTTTTTTTGTGAAAAATAGTGTATTGAAAGGAAATTAATTCAGGAGGGTAGACGCATTGGATCGCCTAGACCGTAAGATTTTGCGCATTCTGCAAGAGGATTCCACGCTGGCCGTTGCCGATCTGGCGAAAAAGGTCGGCCTTTCCACGACGCCCTGTTGGCGGCGTATCCAGAAGATGGAAGAGGACGGCGTTATCCGCCGGCGCGTGGCGCTGCTCGATCCGGTCAAGGTCAACACCAAGGTCACCGTTTTCGTCTCCATCCGCACCGCCTCCCATTCCATCGAATGGCTGAAGCGTTTTTCCGAGGTGGTTTCCGAGTTTCCGGAAGTCGTGGAATTCTACCGCATGAGCGGTGATGTCGATTATCTGCTGCGCGTCGTTGTGCCTGACATCGCGGCCTATGACGCCTTCTACAAGCGGATGATCGCCAAGATCGAAATTCGCGATGTGTCGTCGGCCTTTGCGATGGAGCAGATCAAATATACGACGGAACTGCCGCTCGATTACATGCTGCTGGACAATCCCAAATCCGGCGAGGATTGATCACCGGCCAATCAGGCCCTTTTAACAATGCCCTTTCCGGTTGCCGGGAAGGGCATTTTTCGTTCTGTGGTTTGCCTTTTCGTAACCGTTCAGGCCGGTCATCCGGCGGTTGCCCGAGGAATGCGCCCCGGCGGCCTGCCGATGCGGCACGGCAATCTTATTCCGCCTGCAACGGCAAATTCGCACATTCAATTCTCTTCATGCTTCCGCCGCGCAAAGCGAGATTTTGATAAAATCTCTCGAATATCTACGCTTTTGTTATCGAAGGATGGCAACAGCGAAGGATATCTACATGCTCACACGACGCGGAACATTGGGACTGATTGCGGGTGCAACGGGGGCGGCATTTCTGCCGCATATCCGGCGGGCCGGTGCCGCAACCACCACATTGCGGATCGGCTGGCAGAAGAATGGCGTGATCGCGCTGGCGAAAAGCCAGGGCGCGCTGGAAGCGCTTCTGAAGGATCGCGGCATCGAGGTCAAATGGTCGGAGTTTTCCTCAGGGCCGCCGCTTCTCGAAGCCCTTGGCGCGGGCGCGCTGGATATCGGGCCGACGGGCGATGTGCCGCCGCTCTTCGCGCAGGCCGCCGGTGGCAATCTGCGTTATGTGGGCACCTACAAGGGCGCGGCCGGCGGATCGGCAATCCTTGTGCAGAAGGATTCGCCGCTGAAGACGCTGGCGGACCTGAAGGGCAAGAAGGTTGCCTTCAAACGCGGCTCCAGCGCCCATAACGTCACTGTAAAAGCGTTGCGAAAGGCCGGTCTGACGCTGAACGACATAACATCCGTCGACCTTGCCCCGCCGGATGCGGCGGCGGCCTTTCGTAGCGGCAGCATCGACGCCTGGTCGATCTGGGATCCTTATTTCGCCGTGGCGGAAAAGGAGCCGACGACGCGCGTTCTTTCGACTGCCGAGGGCATTGTCGATCCCTGGAGCTATTTCCTCGCCAATGGCGACTTCGTGGAAAGCAATCCCGATCTCGTGCCGCTGATCCTTAGGGAACTTGCAAGCGTCGGCACAAAGGCGCAGGCCAATATCGACGAGACCGCGAAATTGCTGGCGGCGATTACCGGCGTTCCACAGGATGTCACCAAGGTCTCTCTGACACGTCCGGGTGCGGATCTGGGACGCGTCTCGCTGGTTCCGGATGAGGCCATCAGCTATCAGCAGGCGCTGGCCGACGAGTTCTACGATCTGAAAATTGTGCCGAAGAAACTCAAGGTGGCGGATATCGTCTGGCGTCCAAAGGCCAGTTGAGCCGGGCGGAAAGCCGAGTCTCTTCAATCGTCTGGCGGGTAATGCTGAGATATTGATTCAGGCAGGCGCTTCTTTTGGGGAGCGCCTGCCTCTGCATCAGCCCTTGAGCTTGGCTATGACCAGATGACCCGGTGTCGGGTTGCCGTCCTGCATGCGCACGTTGATGTCGGTGACTTCGACGATGTCGAAACCGGTCGCGGCCAGTCTTTCGCGGACATAGGTTTCCGAATGGGCGAAACGCTGGTGCGGGCCGACGATATAGGGGCGTCCGGCCATGGTTGCTTCAGGTAGAGTTTCCGACGAGAAGATCAGCAGGCCACCGGGAATGAGGTTTTCGGCAGCGCCGAAAAATAGCGGTTCCAGTGCGCCGAGATAGGGCAGCACATCGGTTGCGGTGATGATGTCGAAGGGCTCGTCGTCATTGTCTTCGAGAAAATCCTCCGCTTCCGCGACATAAAGCGTCTCGTAGAGGTCTTTCTCATGGGCAAGCTCGACCATGTTTTCGGAAATGTCGATGCCGGTGATGTCGTCGGCCATATCACGCAGCGCTTCACCGGTGAGGCCGGTGCCGCAGCCGAGATCGAGCAAGCGCTTGAAGGGGCCGAGATCAAGCGTTTGCAGCCGCTGGCGCACCATCATCGGCACGGCGTAACCCAGCTGTTCGACGAGAATGTCCTCGAAAGCTTCGGCGTGCTGGTCGAACAGGGTTTCGACATAGGCGTCGGGCGCTTTCGACGGCGGTTCGCCCCGGCCCATGGCGGCGATGCGGACGGCTGCGCCGCCGTGATCTTCCGGGTCGATGGCCAGAACCTCTTCATAGGCCTTCACCGCCGCGTCCACGTCACCCGCTTTTTCAAGCGCAAGTGCGCGGTTATAGGCTTCGGCAAGCGCCTCTTCGTCAATTTTCTGGTTCTTCGTCATCGTGCGGTATCCGTCAGCATCTCGTTGAATGCTTGCTGTAAGCCGCAACGGAGACGGGCGCAATGCTTATGTGGCGATGGACATCAGTGAAGGATGAACTCCCCTTTCAGCGCGCGCCATTCTTGCGCCGAGATCACCTGCCGGTGCACGTAGCGGACGGAGTGCAATGGTCCGTCGAGCTTTTCCTGCCAGAATTTGAGGAAACCGTGCATTTCGGGAAAATCCGGGGCGAGATCGTAGTTCTGCCAGACATAGGTCTGGAGAACCAGCGGATGGTCCGGCATGCGATAAAAAATCTGGGCGGTGGTGAGGCCGTAGCCCCTCAGCATCATTTCCATATCCTTGTTCATGACGACGGTTCCCGTTTCCATGATTGCCGATCACAGCATTGCCGCTGTATCTGATATGGGAACACGGCAGGGTTAACCCAACCTTGCCGAAAGCATGTATTGTCACAAAATAGTTATATTTTTCAAAAAGTTGGCAGCCTCCGTTGATGAGTGCTGCCAACGTGATCTCTAGCGCTTGAGATGGCGCGTGAGGCGGGCTTCCAGCCATGCCCAGACATGTCGGAGCGTCTCGACGATCGTCAGGTAGAAGATCGCGGCCCAGAGATAGGCCTGATAATCGAATGTGCGGGAAAAGGCGTAACGCGTCTGTCCCATCAGGTCGAAGACGGTGACGATGGAGACCACGGCCGATCCCTTGATCATCAGGATGATCTCGTTGCCGTAGGGGCGCAGCGCCACGATGAGCGCCTGCGGCAGAATGACCTTGCGGAAGGTGACGAATTTCGACAGGCCGAGCGAGGCGGCGCCTTCATGCTGGCCGCGCGGCACGCTGCGGATCGCCCCACGCAGGATTTCGGCCTGATAGGCGGCCGTGTTGAGGGTGAGCGATAACAGGCCACAATACCATGCCTCACGGAAGAACCACCACAGGCCGACGGTTTCCAGCCCCTGGCGGAAACTGCCGAGGCCGTAATAGATCAGGAAAAGCTGCGCGAGCAGCGGCGTGCTGCGAAAGACATAGACATAGGCATAGGCCAGCGCTCCGATGAAGCGGTTTTCCGACATGCGGGCAAAGGCGACGGGCACCGAGAGGATCGAGCCGAGAATGATCGAACTGCCGACCAGCGTCAGTGTGGTGATGAGGCCATCGATATAACGCGGCCCGTAACGCTCGAATTTCGCCCAGTCCCAGCCTTCGATCATGGCGAAGATCAGCCCGGCGGCAAGCAGAATCCAGAGCGTGATGACGGCGATGCCGGCGATGCGCGATATGTTGAGGGGCTTGTCTGTGGCAATCGGGGCGGGGCGCGGAGGAATGAGTTCCTGAACATAGCTCATCGGCTCGCCTCCGACTTGCGCGACCAGCGATCGATGAAGCCGATGCCGATGGAGGAGAGAAGCGCGAGGATGAGATAAAGCAGGCAGGCGATGCTGTAAAAGAAAAAGGCTTCCTTGCTGACGCGGGCGGCGATGCCGGTCTGGCGGATGATATCGGCAAGGCCGATGATCGAGACGTAGGAGGTGTCTTTCAGCAGGATGACCCAGAGGTTGGTCATGCCGGGCAGGGCGATCCTGACCAGTTGCGGAATGATGACGAGCACCATGGTGCGGCCGCGCGAAAGGCCGAGTGCATGGCCCGCCTCATATTGACCCTTCGGTATGGCCTTGAAGGCAGACAGCAGCACTTCCGAAGAATAGGACGAAAACACCACCGAGAGTGCGATCATGCCCGCCACGAAGGCGTTGATCTCGACCGGACCGGTTATCCCCACATAGGCGGCGACCGATTGCAGCAGCATCTGGATGCCGTAATAGACGATGAACAGGGTCAGGAGTTCCGGCAGGCCACGAAATATCGTGGTATAGACGCCGGCCGCCAGCCGCAGCGATTTTTCCTCCGATTGCGCGGCGAGCGCGATGAGGAAGCCGATCAGAAGCCCGACAGGCAGGG
The DNA here is from genome assembly GCF_000949865.1 of Rhizobium nepotum 39/7. Lineage (GTDB taxonomy): Bacteria > Pseudomonadota > Alphaproteobacteria > Rhizobiales > Rhizobiaceae > Agrobacterium > Agrobacterium nepotum. Next base: position 228,905 of record NZ_JWJH01000017.1, on the reverse strand, counting down.
TGGCGAGCGCCAGCGAGATCGTGACCTTGACGCCGAAGGCGATTTCGTCGCCCCAGCCGGTATCGCCGCAGGTGACGAGGGTGCCGTTTCCGAAAAGCGTGAAGAGACCGACCGGCCCGCAGAAGGGATCGAGAAGTGTCGAGACATAGGTCCAGAACGCACCTATGGCGGAAAATGCTCCGCTCATGCCAGTTTTCCCCCGCGGTCTTAAGCCGCCGTGATTGTTATGGTTACGTTTTCAAACAAAAATGGCGGAAGGGCAAGCCTTCCGCCACGAGATTTCAACAAGCGTTCTGCCGCTTACTGGCCGTAAACGTCGAAATCGAAGTATTTTTTGTTGATTTCCTGATATTTGCCGTTGGCGCGGATGCCCGCGATGGCGGCCGTGAACTTGTCGGCGAGCGCCGTGTCACCCTTGCGCACGGCAACACCTGCGCCATTGCCGTTGATCTCGACATCCACCGGAAGCGGCGTCAGGATCTTGCAGCAGGCACCCGCATCCGACTTCAGCCATTCCGACAGGACGACGATATCGTCGATAACGGCGTCGATGCGGCCGTTGGCGATATCGAGCTTATATTCGTCGGCGGTCGGATACATTTTCAGGCTGGCGTCCGGGAAATGCTTTTCGGCATAGTTGGAGTGGGTGGTGGAACCCTGTGCGCCGAGCGACTTGCCCTTCAGATCGTCGACGGACTTGATCGGCGAATCCTTCGGTACGGCGATTGCCGGCGGGGTGTTGTAGTATTTCTTGGAGAAGTCGACCTTCTCGAGACGTTCGGGCGTGATCGACATGGACGCGATGATGGCGTCGAACTTCTTGGCCTGCAGGGCGGGAATGATGCCGTCCCAATCATTGGTGACGAAGGTGCATTCGGCCTTCATTTCGACGCACAGCGCCTTGGCGATGTCGATGTCGAAGCCGGTCAGCGTACCGTCGGCTTCAAGATTGTTGAAGGGCGGGTAGGCGCCTTCGGTGCCGATGACGATTTTGTCCTGTGCCAGCGCAGCGCCGGAGAACAGCGAGATGGCGGCAATCGATACGGCTGCGAGCAGACGGGTGGAAATAGGCATTTCGATCCTCTCTTTTGGTCGTTCATCCGCAGTCTGTTGTTGTTTTCAGTGCGGACGTCGTGGGCGCAGGCACGACAGAACGGTTTGCCGTCCGTGGCCTCAGCGCGGGGCAATTATTCATCCGGTTGGTCAAAAAATGCAACTGCAATATTAGCCAACGCGATTCCGCCGCAGAGCATTCACGAAAACGCCTTGATCTGTTCATTTCCGGTACAGAAGGCTTTGTTCATCATGGGAACCGAAGCCGGTGCAGGGCGTTGACCAGCGCCTGCACGCGCAGCCGGAATTCATGATGCCGCGACATAAGCGGCGTATAAAACAATGGCAGATGAGGAAGCACCGATGCTGAAGAAGAACACATTGCTGACGGGGGTGGTTTTCCCCCTCATGTCGCTGGCGATCGCGGTGGAGCCGGCCGCTGCCGGTTATGCCGGCGCGGCGCGGGCGCAGACACAGATGCCCCAATCCCAGGCGCCGATGACGGCCCCGGTGATATTGGCGCAGGCGCAGCCGGAAGAGCAGAACCCGGAAGAGCTGCTGCGCAAGAAGCGACAGGCGGAAGAGGCGCAGCCGCACGCCGAACCGCAGAAACACGAACAGGCGCCCGAGCCAGCGCGCGAGCGGCCCGAACCCAAGCCCGAACCCAAGTCGGAAGCGGCCCCTGCCGAGCCGCGCCCTGAACCCCAACGGGAACCCCGGCGCGAACCGCAGCCGGAACCTCAACGGGAACCTCAGCCCGAGCCGCAACGGGAACCGCAGCGCGAAGCTCGCCCGGAACCGGCGCCGGCCGAACAGCGCCCCGCACGCCAGCGCCCGCAGGCCGAGCCCGAAGCCCCGCCCGCAGCCGAACAGCCAGCACAGGAGCGGCCACGCAAACCGGAACGGGCCGAACAGCCCGCAGGTGAGGGCGAGCAGCGCCCGCCACGTCCGCGCAAGCCGGAACCGGCAAAGGAACCGGCGGCCGAGCAGCCTGCCGCACGCCCTGAAAACACCGAGCAGCCGGCCAAGCCGCGCGAGCCTGCGCTTGAGAAAAAGCCGCCGGTAGAGGAAAAGGCCCCAGCGCCAGCTCCGGCCCCCGAACCGAAAGTGGAACCGGCTGAAAAGGCCGTTCCGGAGAAAAAGCCTGCCGCTCCCGAACCTGCCGTGAAGGAAACGCCGGTTCCGAAGGAAGCGCCGACACCGGCACGGCCGCCGGCTCCGGAGGCGCAGCCCAATCCCGCGCCCGGCCAGCAGCCATCTGAAAGACCGCCGGTAGAAGGCCAGGGCAAGACCGAGCCAGCAGCGCCGCTGCCAGGCACGCCGACGCCCCCGCCGCCGAGTGGTGCGACGACCGGACAGGCGCCCGCCGGCGAACCCGTTCCCAATCAGGTCGCCATTCCGCAGACGGAAGCGCCACCGACGACGAAGCAGGAACTGGACAAGGCCAAGGCTATCGCCAAGGACCCGTCCAAGACCGCCGACACGGTCATCCTGCCCGTCGATAAGGGTGCTGCCGTTCTCGACAGCGACAAGGAAGTGGAACGCTCCGGCAACAACCAGGCACGGGAGCAACGCCGCCGCGAGCGTGAACAGGCCGGTGACGTGAAAGTGCCGACCTCCGATGCCGAGGCGCAGCGCGCCGGTGCCGCCGAAGGCAAGGCCCCGCCGCCGCCTGTGAAAATGGAGGCGATCACCTCCCAGCAGGGCGAGCGTATCGATCGCCGTCCGCAATATGAGCGGCCGGAAGGTGCACGCGAATGGCAGCCGCGCGAAGGCGGCAGACGCGATCAGGATCGCGATGCGCCGATCATCCTGCAATTCGGCGATCGTGTGGTGGTGCGCGGCGACGACAACCAGCGCTTCATCCGCGATGGCGGCGAGCCCTATTACGAGCGTTTGGGCGGCGGACGCATCCGCGAGACGGTCGAGCGCCGGGACGGCACGCAGGTGGTGACGATCCGCAACCGTTATGGCGACGTCATCCAGCGTTCGCGCATCGATGACCGGGGCCGGGAATATGTGCTGTTCTATGCGCCGGAGTTGATGGAGGATCCTGACCGTGAATACGTCTATCGCGATCCGGGCCTCGACCTGCCGCCGATGCGCCTGCGCATTCCGGTGACGGACTACATCATCGACACGTCGAGCGATCCGGACCGCGATTATTATCGCTTCCTGGAGCAGCCGCCGGTCGAGCCGGTGGAGCGCGTCTATTCGCTGGACGAAGTGCGTTATTCGGCCCGTATCCGCGACAAGGTGCGCCGTATCGATCTCGATACGATCACCTTCGCCACGGGCAGCGCCGACATTCGGATGGCGCAGGCGCGTTCGCTGCGCAAGGTGGCGGATGCGATCAACAAGGCGCTGGCAAAGAACCCGGCGGAGACCTTCCTGATCGAAGGCCACACCGATGCCGTCGGTTCGGATGAAAGCAACCTCGTTCTTTCCGACGAGCGCGCCGCGTCCGTCGCCAATGTTCTGACCGATGTTTACGGTATTCCGCCGGAAAACCTCGCGACCCAAGGGTATGGCGAGCGATATCTGAAGGTCCAGACACTCGGCCCGGAACAGCAGAACCGCCGCGTCACCATCCGCCGTGTCACGCCGCTGGTAAGGCCGGTCGCCCAGAACTGATCGGGTTCAGGAACTGAAAAACGAAAGCCCGGAAAGCGTAAAGCTTTCCGGGCTCTTTTGTTGGTAGCAAAGTTCTTAGGGCAGACACGTTCGTATCCCGTCACCCCGGACTGGATTCGAGGTCCAGCGTGATCAAGGGCTTGATCACGAAAGAGTCTATCACGGCGCAGACGCGCCGTGGCTGGATGCCGGATCAAGTCCGGCATGACGGAGGAGAGGTTTTCGCACCCCTGCCATCACCCTCGAATCTGAGGATGGTCCCAGTCTCTGCTCTCAGTTCAGCGCGACGGCGATCTCTGCGGCGAGCTGGGCATTGTTGCGCACCAGCGCGATATTGGTCGCGAGGCTGCGGCCATCGGTCAGCCGGAAGATATCGCCGAGCAGGAAGGGCGTGACGGCCTTGCCGGTGATGTCCTGGCGCTCGGCGTGGGAAATGGCGCGGTTGATGTAGATTTCCATCTCCTCGCGCGGAATTTCGTCTTCTTCCGGCACGGGATTGGCGATCAGCATGCCGCCGTCGATGCCGAGCTGTTCGCGGGTTGTCTGGAAATTGGCGATGGCCGCCGGGCTGTTGAGTGAGAGCGGGCTGGAGAGGCCGGAGGAGCGCGACCAGAAGGCCGGAAACTCTTCCGAACCGAAGGTGACGACCGGCACGCCGTTGGTTTCGAGAACTTCCAGCGTCTTGGGGATATCCAGAATGGCCTTTGCGCCAGCGCAGACGACGATCACGCCGGTTTTGGCAAGCTCGGTCAGATCGGCGGAAATATCGAACGTCTGTTCCGCGCCCTTGTGCACGCCGCCGATGCCGCCGGTGGCGAAAACGCGGATGCCGGCGCGGGCAGCGGCGATCATGGTGGCTGCCACTGTCGTCGCGCCCGTGCGGCGTTCGGCAATCGCGAAGGCGAGATCGGCGCGCGAGACCTTCATGGCGTCCGTGGTCTGGGCCAATGCTTCCAGCTGGTCTTTCTCAAGGCCGATATGCAGGGTGCCGTGAATGACGGCGATGGTTGCCGGAACGGCGCCCTGATCGCGGATGATCTGTTCGACACCTTCGGCCATCTCGATATTGCCCGGGTAGGGCATGCCGTGGGTGATGATGGTCGATTCAAGCGCCACGATCGGCGCGCCGCGCTGCTTGGCGGCGGCAACCTCTTGCGAATAGACGATGGGCAGGAGCGGGGAGATGGGGCGGGTCATTCTGTCTGTTCCAGGTTCTTAAAACGGGTTCATGCCAGTATTTCGGCATTGGGGACAAGCCCTAACATGGCCTCGACACTGTCTTTTGACAGGTCCTGGGCGGTAGCAAAGGGCGATTGCACGGTGATGGCGGCGGCCGCAGCGCCCAGTCGGAGCGCTTCGGCGATAGTTTTGCCCTCGGTGATTGCTGCAAGATAACCGGAGGCCATGGCGTCTCCCGCACCCGTCACATCTTTCACCTCGCGGATGAGGGGCGGGTGGAGGCTTGCGGTTTGCGTCGCGTTGAAGGCCACCACTTCGCTTGCGCCACGGGTGACGACGCCGCCGGCAAGACCGGCCTTGCGGAGAATTTCCGGCCAGTCGCGAACATTTGCCGTTGTCTGCCCGGTCAAAGCACGCGCCTCCGCCTCGTTCATGAAGAGAAAGTCGATATCGGCGAGTACGTCCTTCAGCTTCACCGCCTTGGCGGGCGAAATGGCGATTGCTGCGAGCGGCTTTTTGCAGGCGCGGGCAATGAGGCCGAGCGCCTTCAGCGTATCCTCCGGCAGATTGGCGTCGCAAAGCAAAAGGTCGCTTGCGGTGATCGCGTCGCGCACCGCGCGCACTTTAAGGCGGCGTGGCGAAAACAGCTTGTAGAGGTCCATATCCGCAAGGGCGATGACGAGATTGCCGTCGCGCTCCAGAATGGCGGTGTAGCTTGGCGTGCGGCGATCGAGGAAAACGAAGGGCGTATCTTCAACGCCCGCCTGCCTTGCGGCCTCCGCCACCGCCTCGCCCGTCACGTCGCCGCCGCGCGGTGCGATGATGCGGACGGCAAAACCGAGCCGGGAAAGATTACGCGCTGCGTTGAAGCCACCGCCGCCCGCCTCTTCCATCCAGGAGCCGGGATTGCTGGCGCCGGGCGCTGTTTCCGCCTCGATCATGCCGCGCCTGTCGATATGCGCGCCGCCCAGAACGAGTATTTTCTTCACGCTTGCGTTTCCCTCTTTCGCGGATGGAAAGGGTGGACGATTCGTCCGAACCGTTTGGTTTTCCGCCTTCGCACCCGGTCTGCGGCGATAGGCCGGACACGAAAAAACGAAAGCAGAACAAACCACTTATCGCTATTTGTTTTCAATATGCTGGCTGCGCCTTGCGAAATGAGAACAAATAGAGTACATCCTATTTCCATACTGCTTCATTGCCTGTGTGGCTTCAATAACCTAAAGGTGGACCGGATGGCACAAAATTCTTTGCGTCTCGTAGAGGATAAATCGGTGGATAAAAGCAAGGCACTGGAAGCGGCGCTCTCCCAGATCGAACGGTCGTTCGGCAAGGGATCGATCATGAAGCTCGGTTCCAATGAAAATGTGGTTGAAGTCGAGACCGTTTCGACGGGTTCGCTCAGCCTGGATATCGCGCTCGGTATCGGCGGTTTGCCGCGGGGGCGCATCGTTGAGATTTACGGCCCGGAAAGCTCGGGTAAGACGACGCTGGCTCTGCAGACGATTGCGGAATGCCAGAAGAAGGGCGGTATCTGCGCCTTCGTGGATGCCGAGCACGCGCTCGATCCCATCTATGCCCGCAAGCTCGGCGTGGATTTGCAGAACCTCCTGATCTCGCAGCCGGATACGGGCGAACAGGCACTGGAAATCACCGATACGCTGGTGCGTTCCGGCGCCGTCGATATTCTGGTCGTGGACTCGGTTGCGGCACTGACGCCGCGTGCGGAAATCGAAGGCGAGATGGGCGACAGCCTGCCGGGCCTTCAGGCCCGCCTGATGAGCCAGGCGCTGCGCAAGCTGACCGCCTCGATCTCCAAGTCGAAATGCATGGTGATCTTCATCAACCAGATCCGCATGAAGATCGGCGTCATGTTCGGTTCGCCGGAAACGACGACGGGCGGCAACGCGCTGAAGTTCTACGCCTCGGTGCGTCTCGACATCCGCCGTATCGGCGCTGTCAAGGAACGCGAAGAGATTGTCGGCAACCAGACGCGTGTCAAGGTCGTCAAGAACAAGATGGCGCCGCCCTTCAAACAGGTGGAATTCGACATCATGTATGGCGAGGGCGTATCGAAGACCGGCGAGCTTGTCGATCTCGGCGTGAAGGCCGGTATCGTCGAAAAATCCGGTGCGTGGTTCTCCTATAATAGTCAGCGTCTGGGGCAGGGGCGTGAAAACGCCAAGACCTTCCTGCGCGACAATCCGGAAATGGCAAATGAGATCGAACTGGCGCTGCGCCAGAATGCCGGTCTGATCGCTGATCGCTTCCTGCATAATGGCGGTCCTGACGCCAACGATGGCGACGACGGGGCCGACGAAGGTTGATGCATTCGCGAAGGTCCGGGCGGTAGCGCCTGGAGGCTTTGCCGACATGAGCTGGTTTGGATCAAAAGGGTCGTGCGATTTTCCTTCGTGCGGCCCTTTTTCTTTGCCTATACGCCTTGCTTCGCCTCCATGGCTGGACAGGGCAGGGTGCGGACGATAAAAGCCAGTGATTTTGCAATATAGCCATCATTCAGGATGGCGGTGATGGACTCCAGCTGTGAGCGGTGTGTGGGCATGAGCGGTGTGAATGAAATTCGGTCGACCTTCCTCGACTACTTCAAGAAGAACGGACACGAGATCGTGCCCTCCAGCCCGCTGGTGCCGCGCAACGATCCGACGCTGATGTTCACCAATGCCGGTATGGTGCAGTTCAAGAACGTCTTCACCGGTCTTGAAAGCCGCCCTTATTCCACGGCTGCCTCGGCACAGAAATGCGTGCGCGCCGGCGGCAAGCATAACGATCTGGACAATGTCGGTTATACGGCCCGTCACCATACGTTCTTCGAAATGCTCGGCAATTTCTCCTTCGGCGATTATTTCAAGGAAGAGGCGATCACCCATGCCTGGAACCTGATCACCAAGGAATTCGGCATTGACCGCAACCGTCTTCTCGTCACGGTCTACCACACAGACGACGAGGCTTTTAACCTCTGGAAGAAGATCGCCGGTTTCTCCGACGACCGCATCATCCGTATTCCGACCAGCGACAATTTCTGGGCCATGGGCGATACCGGTCCGTGCGGCCCCTGTTCCGAAATCTTCTACGACCATGGCGACCATATCTGGGGCGGCCCGCCCGGCTCACCGGACGAAGACGGCGACCGTTTCATCGAGATCTGGAACCTCGTCTTCATGCAATATGAGCAGCTGACGAAGGAAGAGCGCATCGATCTGCCGCGCCCGTCGATCGATACCGGCATGGGTCTCGAGCGCGTTTCGGCGCTGTTGCAGGGCAAACACGACAATTACGACACCGATTTGTTCCGGGCGCTGATTTTGGCCTCCGTCGAGGCGACCGGCGTTCCGGCGGAAGGCGAAAAACGCGCCAGCCACCGGGTCATCGCCGATCATCTGCGCTCATCCGCCTTCCTGATCGCCGATGGCGTTCTGCCGTCCAATGAAGGCAGAGGTTATGTTCTGCGCCGTATCATGCGCCGCGCCATGCGTCATGCCGAGCTTCTCGGTTCGCGCGAGCCGCTGATCTACAGGCTGCTGCCGGCGCTGATACAGCAGATGGGCCGCGCCTATCCGGAGCTGGTCCGTGCCGAAGCGCTGATTTCCGAGACCCTGAAGCTTGAGGAAACCCGTTTCCGCAAGACGCTGGATCGTGGCCTGTCGCTGCTGTCAGACGCGACCTCGACCCTGCACAAGGGCGACATGCTGGACGGCGAGACAGCCTTCAAGCTTTACGACACCTATGGGTTCCCGCTCGATCTGACGCAGGATGCGCTGCGTGCCCGCGAAATCAGCGTCGACATTTCCGGCTTCACGGACGCCATGCAACGCCAGAAGGCGGAAGCGCGCTCGCACTGGGCCGGCTCCGGCGACAAGGCGACCGAAACGGTGTGGTTCGAACTGAAGGAGAAGTTCGGCGCGACCGAATTCCTCGGTTACGATACCGAAACCGCAGAAGGCGTCATTCAGGCGATCGTCAAGGACGGCAAGTCGGTGGAAAGTGCTGCCGATGGCGAGACGGTGCAGATCGTCGTCAACCAGACGCCGTTTTATGGCGAGTCCGGCGGCCAGATGGGCGATACGGGCGTTATCTCCGGCGATAATGGCGCCTTTACCGTCTCCGAAACCCAGAAAAAGGGCGAAGGTCTGTTCGTGCATTCCGGCACGGTGTCCAAGGGTGGGTTGAAGCTTGGCGAAGCCGTGCAGCTGACGGTCGATCATGACCGCCGTTCGCGTCTGCGTGCCAACCACTCCGCCACTCACTTGCTGCACGAGGCGCTGCGCGAAGTGCTTGGCACGCACGTTGCACAAAAGGGTTCGCTGGTCGCTCCTGAGCGCCTGCGCTTCGACGTTTCGCATCCGAAGCCGATGTCGGCCGAGGAGCTGAAGGTTGTCGAGGACATGGCAAACGAGATCGTGCTGCAGAATTCGCCGGTCGTGACCCGCCTGATGAGCGTTGACGATGCCATTGCCGAGGGTGCAATGGCGCTGTTCGGTGAAAAATATGGTGATGAAGTGCGCGTGGTGTCCATGGGCACCGGCCTTCACGGTGCGAAAGCCAATCGTCCTTATTCCGTAGAGCTTTGCGGCGGCACCCATGTTGCCGCAACCGGCCAGATCGGTCTTATCCGCATTCTCGGCGAAAGCGCCGTCGGTGCCGGCGTGCGTCGTCTTGAAGCCGTAACGGGGCAGGGCGCGCTTGCCTATCTCTCCGAGCAGGATGAGCGGGTAAAGGCGCTGGCCTCGTCGCTGAAGGTGCAGCCGGGCGAAGTGCTGTCGCGTGTCGAGGGACTTCTCGACGAGCGCAAGAAGATGGAGCGCGAGCTTGCCGATGCCCGCAGGAAACTCGCAATGGGCGGCGGTTCCTCGGATGCCGGCGCAAACGACGTCCAGCAGGTCGCCGGCGTCAATTTCCTGGCGAAGTCTCTCTCGGGTATCGACGCCAAGGATCTCAAGGGTCTTGCCGATGAAGCCAAGGTCAATCTCGGCTCCGGCGTCGTGCTGCTGATCGCCGTTTCCGAAGACGGCAAGGCGAGCGCTGTCGCTGCCGTGACCGAAGATCTGACAGCCCGTTTCAGCGCTGTCGATATCGTCCGCACGGCCTCAGCCGCCCTTGGCGGCAAGGGCGGCGGCGGACGCCCGGATATGGCGCAGGCCGGTGGCCCCGATGGTGCCAAGGCGCAGGAGGCCATCGACGCGGTGGCGGCGGCGCTGGCGGCATAACACTCCACGTCATCCTCGGGCTTGACCCGAGGATCCATTGATTTCAGTGGGTTATGGGTCCTCGGGTCAAGTCCGAGGATGACTAGGAATAAGTTCCTATACCTTTGCGAGTAGAAGGCGGGATTTTACCCCGCCTTTTGATTCTGGATCTCAAACCCCGAGCCGGCAACGGATGGGACGAGCATTCGAAGGCCACGCCGGCCACAAAAATGAATAATCCAGTATGTAATCTTTGCGAGGGCGGATGTTCCGCTTCCGGGCAAAATGGCTTTCCCGTATTTTCAGCCCGCCGCCTGTAAGTCCTTCGCTGCCGCTTCGTCAAGCTGATTGGCCCGCTTGAAGGCGGCGCGGTCGGTCAGGTGCGCCAGATAGTCGGTAAAGGCCGGTCGTTTTTCGATCGTGCCGAACTGCAAGCCCCAGCCGACATGGGCGCCGACATAGACATCCGCTGCGGTGAAGAGATCGCCGGCGACGAAGCGGTTTTCGCTGACGGCCCGTTCAAGCGTGTTTATTACATCCTCATAGCTGCCGCAGCCTGCCATGCGCAGCTTTTCCTTCGGCACTTCGAACCCCATGGCCTTCATGCTGACCGCCATTTCCAGCGGACCGGCGGCGAAGAACATCCAGCGGTAATAAAGCCCACGCGCTTTCGGCGTCGGGGCAAGGTTCGCGCCGGGAAAGGCATCGGCGAGATAGGCGCAGATCGCTGCCGCCTCGGTGACGATAGTATCGCCATGCTTGATGGCCGGCACCTTGGCCATCGGGTTTATCAGCCGGTAGGCCGGTGATTTCATCGCGGTTTCGAAGCCCAGTATCTCCGTTTTATACGGAACGCCCACTTCCTCGAGCATCCAGCGGGCAATGCGTCCGCGTGACATGGGATTGGTGTAGAAGATCAGTTCACTCATGGTTTTGCCTCCCCAAGCAAAATCGCCGAAGCGTCACGGGAAAACCTGTGTGGATTTCGCGCCGACACGGTGCCTTTTTATAGTTCCCAGCATCATTTCCGCATTTCTCAAGTTTGCGCCGATGCGTCCTTGAAATTTTGACTGTGCCGGGTAGGTTATGTGTAAGTAGACGCTGTTTCAGCTTTGTTTATTGTTGTAATGGCCTCGGCACGGTGCGGAATCGAAGTCTGCGCCTAGTGCAACGCCTAATCAAGATACTGTGAGCAAAAAAAGAAAACCCGGCGTTGCGGCCGGGTTTTCACGTTCAAATATTCAGACAGGTATGGCCTTGTTACTTCAGGCCGACATTGCCGTCTTGAGGTTTTCATCGATCTTGTCGAGGAAGGCCGTGGTGGAGAGCCAGGGCTGGTCCGGTCCGATGAGGAGGGCCAGATCCTTGGTCATGAAACCGCTTTCGACGGTGTCGACGCAGACGGTTTCGAGCGTCGCTGCGAATTTTGCGAGTTCCGCGTTGTCGTCCAGCTTGGCGCGGTGGGCGAGGCCACGCGTCCAGGCGAAGATCGAGGCGATCGAGTTGGTCGAGGTTTCCTGACCCTTCTGGTGCTGGCGGTAGTGGCGCGTAACCGTGCCGTGCGCAGCTTCGGCTTCGACCGTGCGGCCGTCCGGAGACAGAAGAACGGATGTCATCAGGCCGAGCGAGCCGAACCCTTGAGCAACCGTGTCGGACTGCACGTCACCATCGTAGTTCTTGCAGGCCCAGACGTAGCCGCCGGACCACTTCAGAGCGGAAGCAACCATGTCGTCGATCAGGCGGTGTTCATAGATGATGCCGATTTCGTCGAACTTCGCCTTGAACTCGGCCTGGTAGACTTCTTCGAAGATGTCCTTGAAGCGGCCGTCATAGGCCTTGAGGATGGTGTTCTTGGTGGACAGGTAAACCGGCCACTTGCGCATCAGGCCGTACATCATGGATGCGCGGGCGAATTCGCGGATGGATTCGTCGAGGTTGTACATGGCCATGGCGACGCCGGCGCCGGGAGCGTCGAAGACGTCCTTTTCGATGACCTGACCGTCTTCACCGACGAACTTGATCGTCAGCTTGCCCTTGCCGGGGAACTTGAAATCGGTTGCCTTGTACTGGTCGCCGAAGGCATGACGACCGACGACGATGGGCTTGGTCCAGCCGGGAACGAGGCGCGGAACGTTCTTGCAGATGATCGGCTCGCGGAAGATGACGCCGCCCAGAATGTTGCGGATCGTGCCGTTCGGGCTTTTCCACATCTGCTTGAGGCCGAACTCCTCGACGCGCTGCTCGTCGGGGGTGATCGTCGCGCATTTGATGCCGACGCCGTGCTTCTTGATGGCGTGTGCCGCATCGACTGTGACCTGGTCGTTGGTGGCATCGCGGTTTTCGACCGAGAGGTCGTAATATTCGATGTCGAGATCGAGGTATGGCAGGATCAGCTTGTCCTTGATGAGCTGCCAGATGATACGGGTCATTTCGTCGCCGTCGAGATCAACGACTGGATTGGCTACCTTGATCTTTGCCATGAATTCCTCACCTTCGAAGCTGTGGCGCCTGATGACGCCGGTATTCGGAAAAATATCCGGTGCGGCTATAGCATTGCGAGCGTCTGAGGCAAAGCCATGGGGGGCGCTTTTTTGGCGCGGTGCAATAACGCTTTGCGCATTGCCAAACCATATTGCCTGAATACAGTCAGGCGAATCGCTTCGCCCGCCTTCGCGGCCTACCCCGGGATTACATCATGCGGAATCTTCTGCTCCTTACTGCCGCCGTCCTCGTTTCCCACAGCGCTCTTGCGGCCGGGCCTGCCGATCCCGTCCAGAAGGTGATGGATATCACCGTCAAGAACTGGTCCGGCGATGCGGAAAACTGGAAATACATCTTCGACGAGGACATGCTGACCAGCCTGTTCAGCAAGGACTTCGTCGCGCAATATCGCGAGGCCTCCAAGAAGCCGGCTTACGAGGCGGAAAGCGGCGCGACCGGCGATCCCTTCGGTTACGATGTGGTGACGAATTCGCAGGATGGCTGCCCGCTGGCGGATGTTTCCGTAACGCCGGGTGCGGTGAAGGACGGCGTGACGGATGTGACGGCGAAGTTCAAGCTCTGGGCCTGCATGGACGAGGCCGAGATGAAGGCGACGGTGGACGAGGTGCATTTCGACGTGATCGAGGAAAATGGCCAGCCAGTCATCAGCGACATTCACCGGGTTGGCGATGAGGGCAGGGATTCGCTGCGCGAAGAGATGGCGACGATCATCAAGGGCGAATAAGAGGGCGTCCTGTGAGCGGGAATTTGGCGACAAAATCCCAACCAAACTCGACGTCATCCTCGGGCTTGACCCGAGGACCCATTGATTTCAATGGGTTGTGGATCCTCGGATCAAGTCCGAGGATGATGCCGTTGGGTTTTTGGCCCTTTCGTCAGTAGCCTGAAGCCAGACTTCCGCCCGCTCCGGCTTTGATTTTGGCGCCGATCTATGCCAGTGAAGCGCGCTTTACGATATCGGTCTAAAAATCGATGCAATGCTTCAAACTGGAAAACGACGATGGCAGGCACAAACAGCGAGCTTGAACTTCTGGCGGAAGGCCCGGCGATCATTCTGGTCGAACCGCAGCTCGGCGAAAATATCGGCATGGTGGCGCGGGCGATGGCCAATTTTGGCCTTGCCGAATTGCGCCTCGTCAATCCGCGCGACGGCTGGCCGAGCGAGAAGGCGCGTGCCGCCGCTTCCAAGGCAGATCATGTCATCGACGCAACGAAGGTATTCGAGACGCTGGAAGAGGCGGTCAAGGACCTGAACTTCGTCTACGCGACCACCGCGCGCGCGCGTTACGGTTTCAAGCCGGTGCGTGCGCCAGGCATCGCCGCCGAGACGCTGCGTGCAAAGTTCAAGACGGGCGACAGAACCGGCATCCTGTTCGGGCGCGAGCGCTGGGGGCTTACCAATGAGGAAGTGGCGCTGGCCGACGAGATCGTGACATTTCCGGTCAATCCCGCCTTCGCCTCGCTCAACATCGCGCAGGCCGTGCTTTTAATGTCCTATGAGTGGATGAAATCCGGCATGGACGATCTGGAGGAGACGCTTTTCCAGCCGGTCGAGCAGCGACCCTCCACCAAGGAGCAGGTTTTCGGCCTGTTCGAACATATCGAGGAAGCGCTGGATGCGCGTGGCTATTTCCACCCGCTCCCAAAAAAGCCGAGAATGATCGACAATCTACGTGCGGTGCTGTCGAGACGCGGATTTTCCGAGCAGGAAATCAGCGTCTTCCGGGGCGTGATCAATACGCTCGACCGTTTTCCCCGCCGCTGGCCGAAGCAGGTCGGCAAGGTGGAAACGGCAGAGGGAATATCGGCGGAAGGTACGGGGGAGAATGCTGAAAACGAGTGAGGAGGCGGCCAACGAGCTGAAACCGGTGCTGGTGTTCGATTCCGGCATTGGCGGGCTGACGGTTCTGCGCGAGGCGCGCGTGCTGATGCCCGAGCGCGGTTTCATCTATGTGGCCGACGATGCGGGTTTTCCCTATGGCGGCTGGGAAGAGGAGGCGCTGAAGGCGCGCATTCTTGCGCTCTTCGAAAAGCTGCTTGAGGATTACAGCCCTGAAGTCTGTGTCATCGCCTGCAACACCGCCTTCACGCTGGCCGGGGCCGATCTTCGGGCTAAATTTCCGGACATGACCTTCGTCGGCACCGTTCCCGCCATCAAGCCGGCGGCCGAACGCACTCGTTCCGGTCTCGTCTCCGTGCTCGCGACGCCGGGCACCGTCAAGCGCGCCTATACGCGCGATCTCATCCAGTCCTTCGCCTCGCAATGTCATGTCCGCCTCGTGGGGTCGGAAAATCTGGCGCGCATGGCGGAGAACTGGATAAGAGGTGAGCCGATATCCGACGAAGCGGTGCTGGCCGAAATCGAGCCCTGCTTCATCGAGAGCGACGGTCGGCGCACGGATATCGTCGTTCTCGCCTGCACCCATTATCCCTTCATGGCCAATATGTTTCGCCGGCTGGCCCCCTGGCCGGTGGACTGGCTCGACCCGGCCGAAGCGATCGCCCGGCGCGCCCGCCATCTGGTGCCGTTGCCGCAGGATGCGGAGCATCCCGATGGTTTCGACTTTGCCGTGTTCACGTCAGGCAAACCGGATTTCGCCACGCGGCGGCTGATGCAGGGTTTTGGCCTCAGCGTCTCGTTGACCTGAGTGTTTGTTGCTTTTTTGCATCTATCCCATTTGAGTTTTGCAATTCGAGATTGCGGCCTCTTGTCGCAGCCGGCATCTCGTGTAACATGTCTCTCGTCTGTAACCGCTATAAAAGGAGGCGTGGAATGACTGACTATATGAATATGCGCCTTAACGGCATGTCTGGCATTTCCGGCATGGTCTTCTGTGGTTACATGTCCCGAGGCATCGACCTCCGATAAGGCTTATGGCCTGATTCCCTTGCCGTTTGGCATTTTCACTTCGTTCGACATCTGAATTGTGCGTCAGCGCTTCCGCGTGTTGTGCCCGCCGTTCCGGCATGTCGTTTATCCATCGATAAAGGACCTGGTCGCTTCGTCGCGCCGGGATGGATTTCCCATGCAGAAAAATCAACCATTGGTAGCATATGCGCTGCCGGATGCGGTCGACCGTCTGTTCGTCACATTCGGCGTCTGGAAAACCCTGAAGGCTGTTCTCGTCGCGGCGATGGTGCCGCGTCTACCGCCGACCGATCTTGCCGATCTGCCTGAACGCCTGCTGGACGATATCGGCCTGGAACCATCGGCCCGCAAAAGGCGGCGGGAATGGGCCGCTCCTCACTGGGCGCCGAGGTTTTGATGGCGGCGACCTCTCCGGCGAGAAAATGCCGGGGAGGCTTTGTCTGTGTCGCTCAATGTTGTTGTGGCACTGATACGATTCAAAACGAATGGATTGTTCGTGTTGTTTGCGGAGTGATCATCTTCTCTCCGTCATGCTCGGGCCTGTCCCGAGCATCTGCTCACGTTTCGATTTTCCGATACGTTGGCGGAGCCTCGGCGCAAGGCCTTGGATGACGTCGCATATTCATTGAAGGGAGTGGTTCGAATGATGAAATTTCCGGTTCACCCCGGTGAGTTGCTACGGGAGGAGGTCATTGTCGCGCTTCAGCTTTCCGTAACAGACGCTGCGGAAAGGCTAGGCATGTCCCGTGTGGCGCTTTCGCGCGTGTTGAACGGGCGGGCAGGCGTCAGCCCTGATCTTGCCCTGCGGCTGGAGCGGGCAGGGGTCAGCACGGCGCGTGCATGGCTTGCCATGCAGTCGAATTACGAACTTGCACAGGCGATGAAACGGGAACAGCCGCCCATTCGCCCGCTCGATGACAAAGCGGCATGATCCTCAAAAAATATGGCTTGATACCGGGCGCTTTTGATGGCTTGCTCGGCAAATCAGGTAAGGGGAGATTTCATCATGCCACTCGAGAACTGGCTGGCCTTCGTGGCCGCATCCGCCATCATGCTCGCTATTCCGGGACCGACGATATTGCTGGTGATTTCCTATGCGCTCGGACACGGGCGCAAAGCGAGCACGGCGACGGTGACGGGTGTGGCGCTTGGTGATTTCACCGCGATGACGGCCTCGATGCTGGGGCTTGGGGCGCTGCTTGCCACATCGGCGGCCCTTTTCACCGGCCTGAAATGGGTTGGTGCGGCTTACCTCATCTATCTCGGCATCAAGCTGTGGCGTTCGCCGGTTGGCGGCGAAGGTGCGGAAGGCACCGGCGTAACGGGCCGTGAAAGGCCGCTTAAAATCTTCCTGCACGCTTATATCGTCACGGCGTTAAACCCGAAAAGCATCGTGTTTTTCGTTGCCTTCCTGCCGCAGTTCCTGGTGCCGACGCTGCCCTTCTGGCCGCAGGTGCTGATTTTCGAAGCGACATTCCTGGTACTTGCCACCTGTAACGCGGCCCTTTATGGACTTCTGGCAAGTGCTGCCCGCAATACGATCCGCAAGCCTAGGGTTCAGCGCATTGTCAACCGCACGGGCGGCGGTCTCCTGATCGGCGCGGGTCTCATTACGTTTGGCTGGAAGAGGGCGGTTTCGGCGTAAAGCGCCTGTCGACCGCCTGAAATTCGGACATAACAAAATGGCAATGCCGCATATTCTTCTTGCCCTGATCACCGTGTTTTTGTGGGGCTTCAACTTCGTTGCCATCAAGATCGGCGTCGCCGACATGCCGCCCTTGTTTCTGACGGGGGTGCGCTATCTCTTTGCGGCCGTGCCGTTGGTGTTCTTCCTGCCGAAACCCAATGTGCCGTGGCGGCATATGATCGTTTACGGCATGGCGATGGGTTTCGTGCAATTCGGCCTGCTTTACCCGGCCATCAAGCTCGGCCTGCCGGCGGGGCTTGCCTCGCTCGTCATGCAGTCGCAGGCCTTCTTCACGCTGGCGCTGGCCGTGGTGTTTCTCGGCGAGCGGCCGTTGCCTTCACAGATCGTCGGCGCGATCGTTGCCTTTGGTGGGCTGGCGGTCATCGGCGTGGAGCGTATGACGGCCGCAGCGCTGATACCGCTCCTGATGGGGGTCGGCTCGGCCATTGCCTGGGCCTGTGGCAATATCGTCAATCGCCGGATCGGCCAGGTGAACGCTGTCTCCTTTGTCGCATGGACGAGCCTTGTACCCGTTCTGCCGTTGGTCCTGCTTTCGCTGGTGGTGGAAGGACCTGATGCGATTGTGGAAGGGCTGCTCAACGCGACGCCGACGATGGCTCTCGTGGTGATCTACATGGCCTATGGTGCGACCATCGTCGGCGCGGGCATCTGGAGTTACCTGCTTCTGCGTTATCCGGCCGGAACGGTGGCGCCGTTTTCGCTGCTGGTGCCGATTGTCGGTTTCGTCAGTGCCTATCTCGCTTTTGCGGAGCATATTACTGTCTTCGAAGTGGTCGGTGCCGCGTTGGTCATCATCGGACTGATGCTGAATGTGTTCGGCAGGCGGCTTTCATTTTCGCGGGTCTCGTCCGGGGCCGCGTAGGTGCGGCGCAATTGCCTGTGCATTGTGTGGATGTAACAGACGCAATCCCGGATTTTTTGGTAAAGAGCATGTTCGGCCGCCCGCACGGGAATCGGCGCGATTTGATCGAGCACGAGGAATTGAACATTGCAGGTCGGCATCGACATGGGGACCCTATCGGGCGGGCAGGCGGCCAAGCTCGATATTGAAGAATTGCTTGCGACACGCCTGTTGGTGCAGGGCAATTCCGGGTCCGGCAAGTCGCACCTCCTGCGCCGGCTTCTGGAGCAATCGGCGCAATGGGTGCAGCAGGTCATCATCGATCCCGAGGGCGATTTCGTCACGCTGTCCGACAAGTTCGGTCATGTGGTGGTGGATGGAGAGCGCACCGAAGCCGAGCTTGCGGGCATCGCGAACCGCATCCGCCAGCACCGCGTCTCCTGCGTGCTGACGCTCGAAGGTCTTGATGTCGAACAGCAGATGCGTGCCGCAGCCGCATTCCTCAACGGCATGTTCGATGCCGATCGTGAATTCTGGTATCCCGTGCTTGTCGTGGTGGATGAGGCGCAGATGTTTGCGCCCTCCGTTGCTGGAGAAGTGACCGAGGATGCGCGCAAGGCGTCGCTCGGCGCGATGACCAATCTGATGTGCCGTGGGCGAAAGCGCGGGCTTGCGGGCGTCATCGCCACGCAGCGTCTGGCCAAGCTCGCCAAGAACGTGGCGGCAGAAGCTTCGAACTTCCTGATGGGCCGCACCTTTCTCGATATCGACATGGCGCGCGCCGCCGATCTGCTCGGCATGGACCGGCGGCAGGCGGAAATGTTCCGCGATCTGCAGCGCGGCAATTTCGTGGCGCTTGGGCCTGCGCTGTCGCGCCGCCCGTTGCCCATCGTCATTGGAACAGTGGAAACCTCGGCGCGCTCGTCCTCGCCGAAGCTGATGCCGCTGCCGGATGCACCACAGGATGTGGAAGACCTGATCTTCACGCCGGATCCGGAGGAATTCACCCGGCCCGCCACGCGCCGCACGCCACCGGCACCGCGCCCGACCACCGATATTCTGGCGGAACTATCCCGCTCCACCCCCGCCGCCGCTGGACCCTCCACGGATCAGCCACGCGCCGGCCAGGTTGAAATGACGCCGGAGGAGCGCGAGGAGAAGATTGCGGCCATGCTTGCCGAAATTCTCGACGATCCGCAGTCGGCCTATCGCACCGATGCCGTGCTGTATCAGGACTTTCTGGTGCGCGCCCGCATGCGCCGCATTCCCGGCACGCCGATGCCGCTTGCGGAATTCCGCCGGCAGGTGGCGATTGCCCGCTCCGGCGTGGATGCGGCGATGGCGGCAAGCGAAGGTTGGCAAAAGGCGCTGGAACTGTCGATGTCTGTTTCCGACGACTTGCAGGGTGTTTTCCTGCTGCTGGTCAAGGCGGCGCTCAATGAGGAGCCTTGCCCGTCCGACGCCCGTATCGCCCGCGCTTACGGCACCCATTCCGCCCGCCGTGCGCGGCGGCTTCTCGGCTATTTCGAGGAGAAGGAGCTTGTGGTGGTGCATGCCGATTTCTCCGGCAAACGCATCGTGGCTTTCCCCGATCTCGACGCAAAGACCGCACCCGGCGATGCGGATGCGGCAGAGGATGTCGCGAAGCTTGCGGCGGAGTAGTTGGGGCAGGTTTTCCTGCCACCAACGTTTTTCAAGCCTTACTCGATGGCCTTGGCTTCCTTGCGCGTCGCGATCAGCGACCCGATGATGCCGGTTGCGAGGATGGCGACGGTGACGCCCAGCGATACGGCGGGCGGGATCTTGGCGATGCCGAACATATCCGCGACGAAAATCTTCGAGCCGACGAAGACCAGAACCGCAGCCAACGCATATTTCAGATAGGCGAAGCGATGGATCAGGGCGGCAAGCGCGAAATAGAGCGCACGCAGGCCGAGGATTGCGAAGATGTTCGACGTATAGACGATGAACGGATCGGTGGTGATCGCGAAGATCGCCGGGATCGAATCGACTGCGAAGATCAGGTCGGCGATTTCGACCATGATGAGCGCCAGAAACAGCGGCGTTACGAAGGTTTTCAGCTTGCCGGTGGTCCCATCCGTCTCCTTGACGAAGAATTTCTCGCCATGAAGCCTATCTGTCACCGGCAGGCGGCTGCGCAGGAATTTCAGGATGCGGTTGTTGCCGATGTCCGATTCGTCGTGGTCGGACGAAAACAGCATCTTGAGGCCCGTGAAGACGAGGAAGGCCGCGAAGAGATAAAGCACCCAGTGGAAATTTTCGACGATGGCAGCGCCGCCGGCGATCATGATACCGCGCAGCACGATGACGCCGAGGATGCCCCACAGCAGCACGCGGTGCTGATACTGGCGGGGAATGGCGAAGTAGGAGAAGATCATGGCGATGATGAAGATATTGTCCATCGCCAGGCTTTTTTCGACCACGAAGCCGGTGACATATTCCATCGCCGACTGTTCGCCGGACTGGTACCAGATCCAGCCGCCGAAGGCCAAGCCGATGGCGATGTAGAAGCCTGACATCATCAGGCTTTCACGAATGCCGATTTCACGGGAGTTCTTGTGCAGCACGCCGAGATCGAGCGCGAGAAGGCCAAGAACGAGAGAAATGAAAACGCCCCACATCCATGTGGGCGTGCCGAGAAAATCCGTAAGGAGGAAGTCCATCAGTCAACCTTTAGCCGGACGAGGTTGGCTTTGCGGATGGGGAACGCGTATCAACAATCGACGTGGGCCCCAACCTTCAAGAGACTCGACATCACGTGTTGTCCGGTAACACGCCAGAGGGGCCCGAGTCCTGATTACGGCTTAGAAGTGGGTGGGCCTTCCGGCTTTTCAAGGGGTGTTTCGAGAAAAAAGCGGCGGGCTTTGTTTGACAAATTTGTAAAACGTGTTTAGAAGCCGCCCCAACGCCGGGCAGTCATGTCCGGTGTGTTTCGTTGACTGCCCTGCAGTTTATAAGCTGACGTTCGGCGGTCAACATCACCGACATGTCCCGTGGTCTCTCCATTTGCATGTGAGAAGCCTGTCAGAGGTCCCAAAACGGACTTCAGAGGAGGGCGTGTTTCCTTAAACCGGTTTGGCAACAAACCGGTGTAACCTTTTGAGAAGGAAATACGATGAGCAAGCGCGAATCGGCTAAGTATAAAATTGACCGCCGTATGGGCGAAAACATCTGGGGTCGTCCGAAGTCCCCGGTAAACCGCCGCGAATACGGCCCAGGCCAGCACGGCCAGCGCCGCAAGGGCAAGATGAGCGACTTCGGCACGCAGCTGCGCGCCAAGCAGAAGCTCAAGGGCTACTACGGTGAAGTGCGTGAAAAGCAGTTCCGCGCCACCTACGACGAAGCAAACCGTCGCAAGGGCGATACTTCCGAAAACCTGATCGGCCTGCTCGAGTCGCGTCTGGACGCCATCGTCTACCGCGCCAAGTTCGTTCCGACCGTTTTCGCATCGCGTCAGTTCATCAACCATGGTCACGTCACGGTTAACGGCGTTCGCGTCAACATCGGTTCTTACCGTTGCAAGCCGGGCGATGTTGTTGAAGTTCGTCAGAAGTCCAAGCAGCTGGTTACGGTTCTTGAAGCCGTTCAGCTCGCAGAACGCGACGTTCCTGATTACATCGAAGTTGATCACAACAAGATGGTTGCGACCTATGCTCGCATCCCGGCTCTCTCGGACGTTCCGTACCCGGTCGTCATGGAACCGCATCTGGTTGTCGAATTCTACTCGCGTTAATCGACGCGTTTCAGTATTCAGGAAGCCGCCCCTCGGGGCGGCTTTTTTGTTTGCTGGGGAAGGCATTGCATGCAGGACATTCAGGCGATCGTCGATTCCATTTACGACAGCATGGTGCCGCGGCTGGGTGAGGGCAAGGTTGCGGATTACATTCCCGAACTTGCCAAGGTCGATCCGAACCAGTTCGGCATCGCCATCACCACCGTCGACGGAACCACCTATACGGCCGGCAATGCGCTCACGCCGTTTTCGATCCAGAGCATATCCAAGGTCTTCATGCTGACGCTGGCGCTCGGCAAGGCGGGGGAAACGGTGTGGAACCGGGTCGGGCGCGAACCGTCGGGGTCTTCCTTCAACTCCATCGTCCAGCTGGAGCATGAGCACGGCATTCCGCGCAATCCCTTCGTGAATGCCGGCGCGATCGTGGTCACGGATATCGTTCTTTCCGGCCACCAGCCGCGTGAGGCGATCGGCGAACTTCTGCGCTTCGTGCGGTATCTCGCTGACGATGACACGATCAGCATCGATGATACGGTGGCGAAATCCGAGCAGGCGACGGGTTTCCGTAATTTCGCGCTTGCCAATTTCATGCGGTCCTTCGGCAATCTTCATCACCCCGTCGAATATACGCTGGGCGTTTATTTTCACCAATGCGCGCTGTCCATGACCTGCGCGCAGCTTTCGCGGGCCGGGCTCTTCCTCGCCAATCGCGGCCGTAATCCACTGACCGGCCACACGGTGGTTTCGGACCGGCGGGCGCGGCGCATCAATGCGATGATGCTGACCTGCGGCCATTATGACGGATCGGGCGATTTCGCCTATCATGTCGGTCTGCCGGGCAAGAGCGGCGTCGGCGGCGGCATCATGGCGGTGGCGCCGGGCAAGGCGTCGATTGCGGTCTGGTCGCCGGGTCTCAACAAGGTCGGCAATTCGGCGCTCGGGTCACATGCGCTCGAAATGCTGGCGACGAAAACCGGCTGGTCGGTATTCGGGGCTTGATATTGCGGGCGGATGCGGGCATTTCCAGCATTGAAAATGGCTAAACGCCAGAGCGGGCTAATCATGAACATCGTCACCAGCATCGCAGATGAGGTCGAGGCCGATCAGGACCTGTCCGGAGAAAACGGCGGTTCGCATCCGCTGTTCGACGCGGCGCCCCGTTCGGTTTCCTTCAACAAGCTGCGCAAGCGGTTGTTGCGCAATATCCGTCAGGCCTTCGGGGATTTCGGCATGCTGAACGGCCAGAAGCGCTGGCTGGTCGGCCTTTCCGGCGGCAAGGACAGCTACGGTCTTCTGGCGCTGCTGCTCGATCTGAAGTGGCGCGGCCTTTTGCCTGTCGAACTCATTGCCTGCAATCTGGACCAGGGCCAGCCGAATTTCCCCAAACATGTGCTGCCGGAATATCTGGCGAAGATCGGCGTTGCCCATCGCATCGAATATCGCGACACCTATTCCGTGGTGAAGGAAAAAGTGCCTGCTGGCGGCACCTATTGCTCGCTCTGTTCGCGTCTGCGGCGCGGCAATCTCTACCGTATCGCACGGGAAGAGGGCTGCGACGCGCTGGTGCTCGGCCATCACCGCGAGGATATTCTCGAGACCTTCTTCATGAATTTCTTCCATGGCGGCCGGCTGGCGGGCATGCCGGCGAAGCTGATGAACGACGAGGGCGACCTGATGGTGCTGCGTCCGCTTGCCTATTGCGCCGAAGACGATCTGGCGAAATTCGCGGCGGCCATGGAGTTCCCGATCATTCCCTGCGACCTCTGCGGCTCGCAGGACGGGCTTCAGCGCAATGCCATGAAGGAGATGCTGGCCGACATCGAAAGGCGCATGCCGGGCCGTAAGGACGTGATGCTGAGGGCGCTTGCCCACGTCAATCCGTCGCATCTGCTCGACCCGAAGCTTTTTGATTTTTCGGCGCTCGCTGTCACCGGGGCGTCACCTGAAGAGCGTACGGAGGCCCGCCCTCCCTTATGAAGAAGTGCCCCGAGCAATGACCCTTTCCGACAAAGATATCGACTTTCTCGTTTCCACCGTCGCTGCCGCCGGCAGGCAGGAAATCATGCCCCGCTTCCGCAATTTGAGCGCAGGCGCGATCTCTGAAAAGACCTCCGCCGTCGATCTCGTTACCGAGGCCGACATTCTGGCGGAAAAGGCGATCACCGCCGCTCTGCTTCAGCGATTTCCGAAGGCCCATATCGTCGGCGAAGAGGCATATGACGCCGATCACTCTGTCATTCCCGCACTTGCCGACGCGCCGCTTGCCTTCGTGATCGATCCCATCGACGGCACCTTCAATTACGCTTCCGGCTTTCCCGCTTTCGGTACGCTGCTCGCTGTCACCGTCAAGGGTGAGACGGTGGCGGGCATCATCCACGATCCTGTCATGGGCGATACCATCGTCGCGCTGAAAGGCGAGGGCGCGTTTCTCAACCGCAAGGATGGCTCGCAAGCAAAGCTCAAGGTCGCCGAACCCACGCCATTGTCGGAAATGGTCGGCATCTTTTCCTGGGGCCACAGCCATGAGGATCGCCGCCCCGTGATCGCGGCCAATATGGCCAAGATAAAGATGGCGCTTTCGCTCAATTGCTCGGCGCATGAATATTGGCTTGCCTCGGCCGGCAAGCTGCATTTCATCGGTCATGAAAAGCTGATGCCCTGGGATCATCTCGCCGGTGTTCTCATTCATCAGGAAGCGGGCGGCTACACGGCCCGTTTCGACAACACGCCCTACCGGCCAGGGCAGACGACGGGCGGCATCCTGTCAGCTCCCGATAAGGAAAGCTGGAAGATGCTGCGCCGGGAAATCGTGGCCTTATAATATTTATGCTCAAATAGAAGGATATCGCCCATGGCTATAGAACTCGACATCGCCTCTCTCGCCAATGCGCTTCAGGAGGCGGCGGCAATGGAAATCCTGCCGAGGTTCCGTAATCTGGGCGAGGGCGACATCAGGATAAAGAGCGAGGCGATCGACCTCGTGACCGAGGCCGACGAGGCTGCTGAGCGGCTGATCCGCGCCCGTGTGCAGGAAATCATGCCTGAGGCGCTGTTCATCGGCGAAGAGGCCGTTGCGGCGGATGCCTCGCTGCTCGGCAAGCTTGCGGATGCCGATCTTGCCGTGGTGGTCGATCCGATCGACGGCACCTATAATTTCGCCTCCGGCCTGCCGCTCTTCGGTGTGATGATGAGCGTCATCTCGAAGGGTGAGACCGTTGCCGGCCTGATCTTCGACCCGATGGGCAATGACTGGGCGATTGCCGAAAAAGGTTCCGGCGCGTGGCTTTGCGCCGCCGATGGTTCGCAGACGCAGATGTCCGTTGTGCTGGCGCCTGAACTGTCGCAGATGGTGGGCATCGCCAATACCGGCTATTTCGACGTGGAGACACGCCGCAAGATTCTCATGAACCTCGCGGATGTGCGGCTCTTCACCAGCTATCGCTGCGCCGCGCATGAATACCGCCTGTTCTGCGGCGGCCATATGCATTTCCTGATGTATAACAAGCTGATGCCCTGGGACCATCTGGCCGGCACGCTGCTTTCGCAGGAAGCAGGCGCCTATGCCGCCCGTCTCGACGGCTCGCCCTATCTGCCGCGCCATGTGGATGGTGGGCTGCTGCTTGCGCCAAACCAGGAGACCTGGGAATTGCTGCGCGAGAAGATCTTTACGGTTTGAGCGAAGCACGGCTTCAATCAAAAAAGGGCGCGGAACAGAATTCCGCGCCCTTTTTTTTGTCTATCCGCTCTTAGTGCGTAGGCTTGTTGTGGGCCTGGAACAACACGCCCTTTTCGCCGATCAGCACGAAGACGAGGCCGATGAGGGAGACGGCGAAGAAGCCGGCGACCATCGGCAAAGCCGTGCCGTCGAAGGCCTGGCCGATAACGGCGCCGATCAGCGAGCCGCCGACGGTTCCCATGAAACCGATGACGGAGGAGGCCGTGCCGGCGACGTGGCCGAGCGGTTCCATCGCGAGCGAATTGAAGTTCGAGCCGATCCAGCCGAACTGGAACATGGCGAGCGCGAAGAACACGATGAAGATCGCAAAGGGCATCGGTTCCGGTCCAACCGTCTGCACCACCAGCCAGAGGAAGGTGATGGCGATGAAGCCCAGCAGCGATCCGTGCGACAGCTTGCGCATGCCGAACCTGCCGACAAGCTTTGCGTTGATGAAGGACGAGAAGGCCATGAACAGCGCCACGCCCGCAAAGGCCGCCGCAAACCATGCACCCAGCCCGTAAATGCCCTTGTAGACCTGCTCAGCCGAGTTGATGAAGCCGAACAGCGCACCGAAGATGAAGGTGCTGGAGAGCGTGTAACAGAGCGCGATGCGGTTGGTGAGCACGATCTTGAAGCCGCCAATCACCGAACGGGCGGTGAAGGGGCGGACATCGTCCGGATGCAGGGTTTCCGGCAGGCGGAAATACATCCAGGCTGTCACGACGGCGGCAATTCCCGCCATGAAGGCGAAGATCAGATGCCAGTCACCGAAAAACAGCACGATCTGGCCGGTGCCGGGCGCGATGACCGGCACGACCATGAACACCATCATGATCAGCGACATGACTTCCGCCATCTGGCGGCCGCCATAGATATCACGCACGATCGAGATGGTGATGACGCGTGTCGCCGCCGAGCCGATACCCTGAATGAAGCGCAGAATCAGCAGGCCGGAAAACGACGGCACGAAGACCACCGCGATGGCCGAAACGATGTAGATCGCAAGCCCGACCAGCATCGGCTTTCTACGTCCGAAGCGATCCGAGATCGGCCCGTACAGAAGCTGGGCGATGCCGAAACCGAGAAGATAGGTGGAAATGACGTATTGGCGGTGATTTTCATTCACGACACCAAGCGATGCGCCGATTTCCTGCAGGCCGGGCAGCATGATGTCGATGGCGAGCGCATTCAGCGCCATCAGCATCGCGGCGAGCGCGATAAATTCCGTGCGCCCCATCGAACCGGCGCGCGAAGTGGATTGTGAAAGTTCTGTCACAGGATTGCCCCAAAAAGAACGGCAAAGGCGTTGCATGAAGCAACGCCTGGCATAGTTTTCTGACAATCAGGGTGGGCCGGATGAACCGGCCGAAATCAGGCCGCGCCGCGGACGCTGATACCCTGTTCTTGGAAGTGGGTTTGCAACTCGCCGGACTGGAACATCTCTTTTACGATGTCACAGCCGCCGAGGAATTCGCCCTTGACGTAGAGCTGCGGGATGGTCGGCCAGTTGGAATAGTCCTTGATGCCCTGACGAATATCAGCATCTGCAAGCACGTTCACGCCCTTGTAGTCGACGCCGAGATAGTCGAGAATCTGTACGACCTGACCGGAAAAACCGCATTGCGGGAATTGCGGGGTGCCCTTCATGAAAAGAACGATGTCGTTGCTCTTCACTTCGCTGTCGATCATATCGTTAATGCCGCTCATGGCCTATTCCTTTCACATGCGGTTCAAGGCCGCTGCTTTGACTTTGTTCCTAAATAACATGTCGCGCCGCGATTTCCACCCGTGAGGCGTAAAAAATGCGCTTATGTTGTAAAGCGCCCCCTGAGCGGAAACTGGTAGACAGCCTCAGCGGCTTTTTTGCTTGCTGCGTGCAGCGGCTGTGCGCCTTTTGCTGACCTGCTTTTGGGCGGGGGTGCGTTTGGTGGCGGCAGATGTCGCGCCATCGATCGCGGCTTTCAGCACGGAGCCGACGATGCCGCCTGCGAGGGAAGTATTTGCTCTTGTCCGGCGGCGGGTGCGGCGGGTCTTGCGAAAACCGGTCTTGGTGAGGATTTCAGACAGCGCGCTCTTGACGATGCCGTTGAGCAACTGATCGACGATGCCAGACAATTTTCCCTCACCAGTAAATAAATCATATTTCCGTCGTGATTTTTACTATACGTGCATCGCCCACTGTATCAAGCGATCCTTTCGGGTGCCTCCAGCCCCGAAGGTTTATGCATGTCGACCGTCAAGTCACGACTTGTTCTTTATTTCCCCGGCTTCGATCCGCTCGATGCGGCGGCCCATCACCTGCGCTATCAGCGGGCGGCAGCCCTTGCCGGCAAGACGTGGGATGTCGATTATGCGGTCGGCGCGCTGGAGAGGACGCCGGCTGGCGAAACATTCACGGTAGAGGCCTCGGCTGGCGACTGGCGGACCCGCTCCATGATCGTCGTCTACGACCATAATGCGGTCATTTCGCAATTGCGGAATGCGCCGCTCTGGCGGCAGATCGCGCTGGGCTTTGGGGCCGCAGCCGGCATCGTTGCGGAGGGTGGTGCCGGGCGTTATCTACGCCATGCCTGGCGTTTCGGCCTGTTTTTCATCTTCCCATTCCTGCTGATGCTTGTGGGTTTCGCGTTTGCGCTGGGGATTGCGCTTTCGCCTTTCCTTTTCGGTCTCTCCCTCTGGCTGCTTGCGATCAGCGTGCCCGCTGCCGTGCTGTTCTTCGTGAAGGGGTTTCTGCCCTTCGCCGAGCGGTTTCATACGCTGCATCTTTATGCCGACTGGCGCTTTGCGCTGGCCGTCGGGCGCGATGAGCCGATTGCCCGCGACTGGATCGAAGAGAAGGCGGCCCTCGTTCTCAAGGCGCTGGAGCAGCCCTCGGAGGAGGTTCTGGTCGTGTCGCACAGCATGGGGGCCAGCCTGGGGCTCGCCGTGATCGGCCGCGTGCTGGAACTGCGGCCAGATGCTCTCAATGGCAGGAATTTGTCCTTTGCGACACTGGGTGGTGCGGCGTTGCAATGTGCGTTGCTGTCGAGTGCAGACAGGCTGCGAAAGAGCATCGGTACGATTGCGCGTCACCCTGAAGTGACATGGTTCGATATTCAGTGCCTGACGGATCCGATCCACCTTTACCGGTGCAACACCGTGGCGCTTACCGGTCATAAGGATGCGCCGCAGCCGAAAATCGTGCCGATCCGCTTCAAGCATTCGCTTTCGCCGGAACGCTATAAAAAGAACAAGCGCAATTTCCTGCGCATGCACCGGCAATATGTTCTGGGGCCGGATCGCAAGTCCGGTTACGACTTCACCCTGCTGACATCAGGGCCTTTGCCGGCCGCATCCTTTGCCGATCTGGATTCGCAGAGCCCGCCCGTTTTGTAAGTGGCGCGGCCATTCTACCGGACATAAAAAGGCCCGCGTGAGGTTGTCACGCGGGCGTTTTTATTCGTGGCCTTCATGCGTTGTCGCGGCCAGGACAGTGAAACCGTCCCGCCGGAGCCGCATTGACCGGTGCGGTCATTCAGGAGCCGAGGTCTGCAGGGCAAGGGCGTGCAGAACACCGCCCATATTGCCCTGTAGCGCGTCATAGACCATCTGGTGCTGCTGCACACGGGTCTTGCCCTTGAACGCATCCGCGACGACTTCCGCCGCGTAATGATCGCCATCACCGGCCAGATCGCGGATCGTGACCTTTGCCCCGGGAATTCCCGCCTTAATCATGTCTTCAATGTCGCCGGGTTTCATGGGCATGATGTTTCTCCTTAGTTCATTCTGCGGCGATCAAAGTTTCGCCGTCCATGAATTGAGGGAACCACGATTCATAGGCCAAGTGCAATTCTTTAATCTCCACGGCCCGCGCCGTGCCCAGCTTTACGCTGACGCCACCGGTGACGCCGATTGCGGGGCAGGAAACGCCCGCCACCTTTGCCGCCGCCTGCACCTTTTCGAGATCACTTTTCTTGACGGTCAGGACGTAACGGCCCTGATCTTCGCCATAGAAGGTGAGGACCGGATTGTGGCCTTCAACCGCATCGATCGTTGCGCCGATGCCGGACGAAATCGCCATTTCGGCAACCGCAAGTGCCAGACCGCCCGAGGAGCAATCGTGAACGGCTGTCGCAAGACCATCAATGATGAGCGAACGGACGAAATCGCCGTTTTTCTTTTCAGCAGCCAGATCGACATGCGGTGCCGGGCCATCGATGCGGTTATGGATGTCACGCATGTAAACGGACTGGGCGATGTGGGTGCCGAGACCAGCAGGCGCACCGGCCAGCAGCACCACCTCGTCGGCGGCGGCAAAGCGGATGCGGGCCATGCGGCTCCAGTCCTTCAGCAGGCCAACGCCGCCGATGGTGGGTGTGGGCAGGATCGCCTGACCGTTGGTCTCGTTGTAGAGCGACACGTTGCCGGAAACGATCGGGAATTCCAGCACGCGGCAGGCTTCGCCGATGCCCTTGATGGCATGGACGAGCTGGCTCATGATCTCAGGCTTTTCGGGATTGCCGAAGTTGAGGTTGTCGGTGGCCGCCAGCGGCAGGGCGCCGGTTGCGGTGATGTTGCGCCAGCATTCGGCCACGGCCTGCTTGCCGCCTTCGAAGGCATCAGCCTCGACATAACGCGGCGTCACGTCGGAGGAGAAGGCGAGCGCCTTCTTGTCATGGCCTTCGACACGAACCACGCCGGCATCGCCGCCCGGAAGCTGCAGGGAGTTGCCCTGGATCAGCGTGTCATATTGCTCATAGACCCAGCGGCGCGAGGAATTGTTGGCCGAACCGAGAAGCGAAACCAGCGCATCGGCAATATCGGCCGAAGGAATGTCGTTTTCCGAAAGCGGCGCCTGAACCTTGGCGGGCGTCCACGGGCGGTCATATTCCGGAGCCTGATCGCCGAGATCTTTGATCGGCAGGTTGGCGACTTCCTCGCCATTGTGCAGCACGCGGAAACGCAGGTCGTCGGTGGTCTTGCCGACAATGGCGAAATCCAGCCCCCATTTGACGAAGATCGCCTTGGCGACCTCTTCCTTAGAGGGTTCAAGCACCATGAGCATGCGCTCCTGGCTTTCCGACAGCATCATTTCGTAAGCCGTCATGCGCTCCTCGCGCACCGGCACGGCGTTAAGATCGAGTTCGATGCCGAGATCGCCCTTGGCGCCCATTTCGACGGCCGAGCAGGTAAGACCGGCCGCACCCATGTCCTGAATGGCGATGACCGCGCCGGTCTTCATCAGTTCGAGGCAGGCTTCCAGCAGGCACTTTTCGGTGAAAGGGTCGCCGACCTGAACGGTCGGGCGCTTTTCCTCGATGGACTCGTCGAATTCGGCAGACGCCATGGTCGCGCCGCCGACGCCGTCGCGGCCGGTCTTTGCGCCGAGATAGACCACCGGCAGGCCGACGCCTTTTGCTTCCGACAGGAAGATCGCATCGGACTTGGCAAGACCGGCGGCAAAGGCGTTGACGAGGATGTTGCCGTTATAGCGCGGATCGAATTCCACTTCGCCGCCGACGGTCGGCACGCCGAAGGAGTTGCCGTAACCGCCGACACCGGCGACGACGCCAGCAACGAGGTGGCGGGTCTTCGGATGGTCGGGTGCGCCGAAACGCAGCGCATTCATGGCTGCGATCGGGCGTGCGCCCATGGTGAAGACATCGCGCAGGATGCCGCCGACGCCGGTTGCCGCACCCTGATAGGGCTCGATGTAGGACGGATGGTTGTGGCTCTCCATCTTGAAGACGACGCAGTCGCCATCGTCGATATCCACCACACCGGCATTTTCGCCGGGACCCTGAATGACGCGCGGTCCGGTCGTCGGCAGGGTCTTCAGCCACTTCTTGGAAGACTTGTAGGAGCAATGCTCGTTCCACATGGCCGAGAAAATGCCAAGCTCGGTAAAGCTCGGCTCCCGTCCGATCAGGTCGAGGATACGCTGGTATTCGTCGGGCTTCAGCCCGTGGGATGCAACGAGTTCCGGGGTGATCTTGATGGAATTTGAGATAGACATAGGTCTCACGCGGTTCGAGCCGAGGAAAGTTTCCGGTTCTTTAGCGCAAGAGGCGCATCCGTGCGACAGGAAAATGCGCCGCTTTGCCGGCAAAACGCTGCTTTCTTGGCTTATTCAGAACTTGTAGCCAACCATAAGTCCCACACGCGTCAACCCGTCATTGGGGCCGTCGCAAAGATTGGCGTGGGACGCATGTTCGATCTGGGTCGAAATATTCCAGTTGTTGTCGAAGCGATATCCGATGGCGGCATATTCATGAAAAAGCGCACGGCAGCCAAATTCGGCACCGGTTTCACCCGGGCCGTTTCTCAGCCTGCCGTCATGCCACAGGCCGCCGAAACCCAGATCGACGAAAATCTTCGGATTGAGATCGAAGGTCCAGTTCACGCCCCCGTAAATGGTGGTTGCGGCTCCCTCGGTGCCGATTTCCGCACCCAGATGCAGGCGCGGCCGGGCGAGTTTTTCGCCGAAGGTGACGGCCGATGCGCTCGCGAAAGGGTCGAAATAGGCGGTGAAGGCGGGAAATACGCCATTTTCGCCGCCGTCGTCGCGACCGGTCAAAGAGGTGGTGACGCCGAAACGCAATTCATCGAATACCGTGCCATCCGCAGCGGCGGCCGGTGTCATGTCAGTCAACGCGAATGCTGCAACAAGCATTGCCAGAACGAAAGACGTCCTGGCGGATATGGAAACGAATGCTGCCATCGAATCATTCTCCACTCCGAAACAGTATGGAAAGGATGGCAGATTTGTCGGCTCGGTAAATAATCAGTTACTGAATTAGACGCCATGTTGCAGGAAAGACTCGTTCCCGGCGTTGGTCACGCTTCGCTTTCATAGCCGGCCGAACCGTTATCCAGCAAATTGCGCAGGATGCCGAAGGCATGCGTCAGTTCCTCGCGTTTGGGAGGCCCGGAAAAGCTGATGCGGACACGGTGGAAAACCTTCTCCGTGCGCCCGGCCTTGAACTCGTCCTCGTCGTCGATCAGCACGCCTTCCTTCATGGCGGCATTGCGGAAGGTGCCGGATAGCCAGGGTTCGGGCAGCCGCAGCCACATGAAGGCGATATCCGGCAGAGAATTGAATTCCAGCCCGGCAAAGACGCGTCTGGCGATCGCCTCGCGCTGGTTGATTTCGGCAATGCAATCCTTGCGAATGTCATCGGCGTCGCCGCTGTTGACGAGCCGCGCATTCAGTTCGGCCAGCATGAAGGGCAAGCCGCCGGTTATCATCGAATGCGAAATGCGTATCCTCGAGGAGAACTGTGCCGGGCAGGCGACCCAGCCGCCCCGGACGCCGGCGGAAACGGATTTGGACAGGCCGCCGACGACGAAGGTGATATCGGGCGCGAATTCCGCAATGAGCGGGATGGCCTCGCGGGTCATGGCGCCATAGAGATTGTCCTCTACGATCCATACGCCATATCTGCGGGCGATATCGGCGATTGCGCGCCGCCGCTCCTCGGGCAGGGTGGCGCAGGTCGGGTTCTGGCCCGCCGACATCAGGAAGATCATCTTGGGGTGCTGCTGGGCGCAGACGCGCTCGAAATCATCAGGGACAATACCCTTCTCATCCGCCTCAACCAGCGTTACCCGCCGTCCGGCGAGTGCGGCGCTGCGGCTGATATGGGAATAGGTGAGGGGCTCGAAAACGATGCGGTCCCCCGGCGCCGTCATCGCCGTTACCACACTCATCACAGCCGCATGGGCGCCGAGCGTTGAAACGATGTTTTCCGGTTTGGGCGACCAGCCATTCTGGGAAAGCCAACGAACGCCCGCCATGCACCAGCTGTCTGGAAGCGTGCGGGTGTAGTTGGTGACTTCGAAAGGATGGTCTCGGGTGACGGCTTCGATGTGTCGCGTAATCAGCGTGCTCTGGCCGACATCGGGTGCAGCGGTGGTGTTCAGGCGAAACTCGGCGCTGGTGTCGACCGAATGCCGTGTACCGCCGAACGCCGCCGCTGCCGGTTCCACGCGCGACGACGGGGCAGGGGTCTTGCGCTCATTGACATAGGTGCCACGCCCGACTTCGCCGCTGACGAGGCCTCGTTCGTGAATAAGCGCATAGGCCCGGCTGATTGTGCCGATCGTCACGCCGAGGTCATAGGCGAGATTGCGCTGAGGCGGTAATTTCGAGCCGGCCTGCAGAACGCCATCCGAAATCGCACCTTCGATACTGTCTGCGAGACGAAGGTAGATGGGTCCAATGCCCTCGGTAATGTCAGGAAGCCAATTTGTCATGGTGACAATTTATGCATTGTATCTGTATCCGCGTCAATTGTATTTATTGGCTGCATTAAATGAGACTAAACGAACGGAGACAATAGGTGCAATATGCGCAAGCTAGATCAATACCTTTCGACAGCGGATACACTCTATCCTGACGGCTACGAACGGGAACGCGTGTTCCGCGATGCCGGCGACATGGTCGCACCGGCGCCGTATCCGGCTGAAATCGCTCACACGCTTATTGGTCGCCTGATTGCCGGCTTGTCCTATTGGCACGCGAAACGCCAGGGGCGGTTGGCCCTGCGGGAACTCTCCGACGATCTTCTGGAGGATATCGGCATCACGCGCGACGAGGCCTTGAAGGAGGTCGCAAAGTCGCAGCTCTTCTCGTGGCCGACGCGGCCGCTTTGATTTTCTGCCGGAGAGCGGTGCCTTCTTTCCCCGGTGCCTGAATAGCCATTCGGCAGGCCCGCCACGCCAGTCCCAACCGGCGTCGGCGGGTCTTTTTGTATCTGGAGCTTCAGAGTGTTGGCGAATGGCTCGCTCCAACCGTCGTCATCTTGGGACAAGCCCTTGGATGACGTCGCGTGTGGGAAGAGCCTTGTCGTAATTTTTGCGTGAGCGTGTGAAGGCCGCTAGATCAGCAGCCCTTGCCGCCATTCGCCCAGCGTTTGACATCGGTGGCGATGCGGCCGGAAAGGGTCTCGTTCATTACGGGTCCGAAAGCGTCGAGCTTTGCCGGGTTGCCTTCGGCCTGAACGACCAGCATCGGGCGCGATTCCGGGCTGTTGCGCGGCACGAGCAGAATGCGCGGGCGGCCGGAGAAGGAGTTGAGTTCGGGCGCCAGGCGATAGGCCTTGAAGGCCGGATCGCCGGATTTGAACCAGCAGGCATTGGCGCCGAGCGCCACCCGCTCCATGGTTGGCAATGCCGCACGGGATGCGGAGGACGATACCGGTTGCGGCTTTGGCTGGCACGCGGCAAGCGCAGCTGCGGCAAGAAGCAATCCAGCGGCCTTCGGGGCGTGGGAACGGAGCAGGCGGTTCATCGCGTCATCCAAAATAAAGGCCAAAAACTGGAGCCGGGGAAAGTGGCATCGGGAAGAGGGCAGGCGGGTGGCCCGCCCGCTTGTCAGGCTGCGATGACGCCGAGCGCCGAGGCGAAGAGGCCGCGGCCGTCATTGCCGCCATGGGCGGCTTCGATCAGGTTTTCCGGATGCGGCATCATGCCGAGCACGTTGCCCTTCGCGTTGATGACGCCGGCAATGTCGTTCATCGAGCCGTTGGGGTTGGTTCCATCGGCATAACGGAAAACGACCTGGCCGTTGTCTTCGACGGACTTAAGCTCATCCGTATCGAGGAAATAATTGCCGTCGTGGTGGGCGACGGGGCAGCGCAGCACCTGGCCCTTGTCATAGGCGCGGGTGAATTCGGTGTCGTTGTTGACGACTTCGAGCTTCACTTCACGGCAGACGAATTTCAGTGAGGCGTTGCGCATCAGCGCGCCCGGCAGCATGCCCGCTTCGACCAATATCTGGAAGCCGTTGCACACGCCCAGAACCTTGACGCCCTGTTCAGCCTTTTCGCGGATGGCCTGCATGACCGGCATGCGTGCGGCAATCGCGCCGCAACGCAGGTAGTCACCGTAGGAAAAGCCGCCGGGAATGACGATCAGGTCGACGTCCGGAATGTCTGTTTCCGTCTGCCAGATGGTGACGGGCGCCTTGCCGGAGATTTTCGTGAGCGCCGCGATCATGTCGCGATCGCGGTTGAGGCCGGGAAGTTGGACGACGGCGGATTTCATGGTCGGCGGCTCCTGCGGCTTTTAGAGAATGGCGATAGAGTAGTTTTCGATGACCGTATTGGCCAAGAGTTTTTCACACATCGCCTTCAGGTCGGTCTCGGCTTTGGCCTTGTCGGCGCCTTCCAGTTCCAGATCGAAGACCTTGCCCTGACGGACATGGCCGACGCCACCGAAACCGAGGCTGCCGAGCGCGCCTTCAATTGCCTTGCCCTGCGGATCGAGAACGCCGTTCTTCAGCGTAACAGTCACCCGTGCCTTGATCACCTGATCTTCTCCTGATTTTACCTTGCTAGGCCGATATTATTTCACGAGGCCGATATTACTTTACCAGGACAGGGCCGGTGCCGCGGATCGGTTCGTTTTCATTGATGATGCCGAGACGGCGCGCCACTTCGGA
This sequence comes from Rhizobium nepotum 39/7, assembly GCF_000949865.1. GTDB lineage: Bacteria > Pseudomonadota > Alphaproteobacteria > Rhizobiales > Rhizobiaceae > Agrobacterium > Agrobacterium nepotum. The sequence goes on along the minus strand of NZ_JWJH01000017.1, from coordinate 193,020 downwards.
ATAGGCTTCCACAAGCCCGCCCATATCGCGGCGGAACAGGTCCTTGTCCATCTTTTTCTGGGTCTCGATGTCCCAGAGGCGGCAGCTGTCGGGCGAAATCTCGTCGGCGAGGATGATGCGCATCATGTCGCCTTCGAACAGGCGGCCGCATTCGATCTTGAAATCGACGAGCTGGATGCCGACGCCCAGGAACAGGCCGGACAGGAAGTCGTTGACGCGGATGGCGAGCGCCATGATGTCGTCAAGCTCGGCAGGGTTTGCCCAGCCGAAGGCCGTGATGTGCTCTTCGGAGACCATCGGGTCTTCGAGTTCGTCGGACTTGTAATAGAACTCGATGATGGAGCGCGGCAGAACCACGCCTTCATCAATGCCGAGGCGCTTGGACAGCGAGCCTGCGGCGACATTGCGCACGACGATCTCAAGCGGGATCATCTCCACTTCCTTGATCAACTGCTCGCGCATGTTGAGGCGGCGGATGAAGTGCGTCGGAATGCCGATCTTGTTCAGATGCGTGAAGACATATTCGCAAATACGGTTGTTCAGCACACCTTTGCCGTCGATGACTTCATGTTTCTTTTTGTTGAAGGCAGTCGCATCGTCCTTGAAGAACTGGATAAGCGTGCCTGGCTCCGGACCTTCATAGAGGATCTTGGCCTTGCCTTCGTAAATACGGCGGCGACGGTTCATGATGGCAGGTCTCTTGGTTGACGCCGATTCTGGTGGCGTTGCGTTTGTATCTTTGAGCGGTCCCATAAAGGAAAAGAGTGCATTCTACAATGCGGCTCGCATATCTTCCCTTCAATTCTTGTGTCGGGCCGGAGAATGTTGCCCGGCCGGAAAACCACCGACGTGACCGGCCGGGTGCGATACGGACCTTGCGCGGCCGCAATCGTCAGGGTTCGTTCGCTTTCAGGCGGCTCAGGAACTGGGCGAACACCATGCTGCCTTCGGGCCATGGGCCATGGCCGGACTCGGCGTTGATATGGCCGGACATGCCGGCATCGACCAGCTGCGAACCCCAGGCGGCGGCGATATCGTCGGCATGCTCGTAGGTGCCGAAGGGATCGTTGCGGCTGGCGATGGTGATCGCCGGAAACGGCAACGGATCGCGCGGATAAGGCCCGAAGGTCATCAGATGTTTCGGGCGGATATCGGGATTGGCGACATCCGGCGGTGCGACCAGCAGCGCGCCTGCAACCTTCTTGCCGATCTCCGGAAGGGCGTGGATCAGGGTCGGCACGCCCAGCGAATGCGCGACGATGACCACGGGCTTGGTCGAGGCGTTGACCTCTTCCACCAGCCGCGCCACCCAATCGTGCTTCACCGGTTTTGTCCATTCCGCCTGCTCGACCCGGCGCGCGGTGGAAAGCTTGCGCTCCCAGCGGGTCTGCCAGTGGTCTGGGCCGGAGTTGGTGTAACCCGGTACGATGAGAATATCTGCTTCTGAAACTTTCATGGGCCCATATCTGTGGTTTCATGCCGTCGCGATCAAGGTCGCGGCGGCATTAACTTAACCAGCCTTGCCTCAGGCCTTGCCGAAGACGCGGGCGAAAATCGTGTCGACATGCTTGGTGTGGTAACCGAGGTCGAATTTTTCGCGGATGACGTCTTCGGGAAGGGCGGCGCGCACTTCTTCGTCGCCCAGCAGTTCCTCAAGGAAATCGGCACCCTGTTCCCAGACCCGCATGGCATTGCGCTGTACCAGACGGTAGGCGTCCTCGCGGGAAACGCCAGCCTGCGTCAGCGCCAGCAGAACGCGCTGCGAATGCACGAGGCCGCGGAACTTGTTCATGTTCTTCAGCATGTTGTCGGGATAGATTACCAGCTTCTCGATAACGCCGGCCAGGCGGTTCAGCGCGAAATCGAGCGTGACTGTCGTGTCGGGACCAATGGCGCGCTCCACGGAGGAGTGGCTGATGTCGCGCTCGTGCCAGAGCGCCACGTTTTCAAGCGCGGGCACCACCGACATGCGCACCAGACGGGCAAGGCCCGTGAGATTTTCGGTCAGAACCGGATTGCGCTTGTGCGGCATGGCCGAAGAACCCTTCTGGCCGGGAGAGAAGAACTCTTCCGCTTCCAGAACCTCGGTGCGCTGCATGTGACGGATTTCGATGGCGACGTTTTCGATCGACGAGGCGATGACGCCGAGGACGGCGAAGAACATGGCGTGACGGTCACGCGGGATGACCTGCGTGGAGACCGGCTCTGGTGTCAGGCCTAGCTTGGCGCAGACATGTTCCTCGACGCGGGGATCGATATTGGCGAAGGTTCCGACAGCACCGGAGATCGCGCCGGTGGCGATTTCGGCGCGCGCATTGACGAGACGCTCGCGGTTACGGTGCATCTCGGCATAAAAGCGCGCGAAGGTGAGGCCCATCGTCGTCGGCTCGGCATGGATGCCGTGGCTGCGGCCGATGCGTACCGTGTCCTTGTGTTCGAAGGCGCGCGTCTTGAGAGCCGCAAGCACGCGGTCCATATCGGCAAGCAGCAGGTCGGCGGCGCGCACGAGCTGGATGTTGAGGGTGGTGTCCAGCACGTCGGACGAGGTCATGCCCTGATGGATGAAGCGGCTGTCGGGACCGACGAATTCGGCAAGGTGGGTGAGGAAGGCGATGACGTCATGCTTGGTCACGGCCTCGATCTCATCGATGCGGGCGACGTCGAAAGTCGCGCTGCCGCCCTTTTCCCAGATTGTCTGGGCGGCCGATTTCGGGATGACGCCGAGTTCGGCCAGCGCGTCACAGGCATGCGCCTCGATCTCGAACCAGATGCGGAATTTTGTTTCCGGCGACCAGATGGCGACCATTTCCGGCCGGGAGTAACGAGGGATCATGGCAATGACTTTCTTAGTGGAGGGCTGGCTTAGTGGAGGGCCGGCTTAGTGGAAGAATTTGGCTTGGCGCAGGAGCTTTGCTGCCCGTTTAGCAAAGTGTTCCGGTAATCTCAATCGACTATGAAGCCCGCGTATCGGCCCGATGCGCATATTCAAAGCGTTGGAGCGGCTTTTATGCATCCGAACGGACGCACGGCGCTCCATGCGCCCGCCTGCAAAGGATTACGCCTGCGAGCGCCAGCGGAACGGCGGCTAACGGAAAATAGAGACCGAGGCCGAGAATGCAGAACTGGTAGACCGCGCCGAGCGAGGTGAAGAACTGCTGAAAAAACCAGATGCGGGAAAACGCCGGCGCGTGCCACTGCGCATAAAACATGCGGTACTGGAACGCGAAGAACGCTGCCGTGACTGCAACGGTAAAAAAAGCGATGGCGAGACAGCTTGCCACAAAACGCAGCGGCAGGCCGGCGGAAACCGGAAGGAAGCGCAGCGCGGCCATGGCGAGTGGCCAGCCGAGGAGCCCGCCGCAGAAGAACAGCACCGCGATGCCGGCGGCATGGTCGGTTTCCAGCCGGTTGCGGAGATAGAGGCCGAGGATGGCGGTGGCCGCCGAGATGACGGCCCAGACGAGCGGGGCGAGGAACGAAAACAGCCCTGCCGAGATTGCTTGGCGGAAATTCTGCCTGTCACCGTTCATCTAAGCCCCCACCCAAACGCCCCGTAGTCTTGCTCGCGGCGTATCCATTTTCGGCTACGGGTCAGGACCGGGCGGCTTCCGACACCGAGCGCAAGAGTGAGACCGTCTTGCGATAGTCCGCAACGCCATCACCCTTGAAGACGGCCGAGCCGGCCACCAGTGCGTTGGCACCGGCCGCGACGATGGCGCCGGCGGTTTCCGCCGTTACGCCGCCGTCCACTTCAAGTTCGATCGGCCGGTCGCCAATCATCGCTTTCGCCGCGCGGATCTTGTCGAGCATGGCCGGAATGAATTTCTGGCCGCCAAAGCCGGGATTGACGCTCATGATCAGGACGAGATCGACATCATCAAGTACGTTTTCGATGACGGAAAGCGGCGTTGCGGGATTGAGCGTTACACCGGCCTTCCTGCCGAGCGTGCGGATCGTCTGGAGCGAACGATGCAGGTGAGGCCCGGCTTCCGCATGCACAGTGATCCCGTCGCAGCCCGCCTTGGCGAAGGCTTCGAGATAGGGATCGGCGGGGGCAATCATCAGATGGCAGTCGAAAAAGGCATTGCTGTGCGGACGGAGCGCCTTGATGACGTCAGGACCGAAGGAGATGTTGGGCACAAAATGACCGTCCATCACATCGAGATGGATCCAGTCCGCGCCCGCTTCCGTGACATCGGCGACTTCCTGTCCCAGCTTGGCGAAATTGGACGCCAGAATGGACGGTGCTATCCGGATGGGCAGGGACATGGGGCAAACTCCTCTCGACGCGTTGCGTAAGCTGCCTTTAGCACCAAGTATCGGGGTTTGAAACGGCTTGCGGCGCGGTTGCCGGCGGTTTTCGGCCGGGTTCATTGAATTTTGAGGCGTCCCGGCTTCACCCTATTGTCTTTCGGCCTTGTCCGCCGGTTCGAAGCGCTGGCCGTTCCAGCGCTGCAGCCGATAGGGATTGTCGACAAGTTCTTGCGCAGGGCTGAAAGCGAGATCGCCGATCACGGTTTTGAAGGCGGTGCCGCTTGCCAGTATCTCCGGCGCGGGTTTCCCCTGTGATTGTGCCGCTTCGGCGAGCGCCGCAGTCAATTCCGTAGCCGCATAGGCGGGCAGGGTATAGCCTTCCGGTTCGATATTGGCGGCGCGCAATTCTTGAGAGACGGCTTGCGCCGATGGCAGCGTGTCATAGGCCTGACGCGTGATCGCGAGCACGTTCGCTGCAAGTGGCACGGGGTTGTTCGCCGCATTCATGGCGTCGCCGCCCATGATGGTGAGGGGAATGTTTTCGGAGCCGGCGTCTCTCGCCACGATGGCGACGTCGTTGCGTTCCGCGCCGATGAAGACGTGGGTGATACCGGTTCTCGCTAGCCGACGCACAAGCGCCACCTGCTGTTCCTGGCCGGGGCGTATCGTATCGGCAAAGGTGGGTTTCAGCCCGTTTTCCTCCAGCGTCGAGCGAATGCGGTCGATCAGCTCGCGGCTGTAGATCGTGCCGTCATCCACCAGGCCGATGGAATGCCCTTTCCAGTCGCGCAGGATAATTTCCGCGGCCCTGTCCGATTCGGCCTTATCCGAAGCGGCGAGGCGGAAAAGCGGCCAACCGTATTTCAGGGCGTCTTCCATCAGGATCGGCGCGCGGCTGGAAAGCGTGATTGCCGGAATGGCGGCTGCCTTCAGCGGCGGCAGAACGCCCTGAAGCGTTTCAGTGCACAAAAAACCGATTGCCGCACTGACCTTGGCGGCCACGAGGCCATCGGCGATCGCGCCGCCGCTGCCGTCTTCGCAGCTTTCATGGATTTCGACGACGTCCAGCCCGAGCTTGGCGGCGGCGGCCTTCGCGCCCTGCCGCACCTGCTGTCCCAGAAGCTCGTAAGGACCGTTCTGAGGAGCAACGATGCCGATCGACGCCGCACTTGCTGAGCCCGCAAAGGCAAAACCGGCGATAATCGTTAGCAGGCGAAGTGAAAGCATGACGTGATCGAAATCCTGTTGTCCCGGCTTGATGTTTATCGGCAACAACCGGTTTTCCAAAGGAAAAATCACCGGTACCCATCATAATCGCATATCCCGGTTCGCAAGGTGGCGGTTTTGATCGCAAAATGTCCGATTTGAAGCGAAAGGCTACCGCAACACGTTATGGTTGTTGTCGTCAGCATAATTGGGCGAGACTATTTTCAGCCGAGACTTATTTTTCAAGGGTCGACAATTTGCGCGTGGCGCCGCGCGAGCGATGAAGTATTTCTCGCGGTGGTCTAGACGACCTTTACTTTATAAAGCTGTAACATGTGGTGCGTATAAGCACAGTTTATGAAGGGCGATTTTTCAAGTTTGCTTTTTATAGTGCACCCCAATAAAATGCACATTTTATTTTCACTCACATAATTTATTGATATTAAAAGGGAATATACATGTTTCCCTGACTATCCTCTGTTTCTTGCCATGTTTTTTTCGCATTTGCGAGAAGATTTGCTTGACGGAAAGTAAATGATTAGCTTAGATATACGTGTTTCAGGGGACGACTGAAATTGGCTCTAAAAGGCCTCGGAAGGTGTTCCGATCATAAGCACTGCCAGACTATATTACACTCTATATTCTATTTTTTTTATTACGTACAAACCGCTTCGGGCAACCGGGGCGGTTTTTTACATGATGCTAATTTGAGCAATTTAAAATTGAATTTGAAAATCCCCGCGCAAAGACATTCCTTCATTATTGCATTTTTTGAAAAGAAATGGTGCGCAAGGAATGCGTCTACCGCAGGCCTGCCTCGTCTTTGACTTGTCTCAAGGCTCTCTGGAAGGTCGCCGGGAAGCCTGAAGCCTTTCGGCAAAGGCAGGCGTCCAGCCGTTATTCGGCTTTACTTCACCAGCGCGGCAAGCGCGTCTTTTGCAAAGGCGGAAAGCGGTTCGGGAAGGGCATCGGGGTCGAACCAGCCGATGTCGGAAAGCGTGTCCGGCTCGGTCAGAGCCGGCTCACCCTGCGTGTTGCGGGTGACGAATATCAGGGAGACCCAATGGTGACGGTCTTCCGGATCGATATATTCGCTGTGACAGAGAAATTCGACCTTGCCGATTGTCAGCCCGGTCTCTTCTTCGGCCTCGCGCCGTGCGGCGGCGAGGGAGGGTTCGAGGTGATCGACCTTGCCGCCCGGAATACTCCAGTACCCGGCTTCCGGCGCTTTCATGCGCCGGCACAAAAGCAGGCGGCCCTCACGTAATATCGCAAGGCCAACGCCGACGCCCGGAAAATTCAGTCCTGGCTTGATGGTCGGCGTCATGCTTTCCGTTCCTGCGATAGCCCTTTGGGCTCAGGCCTTGGCGTTTGCCACGATCAGCATGAATGCGGGAATGTCGTCGCCGAAACCGACGGGGGTCGGGCCATCGTCATGGTCGCGATAATGGCGGCGGCGGTCGCGGTTGTCGTCATTGGCGTGCTGCGAATTCAGGCTCCGGCTGTTGCGCTCGGAATTGCGCGGGGTCTTTTCCGGTCTGCGTTCTGCCTTCACCTTGTCTTCTCCGTGAGCCGCGATGTCCGTATCCACAGTGGATTGTGCATCCTGATTGATGATTTCTACCGGCGATGCGGGCGCATCGCGACGGTTCCTGTCGCGGCCTCTGCCACTGCGTTCCTTGGTGCCCCGGCGGGGGGAATTGCTCTCAAAGCTTTCCATGGGCGCTGGGAGAGAGGACAGGTCACCGTTCTGCCACTCGATCTTCTCGGTGATCAGCTTTTCGATCGCGTCGAGATATTTAGCATCGCTCTTGGTGACGAGGGTGAAGGCCTTGCCCGAACGGCCCGCACGACCGGTACGGCCGATGCGGTGGACATAGTCTTCGGCATGAATGGGAACATCGAAGTTGAAGACGTGGCTGACATCGGGAATGTCCAGGCCGCGGGCTGCAACGTCGGAGGCGACCAGCAGCGTCAGATTTCCGTCGCGGAAATTCTGCAGCATCGTGGTGCGCGAACGCTGGTCCATGTCGCCATGCAATGCGCCGACGGAGAAGCCGTGACGATCCAGCGAGCGGAACAGCTCGGCCACATCCTTCTTGCGATTGCAGAAGATGATCGCGTTCTTGAGTTCAGCCTCTTCGGCGCGGACCAGATCGCGCAGGACGGCGCGCTTCTCATAGTCCTTGTTGTGCGCAGCGACGATGCGCTGCGTAACCGTCTTTGCCGTGGAGGAGGGCTTGGCAACCTCGATACGCTCGGGGTTCTGAAGGAACCGGTCGGCGAGCTTCTGAATTTCCGGCGGCATGGTGGCCGAGAAGAACAGCGTTTGCCGGGTAAAGGGAATCATTTTCACGATACGCTCGATATCGGGAATGAAGCCCATGTCCAGCATGCGGTCTGCTTCGTCGATGACGAGGATTTCCACGCCGCTCATCAGGAGCTTGCCGCGCTCGCAATGGTCGAGAAGACGGCCGGGCGTGCAGATGAGGACATCGGCGCCACGCTCGAGCTTGCGGTCCTGGTCTTCAAACGAAACGCCGCCGATAAGAAGGGCGACGTTCAGCTTGTGATTCTTGCCGTATTTCTCGAAGTTTTCCGCCACCTGCGCCGCAAGTTCGCGGGTCGGCTCGAGGATCAGCGTGCGCGGCATTCTGGCGCGCGCGCGGCCCTTTTCCAGCAAAGTGAGCATCGGCAGAACGAAGGACGCGGTTTTTCCCGTGCCTGTCTGTGCGATACCGCAGATATCACGCTTTTCGAGTGCGGGCGGAATAGCGCCGGCCTGAATGGGTGTCGGCGTCGTGTAGCCGGCATCTGCAATAGCGGAAAGAACTTTTTGGCTCAGGCCAAGATCAGAGAATGTTGTCAAAGGAAGAACTTTTTCCGTTCTGGTTCGGTAAGAACACCTGCGTGCCGCAACGACACTTGCAAAGACTTGGCGCGGGGATATGCCCAAATTGCCGGAAAGTCAAGGAAACAACGGGAAATGCGCGCGATACGCCGGGGGGCGAGCGAGGCTTTTCAGCCTTCGGCGCGGTTTCGGGCGATTTATCGTAAAATGGGCAAAAAAAGCGTTAAAATCGGACCGTCATTTGAGATAGGTTTTAAGCTCCGCCCCGGCGATCAGGAACCGCATCGGATCAACCGGCGTATCGTTGCGGCGCACCTCGTAATGCACGTGCGGACCGGTGGAGCGGCCGGTGCTGCCGGCGCGGCCGATGACGTCACCGGCCTCGACCTTGTCGCCGGCTTTGACCAGAATGGCCGAGAGATGGCCGAAACGCGTCGATACGCCCTGGCCGTGATCGATCTCGACCATATTGCCGTAGCCGCCGGAATTTTCCGCAACCGTCACCTTGCCGGCACCTGTCGCCTTGACGTCGGCGCCGGTTTCGGCACGAAAATCGATGCCGGTATGCAAGGCGGGCCTTCCGAGGAACGGGTCGAGCCGGTTGCCGAATCGGCTGGTGATCGCCCGGCCTGGGGCAGGATTGCCGAAGGGCAGGGCGGTCGCGGTTTCCTTGACGACATCCAGCCGGTTGAGCGCATTGTCGAGATTGGTCAAAGACATATTGAACGGATCGGTGTCGTTCCGCTGCGGATCCGCATAGGGGCCGCCCGTACCATCAATGCCGCTTTCGTCGATTTTCAGGCCCGCCTGCCGGATGATGTCCTGCATCGCGCTTGCCTTGTCCTCGGCGTCGCTGGTCAATCTGGATATCCGGGATATTTGCTGGCGTTCGATATCCTTCAGTGAAAGCGTCACCTTGGAAAACACCCGGTCGGCCCTGTCGGAAGGCGTTTCGCCGCTTTCGGGCACATAGGCCGCCCGCTTGTCCGTTCCGGCCGCTTTTTCCGGCTGCGGTGTCCGGGGCGTCATCAGATTTTCTATGGCGGCAAGGCCGCCCGTCAGATCGGCGCGTTTTTCCGGCGCCATCGCATTAGAGAGAGAAGAGGGGGCCGTCGGCATCGGGGCCGTGGAGGCGGCGACGCCGGAGTTTTCCGCGCGCTCCAGCAGCTCGCTCATGCGCCCGTGCCTGGAGGTGAGCGCTGCCTGCTGTTGCAGCAGTTTTTCCACTTTTTTTTCAACCACCTGCTGGTCGAGCAATTGCCGCGAGGTTACGCGGTCCACCTGCGCCCTCAGCGCTGCGATACGGTCTTCGTAGTCATGCTGCATGCGCGTCTGGCGCGCCATGGTCGCGCCGATCAGGTCGTCGCGCAGGATCAGATAGCCGGTGGCCCCGAGATAACCGAGTGAAAAAAGGCCGATCGTGCAGCCGGCAAGAGCCGTCATCCACGGCCGGATCGTCATATGCCGGACCTTGTCGCCGCTCGCCAGAACGAGAACGTGCTGCTGCCGCTTTTTGCCGAATACCCGGTTTTCCGCTGTATCAGTCAAAATCTCTCTCCGGCTGGCCGATTTTTGCAAAGCACGATGCGTAGATTCAACACCTCAGAGCGTTCTTTGTCCGAATGGACGCACGACGCTCTGAAGGAAATCATAATTCGTTAAGGTTAACGAAGTTTTGCCGGAGGCGGCGTGTTTGGCCGGAAAGCGGTGTCAGCTGTTGCTGACGCGGAACGAGTTCGAGTTTTTCCGGCCTGCCCGGCGTTCGGGCAGGGGAGGGTCGAGCGGGGAGACGATCTTGAAGGAAGGCGTCACGGCGGGGCCGTCTTTCAGAGTTTCCTTGCGGCGTCGAGAACGGTTTGCGCGTGGCCCGCGACTTTCACCTTGTTCCAGACCTCCGTGATTTTCCCATCCGGAGCGACGAGGACGGTGGTGCGTTCCACACCCATGTATTTCCGGCCATACATGCTTTTTTCCGTCCAGACGCCGTAGGCTTCCAGAACCTTCTTCTCCTCGTCGGCCGCCAGCATGACGGAGAGCTTGTGTTTTGCTGCAAACTTGTCGTGGCTTTTGACGCTGTCTGGAGAAATGCCGATGACGACCGTGTTGGCGGCCTCGAATTCTCCGCCAAGGGCGCTGAAGTCGATCGCTTCCGCAGTGCAGCCGGATGTATCGTCCTTGGGGTAGAAATAGAGAACGACGGTCTTGCCTTGCAGTTTGGACAATGTCACCGTTCCTTCACCGTTACGGGGCAAAGTAAAGTCAGGAGCCGGGCCGCCAATCGTCAGGTCTGTCATAATCCATCTTTCTTTCGCCGGGATGTTGAGTGAAAGTTGCCACATTCGATATATAGCGAAACCGGCGTCGTCCAGTGTTGCGGCGAAACAACAGCTATTCAGGGGCAAACACGGGCGTATGGCTGAAGTCAGGGGTGAAAAGGTGAAGTTCAGCAAGCGCGATATCATTGCGCTGCATGATCTTCCTTCGGCGCAGACTGAAAATCCCATCATCGTGCATTGCCCGGCGCCGCGCTCCATGGTGCGGGCCCTGTGCAAGATTTTCGCTGCTCTTTTCGTGCTGGCTTTCCTGTCGATCGGCGGCATCATCGTCTCCGTCGAGACCGGATCGATCGACAAGGCCCTTTCAAGCCAGGCGCAGCAGGCGCTCGAAAGGGCGCTCGGACCGCACTACAGCGCGCGGATAGGTTCTTCGGCCATAAGGTTCTCGACCGGGCTGCGGCTGGCGCTGGTGGCGGAGGATGTTGATATCATCGAGAAGGAGTCCGGCCAGCATTTGAGCCGGGCGCGGGCGATCGGCATGGCGCTTGACCCGATCGCGCTTCTGACCGGTCGCGTCTCGGTGCAAAGTCTTGAAGCCGACGGGATGGAACTCGATACGGCGTTACTGCCCAAGGGCAACGGTTTCGATCTGTCCAGTATCAAGCTCGACGCCGTGCCGCAGCAATTGCAGGGGGCCTTCGAGCAGCTCGACAAGCTCGCCCAGGCGTTCCTCAGCAGCGGAACCGAGGAAATCGATATTTCCAGCGTTTCGGTTCATCTGCCGCCCGGCGAGCTTGGCAAGCCGCGCACCATCGAGGTGCGCGAACTTTCGCTGACCCCCGACCAGCAGGGTGGATATTCGCTCGATGGCGAGACGCTGTTTAACGGCGAAATCGCCAGCGTGTCGCTCAAGACATCGGGGGCCGGCGGGGTGATCGACGGCTTCCAGGCCCGGATAGATGGTTTCGATATCGGCCCGTTTCTGGAAAAATACGATCCCCAGGGCAATCTGCATGAAGGGTTGAACGTCAAGTCCGGCATCAGCATCCTCGCCCGCCGCGCCGTGGAAGGGCACGAGCCACGGCTGGAAGTTTCGGTCGGCATGGGCAACGGAACGCTTCTCATCGGCGGCGAGGCCCAGTCCTTCACCGCCGGCACCGTCAATGCGCGCTTCGATTTTCAGAAAAGCACGCTTGTGATCGAGAATTCTCGGATCGACCTCGGGCGGACGGTTATTCCTGTCGCCGGCGAAATCAGGGATACGGACGAGGGTTTCGGTCTTTCGCTGCGGATCGACAATGCGATCGCGTCGGCGGAAGCTTCCGGCGAGGAACCGGTTCCTTTCAGCCTGAAGGCGGACGGGCAATTCACTGCGGCCACGAAGCAGCTCGAGGTTCCCTCGCTTTATGTCACCGGCCCGCTCGGAGACATGGCGGGATCGCTGAAAATCCGGTTCGGGGAGGGTTCGCCTGAAATCAGCTTCGCCGGGCAGATTCCGAAGATGGAGGCCACGGCGGTCAAGCAGCTCTGGCCGTTCTGGATGGCGCACAAGCCGCGTGACTGGGTCGTGTCCAATCTTTATGGCGGCACCGTTACGAACGGCTCGATTGCGATCTTCATTCCCCAGGGACGGATGTGCGGTCCCGGTTGCCCGCTGGTGCTCGGCGAGAGCGAAATGCAGATCCGCTTCGATATCGACGGTACGCGGCTCAACACCACCGGCGACATTCCGCCGCTGCGCGATGTCGACGCGCATTTCAATCTCGTCGGTGCTCGCATGGACGTCGATCTCAAAAGCGCGACATCCTATTTCCCGTCCAACCGGTCGCTTGCGCTGGAGGGCAGCCAGTTCGTCATCTCCTCCGTCTATGACAAGCCCCTGCTGGGAAATCTCGATTTGAACGTTTCGGGCTCGGCCGATGCCGTGGCGGAGCTTGCGACGCTGAAGCCCATCAATGCACTCAAGGATACGCAGTTCAAGCCGGAGGACTTCACCGGTGACGTGAAGGCGAATGCGAAGCTTACCGTCGGCATGCTCTCCAGCCAAAATCCGCCGCCGCCGGTATGGACGGCCGATCTCGATCTGACGAACCTGTCGCTGACAAAGCCATTCTCTGGCCGCAAGGTGACCGCCCTCGACGGTTTCATGGCAATCAACGACCGGCAGCTCCGGCTTGAGGGCAAGGGCCGGGTGGATGACGTGCCGATGGACATCCAGATGACGGAGCCTGTGCGCAAGAACAGCGATGTTGCTCCGACGCTGTCGCTGAAGGCGACCCTCACCGAGACGCAGGTCGCCAAGCTCGCGCCGGAGCTGTCCACGGTTCTGGGCGGTACGACGGTTGTGGAAATCAATGGCGCGGATATGAAACACCAGGCCATCCGGCTCGATCTGGCGAAGGCGTCGATCGTTCTGCCGGGACTTGGCTGGAGCAAGGGCATCGGTATTCCGGCAAAAGCCGCCTTTACACTGGAAACCGGCGATGGCAGCCGCACGACGATCAGCGATTTTTCCCTCACCGGCGATGGCTTCGGCGCTGCCGGCGATATTACCTTCAGCAAGAATGGGCTGATTTCGGCCGATCTCAGCCGCATGCAATTGTCGCCATCCGACAATTACGCCGTCGCGGTCGCCGCCACGAAAAATGGATATACCGTCAACGCTTCCGGGAAATCGGCCGACCTTCGGCCTCTTTTGTCGAAGCTTCGCAGCCCTGCCGGGGGAGGCGACGGGACATCGCGTTCGCAGCCCTCCCTTGCCATCAAGGCGCAACTCGACAAGGTCTACGGTTTCAACGACGAAGTCCTTTCCAATGTCAGCGCCGATGTCAGCGTGCGCGAAGGCAAGGTCCGCTCGGTTGATTTTCGCGGCGTCACCGGCAATGGGCAGGCAGTGGTTGCGCAGACGACCAATCGCGGCGCGACGGGAACCGTTACCCTGACAAGCAGCGACGCCGGTTCTCTCGCCCGTTTCGCCAATATCTACACCCGCATTCGCGGCGGCCTTCTCAATCTTGCCTTGACGACCGCCAATGGCAGCGACTGGAGCGGCTCGCTCGACCTGCGCAATTTCGCCGTCGTCAACGAAGCGAAACTTCAGGATATCGTCACCACGCCGACGGGTGATGACGGCAGGAGCCTCAACAATGCCGTTCGCCGCAATATCGATGTCAGTTCGGAGAAATTCCAGCGCGGTTTTGCCCGTCTCGTTTACGTCAACGGCTCGGTTGCGGTGGAAAACGGGGTGGTGCGCGGCGAACAGATCGGCGCGACGTTCCAGGGCCTCCTGAAAGACCAGAGCGGCCGCATGGACATGACCGGCACCTTCATGCCCGCCTACGGACTTAACCGGCTGTTCGGCGAGTTGCCCTTCATCGGCATCTTCCTCGGCAACGGCCGCGATCGCGGATTGCTCGGCATCACCTTCAAGCTTTCCGGCCAGACGGACCAGCCGAAGCTGACGATAAACCCGCTGTCGCTGATCGCGCCGGGCGTCTTCCGGCAAATCTTCGAGTTTCAGTGAATGGAGCGCCGTAAAGCTTGGCGCAAGCGGATGTTTGGCGAGAACGGGTGCACCCGCACTCCGTCACCCCGGACCTGATCCGGGGCCCATGCGATCAAGTCCTTGATCGCGCGGGAGCCCTTTCACGGCGCAGACGCGCCGTGGCTGGATGCCGGATCTAGTCCGGCATGACGGAAGTGGGGGAGGCCTTATCGGCGCGTCGAGGACCGCTTTCGCAGTCCTCGACAAGATGTTTTTCGTAGGCTCTTAAGCCGGGCGAACGAGAACGTGCTTCTTCTTGCCAACCGACAGCTTGATGACGCCATCGCCGGTGATTTCGGCGGAACCGATCATCTGGCGGTCGTCGGATACGCTCTTGTCGTTGATCTTCACCGCACCGCCCTGAACGTGGCGGCGGGCCTCGCCGTTCGAACCGGCTAGACCGGCGCGGACGATGAGCGACAGCACGCCGACGCCGGCATCGAGTTCGGATGCCGGAACCTCGATGGAGGGCAGGTTTTCGGCGAGCGCGCCTTCCTCGAAGGTCTTGCGCGCGGTTTCGGCAGCTTCTTCGGCTGCGGCGCGGCCATGCAGGATGGCGGTCACTTCCGTTGCGAGGATTTTCTTCGCCTCGTTGATCTCCGATCCGCCAAGCGCGGCGATACGGGCGATCTCATCCATCGGCAGCGTGGTGAAGAGTTTCGCGAAGCGAACGACGTCCGCATCTTCCGTGTTGCGCCAGTACTGCCAGAAATCGTAGACCGGCAGCAGATCCTTGTTGAGCCAGACGGCACCCGATGCCGACTTGCCCATCTTGGCGCCCGAGGAGGTGGTGAGGAGCGGCGAGGTCAACGCGTAGAGCTGCGGCGTCCCCATGCGGTGACCGAGATCGATACCATTGATGATGTTACCCCACTGGTCCGAACCGCCCATCTGCAGGCGGCAGCCGGTGCGCTGGTTCAGCTCCACGAAATCGTAGGCCTGCAGGATCATGTAGTTGAATTCGAGGAAGGACAGCGACTGCTCGCGGTCGAGGCGCGTCTTCACGCTGTCGAAGGACAGCATGCGGTTGACCGAGAAGTGGCGGCCGACATCGCGCAGGAATTCGAGGTAGTTCAACCCGCGCAGCCAGTCGGCATTGTTGATCATCAAGGCCGGGTTCTCGGCGCGATCATAATCGAGGTAGTTGGCGAAGACGTGCTTGAGCGAGGTGATGTTGTCCTCGATCATGTCGACCGTCATCAGCTTGCGGGCCTCTTCCTTGAAGGAAGGATCGCCGACCATGCCGGTGCCGCCGCCCATCAGCGAAATCGGCTGGTGGCCGGTTTTCTGCATCCAGTGCAGCATCATGATCTGGGTGAGGTGGCCGACATGCAAACTCGAAGCCGTCGGGTCATAGCCGATATAGGCGGTCACGGTTTCCTTGGCGAACAGTTCGTCGAGACCCGACTCGTCGGAAATCTGGTGAATGAAGCCGCGCTCGTCGAGCGTGCGGAGGAAATCGGACTTGAACCTGGACATGACCTTTTTCTTTCTGGTTGGATATTTGCCGTCATTGTCTTCCAATGAACGCCGGGGGCTTTACCATTGTTTTTTGAAAAGTGCACCCGTTTCGGCCATGAATAACGGCGATTCATTTCGGCATGATTCGATATTGCAAAGGAGCGGCGCGTGGGCGAGGTCAAAACAGCGATCGGGCTGATGAGCGGAACATCGATGGACGGCATCGATATCGCCCTTTTGCGCACGGATGGCGAAAGCATCGTCCGGCACGGACCGAGCGGTTATTTTCCCTACGATCCGGCCCTGCGCACCATCTGGCAGAAAGCGCTCACGACGGCCAAATCCATTCGCGAACGGCGCGAACGTCCCGGTGACCTGGGGGAGGCGGAACGCAAGCTGACGCTTGCCCATGCGGCGGCGGTCAAATCCTTCCTCAACCGTCACCGGCTTCAGCCCAGCGATATCGATGTGATCGGTTTTCACGGCCAGACGGTGCTGCACCGGGCGGATGAGGCGCTGACCGTCCAGATCGGCGACGGTGCGCTTCTGGCTGAAGAAACCGCCATCGATGTGGTCTACGACATGCGCGCCAACGACATGGTGCATGGCGGGCAGGGCGCGCCGCTCATTCCCGCCTATCACATGGCGCTCTCCGCCAATCTGCCCGATGGCTTCGAAACGCCCGCCGTTTTCGTCAATATCGGCGGCATATCCAATCTGACCTATATCGGCGAGGGCGGCCGGCTTGCGGCTTTCGACAGCGGCCCCGGCAATATGCTGATCGACCAATGGATCGAAGCGCATACGGGAAAAGCCTTCGACAAGGGCGGCAGGACGGCGGCGGGCGGCAGCGTTGTTGCCTCGCTGGTGACGCGCTACATGGAAAGCCCGTTCTTCTCGGCCAATATCCGCCGCTCACTTGACCGCAGCGATTTCGTGCCGCCGCAAAAGGGTGAGGTCTCGCTTGCCGACGGCGCGCGCACGCTGTCGCATCTGACGGGGACCGCGATCCTCAAATCGGCCAGCTACCTGCCGGAAGAAGCAAAAACCTATGTGGTCTGCGGCGGCGGGCGGCTCAATCCGGTGATCATGGAAGAGTTTGCGAGCCTTGCCGCAAAGTCTGGTGCAAGGGTGATTGCGGCGGAAGAGGCTGGGTTCGATGGTGGGGCGATGGAGGCGGAGGCCTGGGCCTATCTCGCCGTGCGTTCGCTGAAGGGGCTGCCGCTGACCTATCCCGGCACGACGGGCGTGAATGAGCCGGTGACGGGTGGGGTTTTGGTGAGGGCGTAATAACGATCATAGTAGACGACGGCGGGCGTGGCTTACCCCCCTCTCCCTGCCGGGCATCTCCCCCTCAAGGGGGGAGAACGACCCGAGGCGAGGTCTCGACCATCTCGACGGTTGAGAATGAAGTGCCGACAAAGCGTCTTGCCGATCTCCCCCCTTGAGGGGGAGATGCCCGGCAGGGCAGAGGGGGGGAGCCACGCCCGCCGTCGACCATTGTAGTCAGATCAACACCTGCCTTGAAAAACGGCGGCCTATCACCGAATGCGCTTGGCCGCCGGTTCCGGCACCAGTTCGCCGTTCAGGCGGCGGTCGAGGTAGTCCTCGCATTCGCCCATCAGCTCATCCACCTTGCCGTTGAAGAAGTGGTTGGCGCCGGGAAGGATGCGGTGGGTGATGAGGATGCCCTTCTGGGTCTTCAACTTTTCGACCAGACCGTTGACGTCCTTCTCAGGCGCGACCTTGTCGGCATCGCCATTGATGATGAGGCCGGAAGACGGGCAGGGCGCGAGGAAGGAGAAGTCGTAGGTATTGGGCTGCGGCGCAATCGACATGAAGCCTTCGATTTCCGGGCGGCGCATCAGAAGCTGCATGCCGATCCAGGCGCCGAAGGAATAACCGGCGACCCAACAGCTTTTCGAATCGGGATGCAGGCTCTGCACCCAGTCGAGGGCGGAGGCAGCGTCGGAAAGCTCGCCGGCGCCGTGGTCGAACTCGCCCTGGCTGCGGCCGATGGAGCGGAAATTGAACCGGAGCGTCGTGAAACCGCGCTTCTGGAAAAGATAGAAGAGCTGATAGACGATCTGGTTGTTCATCGTGCCGCCGAACTGCGGGTGCGGATGAAGGATGATCGCTATCGGTGCGCTCTTTTCCTTGGAGGGTTGATAACGGCCTTCGAGGCGACCCGCAGGGCCGTTAAAAATGACTTCGGGCATTGGTACTCCGGTCGTGTTTTTTCATTCTCCAACCGCATTCTTCCGATGAGAAGACTTGACGAACTGTGTCATCTTTTCTAGAACGCAGTTTAGAATAATTCGAAACTTTGCGTGTGCTTAAGCACTCGGTCGTGTCATAAGGCAAGCGCAACTGTAATTTCAAGAAAAATGCGTTTTGGCGCATATAAGATTGAGCGAAGCTTTTCCGCGATGACGGGTTTGATGCGCACATATATGGACTGGAACGCCACGGCGCCGCTTTTGCCCGCCGTGCGGGACGTTCTTGTCTCCGCGCTGGAGATTGCCGGCAACCCGTCCTCCGTCCACCGGGAAGGGCGCGCGGCCCGCGCTGCCGTCGAGGGGGCCCGCCGCGAGGTTGCGGGACTTGCCGGGGCACAGGCATCCCACGTCACCTTCACCAGCGGTGCGACGGAAGCGGCCAATCTGGTGCTTTCGCCTGAATTCAAGATGGGGCGCGCTCCCGTGCGCTATGGTCGTCTTTACGTTTCGGCTATCGAGCACCCCGCTTTTCGCGAAGGCGGCCGGTTCGCCAAGGCTGACGTTACGGAAATTCCCGTTACGTCAGCGGGTGTCATCGATCTTGCCGCGCTTGAGTTGCTGCTGTCTTCGCACGACAAATCCACCGGCTTGCCAATGGTTGCCTGCATGCTGGTCAATAACGAGACGGGCATCCTCCAGCCGGTGGCGGAGGCAGCGCGGCTTGCGCATGCTGCTGGTGGACTGATGGTGGTCGACGCCGTGCAGGCCGCTGGCCGCGTTCCGCTCGATATCAACGGTCTCGACGCGGATTTTCTTGTCCTCTCGTCCCACAAGCTCGGCGGCCCGAAGGGTGCGGGCGCCCTGGTCTCGCGCGGCGAAGTGATGATGCCGAAGCCGCTGATCCATGGCGGCGGGCAGGAAAAGGGACATCGTTCCGGCACGGAAAATACCCTGTCGATTATCGGTTTCGGTGCGGCTGCCGCTATCGCTGCGCAAATGCTCGAAGTGGAAACGGTGCGTCTTTCGGCGTTGCGCGCAAAGCTGGAAGACGGCATGCGGGCAGTTGCGCCTGACGTGATCATTCACGGCGAGGATGTCGGACGTGTCGGCAATACCACGTTTTTCACCTTGCCCGGTTTGAAGGCGGAGACCGGCCAGATTGCCTTCGATATCGAGGGCATCGCGCTCTCGGCCGGTTCGGCCTGCTCTTCCGGCAAGGTGGGGGAAAGCCATGTGCTGACGGCGATGGGGCACGATCCCAAGCTCGGCGCGCTCAGGATTTCTCTTGGCCACGCGACTAATGAGGCGGATATCAAGCATACGCTCGCTGCCTTTACGAAAATTGCCGGGCGGCGCAGGCTGGCCGGTCAGGCCGCTTAAAATGCGGCAAAGAATTGCGGAATAGCAATTTTCCGCTTGCCGGGATGTGTGAAAAGCGCCATCCCGCACTTACATGGGTATAAGATCCACCCGTTTATGCGGGCTGGGATAATTGCCCGAAGATGGATAAGGCGGCTTTCCGCCTGACACGTTGACAAGCCACCGGACCTTGGCTCCGGCGAGATTGGAGAACGACATGGCAGCGGTTCAGGAAACGATCGATCAGGTTCGCCAGATCGATGTGGACCAGTATAAATACGGCTTCGAAACCGAAATCGAAGTCGACAAGGCCCCGAAGGGCCTTTCGGAAGAGGTGATCCGCTTCATCTCGGCCAAGAAGCAGGAGCCGGAATGGATGCTGGAATGGCGTCTTGAGGCTTACAAGCGCTGGCTGACGATGGAAGAGCCGACATGGGCGCGCGTCAGCTATCCCAAGATCGACTTCAACGATCTCTATTATTATGCCGCACCGAAAAGCACGCCCGGCCCGAAGTCCCTTGAGGACGTGGATCCCGAGTTGCTGAAGGTCTATGAGAAGCTCGGCATTCCGCTCAAGGAACAGGAAATCCTGGCCGGCGTGGAAAACCGTCGTGTGGCTGTGGACGCCGTGTTTGACAGCGTCTCGGTCGTTACCACCTTCAAGGCGGAACTGGCCAAGGCCGGCGTGATCTTCATGTCGATCTCCGAAGCCGTTCGCGAATATCCCGATCTGGTGAAGAAATATCTCGGCTCGGTCGTTCCGCAGACGGACAATTTCTATGCAACGCTGAACTCGGCTGTCTTCACCGACGGTTCCTTCGTGTTCGTGCCGAAGGGCGTTCGTTGCCCGATGGAGCTTTCCACCTATTTCCGCATCAACGAAAAGAACACCGGCCAGTTCGAGCGCACGCTGATCATCGCCGAAGAAGGTGCCTACGTCTCCTATCTCGAAGGCTGCACGGCACCGCAGCGCGACGAGAACCAGCTTCACGCCGCCGTTGTCGAACTGGTGGCGCTCGACGATGCCGAAATCAAATATTCGACCGTCCAGAACTGGTATCCCGGCGACAAGGACGGCAAGGGCGGCATCTACAACTTCGTGACCAAGCGCGGCGATTGCCGTGGCGACCGTTCGAAGATTTCGTGGACGCAGGTGGAAACCGGCTCGGCCATCACCTGGAAATATCCGTCCTGCATTCTGCGCGGCGATGACAGCCGTGGCGAATTCTATTCGATCGCGGTCTCCAACGGCCATCAGCAGATCGACAGTGGCACCAAGATGATCCATCTCGGCAAGAACACGTCGAGCCGCATCATCGCCAAGGGCATCGCCGCCGGTTTCTCGGAAAACGTCTATCGCGGCCAGGTTTCGGCCCACCGCAAGGCGACCAACACACGCAACTTCACGCAGTGTGACTCGCTTCTGATCGGCGACAAGTGCGGCGCGCATACTGTGCCCTATATCGAGGCGAAGAACTCGTCCGCTCATTTCGAGCACGAGGCGACGACGTCGAAGATTTCCGAAGACCAGCTGTTCTACTGCCTGCAACGCGGCATTCCCGAGGAGTCGGCGATCGCACTGATCGTCAACGGCTTCGTGAAAGATGTCATCCAGCAGCTGCCGATGGAATTTGCGGTTGAAGCGCAGAAGCTGATTGGAATTTCGCTGGAAGGGTCTGTGGGTTAACTCTTGCTCTACGTCATCCTCGGGCTTGTCCTGGGGATACACAGCCTTTGGCTTGAGCAGAGACAACCGCCGACTGGATCCTCGGGTCAAGCCCGAGGATGACGGATGTGAGAATTGAGAGCGACCCGCACAGACGGGTCTACGAGGCGGTCCTTGAAACCGCACCATGAACAGGAACCAAACCATGCTTGAAATCATCGACCTGCACGCAAAGATCGCCGATACCGAAACCGAGATCATCAAGGGCCTCAACCTGAAGGTTGCCGCTGGTGAAGTTGCCGCCATCATGGGGCCGAACGGTTCGGGCAAGTCGACGCTGTCCTACATCCTGTCGGGCCGCGAAGACTACGAAGTCACCTCCGGTGACATCCTCTATAACGGCGAAAGCATTCTGGAACTGGACGCGGCCGAACGTGCTGCCAAGGGCATTTTCCTTGCCTTCCAGTATCCGGTCGAAATTCCCGGCGTTGCCACCATGCAGTTCCTGAAGGTTGCGATGAACGAGCAGCGCAAGGCGCGCGGCGAAGCCGAGCTGACGACGCCGGACTTCATCCGCCGCGTCAAGGAAGCCGCTGGCGACCTGAAGATCGACATGGACATGCTGAAGCGTCCGCTCAACGTCGGTTTCTCCGGCGGCGAAAAGAAGCGCGCTGAAATCCTGCAGATGGCGCTTCTGGAGCCGAAGCTCTGCGTTCTCGACGAAACCGATAGCGGCCTCGACATCGATGCGCTGAAGATCGTGGCTGATGGCGTCAACGCGCTGAAGTCGCCGGATCGCGCCACCGTCGTCATCACCCACTATCAGCGCCTGCTCGATTACATCGTGCCTGATAGCGTTCACGTTCTCTACAAGGGCAAGATCATCCGTTCGGGTGACAAGGCTCTGGCGCTGGAACTGGAAAACAATGGTTACGCCGACATCATCGGTGAAGCGGCCTAAGTAGGGCCAGGAGGTGATGTCCATGAACATTCAAACGACCAATCGGCTGACGCCAGCGGAAACCGCGCTGTTTGACGCCTATACCGCAAAGTTCAGCGAATTGCCCGGCGACGGTGCCGTGGTTGCGGCCCGTGACGTGCTGTTCGACGATCTGAAGACCGGCGGTCTTCCGACCCGCCGCATCGAGGCATGGCACTATACCGATCTCAAGAGCCTGCTGCGCGCTGTTCCCGAGGATCAGCCCGCGCCGGTAATCGACAAGGTTGCGCCTGTCGTCGCCGGTTCGCCGGTCGCTTATGTGCTGCACGGTACGGCCAATATCGGCAAGATCGAAGACATCAGCGTCTCCAGCTTCGCCGAGAGCCTTCTGAACGGTTCTGCGGCTGCGGGTCTTGCGGAAGCCAGCAAGGACGACGCGATCGGCCGTATCAACGGCAGCTTCGTGCGCGATGGTCTGACGCTCGACATTCCT
Organism: Rhizobium nepotum 39/7; assembly: GCF_000949865.1. GTDB lineage: Bacteria > Pseudomonadota > Alphaproteobacteria > Rhizobiales > Rhizobiaceae > Agrobacterium > Agrobacterium nepotum. Next base: position 170,751 of record NZ_JWJH01000017.1, on the reverse strand, counting down.
GATGATGCCGAGATTGAAAAGCCGATCGAATTGCAGGCGATTCATGGCGCGGGTCAGGTTCACAGCCGCTTTCCGGTGCGCTTCGGCAAGGGTTCCAAGGCGACAGTTATAGAGCGTCACCTTTCGGTGACTTCCGATGCAGCCTTTGTTTCCTCCGTCACCGACATCGTCGTCGAAGACGGCGCGGAAGCGACGTGGATCATCCTGCAGCAACAGGGTGCGGCCGACATCCATCTTGGCCAGCTGCGCATGAAAATCGGTGCGGACGCCAAGATTCGCCTGTTCGTCATCAACGCCGGCGGCAAGCTGGTGCGGCAGGAACTGCGCATTGACGTGGACGGCGAGGGTACGGACCTCATCGTTCGCGGCGTCAACCTCTTGGGTGGCGAAACCCATACCGATGTGACGATGGTTCTTGGCCACAACGTGCCGAACACGACTTCGACGGAAGTTTTCCGCAACGTGGTGTTCGACCGCGCCAAGGGCATTTTCCAGGGCATGATCCGGGTCGCGCCCGATGCCCAGAAGACCGATGCGAAGATGGCGTGCAATACCCTGCTGATGTCCGACGACGGCGAGTTTTCGGCAAAGCCGGAACTCGAAATCTTCGCTGACGACGTGCAGTGTGGTCACGGTGCGACGGTTGCCGATATTGACGACAACCATCTTTATTACCTGATGGCGCGCGGCGTGCCGCGGGCCAAGGCGCGGGCGATGCTCGTCAACGCCTTCGTCGCTGAGATTGCCGAGGAACTGGAAGAAGAAAATCTGGTAGAGGCGCTGGAGGCCATCATCTCCGGCTGGCTGGAACATCATGCCTGAGAGCGAACGCGCCGCAATCGCGGCCCCTTATGACGTCGAAGCCGTGCGGAAGGATTTTCCGATCCTGTCGCGCGAGGTCTATGGCAAGCCGCTGGTCTATCTCGACAACGGCGCGTCCGCTCAAAAACCGCAGGTGGTGATCGATGCCGTTTCGCATGCTTATTCCAACGAATATGCGAATGTGCATCGTGGCCTGCATTTTCTCTCCAATGCCGCAACCGACGCCTATGAGGCGGCGCGCGAAAAGGTGCGCCGTTTTCTGAACGCCGGTTCGGTGGACGAGATCGTCTTCACCAAATCCTCCACCGAGGCGATCAATACGGTCGCTTACGGTTACGGCATGCCAAAGATCGGCGAGGGCGACGAGATCGTCATCTCGATCATGGAGCACCACTCCAATATCGTGCCATGGCATTTCATTCGCGAGCGGCAGGGCGCCAAGCTGGTCTGGGTGCCTGTCGATGATGACGGCGCATTCCATATCGAGGCTTTCGAAAAGAGCCTGACGGAGCGCACCAAGCTCGTCGCCATCACCCATATGTCGAATGCGCTCGGCACCATCGTTCCGGTCAAGGAAATCTGCCGCATCGCCCATGAGCGCGGCATCCCGGTGCTGGTCGACGGCAGTCAGGGCGCGGTTCACATGCCGGTCGACGTGCGCGATATCGACTGCGACTGGTACGTCATGACCGGCCACAAGCTTTACGGTCCCTCCGGGATCGGCGTGCTTTACGGCAAGGCTGATCGCTTGAGCGAGATGCGGCCGTTCCAGGGTGGCGGCGAGATGATCCTCGACGTCTCCGAAGACAATGTCACCTATAACGAGCCGCCGCATCGCTTCGAAGCGGGCACGCCGCCCATCGTGCAGGCTATCGGGCTTGGTTATGCGCTGGATTATATGGACAATCTCGGCCGTGCCGCGATTGCCGCGCATGAGGCCGATCTTGCAGCTTACGCCACCGAGCGGCTGCGCGAGGTCAATTCGCTGCGCATCATCGGCAATGCGCCTGATAAGGGCGGCATCTTCTCCTTCGAACTCGAGGGCATTCATGCCCATGACGTCTCGATGGTGATCGACCGGCGCGGCGTAGCCGTGCGTGCCGGCACCCATTGCGCCATGCCGCTCTTGAAACGGTTCGGCGTCACCTCCACATGCCGGGCATCGTTCGGCCTTTACAATACCCGCGCCGAAGTAGACTCTCTTGTCGAGGCGCTGGATTATGCGCGCAAATTTTTCGCCTGATATCAGGATAAAAGAGATCAGGATTGAGGATAAGACCATGACTGCCGAAGCTACTGCAAAGACAGATGATGCGATCGAAGAAGCGGCAAAGCCGTCTTCCATTGCCCCCGACGAACTGGCGCGCCTCAGCGACGACGTGATCTCGGCGCTGAAGACGGTCTACGACCCGGAAATTCCGGCCGACATTTTCGAACTCGGTCTGATCTACAAGATCGATATCGAAGACGACCGGATGGTCAAGATCGTCATGACGCTGACAGCGCCGGGCTGCCCGGTGGCGGGCGAAATGCCGGGCTGGGTGGAAAATGCCGTCGGCGCGGTCGAGGGTGTATCCGGCGTTGACGTGTCGATGACCTTCGATCCGCCGTGGACGCCGGACCGCATGTCGGAAGAGGCGCAGGTCGCCGTCGGCTGGTATTGAGACTGATTTGATTTTGACTGGTGTCATCTCTTGATGACACTCTCGAGCGCCATTAAATTGAAATCCATAAACATCGAGCCTTGAACTCGATTGTCGAAGGAGACTAAGCCCATGGGCTTTGCGATCATGACCATAACCGGGGCTGCCGCCTCGCGTGTTAAAGCAATCGTCGAAAATTCCGGACCGGATGCCAAGGGCGTACGCATCGGCATCAAGAAGGGCGGTTGCGCGGGCATGGAATATACCATCGACCTCGTGACCGAAGCGGATGCGAAGGACGACCTAGTCGAATTCGACGGAGCAAGGGTTTGGGTTCAGCCCTCCGCCGTGCTTTATCTGCTCGGCACCCAGATGGATTTCGAAGTGACCAAGATGCGTTCCGGCTTCACCTTCAACAATCCGAACCAGACCTCGGCCTGCGGTTGCGGTGAATCGGTTGAGCTGAAGCCTGCCGATCTGGCAGCGCTTGCCAAGCAGCGCGAGGCTGAGGCGAGCGTTTGATCGGCCACCTGCCATCTCCGATTGTGGGAAAAACCTCGTTAGGTACGTGACGTCACCGCACTCTCGACGTCATCCTCGGGCTTGACCCGAGGATCCATCCCCGTCAAATCGCTTGAAACGTTTGTAGATCCTCGGGACAAGCCCGAGGATGACGGAGGAGAGGTTTGCTCGCTCTTCCACGAAACTGCCCCGTTCGAAGCCGCTCACTCGTGCCGTAGCGCCTCTATCGGGCTCAGACTCGCCGCCCGCCGCGCCGGGAAATAACCGAAAATCACCCCGATGGCCGCCGAGAAGGCGAAGGCGAGGAAGATGATCGACGGGCTGGTGACGAATGGCACGTTGAGAAAGCTGACGACGCTATAGGCAAGGCCGAGGCCGGTCAGGATGCCGACGGTGCCGCCGAAGGCGGAGAGCATGACCGCTTCCACCAGAAACTGCGTCAGCACCTGTTTTTCCAGTGCGCCGATGGCGAGCCGTATGCCGATTTCGCGGGTGCGTTCCGTCACCGAGACCAGCATGATGTTCATGATGCCGATGCCGCCGACCAGAAGGCTGACCGCTGCGACTGCACCGAGAAGCCCGGTCAGCAGCGTCGTCGTGCCGGTCATGGCCGAGGCGATCTGCGTCATGTCGTTGACGGTGAAATCGTCCTCGCGGCCGATGCCGATGCGGCGACGCTCGCGCAACAGGTTCTGCAGGTCGCTCTGCACCTTGGCGGTGGAAACGCCGTCCTGCGCCGAGACCATGATCGAGGAAATGGTGGTGGTGCCGCCGATGCGCCGCTGGTGGATTTTCAGCGGCATGATGATGGTGTCGTCCTGATCGTCGCCGAGGCCGGATTGGCCTTTTCTGGCGAGAACCCCGATGACAGGGCAGGAGATGTTGCTGACACGGATCGTTTGCCCCACCGGGTTTTCCGCACCGAACAATTCCTGCCGCACCGTTTCGCCGATGATGCAGCCGATCTGGCCTCCGCGATCTTCAGCGGGCTGGAACTCGCGTCCGAGTGCGATGGTCCAGTCCTGCGCGATCAGATAGTCGTTGGTGGTGCCGATGACGCTCGTCTGGTGGTTCTTGCCGCCGAAAATGACTGTCGCGGCCGAGCTGCGGTTTTGCGGGGCGACGGCGCGTATGCCGCTGATCTGGTTGCGGATGGCCTCGACATCGCGGTCATCGAAGCGCTTGGCCTCGGTGCTGGCGCGGCCGGGGCCGAACTGGCCGGGACGCACGAACAACATGTTGGTGCCGAGCCGCGATAATTCCGATTTCACCTGTTCCGTCGTGCCATTGCCGATGGTGACCATGGCGATGACGGCTGCGACACCGATAACGACGCCCAGCACCGTGAGGAATGAGCGGAGCAGGTTGCGGCTGATGGCGCGCAGCGCAAGACGCGACGTTTCAAAGAACATCGGAAGTCTCCTTCTTTTCCGCCGCGCTGTCGGAGGCGAGATGCCCGTCGACGAAACGCAGCAGGCGCCCCGCATGGGCCGCGATATCCTCCTCATGCGTGACCATGACGACCGTAATGCCCTTGTCGCGATTAAGCGCGGTGATCAGCTCCATGATCTCGGCGCTGGTTTTGGTATCGAGATTGCCGGTCGGTTCGTCGGCCAGAAGCAGAGCGGGGCGGGTGACGATGGCCCTTGCAATGGCCACACGCTGCTGCTGGCCGCCGGAAAGCTCCTGCGTCGTGTGATCCTCGCGGCCCTTCAATCCCACCTGTGCAAGCGCCTCCATGGCGCGTGCGCGCCGTTCCGACGCCTTCATGCCGCGATAGATCAGCGGCAGCTCGACATTTTCCACCGCCGAGGTGCGCGACAGAAGATTGAAGCCCTGAAACACGAAGCCCAGCATATGGCGGCGCAGCAGCGTCAGATGTTCGTTGTCGAAGCCGCTGGTCGGCACGCCCTGGAACAGATATTCGCCTGTTGTCGGCACATCCAGACAGCCGATGATGTTCATCGAGGTGGATTTGCCCGAACCTGATGGACCCATGATGGCGACGAATTCCTTTTCGCGGATCGAAAGGCTGACGCCGTCGAGCGCGCGGATCGTCGCTTCGCCCCGGCCATATTGCTTGACGACATTGCGGAACTCGATGAGCGGCGGCTGTTGCATGCGGTTTTCCTCCGTCAGCCGGCGTTGCGGGCCGTTGCGTCGGTAATCACCAGATCGTCGGCTTTCAACTCGCCCGATTTTACCACGGTATGCTGGCCATCGGTGGAGCCGGTTTCGATGGAGACCGAGACGGGGTTGTTGTTGCGCAGCACCCAGACCGTTCTTTTGCCCGTAGCGGCCTGTCCGGCGTCGCGGTTCTGCGAGCGGCCCATGCGGGGAGGGCGGAACAGGCTCATCAACCCGCCGCCACGGGAGGCGGATTCGCGCGGCGGCGTATATCGCAGCGCCGAGTTCGGTACCAGCAGCGTATCCTTGATCTCTTCAACGACGATATTGGCGGTTGCGGTCATGCCGGGGCGCAGCAGCAACTCTTCGTTGTCCACCGTCAATATGCCCTTGTAGGTTACCACGTTCGACACGGTTTCGGACGCGAAACGCACGGTTTCGATTTCCGCCGGGAAGCTGCGGTCGGGATAGGCATCGACGTTGAACGTGGCTTTCTGCCCGGTTTCGACCTTGCCGACATCCGCCTCATCCACCGACACCTGCAATTCCATCTGGCGCAGATCGCCGGCGATGGTGAACAGCACCGGGGCGTTGAGCGACGAGGCGACGGTGGCGCCGGGATCGACACTGCGGGTGAGGATGACGCCGTCAATGGGCGAGACGATCTTCGCCTTGCCGAGATTGACCTCGGCGAGCCTCAGATCCGCTTCCGCCGAAAGCACGGTCGCCTCGTTGACCTGCAGCGTGGCGGCTGCGGCATCGTGGGTGAACTGTGCGGCGTCCAGATCCTGCTGGCTGGAGACCCGGTTCTGCACCAGCGACCGCAGGCGCTCCATCGACGTCTTTGCCGAGCCGAGATCGGCGCGCGCCTTCAGCACATTGGCCTTGGCGGAGGCGAGCTTGGCGCGGGCGCTCTGCACGTCGGCCTCCAGCTTGTTGGTATCAAGCTCCGCCAGAATATCGCCGGATTTGACCGGGGTGTTGTAGGTGACGTTGACCTTGCGCACGGTGCCGGACAATTCGCTCGATATATCAACCTGATCCGTCGGCTGGACCGAGCCGGTGGAGGTGACGATGACGGAAAGATCGCCCTGTTTCGCCGCTTCCGTGACGTAGCTATAGGCGACGCCTGCGGCACGCGACTGGTAATAATAGGCAAGCCCCCCGCCGATCAGCACGATGGCTGCTGCGGCATAGAGATACCGGCGCGACTTCTTCTTCCTGCCGGTTCTGCTTGTGCCCAAGATCTCCCGCAGGTCGGGCTGGCTGTTTTCCACGTCGCGGCCATTGGTGTTGGTGTCATTCATTTTCGTCACCCGCAAAATTCAAAATGCCACAGGGGATTGTTTCCACCCCTGTTTTCCGGTCCGTCTGTCGCTGTTTGTATTCCTCTGATTGTGGGAAGTGACATAGCTTGCCCAAAGGGGGAAGTGAAAACTTGGTAATATTTATGATAGCTCTCGTCTGGTAGAGATAAATCCGGAAACGCCGACGCCATGGATGTGGCGCCGGTTTCAGCAGCGATATGCAGGACGATGATAGAATGAACGACAACGTGGTGAAGTTCCGCAAACCGACACCGCCGAAAAAACCACGCCAGCCGCTCGGGCCGAAATCGAAAAAAGCCCTGACGATCGCCGCCGTCATCGCATTCTTCGCGGCAGCATGGGGTTATTTCACGCTTTTCGGGCAGGGGTAGGGCGGGGTCTTTTCGAAGGCGCGCACTTGCTGGGGATTGTTGCTGTTCGCTGAAGTCAGCAAAGCTCTATTCCCTCACCTTCGTCATAGTGAGGGTGGCGTTCAGTATTTCACCGAAAAACCAATAATTTAAGAAGAAGTGGCGACCCCTGCAGGATTCGAACCTGCGACATTCGACTTAGAAGGTCGACGCTCTATCCAGCTGAGCTAAGGGGCCGTTGTGCCAGGCGATCATTGCTCCGGCGGAAAGTCTTCAGTGCGTTTCGTTCAATGCGTCCAGGGCTGGGTGCGGCTGAAACGGAAATTGTCCGGATAGGAAACAACCTTGCGGGTCGCGTCCTTCGGCTGAATGACGCGGTATTCGATGCCCTTGCGCTGCGCATAGGCTTCGGCCTGTTCCTGGGTCTCGAATGTCAGCTTGACCTGCTGTTTCATGTCTGAACTGGAGGTATAGCCCATGATCGGATCGATCTTGCGCGGTACCTCGGCGTCGAATTCCAGAACCCAGACATTGGTCTTCGCCGTGCCGGATTGCATGGCGGTTTTTGCAGGGCGGTAAATCTTCGCAGACATGTCGAAACTGCTCCGGTTGGGCGGCGGGGCATACACCCCGGATTACTCTTCACGTACCTGAATAGAATAACCAAATCGTGTCAGGAACGCTGAATTTGAAATGGACCGACTTCATGTGAGAGTCAAGACGATTATCCCTTGCCGCCTGATGGTGCTCTCTTCACATAGGCACCAATTTCCGCCGATCATGGCAACGGTTCAACAAAGATGAATTTCCCTGTTGCGGACTTCGGGTGAACCGTGTATTCCCCAGCCATCGCCTCGGCGGAGTGTAGCGCAGCCTGGTAGCGCATCTGGTTTGGGACCAGAGGGTCGGGAGTTCGAATCTCTCCACTCCGACCATTTAAAGCGAAATATTCGCTTGTCGGTGTAACTTCCTTAAAGGAAAAGCTTTCGTTCAGTCCGCCGATGGGCCGGCCAATGTGCTTTCGGCTGTGCCGATCGTCATGACATTGCCGCGCCACGCGACCGCGCTGCCGATCCAGCTGCGTATCCAGACGAAGGGCATGATCATATCCCGCGCGATCATGGCCGGCAGGGTATAGATGGATACGGGCCACCGGTTGAGGGCTGTGAGCGCCAGTTCCGGGCCGTACATGGCGGCGAGCACGGCGATGGCGGTGACGGTGAGGTCTGCATCCGCCGCAACGGCGGCCCCGAGCGCGAAGAGAAGCGGGGGAAGCCCGCCTGTCAGGATTTCCGGGGCAAAATATTGCGGGAAGGTCACGCGCCGCAGCCGCGCCCAGCGGGTCTGCCGCGACCAGATCTCGCCGGCATTGCGCTGGCCGAGCGGCTGTTCGAACGGGGCAGAGACCAGATGCACCTTGCGGCCGGCATTTCTGACCAGTTTCGTAGAGGCGGCGTCTTCGGCGATTTCGGCGGCGAGTGCGCGAATGCCGCCACGCTCCTCCAGAAACGGCTTGTTCCACAACATCGATTTGCCTTGCGCGAAACCGATGCCGATGGCTTCCGCCGCATATTGCCAGCGGCCCTGTGAACCGTTGAGGAAGGCGCATTCCACATGGGCCCAGAAGCCTGCCGGCCGAGAGCCGAGCGGCGGCGAGCAGACAAGCCCGCTATCCGGCCGCCAGGCCGACATCATGGTCGCGATGTAGGATTGCGGCATCAGCACATTCGAATCGGCCAGAATGACCCATTCGTGGCGGGCGGCGCGCCAGCCCTTGACGCAATTGTTCAGTTTCGGATTGGCGCTGATGCGGTCGTCGCCGATGAGCAATTGTGCCGAAACCGCCGGGGAGGCGGCGCTTGCCTTGCGCACTTCCTCGATCACCGGATCGGATTCGTCGGCGACGCAAAATAGCAATTCGTAATCCGGCCAATCGAGCTGAAACGCCCGCGACAGCGTCAGCGGCGTGAAGTTTTCCACACCACGTAGCGGCACCACCAGCGAGACTGGCGGTTTTCGCCGCACAAGCTCGTTTTCCGTGTCTCGTCTCGTCAGGCGCCAGCCGGCGAGAACAATGCCGAGAAGATTGAAGGCGAGGAGGAGAATTGCGCAAAGGGCAAAAACAGTTTCCATGCTGGCCAGTTTCACTCCCTAGCTTTCGGCGGTCTGTCCGCCAACCGATTCCATGGAATTCGTCACTGCGGATTATAACGTTTGCGTGACAGTTACATGTCATCATCGACAGGCGGGCAGGGTGCAAGGCACGGGAAACGGTGCCGAAGCGTCTGTCCGGCGGCAAAAGAAAAGCCCTCCATAAAGAAGGGCCCAGTCATCATCACGGCCAATGAACTAGTGGATGTTCAGAATATGCGCGTGACTGCTTGCGGCGAGAAACGATTCCCGCGCCTTTTCGATGTCGCATCGTCCGGCGATCGCATCGAGGCAATTCCTGCGCGCTTCTTCATATTCCGGTCCGTGTTCTTCCGGCCAGCGGTACATCAGCATATCCAGCGCCACCAGCGGGCTGTAGATCTCCACGGCGGCGGACAGCGGCAGGTGGATCGCCACCGGCTTCATCCACGAGGCGTGGTGACACGGCTCCGTTCTGTTGATCAGCATGTCGTCTTCCTCCCTGTTTCACGCGTCTTGACGGCGATTTCCATTCCCATGCGCGAAATGCTCGCCTCACGAAATGGTTCCCGATCACCTAAAAAGTGATCGGTCAGGGGGTTCCAATTTGCCAAGATGAATGGAAGATGAACGAAATGATGAACCGGAGATGAACAAAACCTCTATTCGGGCGTTGTAATGTCCATAGGAAGGAGAACGCACATGTTCAATTTGTCAGGCATCCAGGAGAGCTTTTTCGGAGACCGCATGGCTGGCGTATGTGAGGCAATCACCTCGGCGCTGGCCTTCGAAACAGGGCTTGAGAAGTCGCGGATTTCCGCAACCGTTGAAAATGACATGATCTATCTGGAAGGAACGGCCGATTCGGTGGAGGCGATCGATATCGCCATCAATCTTGCCGCATCTATCTCCAATTGCCGGATTCTGAGCCATATCGAGCCGGTCTATTAAGCATTCCGCAGCCGGGCGACGCATCGTCCGGCTTGTTCAGACGCAATAACGCGGCAATGTCATTTCCGGTTGCCGATTTGCGCACTGCGGGCCATGTCGCCCGGTTTGATGCCGTAGCGTTTTGCAGTGCCGCCATTCAGTTCCAACACGAATTTGACCGCCCCACGGGAGCTTATGATGGCCTCCGAATGGGGCACCGCGTTTTCGTGGATGTGGGTGATTCGCCCGTCGCGGGCGATAAACAGCATGTCGAGCGGAATGAGGGTATTTCTCATCCACATGGCCACGTCCCGTGTCTCACCGAAATCGAACAACATGCCGCTTTCAAGCGGCATGGACTTGCGGAACATCAGGCCCTGTTCGCGCTGGGCATTGTCGAGCGCCAGTTCCGCAACGAAGTCGTGGTTTTTCCCGGAGGCGGTTTCTATTGTCAGCGGCTCGGAGGTGAAGGTCTGCTGCTGAGCCTGCGCAACGCCTGCAAGCGTGAAAAAAAGAAGCGCCAGAACGGCGCTCTTCATCCTATTGCGAAACAGGCCGGTCATTAGTGCGACATCCCGATCGGGGCCGGGTCGTCGGGGTGGATTTCCGCCGCCATCAAACCCTTGTCGCCATCGCCGAAACGCACCAGCACTACCTGGCCGGGGCGCAGTTCCGTCAGGCCGTAACGGCGCAGCGTTTCCATATGCACGAAAATATCTTCGGTTCCCTCGCCACGCGTCAAAAAGCCGAAGCCCTTCGTGCGGTTGAACCACTTGACGATGGCGCGCTCAAGCCCGCTCGAGGGCGTCACCTGCACATGGGTGCGCACCGGCGGCAGCTGCGAGGGATGAACGGCGGTGGACTGATCCATCGACAGGATGCGGAAAGCCTGAAAGCCGCGATCACGCCGCTGGATGAGGGCGACGATGCGCGTGCCCTCGAGAATGGTCTGATATCCGTCCCTGCGCAGGCAGGAGACGTGCAGCAGTACATCCTGCATGCCATTGTCGGGCACGATAAAGCCGAAACCCTTGGCGACGTCGAACCATTTCACTGCGCCGGTGATTTCGGTCAGGTCCACGGCATCGCCCGAAAGGTCCTCGACATCGACTATTGTTTTCGATGACATCCTATCAGCCATATCCTGCCAACCCCTCGATTACGCGCCATACACCGGTCAACTGATTCCTGTGCGCCAGATTAACATCTTGGTAACGGTTCCACGCAAGCCCTAGTTTTTGATTTGCGTAGCTGCTTTTATGTCGCCGTCCTTGTCCGGGGCTTGCGACCATGCGTTTATTGCCTCCGGGCCTATGTATTTGAGAGGAAGAAAATGCGGTATCTGCACACGATGGTTCGGGTCAAAGACCTTGGCGAATCAATGAAATTTTATTGCGACCTGCTGGGTCTCGAGGAAATACGCCGAACTGAAAACGAAAAAGGCCGCTTCACACTGGTCTTCCTTGCCGCGCGTGACGATATTTCTCCGGCGCGGGAAAAAAAGGCGCCGTGCCTCGAACTCACCTATAATTGGGATACCGAGGACTATACCGGCGGACGCAATTTCGGGCATCTAGCCTATGAGGTCGACAATATTTACGACTTCTGCGCCCGCCTTCAGCAAAACGGTATCGTCATCAACCGGCCGCCGCGTGACGGAAACATGGCCTTCGTCCGCTCCCCGGACGGCATTTCCTTCGAAATTTTGCAGAAGGGCGAAAGCCTCGCGCCAGCTGAACCATGGATATCTATGCCGAATACCGGTTCCTGGTAGGGGATTCCCCGGCCGGCAGCTGCGGTTTCCGGCACTCTTGCCTTGTCCGGACAGGTTGAGGCATAGTCCGCGAATCGAAACGGCATGTCCTGTTTTGGAGAAAGCAGACGATTCCGTTCCCGTGCTGCTGTTGTAAATGCAAGATACGGAGGCCACCCATGAAAACTGTCGATGGCGCGAAAGGACGTGTTGCCTGTCAGCGTCTTGTCGTCGCGGTTTCGCTGCTCGGGCTTTCCGGATGCGTTTCGGCGGTGACCGACGACGACATGGCCGCCAACAGCAAGAAGCCGGCGATTTCCGCCGAGCAGAAGGCGCAGGCGGCATCGGCGGTTAACGGCCCGGCCGGCAAACAGCCGCCGGGGCATTATGTGGACCCCGCCGTCGCCTCGGCAGCGGGTGGGGCCACGCCGGCCCAGCAGCAGGCGTCCGGCGGCCCGGCGCAGGTTTACGGCGCCGCCGCCGATATTGGCGGGCTGACGACGCAACCCACCGCGATTTCCGCCGGGACATCCAGCATCTATTCCACCAGACCTGCCGTGGCGGCAGGTGCTGTCGCCGCAACGGGCGCATTGTCGCAGGGTATAGCCCCCGCCGTCAGCAGCGTTTATTCGGCACCGGCTCAGGCGGCGCAGCCCCAGCCGGTAGCCGCGCCGGTTCAGGCTCCGTTGCCCGAGGAACAGCACAGCGAAAACCGTCAGGCGGTTCCCGTGCCCGCGCCGCAACAGGCATCGGAACAGCTCGCCGCCGTTGCCACACCGCCTTCCGGAGGCGCCAGACTGACGGGCGAAGGGCAGGAAGGCGAGGGCAAGGGCGTGACGCTTGCGGCCTTTTTCGCCGGTGCGGCCAAGAAGCGTCTGCCGAAAATGATCGAAAACGGTGCGGCCGAGAACACGCAGGTTGCGGCACTGTCGGGGACGACAGACAGGACGATGGGCATTGCGCTTTCGGGCCGCTCGGTAATGTCTGACGAATTCGACGACGCACATCTCGAAGACGAGGATGACCAGCCGACCGGCCTGATGAAGCTCGCCTCTCTCTCCGGCCTGACCCGTATCTCCCCGAACGGCCTTTTCCTGCAGACGGATCATGTCGAAGTCGGTTGCTTCAAGCCGGAACTGGTGCGGATGATCAAGGATGTCGAGCGCCACTATAACAGCCCGGCCATCGTCACCTCGGGTTATCGCCCGCCGAAGGGCATAAGGCAGGGTTCCAAGCACTACACCTGCGATGCCGCCGACATCCAGATCAAGGGCGTCTCCAAATGGGAGCTTGCAACCTATCTGCGATCGATGCCGGAGCGTGGTGGTGTCGGCACCTATTGCCACACCGAATCGGTACACATGGATACGGGTGAGCCAAGAGACTGGAACTGGCGCTGCCGCCGCACCGCCTCGCGCAAATAATCTCCCGCCGGGTTTTACAGCAGTCAATTTCGAAGCGTTGTGCGCCGGAAATCCGTTCAGTCCGAAATCTCGATAGGCAGATCCGTCAGAGAAGGCGGCTCTCTCGTGCGAATGGACGTACGGCACGCCATGCTGTAGGAGACGTTTCCCTGTCTCTATGCGCATGGTGTCTAGCGAATGCTGCCGATCTCCACTTTTCCCGTCTACATCATCTCCATCGCCAGAGCGCGCGCACGGCTCGAAAAGATGCTGAACGGCGCCTCCGGCCTCGGGCTGGATCTGCGTCCCGTCGAGGGTGTCGACGGCAAGACCGTTCCCCCTGCCGATTGGACGGACTTTAACAGGCGTGGCTTTGAGCTTCGCAACGGCCGTCGCGCCTTGCCCGGAGAATATGGCTGTTACGCCAGCCATATCAAAGCATTGGAGATTTTCCTCGCGACCGATGCGCCGGTGGCGGTGATCGTTGAGGACGATGTCACCTTTACGCCGGACTTTTCCGACCGGATCAAAGCAATGGTCGCGATCATGCCGGAAAATTCGATCGTGAAACTGACCAACCACCGTCGCAGCGGTTTCAAGGGCCGGAAGACCAGCGCGCTCGGAGACACGTTCGGGCGCTGCATCTATGGTCCGCAGGGGTCGTCGGCCTGTTATGTCATTTCACGCGGCGGGGCGGAACGGTTTCTGAAAGCGGCGAGGGTGATGACGCTGCCGTTCGACCGGGCGCTGGAATGCGGCTGGGGTTACGGCACGCATGTCTATGTGACTGACAAGGATTTCCTGCCTTTCGGCGATCCGGACACGCTGGTCGGCACCCGCGCCGAATATCGCGGCAGCAAGTTCGCCCGTTTCATGCGGGTTCCGGCCTATCTCTCCAGTTTCTACGACAATATTGCGCGCTATGTGTACGCGTATCTCTAGGATACGCAGTCGGTCTATCAGGTCCGCTTAAGCGGCGGTAGCCACTGCCTTGCGTGGTGAGGCTGGTGGAGCGGGCAGCTCCACCAGCCTATTTGTCAGGCTTTTGCCTGTGCACCGTCATGGAAATGGATAGGCGCGTGGTGCAGGTAATGGGCGACCTTGCGTTTGGCGGCGATGTCGGTCCAGACGAAACGGACGTTGTCTTCCGTCAGCCCCGCTGCCGCCGCGATCTCGGCTGCGGGCACGTCGTTTTCCAGGCCGTACAGGCAGATATCCATCTTGTCGTAGGGCAGGGCGAAATAGAACTCCTCCTGCGTCTGCGGCATGGAATAGGTATCGGTGGTCGGGGGGCGGGCGCGGACTTCTGCGGGAATACCAAGGTGAGCCGCCAGCTGGTAGACCTGTGATTTGTAGAGATGGGCGATCGGCTTGATATCGGCTGCGCCATCGCCGTTCTTGACGAAGAAGCCCTGGTCGTATTCCAGCCGGTTGGGAGTGCCGAGGACCGCAAAGTTCAGGCGGTCGGCATGGTAATACTCGAATTGCTTGCGGGTGCGCTGCTTCATGTTCGTTGCCGCGACGATGCCGAGGTATGCTTTCGCGTGCAGTCTCACCTTGCGTATTTCGCCTGCCGGAGAACGCACGACCAGAGAGGAAATATTGTAAGCGCCGGTTGTCATGGCATTGTCGAAGACGATTTTGGACGTCCAGCCGAGGCCATATTCAGGAATGACCTCGCGGATGAAGCCGTCTCGTCTTTCATAACATCCCATGGCTGCAAGCGAGGGACCGATATCTTCCAGCACGCAGTCCATGCCCAGCATCGTTGCGACTGCCTGCCCCAGTCGCAGGCTTTCCGGGTCGGAATCGTTTTCCGGCATGAACAGGCCGAAGACATTTTGTGGCCCCAGCGCGTGGACGGCGAGAGCAGCGCAGACGCTGGAGTCAATGCCGCCGGAGATGCCGAGCACCAGTCCGCGCTTGCGCAGGTCGAAACGAAGCGCGCGCCGAATTTTTTCAGCGATGCGCTCGACCTCTGCTGCCGCATCAAGCTCCAGAGGTGCAAAGGACGTGATATTTGCAGTGGTTTTCTTCATGGATTGTTCTCCGTATCTTGAGCGGCCAGACGACGGCTTACCTTCCCGGTATCCGTCGTCGGCAGGAAATCGCGAAATTCGATAATTGTCGGGACCATGTGTGCTTCAAGATGCTGGGCGCAGTGGCGCATCACATCTTTCTCCGTCATCGCGCCGCCGGGTGCGACAACAATCGCCTTGACCGCCTGGCCGAACACGTCATGCGCGACGCCGAAAACCAGAGCATCCGTCACGCCCGGCATGGCTTGCAGAACGGCTTCGACAGCCAGCGGCGCGACCTTCTCGCCGCGCGATTTGATGATGTCATCCTTGCGGGCGACGAAGGTCAGATATCCCTCCGCATCGCAGGTGAAGAGATCGCCGGTGTGCAGGCGCATCCCGCCCGTTGCATCCGTGCGTAACGCGCGGGCGGTGGCTGCGTCATTGTTCCAGTAGCCGCGCATGACATGCGGCCCGGCGACGACGAGTTCGCCGACAACGCCTGGCGGCACGACATTACCGGTCTCGTCCACAACCAGAGCTGTGGTGCCCGGGATAGCGATGCCGACGGTGCCGCGTTTTCTGTCCAGATATTCAGGCGGCAGGAAACTGATGCGGGTGCATTCCGTCTGCCCATACATGCAATAGAGCCGAAGGCTGGGCAGAAAGGCGCGAAGCCAATCGCCGTGAGCGACCGGCAGGGCGGCGGCGGCGGTGGTGACATATCGCAGGCTTTCAAAGGTCTGCGGCGAAAGATCCCGTGTCTGCATCATGATGGAGAGCATGGTCGGCACCAGCGCCAACCCCGTGACCCGCTCGTCACGAATGCGCTCGAAAATCAGATGCGGATAAGCGAATGATTTTTCGATGACCAGCGTGCCGCCAACGAAGATGCTGGAAAGCAGCTGGTTAAGCCCGTATCCGAACGAAAGCGGCAATACGCCGAGCAATATATCGTTCGAGGTGTTGCCGAGGTAGGACGTGATCGATCTCACGGCGGCGTCAAGATTGTCGTGACCCAGCATTACGCCTTTCGGCTCGCCGGTGGAACCGGATGTGTAGATGATCGCGGCCAGATCGGTGTCCGGCAGGCCCTTCGGCACAGCGCCGGCTGGTTCGCTCAGCAATGCATCGAAATCGAGATCATCGCCGGTGAGGTTCGCAACGCCTGTAACAATCAGCAGTTTCGGTTGCGGACCGGCTGCATCTGAAACCAGCTTCTGCAATCGTGTTTCGAGAATGACGGCAAATGGGCGGGAGCTATCCAATATCTGCGAAAGCCGGGCGGGTTTGGCGGATGGGTTGACCGGGCAGATGACCACGCCCGCCATCCAGCAGCCGAAGATCGCAACAGCCATGCGCCAGCCATTGTCCATCAAAAGGACGACACGATCCCCCGGTCTTGCACCCCGCGCGATGAGGGCGGTGGCGAAAGCTTCGCTCATGCTTTCAAGATCGCCGTAACTCAGACGCGTCTCTCCCGCCACCAGCGCCGTTTTTGCGGCGTGGCGCTCAGCGCTTGCGTGCAGGTAATTGTCGATACGCACGCGCCGTCTCCCGTCAGGCAGACTGCTTGAGGCCAACGAAAGCGGCGATATTATCAATGGTGTCGAGATTGGCCGGAACGATATCGGCATCGGCAAGTTTGATGCCGTAACGTTCCTCGATGAAGCTGACCAGCTCGAGAATGCCGGTGGAATCGATGAGGTCGTTGTCGATCAGCGAAAGATCGTCGCCAAGCGGCTGGCTTTCATCACCGAAGAGAAAGTTTTCGACGATGAATGCGCGAATTTCCGCTTTCGTGCCTGCGGCGATATCTGTGGTCATTTCGGGCTTCCTTCTGATTTGTGCGATGGCGTTGAGGAATTCTGAGATGGGGCGGCGTGCAGAAGCTGGGTGGACAGTACGCCAACAAAGGCCGCGTTGTCGCGAAAGCCGGTCGCCTGTTTCTGCCGTACCTTGGCTGTGAGTTTCTCAACCGCCTGAGCGTTGAAAAGACCAACGTTCCTGATCTGCTGCGTGGAAAGCGTGGTGTCGAGATATGCGGCAGTCGAAAACGCCTCTGCATCCGGGGCGCGATAGGGCTGTTTCGGGCGATTGATGATCGCATTCGGCACCAGCCCGGCCGCTGCCTGCTTGAGAATGTATTTTTCCTTCAGGCCGCGCAGTTTCGCTTCGGGTGGGAGCGCGGTTGCAAAGTCGATCACACGCGGATCGAGGAATGGAAACCGTCCCTCAACGCCGTTGGCCATCATCACCCGGTCTCCCTGGCTGGATAGAATGTAGCCCGGCAGGAGGAATGACGTTTCAAGATATTGCGCCTGATGCAGCGGATGCCAGCGGCGGAAGTCCTCGGGAAGTTGCGCGGCAAGATCGGCCGCTGCATCGTAATCGCCCAGTTCCGCCTTCAACTCTGCGGAGAAGAAGATTTTCGCTGCCGCCGTCGAACGGATACGTGGCCGGTGGGAAAATAGCGGCTCGTCCGTTCCTTCCCTCCCGAATGCGAAAAATCGCGCAAGGTAATCCGGCGTCTGCTGCTTCAACCCTGGCAGATAAGGATAAAGCCGCTGGAACAGTTTCGGGCGACGTGAGGATTGCGGCTGGCGGCTGCAAAACCGTCGCACCCGCGCCTCGCGGAAGATGTCGTAGCCGGCAAATATTTCGTCGGCGCCTTCGCCCGTCAGCACCACTTTCATGCCCCGTTCGCGCACGTGCTTTGCCAGCAGGTACAGCGGCACAGGGGCGGTGCGAAGAACAGGTGTCTGCACATGCTCCATGACTTCAGGCATGTAGCGGGCAATGTCCCCAGTCGAGCATTCAACCGTTTCCGATGCGACGCCAAGACTATCGACCATCGCCTTCTGCCAGTTGCGTTCGTCGTGCTCTTCGCTTTCGAAGGCGAGGGAAAAGGTGCGCAGGCCCTGTGTGACGTTTTGGGCGGCGAGCGCCGAAACAAGCGAAGAATCCAGCCCGCCAGACAGATAGGAACCAACCGGCACATCGGCGCGAAGGCGTATCCGCGTCGCTTCGGCAAGCAGCGCTTTCAGCTCCTCCACCTGGGCGCCGAGGTTTGCCGCCGGCGGTGCGTCGTTCAAGTCGGGGTAAGACAGCTGCCACCACCGCCGCACCGTGGCCGCGCCATCACGCAGGATCATCAGGTGGCCCGGCGGCAGTTCGTAGATACCGCGAAAGGCGGTGCGCGGCGGCAGTGGGAACCAGAGCGTGAAAATCTGGTCCAGCGCCACCGGATCGATCGTCGCATCTATTCCCGGCAGGGCCAGAAGAGCGCCAATCTCGGATGCGAAGTGGAACGTGCCTTCGTGCCACGTATAATAAAGGGGGCGGACACCCATCCTGTCCCGGGCAATTACCAGCCTGTCGTTGGGCCTGTCGTGCAGCGCAAAGGCAAAATCGCCGTTCAGGTCGTCAAGACAATCCAGGCCTTTTTCCCGGTAGAGATGGAGGAGGACTTCAGTATCGGATTGCGTGCGGAAGCGGTGACCGCGTTCGGTCAGCGTTTCGCGCAATTCGATGTGATTGAATATCTCGCCATTGAAGGAGATGGCGAGATCGTTTTCCGGCGTGCACATGGGTTGCGCACCGTCTGCAATGCCGACAATTGCCAGCCGTGCATGCGCCAGTCCAACGTCGCCGCGTAACAGGGTTCCATGCGCATCCGGCCCGCGATGTCCAAGGCGTGACGCCATCAACGCAAGACGCTCTTCAGCGCGGCCTGTCGGCATGGAGTGTTGGTAAAACCCGGCAATTCCACACATTATGTGCCTGCCTCATCGAAACTGTCGCCGATGAGTCGGGTCCAGCTTTCACCGCACAGGCCGTTGAAAAACGCCGTTCCATCTGTCGCGGCCTTGACGAGGTCAGGATCACGCGAGTGAACGATTGTCGAAGAGGCATGCAAGAACATGCATTTTCGTCCAATCATCGCCTGTAAAAGCGCCGGTTGGGTGCGACCTCTGATCGCAACGAGACCACGATCGAAGGCATTGCGGATCAACCGGTCGATGACGATCTGCTCCTGTCCCGGCACGGCCATGATCTGCACCGTGCGGCCAACGCCGCCTGAATCTCCGTGATAGAGAAAAAGCCCGACAGGCCTGTCGCCCTTGTTTTTCACGATCCGCTGAACCGCTTCGCCATGCAGGCGCTTGCGCTTGGCGTGATGAAGCATCGTCAGCAGGTTTTCCTCGCTCCATACGGGATGCAGCGGAAAATTCCTGACGAGATCACACGCCAGACGAGCGAATTCGGCATCTCCAGCCGCCTCGTCGGTAAAGCTGTCGGCCCTGTCAGGAAGTGGTACATAATAGGATAACGCCCGTCTGCTCACGCGCGATAGAATAGATTTGTCGATGAACTTGCCAAATGGCGACAGCACACGCAATCCGCCTGAAAAACGCGAGGTGGCAATCTCGAGTCCGAATGAAGCGGGACGCAAAACCCTCAGCCAATCAAGGCTGTATGGCGCCAGCATCTGGCCGCGCATCGTCTTCCACATTTCGGTGGAAACGTCATTGATTGTCTCGCCGAAAGTAAGTTCCTGCGGACCTGCCAGAACTTCGCGCAACAGGCGCGCGCCGGCAAAGGGGTCGGTCTCGCGGTCTTCAGCGACAAAGGAAGAGCAGACAGCAGCCTCGATCTGGCGGTCGCGAAGCTCCATCGCTACGGGTAACACGCCAAGAAATCCGGAAACGCGCCCGTCTTCGCGTATATAGACCTTGGAGCGAATATCCTGATGGATACTCTTATTTTCGAGGAAGAGGGTGCGCAAATACGCCCGCAGGTCATCCGTTGCGGCATCGTTCTTCTTCCGAAGATTGCGGTGAAACATCTCGGCCACGGACCCGAGATCGTCCGCAACAAATGAACGTACTTCAGACATACTCGCCGTTTCTTGCCGGATTGTTGTTTTAGTCGATAATTATATTGCGTTTATTTTGCCACGGTCGCGTTAACCAGAGGTTATATACCTGATAATTTTTCAACTGAAACGGGCTTGTCATCGATACCATCGCGACGATGAATGCGGACGCACTCCTTGCTGGCGCAAGCGCAATGGAGATTTTGGATCTCGTTATTTCGAGGTTGATGCGGTGGGCGCGTGGAAAGCCCCTCGAAAAGGCAAAAAACCGCGTGCGACTTGTGCGACATTTATCGGCCGTACAAAGTCTTAAAACTCTGGTAGTTAATTGATTTTTATTGGGATTTTTGGTGAGAGCGCAGGGATTCGAACCCTGGACCTACTGATTAAAAGTCAGTTGCTCTACCGGCTGAGCTACGCTCTCCCATGTCGGGGCTTGGTTGCCCTTCGGAAGTGCGCGGAACATAGGTAGAGCGACCCGTTCGGTCAACCCAAAAAAAGCGCTTTCTACAATCAATCCGGTTTTTTTTGTCGCACCCCCGAAAAGGTGATTGGAGAGAGGGGGTGGCTGGGGATAAAAGCTGCTTCAGACATGTCGGGCAAACGGGTGAAATCGTTTTGCGGCAATGACATGCGCGAAAATGAAAGCGTGAGGCGCCGGCGAATCTCTCAAGAATCGCGGTGGGCTTTGCGGGATCCGGAGTTCTTTCTTGTCGATTGCCGATATTTCCCTGTTCAGCGCGCTTCTGGCCGGCGCTCTTTCGTTTCTGTCGCCCTGCGTCCTGCCGCTGGTGCCACCCTATCTTTGCTACATGGCAGGTGTTTCGGTCGAGCAGTTCAGGACGGAGGAGACCGCGCCGCGACCGGAGATCCGCAAGGCCGTGCTCTTTTCGGCTTTCTTCTTCACGCTCGGTTTCGCGACGGTCTTTGTGGCGCTGGGCGCGGGCGCTTCGACGGTCGGCACGCTTTTGCGCCAGAACCTCGATATTCTCGCCAAGATCGGCGGGTTCATCATCATTCTGATGGGTCTCAATTTTCTCGGTGTTTTCCGCATCGGCCTGTTTTCGCGCGAGGCGCGGTTTCAGAGCGGGGGTAAACCGGCCACGCTTTCCGGCGCCTACGTCATGGGCCTTGCCTTCGCCTTCGGCTGGACGCCCTGCATCGGCCCGGTTCTCGGTGCAATCCTCGGTGTCGCCGCGTCGCGCGAGACGGTTGGCGATGGGGCGATGCTGCTTGCGGTCTATTCGCTCGGTCTTGCGGTGCCGTTCTGGATCGCTGCGGCGTTTTCCGGTTCGTTCATGCGTTTCCTCGTCCGCTTCCGCCGCCATCTCGGCCTTGTGGAAAAGCTTATGGGTGTGCTGCTGGTGCTCACCGGTCTCGCCTTCATGTCCGGTTTTATCACCAATGTGGCGATCTGGTTCCAGGAGACCTTTCCGATCCTGATGAAAATCGGCTAAGCCTCCCGCAGACGTAGGGGGAAAGATCGTGACCGATATCGTTGGAATGCTTCTGCCGTTTTTCGGCCTTATCTTCATCGGCTACGGCGCGGCACGCATAACAAAACAGCCGGTCGAGGCGATGGGCTGGCTGAATACCTTCATCATCTATGCGGCGCTTCCGGCGCTGTTTTTCAAGCTGGTGTCGAAAACGCCGGTGGAAGAGCTGGCGCGTATGGATTTCGTCGCCGCCAGTCTTGCCTGCACCTACGGCATTTTCCTGCTGGTGTTTTTGATCGGCCGGTTCGTGCGCAAAAACAGCCTTGCGGAAACGACGATCCAGAGTTTCGCGGCAAGCTACGGCAATATTGGTTATATGGGGCCGGGGCTTGCACTGCTGGCGCTCGGAGAAAAAGCGGCGGTGCCCGTAGCACTGATCGTGTGTCTCGAAAACGCCGCCCATTTCATCGTCGCACCGGCGATGATGGCGGTTGCGGGCGGCGACAAGCGTTCCCCGCCAAGGCTTGCGCTGGATGTGGCGCGCAAGGTCATTACCCATCCGTTTATCGTGTCGGTAATTGCCGGTTTTCTGGCCGCTTCGCTGTCATGGCAGCCGCCGGAGGCGGTGCAGCGGCTGGTGGATTATCTGGCGCAATCGGCGGCACCCTGCGCGCTGTTTGCCATGGGCGTGACGCTGGCGTTGCGGCCCATGAAACGGGTGCCGGTGGAAATCAGCTATATCGTGCCGGCAAAGCTTATTTTGCATCCGCTTGCCGCCTATCTCGTGCTCTCGTCGCTGGGGCGGTTCGAGCCGGTGTGGATCTATTCCGCCGTGCTGCTTGCCGCCTTGCCGACCGCGACGAATGTTTTCGTCATCGGCCAGCAATATCACGTCTGGCAGGAGAGGGCGTCGGCGACGATCCTGATCTCGACGGTGCTTTCGGTCTTCACGCTGACGGGCGTGGTTTATTTCATCCAGCCTTTTTGAAGCTGGCGAACAGGAGCGAGGGCAGGGCCTTCAACCCGCGTCCCGGCTCGATGCCTTCGCGCATGACCATGCTTCTAAGCGTGCCGATGCCGGAGAGGACATGCAGGCCCGCCGCGCGCGCCATCTGTATCGGCAGCAGGTCCGAAAGCAGCGACCGGTTGAGGAGATCGACGCTGAGGGTGCGGGTATAGACATCCGCCCGCCGCTTGCGGTCGAAGCTGCTTCCGGCGTCCGCTGCAATCGGGCGGTCGGAGACCGCGCCCAGCAGTTCCGTCAGCGCAATAATGTCGCGCAGGCTGAGGTTCAGTCCCTGCGCGCCGATGGGCGGGAAGCCATGCGCTGCCTCGCCGATCAAGGCCACGCGACCCTTGCCGAAGCGGTGCGCCGTCATGGAAGAAAGCGGCCATGCCTGCACGCTGTTCTCCACGGTAACGGCACCGAGCATGGATTGCATGCGCTCCTCTATCCGGAGGCCCAGAGCCTCAAGCGGCAGCGCCGTCAGCTCCTCCGCTTGCGCCGGGGTCACAACCCAGACAAGGCTGGAGCGGTCGCCGGGCAGGGGAACCTGCGTGAAGGGACCCGTAGGCGTATGGAATTCGGTCGAGACATTGCCGTGCGGCCGGCTATGGCTGAAGTTCAAGACGATGGCCGTCTGCGGATAGGACCAGGATTTGACGCCGATGCCGGCAGCATCCCGCACCATCGATTTCCTGCCATCCGCGCCGATCAGGAAATCGGCCGACAGGGTTTCTCCGTCGCCAAGCGTTACCGATACGCGGTCGTTGCCGATATCGATCGTCTCGGCGGTGGTGTCGAGGCGGGTAATATTGTGTTCCTGCTCAACCGCTTCGCCAAGCACACCCAGCAGCGCCTCATTGGGAATGTTCCAGCCGAAGGCGTCGAGCCCGATTTCGGAGGAACGGAACTGTACGGTCGGCGCACGCAGCAGGCGGTCGGTACCGTCGATGATCTGCATGGTGGAAAGACGGGCTGCGGCAGGTGCTATGCGCGACCACAGACCAAGGCGGTCCATGAAGCGGATGGACTGGTCCATCAACGCCGTGGTGCGCCGGTCCTTCTTTTCGCTGGAAGGCGCGACGAGCGCCACGTGACGGCCCGCCCGCGCAAGCGCGATGGCCGCGATCTGGCCCGCAAGTCCCGCACCGGTGATGGCGATATCGAAGTGTCTCATGGTCCTGATCCGTTGTTATTTCGAATGCATCATAGTGGCTTTGCGCGGGTAAATCCACTTGGGCGCTGGAACATCCCGGCGTAAACATTGCCTGGTTGTGCCGTTATATTAGTCTTAGGATAAGCCAGATCAGCCGGTTGCAAAGCGTGGTGAATGGCCGCATACCGGAGTGAACAGGGCGGATGAAAAAGCGGGGCGCAGACGCTGACCATGAAAATTTTCAACTATAAGCGTGTTCCCTACGCGGAAATCCGCGCCTTTTCCGTTCATATTTTGACTGCGTCCGGGTCGTTTCTGGCTTTTCTCGGCGTCGTCGCCGCTTCCGAACATCGGTTCGTCGATATGTTCTGGTGGCTGGGGCTTGCCCTTCTGGTCGATGGTATCGATGGACCCATTGCCCGCAAGGTTCGGGTGAAGGAAGTTCTGCCCAACTGGTCCGGCGACACGCTCGACAACATCATCGACTACGTGACCTATGTGCTGTTGCCCGCCTTCGCCCTTTACCAGAGCGGCATGATCGGCGAGCCGCTATCCTTTGTTGCTGCCGGTATGATCGTGGTGTCGAGCGCCATCTATTACGCCGATATGGGCATGAAGACGGATGAATATTTCTTCTCCGGCTTTCCGGTGGTCTGGAACATGGTGGTTTTCACATTGTTCGTCATGGATGCCAGCGCCACCACGGCCATGACCGTCGTGACGTTTTCGGTGTTCCTGACGTTTCTGCCGATCAATTTCCTGCATCCGGTGCGGGTGAAGCGATTGCGGCCGCTCAATCTGGCTGTTGTGTTCGTGTGGTGCGCGCTTGGCGGTTATGCGCTGCTGATGCATTTCGCAACCCCGACCTGGGCCGTGATCGCATTTGTGGCGAGTGGCATCTATCTTTACTGCATCGGCGGAATATTGCAGTTTTTCCCTTCGCTCGGCGCGAAATAAGAAAAAGGTAAAGCCGTTTATTGCTTGTGCAAATTGCATTTAAGCGGCGTCTTTTTCAGTTGTGCGCAGCAGCAAAACAGTTATCAATAAATCATGATCATACGGCATTGCATACGCGTTGCCCGGTGATTGGGAACAATGACTACGGTCGCTGAAGTGCTTCGCAGAAAGCATGGGTGGCCGGTGAGAGAGGGAATTCGTGACTGGAACTTTGGCGCCGGAGGCCGTGCCTCTCCTGTCCGTTCGCAAGCTGACCAAGCTGTTCGGCAATTTCGCCGCATGCAACGGCATCGACCTCGATATAGCGCCGGGCGAAATCCACGCGCTTCTGGGTGAAAACGGCGCGGGCAAATCCACGCTCGTCAAGATGCTGTTCGGCGTCCTCTCGCCATCCGAGGGTGATATAGTCTGGCAGGGCCAACCGGTTTTCATCGGTTCGCCAAGCGAGGCCAGAAAGCTCGGCATCGGCATGGTTTTCCAGCATTTCTCCCTGTTCGAGGCGCTGACGGTTGCTGAAAACATTGCCCTGTCCCTCGATCCGAAAATTTCACTGAAGGAAATAGCCAAGGAAGCGGAACAGCTTTCGCGCGCCTATGGCCTGCCGCTCGATCCTCAAGCCCATGTGGCCGATCTTTCGGTCGGCGAGCGCCAGCGGATCGAGATCGTGCGAGCCCTGTTGCAGAACCCGCGCCTCATCATTCTCGACGAACCGACATCGGTGCTGACGCCGCAGGAGGCGGACAAGCTGTTCGAGACGCTGGCGAAGCTGAAAGCCGAAGGCCGTTCCGTGCTTTATATCAGCCACCGACTGGAAGAGGTGCAGCGCATCTGTGATCGCGCCACCGTTCTGCGCCATGGCAAGGTGACGGGCGCCTGCGATCCGCGCAAGGAAACCCCTGCGTCTCTGGCGCGCATGATGGTGGGCAGCGATGTCGCAAGCGTGTCGCGGCCGACGGGTGAAGCGCTTGGCCAGCCGCAGATCGAAGTCATGGGGCTTTCCGTCGCGCCGCGCACGCCCTTTGCCGTGGCGTTGAAATCGATTTCCATGAATGTGCGTGCCGGTGAAGTGCTGGCGATTGCCGGTGTGGCCGGAAACGGCCAGGGCGAGCTGTTCGACGCGCTCTCCGGCGAATATCCGGTCTATAACAACGATGCCATCCATCTGCGTGGCAAGCCGGTCGGCCGCATTGGCATCAATGGCCGCAGGCTGATGGGGGCTGGTTTCGTGCCGGAGGAACGCCACGGCCACGCCGCCGTTCCCGGCATGAGCCTTTCCGACAATCTGCTGCTGGCGCGGGCGCGCTCTGATGCCAAGGCGTTTCTGACCGGCGGTTTTCTGCGGATCGTGCGCGGTTCGGCCATCAAGGCGGCGGCGCGGCGCGTATCGGAAACCATGGATGTGCGCAAAAGCGGTGCGGATCCGCTGGCCGGATCGCTGTCTGGCGGCAACCTGCAAAAATTCATCGTCGGGCGCGAACTTGATCGCCAGCCGGCAGTGCTTGTTGTCAACCAGCCGACCTGGGGCGTGGATGCGGGGGCTGCTAGCCGCATCCGCCAGGCGCTGGTCGATCTTGCAAAGGCAGGCTCGGCCGTCATCGTCATCAGTCAGGACCTCGATGAAATCTTCGAGGTCGCCACCAATATCGCGGTCATTTCCGATGGAAAGCTGTCTGAGGCCCATCCGGTGGAAGAGATGACGCTTGAAAAGATCGGCCTGCTGATGGGCGGCATCCACACACAGTCAGGAGCCGCCCAGCATGCGCATTGAGCTTGAAAAACGGGCAGGGGTTTCGAGGCTATTCACCCTTCTTTCGCCGCTTCTGGCGCTGGTGCTGACGCTGCTCGTCGGCGCCATCATGTTCGCCATGCTCGGCAAAAACCCGATCGATGCGCTCTACGCGTTTTTCGTCGAGCCGCTTCTGGAAGTCTGGTCGCTGCACGAACTGGCGATCAAGGCCGCACCGCTGATCCTGATCGGCGTTGGCCTGTCTATCTGTTATCGCTCCAACAACTGGAACATTGGCGCGGAGGGGCAATTCACCATCGGCGCGATCACGGGTTCCATCCTGCCGGTGCTTTATCCGGATTGGCATTCGCCGCTGATCCTGCCGCTGATGATGGTGATGGGCGCCATTGGCGGCGCGCTTTATGCCGGTATTCCCGCACTTTTGAAGACGAGATTCAACACCAACGAAATCCTCGTCAGCCTGATGCTGGTCTATGTCGCGCAGCTTTTTCTCGACTGGCTGACGCGCGGCATCTGGCGCGATCCGGGCGGCTACAATTTTCCGCAGACGAAAGCCTTCAACGACAGCGCCGTCCTGCCGGAAATGCTGGCATCGGGCCGGGCGCATTGGGGTTTCGTTTTCGCCATCGTCGCCGCCATCGCGCTGTGGTTCATGATGCGCTACATGCTGAAAGGCTTCGAGGTTACGGTTCTCGGGCAATCGGCGCGGGCCGGGCGCTTCGCCGGTTTCTCATCGAGCCGCATGGTCTGGTTTTCGCTGCTGCTCTCCGGCGCGCTGGCGGGGCTTGCGGGCATATCGGAGGCCTCCGGCTCCATCGGCCATCTCCAGCCCAGCATTTCACCGGGTTATGGCTTCACGGCCATCATCGTCGCCTTTCTTGGCCGTCTCAATCCGCTCGGCATCATCCTCTCCGGGCTGGTGCTGGCGCTGACCTATCTCGGCGGTGAGGCGGCGCAGCTTTCCATCGGCGTGTCGGACAAGGTGACGCGCGTGTTTCAGGGGCTGATGCTGTTCTTCGTGCTGTCCTGCGACACGCTGATCTTCTATCGCATCAGGGTCGTCTTTGCCGGCAAGGCGCATCATAAAGAAGGAGCGGCATGATGGATATGCTTCAGGCCATCCTCCTCACCGTCATTACCGCCGCGACGCCGCTCGTCCTTGCCGCTTCCGGCGAGCTGGTGGCGGAACGTTCGGGCGTCCTCAATCTCGGCGTTGAGGGCATGATGATCATGGGTGCGGTCTGCGCCTTTGCTGCCGCGCATATGACCGGTTCTCCCTATCTCGGCATTCTGGCGGGCATTGCTTCCGGTGCGGTTTTCTCGCTGCTGTTCGGCTTCCTGACGCTGACACTCGTGACCAACCAGGTGGCGACAGGTCTTGCGCTTACCATTCTTGGTCTCGGTGTTTCCGGCATGCTGGGCGAGAGTTTCGTCGGCCTGCCGGGCGTCAAGCTGCAGCCCATCGTCTTTCCGCTGCTGTCGGATATTCCCTTCATCGGCCCGTTGCTGTTTAGGCAGGATTTGATCTTCTACATGTCCGTTGCGCTGGTCTTCGGCACCGGCTGGTTTCTGTTCAAGAGCCGTGCCGGCCTCAAGATCCGCGCCATCGGTGACAGTCACGCTTCCGCCCATGCTCTTGGCATCAACGTCATCCGCACGCGTTATCTGGCTGTCATGTTCGGCGGCGCCTGCGCCGGTCTTGCCGGTGCGCAGCTGTCGCTTGTCTACACCCCGCAATGGGTGGAAAACATGTCGGCCGGGCGGGGTTGGATTGCGCTCGCGCTCGTCGTCTTCGCCTCCTGGCGCCCATGGCGGGTTCTGGCGGGTGGTTATCTGTTCGGCGCCGTGTCCATCGGGCAATTGCATGCGCAGGCATTCGGTATCGGGGTGCCGTCGCAATTGCTCTCGGCGTTGCCCTATCTCGCCACTATTGTCGTGCTGGTCATCATCTCGCATAATCGCCGCACGACCTTGATCAACACCCCGGCATCATTGGGCAAATCCTTCGTACCGGATCGATGAAAAAACTCTCAAATCTCCAAACCAAACAGGGGTAAAAATGAAAAAACTGGTCATCGCACTTGCCGCTTCCATCGCGGCTCTCGGAGGCGTCGTTTCTTCGGCTGAGGCCGCCGACGCCAAAAAGGTCTGCTTCATCTATGTCGGTTCCCGCACCGATGGCGGCTGGACGCAGGCGCATGAAATCGGCCGTCAGGAACTTCAGGCGCATTTCGGCGACAAGATCGAAACGCCGTTCCTCGAAAGCGTTCCGGAAGGCCCGGATGCCGAACGCGCCATCGAGCGCATGGCCCGCTCGGGCTGCGAGCTGGTCTACACCACCTCCTTCGGCTTCATGGACGCCACCGTGAAGGTTGCCCAGAAGTTCCCCAAGGTGAAGTTCGAGCACGCCACCGGCTTCAAGAATGCCGAAAACGTTGCGACCTACAATTCGCGTTTCTATGAAGGCCGTTACATTCAGGGCCAGATCGCCGCGAAAATGTCGAAGAAGGGTGTTGCCGGTTACATCGCTTCCTTCCCGATCCCGGAAGTGGTGATGGGCATCGACGCCTTCGTTCTCGGCGCGCAGTCCGTCAATCCGGAGTTCAAAGTCAAGGTCGTCTGGGCCAACACCTGGTTCGACCCCGGCAAGGAAGCCGATGCCGCCAAGGCTTTGATCGACCAGGGCGTCGATATCCTGACGCAGCACACCGACACGACCGCACCGATGCAGGTTGCAGCGGAACGCGGCATCAAGGCCTTCGGCCAGGCTTCCGACATGATCGCAGCCGGTCCGCAGACGCAGCTCACCGCCATCAAGGACACCTGGGGCGCTTATTACATCAAGCGTACGCAGGCTTTGCTTGACGGTACCTGGAAGTCCGAATCTGTCTGGGACGGCCTGAAGGACGGCATCCTGACCATGGCGCCCTACACCAACATGCCTGATGACGTGAAGAAGATGGCCGAGGACACCGAAGCCAAGATCAAGTCGGGCGAGCTGCACCCCTTCACCGGTCCGGTGAAGAAGCAGGACGGTTCGGAATGGCTGAAGGCCGGTGAAAAGGCCGAAGACAAGGTTCTGCTCGGCCTCAACTTCTACGTCGCAGGCGTGGACGACAAGCTGCCGCAATAATCGGACTTGACGGCACTTTTGGTTTGCAATCGACGTCGCGTCCGCACTCCGTCCCCGGACTTGATCCGGGGTCTATCGCGATCAAGTCACTGATCGCGATAGACCGTTTCTCACGGCGCAGACGCGCCGTGGCTGGATGCCGGATCAAGTCCGGCATGACGGAAGCGGTGTTCGATATCTGTTGTCACCACTGAGGCCGCGCATGACATTCATGCGCGGTCTTTGTTTTTTTGATGTGTTTTATTATTCGAACGAAGTTTGGCTTTGCTTTTCACGCTCGTTGATGTTTTTCACTGTATTCTGCGTTGAAAATCGGGCTGCTTTCTTGGAATACACAAGTCAGGCGCGATTTTTACATCGTCAACCGAACGGAAGGACATGGAATTTGCAGCGCGGAATGCTCGATGCGGCGATCGGTTTTCGAAAGTTGCGGACAAATCATGCACAGGTCGTTCACAAGCTCGGTCTCGATATCGTGTCCGGCTTTTTCAAGACGGGTGACATCCTGCCGGGCGACGCCGAGCTGATGGAGCGGCTGAAAGTCTCCCGAACTGTGCTTCGCGAGGCGATGAAGACGCTCACCGCCAAGGGCATGATTTCCCCCAAGGCGCGCATCGGCACCCGTGTGACGGAGCGCGAAAGCTGGAACATGTTCGACAGCGAGGTGCTGCTCTGGCACTTCGAGGCTGGTGTCAGCGAGGAATTCCTGCTGCATCTTTACGATATCCGCCAGGCTTTCGAACCCTATGGCGCGGGCCTTGCTGCTATCAGGGCAAAAGATGCCGATATTGCAAGACTTGCCGCTTACGCCAACGAGATGGGCAATACGGCCTATTCCAAGGAAAAGCGGGCGCTTGCGGACATGAATTTCCATGTCCTCATTACCGAAATGTCCGGCAACCCGTTCATGCGCACCGTCGGTTCGCTGATAAAGGCGGCTCTGGCGGGTATTTTCCGGATGAGCAACCCGGAAGCCGATCCCAACGAGATTTCCGACGTCTCCGCCTCTCACTTGCGGCTCGTCGAGGCGTTTCGCCTGCGCGACGAGGCTGCGGCCCGTCGCGAAATGGAAAGGCTGATTGAAAACGGTCGCCAGCAGATACTCGAATTCACGGCCCGTAGCTCCCGCCGATAGATCATGCTAGCCCGCTGCTGATCACGTTTCATGAAAATCGGCGCGGAAATTTGGTGCAGATTTGCATGGTTTCTTAAGTGGGGCGCCGTTATAGCAATGCCGGAATGCAATCACCGACGCGCCGCCCGCTCAAGCCTGCCGGCGTAAAGTCAAATATATGCCGCTGTCCCGCCCGTCTTGCGGCCGGTGACAGGGTGTTGGAGGTCTTATGGAGCGCAGCTCTCTAGCCGTTATTCTCGCAGCGGGCGACAGCACGCGCATGAAGTCTTCGAAATCCAAGGTGCTGCATCCGGTCGCCGGGCGTCCGATGATCGCGCATGTGGTGGAGGCGGTTGCTGGAGCGGGCGTCGGCGCGGTGGCGCTGGTGGTCGGGCGCGATGCCGATAATGTCACTGCCGCCGCCAGTCTTCATGGCATGCAGGTGGAAGCTTTTTTGCAGAAGGAACGCAAGGGCACCGGCCATGCGGTTCTTGCCGCACGCCCGGCCATCGAGCGCGGTTTTGATGATGTCATCGTCGCTTATGGCGATGTGCCGCTCATCACTTCCGCAACGCTCGACAGGGCGCGCGAGGCGATTGCCACCGGTGCCGATGTCGCCGTCATCGGCTTTCATACCGACCGGCCCACGGGTTATGGCCGGCTGCTGGTCGAGAATGGCGAGCTGGTGGCGATCCGCGAGGAAAAGGACGCCACCGACGAGGAACGCAAGGTGACCTGGTGCAACAGCGGATTGATGGCCATCAACGGTCGCAATGCGCTGGATCTGCTCGACCGGATCGGCAACGGCAATGTGAAGGGCGAATATTATCTGACCGATATCGTCGAGATCGCCCGGTCTCTCGGCCGCCGCGCCGTTGCCATTGATGCACCGGAAACGGAGCTGCTCGGCTGCAACAACCGCGCAGAACTGGCCTTTATCGAGAAGCTCTGGCAGGAGCGCCGACGCCACGAATTGATGGTGGACGGTGTTTCTATGATCGCGCCAGAGACCGTGTTTCTTTCCTTCGATACGAAGATCGGTCAGGATGCGTTGATCGAGCCGAATGTCGTCATCGGTCCCGGTGTGACGATCGAGCCGGGTGCTGTGATCCATGCGTTTTCGCATCTGGAAGGGGCTTATGTCGCGCAAGGGGCAGCTGTCGGTCCCTATGCGCGGTTGCGTCCGGGCGCAAATCTTCACGCCAATTCCAAGGTCGGCAATTTCTGTGAAGTCAAAAAAGCCGAGATCGGCGAGGGCGCCAAGGTCAACCATCTGACCTATATCGGCGATGCCTTCATCGGCGCGGGCAGCAATATCGGTGCCGGCACCATCACCTGTAATTATGACGGCTACAACAAGGCCGAAACGCGGATCGGAGCCAATAGCTTCATCGGCTCGAATTCGTCGCTGGTCGCTCCCGTCACCATCGGAGACGGGGCCTATATCGCTTCGGGCAGCGTGATTACCGATGACGTGCCGGCCGACGCGCTGGCTTTCGGGCGTGCGCGGCAGGAAGTGAAACCGGGCAGGGCAACCCTCGTGCGCGAGCGGGCGAAAGCGCTGAAGGAATCGAAGAAAAAATCGTCTTGAAAGACGTTACCAAGCGATACTGAAAGTGACCGGCGGCATAATTGCCGATTTCAGGGAAACGGTTAAAGCATTTCCAGTAAAGTGCGCAGCGGTTTTACGTCCGGAAAGTGCGTCAGAACAAAAAGGTGGAGTATTTTCGCATTTCAGGGAAAGGCGGAAATACTCTGGAAGTTTCGGCGAAGAGATCGCCGTCTGGAGAAATATATGTGCGGAATTGTCGGAATTGTCGGAACCCAGCCCGTTGCTGAACGGCTTGTCGATGCGCTGAAGCGTCTCGAATATCGCGGTTACGATTCGGCTGGTGTCGCCACCATCGACAATGGTGCGATGGACCGCCGCCGCGCGGAAGGAAAGCTGTTCAACCTGGAGAAGCTGCTTTCGCAAGAGCCGCTGCCGGGTGTGGTGGGCATTGCTCATACCCGCTGGGCGACCCACGGCGTGCCGAACGAAACCAATGCTCACCCGCATTTCGTTGAAGGCGTTGCCGTCGTTCATAACGGCATCATCGAAAACTTCTCCGAATTACGCGATGAACTGAGCACGGAGGGTGCAACCTTCACCACCCAGACCGACACCGAAGTGGTGGCGCAGCTTCTGGCAAAATACACGCGTGACGGTCTTGGCCATCGCGAGGCGATGCTGAAGATGTTGAACCGCGTGACGGGCGCCTATGCGCTGGTGGTGATGTTTCAGGACGATCCCGGCACGCTGCTTTCGGCGCGCTCCGGCCCGCCGCTTGCCGTCGGTTACGGCAAGGGCGAAATGTTCCTCGGTTCCGATGCGATTGCGCTGTCGCCCTTCACCAACGAAATCACCTATCTGATGGATGGCGATTGCGCCATCGTGACCCGTCAAGGCGCGGAAATCATCGATTTCTCCGGCAAGCCGGTGAAGCGCGAGCGCCAGATTTCGCAGGCGACGGCTTTCGTGGTCGACAAGGGCAACCACCGCCACTTCATGGAAAAGGAAATCTACGAGCAGCCGGAAGTCATTTCCCATGCGCTCAGCCACTATGTGGATTTCGCCTCCAAAACCGTGAAGGATGCTGACAAGGCGATCGATTTCGCCAAGCTTTCCGGCCTTGCCATTTCCGCCTGCGGCACGGCCTATCTGTCCGGCCTGATCGGCAAATACTGGTTCGAGCGTTATGCGCGTTTGCCGGTGGAAATCGATGTGGCGTCGGAATTCCGTTACCGCGATATCCCGCTCGTCCCCACGCAGGCCGCGCTGTTCATTTCGCAATCGGGCGAAACCGCCGATACGCTGGCGGCCTTGCGTTATTGCCAGCAAGAGGGACTGAAGATCGGCGCGGTGGTCAATACGCGTGAATCGACCATGGCGCGCGAATCGGACGCCATCTTTCCGATCCTTGCCGGCCCGGAAATCGGCGTCGCCTCCACCAAGGCCTTCACCTGCCAGCTTGCCGTGCTCGCTTCGCTGGCAGTCGCCGCCGGCAAGGCGCGTGGCACGATCACACCGCAGCAGGAAACCGAACTGGTTCGCCATCTCATCGAGATGCCGCGCATCATGAGCAAGGTTCTCAACAGCATCCAGCCGCAGATCGAGGCGCTTTCCCGCGATCTGTCGCGTTTCAAGGATGTGCTTTATCTCGGCCGTGGCACCAGCTTCCCGCTGGCGCTGGAAGGCGCGCTGAAGCTCAAGGAAATCTCCTATATCCATGCCGAAGGTTACGCCGCCGGCGAGTTGAAGCATGGGCCGATTGCGCTGATCGACGAGAATATGCCTGTTATCGTCATTGCGCCGCATGACCGCTTCTTCGAAAAAACCATTTCGAACATGCAGGAAGTCGCCGCGCGCGGCGGCAAGATCATCTTCATCACCGACGAGAAGGGTGCTGCTGCCTCCAAGCTGGAAACGATGGCGACGATCACGCTGCCCAATGTCGACGAGCTGATCGCGCCGATGGTCTTTTCGCTGCCGATCCAGTTGCTCGCTTACCACACTGCCGTCTTCATGGGCACAGATGTGGATCAACCGCGCAATCTGGCGAAATCGGTGACGGTGGAATGATAATCCGGCTGGAACAGCCTGGCGACGAAGAGGCGATCGCTCGCGTTACGGAAGATGCCTTCCGTGACGTCGACTACAGCAGTCAGACCGAACATCTGATCGTCGATCGGCTGCGCAAAGCCGGCGCGCTTACGATTTCACTGGTTGCCGAGGACAGCGAAGGCATCATCGGCCATGTCGGGTTCTCGCCGGTGACGCTGACCAGCGGCGAGACCGGCTGGTTCTGCCTTGCTCCACTCTCCGTCACGCCGGACCGGCAAAGGCAGGGTGTCGGCTCCGGGCTGGTGCGGGAAGGGCTTGCAGTGCTGGAGCGTCTGAGCGCTGCCGGCGCAGTTGTTGCGGGCGATCCCGAATATTATGGCCGCTTCGGTTTTCGCCACGTTGAGGGCCTGAGCGGCGAAGGGATTCCTGACGAATATTTCACAGTTCTCCGCTTGCATGGCGGAACTCCATCC
Source organism: Rhizobium nepotum 39/7 (assembly GCF_000949865.1). GTDB lineage: Bacteria > Pseudomonadota > Alphaproteobacteria > Rhizobiales > Rhizobiaceae > Agrobacterium > Agrobacterium nepotum. The sequence goes on along the minus strand of NZ_JWJH01000017.1, from coordinate 136,223 downwards.
GGCATTGTCGGTTTTCATCCGGGTTTCGATAGCGACAACGCTTAATTCCGTACGGTAAATGACCGATATTCCAGTCAAAATTTCATTCGCAGCCCGTCTGCGCAACAGCTTCCTCACGGGCGTCCTCATCCTCGCGCCCGTCACCATTACCATGTGGCTGGTGTGGAGTTTCCTGCAATGGGCGGATAGCTGGGTTAAGCCCTATATTCCCGCCCGTTACGATCCCGAGCAATATTTCGATGTGGCCATCCCCGGCTTCGGCCTCCTGATCGCCGTCGTCGGCATCACGCTCATCGGTTTTCTCGGCAATAACCTCATCGGCAAATGGATTGTCGGCGTCGGCGAATCCGTTCTCAACCGCATGCCGCTGGTGCGGCCGATCTACAAGAGCATCAAGCAGATGTTCGAATCCGTTCTGAAAGAGCATTCGAACTCTTTCAAGAAGGTCGGCCTGATCGAGTTTCCTTCACCCGGAATGTGGGCGATGGTGTTCGTATCCTCCGATGTGAAGGGCGAGATTGCCCATCGCTTCAACGAAATGGGCCAGCAGATGGTCGCCGTCTTCCTGCCGCCGACGCCAGTGCCGACAGCGGGTTTCTTGCTGTTCGTGCCGAAAGACAAGATCGTGATGCTGGATATGACGCCGGAGGACGCGGCAAAACTGCTGATTTCCGGCGGTCTGGTGGCCCCGGATTTCACCCCGCCGAAGATGATCGCGCCGGTTTGAGAGTTAGAGAACGCTGACGATATCGGTTCGGGAAAAGTCGTTGCCGACATAAAGCAAGGGGCAGCCTTCTGTTTTCGCCAGATCGTAGGCAAAACAGTCCCCGAAATTCAGCCCGGCCGGATGAATGCCCTTTCCCCAGATGCGATAGGCTTCGGAAACGCCGTGCGCCGATTTGGGGGTGACGTGTCTGACGTCAACGCTCAGCCCTTCGATCAGCATTTCTAGTTCGCGGCTGCGGTCGCGCCGTTGTGCTACAATCAAGGCTTCCGCAAGCGTGCCGGCTGAAATCAGCAGAGGCTCATCCGTTTCGAGAGCCGAGGCACAGGCATCTGCTTCGGGTTCATCGAGCAGGATCGCCATCAGAGCCGACGTATCGATTGCGATCATTTGGGAAGGCCGTGCTCGTCATAGAGGAAATCCTGACTATGCGCGGCATCCGGGCCATCATCGGCTTTGTTTGCGACTGCCGCGCGCACTTTTGCAAGCACGGCCCTACGGGAGGTTTTATCCACCACGGCAGTGACCGGAACCAGCCGCACGGCTGCATGGCCGTGCCGTGTGAGAATGATTTCATCACCAGCCTCGGCGCGGCGTACCAGTTCTGTAAGCTGGCCTTTAGCGTCAGTCACGGATATCTGCATGGGGATTTCCCGGATTTTTCTCCACGTAAAAATAGTCCGTTTCATGGACCATATCAATACCGGAGCGAACCTTGACGGACCAATGTGGTTCACCAATAATCGCAATGAACCAGGAAAGGTCGGGATCATGACTGCATTCACGGTACGCTTGCCGGACGAGGTCACTGACAAACTTGATCAGCTGGCGGAAAAGCTTGACCGCTCGCGGTCCTATATGGCTGCGCGGGCGATTGAGGACTACGTTGCCCGGGAAGAGTGGCAGCTTGCCGAGATCGAGGCCGGTGTGGCGGAAGCGGATCGCGGTGAGTTCGGGACGCCGGAAGATCTCGCAAACATTATCGGTAAATACGTCAAGCCCGCCCGCTCGTCATGAGCGACCGGAGAATTCTCTGGACCTTGCGGGCGCTGCGACGGCTCGATGAAATCGGTACGCATATCGAAACGGACAATCCGGCCGCTGCGGCCCGCGTAATTTCGCGTATTGTTTCAGCGGTCGATATATTGGTGGAGCAGCCAGCCATGGGGCGGGTTGGGCGCATCAGGGGAACGCGGGAAGCCGTGTTTTCCGACATTTCCTATATCGTCGCCTATCGTGTTGGCGGGGATATCGAAATTCTGACGGTCATCCACACCTCGCAGCGATGGCCTTCGACACGCTAGTCAACGGTCGCTCAGACTTCCCGATCAATCCTCGTCATCCAGATCATCCACCTCTGTCCCGGTGCTCGTAGCGTGGAACACGGGAACGAAAAGCCGCATATAGACCAGCCGCACGCTCCAGCCTTCCTCCAGCGCCTCTTCCCATGCCTTTTTGCGGCCCGGCTTTTTGAAGGCCTTGCCGATCGCTTTCTTCTGGCTTTTGGCGAATGTATCCGGTTGCAGGATATTTTGCGGCGAGCAGAGCGCGTAGCCCTTTCTGAAGGCAGGTGGCGGGCGGCGTGGGTCAATCATGTTCATGGCGGTCACAACTTTCAGCCGGCGTGCAGGAAGCGGATCGCTTCGTCGCGGCGGTGCAGGTAGAGCAGGGTGCGCAGGCTGTCGCCGCGCGGGCCTGTCAGTTCGGGGTCGCGCTCGATGACATAGGCCGCGTCCTTGCGAGCGATTTCCAAGAGGTCGGCATGGGCTTCAAGGCTGGCGATGCGGAAGCCCGGTGTGCCGGACTGGCGGGTGCCGAGCAACTCGCCTTCGCCGCGCAGCTTCAGGTCTTCCTCGGCGATCAGGAAACCGTCCTCGCTGTCGCGCAGGATGGAAAGCCGGGCACGGCCGTTTTCGCTGAGCGGACCCTTATAGAGCAGGATGCAGGTGGAGGCCTCTTCGCCGCGCCCGACGCGGCCGCGCAGCTGGTGAAGCTGGGCAAGGCCGAAACGCTCGGCGTGCTCGATGACCATGATCGAGGCATCCGGTACGTCGACGCCCACTTCCACCACCGTCGTTGCCACCAGCAGCCGGGTTTCGCCGCTCTTGAAGGCCAGCATGGCGGCGTCCTTCTCCGGGCCGCTCATGCGCCCGTGGATGAGGCCGATATTGGCTCCGAGCATCTGCGAGAGCACCGCATGCCGCTCCTCAGCCGACATCAGGTCGGATTCTTCGGTCTCTTCCACCAGCGGGCAGATCCAGTAGGCCTTCTTGCCATCCTTCAACGCCGCACGCAGTCGCTCGACAATGTCGCCGATACGTTCGGTCGGGATCGTCACGGTCTGGATGGGTTTGCGGCCGGCGGGTTTTTCGGTGAGTTTCGAGACATCCATGTCGCCGAAGGCGGCCAGCACCAGCGTGCGCGGAATGGGGGTGGCGGTCATCACCAGCATATGCGGCGTGATGCCCTTGGCGGTGAGGCGCAGCCGCTGGTGCACGCCGAAACGGTGCTGTTCGTCCACCACGGCAAGCACGAGGTTCTTGTAAGCGACGCTGTCCTGAAACAGCGCATGGGTGCCGATGACGATCTGTGCTTGCCCGGAGGCCACGCGTTCCTCGATCTCGCGGCGTTCCTTGCCCTTGGTGCGGCCGGTCAGCACCTCGACGGTGATGCCTGCGGCATTGGCGAGTTTGGAGATGGTGGCGAAGTGCTGCCGGGCAAGGATTTCGGTCGGCGCCATCAGCACCGCCTGTCCACCGGCTTCGACCGCCGTCGCCATCGCCATCAGCGCCACCAGCGTCTTGCCTGCGCCGACATCGCCCTGCAGCAGGCGAAGCATACGGTCTTCGCCTGCCATATCGGTCAGGATGTCCTTTACCGCAGCGCTCTGGCTTGATGTCAGCGAGAAGGGTAATAGCGACAGAATTTTTGCGGCGACGTCGCCCTTGGCGCGGATCGGCTGGCCCGCCACCTTGCGAAGCCGCTGCCGCACCAGTGCCAGCGAAAGCTGCCCGGCGAGGAACTCGTCATAGGCAAGCCGTCTGCGTGCCGGGGCCTGCGGCTCGATATCGGCGCTGTCGCGCGGGTCGTGCAGTTCGCGGAAGCTCGATGCCACGTCGCCGAAGCTTTGCCGGGCCATCAGGGTCTCGTCGATCCATTCGGGGAAGGCGGGCAGTTTGGAAAGCCCGCCTTCGATCGCCCGTCTCAGCACTTTGGGAGACAGCCCGGCGGTCATGGGATAGACGGCTTCCACCAGCGGCAGGTTTTCGGCCTCGGAAAGCTTCACCATGAAATCCGGATGCACCATGGAGGCGCGACCGTTGAACCAGTCCACCTTGCCGCTGACGAGAACCTCTTCATCGACGGGCAGCGCCTTGGAAAGCCAGTCGCCCTTGGCGCGGAAGAAGGTCAGCGCCAGTTCGCCGGTCTCGTCATGCAGGAAAACCCGGTAGGGTGCGGAGCGGTTGCCTGATGGTGGCGGCTGATGGCGATCGACGCGTCCCTGAATGGTGACAATGGCGCCGGGGGCCGCAAGCGCGATGCCGGGGCGGTTGCGCCGGTCGATGACGTTGGACGGCGCGTGGAACAGAAGGTCGATCACGCGGGTGTCTTCTGCGTTTTCCCGGCTCAGCAGTTTTGCCAGAAGGTCGGCAAGCTTCGGCCCCACACCGGCAAGGGTGGAAACGGAAGCAAATAGCGGATCGAGAATGGCGGGGCGCATGGTCAGCAAAATCGGGGAAGGGGACGCGTTATGCAAGACTTGCGTGCCGACAAAGGCGGTTTATCACCGGCAGTTTTTAGCTGCCGTGGCATTATTTCGATAAAAACCGGTTCCAAGCGTTCGCCTCCTGTTCTATAGGAGGTCGCAATCAACATCTTGTTGAATAGCCAACCGAAAGGTGAATGCGATGACTGGACTGGTGCGCACGAGCGCCGACCTCGATCCGAGACGCAGGCGGATACTTTACCGCTGCTGGCACCGGGGCATTCGCGAGATGGATCTCGTGCTCGGACAATTCGCGGAAGACCATATCGCCACGCTCTCCGACGAACAGCTCGATGAGCTGGAAATCATCATGGCGGAAGAGGACCAGGACCTGGTTCAAATGGTGACGGGCGCTCTGGCCGTACCGGAAAAATTCCAGACCCCGCTGTTTGAAAAGATCACCTCCTACCGCCCGGATTTCGATCTCGTCACATCCGAAACCTTGAAGGCCTGAAACATGATAGCCGGATTCGATGCAAAGCTGGTGACGTCGGCCGATACGCCGCTGACCATCGGAAATGTACCCTCCGGCATGGAAGCCCTGCTTTTGGCCGACATGGCGCGGGCAGGGACATCGGTTGCCTATGTGATGTCGGATGGCCAGCGGGTCGCCGATCTCGAACAGATCCTCGGTTTCGTCGCGCCGGATATTCCGGTCATGTCGCTGCCGGCCTGGGATTGCCTGCCCTACGACCGCGTGTCACCGAGCGCCGACACCTCGGCGCGCAGGCTTGCGGCGCTTGCCGGCCTCAACAGCCACGCGAAGAAACCGCATCCGGCCATTGTACTCGTTACCGTCAACGCCATGCTGCAGAAGATGGCGCCGCGCGACATCATTGAAAACCTTGGTTTTTCCGCTCGCCCCGGCAATCAGATTCGCATGGAAGAGATTGCCGCGCGGCTGGAGCGCAACGGTTTCGACCGGGTGGCGACGGTGCGCGAAGTCGGCGAATTCGCCGTGCGCGGCGGTATTCTCGATGTTTTCGTGCCAGGCACGGAAGAGCCGGTCCGGCTCGATTTCTTCGGCGATACGCTGGAAAGCATCCGCACTTTTGATCCGGCCAGCCAGCGCACCATCGCCCAGGCGCGCTCGCTCGATCTCAACCCGATGAGTGAAGTGACGCTGACGCCGGATACGATCGGCCGTTTCCGGAAGAATTACCTGTCGCTGTTCGGCGCTGCGACGCGCGATGATTCGCTTTATCAGGCCGTCTCCGAAGGCCGCCGTTATGCCGGCATGGAGCATTGGCTGCCGCTGTTTTACGAGAAGCTGGAAACCGCCTTCGACTACCTTCAGGGCTTCCGCATCGTCACAGATCATACGGCGCGCGAGGCGGCGAAGGAACGCTCCAAGCTGGTCCATGATTATTACGAGGCGCGACGGGCGTCCGGCGAGACCAAGGGCTCGACGCAGGGCGCGCCCTACAAGCCGGTATCGCCGGGGCAACTCTATCTCGACGGCAAGAGTTTCGACGCGGCGCTTGCGAGCGTCAATGCCGTGCGGCTGACGCCCTTCAACGAACACGATAGCGAGGGCCATCCGGTCGCGACACTGGACGCCCATATTGGACCGCGCTGGGCCCGCCCGCTGACCGAAAGCAATAGCGAAGAGCGGATCAATGTTTTCGATCTGGCGGTAAAGCACATTGCCGAACGCCGCGCCAAGGGCTGGAAGGTGCTGATCACTGGCTGGTCGGAAGGCTCGCTCGACCGGCTGTTGCAGGTCTTGAACGAACACGGGCTTGAAAAGATCAAGTCGGTGGCATCTCTGAAAGAGGTGGAGACGCTCGGCAAGGGCGAGGCTGCGGCGGCAGTTTTGAGCCTCGAGGCCGGGTTTGAGACCGGAACGCTGGCGATCATCGGCGAGCAGGATATTCTCGGCGACCGCATGGTGCGCCGCTCCAAGCGCCGCAAGCGCGGCGCGGACTTCATCTCGGAAGTCGCGGGGCTGGACGTGGGATCGCTCGTCGTTCACGCCGAGCACGGTATCGGCCGGTTCGTCGGTCTCCAGACCATCGAAGCGGCGGGTGCGCCGCGCGCTTGTCTGGAGCTGCATTATGCCGACGATGCAAAGCTGTTCCTGCCGGTCGAAAACATCGATCTTCTCTCGCGTTATGGCTCCGACGCGGCGGAAGCCACGCTCGACAGGCTCGGCGGCGGCGCATGGCAGATGCGCAAGGCCAAGCTCAAGAAGCGCCTGCTCGACATGGCCGACGAGCTTATCCGCATCGCGGCCGCGCGGCTGGTGCGCCATGCTCCGGTTCTGGCCGCACCCGATGGGCTTTACGATGAGTTTTCCGCCCGTTTCCCCTATGACGAGACCGAAGACCAGCAGAACGCCATCGATGCGGTTCGCGACGATCTCGGTGCCGGGCGGCCGATGGATCGCCTCATCTGCGGCGATGTCGGTTTCGGCAAGACGGAAGTGGCGTTGCGCGCCGCTTTCCTTGCCGCCATGAACGGCGTTCAGGTGGCCGTCGTGGTGCCGACCACGCTGCTTTCCCGCCAGCATTTCCGCACCTTTTCCGAACGGTTCCGGGGATTGCCGATCCGGGTGCAGCAGGCCTCGCGCCTTGTTGGCTCCAAGGAGCTTGCGCTTACCAAAAAGGAAGTGGCTGATGGAAAGACGGATATCGTCGTCGGCACCCATGCGCTGCTTGGCGCCGGCATCAACTTCGCCAATCTCGGCCTGCTCATCATCGATGAAGAGCAGCATTTCGGCGTCAAGCACAAGGAGCGTTTGAAGGAACTGAAGAGCGACGTGCATGTGCTGACGCTTTCGGCGACGCCCATTCCGCGCACGTTGCAGCTGGCCATGACCGGCGTGCGCGAATTGTCGCTCATCACCACGCCGCCGGTGGACCGTATGGCGGTGCGCACCTTCATTTCCCCGTTTGATCCGCTGGTGATCCGCGAAACGCTGATGCGCGAGCATTATCGTGGCGGCCAGAGTTTCTACGTCTGCCCGCGCCTTGCCGATCTCGCCGATATTCACGCATTCCTGCAATCGGATGTGCCTGAGCTGAAGGTGGCGGTGGCGCATGGGCAGATGGCTGCGGGCGAACTCGAAGACATCATGAACGCCTTTTATGACGGCAAATATGACGTGCTGCTTTCGACCACCATCGTCGAATCCGGTCTCGATGTGCCGACCGCCAATACGCTGATCGTGCACCGCGCCGACATGTTCGGTCTTGCCCAGCTTTACCAGCTGCGCGGCCGTGTCGGTCGCTCCAAGGTGCGCGCTTTTGCGCTGTTCACCCTGCCGGTCAACAAGGTGCTGACGACGATGGCCGAACGGCGGCTGAAGGTGCTGCAATCGCTCGATACGCTTGGGGCCGGGTTCCAGCTTGCCAGCCACGACCTCGACATTCGCGGTGCGGGCAATCTGCTCGGCGAGGAGCAATCCGGCCACATCAAGGAAGTCGGTTTCGAGCTTTACCAGCAGATGCTGGAGGAGGCGGTGGCCGAGGTGAAGGGCGACGAGGAGGTGAGGGACACCGGCTGGTCGCCGCAAATCTCGGTCGGCACCTCGGTGATGATCCCGGAAGATTACGTGCCGGATCTGCATCTGCGCATGGGTCTTTACCGCCGTCTTGGCGAGCTTGCCGATATAAGCGAGATCGACGGTTTCGGTGCGGAGATGATCGACCGTTTCGGCCCGTTGCCGAAGGAAGTCCAGCACCTTCTCAAGATCGTCTACATCAAGTCGCTCTGCCGTACCGCCAATGTCGAGAAGGTGGATGCCGGACCGAAGGGTGTGGTCCTGCAATTCCGCCACAAGGAATTCCCGAACCCGGCGGCTCTCGTCGCCTATATCGGCAAGCAGGGCTCGATGGCCAAAATCCGCCCCGACCACAGCCTGTTCCTGACCCGCGACCTGCCCACGCCGGAAAAACGGCTGACGGGTGCGGCGATGATCATGACGCAGCTTGCGGAACTGGCCCGCTCCTGAGTGGCTGCTTCACAAGCGGGCCGACATTACGGGGATTTAAGGAAACGGACATATGCCGGTAAAAATTGCCGGCGTAGTCTCTGCTTCATGCCCGGTGCGGTCATGATGTAGGCCGCAGTCGGGCGACCAAGGAGCAAGACTATGTGGACCAACATCAACAGGTTCGTTACCGCTGGTCTGGTTGCTTTGACAGTTGCGGGTACCACAATTGCCACGACAAGCCAGGCGGAAGCACGCAATAATTTCGGACGCGGCCTTGCGGCCGGCATTGCCGGCACCATCGTTGGCGGCGCTCTCATCGCCGGAGCGAGAAGTCCGGGTTACGCTTATGGTCCGCCCGCCTACGCCTATGGCCCGCCGCCCGCCTATGCTTACGGTCCACCCGTCTACGCCCAGCCGGTATACGGTCCACGCGTTGTTTATGAACCCGTATATCCGCGCTGCCACATGGCCTGGCGTCAGGATGGCTGGGGCGACATGTACCGCACGCGCGTGTGCTATTGATCTCTCAACCGATGCGCCACCACATTTCCTGCAAAACCGCGTAGCGGCATTACCTCCGGAAAATGGGTGCCAAGGATATAGGGCGCGTCCAGCAATCGGACGCGCTCTCCGGGAAATGACGCGGCCCCTTATGGGGTTTTCGGCGCATCTTCCGGCGTGATCGCCACTGCCACATTCTGGTCCGTCGCAGCGATCGAGGCCGGCAGCGGTACCTTTCTCTGCTTTTCACGGATGAGTGTCAGAAGGCCGGAGCCGACGATGAGGGCGATGCCGGCCAGCATCCATCTGTCGATATGGTCACCGAAGATCAGATAACCGAACAGGATGGCCCAGAGCATCTGGCTATATTGCGTCGGGCCGATCACGGCGGCGGGCGCGTATTTCGCGGCATACATGACCAGCACGTTGGCGATCGCCCCGAGCAGGCCGTAACCCGCCAGAAGCAGCCATTGTTCGCCATTCGGCAGGGCGAAGGTGGGTATCATGGCAAGGCCGCTGAGCGTCAGGCAGCCGAGCACGCCCGCTCCATAAAGCGAGACGTTCTTTTCGGAAGGCCCCATGGCGCGAAAGATCACGATCGACAGTGCGCCGCTCAAACCGCCGACAATGGCGCCGAGATGGCCGATGCCCAATTCGCGGAAGCCCGGCCGCAGAATGACGAGGACGCCGAGAAAACCGACAATGACCGCCGACCAACGCTTGATGCCGACCTGTTCCTTCAAAAACACCACTGACATGATGGTGACGAAGGAGGGTAGCAGGAAGATCAATGCGAAAGCTTCGGCCATGGAGAGGTGGGTGAAAGCGGTGACGCTGCCGATGGCCCCGGTACCAGCCGCGAAGAAACGCAGCAACCACAGGGGGCGGTTCGTCGTCTTGACGATGTCCACCCAGCGGTCGTTGCGCTTGCGGATGAAGGGCAGGGCGACGAGGCCAAACATGGCGCCGAAGAAGGCCGATTCGATCGGCGAAATCTGGCCTTCTATGAGTTTAACGCTCGCGTCGCTCCATGCGTAGGCAGCGAAGGCGGCAAAGGCAAGCAGAATGCCTTTCAGGGTCTGGTCGGACACGGGAAAACACCAACAGTCTATCGGTTAGGGTAAGCTGCCGGTGGTTCGACCGTCAGTTCATCGACTTATGCTCGTCCGCCTTCATTTTTGCAATATCCCGCAATGCAGCAATCAACACGTCAGGCGTTTGCGCACCGCTGATGGCGTATTTCTGGTCGACGATGAAAAACGGCACGCCGGAAACGCCCATCTGCTGCGCCGCGTCGATCTCGGCGATAACAGTGTCCTTGTCCGCATCCGACGCCAGAAGCCGAGCGACCACCTTGGCGTCCATGCCGGACTTTTCGGCAATGTCGGTCAGCACGGCGTGATCGCCGATGTTGCGGCCTTCCTCGAAATTCGCCTTGAACAGAGCGGTGACGATCTTCTCCTGAACGTCTCTTCCTTCAGAATGCGCCCAGAGCGACAGGCGGTGCGCGTCGAGCGTGTTCGGGCCGATCTTGATCGCGTCGAAATCATAGTGGATGCCGACCTGGGCGCCGAGTTCAACCAGCGAGGCATGGGCTTGTTCGAGACGCTCCTTGCCAAGCTTTTCCTCGAGGGCGGCTTTCTGATCGACGCCTTCCGGCGGGTAATCCGGGTTGAGGCGGTAAGGCCGCCAGTTCACGTCGACGCTGATTTCGTCCTGCACCTCGGCAATGGCAAGATCGAGCCTTGCCTTGCCCAGATAGCACCAGGGGCAGACCATATCCGATACGACGTCGATAACGATGCGTTCCATGGCTTTATCTTCCGTTGTCTTGGACCGGGCAGGGGCGGGTTATTGCGCCCGTGCATCCCACCAGGTCTGTTTCTGATTGCCTGATATCGGGGTCATATCCGGGCGGTCGATGTATTTCCAGCGCGCTACCCATTGCGCGCCGATGTAGTAAAGCGGAATGACATAGTGGCCGGCAACCAGCAGGCGATCATAACCGCGTACTGCCACCTGAAAATCTTCCGTGGAGCGGGCCTGCAACAGGGCCTCGATCATGCGGTCTATGTCGGGGCTGGCCGCGCCCGCATAGTTGAAGCTGCCCTGCGCATCCCGCGACAGTGAACTCCAGCGATTGAGCTGCTCGGCGCCCGGCGAAAGCGAGGAGGGCAGGGAGCGGATGATCATGTCGTAATCGAAGCTGTTGGAGCGTGCCTGATATTGGCCGTCATCGACCGAGCGGATGCCCATGGCGACGCCGATCAGGTTCAGCGAGCGCTGGTAGGCAAGCGCTATGCGCTCCTGGGCCGGGTTCTGCGTCATGATCTCGAATGCGAGCTGGCGGCCGTTGGCGTCGGACATCCTGCCATTCTTGATGGTGTATCCGGCCTCTTTCAGCTTATCGACGGCAAGCTTCAGAACCTTGCGGTCCGCGCCGGTCCCGTCGGTGGTCGGCAGGGCATAGGTTCCCGCCAATAGCTCCGGCGGCATGTTCTTCGCTGCATCGCCAAGCAGCGCCAGCTCGCGCTCGTCTGCGGCATTGCCATAGGCGCCAAGCACGGAGTTCTGCCAGTAGCTCTGCGTGCGCTTGAAGGCGCCGCCGAGAATGTTCTTGTTCATCCACTCGAAATCGAGCGCGTAGGACAGGCCCTCGCGCACCTTCTCGTCGGCGAAGACCGCGCGGCGGGTGTTGAACACCAGCCCGAACATGCCCGATGGCAGGCGCGGCTGGAACACGTCCTTGACGATATCGCCGCGATGAACGGCCGGGAAATTGTAGGCCTGTCCCCAATGGGACGTGTCGGACGTGCCGTTGATGGCGTCGCCTTCGGGGTAGATGTCGATATCGCCCTTCTTGAAGGCCTCGAACATGGTGGTGACCTGAAGGAAATAGGTGACGCTGATCTCGTCGTAGTTCTCGAAGCCGACCTTGCTCGGGATATCCTTGCCCCAATAGTCCGGGTTCCGCTCCCAGATGATTCGCTCGCCCGGCCGCAATGTCTTGATACGGTATGGACCCGAGCCGACGACCGCGCCGAGACCCGCCTGCTCGAATTTTTCCGGATCGATTGCGTGTTTCGGCAAAATCGGGGTGGAGGAGGCGAGAATGAGCGGCGTTTCGCGGTTCGCCCTGTCGTTGAAGGTGAAACGGACGCCGTGTTCGCCGACTTTTTCCAGCTTCGCCACGCCGTCGAGACGGCTGTTGAAGGGAGGGCGGCCTTTTTCCTTCAGGAGATTGAAGGTGAAGATCACATCGTCAGGCGTCACCGGTTCGCCATCCGACCATCTGGCCCTGGGATTGATGTTGAACTGGGTGAAGGTGCGTTCCTCATCCCACTCCACAGTTTCGGCGAGCAGGCCGTAAAGGCTGAAAGGCTCGTCGCTGGAGCGTTGCATCAGCGGTTCGTAGAGAAGATTGCCGAATTCCGGGTCCCAGACGCCGCGCGCTGTGGTGCGCATCCCCTTGAGAACAAAGGGGTTGAGGCTGTCGAAGGTGCCGACGACGCCGTAGGAAATGCGGCCGCCCTTCTTCACGTCCGGATTGACATAGGGGAAATGCCGGAAGTCGGCGGGGAGTGCCGGCGTGCCGTGCATGGAAATGGCGTGAAGCGGCTGCGCCACGGCGGCTTCCGGCGAAAACAGGGCCGATCCCCAAAGAAACAATGCGGGGATGAGGGCCGCAAGGTTACGCATGTCACTATCCTGTCTCAACTGTCCGTCCGATTTATCGTCATCAACGGTTTTTCCGTCGTGATTCTGGCAAATATGTAGCACAAGCCTATGGCGGGACCCATGCGAGGGCGGGAAATCTTGGCCCTCCTCAAGAAAAAGTTAAAGAAGTGCTGGATATCGCCGCGATCGGCATGTAACAGGGTGGCCGGAAGAGACGGGTCACGCATTTGCCTCATTTAAACGACAGTTGAACGGGCAGAAGGATACCGCCATCGGCGAGCAGGACCCTCGGTTCTGTTCTGGCAGACATTCAGGAGACGGAACTCTTATGATGCAAAAGGCAAACACATTCACCCGGACGGCTCTGTCCGCTCTCGTTCTTTCCCTGGGCGCGATTTCCGCTCCGGCCATCTCGCAGGCGCAGGATGCTGCTCCCGCCGCAGGTGGCGCTGGCGCTCCGCCGCTCGGCTGGTTCAAGACCTGCTCCAAGCAGGAAGACAACGATGTCTGCGTCGTACAGAATGTGGTTCTCGCCCAGAATGGCCAGATGATCACCGCTGTCGGCCTCATCAGCGTTGAAGGCAAGGTCAACCGCAAGCTGTTGCAGGTTTCCGTTCCGACCGCGCGTCTCGTTCCTCCGGGTGTGATGATGCAGATCGACGGCGGCAAGGGCCAGAAGCTCGATTACGCCGTTTGCCTGCCCGACAAGTGCACGGCCGAAGTTCCGCTGACGGACGCCATGATCGCTTCGCTGAAGAAGGGTAGCGAGGTGGTCTTCACCTCCATCAACTTCCGCCGCGCGCCGAACCCCATCAAGATCGCACTCTCCGGTTTCACGGGCGCTTATGACGGCGCGGCGATCAGCCAGTCGCAGCTCGCCGAAAGCCAGCGCACCCTGCAGGAAGGCATGCAGAAGAAGGCTGAAGAGGCTCGCAAGAAGCTGGAAGCCGCTCAGGACGCCGCCAAGAGCGCGCCGAAGCCCTGATCGCTGCATCCGCATCGAAAACGAAAAAACCGGTCTGGCAACAGACCGGTTTTTTTATGTCTTGGGATTGGTAAGGCTCGTTATCGGGACCGCGTTAATGGGCCGTCGACATCTTCGGGCGCCATTCACCGTTCGGTGCCTTGTCGAAGATGCGGCTGATATTCGGGTTCCGGAGCGGCGTCTCACTCTCATCGTGAACCAGGTTCTGCTCGGAAACGTAGGCGACGTATTCCGTCTCCTCGTTTTCCGCCAGAAGATGATAGAAGGGCTGATCGCGATCCGGCCTGATTTCAGCGGGAATGGCGTTCCACCACTCCTCGGTATTGGCGTATTCCGGGTCCACGTCGATGACCACACCGCGGAACGGAAACACCTTGTGGCGGACGATCTCGCCAAGCGTAAATTTTGCGTCTCTTTGTTTCATGGCATGACTTCCTTTCCCACTAATAGTTGGGTGCAGAACGGAAAATATCAAGGGCTAGGGGGTATCTGGCCCTTTCTGCCCTCTGGTGCTCTAGGTCTTGCGGCCGATGGGCGCGGTGGCGATGATGACGCCACCCGTAACCAGCACGATACCGACGGCATGATAGGTCTCGAAGGTCTCGCCGAGGAACAGCGTGGCCATGAGGATCGAGACTGGCGGCATCATGTAAAGCGTGATGCCCGCCGTGGCGGGGCCGAAAACGCGGACCGTATGGGTGAAGCAATAAAAGGCGAGCAGCGAGGCGAAGAGGATGATGCCGCCGATCTTCGCCCAGGCCATGGGAGTGGCCGGCAGTAATCCGCCATGCGCCAGTTCCAGCGCCGCTGGCGGCAGAAGGACCAACGCGCCGGAGAAGGCGATCAGGCCGAAAAGACTGAAGGATGCCATCTGCCGTGCTGCCGGATCGCGCAGCAGCAGCGAATAGATTGCAAAGGCGATCGCGGCCACCAGAATGGCGAAATCGCCGACGTTGAACTTCATCTGCCAGAGAGCGGACATGTCGCCTTTCAGGACGATCGCCGCCACGCCCGCAAAAGCCATGACCATGCCCGCCATTTCGAGCTTTTTAATCGGGCGGCCCTCAAAGACGCGCTGGAACAGGATGATGAACAGCGATGAGGTCGTGTAGATCAGCGTGCCATTGGCGGCCGTCGTCATGGTGAGGCCCCAATAGACCACGCCGCCGCAGATGCCCATGCCGAGAATGCCGAGAACAAGCCAGAGCAGCGTTTTCTGGCGGACGAAAGCCAGGCAGTTTCGCCAGTCGGCAATCATGAATGGGGCGATGACGAGGCTCGAGCCGATCCAGCGGATGAAGGCGGCGATAAAGGGGGAGACCTCGCCGATGACGCCGCGGCCGAAAATGACGTTGCTGGAGAAAAAGAACGGCACCGCCAGAAAGATGAGCCAGTCCGTGAGGCGTGTTTGCTGAGAGGCTGGCTTGATCGACATCATCCGCGACTGTGGCTGGGCGTCAAAAGAAAACGGCGGCTTTCCAGGGGAAAACCGCCGGAATGGACAGGGAGCGCCTGATAGAGAGTTTCCGCTTTTCTCCGAATCGCGAAAACGCTCTATCTTTTTGTCTTGCGCATTTCCGGACGTAAAACCGCTACGCACTTTTACTGGAAATGCTCTGTAGCGCTCCAAATGCCGGTCAGGCCGAGTAGTACATGTCGAATTCGACCGGATGCGGGGTCATTTCGAAACGCATGACTTCCTGCATCTTCAGCTCGATGAACGAGTCGATCTGGTCGTCGTCGAACACGCCGCCGGCGGTCAGGAACTTGCGATCCTTGTCGAGGCTTTCCAGCGCTTCGCGCAGCGAGCCGCAGACGGTCGGGATCTTCTTCAGTTCCTTGGGCGGAAGGTCGTAAAGGTCCTTGTCCATCGGCTTGCCGGGGTGGATCTTGTTCTTGATGCCGTCGAGGCCGGCCATCAGCATCGCCGCAAAACCGAGATAGGGGTTCTGGGTCGGGTCCGGGAAGCGGACTTCGACGCGCTTCGCCTTCGGGTTGGAGCCGAAGGGGATGCGGCACGATGCGGAGCGGTTGCGCGCGGAGTAGGCGAGCAGAACCGGCGCTTCATAACCCGGCACCAGACGCTTGTAGGAGTTGGTGGTGGGGTTGGTGAAGGCGTTGATGGCCTTGGCGTGCTTGATGATGCCGCCGATGTAATAGAGGCAGGTCTCGGAAAGGCCCGCATATTCGTCGCCAGCGAAGGTCGGCTTGCCGCCCTTCCAGATCGACTGGTGGACGTGCATGCCCGAGCCGTTGTCGCCGAAGATCGGCTTCGGCATGAAGGTTGCCGTCTTGCCATAGGCATTGGCGACCTGATGCACGACGTACTTGTAGATCTGCATCTTGTCGGCGCTGGAAACCAGCGTGTCGAACTTCACGCCCAGCTCGTGCTGTGCGGCGGCAACTTCGTGGTGGTGCTTTTCAACGACGACGCCCATTTCCGACAGAACCGTCAGCATTTCGGAGCGCATGTCCTGCAGGCTGTCGATCGGCGGAACCGGGAAATAGCCGCCCTTGACGCGCGGACGGTGGCCGAGGTTGCCGGTTTCATAATCCGTGTCGTCGTTGGACGGCAGTTCGGAACTATCCAGCTTGAAGCCCGTATTGTAGGGGTCGGCCTTGTACTTCACGTCGTCGAAGACGAAGAATTCCGGCTCTGGGCCGACGAAAACAGTGTCGCCGATGCCGGAGGCCTTGAGGTAGGCTTCGGCCTTCTTGGCGGTGCCGCGCGGGTCGCGGTTATAGGCTTCACCGGAAACCGGGTCGAGAATGTCGCAAAGGACGACGAGGGTGGACTGGGCGAAGAACGGATCGGTATGGGCGGTTGCCGGATCGGGCATCAGCACCATGTCGGACTCGTTGATGGCCTTCCAGCCGGCGATCGAGGAGCCGTCGAACATCACGCCGTCGGCGAACATGTCTTCGTCAACGCAGACAACATCCATGGTGACGTGCTGCAGCTTGCCCTTGGGGTCGGTAAAGCGCAGGTCCACGAACTTGATGTCGTTGTCCTTGATCTGCTTCAAGATATCGTTTGCGGTCGTCATTTAAACGTTTTCCTTGAGTGTGGTGGTGACGAGGTGAAAAACCTGAGCCTCCCTGGCTCAGGACCTAGTTCTGATTATATGGCGTCCACGCCTGTTTCACCGGTACGGATGCGGATGACTTCCTCGATATTGGAAACGAAAATCTTTCCGTCGCCGATACGTCCAGTCTGCGCCGCATTGCGGATCGCCTCGATGACGGCTTCCGCATTCTCGTCCGCCAATACGACTTCGACTTTCACTTTCGGCAAAAAGTCCACGACGTACTCCGCTCCGCGGTAGAGTTCCGTGTGGCCTTTCTGACGACCAAAGCCTTTTGCTTCCGTGACCGTGATTCCCTGAAGTCCGACTTCCTGAAGGGCTTCCTTCACTTCATCGAGCTTGAAAGGCTTAATGATCGCTTCGATCTTTTTCATGAGAAAATATCTCTCCGCTTCTCCCGTTAAAGCAGGTAATTCCCGCTCTGCCACAAGAATGCACGTATTGTGCCAGATCGGAAGCGGGCTTGAAGAAAAAACTTCGCTTGCCCCGCCTTCCGGCACAAAATGCATTCGCTTTTCGCGGTTTCTCGGCCAATTTCTCGCTGAAACTCAAAAAATCCGTCATCGATTCTAGGGATTCGTATTATTTTAGTAATCTTTAATATTTGAAGATGCGCAGACGCCGCCTTAGTTGAATGATTATATTTTGTGCATTTGACTATTATTTCGCCTTGTCGATCTGCTTATTTTTTGGATCGATTGCCTTTCCGATGTTTTGAAGGGATGATCGGGCCATGAAGTCCCTGTCGCACCTCTTCCTCATCGACCCGGTGGCGATGGCCCGCATCGACGCGGCCGCCGATCAATCCTGCATTCCCCTTTACGATCTGATGGAGCGGGCGGGGCAGGCTGTCGCCGCCTCGGCCCTTCGCCATTACCCGCAGGCGGTGCGTTTCGTGGTGCTCTGCGGCGGCGGCAACAATGGCGGCGATGGTTACGTGGCGGCGCGCGCTCTTTTGCAAAGCGGTGCGGCGGTTGCGGTTCATCATCTCGGCGATGTCGCCGCGCTCAAGGGCGATGCGCGGACAGCTTTCGAGCGAAGCGGGGTGATGCCTTTGCCGCTGGGCGACTATACGCCGCTGGCGGGCGACGTGGTGATAGACGCGGTTTTCGGGGCTGGATTGTCCCGCGATATTCCACCGGAGCTTCATCGGGTGATCGATGCGGTGACTGACGCGGGCGCGCCGGTTCTCGCCGTCGATCTGCCGTCCGGTCTCTGCGGCAGGAGGGGCGTGCCGCTCGGTGCATCATTCAAGGCGGAGCGAACCGTGACGTTCGTGGGGCGCAAACCCGGCCATCTGTTGATGCCGGGGCGGGAATTGTGTGGGCTGCTTGAGGTTTTCGATATCGGCATTCCCGCCCGCATCCTTGCCGCTCATGCGGGATCGGTGGCGGAAAACGATCCGCTTGTCTGGCGCGACGCCCTGCCGCGTTCCGGGATGGAAACGCACAAGTTCCGGCGTGGACACCTCACCGTTTTTTCCGGCCCGCCGCATGCGACCGGGGCAAGCCGCATGACCGCGCTATCGGCGCTGAAGGCGGGAGCGGGCATCGTCACAATCGCTGCCCCGAAGCAAGCGCTCGATGTGCTTTCGGTGACGCTGACTGCGGTGATGAGTACTGGCATGGATGATGCCGACGATCTGCGGCGCTGGCTGGACGACAAGCGCCACGGCGCTTTCGTTCTCGGCCCCGGTTTTGGCGATCTCGAAAAGGCGCGGCAATTCGTGTCCCTGCTTGGTGATAGAGCGGTCGTGCTGGATGCCGATGCGATTACCGCTTTCAAGGATTGTGCGGAAACCCTGTTCGAGCGGATGACATCCGGCTCGGGAAAATTCGTGCTGACGCCACATGAGGGAGAGTTCGCGCGGCTGTTCCCCGATCTCGCTGCCGATACGGCATTGAGCAAGATCGAGAGGGCGCAGCTTGCCTCAGTGCGCAGCGGCGCGGTGCTGGTCTACAAGGGCGCGGATACGGTGATCGCCGCGCCGGATGGGCGTGCGCTGGTCAACAGCAACGCGCCGGTGAGCCTTGCGACAGCGGGGTCGGGCGATGTGCTGGCGGGCATTATTGGCGCATTGCTGGCGCAGGGAACGCCCGCCTTCGAGGCGGCCGCCGCCGGTGTCTGGCTGCATGGTGAAGCGGGCAGCAGGGCTGGCGCGGGCATGACGGCGGAGGATCTCGCCCATGCGGTGCGGCCGTTTGCGTGAATTTCGGGGTGGTGTGTTTATCCACACTCCGTCACCCCGGACCTGATCCGGGGTCCAGTGCGATCAAGTCTTTGATCGCAGGACAGTCCTTTTCGCGGGGCAGACGCGCCGTGGCTGGATGCCGGATCTAGTCCGGCATGACGGAGGAGAGGTTTTCATCCCTGAGGCACGCGCCAGCGGGTCTGAAGCATTAAAACCGCGTCTTCAGTGCGCGGCTTTGCCCTGGCTTGCCATTGCCATTCGCGACGCGCTGATTAGCAGTTTGCGCTCCGCGCGTTCCTGTTGCGGGGTGCGATTGTAGATTTCCCGATAACACTTGGAAAAATGCGAAGCGGAGACAAAACCGCAGGCGACCGCAACTTCGACCACCGGCATGGCTGATTGCACGAGCAGGTGGCGGGCGCGGTCGAGGCGGATTTCAAGGTAGTAGCGCGCGGGCGAACGGCCCATTTCCTGCCGGAACAGGCGCTCCACCTGCCGGCGCGACAGGTCGGCGGCGTCGGCGATGTCGAGCAGCGACAGCGGTTCGGAGAGGTTGCCTTCCATCAATTCGATGATCGACAGGACCTTGCTGTTCTGGACGCCGAGGCGGGCGCGCAGCGGCAGGCGCTGGCGGTCGTTGGGGCTGCGGACCCGGTCCGTCAATTGCTGCTCGCAGACGCGGTTGACGAGGTTTTCGCCGAAATCCTGGCCGATCAGGCTCAGCATCATGTCGAGCGAAGCCGTGCCACCGGCGCAGGTGTAGATGTTGCTGTCGACCTCGAAGAGATCGGCATAGACTTCGACCTGCGGGAAGGCTTCGGAAAAACCCGGCAGGTTCTCCCAGTGGATCGCGCAGCGTTTGCCGTTCAGCAGACCAGCCTGCGCGAGGATATGCGCGGCGGTACAGAGGCTGCCGATGGCGATGCCGCGATTATAGGCCTCGCGCAGCCAGGCATTGACGGATTTGTTGATATGCTGGTCGACATCGATGCCCGAACAGATGATAGCCATTTCGGCGCGGTTTTCACCGCTGACATATCGGCGCTCGTCGGCGAGACAGGTGTCGACCTCAAGACAGATGCCGCTTGATGACATGACCTTTTGGCCGTCGAGCGAGGAGATGCGCCATTCGTAAGCCTGATAGCCCAGCATGCGATTGGCGATGCGGAGGGTTTCAACGGCTGCGGCGAATGGCAGCAGGGTAAATTGCGGAATGAGATAAAAGACGATTGAGCGTTTCTTCTGGGAGTTCCTGCTCATTTGCCCGTGCTCCGTTGCGAATACGCAATTCCTCCCTTGGAATCGGTCTTCTGGATGTCCTGTTTCCGACATCTTTAACGAAAAATACGCCTTGGAATCCGGGCTGTCAAAAAATAGCTTTTGAAATATGCAAAATTTGCGACAAGCCCTTTAAAAAGGCGTTGTGTCGCATGTAAAACAGGCAAGTCATTTTACGCCTGTGCCGGGGCGTTGCGGGAAAAGCGGGGGGCTCGCAAGTCTTGAAACGGTTGCGAGCCACCGGTCAGGCATCATTTGCGGATGACGCGTATGCGGCTGCTGTCTGTCGTCGGCCATCCAATATCCTTCAATGTTTCGGGCGGCAATGCCTCCAGTGCGCGGAGCATCCTTGCGCGTTGTCGTGCCGCGTAAAGAGCCGACACCTGGGCGGACAGGCGATGGAGCCAGCCGCCGAACGAGGGACGGTGCGAAGAACGGCTCGCTGCCGGGAGATAATGTATCATGGTCATGGCTTTATCCTTTCCTGACCTACGATCCTGTTTGCGACTTCGGTATGCGCCTGCACGTTC
This sequence comes from Rhizobium nepotum 39/7, assembly GCF_000949865.1. Lineage (GTDB taxonomy): Bacteria > Pseudomonadota > Alphaproteobacteria > Rhizobiales > Rhizobiaceae > Agrobacterium > Agrobacterium nepotum. The sequence continues at coordinate 115,547 of NZ_JWJH01000017.1, read as the reverse complement.
CATCAAACAAGAGAATGAATTTTATGTCATTCATCAGCTTTACGAATGAATTTCCGACGCTTCCCGCCGGATTTTTCCGCCCGCCCGTTGAGAGATAAGCGCTTCATTCCGACAGGGCCGTGCTCGCCTTGTCCTTTGATGTCCCCGATGGTGCGCTCGTGTTGACAATCAATCAAACGAAATGATATCCATCTATAAATCAAAATATTTGAAGGTACGTGCCATGACCGTGACTTTCCGCCAACCCTTGCCGTTGCTGGACAACGACATATTGAGAACCTTCGTTGCGATTGCGGAAACGGGAAATTTCTCCACCGCTGCGGAGGTGGTGTTCAGGACGCCATCGGCCGTTTCCATGCAGATCAAAAAGCTGGAGGAACAGTTAAAGACGACATTGTTCCTGCGCGATGCGCGCTCTGTGACGTTGACGGCGCATGGGGAAACACTTCTGACCTATGCGCGCCGGATGATCGCGCTTTCAAACGAAGCCGTATCACGTTTCGTCATGCCCGAACTTTCCGGTGTGGTCCGGCTCGGCGCGCCGGAGGATATTGGTGAGCGCGGCTTGCTGCCCGGCATCCTCAAGCGTTTTGCCGAGGTTTTTCCCGGCATCATGATCGATGTCACGATCGATTCCAGTTCCAATCTCTACAAGCGCATGGATGAACGGCGGCTGGATCTGGCGCTGGTCAACTGTGCGTCACATCCGCTGAGGGATACTGGCGAAGTGCTGATGCGTGAGCGTCTCGTCTGGGCGGGTGCGAAATGCGGTACGGCCTATCTGCGCGACCCCTTGCCGATATCGATCTGGGAAGAGGGCTGCATCTGGCGCTCCGAAGCGATCAATTCGCTTGAAAAGCGCGGGCGCAATTTCCGCGTGGCCTATCTCAGCGGCCATACAATGGCACAGCGCGCGGCGATTGCCGCCGATCTCGCCATCGCGCCCTTGCCGCGTTCCTATGTGCAGAACGACATGGTCATTCTCAGCGACAAGGAAGGCCTGCCGGAACTCGGTTATTTCGATATTCGATTGATAACCGGCGAAAGACCCTCGCGCCCTATCCTTGCGGTCGCGGAAAGCATCCGCAATGCCTTCGTCGAAGTCGCCAAGGCGGCGTGACATAACCGGAATGCGCGACGGCCAGCGTCGTCGCGCCACGGGCAAAGGTGAGCCTTAGACCGCTACCGTGCCCAGCGTTGCTGAACAGTCCGTATCGCCAAATTGCCAGCTTCCGCGACCGATCAGCCAGTCGGCCGAGTTCTGCAATCCGCCAAACGGGAAAACGTGGATTTGCCGGATCAGACCCGCCGGATTTGCGTGCCAGTGTCGTTCGATCGGCCCGACCACGCTTTCCGGTGAATGGCCTTTCGCCAGCGTTGTCAGCGAGAGCGCGTTCTTCTTCAGATAAGCGATGGAATTGCCGACGCCGCAGAGTGCTGCATATTTCAGCAGCGTCGTGATCTTCGCCGGGCCGGAAACGCCGATATGCACCGGCAAATCGATGCCGGAGGCTGCAAGTCCTTCCGCCCAGGCGATGAAGCGCGCGGGGTCGAAGCCGAACTGGGTGACGATGCGCATCGCCGCATCGCTTCTTTCGGCAAAATCGCGTTTCAGCCTCAAGGCCGCCATCGCCGTCTCTTCACTGAAATCGGGGCTGCCTTCGGGGTGCCCGGCGATTGCGATGTGATTTATCCCGCAGCGATCGAAGATACCGGTCGCTAGCATGTCCATGCTGGAGGCGAAGGGACCGGCGGGCCTGTCGACGCCGCCGCCAACCACCAGCACATCCGATACGCCGGCTTCGCCCGCCAGCCGCTTCACCTGTTCCTCAAAATCCGCGCGAGAGGATATGCGCCGCGCCGCAAGATGCGGAACCGGCGTGTAGCCGAGATCGCGAAGATGTTTTGCGGCATCGACAAGCCTCTCCTGCGAGGCCTGTCCCGTGTCCGTCAGATAAACACGCACACCTTGCGGAAATAGACCGGCAAGATTTGCCGGGCCGAGCACCTGCGCGGGTGAAGCTTCGATGGAGGCGGCAATGGCGGGAGAGGTAGAGATATCGGGCAATTTGTATTTGGTCCTTTTTCACATCATGCACCGGTTTTTTGCCCAAGTCTTTGCCTGTTGCGGCAAGACAGCCCTGCATCTGCGACGAAGCTTGGCTTATTGTGTGCGCCTGATGGAATTGCTGATTTCCCTTACCAGATCCGTTTGGTGAGGCCGTTCCACAGCCAGGTCCAGATTGCCGGTGGAAACCGCAGAACCGATTTTCCGGGTGAGGGCGGCTTTGGCGCAAGGCTGCCGGACAGGGCATCCTCGATGGCGCTGACCGCAATATCGACAGAGGCGGCGGTCAGAAGCAGCGGGTAGGTGGCGATCGTATCGGAAGGCGAGGGCTTCAGCCGCTTTTCATACAGGGTGGCGCCAGTATCCACGCCCTTGTCGACCAGATGCACGGTCGCGCCGAAATTGCCCCGGTCCTTTTCCACCAGCGCCCAATAGCCGCCCATCTGGCCACGATAGGCCGGATTGATGCCGGCGTGGAAATTGATGACCGGGCATTGCAGGGCTTGAAGCGTCGCTGGGGTCAGCAGGCGGCAGGAGATGGTGAAGATCGCCGCCGGTTTCAGCCGGTTGACGGCATCGTGGCATTCCTCATCGTTGAGAGAGGCGACATGCGTGACGGGAACGGTGTGACCAAGATCGGGAGACAGCCCATGTTCGGCGATGATCTCGTTGGTTCTGCGAACCGTGAGGCGTTTGCCGAGCCGGGAGGCGATCATCGTCGCCATCTGGCCGGCAGCCGCGACCCAGCCGAGCCGCCGCGCCCGTCTCTTCAAAATCGTGGATTTGCTTTCCGGCTGCTCCACAAGAACATGGATATCCGGAAAACGGGCGGCAAGCGCGTTGATCATGACATTGGGGTTCAGGCCGCCTGCCGTCATGACCAGTAGCCGATTGTTTATCTCAGTCATGTCGCCCACACGATTTTCCCGAATGATGATCCAAGCGCCGAGTGTCCCCTGCTAACTTCAAAACCGTGTTAATTTTCACCGACGGTATTTTTTGAAATGCCGCTGGAACCGATTTTTGGGATTCACGTTATTGTGACGCATATTACATCGGCGCTTGCCGTGGACGGCAAGTCATAGGGGAGTAGTTTCACATGATCACACGCATTCTTTCGACCGTTTTCGTGGCTTTGCTGACTGTCGTAACCTTGAGTTCCTGCGGCAACACCATTCGTGGCATGGGCCGCGATACGGCGAACGCCGTCGATGCGACACAGGACGCCGGACATCGCGTCGATCGTGCAGCGCGTCGCTAACGGGCATCTCCCCATAAAATCCGGCGCCATCCGAACTTCGGCTGGCGCCTTTTCTTTGACCGCATTTCACCGTCAAAGTTCATGTTGTAAGAATCGCACCATCTATGCGGGCGAGAAGGCATGAGCGGACGATCTATGAAAAGACTGATGAGGTTGCTGCTGCCATTGCTGTTGCCGTTTTCGGCTGAGGCGGGCGGTCAGGCTGATTTCTGCACGACCATGGAACATGCGGGCGGGCGTTACACCGTCTGCAGTTTCGATCCGGGGAAAAGCACGATCCGGATCTACGACCGCGATCATGTCTCCGGTCAGGGATATCGTTCCTTCTCCGATCTTTCCTCCGCCCTTTGGCGGCAGCACATGTTCAGCGTCTTCGCCATGAATGGCGGCATGTATCATTCCGACTATTCGCCCGTCGGTCTCTTCATTGAAAACGGCGTCGAACGTTCGGCAATCAGCACAGGCGGCGGCTGGGGTAATTTTCATCTGCTGCCGAACGGCATCTTTTATCTGAAGGACGCCACGGCCGGCGTGCTGGAAACGCAGGCCTATCTGGCGGCCGGCCTGAAACCGGATTTCGCCACCCAGTCCGGGCCGATGCTGGTGATCGACGGAAAGCTGCATCCGCGATTTCTGCCCGATAGCGACAGCCTGAAGCGTCGCAACGGCGTTGGCGTCTCGCGCGACGGCAGGGTGCATTTCGCGATTTCGGAAAACACCGTGCGCTTTTACGATTTCGCCACGCTGTTCAGGGATGTGCTGGATGCGCCCAATGCGCTTTATCTCGACGGCACGATTTCCAGCGTCGATATTCCCGCGATGAAAAGGCGGGATACGCTGTTTCCCATGGGGCCGATCATCGCTGTCGTCGACCGGGTGCCCGACTAAGTCAGATCGGCGCCTTGGGATAGGCTTTTTCGAGACCCGCCGATGCCGTCAGCCCCTTGCGGAAGGCCAGATAGGCGGGGTGCTGGCTGGCTTTTGCCGCTTCCATCAGACGGATCTGCAACCGCACGGGTGCGTTACCGCCGAGCCATTCGCCCGCCGCCTCCAGTTTCAGGCTGTTGAGGAAGGGGGCGTCGGCCTGCCTGTCGAGATAGAGGTTGAGACCGGCGAGCAGGTTTTCATCCTGAAGCACGTTTTCCATCAAAAGCAGCACCCACGCCTTGTCCTCGCTTGCAAGCGAGACAAGTCTGGATGCGACCGTGTCGCGATCGGGAAAGGAAGATGTCTGCTGCATGAAATGACGAACCCCGTTGCCTCCGTTGAGTCGATAAGCCAGGGGCGGCCAGCTTTCAAGCTAGAACAATCCCGCCGGGGAAATTCCCCCTTAACGTGTCTGGCAGTGCGGTTTTCAACAGGCGTTTGTGCGAAGCCTTCATAAATCGGTTATACTTTGGTTCAAATTGAGGCGGATGGCAAAAACGGCGATCTGGAAGCCCCGTTCTAACGCCTTGTTTTTTCACATACCTATGCAATTGGCGAATGGCAGCCCGTCAAAAACGCCTTCATTTAGCCGCTTTTTGCATTTGCGTTCTGCGCCGGATTTTAATAAATGCTTCCCCCAACGGGCTAGGTCTTGAAGATCGCCCGGAGAGTGAATAGCTGGAGTAATCATGGAAGAAACCGCTCAGAAATCCTGTTGGGCCGTCACCTTGCGCGCGCTTGCAGGCTTTGCCGCATTTCTCGCATTGACGTACATTTTTGGCAGCCCATAAGCACTTCTCCTGAATGACGGGTTTTGAAACGGCGCGGTTTCCTCTGGAAACCGTGCTGTTTTCGTTTCTGCGACCCATATGTCGCAGCTGCACAAACCGCTGACGCTCTTTTGTGGCGATCCGTCCCGGCTTTGGATATGATGGCGGCGAAATCCATTGTCACTCAGGGTAAACCTCATGTTTCTTTCGGTCTTCGACGTCTTCAAGATCGGTATCGGTCCTTCCAGTTCCCATACGATGGGACCGATGACGGCGGCGAACCGCTTTCTCGCGCTGATCCTTGGCGATGAATGGCCGCGTCCGGCGGGTGCGGCTGTTTCGCGCCTGAAAGTCAGCCTGCACGGCTCTCTGGCCTTCACCGGCATCGGCCATGGCACCGGGCGCGCGGTCATTCTCGGCCTGACGGGCGAGCGGCCGGACCTCGTCGATCCCGACGCCATGGACGCCATCATCGAGAAGGTGGAAAAGGCCGGCACCGTGTCGCCGCCCGGCCATCCTTCCTATGAGTTCCGGCCGGCCGAAGATCTGGTCTTCGACAAGAAGAACCCGCTGCCGGGCCATGCCAACGGCATGATCTTTTCCGCCTTCGACAATCAGGGCAGGCTGCTCCTCAAGCGTATCTATTATTCCGTCGGCGGCGGTTTCGTCGTCACCGATACGGAACTGGAGGCGATCAAGCAGCGCGGCAAAACCATCGATAACGGTTCACGCGTGCCTTATCCTTTCGCCACGGCGCGGGAAATGCTGGACATGGCGGGCCGTTCCGGCCGCACCATCGCCCAGATGAAACGCGCCAACGAGGAAACCGTGGTTTCCCGCGACGAGCTGAACGATCGGCTCGACCAGATCTGGGAAGCGATGAACGGCTGTATCGAGCGGGGGCTGAAGGTCGACGGCATCATGCCGGGCGGCCTGAAGGTGCGTCGTCGCGCCCGCTCCATCTATGAGAAGCTGAACGAGGAATGGCGCAGCAACCGGCTCAATCCCGTCATGGCGAATGACTGGCTCAGCGTCTATGCCATGGCCGTGAACGAGGAAAACGCCGCCGGCGGGCGCGTGGTCACCGCGCCGACCAATGGTGCCGCCGGTGTCGTTCCCGCCACCGTCCGGTATTTCCGGCATTTCCACGAGGATGCGAGTGTCGATGACGTCCGCGATTTTCTGCTGACGGCGGCCGCCATCGGCGGCATCATCAAGCACAATGCCTCCATCTCTGGTGCTGAAGTCGGCTGTCAGGGCGAGGTTGGGTCCGCAGCCGCGATGGCGGCGGCAGGCCTTGCCGCCGTCATGGGCGGTTCGCCCGAGCAGATTGAAAATGCCGCCGAAATCGCGCTCGAGCATCACCTCGGCATGACCTGCGATCCGATCGCCGGGCTGGTGCAGATACCCTGCATCGAGCGCAATGCGCTAGGTGCCGTGAAAGCGGTGACGGCGGCCTCGCTGGCGCTGAAGGGCGACGGCCAGCATTTCGTGCCGCTCGATGCCTGTATCGAAACCATGCGCCAGACCGGCAACGACATGAACGAGAAATACAAGGAAACCTCCACAGGCGGTCTTGCCGTCAACGTTGTGGAATGCTGAGCGGGCAGGGCGTCGGGCATGGTCCACATGCTTGACGCCCGCTGCAAAAAGGCATTGATAAGCATATGCCTCTACATCTTATAAAACTTTGCGTCGGTGCGGATTCACTCCAGGATTTGAGGGACTGGGTCGCGCATCGTTCGCTGACCGCGATTGCCGCAGGCCTTGAGCCGCACAGCGTTCACACCACCCGGATGCTTCCAAAACGTGTTGAAGAATTGCTGGACGGTGGTTCGCTCTATTGGGTCATCAAGGGGCAGGTGCAGGCGCGGCAGAAACTTCTCGATATCCGCTCCTTCAAGGGAGAAGACGGGATTAGCCGCTGCGATCTCATTCTCGGCCCCGAGGTGATCGAGACCTCGCCCGCACCGAAGCGGCCGTTTCAGGGCTGGCGTTACCTCAAGGACAACGAGGCCCCACGCGATCTCGGCGGCGGTGATTTCGGCGGCGAGGAGATGCCCTCCGACCTCAAGCGGGAACTGGCCGAGCTTGGCCTGCTCTGACGGTCAGCGGATGTGATGAAAATGAAAAAGCCGGCTTCCTCGCGGAGCCGGCTTTTTCATCGGGGGAGACGGGTATTTTCGTTTGGTTGACTGGCTTCAGTTGATGCCGCCGACCGCATTGGTGGCGCGGCCATCCTGAATTTTCACCCAACGACCGGGATTGGCGGTGTCCTGGCGCTTCAGATAGGTATATTCGGTCTCCGACCAGTTCATGACCTTGTTGCGCATGTTGTCGAGGACGAAATCACCGCGATCGGTGCGAACGGTCAGAACTGCATGGCCTTCGCCATTCGGCTGCAGAACCACCGTGATCAGCAGGTTGCCGGCGGAGAAGCCCTTGTTCATCAGCATCTTGCGCTTCAAAAGCACGAAATCTTCACAATCACCGACCGTGGTGGGATAGGCCCAGCGTTCTTCGACACCGTAGATTTCCATGTCGGTCATCGGGGTGATCGTGGTGTTGACGGTATAATTGACGTCGAGCATCGTCTTCCAGCGCTCTTCGGTCAGCTTCATGGGGCCGTTATCCAGCGATGTCGGCTGGCATTCGCTCTGATAGGTCTGGCAGAACTCGTAATGGCCGATCGGCGGGTTGGCCTTGCCGATCACGCGCATGGCGGCAGACGGCGATGCGCTGGCCTGATGTGCGAAAGCGCTGACGATGAATGCGATCAGAAAGAAACCGAAACGGTTGTTTTTGTTCATTGCTTGTCTCCCCGTGTTGAGGAGACATTCGCAGGTATATTTTGACCCGGCGGAAATTTAGGTGAGGCAATTTGAGCTTATATTTCAGCAAATTAGCCACTATTTTGAACAGTATTTGAGTGAGTTTTTACGCGTGTTTGAAGCAAGTTTTATTACAATTTTACGCATCTCGACCTTAGGTTTTTGGTAGCCATTTAGGCCGCTGTATTAAAAGCGGTTTTCGGCACAGAGATATTTTTGTGATCCTGGGTGGCTAGGCCGAGGAGCGTATCGAAGACGCGGATTTCCCGTTTTGGGATTGGTGTTTCAAGTCGAGACGGGGCGAAAAGGCTGCGAAAAAAACTTCAAAAAACTGGTTTTTTCTTGGGAAAAGTGCCTCGAGCCGGTTTTTCCCGTGCGGTTTTGCGCGAGAACTAACGCGAAATGGAGCGCGTCAGGCGCCTTGACCGGACAGCACGGCATTCGATTTCAATGGAATCCACACTGCGGGAAAGTTGTATTTTAAACTGTCGGCGCAAATGCACGAGCTGCTTTTTGTAGACTGGAGCACTCTCCTCCCGTCATACCGGCCTTGAACCGGAATGCGGTCGACGCGCGTCTGCGTGGCGGGAAAAGTTCTTTCAGCCCAAAGATTGGGCTGGTTGGTTCCGGCTCAAGGCTGGAATGACGGAAAGCGATAGCCGTGACGTTATCTGGCAAACGCAGCATTTGCCGCACAGATACATTGCTCGGTAGTGCTACTGGAAATGATCTAGAGAAATTCGATCAGGGCGTCGGGCGACTGGACCCGGTCGAATTCGACCGCGACGCCTTCCATGAAGTGGCGAACGATCTTGCCGCTCATGTTCTTGCCGAGCTGGACCCTGGTTCCGAGCGGCGGCCGGTTTTCGATCTCGATGGCTGCACCTGACAGAGACAGGTCGATCAGGCGGCAGGCGAGAAGCACGCCGTCTTCCCGCACGAGATGTGCTCTTGTGTTGCGCGGTGTCAGGCGGTCGTGGCGACGGTCTTCCGGCAGGCCGAGCAACTGGCGCTTGGCGATCCATGCGAGCTGGGCGGCGAGCTTTTCCCGTTTGCGCTCCGGCGCATTGATGGCGATGACGAAGCCCGATGCGGTGAGCGATGTCACCGCGCCTTCGATGCGACCGATATGCTGGAGATAGGCGATGACGCGATCGCCATTGCGGGTAATACCCGAGCAGCTGAACTGCGCTCTTTCGGCGGTCATCTCGGTCGCCGTGCAATCATATTCCTCGTGGTCGGGCAACATCAGGCGGCCGGTGAAGGACACACGGACGGGATCGTCGAAGTGGGCTTCTTCAACTGGACGCAAGATTTGGGCAGTGTTGACCGAACGGGATGAGAACATGGACAGCGCAATTGTAAAGAATGATGATGGGAAATCTCTACTCCGCCCGGGTTAACAGACTGTATTGTTTAACCCTTACAATTTTTCGGATCAGTAAAATCGTTACAGCTTTGACGTATTTCATGCGAAATTGCGAGGTGGCTGCACGCCACGCACCTTCGCCATGCGGGGCGGGATGGGCCCGTCAAATGGGGTTACAGCGCGCGGCTTTGCAGCAGTTCCGAATTTGCAGGGCGTTCTTTCGGCGCAAGGTCCATGCGCAGCAGGCGGCTGCTTTTCATCAAAAGGCAGTTGATGGGCGCGGCGAATTCGTGGCGCGGCCGTTCCGGCAGCAGCGCGCCAAGCAGCCTCGGCGCGGCGTCATTATCGGAGCGCAGCGGCAACAGCAGCATTTCGAATGCCAGCGGCGCGGCGCCATAGTCGTCCTCCGCTTCGATATCGAACACCACGGGTAACTGGTGTTGCAGGATGCCGCGTGCGACACGGCAAGGGAATGTGGCGTTTGCCGCCGGCCACAATTCCGAAAACGGGCGATCCCGCAATTCCCGGCCGAACAGGTCGCAGAGACGCGTGCCGGCAAGGCGGAAGAACGGCACCTTCTCTCCCTTGTCCGCGAGGATGAAGAGGTCGCCGAGATGATGTTTCAATTTCGCGGGATCGATGTCCTCGCGGCGAGGCGCGGACTTCTTGCCGCGCAACTCGTCCCAATAGGCATATATGTCCAGTCCGCCCATGCTCTTCATGGCATCGTTCTCCATGTTCGTTTTTGGGACATCATGTCCACCCGAACGTCTGTTCCTTGTGGTGTAGCGAATTTCATGCCAAGCGATTTTGTTAAGGTTAACAAATGGTTGAGATTGCGTGGCGACACCGGGCATGGCATCGCTACGGCCATATCGGGGACAGGCTCCGGTCAGCACAATTGATGCCTCCCGCCGTGGCTTTACGGCTGGAGCGCAAGCCGGACTGCCTCGGGTACAGGTGCTGGAACCGCTTGCGGTTTCGCATCGGACGCTCCCAAAGGCAGGACGGCTTTTTTTTTGTCCGGGCTTCCTATATTGCTCGGAGGACGCAAATTTCCACGAAGACAGGGATGGAATCATGTCCAATGGCGACGGCGAACAGCCGCCGGTTTCGGAAACTTCGGAACCGAGAGAGGACGCACACAATCCCGTCTTCAACCTGCCGCCGCTTCTGGTCGGCATACTGGTGGCGCTGTTCGCCGCCTTCGTGGTTCCCGCCTATCTTCTGTCGGACGATGGCAACGGCTGGTCCATCTTCACCTTCGGCTTCATTCCGCTGCGTTACGCAGTGCCTTTTTCCCAGCAGGGGCTGGAATGGCTTTGGACGCCGGTGACATATTCTTTCCTGCACGGCGGCATCGAGCATATTCTTTTTAACGGATTGTGGCTGATGGCCTTCGGCGCGCCCGTTCTGCGCCGGATCGGAACGCTTCGCTTCGTGCTGTTATGGTGCATATCCGCCGCCGTTTCGGCCTTTGGCCACGCGGCGCTGAACTGGGGCGATGCCACGGTTCTGATCGGGGCGTCCGGCGTCGTTTCGGCGCTGATGGGCGCCGCATGCCGCTTCGCTTTCCCTTCGCGCGGCGGCTACAGCGCCTCCTTTGGCCATCTGATGCCGAGGCAGAGCATTCTGGCGGCGCTTTCGAACAGGACCGTCCTGATCTTCACGCTGATGTGGCTTTTCGGCAATGTCCTGATCGCGGTCGGCGTGCCGCTGGTCGGCGATGTCGGTGGTGAAATCGCCTGGGATGCGCATGTCTTCGGCTTCTTGCTCGGCTTCCTCTTTTTCGGCCTGTTCGATCGTCCGATCCGGGAAAGTATTTCCGGTGAAGGTGCCGAATACCGGCTCTAGGGCGATCACGTTCCTTGTCGGCCGTGGCGCAAATTTGCTTGCGCAGGTCCCATCCGGGATTGCAATCAAACAGGCCTCAGCGCACCATGTTGCATGATTTGCAACCGCGGGGAGACTTCGTCGCGCTGCGGATTGCTGACAGGAGGAGGAAAGCATGGCAACATTCGTAAAAGATCTTCTCGACCGCAAGGGCCGGGATGTCGTGACCGTGGGTCCGGGCGTAAGCATCGGCGAGGCGGCGGGAACGCTGCACGCACACAAGATCGGTTCCGTCGTCGTGACGGATGCCGACGGCGTCGTTCTCGGCATTTTCACGGAACGTGATCTAGTGAAGGCCGTGGCGGGCCAGGGTGCCGCTGCTCTCCAGCTATCCGTCTCTGTAGCCATGACCAAGAACGTCATCCGCTGTCATCACAATTCCACCACCGACGAGTTGATGGAGATCATGACCGGCGGACGGTTCCGCCATATCCCGGTCGAAGAGAATGGCCGACTTGCCGGCATCGTCTCCATCGGTGACGTGGTGAAGGCGCGGATCGGCGAGATCGAGGCCGAGGCCGAACATATCAAGGCCTATATCGCTGGATGAGGCCCGCAGCACTCGCAGCGATCTCGGTGGCTCTTGATCTCCGTTGTCTTGTAATCGGCAAAGATTTCTGATGCCGAAACTTCTCACATCCCTCATTCCTGTGACAAGCACATGGATGAGGGCTTGGGGTGTCTTCAGCGGCGGAAAGCCTGCTGCATACGCTCCAGTTCGGGAATGCGGGAGCGCGTTTCCTCGTATCCCCTGTCGATGGCTTCGCTGGCGCGATGGAATTCCGACAGGCCGATATCGTTGATGCGGGGATGCAGCATGAGGTCGGGCGGGTCGCCCGCCAGACGCGAGCGCGAGATCCTGTCCTGAATGATATTGAAGGCCTGCACCATGACGCCGGGCAGGCCGGGGCGTGGTGGGCTGTCCAGTGACGGCGCGGCTCCATTGGGCGGAGAGGAGGCGTGCTTGACCACGGCGGAGCGGCCGAAGAGGTCGTAATTGAGATTGACGGCGACGACGAGCGCCTGCTCATAGGCCCGGCAGACCGAAACCGGCACGGGATTGACGAGCGCGCCGTCGATCAGGGTGCGGCCGTTGCATTGCACCGGTTCGAAAATGCCCGGCAGCGCATAGGATGAGCGAAGCGCGGTGACGAGGTCGCCCTGATGGATCCAGACTTCGTGGCCGGTGCGCAATTCCGTGGCGACGGCGATGAAAGGATGCTCGAGGTTTTCGACGCGCAGGCCTTCCAGATGTTCCTGCATGCGCTTGGTCAGCCGCATGCCGCCGAAGAGACCGCCACCGCCGATCGTCAGATCGAGCAGGCCGGCAATGCGGCGCATCGTCAGCGAGCGGGCGAATTCCTCCAGTTCATCGAGCTTGCCGGCCAGATAACAACCGCCGACCAGAGCCCCGATCGAGGTGCCGGCAATCATGCCGATCTTCACACCGGCCTCGTCGAGCGCTCTCAGGACGCCGATATGTGCCCAGCCGCGCGCGGCCCCGCCGCCGAGCGCAAGGGCGATCCGGCGCGTATCAACGATTTCGTTGACGATGTTCTCGGGATTTCGCGGCGCGAGAGGATTGTGACGATTGCTTCCCCAGCCCAACATGATCGTACACTCCCAGCCAACTCCTCGGACCCGGTCAGTTCGTTCCCGAATCCTGAATTATTGGTAGCAAATTGGTGCGGCGGATGAAAGGTCGCCGTTCATGTGCCCGAATAGGTGCTCGCCGGATCGAAATGGCGGGTATCGTCGGTGATTTTGGTCACAGCATCGCCGTCGGCCAATTCAACCGTGCGGTAAAAGCAGGAGCGGCGGCCGGTATGGCAGGTTGCGTCATGACCGGCGACGGAAACCTTCAGCCACACGGCGTCCTGATCGCAATCGGTGCGGAATTCCTTCACCGTCTGCAAGTTGCCGGAGGTTTCGCCCTTCTTCCAGATTTTGTCGCGCGAACGGCTGTAATAGTGCGCGATGCCGGTTTCCAGCGTCAGCGACAGGGCTTCCGCATTCATATGGGCAACCATCAGCAATTCGCCGTCGCGCGCATCGGTGACCACGGCGGTGACAAGGCCGTGGGCATCGAATTTCGGCGAGAACAGGCCCGCATTTTCGAGCACTTCCTTGTCCGCGGAGGCGGATGGAAAGGGAATGGACATGGCAACCCCAGAAGCTGACGGAAAACTAGCGGTTCCGCACCATGGTCATGAAGCGCACCTGCTCGGCCGGATCGTTCTTGAAAGTGCCGGTGAAGCTGGTGGTGAGGGTCGTGGACCCCTGCTTGTTTACGCCGCGCATGGACATGCACATATGTTCGGCGTCGATCATGACGGCCACGCCACGCGGTTTCAGCGTTTCCTCGATGGATCTTGCGATCTGCGCGGTCATGTTTTCCTGCGTCTGCAGGCGGCGGCCGAAGATTTCGACGACGCGGGCGATCTTCGACAGGCCGAGTACGCGCCCGGCCGGAAGATAGGCGACATGCGCCTTGCCGACGATCGGCACCATGTGGTGTTCGCAATGGGAGAAGAAGGGGATGTCGCGCACCAGCACCACATCGTCATAACCGCCGACTTCCTCAAACGTCGTGCCGAGCACGTCCTGAACGTTCAGCTCATAACCGGCGAACAGCTCGCGATAGGCCTTGGCGACGCGCTTGGGCGTATCCAGAAGTCCTTCGCGGGCGGGGTTTTCTCCTGCCCAGCGCAGAAGAACACGAACTGCTTCTTCCGCTTCTGTCTGACTTGGGCGAGCCTCGGCCACATCGGGTTTTGCGCCAGCGCCGGGGAAATTCTTCACGATCGCATCCATTTCGTCTCTCCCGATACGGGTCAAGGCCGCACCTGAACTTTGTTTTTCGTCGCGGGGACTTTGCCCGCCATTGCTGCTATCTGGTTGTTTTACAGCATTTTGGCAAGTCCGATGCTAATATTTCGGTATCGGAGCCGTTAATAAGACAACAGCTTGATGTCCAGAAAGCTCGTTAGCATATAATGAGAATGAAGGGCAGGAAAGCTTCACTGCGACAAACGCTGTGTTTGAAAAATTCGACCTGTCCCGTTTTTGGGCATTCTTGAACGCGCCGGATACCTGACGATGGACGATATCTACAACAATCGAATTCTGGAATTCGCCGGAAATATTCCGCTGACCGGTGTGCTTGATGATGCCGATGCCAGCGCGGAAAAACACTCGCGGCTGTGCGGCTCCAAACTCAAGGTCTATCTGAAGGTCGAAGGCGGCATCGTCACGGCTTTTTCACATGAGGTTCGTGCCTGTGCGCTCGGCCAGGCCTCCGCCTCGATCATGGCGCATCATGTTATCGGCGCGTCCAGTGGCGAAATCCGGCAGGCGCGCGAAGACATGCTCGCCATGCTGAAACAGGGCGGCGAGGGGCCGAGCGGCCGTTTCGAGGATATGCGGGTGCTTTCACCCGTCCGGAATTTCAAGGCCCGCCACGCCTCGACCATGCTGACCTTCGAAGCCGTGGTCGACGCGCTCGACCAGATCGAAGAGCGGCCGGTTCTGAACGCTGCGGGTTAGGCGATGTGCGGCGAACCGGATTGTGGACATCAGAAGACGGCGGAAAAGGTCGGACGATCCCGTAACTGGGGCGGGGCCTTTGCGAAGACGCCGGGCCGTCTTTTCGGCGTCGGCTTCATTCGCCTCTATCAGCTGACTTTGTCGGGCTTTGTCGGAAATTCCTGCCGCCATATCCCCACCTGTTCCGAATATGGTTATGAGGCCATAGCGCGCCACGGGCTATGGCCGGGCGGCTGGATGACGCTGTTCCGCGTCGCGCGTTGCGGCCCCGGCGGCACGAGCGGGCTGGACCCCGTTCCGGAAACGCTGGCCGTCAACAAACATTGGTGGACGCCCTGGCGTTATTGGACGCTGCACCGATGACTTATGTCGCCCTCCTGCACAGCATCGTGCTTGGCGCCGGCAAGCGGCTCATCATGGCCGATCTGCGTGAAATGGCGCAGGAGCTGGGTTTTGGCGAATGCAGGACGCTGGTCGCAACCGGTAATCTGGTCTTTCATGCACCGGCGGCCCCTGCGCGCGAAATCGAGGATGTGCTGGAGCGTGCCTTTGAAGAACGTTTCGGCAAACATGTGGATATTCTCGTTCGTTCGGATGGCGACTGGCTGGCATTGACGGCTGCTAACCCGTTTCCGGAGGGTAATCCGCCCGATGTCTGCGTTCGGGTGATGCGCGAGCCGCTGAACGACGATGTTCTCGGGTTTTTGGAGACGTATCGCCAAAAGGAGAGGATCGCCGTTGTCGGCGGCGACCTTTGGATCGACTTTTGCGGCAAGCCGAGCGAGAGCCGGCTTCTCTCGGTGCTGACCACGAAGAGGCTTGGCATCGGCACGACACGCAACGCCAATACCGTCAAGGGAATTGCCGAAATGCTTCGTTGAATTGCCGTTCGCCTTTGACTGGAACGGGAAAATTCTTTATCAGCCTGCCTGCCCGTCTTGCGAGGAGGGCGTTCATTTTATTCCAACACCACCCGCATTCGTTGGCGGGACTGGATCAGGAGAAGTAGACCATGTCACAGACCGTTTCCCTTACATTCCCCGATGGTTCCGTACGCAGCTATCCCGCCGGCACGACCGGCCGCGAGGTCGCCGAATCCATCTCCAAATCGCTTGCGAAGAAGGCTGTCGCCATTGGGCTGGACGGCACTCTGCGCGATTTGTCCGAAGCAATCACCGATGGCAAGATAGAAATCGTCACGCGTGAGGACAGCCGTGCGCTGGAACTCATCCGCCACGATGCCGCCCACGTCATGGCCGAGGCCGTGCAGGAACTGTGGCCCGGCACGCAGGTGACGATCGGCCCGGTTATCGAGAACGGTTTCTATTACGACTTTGCCAAGAACGAGCCTTTCACGCCGGAAGATCTGCCGAAGATCGAAAAGCGGATGAAGGAAATCATTCAGCGCAACAAGCCGTTTACCCGCGAAATCTGGCCGCGCGAAAAGGTGAAGGAAGTCTTCGCCGCCAAGGGCGAGAACTACAAGGTCGAGCTGGTCGACGCCATTCCCGAAGGTCAGGATCTGAAGATCTATTACCAGGGTGACTGGTTCGATCTTTGCCGCGGCCCGCATATGGCGTCCACGGGGCAGATCGGTACCGCCTTCAAACTTATGAAGGTGGCCGGCGCCTATTGGCGTGGCGACAGCAACAACGCGATGCTGTCGCGCATCTACGGCACCGCCTGGGCGACGCAGGAAGAGCTGGACAATTATCTGCACGTTCTGGCTGAAGCCGAAAAGCGCGACCACCGCCGTCTTGGCCGCGAAATGGACCTGTTCCATTTTCAGGAAGAAGGTCCGGGCGTCGTGTTCTGGCACGGCAAGGGCTGGCGCATGTTCCAGACGCTGACGGCCTATATGCGCCGGCGTCTCGCCAATACCTATCAGGAAGTCAACGCGCCGCAGGTGCTGGACAAGTCGCTGTGGGAAACCTCCGGTCACTGGGGCTGGTATCAGGAAAACATGTTCGCGGTGAAATCCGCCCATGCCTTTACCCATCCCGATGACGAGGATGCCGATCAGCGCGTCTTTGCCTTAAAGCCGATGAACTGCCCAGGTCACGTCCAGATCTTCAAGCATGGTCTGAAGTCTTACCGCGAAATGCCCGTGCGTCTTGCGGAATTCGGCAATGTTCATCGCTATGAGGCGTCGGGTGCGCTGCATGGGCTGATGCGCGTTCGCGGCTTCACGCAGGACGATGCGCATGTTTTCTGCACGGAAGAGCAGATGGCGGCGGAATGCCTGCGTATCAACGACCTGATCCTCTCGGTCTATGAAGATTTCGGTTTCAGCGAGATCGTCGTCAAGCTTTCGACCCGCCCGGAAAAGCGCGTCGGTTCCGACGATCTGTGGGACCGTGCCGAAAGCGTGATGCTGGAGGTTCTGAAGACCATCGAGGAACAGTCCGGCGGCCGCATCAAGACCGGCATTATGCCGGGCGAGGGTGCTTTCTACGGGCCGAAGTTCGAATATACGCTGAAGGACGCCATCGGCCGTGAATGGCAATGCGGCACGACGCAGGTGGACTTCAACCTGCCGGAACGTTTCGGCGCATTCTATATTGACCAGAATTCCGAAAAGACGCAGCCGGTGATGATCCATCGCGCCATCTGCGGCTCGATGGAGCGCTTCCTCGGTATCCTGATCGAGAACTTTGCCGGTCACATGCCCTTGTGGTTCGCGCCGCTTCAGGTCGTTGTGGCGACGATCACGTCGGATGCGGACGATTACGGCCGCGAGGTTGCCGAAGCGCTGCGCGAGGTTGGCATGGCGGTCGAGACCGACTTCCGCAACGAGAAGATCAACTACAAGGTTCGCGAGCATTCGGTGACCAAGGTTCCGGTCATCATCGTCTGCGGACGCAAGGAAGCGGAAGAGCGCACCGTCAACATCCGCCGTCTCGGTTCGCAGAACCAGACGCCGATGTCGCTCGAAGACGCGATTACAAGCCTCGTGGAAGAGGCGACGCCGCCGGATGTGAAGCGCAAGCTTGCTGCGAAAAAGCGGATTGCCTGACAAAAACAACGGCCCCTTCGGGGGCCGTTTTCGTTTGGATGTGGTGCGGCACTGGCATAGGCAGCGCATTCACTTCCGTCACCCCGGACTTGATCCGGGGTCCAGTGCGATCAAGTCCTTGATCGCGAAAGAGTCTTCTCACGGCGCAGACGCGCCGTGGCTGGATGCCGGATCAAGTCCGGCATGACGGATAAGCTGTAGTGACGGCTACTCGAAATCGCCGGTCATGTCTTCCGGTGCCTGATCCTTCATCAGCACTTCCACATCGGAGTCCCGACCGGACGTGACCTTGAAGTTGCGCTGGTAGACCTTTTCCTTGTTGCGGGCGATGGCGGTATATTCGCCTTCCGCCAGAACCATGGTCGAAAACGCGCTGACGCTTTCGTTCACCACGTCGCCGCCGCCGTTCAGCACCGACCAGGCCGTATCGGCAATGGCCTCGCCGCCCTCTTCGGAAACGAGCTTGAGGGTGATCTGCGCTGCCTGATGCTGGAGGGTCGCCTCGGTCAGCTTGCCGGCTTCCACCTGGATATCGGCGCGCACGACCGCATTGACGTTGCCGTATTCGGAAACCACGTGATAGGTGCCGGCATTGAGGCGGACGATGGTGTTGGGCTTGATGTCGGCCATCACAAGGCCGCGCTCGCCATCCGGCCGGGCGTCCGACGAATAGATGGAAAATTTGAGCTGGTTGCCGGAAATCTGCTTGTCGGCGCCTGCGACCGCATTCAGCACGAAACCGCCGGCATCGAGAATCAGCACCTGTTTCTGGACATTGCCGGAACTTGGAACATTGAGTTTCTTGGTAACGCCCGCGCGTCCGAAGGCGACGTTGACGAAATATTCGCCGGGCACCAGATGAAACTGCGCCGAACCGCCCTCGGAACTTGCCAGCATCGGCAATTTTCCGTCAGCGCCGGGAATGGGGCTGAAGACGCGCCAGGAAAGGCCTTCCTTCACCGCTTCGCCTTCGCTTGTCAGCTTGGCTTCCATGGCGATATCGCGGCTGGTGGTTGCCGGGGCATTCGGGGCGGAAGGGGCGGTGAAAGCATTGAGTTTCGGCATTTTCGGCGTGCCGCCGAGCTGCTTGAAATCCTTGAAAGCGTCTTGCGAAAACGCTGCCTGTGATAAAACGGCGATCGCGGCGAACGCAATGGTCAGACGTGCCGCGAATTTGATTGCCGACATTTTCGATACCAATTGACTTCTTGATTTTCCCGGACCACTTCAAAACCAATGCCGTGGCTATTTCAAGGCCCATAATTTCGCGAAGACAGCAGAATGGAAGATTTTTGATCATGACAAGCGATATCAAGCTTCTCGACTATCTCAAGGTTCGCCGCTCCACACCCGCTTTGCAACTGAGCGAGCCGGGACCGTCGAAAGCGGAAATCGAGGAAATCCTGCGCCTTGCCGTGCGCGTGCCGGATCACGGCAAGCTGGCACCCTGGCGTTTCGTCGTTTATCGCGGCGAAGATCGTGTGCGCCTCGGCGAGGCGGCGCTCCGGATCGCGCTTGAGAAGAACCCCGAACTGGACCTTCAGCAGCAGGACGCGGAGCGCACCCGGTTTACCCGCGCGCCTGTCGTCATCGCCGTCATCAGCACTGCCAAACCGCATTTCAAGATCCCGGAATGGGAACAGGTCATGTCCGCAGGTGCGGTGTGCCTCAACGTCATCTTCGCCGCCAATGCCAATGGTTTTGCGGCAAACTGGCTGACGGAATGGCTTGCTTTCGACCCGGCCTTCCTGTTGGAACTGGGAGTTGCCGCAGACGAAAAGGTCGCTGGATATATCCACATCGGTTCAACGACATTCCCGCCGGTGGAGCGGCCGCGGCCGGAGCTTGCCGACGTGGTCACCTGGGTTGGGGACGTCTGATGTTCTACACCACCGACACCAACCAGCACGGCCTGCCGCACGATCCTTTCAAGGCTATCGTCGCGCCCCGGCCGATCGGCTGGATCGGCTCGAAAGGCCGGGACGGCTCTCTCAACCTGTCGCCCTATTCGTTTTTCAACGCGATTTCGGACCGACCGAAGCTGGTGATGTTTTCCTCCAGTGGACGGAAAGACAGCCTGCGCAATGTCGAGGAGACCGGCGTCTTCACCGCCAACCTCGTCAGCCGCCACCTGATCGACCGGATGAACGCGTCTTCCGCACCGGTTGCCTATGATGTCGATGAATTCCGGCTGGCCGGTCTGACGGCAGTGGACGGGCGGGCGGTGGATGCGCCTTTCGTGGGTGAGGCATTGGCCGTTCTGGAGTGCCGCATGACCGAGGTCATCCAGCTGAAGGACATCGACGGCAAGCCGTCGGATTCCTGGATGGTGCTGGGGCAGGTCATGGCGATCCATATCGACGATGCGATCATTCGCGATGGCCGCATCGATATGGGGCTCGCGCGTCCGGTGGCGCGCATGGGCTATATGGATTACTGCGACGGCGGCAGCGATGTCTTTCAGCTGCAGCGTCCTTCTACTACGCCGCAAATATAGTTCTTCGCCGGCAACGGTTAAATTTTATGGTGAACCAAACGTAAACCATTTGCGCCTAAAGTTTTATACATGGTGGCGGCAATGATGCCGTCATCCATTGTTGCGAATGTGTTTCGAGGCTCAGGTGATCGTACAGGCATTTCTTCGCTGGTCTGAAAAGGCTGGATCGACCGAGCGGGCGAAGGCTGCCAATGCTCTCGGGCGCGCCTATCTGCATTCCGACATGGCGCGGGAAAACCGCGATGCCGCCTATATGGCGATGACCTATCTTCTTGACGATCCTTCGCCGCGTGTGCGGCTGGCGCTTGCCGAGGCGCTGGCGGATGCCCAGGATGCCCCGCGCGCCATTCTCGTTTCGCTTGCCGAAGACCAGCCGGAAATCGCCTGCACCGTGATCGCCCGTTCGCCGGTTCTCACCGAGGCTGATCTGGTCGATCTTGCCGGGCGCGGCGAAAGCCTCACCCGTGCCCTCATCGCCGCAAGGCCGCGTCTGCCGCGCGGCGTCTGCGCAGCGCTCGCCGAAGTCGGGGATTTGCCGGAAACGATCATCCTTCTTGAAAACGAAGATGCCTTCATCACGCCGTTTTCGTTGCGGCGTATCGCCCAACGCCACGGCTCGGACGCCGATATCCGCGCCCTGCTGCTTTACCGCGAGGCGCTGCCGGCCGATGCCCGCCATCTGCTGATGGGGCGCATAAGCGAGGCCTTGGCGGGTTCGGCGCTGGTCCATGCCCTGATCGCGCGCAACCGCGCCAACGGCATTTTCCGCGAAGCGGAAGATTCCGCCACCATCCTCATCGCCGGCAATGTTTCTTCGCCTGAATTGCCGGTGCTGGTGGAGCATCTGCGGCAGAAGCTGGAACTGACACCGGCGCTGCTCATCCACGCCGTCTGTTCGGGCAGGCTGGAGTTTTTCACGGCGGCCATGGTCAATCTCTCAGGCCTCGACGACCGCAAGGTGCGCGCTATCCTCGCAACCGGACGACCGCATGCGCTGAAAGCGCTGTTTCAGTCCGTCGGTCTTTTCGGCGATGTCGTCGACGTTTTCATGGAAGCGACGCTGATGTGGCGCCGTGCTGCCCGCTCGCATCTGGCGCAGGCCGCAGCTTCCGTCTCTGCCGAACTGCTTGCACATTTCCGCGAAGTCGACGGTTCCGAAACGCTTTTCGAACTGCTGCATGCCGTGCGCAAGCTCGCCATCGCCGAAGAGCGACAGAAGGCGCGGAACTATGCGGAAGCGCTGACGGTCGAGGCGGCCTGAGGGTTACTTCTCGAAGCGTTTGGCAATCCACGAATAGCTGTTTTCCACCATTCTGACCGGCGTTCCGAGCAGGTGCTTCACGCCTTCGGTGGAGGGCAGTATCCGGCTGACGCGGCTGATCGCCTGTCGTGTCAGGCTCTCCTCTTCCTTCTGCGTCACCTGTTCGTCGGCCAAGGGCGTCCCGGTCGGTGCCGTGGCTGGCGGCGGGGGCGTATTGCCCGCCGTTTCCGGGGTCTGTTCGCCCGGTGTCTGGCACACGGCCACGACCACGGGATAGGACGCGTTGGCGTAGCGTTCCAGCTCCTTTTCCGACACCGCGTCGCAGAGTTCGATGCTCGCCCAGCGCTGCTGCGAGGTGGCGAGGTAATGGCAATCGGTCGCGCTGTCGTCGCAGCCGAGGAAGGTCATGAGAACGAGGGCTGTTTTCATGGTGTGTGTTGCCTCTGTCGGGAATTGTGCTCTAGAAACTCATTTATCCGGATTGCAGTGACATTACGACGAAATACGCATTTTTCCGATAGAAAGCAGGCATCGCATTGGCTACCGACATCAAGCTTGAAACACCCCGGCAGGAAGCGGTTCTGCGCCTCATCGATCTGTCGAATGTCTATATGGCATCGCTTTATCCCGCCGAGAGCAATCATCTCGTCGATATTGGCCAGCTGGAAAAGGACAATGTCTCCTTTTTCGTGGCCCGGCATGAGGGCCGCGTCGTCGGCTGCGGCGCGCTGGTGGAGGCGGGCGACGGCACGGCGGAGATCAAGCGCATGTTCGTCGATCCCGATGCCAGGGGGCTGCGGATTGGCAAGCTGATCATGGATACGCTTGTCGCGCGCGGCATCGAGCTTGGCCTATCAGCCATTCGGCTCGAAACCGGCATCAGCCAGCCGGAAGCGATCGGTCTTTATCGCAAGGCGGGTTTCGTCGAGATCGAGGCGTTTGCGCCCTACGGGCCGGATCCGCTGAGCATGTTCATGGAGAAGGCGCTTTAGCGCGAAAGCGTAGATAGATCGGGCAGTCCGGCGATGCGGATGTTTGAGGTATAAGCCGCAGCATCCACCCTACGTCACCCCGGACTAGGTCCGGGGTCCAGCGCGATCGAGTCTTCGATCGCGAGAGAGTCTTTTCACGGCGCTGACGCGCCGTGGCTGGATGCCGGATCTAGTCCGGCATGACGAAAGAGAGAATCGACCTTGATCGGTAGTCCGGCATTTAGGTAAACGCCCTTCACCGCAAGCTTTTGCGATCAGAACGCCGCTTTGCGAAACGCGGTCGTTTCGTTGCTGTCGTCTTCATGCGCGGCGATATCATCGAGCGGGTCTTTTTCAGCCGGAGGCGGCGGCGGAACTTCGGCGCTGGTGGCGCCAGCGGAGATTTCCACTTCGCGCACCCATTCGCGCCAGATCGCCACCAGAAGCGCCATCAGCACCGGGCCGATGAAGAGGCCGAGGAAGCCCATTGTCTTGACGCCGCCGACGAGGCCGAAAAACGTCGGCAGGAAGGGCAGCTTGATCGGGCCGCCGACGAGTTTCGGGCGGATGGTCTTGTCGACAATGAAAAGTTCGACCGAACCCCAGATGAACAGCCCCAGCCCAAAGGCGGGGGAACCACTGGCGACCAGATAGATCGACACGAGGGTGAAGGAGAGCGGCGCGCCGCCCGGAATGAGCGCCATGACGCCGGTGAGCACGCCGAGCGTGACGGGCGAGGGCACACCGGCGATCCAGTAGGCGATGCCGAGGATGATGCCTTCGCCGATGGCGATCAGCGTCATGCCGGTGACGGTGGAACTGATGGTGGCGGGCACGACGCGGGAGATACGCTCCCAGCGCGTCGGCAGGATACGCTCACCCACGAGATCGACCTGATGGGAGAAGCCGGCACCGTTGCGATAGACGAAGAACAGCGCGATCAACATGAACAGCAGGGTCAGCACGAGGTGGAACGCGCCGTTGCCGGCGGCAAGGATCGCCCGGTAGATATTGCCGATATTCGCGCCGCTGACGAGCTGGATCACTTCGCCGATGGCGCCCGGTGTGCCGACATATTTCACCCATTGCTCGCCGAGCCAGGCGCCAACGCCGGGCAGCGCCGCAATCCAGTCCGGCACCGGTGCGCCCACCTTGTTGACATGCACCGCCCAGCCGAACCATTCGCGGATTTCGCTGGCTGTATAGGAGGCGGCGATGAAGATCGGCACCACGAGGAAGGCGAGGATGAGGATGATGGCGATGGTGGCGCCGAGCGTGGTGTTGCCGCCGACCTGCCGCAGCAGCCGCGTATAGACCGGCCAGCTGGCAAAACCGATGACGAGGGCAGCGAGAACCGGAACCAGAAAGCCGTGGAAGAAATAGATGCCGGCGAGGGCGACGAGAACGAGCAGCCAGCGCGCAGCCGATATAGGCGGGATCAGGGCGATCCGCGTCGGGCTGGCGGGACCGAGCCATCTCGGTTCGCCATTTGGCTTACGGCTGTCAATGTTACTCACGGCAGGCTCTTTCTCGCATTCTCCCCGAAGGGTGCATTCACTCTGTCACACGGATACATATAGGTGCAATATAATTGGATCACATTACCGTTGTGTGTTTATCGTCTAGTCTATTGAACGATTTTGGTAAAAATAGAACATCGCTCTTGGCGCACGCATTGAAATATGACAATTGAGCTCCGTTTTTATTGCGGCGCAAGGTTGCCGCGTCCGATCTCCAGGTCATGCCATGCTGCGACGTTTCTTCGCCTATTACCGCCCCTATCGCGGTCTGTTCATTCTCGATTTTTCCTGCGCGGTGCTGTCAGGCGTGCTCGAACTCGGCTTTCCGATGGCGGTGAAGGTCTTCGTCGACGTGCTTCTGCCGGGCGGTGAATGGGCCATCATCCTCGCCGCATCTGTCGGGCTGCTGGTTATTTATGTGCTGAATACCGGGCTGATGGCGACAGTCACCTACTGGGGACATATGCTCGGCATCAATATCGAGACCGACATGCGGCGTCTGGCTTTCGATCATCTGCAAAAGCTCTCCTTCCGTTATTTCGACAACCAGAAAACCGGCCATCTGGTCGGGCGGCTGACGAAGGATCTGGAAGAGATCGGCGAGGTGGCCCATCACGGCCCCGAGGACCTGTTCATCGCCATCATGACCTTCATCGGCGCATTTCTGCTGATGCTGTCGGTCAATGTGCAGCTGGCGCTCGTCACCGCCGCCGTCGTGCCCGTCACCGCCTGGGTGACGAGCCGTTACGGCGGCCGCATGACGCAGAATTTTCGCGCGCTTTACGGTCGCGTCGGTGATTTCAACGCCCGTATCGAGGAAAATGTCGGCGGCATGCGGGTGGTTCAGGCATTTGCCAATGAGGACCACGAGCGCGCGCTGTTTGAGAGGGACAACCAGAAATACCGCCGCACCAAGCTCGACGCCTACAAGATCATGGCGGCCAGCACCTCGCTCAGCTACATGAGCATGCGGCTGACGCAGATGATCGTGATGATCTGCGGTGCCTGGTTCGTGCTGACCGGCAGCCTGACCGAAGGCGGCTTTGTCGGCTTCCTGCTTCTGGTCGGCGTGTTTTTCCGCCCGGTGGAAAAGATCAACTCTGTTATCGAGACCTATCCGAAGGGCATTGCCGGTTTCCGCCGCTTTACCGAGCTTCTGGATACCGCGCCTGACATCGTCGATGTGCCGGATGCGGTGGAAGCGCCGCTTCTTCGCGGCGAAATCGAATATCGCCATGTCGGTTTCGGTTATGCCGAGGACAAGCAGGTTCTTGATAATATCGACCTGAAGATCAGTGCGGGCGAGACGGTTGCCTTCGTCGGGCCTTCGGGGGCGGGCAAGACGACGCTCTGCTCGCTGCTGCCGCGTTTTTACGACGTGACCAGCGGTGCAATCACCATTGACGGCATCGATATTCGAAAAATGAAACTCGCCTCGCTGCGCAACCAGATCGGCATTGTACAGCAGGATGTGTTCCTGTTCGGCGGCACGATCCGCGAGAATATCGAATATGGCCGGCTTGGCGCGTCTGACGTCGAAATCATGGATGCGGCGCGGCGCGCCCGGCTCGATGGCGTTATCGAGGCGATGCCGCTCGGGCTCGATACCGTGATCGGCGAGCGAGGCGTGAAATTGTCCGGCGGCCAGAAACAGCGCCTCGCCATTGCCCGCATGTTCCTCAAGAACCCGCCGATCCTCATTCTCGACGAGGCGACCTCGGCGCTCGACACGGAAACCGAGCGGGCCATCCAGCAATCGCTGACGGAGCTTGCCAAGGGCCGCACCACGCTGGTCATCGCCCACCGGCTGGCGACGATCCGCGATGCTTCGCGCATCGTGGTGGTGGACCAGACCGGCATCGCCGAAACCGGCGCGCATGCCGAGCTTCTGGCTGCAAAGGGCCAATATAGCCGCCTGCATGAGGCGCAGTTCAGCGGGCATCTTGCAGGCCTGAGCTGATGGGTGGCGCTTTCTGCGCCGCCGCTTAACTGCCGTTTTCGGCTGCCGTTTCCTCGACGATGCCGGGGTTCGGCTCCGGCTTGCCGGGATGGCTGGTGACGAGATAACCCATGGCGACCGCAGCGGCGACGATGAACAGCAGCACGATGCCGCTGATCGTCATCAGCCAGTCGCGTGGTCTTCGGTGCGCCATGATATATTTCGGCCATCGGCTCGGATGGTTCACCACGCTGAATTTATTGCCGTGTCGCATGAACTTCCCCGGACTGTCGTTGCTTCGTGAAAGATAAACGCGGACATGCGCGCCGCTGTTCCGCAACGGCGAGGGCCGGGGCGATGACAAGCCCGTGAGATTTTCCACCTAACCGGCACGAATTGCGTTTGAACGGTCGTGCGCTTGTGACGTCGCATCCTTACACGCCCGCTTTCACGCCGGAGACGGGCGCTATGCCTTTCGCGAGTGCACCGCAACAAAAGTCCGCTTGCCAGTCTCTGCTCTTTATGAGAATGATTTGCAATTGCATCAAATCATTCTCCCAGTTGAAAGTCAGAATATGGACAAGCCTGTCTTTGGATGGCGGCGGAACGGCGACGATCTCTCGCTCTCCGACGTTCACAGCACGATCAGGGTCAACCCGAATGCCGGCACCTTTCGCCGGGCGATGGCGTTTTTCGGCCCCGGATATCTCGTCGCGGTCGGTTATATGGATCCCGGAAACTGGGCGACCTCGCTCGCCGGCGGTTCCAAGTTCGGTTACACGCTGCTGACGGTCGCGCTGATATCGAACATCATGGCCGTCGTTCTACAGGCGCTCTGTGCCCGTCTGGCGATTGCTTCCGGCCGCGATCTGGCTCAGGCCTGCCGCGATGCCTATCCGAAACCCGTGGCGATGGTGCTGTGGCTGATGGCCGAAATCGCCATTATTGCGACCGATATCGCCGAGGTTATCGGCACGGCGATCGGCCTCAACCTGATTTTTGGCATTCCGCTCGAACTTGGTGTCCTCATCACCGCGCTTGATGTGTTCCTGATCCTTTATCTGCAAAAGCTCGGCTTCCGCTGGGTGGAAGCGCTGGTCATCACGCTTCTCGGCGTCATCGCGGTGTGTTTTGCCATTCAGCTGGCGCTCGCTGACCCTGACTGGAGCCAGGTGATCCGCGGTTTTGCGCCGACGACAGAGATCGTCACCAACCCTGAAATGCTCTATCTGGCGCTCGGCATTCTGGGCGCGACGGTGATGCCGCATAATCTCTATTTGCATTCCGGCATCGTGCAGACGCGCGCCATTGGCGAGACACTGGCCGAAAAACGCGAGGCGCTCAAATTTGCGACGCTCGATTCAACCATCGCCCTCACATTCGCCCTCGTCATCAACGCCGCGATCCTCATCCTGGCAGCGGCCACCTTCAACAAAACGGGCCAGACGAATGTTGCCGAATTGGGTGAAGCGCATAGTCTGCTTGCGCCACTTCTCGGCCTTGCCATCGCGCCGACGCTGTTCGGGGTAGCGCTTCTGTGCTGCGGCATCAACTCCACCGTCACGGCAACGCTTGCGGGTCAGATCGTGATGGAGGGTTTCCTCAAGATGCGGCTCGCCCCCTGGCTGCGACGCCTCATCACCCGCGGCATCGCCATCATCCCGGCCGCCGGTGTCACCATCGCCTTCGGCGACAGCGGCACAGGACAACTTCTTATCCTGACGCAGGTGGTGCTGAGCCTGCAACTCTCCTTCGCCGTCTTCCCGCTGGTCATGTTCACCGCCGACCGCGCCAAGATGGGCGAACTGTGCGCCCCGCGATGGCTCTCGGCGTTTGCCTGGTTCATCGCCATCGTCATCGCCGCGCTGAATGTGAAATTGTTGTTTGATTTTATCGGGTGAGAAAAAGGTCAGGCCGCGCCTTTTCGAAGCGCGGCCGCCGTGCCTGCCGGATCGACGGCGATGACTTTGAGATAGGCGCGGGCCGGCTGGTCCGGTTCGCTGCGGCCCTGTTCCCAATCGCGCAGGGTGCCGAGCGGAATATGGTAACAGGCGGAAAACTCTTCCTGCGTCAGCTTCAGCGCTCGGCGGATGATCTTGATGCGCGGCATTTTTTTAGCGGAAGCGAGTTGTTCGGCGGAAAGTGGTGGATTGTCGGGATCGGCAAGCGCATTTGCCTCCGCTTCTTCGTCGGTCATGGTGCTAAGACGGACCCAGTCGGTCACATGTTTCTTGCAGAGCGCTTTTTGTTTAATTATTCTTTTTTTAATATTCATTTTTCGAAGTCATACCGCCATTTGGCACGCTCTCGTAAAGGATCGCCAAAAGTAAACTCCATATCGTGAACCACACCGTTTTTGATAATCGCTCGTTGCTGTCGAGGAACTGGTGCCGTAGTACTAAAATCCGCAGTTGTTAATAGCTGCTCACGGTTCCTTCCAAATATATATCTGTCTGAATACAATGATATTTTTTCGTTTAACCCATGAATGGTGTCTTCATTTTTAACTGGGTAATGCTGGGTATCGTTAGATTTTCTTGTGTTCAGGAGAAGTAAAATCCGTGATGTTATAGGGAATATTATCTCGATGTCTTCTTGGTTGCTATATGAGTAAGGAACAATTTCTCTGATATTTCTACGGTATATATGGCTGACGAATGGATTATCTGAGCTGATGAAATCCACTTTAGTGAGGTTGTGAAGAAACTTTGGGTTTCCCCAAATTGATAGAACTGCATGATTGCTTCGAATTAATTTTTCAAATGAAATCAATGCCCTGTGTGGGTCGATAGGAACGCTAACTATTCGCTCACTTACAAGATCTGCAAAAGTAGGTTCTCCATCGAAACTCGGCTTAAGTGTTTTGAAGAGTGACTTCAGAGAATCACTCAACGGTAATTGATCTGCTACTGAAATTGCGTAGGCGCGGAGCACGAATAAAACAGCTTTCATCGTGTTCGGAACACGTACTCTCATAGAGAGCATAAATTGGATCAATTGTCCCCAGAGGTCGTTATCAAGGGGTTTTTTAGATTTGATCGCCTCGACTATAGAAGGCCAAGTTGATTCAATCCCCATTGAGAAGAAATTTTCGATAGCATTATCAAATCGTTGTTCGGCGTGAACGGGCTGGGTGTAAATATATCCCTGTTTTAGCGCGTTGATAGGTTTGATTGGAAAACAGCTATCTTGCCACATGTCTCGCAAATAAACGTACCCATCGTTGTTTGCGAAATACTTAGAGTAGCATTTTGGAATGTAGTGCTGCTGTTTTTGCATACATATCATCTATACTAAGTCAAAAAATAATATCCCCGTAACAGTATTATTTGTCACGGGGATATCGTTATATAATTTTCGTTTAGTGAAATAGCATGGATATTTTTGGATGGACCCCACTGAAAAGTCATAAAATCCAGTCACGGACGAAGATTAGTCAACGATTTCAGAGCACATGAGGTTCAACTGCATACTCAGAGTCATATTTTGCCGCTCTGCTGAGTCATATTTTCGGCATTGCGGACGCCACATAGATTGCGGGCAAACAAAAACCCGCCAAAGCGGGTTTCAATTTTCCGAATTTTCTCGCCCAATCTTACTCTGACGGCATCGAATCCTTCCTGTAGAAGGTAGCCACCCCAGCCTTCTCGAAGGCGGGCATGACCCCCGCGTCTGCCAGTCTCTTCTTCACGTCACCGATCTGACCACGCCCTTTGGCGTACAAGAACAGCGAGATGTGGTTTTTTTGAAACTCCTCAAGCTTGTCGGGCAAGATGAAGGTCTGACTTTTTCCTGTCGCTGGATTTTCGGTGGTAATGGATTCCAGGAGACCTGAAGCAACAAGCTGCTCCACGGTTTTCCTGGTCGTGCCTAGCTGGGCTTCCGCGAGCTGCAATGTGATCCCGGGGGGAGAAAGCCTAGGCGATGCTGCCTTAACTTCGACTGGGTCGACGAAGATGCTGTCAAAGCGCAATGGCTCATCGTGATGTGCGTCCCGAATCACGTTTTTGATGGTTCCATCAATGATCAGCCCGATAACTTCGCCATAGGTGCGTCTTCCAATCTTGACCATCTCGGTTAGTCTTTTCATGCCACGGCAGGGAGTGCCAAGCGGTAGTCGCTCGAGGAAGCTTGTCAATTCTTCGAAGGATTTCCGCGAGATGTTGCTCTGTCGATTCGGATTGTCGTCTTTAAGTAGCAAGCCCCTCTCAACGATGGCTTTCAGCGCAGCTCCGCTGATGCCAAGACGTGCTTTGGCCTCTTCGGTCGGAAGGCGCTCCTGCCAGCCTGCAATAAGCGTCTCGAGAGCCTCTGCCTCCACAACTACGCGACCATCGCCCAGTCGAGCTGCACCCGGCGGAAGAAGCCCAGCGGATTTCAAGATGCGCCTCAGGGTGACACGGTGGATGCCATGCGCAACCTCCGCTGTCCGGATGCTGTAAAGACGTCTTGGCAGACTGTATCCTAGAAAAATGTCTTCTGGTCCGAGAGCGTGATTAGCGTACGCATGCTCGGCAACGAAGCTTGTCACCTTCTCGAAGCTTGCGGATTCCACTCGGCTCGAGAGCGTCTCCTGGAGCGTACCGTAGAGTTGCCTGAAGCTGCCTCGTCGTTGCACGCGCCAATGGCTTTGATCACGCTTCTTCAGGAATTGAGACAAGCCGGCATAGCCGCAGCGGGTGAATTCATAGCCGGCAACTACCGCCACCTGCCGTTCTTCGTCGGTGGCATCGCTTCGTCGGTATCGATCACCAAACAATTCCATGCCACCAACGACCTCGGTGAGGAGGAGCCCCACTGGAACGGGCATGTCATCTAGCATCTGGAGGTCATCACCTTTGGGGGTGTCGATCGGACCCAAAGTGCTGACATCGACCTGATCCCGGCTGCAAGCTGCGATGCCACTATGTGACGCCGTCGTTGCAATACGATCCTGGAAGTAAACATCCGGCGCCCGTCGTCCGGTGGCACCGAGAGGATCGACACGATCAGTCTCACGAGCGACCCCCGCACTTTTTCCCATATTCCAGGTGTCTCGGTTCCGGCCAAGCACCCCGTTGAAATCTCCGATCGAAAATCTGTCGTAGTCGGGTCCAATCTGGATCAGAGGAACACCATGAATGGCGCAACGTCCCAGAGTGCGCAGCATCCATCCGAACCTGAGTCTGGGGCGGGCCTCCACACGCCCAGTTCCCTGTTCAACGTCTTCCTGAATGCAACAGGGGCAGGCTCGCGCGGATTTCGCCCAGATGTCGTTGACGTCAAAGGTCATGTCCAACACTTCGAAAGTTCCGCCGATCCTCACTAGGTCGTGCCGCTTAAGAACTGCAGGGTCGATCCCGGTCATGGCCGAAATGGTTTCGTAGTAGCGCGTTGTAACGCGTCGAGACCGAATGCCCATGTGGATGCGGAAGTCCCACAGACGTACGCCGCGTGATTCTGCCAGACGCGACAGATATCCTGACAACGGTTCATCGCTCGCAATTTCAAGTTTCTGCATGCTATCCCCTCCTATTTTTTCGCCCTGGCGCGCTTCTGCTGCGCGCTCCGGCCTTCGTCGACGAGCTCTCGCAACGAGTTCGCGGGCAGAATATCCTTCCAGTTCTCCTTTGCGGTGAAGATGTTCTGTGACGGACGGCAACCGCTCTCGAGCGCATAAGCTGAGGCGAATAATTCTGGGCCGACGGTCTCTGCTCCTCGTCGCAATGCGACTTCACAAACGTGCCGGGTCGTCTGGATCATCGACCCGAATGCACCACAGGAGGCGTGAAGAAGGCGATGAACGAATTCCTCGCTGAGGATCACTGGATCTGCCTTGAGACTGGCTTCGACGGTGACGATTTTGTTCACGATCTTCGTCATGATGGGGATATCCTCGGGGAAGGTCATGGGGCGGAATTCGATGACTTTGCTACGCTCCTTGAGCTGGCGGTTGGTCTGGCCGGATTGGTGGAGAAAACCAGCCAGTTCGGGTACGCCACTCAGGATGAGATGAAGTGGCCACCCGGGGATCTGAAGCAGGCTCTTGATCACGTCGGCGACCGTCTGGAGTTCCTTGACTGTGTCGCCGTTGAGAACATGCTGCAGCTCATCGATGGCAAGGAACAGGACGCGCTGCTGGCGAAGTTGATCCTTCCAAAGCTCAAAGAGCTCGGCAGCCGTGAGGCGGGGATTGTTCACGTGATATCCCAGCCGTTTGAGGCCAGTTGTAGCCAAAGCCTTGACGGTGAGTGGTTTGGGGGCCTCCATGTCGATCAGCAGGTCGTAGGGGGTGCCGTCCGCAGCAACCCTCGGTGCAAACTCCGACCGCTTGGAGATATGCTTCTCAACTGCTGTGGTCTTGCCTGAACCGGATTCTCCCACGACGAAAAGAGCGCGGCGCTTTCCGGACTTGCCGAACAGCTCGGCCGCCGAATTTACGATTAGCGCCTCGAAGGCCTCATCGAGTTCAATATCGCGCGCCGTTCCAATATAGGCCTTGTTCATCTTGCCGACCTGGGCAGCACGATCGCGGAGCTTGGGATCCATCGAGCCGAGGAGGGCTTCCGCGGCTTCTAGGAAATAGGAATCATAGGAATTCTGCATGGGCTTCTCCTTATATCAATAATCGAAATCTAGTCCGTCATCTGCCTCGTCGGTGCTGCCTCCCATCCCTGCGAATCCCGAATCTGCCGGGCGGACTACGTCTTCGGCTTCTGCCGCCGCCTGCGCCGCACGGCGGCTGGCGCCGAGGTGACGGAACGCGTCGATACCGACGGTGGTGGGATCGTGCGGAATACGGAGCTCCGACAGATCAGGCTGCGTGCCTTCGAGATCGTCGTCGACATCGAGATCGAAGTAGTTCTTCTCAATGACGGCGTATTGCTTTGCGGACGGGATGTCGGTGCCGAGCTCGGCGCGGGCGCTGGCAGCGTTTCCTGCGGCACGGAGGTCATTCACAGCCTTGAGCAGGACGGACAGGTAGAGCTTTGCGTTAGCGCGGTGGACCGCACGCAGTTCCTTGGTCGCTCCGACCCACTCCCATACTGAGACGTCCTCTGGCAGACCGATGGTGGCCTCGGCTTCTAGCCATCGGCTTCCGTCCCAGAACGAGATTTTGCGGAGGCTGAACCGATCCACGCGAATTTCGGTGCGGGGGCTCTTGGATCCGGGAAGCGCTGCCTGGTCGCGGCGCATCTCCTGCAGCCTCGCATGCTGGTAGTGAATCCCCAGGAAGCGCACGCCTTTGTCCCCGATCGCCTTGACGATCTTGGTGCCGAAGATGTGGCGACGCTGGTCGGGATGCAGGGGCGGCAGGATGCCGTATTTCGCAGTGAGGCGCAGCCACTCGTTGTGGGGCGTGGCGCCGTTGAGACCGTCGTGCGGCGTGTGGTGGTAGATGTCCACGACGGCGCGCACGAGCATGCGGTTGAGTTCGTCAATGTTCAGTCTGGCCTCGGTCCCATTGCTGCCACGGTCGACGATGTTCGAGAAGGTGCGGCCTTCGAACCAGTGCATGAACCGCATGCCCTGCGTCTTGAAGACGGATTCGATCGTGCCGCGACCGGCGGCCCAACCCGCGGCGGTGAACTCATGCGTAGCGCGCAACTGTGCGACGGAGGTTCGAAGGCGAGTGGCGCGGAATGCAGGTCCCCAGTCGGTGACGAGACTTGAGAACAGCACGTTGTAGATCCAAGGTGTGCCTGCTCCGATCACGGCCGACAGCATGGTCTTGTCGGAGACCGCCATCTCGAGAGCAGCCATCGAGGAATCCTCGGATGGTGCGCGGGCGCTGAAGCGCATGGCCAGAATGCAACGCGTTGCCACATCGATGACGACCGTGACCCAGATGCGAGCACTCTTGATGAGTTCGCGTTCCTCGTCCGTCATTTTCTGCGCGAGACCCGCGAAGATCAGCAGGACGAGCAGGTCGATCTTCCATTCGTCCATCTCGACGCGCGCGCCCGGACGCCTGATCTGCAGACCGTTTCCCGTCTTGGATAGCGTGGCCTTCGCCACATCGTCACCAAGCCGAGACGCAGTCAGGAAGTAGCGACCGAGCCCTTTGATCATCTTGTTGAAGAACTTAGGCTTTGGCATTTCGTGCAGACGCAGGCCGTGGATCGCACGAATTCCATTCAACTCTTCGATCTTCGCCTGCAGCATCAGGAGCGCACCGCTGATCTTTGGTCGCTTGGAGGCCGCATACAGTCTCGCGTGCTCCATCCAAATAGCAAGATCCTCGCGATCAAACTGCGACGGCATTGCGCCTGGGCCGTTGGCGGTGCTGACCAGCGCCTCGACGCGGAAGCCATTCTCCGCATACCGGTCATAAAGGCGGAAGAAGTGCCGCGGGCCCACGATCGACACATACTTGTAGGTCTTGCCGCCACGCTGGTTTCCCTTGCGAGCGTTGTCATTCACCGTTCGCTCAATGAAGGGCAGGAGCTCCTTGAGGCAAGTCGAACCGGTCGTAATCTTCTTCCGGGTGAATCCGAACTCTGCCAGTCCAGGGTAGGAGGGTCCCACCGCCTGGATCTCCAGGAAGAGATCGAGGCAGTCGGCCAGAAAGAAGGCCCGCTCGACCTTTTTTTCCGAAAAGTCTCCGAGGTCAGGCATGCCGAGAGTAAAATCCGAACCGCCGCGTTCGACTTTGAGGCAGCGTGCACTATGGAGCGCGAAGATGTGCTGGTGCGAGAACTCCTCGTCAAAGCCCTGTCGGTTGCGCAGCGTGGTCTTTTTCATGTCCTGCGACACCAGAAGGTATTCCTGGTCGTTGATCAGGATCTTCGTCGCGTCGCCCAGATAAAACATCGGTACGACAGCAAGGTCATCGAATTGAAGCGGCAGGTCGTTCATGCGTATTCACGGAATTCAGGGGGACAGACTTCCATCAGCGTGTGGTCTTCGATGAGCGCCGGAATGACGGGGCGCAACCAGCCTTCACCGATGAGAACCCAGAGGGCGGTGCGCCGGAACGCCTGGATATCAAGTCCTTTGAGGAGTTCGCCGAAGCGGATGCGTCCTTTGACCTGACGGAGAAGCTCTTTTGCCTCCTCGACATCGGCATCGTTGCGGGCGCGGCGCGCGAAAAGGATTTCCTCGGCGTTGGCGGCCGCGTACTCGCTGGCGAAGTGCTCCGTGATGAAGCTCACGTCGTCCGCGATACCGCCGATGCCTTGGTCCTTGATCATGATGAGCATGTCGATCAACTGTTTCGAGGCCAGCTTCTCGAAAGGCTTCACGGCGATAGCGACGCGTTTCCCGCAGCGTTTTCGGATCCAGAAATCGAAAGTGTGGGTGTGCACGACACCGTCCAGATCGACCCATTCGACTTTCACCTGCTCTCGGAGCTCGACCACGTCCATGGTCTTCAGGATTTTACCTGCCTTGAGCTCGAGTGCGCTCTCCATAAGGATGATCGTGTCGTTGAGCGGGTTCACCGCAGTCGCCCGGGTATTGAATGGGGACTTAGCCGACGGAACACGGGAGGCACTGCTCGGTTTCGGCATGGTGTCAAACGTTTCGATCACTGTCGGCCGCAGGTGTGTCACGACGGCGGGGATACGGTGATCAGGAACGAAGCCGGCGCGCTTCTCCATGAGATGCTGCTTGATGTGATGCTCAGGTCTCATCGGTCACACTCCGGATTTCCCGTGGGGCGAGGGTGACGAGGGCCGGGTTCAGGTCAGCCGGGTCGAGCACGGTCTGCAGGCTGGCCAACAGAAGGCGATGTGATGCCTCGAGCTCGCTGTAGATGTGCAGCGGTGTCTCTCGCAGTTCAGGCGGAAGCTCCTGCAAGAGTTCCAGCGGCAGGATTTCATGGCCGCGAGACTTTACGGAAATCGTGGCGACGTCGTTGCTTGTCTTCATGGAAGTCTCCTGTTCGATCGCCATCGCTCAGTCCTCGACCGTGTGATCGAGGCACAGGAGCAGAGTCTTGAGATCCGCTGGACGCGAATTTTCAGGCCAGAACTTCGGGTGGTCTTTCCAGGTGTTGGCGCGGAAGAAATCGGACCGGTAATTGTGCGAGGCATTGACCCGGTTGCAGAATTGCCGGAATCCGCACGCCCGCAGCCCACGCCGCGCGCATTCAATGCGCAAGGTCTGGAACTGTTTGTAGGTGTGGTCGAAATTCGATCCTTTAGCGGCGGCTTTAGCGAAACGATCGTGGAGGCTCAGTTCTTCGGAGTTATAGCGGGTCTGGTCCCAGGCGACTGCTGAGTTGAGCTTTTTATGGCAACGGGATGCGATGATCATTGTAGTCTCCGATTCTTGCGTGCGAACACAGGTTCCCGATCCCCGGAGTGACCGAGGTTGCAGAACCTTGAGAATGCGAGGGAATGGGCGCTTCAGATATCGGTCAGGTCGGAGCCCGATGCCGACCTGACCGACCCGTCATGACGCGGACGGAAGATCACCTTCCTTGAGGATCTCCAGGAACGTCGCGTATTCAACGAACTTGAGTTCCGGTGCCCCGTTCGAGCGAAGCGTAGCGTTCATCACCTGAAATGACTCCGCGATCGATTTCCAGATATCCCACTCGAAGCCCGGGAATTCCTCTGCCATTTCAAGGGCACCATCCATCGCAACGGCTTCGATATGCACGTACTCATAGGGACGGGAGCCGTTGGAAGCCGACCAGGTGGGGATACGGTCGAGGCGCATGCTGATCTCATTCAGCAGAGAGGCGATATGATCGATGTCCATGGGCCGCTCCTTAGTTGGCGTAAGTAGTTTCGGATGCACCGCCGACTTCGGCCGCGGAAGCGAGAACGTCCCAGATGTTCCAGGTGGGGCCGTAGCGCATGTCATCGATGAACTTTGTCGGAAGAGTCAGGACCAGTTTGCGGAACTCGGACAGCTTCGGATGAACTGGGTTTCCACCGGCAAGGAAACCGTCGCGGTCCAGCATCTCGCAGAGTGCCTTGTGAAGCTGACGGATCGACGGGCGGCGAGGATCGGCGTAGAAAAGTGCCACGCATTGGTGCAGGGTCACCTGGTCGTCCGGATACGACGGATTACGGTGTTTGTTGCTCCAGATGCGGATGTCTTCGCGATAATCAGCGGGAATATTCCCGGCCGGCATGATGGTGTGATGGCTATGCGTCATGGCGCGACTCCTCGGCGGTTGATCTTCAACCGGATCGCGTCCCTGTCTTGGGAAAGGACACATCTCCGGTTTCCAGCCCGTGTAAGGGGCGGCAGCGGAGATGGCTAAGCTTGAGACGCGAAAATTTTAGAGGGAAGTTTTTTCCGAATTAAATCCGGGCAGTTCGGACTGGCACATGCAGCGATCCGATGATGCGACCGTGACGTGAAAACTCGTCGTAAACGGCGCTGTCTCGGGTGTTAGAAGCGGGCTGCTATGTTCGCCGATTGGCGTATGATCCGAATGCGCATCAGCGGTCTCCGTCGGAAATCCATATTGAGGCTCCTAAATTAGACTACCGACGCCAAAGTTTGTCCATAGATTTATTTCAACCGGTGGGTGTTGACGTCGATCGCGCGACGCCGTTGAATGCGCTCGCGCGCGGGACTGCGGCCGTGAGATCGGCCGTCCGGCAGGTGCAGGTTTGTCACATGCACGGCGACATCGAATCCTGACGGGGTCAACAGGGAACCCGTCATGCGTCACTACATTCGAAACCGCGTCGCCGAAGCCAGAGAGCATCTCCAGCCAGTGCTCAAGGAACTCGGCCTCAATCTCATGGTCTCGGATAGGGAGAACCAAGAGGAAATTTACTTCGCCGGAAAACCTATCGAGCGTTTCTACGGGGAGCGGCTATGGTCGCCTGTGACAATCCATTTCAATCGAAGTATCACTCCCGCTGGCCGTAAGGAGGCGCAGTGGGAAGATGCCCATCTCTGCATTGAGGACTGGCGCCCAAAACCTCTGGGCAGAACAGGCCGGGTCCATAGAAGGTGGTGGGGATATAAGCATCTTCCGGTCGAGAAGACGGGCAAGGAGATGTTCGCATGGATGGAAAAAACGATCCGCAAGCATGGCGCATTCATTTACGGATCAGATTCAGGGCATGTAAGTTCCGAAGAACTTGCGGACACGTACTGGGAGCTCTTCCGTGAACGCAAGATCAAGGATCTTGACATCGTAACAATTGAGAGTGAGCGCTGGAACCACGATGCTTTGACATTCCAGGATCACCTAGGTCGGCGAATCCACATGGTGTACGCCGGAGTAGGGGAACTGATGATCGATGGCGAGTTGGTTGGCACTTTCAACAAGCGTACACCTTTCAAAACACGGCTCGCGGAGAGCCTGAAGACCGGAAGCAGTTGGGTTAAAGAGCTGTATGATCCTGTCGTGTCGGGTATGAATCCTCGGTAGGAAAGCAGTCCCGATCTCGCTGCAAACGGGTCGCCGCTGCGATCCGTGCGACGGCGGCGCGTTCCTTCCTGGAAAGCGCTGCGCCTTTGCCGCGTTTCATTGGGACGAGTTCTTCCAGGTATGTATCGAGAGCACGCCCAGCCTCGTCAGGATTCAATTTGTTCAGCTCGTCCTCACGATCCATGAATTTGGCGGCCTTCAGAATCCGTGAAGCCGTGTACCACTTTGGCGTCAGAGAGACGCGCTCCGGCCGAGGGCGCCCGATCCGCTCCCTGTCGATGAGCGGGTCCCGAACGGCAGTTTCCAGATCGACGCGCGTTCCAGTAAGGGCCTGATAGATGCTCAGGCCAATCGCGCGTGCCAGGACCGGAGGCATGGCTTCGGCTATCATATCAACATTTCCGGAGAGTTCGGCTTCGAAAGACCACTCGACGGGAAAGCCCTGAAGCAAAGCGATCGCGGATACCGTTAGCCTCGGTCGGAAATGTTGGTCATCGACTTCCCCGACTTGTGGAGGGGTATCGCGATAGAAGTCGCCTTTGATATAGGCTTCCAGCATAGCAGCCAAGGCGCTTTTGCTCGGTTGAGACACCGGTATGCAGGGTAGCAACTTTTCTCCGCTGCCGCATCGCCGCCATGCCGTCGCCCAAAGATTGTACCTGTTCTGATGAGAATACGAATCCTTGCGTTCAACGAATTCCGGGAATGTCTCATATTTAATGAGGGCGGGTTCGACCACTTCGGATACGGGACGGCGAACCGGGCTGATGAGGGACGGGATGATAAACGTTCCACTTTCGCTGACCCTGACGCCAACGAGTAAAAGCTGGGTACCTTGTATTGGGATCCCGAAGTCGTTCTTAACGAGCCGGATCTGTTCGACCTTGTATCCCAAGCGCGTCAGATCAGAGCAGACCTCAGCCAGGTAGGCGGCGTGCTGAGCGAATGTGGCCGTCTCAACGATCGCGAACACGAAGGAACGGGGTTTGATGATCCGCACTGCGCGGACTGCAGCAGGGAAATGGTTGTCGCCTGATACTCGACTCTCCGGACCCGAGCTGCGGGCGAAGGAGTACCCTGGAATGCTTCCTGCAAGCAGGTCGATCCCTTGATGACGTTTGAGTTCCTTGTCTGAAACCTCTGTAATCAAGCCCTTGCGGATCGGCCAGCTCGGCCAGTTGGTCTTCAGCGTGTTTAGCCGAGTATTCATATTTTCAAGCAGCCCGACATGCTGGAAGCCTGCTGCCATGAGCCCTATTGCCATCCCGCCCGCGCCGGCTCCGAACTCGAGCACTCTTAGCTGCTCTGACGGTTGTCTGTGCGCTTCAGAAACGGAGCCTTCGGAAGGCCAGGTACAGAGATATCGAACCGCGTCGAACAGCTCCAGGGAGAAACCCGCATTGGTTTCGTCGAGAGCAAGACCGCCGTCGTGGCCGAACTGTCCCTCGACAAATCTGAGCAGTGCCCGGCATGCGTTGGCCAGCATACCTGCCTGACTGTCGTTCTCCGGGGGGGTAAGGAAGGATTCGACCTTTCCGAAGATGGTCTCGAAATCCGCCAGCACCAGACCTGCCAGCATCCGGATGTCCCTGTGCGCGCTGGCATAATCATGCTCACTATAGAACTCCAAACCCTCGAACGAATTCTGAGACTGGTAGATGTAGAGGAAGTCACGGATAGCTTCCACGAGCTCCTCGGCCAGTTGCTCGAAATCCTCGACCGCCTGTGGAACGAGTGCCTGAGCCAACCCCTTCAAATATTCATCTCTTTCGCGCGCCGCAGATTTTTGACGGCGGTCCAGCAACTGTTCGGAAAAGGATTCGATCTCCTGTAGCTTCTCGGCGTCGGAGAGCTGACCCGCAGCGACGGCTGCAACCGCGATGCTCCGGGCCTCGTGGGGCATCGCTGACAAGGCCCGAAGCGTCTCGGGCGAAACCACCGTATCTTTCAGACTGTTTTCCTTCAGCAACTCCGCGATGTTGGTGAACAACCGGGTGTCAGCAGGAGCGATGTTGGCCCGCACCTTCAGAAGGTTCTCGACAAGGATTGGATCGCCAGCCGCAACGTGGAGCTCTCGCACGAGTTTTGAGATTTCACCGAAGGACTCGGTCAGCTTTACGTAAGCGCGATTTTCGATGCGCATTGACGGCAGTTGACGGATGCTCGCGCTTAGCTGGGTAGCAGTACCCAGCTTTATCAGGCCGCAGTGGTCTTGGAGTAATTGAACGGCAGCAGGTCGCCAATGTCGGCAGTTTCTTCGCGCTGAGGTAACTCAGTGAGGACGTGGCGCAGCCAAGAGAGCGGGTCAACGCCACAGGCGCGGCAGGTCAGCATCAGACTGTAAATCACAGCGCTGGCCTTTGCGCCGTCGGCGGTATCGCTGAACAGCCACGATTTTCTTCCGGTGGCAAAAACTCTGATCTCGCGTTCCAGAATGTTGTTATCGATCGGCATCCTGCCGTCGTTTGTGTAGCGCGTCAGGTAATCCCATTGGTTCAGGGTATAGGACACGGCATCGCCGAGCTTGGTATCCGGCAAGACCTTTGGTGCGATGGTATCGAGCCACGTCTTAAGGGCGTTGAGGACAGGCAAGCTGTGCTGTTGCCGGAAACGGCGAATGCAATCGGCCTGCGTTTCGCCGGCGTCGGGCTTTCTGTCTCGCGCCTGCTTTTCGATCCGGTAGAGCTGCTCGAAGAACCGGAGTGCCTGTTCCGGCGGTCCGCCTCCATTCTTCCTGGTTTTGAGAGCCTCGACGAAGCGCCGCCGTGAATGAGCCATGCATCCGACATGGGTTGCGCCATGCAATGTGCGCCAGGCTGTGTAGCCATCGCTCACCAATATGCCGCGATAGTCACCGAGGAAGGCCTGCGGGTAGACTTGGCCGCGGCCCGGTTGATAATCGAGAAGCACGATTGGCTCGTCACTGTCCTCGCCGCTTCGATAAGCCCACATATAGGACGTGCTGGTGGCCTCCTTGTCCTTTTCCTTGAGGACTTGAACTGTCGTCTCATCGCCATGAACAAGAGGCTGCGATCGAAGCCGCAGCTTCAGAGCGTCATAAATGCGGTGCAGATGCTTCTCGCTCGAGCCAATGACCCAATGAGCAAGAGCGCCACGGCTGATCGGAACGCCAGCACGCTCGAATGTCTGAGCCACGCGGTAGAGCGGTGTGCCGTCGACGTATTTGTGGACGAGTGCGAACGCCAGCGTCGAAGCGGTAGCGATGCTGCCCGGCAAGGGTTGCGGTGGCATCGGTGCGATGACCACAGGCGTGTTGATCCCGGTACGATCGCAGTGGCGGCAAGCGTACTTGAACCGCACATTCTGCAGGACCTTTGCCTTGATCTCGATATGGAGTTGCTCGCTAACGGCCTCGCCCATGCGATGCATTTGGCTTTTGCAGCACGGGCACGCCTTCTGATTGTCAGCAAGGTCGTATTCGACACGCTCGCGCGGCAAGTCTTTTGGTAGAGGCCTGCGGCCCCGCTTTTTACCCGCGGCGCCATCGACTGCTGGCAGGCCTGTATCCGGGAGATCGGCGACGTCGTCGCCATAATCACGATCATTCTCGTCCGCGGCTTCTTCGGCTTCGTTGAAGAGGCGGTCAATGTGCTTTTCGCTGCGCGGGGCAAAACGGTGCAGCCGTGCGAGCGCCAGCTCCTCTTCCAGCTTGACGACCCGTTGCGAGAGCGCTTCCTTCTCGGCTTTAAGCGCAGCGATTTCGGCGGCATTTGCCGCCAACTGCGCCATCAGTTCTGCAACGCTTGGTTCGCTGGCCCGAGTCATCAGATTCTTGAATCTGAACCGCCCCCGCGCGTCAACAGCTCAATTCGCCATCTTCAGCCGGCGATCTGATATTGCCGCACCGGATGGCGCACCATCGCGTCGATATCGATGCCGTCGAGAATCCAGTGCAGTTGCTCGGTCGAGAGCATCACCACCGCAGTCTCTCGATGGGGCCAGCGGAACCTGTCTTCCGTCAACTTCTTCAGCACCATGACAAAGCCGGACCGATCAAAGAACAACAGCTTCATCCGATCACGACGCCGATTGCAAAAGGCAAACACCGCAGGAGCAAACGGATCCATCGACATCGTCTCCTGCACCAGGACCGCGAGGCTGTTGATGCCCGCGCGGAAGTCGATCGGCTCCCGATGGAGGTAGACCTTCAGATCAGCGCCCAGTCTGAACATGACCCAGCGCTCCTATGATTGCGATCAGCCCACTCTCATCGCCGCACTCAACGGTCACGCTGATCCCGTTGGGTAGGAGTGCGCTCACCTTGGACGAATGACACGGCTTGCCCACCGCCACGCTCTTCGTCATTAAATCGCCGCCGGAACCCGGCAGCATAGCTGGAGCAATCTGAACCGGAACGAAGGCCGAGACCGATGGCAAAGGACGCTGCTCCATGGCCTTCTTTATCCACTTACGAACGAGATTGGCATTCACACCGTATTCCCGTGCTAGCCGAGAGACCGAAACGCCGGGTTCTAAACACGCTGCGACGAGCTGATCACGAGAAGCAGGGTCATATCGACGGCGGCCGTCGCGGCCAACAAGCCGCACCTGCAGTTTAGGAGCATCGTCCATGATTTGGTGTCCACCTGTTTTTGGTGGACACTTCATGCATCAGAGCACTGCGCTTCAGAAGGCGCATAGAAATTCGCGCTTACAGCTTTACCATCTTCCGCTGGATGACGTCTGTTTTTTCGACAAGCAAACGCTCGTCATCGAAACTCGTTCTTGCCATGTCAGCGCCCCTATCGCTCATCCCTGTCACGGAACCGGTATCAGCCAAGTCCTGATATCCCGGAAAGGGGTTTGCTCTGATTTTAACGAATGCGTGACAGTCTTATGGCAGGGCGGGCAGCGGACTGTTGCCTACGAAGTCCCCAATCTCGTGTAGCGTCATGCCTCCTTGCGACAACTCAACGCTACGTCCGCTCGCTCAAAGATCAGTCGGGCAGCCTGGTATGGGAGCGGAATGCCCGTAAAGGCGCTGGTTCATCAGCATTTCGAAATCCGGAGAGTTCATGTTAGCATTCACCGCTAATAGATCGGCCAC
Source organism: Rhizobium nepotum 39/7 (assembly GCF_000949865.1). Classification (GTDB taxonomy): domain Bacteria; phylum Pseudomonadota; class Alphaproteobacteria; order Rhizobiales; family Rhizobiaceae; genus Agrobacterium; species Agrobacterium nepotum. The sequence continues at coordinate 72,282 of NZ_JWJH01000017.1, read as the reverse complement.
AAAAGGTGTTGCAACTTTTTGATCACTGCGATATTTATATGAGCGGGCCTAGCCCACGAGATCGCCTTTGCGGTCGCCCAAAAGCCTCGATGGAAACATCGGAGGCTTTTTGTGTATTATGGCTTCCGCTCCACATTCTCGAAGCAGCTATATTTTGACCCGAGTGTGGAATGATCTTCCTCGGAAAGTCTGCACTCGATCAGCTTGCCGTCAGCAATCAGACGTGCGTAGGTCTTGTTACCGGCGTGATACCCACCCATGCACATGGGCCACAGGTAAAGATCTGCGAATTGTGCCATCGGCGATGTCTTGTTCTTCAGTTGGAACTCGTACAGCGTCGACGTGAACTGCTCCTGCGACAACGGTGCGTACTTTTCCGATGTGTCCTTTGCGAATGGCATGCCGTCGGCCTTCAACGCCTTGTAGTAGCCATCCAGCCGGGCATCTTCTTCCTTGTTGCATCGCTCTGGATGCACCCGGAGTTTCACTCCTTGAGCGATCGCATGCTTCACTCCGCGCTCGACGACGACAGAGAAGGCTGTCTTGCACAGCATCCAGGGATTCTGCTCATATCGCTCAAGATAGCGACTGTTGTAGCCGGGGCGGTCGACCACGCAGGCAATGCCAACGACAGGAACATCCCGCATCAACAGATAGAGTTCTTCGTAAAAGAGATTCTGCTTCTCTTTCGCCCACCCCCTGAGGAATTCGAAATTCTCCTTCTGCGAACGGATCTCCGAGGAATGCAGCGGGATTTTCAATTCCCACTTTTCGCAGAATATGCGGTGAGCGGAACGTGCTTCCTCTTCGTCCTCGCTATGAACGAGAATTCCTCCGAGAGAAAACCAGTCATAGCCGTGCGCCGCCTTCTTTCCAATCTTCCGCGTTGGGTGCCTGGTGCCGGAATCATCAAGATACAAATTTAGTGTTGCGACCAAGACTGCCTCATGTGGAGCGGTGTGCTATAAATCCTGAATAATCATATCTTTTTTCGGATATCGCCTTCAAGACGTATCGAATGCTCCCCGGGGCATTGAACGCTGCCAATATCTTTGCCAATTGCTGCGAACTCGCAGAAGTCAGTGTTGCATGTGTCGCCAGCAGGAACCGCTCCTCATTCGACATTGAATAATCGAACGGTCACAAGAGGGGTGCTGAGTATGCACTCCCGGAATTCGAGATCACCATGTCCGGACGGTTGAGGTTTGAGCCATACTGGCAAATGGCATCTGCGTGTTCCCGGGAATAGGTTTCTTGGCTTTGGCCTTGGCCTTGGCCTCATACCGGGTAAACGACGATATCAGGCAAGTCTCCCTGATCGTTCCGGTGGTCGAGGCTGAACATGGGATCGTGCGCCGCCAGAAATTGGTGGATCATCGGTCATACCGATGGAGAGATGTCGGGAGCATTCGGAAGCTTGGGTAGGGACTCCTCATGCGGGTCGGGTTCCGCTGCGTCGAAATACGGAAGCGGCACATCGAAACTGGGCTCAAGGTACCAATGCGCCTCCATCGGATGGTATACGCCTGGCAGCGGGAAATGCTCGTTGATCTCAACAAAATCATCGACGTTCGCCGTAAGTATCGGCATCCGGTGCGCGATGGCGACGGCGGATATCATCAAATCGTGTCCGAGCCTGTTGCTTTTTTGTCCGCGCTGAACGGTCCACATGTGCCGCAAGGCGGGAACGGATGTCATCCCGGCATAGACTGTTGCCACCGTAGTCGTCATTTCCGGAAACGGAAAGGCCATAGAGATGAGCTCATCGACCCAGTTTGTGATAAGAAGCGCTCTCTGTGGATCGTCCTTCACCTTGAGATGGGCTCCGCGCAGCAGTTCTGCTATGACCGGATAGCAGAGTGCGAGCCGATGTATGCCGACACGCAAGAGCCATGGACGCAGCCCGGGAGGAGGCTTCACGCGGCCCATAAGGCTGACGATGTCCGTATCCAGTAAAAGAATAGGGTCTGTCCGCACTTTCACATCTTTCTGTGGTCAGAAACTTTCTTCTTGAAAAATTCGAGGTGCGATCCAATTCGTTCGCTATATTACGCATGCTGATATGATGTCGTCCGAGAGAGGCCCAGATGACGCGTGATTCCGATTGGCAGAGACACGAGGCCGAGGCTCGCATCCAGGAAGTTCTGGACGCGGCTAAAGCGCGCGGCACTCAGAGACTGATCGACACCGACGGCAGATTTGACGTGACGTTCGTACCCGGAAAGAAGACACTGGAAGAGTTGTTCTCCCGCCCTGGTCCTCTCCCCGACGATGACGATCCCAATCCCTGATCGAGATTTCTGCAGCTACGGTGAGAAACCGTAACCGGCGATGACAAAACCAACAAGATATGACGTGTCGAATTTCGGTTACTTCCGACTACTGCACTGATTGATATAGCTTAATCGTCGAGGCCATCAGGGACGAAATCCGGGAAAAATCTCCGCTTCTCGCGGCATAAGGGCGAGGGCGGTTCCCGGCGTGTGAAAGGCGCTCTCAGCGTGGAGGCGAATTCTAGTTGACGTCGAGAATGACGTTCACTAATTGTTCTCGGATGAGCAAGACGTTTGCACCTACCTTCCGAATACGCTGACGGAGACCGGGACCGTTCCCGGTGCCGCCCAGATTGCTATTCGTCGGAGGTGAGGTCATGAAGACCGAGTCCACTCATGTCGCGGGTGATGAAGCCTGCGTTTTTGCGAAATACCGTCCGTTCATTCCGTCTGCGACGCTCAAATGCGTCGGTCGTCCCCTCTATCGTTCGCGGGAGGCGCGTGATTATGCCTGCTTGCTGGACCTGGATCCCAAGGTGTCAGCATGGCGCTGCATGCCGCAGCCGATCATCAATGACTCCGGCGCCCGCAATCCCCGACACCACTATGTCGATTTCGCTGTCGAGACGGAGAACGAAGCCTTACTCGTGGATATCCGGCGACGAGATAACGGCACCGTCGGTTGGATTGCCAGGTTAGCCGAAAAACAGGGCTACCGCTATCTGGCGGTGTCCTTCTCCGAGTTCGTCGGCGCGCCCCGGATTCAGAATGCCAAGGATCTCATGCGCTACGCTGGATATGATGCACCGCTGGGCGACCGTATCCGAATTCTCGCGGCGCTGGAGGAAATGGGGACGTTAACGCTTGCGGAATGCCTCTCTGTCGTCCGCGAAAGCAAGCCCATGCCAACAATCGCAACGATGATCCTCAGGAACATCCTTGAAGTCGACCTCGACGAAGCTCTGCTGGGACCGGAAACGGTCGTCAGGCGCGTGGCGAAGTAGGGGGTCGAAGATGTCAAACAGATTTGCCGAGCGGGAACCCTCGCTCGAAGCGGCCACCTATGCCGTCGCGCTCAAAAATGCTTTGAGGTTGTGTGGTGTCTATCTGAGCGAAGGACAGATCGATCATGCAGTCGGTCTCGTACTGCCAGCCGAGGCCAGCATGGAAGCCTATCGGGAGGCGGCTAAACTGGTCCTGCGGGAGACCAGCGTTTTGATCCGCTATGCAGTTACGACAATCGAATTGGGCAGGCGGGGGGAGACATATTGCGAGGACGCTGGGAAAGTCCTGGCGCAAAAATCGGCTGTCGTCGTCCTGATCGAAAACGGAGCCAAGCTTGTACCGGAGATCGCAATCACTTTGGACCGCATTGTTGACGTGGGATCCGTCAAGCCGAACCACCTGATTTCTGCCGCGAAAAATGTATGGCAGATCGATATTGCAAGCGACGCGGCCAGCCGGCTCTGCCAATATACTCCAAACCTATTGTTCGGCGCGTTGCGAAAAGGCCGGCCGATCGAAATCGTCTTGGAGAAGCTTGCTGATGCATCGAAGGCTCCCGCAACTACGGCCTGGGAGCCTTTGGTGGAGGAGCTCGAAGGGTACAGCGAGGCGCGTGACTGGGCGGAGAACCTGATTGTTGATCTCGCTGACTGGAGTGCTGGCAAGATTGCATGGCGCGACGTGGATGCAGGGCTTCTCCTCAGCGGCCCTCCCGGGACCGGCAAGACGCTCTTCGCATCGGCGCTTGCGCGCTCCTGCGGGGCGACGTTCATCGGTACGTCAAGCGCGCAATGGCAGTCCAAGGGACATCTCGGCGACATGCTGGGCGCAATGCGGAAGAGTTTCCGCGACGCCGTCGCCGCAGCTCCGTCGGTGCTCCTCATTGATGAGTTCGACAGCATCGGCGACAGGCGAACGTTCAGAGGTGACAATGCGGGCTATAACCTGCAAGTCGTAAACGCCCTGCTTGAGTTGCTCGATGGATCCGCAGGCAGGGAAGGCGTGATCGTCATCGCTGCATCGAATTTCCCGAACGATATCGATCCGGCATTGCGTCGACCTGGCCGCCTTGACCGCCACGTCGCGATCGATCTGCCCGATCAAGCGGCTCGCGAGCGCATGCTCGCAATGCATCTGGGCACAGCCAGCGCTCCGGAGGACCTCACCAAAGCTGCTCTGGCAACAAGTGGGTATTCCGGCGCAGACATTGCGCAGGTCGCGAAGGATGCTCGTCGGTTGGCCCGTCGCCAGGGTAGGGAAGTCCGAATGTCGGATGTGCTTTCAGTTGTGCCAGCGGCCGCACCGATTGGCGACGATGAGCTTTGGTCAGCGTCTGTACATGAAGCCGGCCACGCGATCGTCGGCGCCGTTCTATCCGTGGCCGAGATCGAGATGATTGTCGTGGTGAGGGAGGCCAGCCACCGAGACGCGAGTATCGGGCACGTGCAATGGCGGCGGAGCTACACACCAAATCGAAGCCGCCAGTCCTATCTGGACGAGATTGCGATGCTGCTGGGCGGAATGGCGGCCGAGGAGGTCATCCTCGGGGATGTGTTCGATGGCTCCGGCGGCGTCGCTGGATCCGATCTTCAGCGAGCTTCGGATATTGCCACGATCATGCTTGCAAGTCTGGGGCTGGAGTCACTTCAATACTGCGACGTCTCAAGTTCCAGGGAGCTGGACGAATTGCGGCGTAATGATCCTGTTCTGCGTCGTCGGGTTGAACGATTGCTGGAGGCGGAGCTGTTGAGAGCGAAGACAATCATCCAAGCACGGAGGCCGGAGGCGAAAGAGATCGCACGAACTATCGCAAACCGCGGTTTGATGAGCGGATGTGAGGTGATGGATATCGTTTCCAAGCCAAAAGAAGGTAGGTAGAGCGGTATTTTCCAGAAAGCCGACCCCAACCCGGTGCAATCAGGTCTGCGTAACAGCGACTCGTTCACCTCCGGCGGCGAGCCGTCCAGGGCTTCACGTGCGAGTCCTCTCATCTTAAGGACGAAATCATCGCCAGCCTCGAGCCTGCGGCGAGACGATGGTGAGATCGCGCCCGACTCCGAGATCGCCCGTTCTAAGCCATCCAGCATGCCGCAACCTCAAGACGCCACTTTGCCCGCATCGGATGCCTAGAGCGCCATTAGCTTCATTACAGGCTTGGATGGTCTTGTTACAGACGACTAGAGGATGGGCGTCCTCGCCGGCTACAGCCACTCGACTTTCAAGGTTGACAGCCGGTCGTCTTCCGCCTCGGTCGACAGCTACCATCTCGGTGTTTGTGGCGGCACGTGTTGGTTTCCGCACGGAACTGAGCCGGCGCATAATTTCCATTGAGAATTGAGCCATGTGAACCTTCCCTCCAACGCGGCGAGCGACGGGGGGCAATGGAGTGATCCACATGGGACTTTTAAACATCATTCGCCGGATGGCGCTGCACGAGAAGCAGTCAATCCGCGAGATCAACCGGCGCACCGGGTTGTCGCGTAACACGAATGCGAAGTATTTGAGTGCTGGCACGATCGTTGTTGAGAGAGCTTGAAACTCATCGAAGAATGGAAAGTAATGAATTTCGCCATCGCCTCCAAGCATCGCCCAACACAGCAGACCCCAGCAGAGCCAAGCGAATACGAACGCCCTTCGCCGGAGTCGACGGAGCCCGACCAATACCATCAGCTTTCGGAAGGGACCGCCATGCATCAAGCGGAGGTGGACGTCGTCTTTTTCCACGTCGGCCATTTCATACCTCTGTGGATGCAGCCGTCTTCACCTGCTGCGCCCGGATGGCGGTTGCGGCCGCGGCTGCTCCACCTCGGTCGTCGCCACCGACCTGAACCGAGGGCGTAGCAAACTCGATCCCGTTGGCCTGGAAGGCCTCGCGGATCAGCAGGTTCGCCCTCCGGCGTATCATTGATTGAAGCGGAGAGGGACGGAGCGTCATGCCGAAGCTGATGACAACGCCATAGTCGCCGAATTCCTCAATGCCCTTCATCTTCAGCGGCTCAATGAAGATCGGTCCCAGTTCAGGATCCTCCTGCAAGGCTGCACCGATCTTCTTTGTCAGCTTTCGTGCCTTCTCCAGGTCCGCGTCGTAGGTCACAGAAACGCGGAACTTCACCACGCCCCAGTCGCGGCTCATGTTCTCGACGGCGCCGAGTTCACCGAAAGGGACGGTGTAGACGGGACCGCGATGATGGCGCAGGCGCACGGAGCGCAGACTGAATCCTTCCACTGTGCCCTTGTAGCTCTTTGCCTGAATGTACTCACCCACGCGGAACGCGTCGTCCAGCATGTAGAAGACGCCGCCGATCACGTCCTTCACCAGGGTCTGTGATCCGAAGCCAAGAGCAACCCCGAAAATTCCGGCTCCCGCCAGCAGCGGGCCGATCTCTACTCCGAGTTCCGCCAGCACGATCAGCCCGGCAAAGACAGCTACTGCGACTGCCAGGACGTTCCTGAAGATCGGCAGCAGGGTGCGCAGACGGGCCTGCCGCGCGACCTGCGCCGGATCGGAGAAATTATCCGACGACGACAGTTCGCGGTCGATCCAGGACTTTGCCAGATGCCAAACGAGGTCTGCCAGCAAAATTATGACGACTCCTTTCAGGAGCCCGTAGGACAGCGCTTCGACGGCGGGACTGATGTGAACCAGTGAATTCGGATCGAGACGCCACACAAGCGCCAGCCACGCAGCCGCGGCCGCGACCACTATCGCGCGGGCACCGCGAACAACAAGGACACGTTGCGTACTGTTGGGCGCGGCAGGATAGGCTTCGGCCGCAGCGCGAGCGGTGAAGCGTAACACCGAAGGAAGAGCGATGGCGTAGATTCCCAGCCAGAACAGCCCCTGCAGGCCGACACACCAAAGCATCCACAAGAGGACGAGGGCGAGGCAGAGTGCGATACGCGAACGGCGGGATCTGTGCGTCGAAGAGACGACGCCTTCCATCGCCAGAGCGAGGAGTACGATGGAGAAACAGAAAGATATCGCCTGTGTCACCGCCGGTTCGACCGATACCGGACGACCGAGGCTTGCAGCCGCTATGGCGACTACGAACACTCTTAGGACGCTTTTCGTGCGTCTACGCGTTGAAGCAGTTGGGACGGCTGCATCCAGTAGCGTGGCGATTGCCCGATAGGCTATAAGCGCCACCAGCGATACGAGGAGAACGATGCGCGGGAGAGGCGGCCAGTCGAACGCAAAGAACGCCGCGCCCATGGCTGTCGCGAAGGCTCCGATCGCCAGAAGGCGCCCCTGCAGGCCGCCGCCGCGTAGCTTGGAGCGCGCAAACAGACGTTCGGCGAGAAGCCCGATGGCCGTCAGCGCAATGAAGACGATGAAAACCGGCAGCCCGCCCTGAGATGTGGCATCCGCCCTGATGCGAGAGGCTGCGGCCGCGACCTCGCTTGGAATCCGGGGAATCGCCGTGGTTACGGCACGGATTCTTCCTCGGGTCGACGCCTCCCATGCCGCCAGTCCGCCGTCGGCTTCTGGCGCGGGCGGTGCCGCAGGCGCCTTCTCCAGCCAGGAGCGCACCTCCGGGTCCTGCAAAAGACGCACGAGGTCGTCGATCTTCTGCGGCCGGAGAGCATCCTGTGCGAAGGCCGTCGCCGACATTGCAAGGAGCAGGATCAAGGCGCCGATCCAGCTCCCGCATGCGCGTCTCCACCGACTATTCAAAGGCGAACACCTTCTTCCAGTCCGCCTTCATGTCGACGACCAGCCAGTTCCGCCTTTCAGCCTCGTTCAGAGCCTTGTCCAGCTTGCCAATCGGGCTCTTGCGGTCGTATGCGACCTCCCGCACGTCGTCGGTGTGATGGACGATCATCGCGAACCCGGGGCCCTTGGCAGCCGTGACCCAGCGCAGCATCTCGTAGTCACCATCGGAATTGCCAGCGACGAAGATCGGCTTTCTGCCGATGAATTTGTTGATGCCGGAAGGCTTGCCTTTGCCATCATCCACGAAATCTATCTTCGGCAAACGTCTCAATACAGGTACGTCGCCGACGATCGCATATTCCGTCAGGATTGTGCTGCCGACGACCTGTTCGGGTGGAATGCCGTACATCTTCTCGGTCATCGGCCGCATGAACTCTACGCCGCCGCCCGAGACAATATAGGTCTTGAAACCATTGGAACGGAGATAGTCGAGAAGTTCGCGCATCGGCAGATAGGTCATTTCGTCATAGGGTTTGCCCGTCTTGGGATGTCTGGCGGAGGCAAACCAGTCGGTCACGATCCTGGAGAACTGGTCGCTTGTCATTCCCGCGTGCGTAGTCATGGCCAGATCAACGATTCCTTTTTCACCGCTCTTGAGTGCTCCCATCGGATCCCCGGCGAGAATTGATTTGAACGGTTCCTTGCTCTTCCATTCCGGGTGCTGCGGGGCAAGCGTCTTGACGCGATCGAGCATGAAGCCGAACTGGAAATAGATCGGTTGTTCCGACCAGAGCGTCCCGTCGTTGTCGAACACGGCGATACGGTCATACGGAGCGACGTAGCCGTTTCCACCCTCGGTTACAGTCGCCTTGACGAATTCCACGATGCGGGTCTTTGCAGCAGTGTCGTTCCACGAGGGGAGAACCTCCTGCGCAAACGCGGGACGTATCAGACCGCTCAACAGCAGGACGATGGCGACCGCGACCGCGGCGACAACTGGCTCTCCTGAAAATATTGTTCTTCTCATCTCGTCTCTCCTTCGTGGATCGGCCGCATCACGCAGCGGAATCCGACGTGACTGGTTGAGGTGTCTTCCGGTTCCGCATGGCGGGCGGCGGGGCGATAGCGGCGGCAGTAGTTCGGCGCACAGAGATGGGAGCCTCCCTTGAGCACCCGCCTCGCAATTCGGATCGCAGGCTGCCGCGGGTCGTAGCTGGCCTCGATCAGGTCGCCGCGCGGATTGACCGGAATGCAGCACGAATGTCTTACGGGTTCCGGATGGCGGGTGGACCAGTAGTCGCTCGTCCATTCCCAGACGTTGCCGATCATGTCGTAGAGGCCGAGCGCGTTCGGCGGGAATGACCGGACAGGCGAGGTCCGCTCCTGACCCCTTGGTTTGGTGGAATGGGTCGGAAACGTGCCGCTCCACGTGTTCGCCATCGCGATACCGCCGGGCATGAACTCATCCCCCCAGGCAAATTCCGTATCGCCATATCCTCCCCGTGCGGCCAGTTCCCATTCCGCTTCGGTCGGAAGGCTCATACCGGCCCATGTGGCATAGGCGAGCGCGTCGGCATAAGCGACGTGCACGACAGGATGGTCGAGCTTGCCGCGCAGGTCACTGATCCCCCCGAGTGGCCGCCGCCATGTCGCGCCGAACTTGAACGTCCACCATTGCGAGATGTCCGGCCCGTCGACCGACTTTGGCTGAACGAAGACGAGCGACCCCGCCCTGAGCATCTCTGATTTCGCGCCCGGATAATCCTTGGGATTGGGTGCCTTCTCGGCGACGGTGACATGCCCCGTCGCCTCGACGAACTGCTTGAACTGTCGGTTGGTGACCGGCGTTTCCGAGATCCAGAAGCCGTCTACCTTCACGGGATGGGCCGGAGCCTCTTCCGGATAGTGGTCGTCCGATCCCATCGTGAACGTCCGGCCGGGGATCCAGACCAGGCCCTCCTCCCGACGGGCGCCCGTCGCGCGCTCGAATGCCATTCCCATAGCCACCTCCGGAACTGATGCCTCAACCTTAGCTTCCGCAACGCGCGAGGGAAGATTGTTACGGTTACAATGGGGGTAACAACGGCCTTGCGGCAGCAGGATTAAGATCCGGCAGCGCACTTTTTGCCGCCTTGCGCTTTGCTCTCGGCAGTTCGATTGCAGATACCAGCGCCGTCCGATCCAACGGTGCGTCGCGCGACCGGAAGAGCCGCCGTTCGAGAATGGCGACCTGCGCCGCCAGCTTCGGGTTTTCTTGCGCGTCTACCCATGCCGAGACGGTCCTGAAGCCAAGATTCAGGCTCCAGTCCTGAAGCGTGCGATAGATGGCTTCTTCTGGCGCTGCCTTGATCACTGTCCGCATCCGGCGCAACCTCCGATGCGAGGAATTCCGGTGTTGCTCGCGCAAGCTTCTCATCCCTGCGCGGATATCCGCATATCGCCACCACGCGCACAAGGTTGCCGCGAGAGCCACCGCGGCGGGCAACAGCATAGCCAGCAAGCCTTTTCTTGTTCCGTTCGAATGGGCGGACTGGTCTTCCAGTGCTGGAGGAAGACGCTGGCCCGCCGCCGCCTGCGCGACGACCAGGGTGATCGCCGGAAGTATCGCGGAAGCACCGTCGTGGCCGTCGACGTCGAACCAGGGATAGGAGATGGCCGGTAGAGAAAAACGTCCCTCGCTGGACGTCGTGTAGACGATAGTTTCCGTTCTTGTGCTTCCGGTCTCGACACTGCGGCCTATCCCGCGCTCCTCCACGCCGTCCGCAAGCACTGCTGGCTTCATGTATCGAGCAATCCCTCCAGCGTCGCCAGGGTCCACGGGTGGCATCAGCATTGCCTGTGTATCTTCTGCAAAGATGACGATTGTCCTCACCACCGCATCTCCAACCTCGAGGCTGGAAGGATCCCTGTCGAAGGACTGGGTGACGGTGAGATTGCGGGCCGCGAAGGGCGTCGCGTCCTGGCGAGTATCGGCTGCGACCTCGAATGAGGGAAGGGCGACTTTCACCGTTGCCTTCACCGGACTTCCATTGGCCGAGTAACCGAGGTCGACTTCGATCGAAGGAAGGTCAAAGGATCCGGGCTTCTCCGGAACGACCGCATAGGTTCGCCGAATCCCGGAATACTGAACGCCCTCGATCGTCTGCACCAGGTTCTGAGCGCGGTCGTCCGAGAGCGTGACGAGAGTGTCCGGCATGTCGAACAGAGAAAACTGCGGCGGTGACGTAAAAAAGTCTGGCGCGAAGACATCAACGACGACATGAACCTGCTGGCCCGGAACGATTCCTTCGGCGTCTTCGATCGACGCCCGCCCGAACGGCTCGGCCGCGAAGGCCTGCGCACATGCAAGGAGACCGACCAGGCCGGTGAGAAATCTAAAGGCGATCATTCGACGTCCTCCCGGCTTCGATCGAGAATTTGCGAGCCATCAGATCCGCCGGACTCACGGAGATGTTCTTCATCCACATTTCGGATGTTTGCTCGGCAACGTTGATTGTACCTTCCTTACCCTGCTTCCCCTTGTCGTCGAACTGGACGCTGTCCGGAGCCTCGCTCGGCTGCTCAGGCTGTTCTTCCTGCTTCTCCTCCTGAACTTTGAGAAGCTTTTGTGCGATCGCGAGGTTCGCTGTCGCATCGGGCCAGTTCTTCCGCTTTTCGAGCGCTTTCGTATAGGCAGCGACAGCCTCGTCGTACTTCCCGAGATGCAGAAGGGCGTTTCCCTGATCGTACCAGCTTTCTGGCGTATCGACGGCGGCGAGGGTGTCCACCGCCTCCTGGAACTTTCCGGCACGATACAGGGCGGCACCCTTCCACATGGGGTCGGAAAACGCGTCCGCCGCCGCCGGGTAGTCGCCTCGCTCGAATGCAATCCGCCCCTGCTGGTCGGCAGTCAGCCACATGTCGACCAGTCCGTTTGCATGTGCATTTCCCGGCAGTGAGAGGTTAAGCGCCAGCAGCAGCGCGCTCGTACGGACCACCCAGCCCTTGCGGAAGGAGAACGCCATGGCGATCGCCATAGGAGCGGTCAGCCACCAGCCCAGGTCGCGCCAGCGGTCGCCGTCCGATGCCGTCTTCTGCGCGAAATTCGAACGAACCCGTTGCGCGATCCACCGGACGTCCGTGTCGTCGTCGGTCACCGTCGCGACGGCGGCTCCGGTCTCCTTTCCAATCTCCTCCAGCTTCGCCACGTCGAGCTTCGCGAACAGACGGGATCCGGAGAGATCGGATGTAAATCCTCCATCCGGTGTCTTCACCGGACCGCCTGCCGACGTGCCAACACCGAGAATGACGATCCCGTTCGCACTTGACTTGATGGCGTTCGTTGCCGTCTCCTCGACGCCGTCGGTCAGAAGCAGTATCGTGCCCGTCGATCCTTCCTTATCGAGGAGGCCGTGGGCGATCGCCAGGGCGGCAACAGTGTCCTTTCCCGGTTTCGGCATAATCCGCGTCGACAGCGCATCCGAATAGCTTTCGAGCAATGTCGCGTCCTCTGTCGGCGGCAGAACGAGGTGGGCGCTCCCGGCATAGGCGACAATGGCCGTATGCCCGCCCTGGCGAGCGGCGAGGATGTCTTTGATTTTCAGCTTGGCGCGTTCGATCCTTGACGGGGTTACGTCGATGGCGTCCATCGTCTGCGACAGGTCAACCGCTATGACCAGTGGCGCGGTGTCCTCGACGAAGGGAGGCGGCTCGCGCTGCCATGTCGGTCCGGCAGCACCGACGATCCCGGCGACCAGAATTGCAGCCAGCAACCAGGACGGACGGATCTTCGATCCTGGCGACCCGTCGACGACGAGGTTGTCGAGCAGATGCGGCGCGATCATGCCCTTCCATTGCGAGCGGACGTCGCCCGAACGTGATGCCAGCCACAGGATCAGGATCGGGAGCACCAGCAAGACAACTAGCCACGGACGAATGAAATGGAAGTCGGCGATCATGCGACGGCCCTCCGGCGCAGGAACCCGACCGCTCCGGCAAACGCATGGAAACCTGCGAGCACCAGCACGGCCGCCAGCAACGGCCAATGGAACAGTTCGACGCGCGGCCGCCACGACAGGTTCTTCTGATCTTCCGGCGTGATCTGATCGAGCACCTGGTAGATCGACGCAAGTTCAACCCTGTTGCCGCCGAAGAAGTAGCGTCCGCCTGTTTTCTCCGCGATTTTTTGCAGCGTCACCGTGTCGAGCTTGTCCTCGCCGGTCGCTAGCGGGTCGCCGATGCCGACGGCGTGGACGATGACGCCTTTCGACTTGGCGATCTCTGCTGCCTTCAGCGGCGGCATCCGGCTCGCCGTGTCGTTGCCGTCCGTCAGCACGATGAGTACTTTTTCCGGCATGGTCGTCTTTTCGAACATCTTGATGGCCAGTCCCACCGCGTCACCGAGCGACGTTCTCGGTCCTGCCATGCCCGGTACGGCGTCGGCAATCAGTGTCTCGACCAGTCCGTGATCCATGGTGAAGGGTGAGAGCGGGTAGGGCGCATCGCCGAAGGCGACTAGGCCGATTCGGTCGCTTGGCCTCCTGCTCACAAAGTCCGCGACGACCTGCTTGACCGCGTCGACGCGTGCCAGCGGCTTGCCGTCGTCGCCGGGAAAGTCCTTCGCATCCATCGACTGCGACAGGTCGAGCGCGAGCAGGATGTCGCGCTGCGGCTGAACTTTTTCGATCGGCGGCTCGACGAATTGAGGGCGGGCAAGGGCCAGCACCACCAGACACCAGGCGACGCCCTCGCACGCCACCTGTGGCAATGTCCTGCGGGCGATTACCGAGCCTTCCGTCGGCCGGACGCCGGCCGCTTCGGCGACCTGCGTGAAGAAGGGCAACCTGATCGAGGCGGACGTCTCCCTGTGCGCCGGAAGCAGCCACCAGACAAGCAGCGGAACGGGAAGGGCGATCAGAAGCCACGGGAGATCAAGCTGATACATGGTGACGCTCGATCCAGTTGCGGGCGGCGACCACCAGCTCGCTGCAAACGTCCGAAGGCAAATCGGTGTCGAGCCCGGCTCCGCGATATTCGAAGTCGTCGACAAGCCGCTGGAGCATGCGTCCGCCGTCGTCATGCTCTTCGAGGAAGCGCACCCAGGCATTGCCGGAAAGCGAAGCGACTTCTGAACGAGGCCATGCCGCCAGCGCCGTGCGTTTCAGGATTTCCGCGATGCTTCGAAGGCCATCCCGCCGTGCTGCAGGATCACGAAGCTGTTCCTCGATGACATTCACAAGGGCCACCGCCTCGCGCCTGTAGGCGTTCGCACGATAGCGCAAAAACCACCGGATCCCGACGACAGCCAACATGATCAGCAAGGCGCCGGCAAGAACACTCCATCCCCAGGTCTGAGGCATCCAGGACACCTGGGGAGGCATTGCTATGTCGCGCATTGTTTGCAGCGCCGCCTCCGTCATCGGATCGAGCTTTACGGTCGGATCCATCAGCGTCTCCTTTGCCGCCAGGCCGATTGTTCGAGAAGGCGACGAAGCTGCGGAGCGGTCTCTTCAGCGGTCGAGATCGGCAGCATCGGCAGCCCGAGTTCGCTCTGCCATGCCCGTAACTCCCGTCCCCGGTTACGCGCGAACGCATCGACCGACGAGCGGATGCTTGCCGATCGGAGGGCAAGCTCCGCCTGTGGCCCTCCGCCACTGACAATGATGTCGCCCGAGGTCGGCAGTTCGAGCAGGAAAGGATCGTAGACGAGGATGCAGACAACGTCGTTGCGGGCGGAGAGACGCAGGAGGAGGTCTCGTGTTCTCGCCGTATGACCGTCGAAATCTGTAATGATTACGGCCAGGTGGTCATGGTGCGCGATATTCGATACGGTCTCAAGCACGATGTCGAGCTGTCCGGATGCCGGGGTGGGCGCCGCATCGGCTTTCAGTGTCGCATTCAGCGTCGCAATCCGATCCGCAAAAGCAATGACGGCATTGCGGCTGCGATGCGGCTTCACTTCGCTGATCTCGCTGTCGCCGAACGCGAACCCGCCGACACGGTCACCGGAGCCGAGTATCCGCCAGGCACAGAGCATGGCGGCTTCCGCCGCCGTCACCGATTTCATCGAGCGTCTGCTGCCGAAAAACATGTTGATCCGCTGGTCGACGACGATAAGCGCGGGGCGCTCCTTTTCTTCGGAATGGACGCGGACAACGGGCCTGGTGGTGCGTGCCGTGACGCGCCAGTCTATGGAGCGGATGTCGTCACCCGGCAGATAGTTACGCAGTTCCTCGAATGTCAGGCCGCGCCCGCGCATGGCCGAGTTCATTCGTCCGGCAAGCTGCTGGTGGCTGCGTGCCTTCTGCACGAAGCTCAGGTCGCGGGCTTTTGGCTCCAGTGCGACGAGCTGTTCGGTCGAAACATAAACGCCGTCTCCCGCAGCCATGGCTCCTCCTTCACGATACCGCGACGAGTTCGGTGATCCGGTCGATCACCTGATCCGGCGTCGTATTCGATGCATGGGCTTCATAGGAAAGGATCAACCGGTGGCGGAAAACACCGTTGACGACGGCTTTCACATCGTCCGGCGTTACGAAGTCACGACCTTTCAGCCAGGCATAGGAGCGCGAAACCTTGTCGAGGCCGATGATGCCGCGTGGGCTGACACCCACCTGCAGAAGCTTTGCGAGGTCCTTGTCGTAACGATCAGGATAACGCGTGGCGAAGACCAGGGCGACCATGTATTTCTCAACGGGATCGGATACGGTGACGCTTCCGATCTCCTTACGTGCATCGAACACCGCTTGCGGGCTCAGCTTCTGCAGTGGCTTTGGTTTCGAGCCGCCATGTGCCTCGTTTTCCTCGTCCCGGTTCAGGCGCATGATCGCAGCCTCCGATTTCTCGTCCGGATATCCGACTTCCACGTGCATCAGGAAACGGTCGAGCTGCGCTTCGGGGAGGGGATATGTGCCTTCCTGCTCGATCGGATTTTGCGTGGCCATAACCATGAACAGGTCGGGCAGTGGATAACTTTTGCCGCCGACCGTCACCTGCCGTTCTTCCATCGCCTCAAGCAGTGCCGACTGTACCTTGGCGGGCGCCCGGTTGATCTCGTCGGCGAGGATCAGGTTGGCGAAGATCGGACCCTGCTGGAACTTGAACTCGCCCTTGCCACCTTCGGAGAAGTAGATTTCGGACCCCGTGATGTCCGCAGGCAGCAGGTCGGGTGTGAACTGGACGCGCGAAAGTTCTGAATCAAGATTCTTCGCCAGGCTCTTGATCGCCCTGGTCTTTGCGAGGCCTGGTAACCCCTCGACCAGGAGATGGCCGTTAGCGAGCAGACCCAGCAGAAGCCGCTCGACCATCTGGTCCTGGCCAATGATGGACTGGCCGATCCGCTGGCCGAGCGCGATGATGTCGTCACGGGCGGGCATGATGATGTTCTCTCGGTCAGGAGGAAAGGCGCGCCCTGATCCAAGGCGCGCCCCAAAATGTCACTTCTCGATGCCACGGTCCTTGAACGACTGGTCGATCGCCTTGTCGACCTGCTCGCGGACGCCCTCGATATTGAAGCTGGCGACGCGTTGGCTCGGTGGATACTTCACGAAGGTTTCCAGAAACGCTGCGCCTTGCAACTGTCCCTTCACAAGCAGGTAATCATTGCGAACAAGCCAGTCGTTGTACTGGTCTGAAACCGTGTCAGCGCGCTCGTAAGGGTCCATGCGCAGGTTGAAGAGTTTGGGAATGCGCCAGGTGACGAATGGTGTCTGCCAGACGGCGAAGCCTCCTGGTGCAGGCTGTTCCTTGAACACGACCTTCCAGTCATCGTATCGTGTCGCGACCAGTCCGCCGTCGTCATCGAAATAATAGAAGTCGCTTCGTGCGCTCTTGTCAGTCTTGCCTGTCAGATAGTCGAGCTGGTTGTAACCGTCGAGATGATTGCGAAAGCTGGTGGCGCTTCCCTCGGGCTTCCAGCCCTGCAACAGGCGGCTTTTGACGTCGGGGTCACCTGCGGCTGCGACCAGGGTCGGGAACCAGTCGAGACCCGACATCATGCCGTTCGAGACCTGGCCCGGCTGAATGCGGCCGGGCCACCTGACCATGGCAGGTACGCGAAACGCGCCTTCCCAGTTGGTATCCTTTTCGCTACGGAAAGGCGTCGTCGCGGCATCCGGCCATGACCACTGGTTCGGTCCGTTGTCGGTCGTGTAGACGACAATCGTGTTGTCGGCGATGCCGAGATCGTCAAGCTTCTTCAGAAGCTTTCCGACCATCTGATCGTGCTCGACCATCCCGTCTGCGTACTCGTTCCCGAGCATGCCGCTCTGACCGCGCATCGATTCCCGCACATGGGTGAAGACATGCATGCGCGTGGCGTTCATCCATGTGAAGAAAGGCTTCTTCGCCTTGACCTGGCGGTCGATGAAATCGATCGCAGCGTCGCTGGTCTCGTCATCGATCGTCTCCATCCGCTTCGTTGTAAGCGGCCCGCTGTCTTCGATTTTCCCGTCAGCCGATGATTTGATCACCCCGCGTGGCGAATAGGCCTTCAGGAACTCTGTATCGTCTTTCGGCCAATATGGGGCTTCCGGCTCCTCCTCGGCGTTGAGGTGATAAAGATTGCCGAAGAACTCGTCGAAACCGTGTTTCGTCGGGAGATATTCGTCGCGGTCGCCAAGATGGTTCTTGCCGAACTGCCCTGTTGCATAGCCGAGCGGTTTCAGCGCCTGTGCGATCGTGATGTCACCAGCCTGAAGCCCTACGGGAGCGCCCGGCGCGCCAACCTTGCAAAGACCAGTTCGAAGGCAGGTCTGTCCGGTGATGAAGGTCGAACGTCCCGCTGTGCAGGAATTCTCGGCGTAATAATCGGTGAACATCATTCCAGCCTTGGCGATACTGTCGATGTTCGGGGTCTTGTAGCCGACGACGCCCATCGAATAGGCGCTGATGTTCGTCTGGCCGACATCGTCGCCGAAGATGACCAGGATGTTGGGCTTGCCCGTGCCCTCGGTGGTAGTGGGCGTGGCGGTCGCCGGAGCCGTCTGAGCGAGGGCCGGGGGCGTGATGGTTGCGAAGGTCATCGCGACCAGCGCCGTGGCGGCAAGAAGTTTGTGGTGGACAGGCCTACTCATTACAAGTTTCCTTTCTCTCGTCATTTGACGCTGCTTGGCGGAACTGGTCCGGTTGGCGGATAGTGCTTCAGGGGCGGGCGTGGGTTAAGTTTGTTACAGTTACAATGGGCGTGGCAGGGGGTAACAATGGTGCTCTACTGGGTCAGAGGCTTCGACTGCTGGTCGCTTCGAAAATTGTCCTCAAGATCCGTTCCGGCCGCTTTTCGACGTTGACCCCGCGGCTGCTCCACGATCACCAGCGGTGCCGAGACGGCGGCCCCAGCAACGGTCCCGACCGCACGCGCCGTTCCCCCGACCACCGCCGCGACCCCCTGTCCAAGCGTGACATTGCTGTCGGTCAGCGTCTGCCCCGTCATCAGCCTCTGACCGATGAGCTGGACGATCTGGGGACTCTCGGCGAACTTGCCGTGGTGAAGACTGTCCCCGGTGTTTACCTTTGTAAGGTCGATGGCCGTGATCCCGGCCTTTTCCAGACGGGAGCGATATGGCTCCTTCGACGGGTCGATCGCTCCGAGTCGCGAGACGTTGCCCGTGATGAAGCTCGACGCCGCCAGCGCCCAGTCGTCCTGAGACACGAATATCGTGAATTTCGGCTTCGGATTGCCCATCTCGACGTACTGTTTGGCGAACACCTGGATGTCGATGTCGGGAGAGGCCAGTATGACGTTCTGGATCTTCGCGTCCACGTGGCCGTCCCGGATGCCCATCTGGCGCAGGGACTCCATCGCCAGCCATGTCCCCATCGAATGGGCGAGGATCGTGATATCCTTCACCGCCGAATCCTGCGCGAGTACGCGCAGCGACTGCTCAAGCGCGGTTCGCGAATAGTTCGTGCTCTCCTTATCGTACTCATATCCCGTCAGTTCGGCGCGCGAGGGCCAGGTGAAGAGGATTGGCGTCGCCTTCATCCCGCTGTCGTGGACGATCTGGGCGAGGCGGAAGACCGAGTCCTCATACCTGTTGTTGAAGCCGTGAATGAAGACAAGCGCATGCCCGTCCTCGATGTGCTGGCGGAACCAGGCACGGCCTTCCGGAACGGTCCTTATCTGTCTGACACGGGTCACCGCGAAGTCGGTCGCCGGGTTCGCGGGTAGGCGTTTCGGCCATTGAACGGTACCCGCTTCCCGCTTCGGCGGGATTGAGACGGCGACGTCCGTCATGTAGGGCTTAGAACTGCGTTCGCCGTTGAACAGCGTCGCCGGATCGCCCGAAGGCTGTCGGGTGGTCGCAACGAGCATGTCGACTTGCGTCGTCTTCGGCGGGCTGTCCGTCAGCTCGACCGGGTTCATCACTCCGGTGGGATGGCCGCACCCGACCAGGACCAGCATGGCAAGGGCGAGGGCAGGCCGAAACAGCTCGACCCTCATCTACTGCGCCGCGACGTTCGTTGGCTTGGTGATCGACAGTGGCATTGAGACCGTCAAGAACACAGCATCCCCCTCGGCCCGGTTTTCTGCGGCGAATTCATGAAAATATTTGATCCGCGTGGATATGGGTAACTCGCCCGCCTTGAAGGTCCATCCGATCGTCGCGCCGATAGCGGCGACGCGGCCCTTGAAATCGCTCGTCGCACCTGCGCCGCTGTCACCCGTCACCTGATTGTAGTAATAGCCGATGAGCCCGGTATCGAACTGCTCGTTGAAGTGCTGGACTGCTGCCCACTCGAAGTGGAACTCGTTGCCGGTTCGGTAGTCCGTCGCGGGGTTTTCGGCGTTGAAGGTCATGCCGACCACCGCCGACAGGTCAAGTCCTATCGCCGGATCGAGCCAGGTCGCGCCGACAGAAACGTCCGCCCCCCAATGGTGAAAGGCGATGTTCGATATCTGGCCTTCCTGGTAATCGCCGATGGGTACGTTGACGAGAAGGCTCGTCTGCCAGTGGAAGTTTCCAGCTTCCCAGCCGAGTAGACCGCCCAGCACCGGATCGCCGACGGTAAAGACGGGATCCGAGACGGAGCCCGACACCGAACCGCCGCGCGGTCCCGCCAGCGTCAGGTCCGCATCGGTCTTCTTCCAGCCGATCGGAAGCGTCGCAGTGAGGCCGAGGTGGCCGCCCATGACTTCTTCGGGAAGAATCCAGAGGACTGTCGGGACGTCGATGACGGCGGAGCCTTCAACGCCAACCGCCAAGCGGCCGCCAGCGGGCAGCGCCCGCCCGCCGCCAAGGTCCCCCGAGTAGATGTAGACGTCGTTGGAAAAGAAAACTCCTGGCGGCGGCGTGATGGCCGCCGCCGGACCCTTGGAACCGAGCAGGTAGAAGCCGGCGCCGCCCTCCGCCGCGGTCGCCACGGAAGGGAGCAGCCCGCAGGCCGCAACTATCGTCAGTCGTCTTCCAAGATTGCAAATCATGCGCTGTCCGTCTCCATTGAACCTTATGTCTAACGTCTGCGGAATCGTCCCCCGCCGCCGTGGAAGCCGCCTCCGCCGCCATGGAATCCGCTGAACTCGCGCCCGCCGCCAATGTGGCCGCCGAACTGTCGGCCACCGCCGTGAAACTGACCGATGTCGCGACGTCCGAAATCGCGAGACAAGTCGCGCTGGTTACCCGCGTGCCGCGCGATCCGGTCGACGCCGAGATTGTCGGGCGCGTGTTCGCGGATCTGCCGTCGGGGAGCAGCGTTCTGACGGTTCTGCACGCGCTCCCTCGCAGCAGGATTATTCTGGATCCTGTTCTGGATGTTCTCGGCGCGCTGCGGAGCGTTCTGACGGATGCGATCCGCAGCTTCCGGATGCTTCGAGGCGAAGTGCTCGCCCGCGTTCTTGAGACCTGCGGTTGCCGGGCGATTCACAGGGCTCCAGCCATCAGGCGTGTGCTTCTGCCATTCGCCGTTCTCGCGTCGATAGACGTTGCCATCATGCCCGGCGTAGATGTCGCCGCCCTTGCCGCCCGCGATGAACCCCCGGTCGCCCGACGAGTTGTGCCAGTGCAGGCCCGCTGCATTCCCCGTCGAGCCGCCGCTGATGCGCGCGAACTCACCGCCGTGCTTGACAGCCGCCGTGCCCCACGACCCGTAGACGTTTGTGCCGCCACGCGCGGCAATGGCGTTGCCTGTCCGTGGATTGTAGGCTGCGACGAAGCCGCGTGAGCCCGCAGGACCGGAAATCGCGCCACCGCGGGCGTATGTTCCAGTACGCGCATTGTATGCTGCGCCGCCTGCGATGCCTCGATAGGGGCCGTAAGCGTAGCCATAGCGCCCGAATGTGCCAAACGCTGGATTGTAAAAGGCGCCGACGCCGTAGGTGACTGGGCGCGGATAGTACGGCCAGTAGCCGCCGGCCCAGCCGAAATCCCACCATGCCGGATAGGCCCAGCCCGTCCCCCAGACGAGAGCGTCCCAGGCAAGGTAGGCGCCGAGGTAGCCCGCCGTGTAGCCGTACCAGACAGCATCCGGCTCGGTGTCATAAACCCTGACATAGGTGACGTTGTAGACGGGAGAGGAGGCGGGGATCCTGTAGACTTCGTCAGGAACCGCCTTGGCAACCTCGAACGGCCCGCTCGGGCTGTCGCCGACAAACCAGACACCGTCCTTGAGCACGAAGTACTTGGTCCCGACCTTGATGACCTGTTCGTTGGAGTTCACCGCATAGGAAAGCGTGGTGCCGTCAATGGGTTCAAACTTCGGATCTCCGCTGTAGGACACGTCGATCTTCACCGTCCCGTCGGTCGCCACCCGTGCCATCTGAGGGATGCTCGCCTTCAGCCGTGCCTCGGCGCTTTCCGAGGTTCCCGGGACTGACGCCCTGACGGCATAGTACGACACATCCTGCGGAATGCTCTGAAAGTCGGCGGGCAGGTTCGGCGTCGCAAACGTCCAGGGACCGTCAAGAGACCGCGCCGAGAACCAGCGGCCGGAGAGCAGGACGTACCATGTCTTTTCTGCCGGGTGGTAGAAGACGTCGCTCGTCGTGTTTGATGCCCATTCCAGCCCCGTGCCGGGAACCTTCTCCAGTGCGGGCTTTCCATCGAAGACAAGGAGTTCTGCAGGCGTATCGGAATAGAAGACCTTCGGAGTGCCGCGGTCCGCAAACTTCTGGGTTGGCACGGCGGCCTTCACGTCCTTCCAGTCCTCGTCCGGGAGTGAGGAAATCTGCGGTGGCAGGCCCGCAGCTTCCGCCCAGTCTCCATCAAGTCTCGATGCGGTCAACCAGCTTTTTTCGTCGCGAAGATAGAAGCTTTTGTCGCCGTCGGCCTGGAATATGTCCCAGTTGGTGTTGACGACGAATGAAAGGCCCTGCACGCCCTTCACTGGGGAGACAACGGCCTTGCCGTCAGTCTGAACGAGGATGGCAGGAACGTCGCTATGGAAGACGGGCGGCGGGTCTGCCTTGAGGCCCGATACGTCATTCAGGCGCTTGTAGTCGGCGAGGCTGGCCGTCAAACGATCCTGCGACACGGTGATCGGGTCGGTTGGCAGAATCTTGCCCGCGCCGATCGCGAGCTTCGCAAGCTGGTCCCTGTCGAGCGTAGAGAAGTTCACCTCCGTCGCCTCTACGTCAGTGAGCACGACAGCGTCGGTTTCGTCGTCGGCGACGGTCTTGGCCGTCACGCCGATCACTCCATAAACCGGGGAGGCGTCCTTCGACGTCTTCAGTTCGGCAGCGACAAGCGCGTCGAGCTTCGTGAAGCCCGGCCAGTCAACCACCTGCGGCTGAAACAGCGTCAGCACCGCGCCGCTGTCGGCGGTGAAAGTTCTCGGCCACGAGGACGCTTCGGCTACCGTCTGGCTGAGATACTGGCCGCTGACGAAGCCATTCTGCCTGCCAAAGGTTATCGCGCACCAAGCCCCGCTCGCGTCGCACTCCTTGAGGTCGACCTGTGCTCCTTCCGGGACCTTGCCGATCGCCGCGAAGCCCGTACCAGGGCCAGACCTCAAGTTGACCCCTGTTGTCACGACTGCAGAATCTGCAAAAACGCTGTTGGCAAGGAACGACGTTGCGACTGACAATACAAGCAACTTGCGCATGATGGCGATCTCCGAATTCGCCCATGAGGGCTGACTGTTGCAGAGAACGGCATCATCCTGAGCCAAACAAGGTTGTTACTGTTACATTGGCTTGTTGTTAAGGGGCGCTGAAGATCCCAGGCCGGCCTGTTCAAAACCAACTCTTAGAGAGGCCAGCAAGCTCTCGTTACAGCGCGTCCCGGAAAAAAATGTTGCGGCGGTTCGATCGATGTCCGGGTGTTGCAGCCTGGCCGTGAACACCTCCTCCTCGGTTGTCCTCCGGTCACCGAGCCTGGCGATCGACGCCAGCTTCAGAACAGCAGTTATCGCGTCCGTTCCCGGAACCTGCCTTGCAAGTGAGATCGCCTCTTTGAACTCTCCCTTGCGATATGCATCGAGGATGAAAACAAAATTGGCATCACGAAGCGTTTCACCGGCGATTTCGGATGCTTGCTGGGCAAGTTTGCGACCTTCTTCCCATTGCCCGCTTATGAAGACCGCTATTGAAAGTTTGGCCAGCAGTTCGGCATTCTCCGGGTTCAATTTGACACCGCGGTACCCGGCTGCAATCGACGCTTCCGTCTGGCCCGCCAGATACAGAGTGGCCATCTGGGCGCGTGCAGCAGGAACCGAAAGCGGAGCTTTCAGTGCAGCCTGATTGGCGAGATCCAATCCCCGCGCGAGGTAGCTAGCCTCGCCGTTTGCCCGCCCCATCCATGCCATCACGCGTGCCAGTGATGCCATTGCATCGACATTTCCGGGGTTTGCTGAGAGTGTCATGTCCAGGCATTGACGTGAAGCTTTGATGGCATCCGGATCGCGTCGTTCGACAGCAAAGTCTCCGCGCAGCACGCAAATGTTTCCGGTCGCGGATAGTGGAAGATCCCGCCGCATTTCCATCGAGTTGATTACACCAAGCGGACCGGCAATCTTTCGCGACAGACCGTACACAAATTCTTGAAGCGCGTTGTCGCGTCGACCGTCCTGGATCGATTTTACCTCAGTGTCGGTCCATAGTGCTTCCCCCGTCGAGACGTCCGTGACCTGCCACCACGCCGCGAAGGAAGCCGCATCTCCTCCATAGCGAAAGTCTATTTTGTAGGTCCTGTCGTAGACGGAAGAATGAATTCTTGCAGATGTCGTAGCTTTTCCACGCGACTGTAGTCTCACGGAACCGAAGCGGGCAAGCGATGCGGAAAGGTTGTCCATGACGGCATGGGCAGTATCTTCGTCGTCACCGGATCCCACCAGTGAGAGTTCAACGACCGGTCGTCCTGTCACGACGAGTGGCTTCGGTGCCAGAAATGTAATAGCTGTGCCAGCGGCAAGTGCTACACAGATTGCGCCTGCGATTGGTCTAGCAGCACGCGGCCACCTATACCCTGTAGAGACAGCTTCCTCGCTCGAGGAGAAATTGTCGCACGCGGTCGCTATGTGATCGATGTCAATGGGCGCGGCTTCTGCCTCGACCGCAGCATTAATTGGCTTTCTGCTGATAAACAGAGGGACGTACCGGCCGGGAGGAATGTCAAGCCTCACCTGCACTTCGTTCCCCAATTGCTCGTAGTATTTTTTTAGCGACTCACGAAGCCGTGTCGCCTCGATCCTTACGATCGGATCGGCGGATGCGTCGAAGGTGGTTGGGCGATTAAAAACGTCGACGGCGATCGCATAAGCTTTTACCGCATCACTGCGACCCTCAAACAAGGCATCGATAATATATTGAAGGAAAGCCCGGTGTCTGTCCGATACGTGCAATCGTCCGTCCGACATTAAGCGCTCGGCCTCTGTCCGTGCTTCAATGTCGGAAACCAGTATGGCTCCGTCCCCCACCCCGCTCACCGTCATCCCGCACCTTCATACCCGTTGCGTCATTAGGTGGACGGACTATGCTAGATAATACGTGTGGTTGCAATCCAAACTTCTAATAGACGAGTAGAGGACCAAGCTACGCTTATGTGGACCCCTTATGTCTCGAAACGCACGTTTCAATGACATCGCCTTCTAGTTGCGCGCACAATATACGATATTCCTCGATGAGTGTTTCGTCATCGATGTCTGACGTCGCGACGAGCCGTTCGAACATCACTGTCGCTTGGTCGTAGGCCTCGCAGAGCGCCTGGATTGATGGATCGCGTGGCCAGAACACCCGCAAATCACTACGGAGCTCCGGCAGACGAAGCATAAGCTTCAAAAAGCCCCGATGGGAGGCGTCTGTCGACGTTTCCATGGCGTGCTGGTTTCCCTTTCGGAAATAGGCTGTGCGAGTTGATATGCCCTCCACATCACGTCCACATCCATCACGAGAAAGCGAGATTGTTACTGTTACAATCGTTGATGTTGAGATTTTCGAACCGAATGTAACCGTTACCGACTTCTCAGGATTAACGCTTCATGCTCGACTGTGGTCGAAATCCCCGGAGGTTCCATGCGTTTAATTTCTGTTATATTTACGTCCATGCTTTTGCTGCCCGGTTCCGCGCTAGCCCAGGAGGCGCATGATGCCATCAACGAGGCCAACAATCCGCTGACGCCAAAAATCACGGTCAATTTTCACGACTATTTCATTCCGAGTTTTATCGACACGCCAGGCGATCCGCACGCGAACCAGTTCCTGTTAAGAGGCCTCGTGCCTTCCGACATGTTCGGTCTGCCGCAACTTTTACGGTTCACACTGCCGGTGGCCACCTCGCCGGACGTTCCCGACGGATACGTCACGGGTCTTGGCGATCTTACGCTAATGGACATTTTCATCCTCCCGAAGGTCGGCGAGGCTACCATTGGCGCTGGACCGCTTCTGGTTCTGCCAACTGCCACCGATAAGTCCCTTGGAAGTGGCAAGTGGCAGGCAGGCGCGGCCGGTGTCGCGGTCGCGCCCCAGAGCTGGGGCCTACTGGGTGGACTGGTGACCTATCAGACGTCGTTTGCGGGTGTAAGCGATCGTGACGACGTAAACCTCGCGACAATCCAGCCTATCGTCAACATCAACCTGTCAGATGGGTGGTATCTGCGTTCTTCGGCGAACTGGAATTTCAATCTTGAAAATGGGAATTCCTATATTCCGGTAGGAGCGGGTATTGGCAAGGTATTCCAGCTCGACAAAGGTATCACGATGAACGCGTTCGTCGAACCTCAGTATACGGTCTGGCACGATGGAGCCGGAGCGCCGGAGTGGCAGATTTTTGCTGGCGTGAATTTTCAGTTTCCCGTGGGCAGATAGAGCTTGTCGAGATGGAAAATTGAGCTCTTGAGCATAGAGTGTCTCGTTCTCCAATCGACCATCGCCGACCAACCCGAACACAGCGGGCTGGCAACATACATGCGCGTCAAAAAGCTGCGTATCCCGTTCCCAATATGATCTTCTGGAGAGACAGATGACCAGATTCAATCGAATGCAAGTCGTGGCGCTTTTTTCGTTCCTCTCAGCGACCTCGGTCGTCGCGCAGGATTCCTCCAAACCTAAGTTCAAAGCCGACGTTCCTGCCAGCATTCAAACGCCAGATACGGTCGAAACTCGCATTGGAACGCTCAAGTTCGCCGATGGCCTTCCCGATCAGGCGACCGTGCAGAAGGTTTATGACAACATCGACTTTTCGAGGGGTGTCGAGGCGTTCCTATCCGGAATGCCGGCCGCCTCTGTCTACGCAATGTGCAAGGGCTTGGCCGATGTCGGAGCGGCAAAAAACAAGGGCATTGGAATTACAGAGAACCTGATGGATGCGCGTTCTTTATTTCTGACAGCGAATACGACAACCGTCTACGTCTTTTTCTGTGTCGATCTCTCTAACGGCCCTGTCGTGGCGCAGGTACCGCCGGGTGTTCTAGGCCCCGTCGACGATGCGTACTTCCGCTATGTCACCGACGTCGGTATCATCGGACCCGATAAAGGCAAGGGAGGAAAGTATCTTTTCGTCCCGCCGGGCTACTCTGAGAAGCTGCCCTCCGACGGCTACTTTGTTACAAAATCGCCAACCAACACGAATTTCGTTCTCTACCGGGCTTTCGTCAAGGATGGCGACATTGCGGCAGCGGTGAAAAGCGTCAAGGAGCATGCGCGCGTCTATCCGCTGTCCGCAGCAGAAGCGGTCCCGGAAACTGCCTTCGTCAATCTCTCCGGAGCGCAGATCAACACCATCCATGCCAACGATTTCCATTTCTACGAGGAGCTCAACGACGTCATACAGAGTGAGCCTGGCGATGCATTTGATCCTGAACTCGTCGGCCTGTTCGCTTCGATTGGTATCAAGAAAGGTGAGCCCTTCGCTCCTGATGCCCGTATGAAGGCAATCCTCACGGATGCCGTTGCGGTTGGCAACGCGACGGCTCGCTCGATGGTGTTCGACCCCCGTGAAGCGCGCGCGAAGTTCTATCCCGATCGTCAGTGGAACAACGGCTTTATCGGCAACAGCTACCAGTTTCTCAATGATGGGGAACGAATGCTCGACCCCCGCACGATGTTCCATTATGCGGCGACCGGCATCACGCCTGCGATGGCTGACGCAAAACCTGGTACGGGCTCGGCTTATGCGTTTGCCGTCAGGGATGCCACAGGAGCTTATCTCGACGGGAGCAAGACATACAAGATCACTCTCCCGTCGCCCATTCCTGCTGGGCAGTTCTGGTCGTTCACAGTTTACGACAACCAGACCAGATCGATGCTTGAGACAGACCAGAAGCTTGCTGGCATCGACAGCAACCAGCCGAGCATCAAGAAAAACCAGGATGGATCAGTGACTATCTGGTTCTCGCCCACGGTTCCTGCGGGACACGAGACAAACTGGGTGCAAACAATGCCCGGCAAGGGATGGAACACAATCCTGCGACTATACGCGCCATTGGAGCCATGGTTCGACAAGAGCTGGAAGCCAGGCGACTTCGAAAAGGTCCAGTAAGCACGAATCCGGACCTCGGGCACGGCGGGAAGCCGCCCTTCCGGTTCGGGGAATCGTTGAGAAAATCGGAGAGATATCATGAAAACCACACCTCTTGCCTTGGCCACTGCAACAGTCATGACGGCGCTTGTCGCCTTTTCCACGGCCACCGCGGCCGAGCAAGTTACGATCGACAACTTTGTCCGGGCCGAGAGCGATCTGTATTTCGGTAATGTTGTCAAGGACGGAGGCTTCGGGAAGTTCTTTCATCGCCGCGAGCCGGCGACGATCGAAAACCAGACCATCATAAGATTAAACCGGGACACGCTCTATTCGGGCGCCGTCTTCGATCTTGAGGCAGGGCCTTTGACGATCACGCTGCCGGACGCGGGAAAGCGTTTTATGTCGCTGCTGGCCATCAACGAGGACCACTACGTCACTGATGTATCGTATGAGGGCGTATCGACCTTCACCAAGGAGACAGCGGGCACACGCTATATGGTGATAGCCATCCGGACCTTCGTCGATCCTTCTAATCCGAAGGACGTGGAACAGGTGCACGCGCTGCAGGATGCCATCAAGATCGAACAGCCAGGCGGGCCGGGCAAGTTCGAGGCCGCCGACTGGGATGCCGCCAGTCAAAAGAAGGTACGCGACGCCCTCCTGATCCTCGCCACGACCATGTCAGACTTCAACAAATCCTTCGGATCGAAGGATGAGGTCGATCCCGTACGTCATCTCGTTTCCAGTGCTGCCGCATGGGGTGGTAACCCGGACAAGGACGCCACCTACCTGAACGTCACGCCTGACAAAAATGACGGCAAGACGATCTACAAACTCAATGTCAAGGACGTACCCGTCGAGGGGTTCTGGTCGATCAGTCTTTACAATTCGAAGGGCTACTACGAGAAAAATCCTTACGGAGCATACTCGCTCAACGACGTAACAGCTCAGAAAAACGCCGATGGTTCGATCAGCGTGCAGTTTGGGGGGTGCGATGGCAAGATTCCAAATTGCCTTCCGATCATGGCCGGCTGGAATTATACGGTGCGACTATATCGGCCACGCGAATCCGTTCTGGACGGAACCTGGCATTTCCCCGTTCCCCAACCATTGAATTGATGATCTTTTGCCAACGGAAACTGATGGGCGGTAACAGCCCAGAACGTCGTCGTTCTGGGCTGGCGGCTGCCACAGGCCCGGATAAGGTGCGGATGTCGCTTGAACGGCTGACGCTGATCCGTGGGCCTGCTCCCAAAAGCCCAGGAACTCTACCGTATTGCGGTTGCGTACCAGTTGGAGATAAAGAAATCCCCGTCTTTGACTCCAACCAGGGCCGCTATCAATCTCGCCGTGGTCGACAGGCTTGATTCATTGTCTGTTAATCGCTCGGATCATACTATCGCCTTGCAACCGATGTTATGATTGTGAGGCCTGCATTCAGCTAGTGCATTGCATTGAGAGGTTGCGATCTGTATATCAACACGGGTTACGATCACGTAAGGCGTCGGCCTTTCAAAGTATTGTGCTTGGCGATTGCAACGCATGATGGTAATGTGCGCTTGTGGTCACGGTGACCAGTGAGTGGATGAAAACGAAAGGAACGAAGATGGAGTTGGTGAAAATCGCCATTGTCGTAATGTCGGGTCTCATTCCGGTTCTCTGCGTGGCAAACTACTTTCTCGCAAAAGCCAATCGCATCATCTAAATGACTGTCGAGGTGGTTTTATTCGCCTTGCATTTCGGCTTATGATTGCATAGTAGCCCCTGAATTGAATTTCGGGGGCTTTTTGATGAGAGACTACTTAAAGACCGGTACAGCGGTCTTCTTTGCCTTGCTTGCATTCTTGGTTTCCGCCTATGGCGTTGATGACAAGCTGGCCAAAAACTATCCATCTATCGCCCCCTATACGTTTCTGATCCCCCTAGCGATGCTCACCGTCACAGGGCTGATGGCATTGTCGCTCGCCATGCATCTAATCATTTCGGTATTTGAGCGCCTCCAGCGAATTTGGGGTACAAGTCTTCGTAACACAACCGTATCGAAATGTGCGTTCTCCGATCTGCCCGTCATTCACAGACTTGCGGCTGAAAAGGTTGGTGATGTGTCCGATCTGGCTCAAACCCAGGCGCTCTACAATCACAACAAGGACTGTTTCAGGAAGATTGTTGACGTCAAGACCCAAGCAGTTATCGGATACTTTTGCGTAGTCCCGCTGACCAGTAAGGGTGTGGCCCAGGTGCAGGAGCGCAATCTTCTCTCCGGAACCGTCGATTTGGACAACTTTGCCAAGCGCTTCGCCAAGGGTAGCTCAGTCTACATAGGCAGCATCGCAGGTGCCAACACCAAAGGCGCAGCGGCGGCTGTTGAGCAGCTCAAGCTTTTTCTCATGAACAAGGATTGCCTCAAAGCCTTCGCCAGGCCGATGACGAAGCATGGGGTTCGCTTGGTCAAAAACTATGGATTCGCTCCTGTGAGCACGCACGATCGCGTAGGGACCGGAGTATTCGTCTACAAGATTCGACAGATCTGAAATCAGACTTACTTCCGTAGCTTTCGACCAAACTCTTGAAATGTGGAGGCAGGCTCGCGCAGGTGATGACGCGATGGCGAAGACTGGGCGTGGCTCGGGGGCTGGCGACGTCTGTTTGAGACTCTGCGGCTGCGCGGAGCGTGGCGTCGTTCCGACGAAGAAGAGCCGCGAGGTCCAGATCGAGCACGACCGGGCGCTCTACGCCCAGCGACACCGTCGAGAACTTCTTCTGCAGGCTGAAGGACTTCTGTTGCGTCGTTATCCTCTAAAGTGCTGACGATAGGTTAAGCACGTTTCCGGCAACCGCACTTCGGCATCTCTCCATCAGGTTTCAAGTCCGCACGATCGATGGGGCTCGCTGTCCGTGGACCGGCATCCTGACTCCCCAGGGAAACTTCTTCAGATTGTCGCCTTCGTACTGATAAACGATCACATCAGGAAGGTTTCGCTTGTCGTATCGGCGGGCGAGATTGAACACCACGCTGTTCTGTCCGGCCAGGAGCAGGTGGATGATGGTTACGCCTTTCGCCTCAAGGAGCTTGGCAACCTCGAAGAACTGTGTCGCGAGTGCGTTCTGCTTCGCCTGTGACCAATACGACGATGCAAGGTCCGGCATTGTCATGCGGACGACCGGATGACTGAAAGTCGTCGCGATGTTCTCAGAACGCACCTGGTATGAGATCGAAACTGCGAGAACGACCTCTTTCACACTCTCGATCCCATCAAGACCTTCGACTTCAAATCGCTGGCCATCATCATCGCTGTTGAGGCTGCGCCAAGCTTCGCGGGTCCTGTCCCAATCCATGACGACGATCCGCCCCTCGTCATCGAAGACAACACCTGAGAGAAAGGTGAAAGGGACCGGGGTCAAGCCGCCGTAGACCAGCGTTACGTCTCGGCTATCACCGTGCTTCGCGTGCTGCTGGACCTGCCTTCGGGCACTGTCGACGTCAAGCAGCAGCTCTTCGGGATCAACAACTACGCCATCCTTGCGCTGCCGGAGATCCAGCAGGACCCCGATACGACTACCGACGATTTCTGCGGGCACCGCCTCGGTCAGCGGGGATCCATCATCTTCTCGTAACCCGCGTCCTTCGATGACGATGACCTTCTTCCTGTTCCGCAGCTCGTTGTCGCGGACGAAGCGCCGCCATGCAATGAAGACGCAGAAGGTGAGGATTGCGGAGAAAAGCGCGACCAAGGGCCATTGGATCCATTCGGGAATGGCATTCGTGGATCCCATCTCGATGGAGTAGCCATCCGGCGCGGCTAACTTGACGGCCCAGTTCCAACCCAGCAGCGTGACGAGGATGGGCACGCAGCCTGCGGCAATTCGAACTTCGAATCCTTTAGACCGCAACAGAAAACGAACGAACTCACGTAAGGCCCAGTCGAAGGTTTCTCTACTCATTGATGTCTCTGGTTCGTGCACAGGATGCGAGCGGGAACAGGGGGCATCCCGCGCTGATGGAATGTAGCGGTTGCTGTAAATTCAGAAGGATCGTCCGACCTGACGACAAGAAGCGCCGCGAACGGAATGTCTCGCTCACCATTGACGAGGTCCTCCATGCTGCCGAGATCGGTGATGCTCGGAGTGACCGGGAGATTGGGATGCGAATGCCATTCTCCGATGTAGTTGTAATTCGTGTAGTCGCGCCCGGTCCGCTCGAAGAACTCGTCGAGAAACCCGTCGTGGAGAGCAGGGTCGCGCACGAAGTGTGCCCGTTCTCCCGTCAGTTCATCGACCGAAAAATCGACGATCTCGAAGCATCCGGGCACGATCTGACGCGCCATCAGCACGCCTCCGATTTCACGACCCCCGGCGCGATCAAGACTGACTTTCATCCGGCCGACTATCGGGAAGGGGAGGACAAGCTCCACTGTCACAGAGCGTCCTCATCGATCATGTCTGCCATCAGTCCGGCGATATCTCCGGAATCGGGGTTCGCCCGCGGATCCTGCCATGGGCCAATCGGCGCGAGGTCGATTGGCCAAGTATCGAATGGAGCCTCGAAGATCCAAGCCTTCTTCAAGCCGATCATGTAGGCCGAATGAGGGAAAGCCGTTTCGCCTCCCTGGAGGATGTCGAGCGCGACCCGTGTCGCGTGGGCGGCCACGACGGAGACATCGGCGTCGTCTGCAATAAAAGAAACGCCTTCGTCTCCGT
Organism: Rhizobium nepotum 39/7; assembly: GCF_000949865.1. Classification (GTDB taxonomy): domain Bacteria; phylum Pseudomonadota; class Alphaproteobacteria; order Rhizobiales; family Rhizobiaceae; genus Agrobacterium; species Agrobacterium nepotum. The sequence goes on along the minus strand of NZ_JWJH01000017.1, from coordinate 39,784 downwards.
TGGCATCGTAAGGATTTCCACGCTGGAACTCCCACGGGGTGGCGCGGTCGTCGCACCACTTCGAAATCTGGCTGCGCGCCTCGATCGGAGGGGGATCGATATCCGGACGTGCCCGGGCCACAAGCCCGCCGATCCCACCGCCGTATACTTCGGCCCAGATCATTCGCTTCCGGTGCCGCCTGGCCGCTCCTCCACAGAGATTGAATGAAGTCGGGTCAGCCGTCGCATCGATGATGAGATCGGCTTCCCCGATTGCTTCCAACACCGACTCCATGAGCAGCGAAGACGTCTGGCTGCCCAGCTCGATTCGATGCAGGGTGATGTCAGTATCCGTCGCTAGCTGCCCGATCCGGTCGGCAAGCGAATCCACTTTGTGCCAACCGATCGCCCAGGCATCCAGTTCATTGCGAACGAGGTTTCCAGTGAGGAAGATGTCCTCGTCTACGAGAACGAACTTCCTGACACCTGCGCGTGCGAGCGATGCGGCGATCTTTGAGCCGATCGAACCGCAACCGACAATCGCAACGCGGTTCATGGAGACGGCATCTCGATTCGATGCGGATCGCTTCGACAGCTCTTCCTCTTCTACGATCCTGTAGGGAATGAGAAACGGATGACCCTCCTTGCGAACGATGTCGAATGCAGTTCGTCGTCCGTTCTGCTCCAGGAGAATGATGAACGGCCACTCCGGGCCTTTGAGGAGCGAAGCGAGCTCGGGAACTCGATCTGTTATGTCTTCGAAGAACCCGCCACGGTGCAGAGCAAGGGCATCCATGTTCTGCCCAGTTCGCAAGAGGTAACCGAGACGCTTGCCTGGCGCGTCCGGGGCTGGCCGGGGTATCTTCCATATCTCGGAGCCGGGCGCGCCGATCGAAGTGAGGTGGGCAACTCTTTGTGTCCTGCGGACAGTCATCGTCACCGCGATCTGCAGAACCGCCTCCGGGAACTGGCCTTGTAGGGATGCCCATGCACCTTCCGGGACCATCAGTCTCCACGTCTCGAACCGCAGTTCCCCGGCAAGTGTCGAACGGTGCGCCGATGGCACTGTGCCCGGCTGTCCGTCTGCAGGGCGCTCACCAGAGATCAGGCCGTAGGCGCTCTCCACCATCATCGCTCCGGTGACGGCGGGGTCCCAGTTGTCTGGACGCCACTGCAGGCAGAGTTCGCCGCCCGGACCGTATTGATGAATGGACAGCCGCTTATCGTCATGAGGCATCACGACAGGTGGAGTGTCGGGGAAAGTGCTGGGATAGATCACAGCGAGCCTGAAGGTCTCTCCGCCATGCACGAGGTCGACGTCGACGCAGAGCTGGTAGTCGGCGAGGTGCTTCGTACGCACGTTCGCCACCCAGTCGTTCTCCTCCTGGAGGGCGACAAACGCCGCCTTCTCAGCTCTTGCCCTCTGCTGGTCCTGCCACCACCAGATCATGCATAGCCCTGGGGTTTCGACGGACGGCGCTCGGCATTCGCAAAGCTCGGTGCCGTTGCAGCCCCTGCAGTGGTGGCGGACCGCAACAGTCGAGAGCCGCCCGTGAGCCGATCCATCGCCCGCATGGATAACGCGTATCCCATGCGAGGGTTAAGCGCATCCGCCATGTCCTTCAACGTGGAGGCTTGTGCCGCCGCATGGAAATCGATCCTTGCCTGGCGAAGCCAAGCGTCGAATGCGGCCTTCTTCTGAGGCTCTCGGTTCCACTTATCGGCGAAATTCTCCAAAGGGTCGGTGGGGTTCGCGACTATCCATCTGATGCCATCGTGGACGATGAACTTGTCCATGTCGTTCAGAATAGCGAAGAGCGCTCCGGATATGGTGTCCTGGTTGTTGTAGGCGTGCGCCGCAAGGGTGGTGATGATTACGGAAATCGGTCGCATGTCCAGGTCGCGCGCGAACATGTTGTCGCGATGCCGCTTCAGGATCATGATCGCGGACTGGAGCGGCGTCTTCACCTTGAAAGTAGGAAGGTGCTCCACGCTTGCGGTGATGAGTCCCTGCTTCCGCATGTTGTCGAGAGCGACGCGATGACGGCGCTCGAAGACGATCGCCTGCCTTGATGCAAACCAGCTTGCGTAGCCTTTGGGATTCGAACGGGGCCAGGTATCAGTCAGCAGCTTGTAGTTCGGTTCCCGCCTGTCGGTGATGGAGATTGCCGTCGACGCCCATCTGGTGTCGAGAGACAAAGAATTGAGAAGCATGTAGTGCTGGTTATGGTTCGGAACCGCGGGAACGATGTCCATATGGAACTGGGCACCGTCGGCATAGTCGAGGATCCAGCACCGGTTGCCTTCGCGGACCGGTTTGAGCATGTCCATAGCGTCGTGGTAGGCGTGTATCTCAGCACCAAGCATAAGTTTGAGCTGGTATTGTGTCTTCTCACGCTTCGTCAGCAATCGCAACTCGACAACGGAATCGACGTCGTACTCTTCGGCCTCGGTGTGTGGACGGATGGCGGTCCCCAGCCGAAAGGATCCCTGGCAGTAGACCTGAGGATCGTATCGGCTGACCGTGCTGCCGTCGCGGTGAAGCCAGTTCGCGAGCGATGTGTAGCTTCTCTCCGCCTGCTCGTATCGATGATCCGGGACCTCGAGCTCCTGCCGGAGGGCATCGAGGAATGCTTCGATGGAATTCACATGCATGTTCATGACTGGGAGACCTCATGGTTACGCGTGCACAAGGTGACTTAACTACAGCTCTTGCTTGGTTTCACTGTTTGTTCTGAGGGGCATTTTCCGGGCACCTTTCAGTGCCCGGAAGTAGACGTTAGTGCCTCGGCGAGTTTCGCCCTTAAAAATCGGCATTCTCATAAGTGTCTGAAACTTATGATTTTTTTAATTGTGGTCGCAGAATTGGATAGCTTGGAAGCCGATTTATGACTCTTCACATCCCACTTTTGTGACTCCAGACCCCCACTTTATGACTTTTCAGTGGGGGCCATCCAATTTTATCCACAGCTATCTCAGCTGCAACCGCTCGTCGCACCGCAAGTATCGCACTTCTCACAAGTGCCATTGCGCACCATCGTGAAGTTCTGGCATTCCGAGCACATGTTGCCGGTGTAGCCTTGAGCGATCGAGCGCATGCGGCGTTCGTTTTCCTTCTTCTTGGCTTCCGCCTTGGCCGATGCGGCGTCTGCTGCGGCCTTGTCGGAGAAGAGGGCGGTGGCGGTCTGTTTGGCTTCCTGGACCACGTCGTCGATTACCTCTTCGGCAATCTCTCCCGCCAGTTCCTTGGCGCGCTCTTCATAATCGCGCTTGAAGGAGACGATTTCCGAGGTGGTGATGGAGACGGTCGGTTCCAGCTTGCGGGCGGCTGAGCCTGCAAAGGAGGTGACGTTGGTCGAGGCGCGGGCGGGGGCTGCCGTTGCCGAACCCTTCGGCTCGGAACCGGCGCGTTCGCCTTCGTTGCTGGAAACCAGCGTCGGCTTGTAACCGCGTGTCCAGCCGGTGGACAGGAGATTGGTCTTGCCTTCCTGGATACCCTTGCCGAGTGCGGTATTGGAGAAATCCGACGTATCGACATGGGCGAGATCGTGACGGCCGAGATAGGAGACGGCGAGTTCGCGGAACACGTAGTCGAGGATCGAGGTGGCGTTCTTGATCGCGTCGTTGCCCTGCACCATGCCGGCCGGTTCGAACTTGGTGAAGGTGAAGGCCTCCACATATTCTTCCAGCGGCACGCCATATTGCAGGCCAAGCGAAATCGCGATGGCGAAGTTGTTCATCATCGCACGGAAGGCAGCACCTTCCTTGTGCATGTCGATGAAGATTTCGCCGATGCGGCCATCACCGAATTCGCCGGTGCGCAGATAGACCTTGTGACCGCCGACCGTTGCCTTCTGGGTGTAACCCTGACGGCGGTTCGGCAGCTTTTCACGCTCGCGGGAGACGCGTTCGATGACACGCTCGACGATCTTTTCGGTGATCGTCACGGCCTGCTGTGCTAGCGGCTGCTGGATCAGTTCCTCGATCAGGTCTTCCTCGTCCTCGTCTTCGACCAGCGAGGAGTTGAGCGGCTGGGAAAGCTTGGAGCCATCGCGGTAAAGGGCGTTGGCCTTCAGCGCCAGCTTCCAGGACAGCATGTAGGCGCTGCCGCAATCTTCTACCGTTGCATCGTTCGGCATGTTGATCGTCTTGGAGATCGCGCCCGAGATGAACGGCTGTGCCGCCGCCATCATGCGGATGTGGGATTCGACCGAGAGGTAACGCTTGCCGATCTTGCCGCAGGGGTTGGCGCAATCGAAGACAGGCAGGTGTTCGTTCTTGAGGAACGGCGCGCTTTCCAGCGTCATCGCACCGCAAACATGCACATTTGCCGCCTCGATGTCCTTCTTCGCAAAACCGAGATGCTCCAGCAGGTTGAAGCTGATGTCGGAGAGCTGCTCGTCGGAAACCTTCAGCGTGCCCTTGAGGAAGTCAGCGCCGAGCGTCCACTGGTTGAAGACGAACTTGATGTCGAAGGCGCTTTTCAGCGCTGAATTGACGGCATCGATCTTCTCGTCGGTGAAGCCCTTGGCCTTCAGCGTCGAGGGGTTGATGGCGGGCGCCTGGTTCAGGTTGCCGTGGCCGACCGCATAGGCCTCGATCTCGGCGATCTGGCTTTCGGAGTAACCGAGCGAACGCAGCGCATCCGGAACGGCGCGGTTGATGATCTTGAAGTAACCGCCGCCGGCGAGCTTCTTGAATTTCACCAGCGCGAAGTCGGGCTCGATGCCGGTCGTGTCGCAATCCATCACGAGGCCGATCGTGCCTGTCGGCGCGATGACGGTGGTCTGGGCGTTGCGGTAACCGTGCTTTTCGCCAAGCTCCAGCGCCTTGTCCCAGGCGGCGGTGGCATGGGCGACGAGGTCCTGATCCGTGCAATCGGCATGGATGAGCGCGACCGGGTTGACCGACAGGCCCTCATAACCATCGGACAGGCCATGGGCGGCGCGGCGGTGGTTGCGGATGACGCGCAGCATGTTTTCGCGGTTCGGCGCAAAGCCCGGGAAGGGGCCAAGCTCGCCGGCCATTTCAGCCGAGGTGGCGTAGGAAACACCCGTCATGATCGCGGTCAGCGCACCTGCGATCGCGCGGCCTTCGTCGCTGTCATAGGGAATGCCCGACGACATCAGGAGGCCGCCAATATTGGCGTAACCGAGGCCGAGCGTGCGGTATTCGTAGGAGCGTTCGGCAATCTGGCGCGAGGGGAACTGCGCCATCATGACCGAGACTTCGAGAACGACGGTCCACAGGCGCACGGCATGTTCGTAATCGGCGATGTCGATGCGCTTCGTCGCCTGATCCTTGAACTGCAGCAGGTTCAGCGAGGCAAGGTTGCAGGCCGTGTCGTCGAGGAACATGTATTCCGAGCACGGGTTGGAGGCGCGGATCGGACCGGCGGCCGGCGAGGTATGCCAGTCGTTCATGGTGGTGTTGAAGTGCAGGCCCGGATCGGCCGACGCCCAAGCGGCGTGGGAAATCTTTTCCCAGAGGTCGCGGGCCTTCAGCGTCTTCATCACCCGGCCGTCGCGGCGGGCGATCAGGTTCCAGTCGCCGTCATTTTCAACGGCGCGCAGGAAGTCGTCCTTCAGCGAGACCGAGTTGTTGGAGTTCTGGCCGGAAACAGTGAGATAGGCTTCCGAATCCCAGTCCGTGTCGTAGGTCTTGAAGTCGATGTCCTTGTAACCCTGTTGGGCGAACTGGATGACGCGCTTGACGTAGTTCTCCGGAACCTGATCCCTCTTGGCAGCGCGGATTTCGCGCTTCAGGGCCGGGTTTTTAGCTGGATCGAAGCAATCGCTGTTGTCGGCCTCGCAATTCACGCAGGCCTTCATGATCGCCTTCAGATGGCGCGCAACGATCTTGGAACCGGTGACGAGGGCGGCAACCTTCTGCTCTTCCTTCACCTTCCAGTCGATATAGGCTTCGATATCCGGATGGTCGGCGTCAACGACGACCATCTTGGCCGCACGGCGGGTGGTGCCGCCGGACTTGATGGCGCCGGCAGCGCGGTCGCCGATCTTGAGGAAGCTCATAAGGCCGGAGGACTTGCCGCCGCCGGAAAGCTTCTCGCCTTCGCCGCGCAGATAGGAGAAGTTGGAGCCGGTGCCGGAGCCGTATTTGAACAGGCGTGCTTCACGCACCCAAAGGTCCATGATGCCGCCTTCATTGACCAGATCGTCTTCGACGGACTGGATGAAGCAGGCATGCGGCTGCGGATGTTCGTAGGCGGATTTGGACTTGGTCAGCTTGCCGGTGAAGGGATCGACATAGAAGTGGCCCTGGCCGGGGCCGTCAATGCCGTAAGCCCAGTGCAGGCCGGTGTTGAACCATTGCGGGCTGTTGGGGGCGACACGCTGGGTGGCGAGCATATAGGCAAGCTCGTCACGGAAGGCGAGGGCATCTTCCTCGGAGGAGAAATATTTGCCCTTCCAGCCCCAGTAGGTCCAGGTGCCGGCCAGGCGGTCGAAAACCTGGCGCGCATCGGTCTCGGAGCCGGAACGCTCGGCCTCGGGCACGTCTTTCAGGGCTTTCTCATCGGCAACCGAACGCCAGAGGAAGGAAGGAACGTCGTTTTCCTCGACCTTTCTCAGAACCTTCGGCACGCCGGCCTTGCGGAAATATTTCTGCGCCAGAACGTCGGTGGCAACCTGGCTGAACTGCACGGGAACGTCGATATCCGCCAGACGGAACACGACGGATCCATCAGGGTTCTTGATTTCACTGACGGCCTTGCGGAAGTCGATTTCCGCGTAAGGCGATTGGCCGGGCTTCGTGAAGCGGCGTTCAATGCGCATGGTTTCCTGTCCTCGTCCATTGGGCGCCCGGCAAAGGGCGCAAAAATCCGGTCCAGCCGTGCGAACTCTGCGCGCAGCCGGTTGTTGCCGATCTGTAAGGGATGTTCATCCTTGGATGTGATCCCTGTATCTCGTGGCTTATTCGGCTGCAAGCATCGTATGTGATACTAAATATAGTATCAACAGCTTCCTGCCGCCAGTCCCCGCGTCATGTTTTTGGCGCTTCCCGAACGGCACGCGAAATCCACCGGCGAACCGCCCCCTGATGGCCGGGACGCCTCTTCTGGACCTGCGAACTGAAATTGAGAGGGACCGGCCTCGTTACTTTCCGATCCGTTGCCGCCGCAACATAACTGTCACTTTCCTCCCGCAGCATAGATTCGTCAAGACATAGATTGAAACCGTTTTTTAACCACAAGATATTGTGTGAAGTGCCTGTGGAAAACGGGGATAGCGAAAGCGTTCAAAAAAATCAGTGACTTGGCACGGAACTTTGAAGCTTGTGCGGGGCTGGTTTCCGCAACGGAAAGCAAAAACCCCGCATTTCCGGGGTGAGGCATAAAGGCGACACTGCGGTTTTTCCGTGTTTTTTCACTGTCGTCAAAAAAGCATTTCCACACAAAAAAGCCGCCCCGGCGGGACGGCTTTTCAGACTTGATTCCTGGCTGTGGCGAGTGATCAGCCGTGCGATCCCTTGGCGATCGGCTCCTGATAGGTGAAACCCATGTCCCAGGGAAAATAGATCCAGGTGTCCTGGCTGACTTCGGTGACGAAGGTGTCGATGGTCGGCACGCCCTTCGGCTTGGCGTAAACGCAAGCGAAATGCGCCTTCGGCAACATTTCGCGTACTTCCAGCGCCGTTTTGCCAGTGTCGGTCAGATCGTCCACGACGAGCACGCCTTCGCCGCTGTCAGCCATTAGTTCCGGCGCGACGCCCTTCAGGAGAACCGTGTCGCCCTGGTTGACGTAATCGTGGCGGGTGGCGATGCAGACCGTATCGATCATGCGGATGTTCAGTTCGCGCGAAATAATCGCCGCCGGCACGAGACCGCCGCGGGTAATGCAGACGATCGCACGGAACTCCCGGTCAAGGCCGGCAAGACGCCAGGCAAGTGCGCGGGCATCGCGGTGGAACTGGTCCCAGGATACGGGAAATGCTTTATCGGGAAGGGACATGTCGTCTACCATCTGGTCAAAATTGTCGATGGCTTTGGCTAATAGCCGCAAGACCTGCAAAAAGGCAAGCTTTCCGCGCAAAGTCCTTGAGGCCAATCACATATGAAATGCGCGAATGCCGCCCGTTTCTTCTCCCCGCCGGGGAGAAGGTGGCCCGAAGGGCCGGATGAGGGGGATAGCTCTCGGTCCATCTCTGCCGTCGCCCCCTCATCCCGCTGCCGCGACCTTCTCTCCGGCGGGGAGAAGAAACAAGCCGCACCCGCTCGCCCACATTCAAACCTCACTGCATGCGTTTTACCGGGACAGCAGCGTCATTGCCGTCATGGAATCGAGCAGCGTGCGCGTCACACCGCCGAACAGCAGCTCCCACCAGCGGGAATGGCCGTAAGCGCCCATGACCAGAAGGTCGATGCTGTTGTCGGACAGCTTGTTTTCGATCGCGGTCTGCGGTGAGACGCCGGCAATCTTTTCCTGCGAGGTTACCGTTACATTGACGCCGTGGCGGGCGAGTGTCGCGGCCAGTTCGGCGCCGGCGAGGCCAGAGGATTGCGTTTCGCTCTCGGCCTGATCGACGGAGAAGATCTCGACGCTATCCGCCGCAATCAGGAAGGGCAGGGCATCGAAAGTGGCGCGTGTCGCCTCGCGGGAGCCGTTCCAGGCAATCAGCACGCGCTTGATCGGTTTGGCCGCCGTCAGCACATGCGGCACGAGGAGAACGGGGCGACCGCTTTCATAAAGAAAACTGTCGATGTCGGAGCGGCTGTCGGACAGCGCCGAGGCGCTGCTCTGGCGGGCGACGATGAGATCAGTGCAACGCGCGCTGTCGATTGCCGATGCGGAGGCGTAACCCACCGAGGTTACGAAGCTGCGCCACTCATGCGAGATGCCGTTGGCGGACAGCGTGCGCTCGAAAAGGGTCCCGACATCGGTGGTTTCCTTGTGCGCCACGTCCTGAAGCACCTGGACGGTGGCGGGGTCGGGGATTTCCATCGGCGCGACGAGCGGAACGGCAGCGAGTGTTTCCATATGCAGGCCGATCACATGCGAGGAAAACTGGTCGGCAAGACTTACTACGAATTCGCCGAGCTTTTGCGTGTTCGCAACATTGTCGACCACTGCCAGTATCGTTTTGTAACCCATTTCTCTCTCCTCGGTGACACGTCGTTTCTGTGGGGAGAGTGGCTTCCTTTGCCGGAGGCCACCTTGATATTGGTCAACCCGTTTCCGTCTCAGGCGGTTGCATCGCCACTGCCGGCCGCCAGACTTTTTTCCTGGCCGATGGATTCGATCATCGCGGCCACCGCATCCGCCGCCGCTTTCAGGACGGCGGCGTCGCGGGCGCGCACGACGATCTCAGTCGAAAAACGCTGTCCGTCATATTTCGGGTAGGAACCGATGCTTGTTTCGGGATGCGCCTTCTGCACGGCCGTCAGCGGCGTCCCGATATCACCTTCGCCATAGGGAGAACGCACCGCTTGCGACATGATCTTCGCGCCGGTGCGCAATGTGGGCATGACATTGTCGAGCATGGCCTGAAACACCTGCGGAACGCCGGCCATGACATGGACATTGCCGATGACGAAGCCGGGGGCGACCGAAACGGGATTGGCGATGTGGCTGGCGCCTCTCGGCATGCGGGCCATGCGCTTGCGCGCCTCGGTGAACTCCATCTCGCGGACGCGGTACATATCGCCCAGAATGCGCAGCGCCTCGGCATCGTGCTCGCAGGGCAGGCCGAATGCCACCGAGACCGCATCCGCCGTGATGTCGTCATGGGTCGGGCCGATGCCGCCGGAGGTGAACACATAATCATAGCGGGCGCGCAGAGCGTTCAGCGCCTCGACGATCGCGTCCTCCTCGTCGGCGACGATGCGTACTTCCTTCAGGTCTATGCCGGACATGGTGAGAACATCTGCGAGATGCCCGATATTCTTGTCCTTGGTGCGCCCCGACAGCAGCTCGTCGCCGATGGCGAGCATGGCGGCGGTTACGACGGATGTGGTGGGGGAAGGGTTGGACATGGTTGTACTCGTCAGCTGTTTTGACCGACGTTAGTCCCCCGTCCGAGGAATGCAAAGCGGTTTCGGAAAAATGTCTTTTTGCAAACAGTTGACGTTCCGGCTTTTCGTTCACTTATCGTGAACAGTGCGTATGCCAATCCCCGGCTGGCGGAATGCGGGCCAGTTCGCTACCTTTTCTCCACATACATTTGACGGGCCAACGCCGATGATCATCGAGTTCTTGAAGAAGCTTCTGGCGGTCAAGCCGGAAACAGTTCCAACAAAGGAAACAAAGAGAATGACGAAAGTTCTGGTACTCTATTATTCTTCTTACGGTCACATCGAGACGATGGCTTACGCCGTTGCGGAAGGTGCGAAATCGGCAGGTGCGGAAGTCGTCGTGAAGCGGGTTCCGGAACTGGTGCCGGAAGACGTCGCCAAGTCCTCGCACTTCAAGATGGATCAGGCGGCGCCGATCGCAACCGTTGACGAACTGGCCGAATACGACGCCATCATCGTCGGCGCCGGCACGCGCTTCGGCACGGTCGCCTCGCAGATGCGCAATTTCTGGGACCAGACCGGCGGCCTGTGGTTCGGCGGCAAGCTGGTCGGCAAGGTCGGCTCGGCGTTTACCTCATCAGCCACGCAGCATGGCGGTCAGGAATCGACCATCCTCGGTTTCATTCCCACCTTCCTGCACCACGGCATGGCGGTTGTCGGTCTGCCCTATGCTTTCCAGGGTCAGATGGGCGTCGATGAAATCAAGGGCGGCTCGCCCTATGGCGCCTCCACGATCACTGACGGTGACGGCTCGCGCCAGCCTTCCGCGATCGAACTGGAAGCTGCACGCTATCAGGGCGCGCATGTCGCCAAGCTGGCTGCCAAGCTTTCCGCTTGAGCGATCGTTCACTGAAAAAAGAAATGCGGCCGAAAGGCCGCATTTTCTTTACCCCGGCATTTGAAGACGCCGGTTCCGGGAGGCGAGGGATTTTTTAAGGCGGGTCAGATCGGCAGGTTGACCATGAAAAGGCAGCTTGCAATCACGAAGCCGAGCATCGAAATTTCGAGAAAGCCGTTTAATCCGTCACGCATTCCAATCCTCCGTATGTTGGGCGAAAAGAGAACGGACAGAGTTTATCGCGGTTCCATAACAGAAGAGTGAATTTTACTAATTTAAAATGTCTCGCCTCTCCGCCAGCTGACGGAGGGGAGGCAGGCGCTTCAGCCGGTGACGACGAAGGCGACCACGAGGTGGCCGAGAAGGCCGATGGCGAGGCAGCAGAGCAGGAAAATGAACAGGGCTTTTTTCATGTTTGCGGAAGCTTCCATCTGTTTTTATCCCTTAAGCCGGTTGTCTTGACGTTTTCGCGGCGCAGGCGGCGTCGATGGTGTCAGACTTCGATATGTCAGGCCTTGATGTCGAGGCCGGCCTCGATTGCGGCGGCGATGAAGGCCTTGCGCGCATCTTCCGGTTTTTTCCTGCCGGCATCGACGGCGGCGCAGACCAGCAGCGCCGCGTCCAGCGCATCGCCATCCTCTATCGGCCAATCCTCGATCATGGCCCAGGACGCTGCCTGCGTCGTCTCGATGCTCGTATAGTCGCCCGGCGTTTCAAACGCGATCAGGACGGGTTTTTGCCAGCGCGTGTTCATCGCTTATCCGTATTGGTTGTCGTGCCCGGCTCTAAACCAAGCGGGCGGGATGCGCAATCCTGTTTAGGGCCGCTTGCGGTGCGGTCAGTCGTCGCGCCCGAACAGCCAGTCGCGAATGATGCGGCGGTCGATGAGTTCCAGCGAGCGGTCGGGCGCGATGCGGTAGGTTTCCACGGCCCGGGTGCTGCCGTCGATGCGGAATTCATGGCTGAAAGTGCTGCCAATCGGCGATTTCGTCAGCTTGGTGCGCGGCTGGCCCTTATAGGTGATGCTGCCGGGGATCGGCTCGACATAGGTCGCTGGCCCCGTGGTCGTGCATCCCGCAAGTGTAAGCGCGAGCATGATAGTGGCCGATGATACGAGCGTTTTCATCCTGTCCTCCGAAGTGCGTTTGCGAAAACGATATGGAGGCGCAACGGTTCCCGGCTTGAGCCAGAACTATTCGCGCGCGCGACCCAGCGCGGGAAAGCGTAGACGAGGAAGCTGAGGATGAAAAGCGGGAGGGGGCGGAAACTTGTCCGGAGACCAGATGCGCCGGAAGATGAAACAGGCGAGACCTGGCGCACTGCCAGTGATACCAGGTCTCCCAGTCTCCCGCCAGTTTCAGGGAACGGGCGACTTGACTTAGTATGACGAACCACCGGCGACATACATAGAGCGAGAAATCACCTCGAATAAATCGCTGTCATGGTCGATCAAGGGGCAGGGCGGAGAATCGCCAGCGGCCATACAATATTGTTACCCGGCAAATAATCTTGTCGTGTAGGGGACCGGAATACCGTTTTCCGCCGAGCGCGACCCGCTGCCTTGTCCGGATACGAGGTTTAACCCTTTGAATCGGATAAGGGGTGGCTTTTCCTGGCTGTGCAGAAGCGAGTGGAGATGAGGGAACTTTTGCGGGGCTGCGCCATTAAAACAGGCGGGACACACAGTATTACTGGAGGGCTAAACATGCTCGGCACAATCCTTGTCATCCTGCTCATTCTTTTCCTGATCGGCGCGCTGCCAAGCTGGGGTTACCACAATTATGGCTACGGCCCCTCGGGCGGCCTCGGCCTGGTTCTGGTCATCATCCTGATCCTGGTCCTGCTCGGTCGCATCTGACCGACCGGGTGTTTGCCGTCGCGCCGGTAAGTCAGTCCGGCATCAAGTCGGAAATCTGCCCATGCGACACCAGCAGGCGCGGGTTTGCCATGCTGCCGCTTTCCTCGTCCACGGTGACGGCATAAGCCGCAACGCCGATGTGACGCGGCGCCATTGCACCCGCCATTTTCTCGGCAGATGCCGCGTTGGTTGCGGGGCGCATTTCGCCCGGCACAATCCCATAACGCCCCTTTTTGAACTGCACTACGATGATTTTCTCGGCGTCCGACATATGTCTTGCTCTCTCATTTGTTCTATAAATGTTCTCATTTCGGAAGAGAGTCAACAGGGTCTGTGTGCTTGATCGGGAGAGCGAAGGCGAGGGAACCTGCGCCAGTTCGAAGACCGCGGCGAGAACGGATATTCGGAATAAAAAAGGATCATATTCAGAATGACCCTCTTGCACATCGTTTAGGATTATTCTAAACCGCCGCCACCACAGCGAAAATCGCTCACGGATGGCCTCGTGGCGGAGTGGTGACGCAGAGGACTGCAAATCCTTGTACCCCGGTTCAATTCCGGGCGAGGCCTCCAATCAGCTTCTTCACCGGAAGCAAGTATTTGAAATACCTTCATTATTATCTAGATGTGCAATATGGGCCTGAACCGTTCCGCCACACTTCTGGCCGGTTTGGCAGTACGCCCCCATTTCGTGCCCCCATCTCGTCATCGGCTGGAAACGGCTTCGATCCGATCCGATCCCATTTCATTTTCTCCACGATCTGACGTGCCGGTTAGGGCTGCGTCAAAAAGACCCTGGGTGAAGGCATCGATTGAAGTTGTTGAAGCCGCAGTTTTGAGGTAGCCCATCGTCATGATCGATAGTGTCAAGTAATAGCTTGGAAATATTCAAAATGATGGATTGGGATTGGGTAGATTGGTTCCCTATAGTCGTCTTTCCGCTCAAGATTCTCGTGTTAGGCACAGGCATGTTCTTCGCCATCAAATGGCACCACGATCAAGCGAAGAAGGAAAAGGAAACTGGCGGACCGTAAGCGCCCGCCGTGATTTTCCGAAAGGCACACGCCGCCGTGCCAAGCGATGTTCTGGTTTGGGGATGAGTCAAGACGATGCCTATTGCGGTCTTTCACGTTCTTGCTGGTCTAAAAATCCCCGCCATTTCGCTTTTTCCAGCACTTCCCGTTCACCACGCTTGAAAGCGCAGGCTTGGGCAATTATGAGATTGTCTAAAGGCTGGGGGAAACCCGCGCCGTTTTGAGCTTTTGGAGCCGAGGCTTCCCGACCGGCATCCGCGAAATTGAGGCGATAACGATATGATGGATTTCGAAACCGCACGCGCCAATATGGTCGACAGCCAGTTGCGCACGACCGACGTGACGTCGCATTCGGTGCTGAAGGCGTTTTTGAGCGTGCCGCGCGAAGCTTTCGTGCCGGCCGGCGTGCGGCAGATTGCCTATGTGGACGAGGATCTGCAGATCTGTCCCGCCCGGGACGGCCGTCCGGCCCGTTATGTCATGAAGGCCTCGCCGCTGGCGAAGCTCTTGCAGCTTGCGGTCGTGACCAAGGAAGACGTGGTGCTGGAAGTCGGCGGCGGCGCCGGTTATACAGCGGCCATTCTTTCCCAGCTCGCCGGTTCGGTGGTTTCTCTCGAATGCGACGAGACGCTGGCGGCAGAGGCGACCGAGACGCTGGCTTCGCTTGGATATGATAATGTCGCCGTCGTTACCGGCGATCTCGAAAAGGGTTATGCGGGTGAAGCGCCCTATGACCTCGTTTTCGTCAACGGTTCGGCCGAGGAAGTGCCGGCGGCGCTGACCGATCAGCTGCGGGACGGCGGACGTCTGGTCGTTGTCGTCGGATACGGTAATGCCGCAAAGGCCACCGTCTATCGCCGCGACGGCAACAGCACATCGGCCGCCACCTCTTTCAACGCCTCGATCAAGCCTTTGCCCGGTTTTGCCAAGGCGGCCGAATTCGTTTTCTGATCCCTTAAAAGCGATCATCATGTTTTTGACGCCGGGGTGGATTTTCCGCCCCGGCGTTTGTTTTTCTACCGGAAACCCATCCGTCGCGTTGCCCCAAAGAGGCCTCGCTCACAAAGCTGTGCATCACGGCGAAACTTGTCGAATCAGTGATTTAGTTCCGGACTATGCTGCCATAGACTAAGGGTGATTCGGGGTGTGCGTATTTCTGCCCCGTTTGATCTTGGAACAGGAACGGCAAAAACGCCTGGCGGTTTTGATCGGACATGTTTCAGAGCATCGGCCGGGGAAACGGAATCGGTTTTCAACAGGAACGATGCGCAGATTTGAAAATGTTGGAGTGTCCCTTGTGCGTCCGAACGGATGCATGGCGCTCTGAAGAGTGGAAACCGGGGATTGATATGGCTCAGCCAAGCGTAGCGCGTGAACCGTCCATGGAAGAGATTTTGGCGTCCATACGCCGGATCATCGAAAGCAACGAGCCCGGACCTGGCGGTGCGTTTTCCGGGCAGTTGCCGCCGGTCTACGACGATGAGGACGATGCCGCGAGCGAAACGGCCTTCGTGGCGGAGGCTGTCAGCCCGCCGGCGCGCGTTCCCCCCGCCGCAAACCAGGCATTCGGCGCACGGCCGGCGCATGATTTTTCGCCGGCTTCCGAAAGGCCGATGTCCGAACAGCAGGACGGCTCCGCCGACAGAAGCATGTCGCTGGCCGACGTCGCCGCGCGCGTGCGCGCCGCCGCCGACCGCAATGCCGCCATGGGGCCGCAGGCTTTCGCCGCGCAGGCGCACCGGGGCGTGACCGAGCCGGCGCAGGCCTCGTCCGTTTCCTCCGTATCCCAGGCGTCGCATGCGCCGCAGGCCGAACGGACAGTGCCGCAGGCCGAACGCACCACACCGCAGCGTCCGACGGATGTGCGGCCGCTGCTGGCGGCGGTTGCCGCAAGTGCTGGCGAACAACCGGCGCCTTTCGTCGCCGAGGACCGCGCGGCTGCTGCCGCCGTTGAAAGCGCGTCCTTCGCGGATAGCCGCTTCGATCAGTTTTCGCTGCGTGGCGCCATCGAAACGCCGGTCGCCGAGGAGCGCTTCGAAATGGCGGTGCAGGAGCCGGCCGTCGAGATGCCGACATTCGATCTGGCCGAGCCTGCGGATGAAGGCGGCCTGTCGCTCAATCTTATTTCTGCCGCCGCCGGTGCGCAGATCGCCCGTTCCTTCAGCGAGCTTGCGGAAGTCTTCGACGGTGTCGAGCGGCGCTCTGTCGAGGATATCGCCGCCGAGATGCTGCGGCCGATGTTGCAGGACTGGCTGGAAGACAATCTGCCGACACTGGTGGAGCGTCTCGTGCGCGAGGAAATCGAACGCGTGGCGCGCGGCTCGCGCCGCTGAGGCAACGCCGGCTGCGATGAAACGAAGGCCGCTCCGGCACCGGGGCGGCTTTTTTGTTGAAGATGAAGGCGTTATCGGGTCATAGTCGCTGATGGGACCTCTCAATAGGTCGCTTGGGGGTCGGTTTCTGTTGACTCTCGACCATCCATCCTTATTTAAAAAAATCCACACAAGAACTCTAAAATTCAGGTCAGGAAATGCTCGAGAAGACCTACGATTCCGCATCCGTCGAACCGAAGATCGCCAAAGCCTGGGACGAGGCGAACGCTTTTCGTGCCGGCGCCAACGCCAAGCCGGGCGCGGAAAGCTTCACCATCGTCATCCCGCCGCCGAATGTGACGGGCTCCCTGCACATGGGCCACGCGCTCAACAACACGCTGCAGGATATATTGGTCCGCTTCGAGCGCATGCGCGGCAAGGACGTGCTGTGGCAGCCTGGCATGGACCATGCCGGCATCGCCACGCAGATGGTCGTCGAGCGAAAGCTGATGGAAGGCCAGCTTCCGGGCCGCCGCGAGATGGGCCGCGAGGCTTTCGTGGAGAAGGTCTGGGAATGGAAGGCCGAATCCGGCGGTTTGATCTTCAACCAGCTGAAACGGCTCGGCGCGTCCTGCGACTGGTCGCGTGAACGCTTCACCATGGATGAGGGGCTGTCCGAGGCCGTTCTCGAGGTCTTCGTTACCCTCTACAAGCAGAACCTGATCTACAAGGACAAGCGCCTCGTCAACTGGGACCCGAAGCTTCAGACCGCGATTTCCGACATGGAAGTCGAACAGCTGGAAATGAAGGGCAACCTTTGGCACTTCCGCTATCCGCTGGAAAAGGGCGTGACCTATCAGTACCCGGTCGCTTTCGACGAGGAGGGCAAGCCCACCGAGTTCGAAACGCGCGATTACATCGTCGTCGCCACCACGCGGCCCGAAACCATGCTCGGCGATACCGGCGTTGCGGTGAACCCGGAGGACGAGCGTTACAAGGGTATCATCGGCAAGCACGTCATCCTTCCGATCGTTGGCCGCAAGATTCCGATCGTTGCCGATGACTATGCCGATCCGACCGCCGGAACGGGTGCGGTGAAGATCACGCCCGCGCACGACTTCAACGATTTCGAAGTCGGCAAGCGTTGCGGCCTGCGCGCCATCAACGTCATGAATATCGATGGTACGATCTCCATCAAGGAGAATGAGGATTTCCTCGAAGGCCTCAACCATCCGGCGGCGCTGCACGGCGCATGGGATCGTCTGGAAGGACAGGATCGTTTCTTCGCCCGCAAGGTCATCGTCGAAATCTTCGAGGAAGCCGGCCTGCTCGACAAGATCGAACCGCACAAGCATGTGGTGCCGCATGGCGACCGTGGCGGCGTGCCGATCGAGCCGCGCCTGACCGATCAGTGGTGGGTGGACAACAAGACGCTGGCGCAGCCGGCCATTGCCTCGGTTCGTGAAGGCCGCACCAATTTCGTGCCGAAGAACTGGGAAAACACTTACTTTCAGTGGATGGAGAACATCCAGCCCTGGTGTATCTCGCGGCAATTGTGGTGGGGACACCAGATTCCGGCATGGTACGGTCCGGATGGGCAGGTCTTCGTTGAAAAGACCGAGGAAGAGGCGCTTCAGGCAGCCATCCAGCACTATATCGCCCATGAAGGCCCGTGGAAGGCCTGGGTCGAGGAGAAGCTTGAAAACTTCAAGCCGGGTGAAATCCTGACCCGTGACGAAGACGTTCTCGATACCTGGTTCTCGTCGGCGCTCTGGCCGTTTTCGACGCTGGGCTGGCCGGAAAAGACGCCGGAACTGGCGCGTTATTATCCGACCAACGTCCTCGTTACCGGTTTCGACATTATCCCGTTCTGGGTGGTGCGGATGATGCAGATGGGTCTGCATTTCATGAAGGACGATGCCGGCAATCCGGTCGAGCCGTTCAGCACGGTCTATATCCACGCTCTGGTTCGCGACAAGAACGGCCAGAAGATGTCGAAGTCCAAGGGCAATGTCATCGATCCGCTGGAACTGATCGACGAATACGGCGCGGATGCACTGCGTTTCACGCTCGCCATCATGGCGGCGCAGGGCCGTGACGTGAAGCTCGATCCGGCGCGTATCGCCGGTTATCGCAACTTCGGTACGAAGCTCTGGAACGCCACGCGTTTTGCCGAAATGAACGGTGTGAAGCGCGATCCGCATTTCCTGGCCGAAACCGCCTCGCTGACGATCAACCGCTGGATCCTGACCGAGCTTGCCAATACCACACGCGATGCGACGGCGGCTCTTGAGAACTTTCGGTTCAACGATGCGTCCGGCATCCTCTACCGTTTCGTCTGGAACCAGTTCTGCGACTGGTATCTGGAGCTGCTCAAGCCTGTCTTCAGCGGCGAGGATGAGGCGGCCAAGAAGGAATCGCAGGCCTGCGCGGCCTATGTTCTGGACGAGATCTACAAGCTCCTGCATCCCTTCATGCCGTTCATGACGGAAGAGCTGTGGGCGCACACGGCCGGCGAGGGCGAGGAGCGTGGCGATCTACTTTGCCATACCGACTGGCCGACGCCGGAATTCCGCGACGATGCCGCGGCTGCGGAAATCAACTGGCTGATCGATCTGGTCTCCGGCATCCGCTCGACGCGTGCGGAGATGAACGTGCCACCAGGCGCCATCGCCTCGCTGGTGGTCGTCGGCGCCAACACCTCTACCGAAGCGCGGCTTGACCGCCATGCTGCCGCCATCCGGCGCCTGGCGCGGGCCGACGAAATCCGCGCCGCCGATGTTGCGCCGAAGGGTTCTGCGCAGATCATCCTCGGTGAGGCGACTGTCTGCCTGCCGCTTGGCAACCTCATCGATCTGGCGGCCGAAAAGGCCCGTCTCGAAAAGGCGATCGGCAAGGTGGATGCGGAAATGGAGCGCATCGACAAGAAGCTGTCGAACGAAAAGTTCGTGGCCAATGCCGATCCAGAGGTTGTGGCCGCCGAGCGCGAGCGCAAGGTGGAACTTGAGGTTCAGCTGACAAGCCTGAGAACGGCCATGCAGCGGGTCAGCGAAGCGGGATAATATCTCGGTTCCATTCGAGACCGGAACGCCCCGCGAAAAGCGGGGCGTTTTTGCGTTTTGTCAGGTTTCTTTTCGTTTTATTGCTGCGCTGCAACGGCGAATCGCTCACGCACGACAGTGCGATTATTTCATCCCGGTTTTGGCTGAAATAGCCCGGAAAAACGGGAAAAGACCAATGAAAACGGCCTGATAACCGGGTTTGTTCGAGAAACCTCCAACTGTGGTTATTTGGCGACATTTCTCGACAAAATAGGGAATTTGTTTCGTTTTGCGGCAAGTTTTTCGGTGGGTTTAGAAAAATAGCCTAAAATGATTATATAAGAGCGGACGCATAAAAAACTTACGTAAAAAAATGGCCGTTTGGGGGTGATCGCGCCAAGCTGCGACACATTGTCATTTCCCCTTTAGCGTTTCACTCTATCAACGATCACATTGCCTTGATTGGGGAGATAGATGGCAAAAACTGTATTTTTTCGCGGCGCGGTATGTTTCGCAGTCAGCATCGCGGCAGTCACGCCTTCACTGGCGGGCGGCCTTGAGCGCGGCGGTTACAATATCGACCTGCTGTTCGATCCGTCCGATTATGTTCTCGACAGTTCCGCTACATTCGTTGCGCCACAGCGCAAGGTTGATAATGCGCGTGACAATCCGGTGAAAAGCGGCGGCCCGTTGCCGTCGTCCTGGTCGACCACCGCGGACGACTCGGAAAACTACTGGTCGACACGCGTCGGCGCCAAGGCCGCGATCGGCGATTTCGGCGACTGCATGTTCGATTATTCGCAGCCCTGGGGAGCGGATCTCAATCCCGGCATCTGGCAGGGTTCGAGCTACAATATCGAAACCAAAGTCAAGTCGCACAATTACGCCACCACCTGCCGTGTGAAGTTCGATCTCGGTAAGGGCGATTTCTCGATCATCGGCGGCGGTTTCTATCAGGAACTCAGCGGTTACAAATACCGTCAGGTGGTTTCCCCGACGGCGCTCGGCCCCGCTTATCCCTCTCTCTATTCCGGTGTCGGCAAGCTTGACATGGAAGGTGACGGCTGGGGATGGCGTGCGGGTGTCGCTTATGAGATCCCGGAAATCGCTTTCCGCACGAGCCTCGTCTATAATAGTGCCGTCGATCACGATCTCAACGGTACGGTTGACCTCAGAAGCCTTCCTGCGGCCGGCAGCCCGGCTCTCGTCGCTTACGGCGGCAAGGTAACGCCCGTCTACGGCTCGGTTTCCATGCCTGATAGCCTGGAGCTTAAAGTGCAATCCGGTATCGCGCCGGACTGGCTTGCCTTCGGTTCCGTGAAATGGACGGACTGGAGCCAGATTCAGGTCGTGCCTTTCTGCCAGGTCGGTGTCTCGTCCTGTGTTGCGGGCGTAACCTCGCTCACGTCGCTCGATCTTTATTATCGTGACGGCTGGACGGTTACCGGTGGTATCGGCCACAAGTTCAACGATCAGTGGAGCGGCGCCGTCAGCCTGACCTGGGATCGCGGTACATCGACGGTGATCGGCACGCAGACCGATACGTGGATGATTGGCACTCAGGTCGTCTATTCGCCCACTCCGAACCTCGAGTTCAAGATCGCCGGCGCTCTCGGCCTGCTCACCTCGGGTGAATCCGCGATCAGCGGCGGCCGTTGCAGCCCCAGCAGTCCGGCAACCTGCGGCGACGAGGCGGGCTATAGTTTCGGCAGCGATGTCGTGGCTGCGATCTCCACAGGGGTCAAGGTCAAGTTCTGACACCATTCCCTGCATTCATGAAAAGAAAGGCCCGGTTTACCAACCGGGCTTTTTTTCATTCCCAACTATGATTCCTGCTCGATAAAATTTTCTGGGCCGGATGTTTTGTGACGATTTGGCAACACTTTTCTGCAAGCGTGAGGCCGCGTTGGAATGTGGGCAGATCTGTCCATTTCCCGCCACAAACAAAGTGCTTGGCTTATGTTTATGGACGCGGGGATGGAAGAACATGCAGGCGTTTGATGTGGACCTGGGGAATTGCAGAAAGTGAAAACGGGTTTGGATTCAGGGTTTAAGCAAGTAATACGGGAATTTGATCCGGGTTTCTTGTTTGACACTGGTTGGCAGACGGTGAAACGCCGTTATATTGCCGGAAATTATGCCTATATCTGTTTCACCGAAAAACTTCGGCAATGACCGTTAAGAGACCACCGGTAGTGCGCTGGAAAGTGCTGTCGGAAAGACGCAGTGTGTTCGAAAAATCGCGACCCGGCGGAGTAGATATTCCGCAAGTATTGGCTGTAGCCGGGAAGAGTGAGAGAAGTTCGCCGAAATGCTGAAATGTGAAGCACATGTTCTAAAGCCGCTCTTCATGAGCCTGTTGCTTGCGTCGCTCGCAATGCCAGTGCTGGCTTTTGACATCAATGCAGGCGTTACCAAGGAATCCGGTCCCTTCGATCTGTTCAAGTTCGGCTTCAAGGCCTACAAGAACGGCAACAAGGACGAAGCCGTCGAGGCCTATCGCTATGCGGCCGAAAAGGGCCACACCGGCTCGCGCTGGGCGCTTGCCAACATGTATGCCTTTGGCGACGGCGTTGCCAAGAACGATTTCGAAGCCTTCAAGATCTACAGCGAAATTGCCAGTCAGGGTGTCGAGCCGGGTTCCGAGGATACCGGCTTTTTCGTCAACGCACTTCTTTCCCTTGCCGATTATTACCGTCACGGCATTCCCGGCAGTCCGGTGAAAATGGACCTCTCGCAGGCTCGACAGCTTTATTTTCAGGTGGCTTCCACCTTTGGCGTGGCCGAAGCGCAGTTCCGGCTGGCGGAAATGATCCTGGCGGGCGAGGGCGGTCGGGCGGATGTGCAGCAGGCCAAGAAGTGGCTCAATCAGGCGCGCAAGCACGGCCATGCCGGCGCCATGTCGATTTTCGGCAATCTGCTTTTCCAGGAAGGCCAGACGCAGCAGGGACTGGCGTTCATGACGGCCGCGATGGACAAATGTACGGCGGTGGACTGCACCTGGATCCAGAGCCTTCAGGAACAGGCTTTTTCGCTCACGGGTGAAAACGACCGCCGCGCGGCAATCGCGATGGCGCAGAACATGCGGATCGACGATCCGGATTGAAGATAATATCTGTTGTGACCGAGGCGAATTTTGTCGCCTCGCGAGAGCCGCTCAACCGACCGGCGTGAAATCGAAATATCCGCAGACCGGAACGTGATCTGACGGTTTTTCCCATGCCCGGACATGTTTTTCGATGCTGACGGATTGCAGCCTGTCGGCCGCCTCCGCCGACAGCATCAGGTGGTCGATGCGGATTCCATTGTTCTTCGGCCAGGCGCCGGCCTGATAGTCCCAGAAGGAATAAAGTCCTGCCTCATCCGTCGTCGCGCGGGCGGCATCGGTAAAGCCGAGATGTTCCAGCTTGCGGAACGCCATGCGCGTCTGTGGCAGGAACAAAGCGTCGCCTTCCCACACGCGTGGGTCGTGACAATCGAAGGGTTCGGGAATGACGTTGTAGTCACCCGCCAGAATGAGCGGTTCTTCCAGCGCGAGGCGGTCTTCGGCAAAGCGGCGCAGCCGTTCCATCCATGCGAGCTTGTAGGGATATTTGACCGGATCGTCGGGCGGATTGCCGTTCGGCAGGTAAAGCGAGCAGACCCGGATCGCACCGCCATCGACGGAAAACACGCCCTCGATGAAACGCGCCTGTTCATCGGCATCGTCGCCCGGCAGGCCACGATTGATCTCGTCGGGCTTCATCTTCGAGAGAAGGGCGACGCCGTTGAAACCCTTCTGGCCGTGGGTCTCGACGTGATAACCGAGCGCCTCAAGCTCAAGGCGGGGGAAACCTTCGTCAACCGATTTGATTTCCTGAAGGCAGACGATATCGGGCGATGAATCCTTCAGCCACTGGCAGAGGTTCTCGATACGCGCCTTGACGCCGTTGATGTTCCAGGTGGCAATCTTCATCGGAGTTTCCCTTTTGTGGGGGTACTTTTACCCGATGCAAATGCGATTGCCACCGTTTTTGGAAATGGATGGTGAGGATGTGGTGGAAAGAAGCCGGGGCAGGGTAGATCAACAGCTATGGATGCACCGCAGCGTCCCCAAACCCTCATTCCTGTGCTTGTCACAGGAATCCAGTCAGCCCAAGTCCTTGGGCTGAAAGGGTTGTCTCGCCGCGCAGACGCGCGTCGGCTGGATTCCTGTGACGAGCACAGGAATGAGGGCGGAGAGAAAGGCGTGAATGATCTCAAGCTTGGCGCTTGATATCACCATCAAATAGAGAAGCTGGTGCCGCAGCCGCAGCTCGCGACCGCATTCGGGTTCTTGATCTGGAAGGACTGGCCGAGCAGATTGTCGACGAAGTCGATTTCGGAGCCGGCCATATAGACGACCGACATGCTGTCGATCAGCACCTTGGCGTCGCCCCGTGCAATCACGATGTCGTCATCGGCTGGGTCTTCCGCCAGATCGAACTTGTAGGAGAAGCCCGAGCAGCCGCCGCCTTCCACCGAAACGCGGAGTGCCTGCTTGCCCGCATCGGCCGCCACGATCTGGGCGATTCGCTTCGCTGCTGATTCCGAAAGTGTAATGTCGTTGTTTTCCATGTCGTTCCTCGTGCCGGGGTCAAGAACCGGAGAGCAATAGATTTGTCGCCACCATTATAAACCAGTCAAATAAACGGTCTATAGCGATGTCGGCAACGGCCTTTGCCGCGATCATGCTTTGCGCCGACCTTTGCGATAGGTATGAAGGGTGGATGAAAAGGTCAATGGTCAAAGACCATGGACTTCGGGCCAAAGGAAGTCCCGGCCAGAGAACAGTACAGGTGGATGCATGATTATAGACCAGCGCGCATTGGGTTTCGGAAGTGGCGAGAGGGCGGTTTTCGCCTCGGATCCATGGACCACGCGCGGGCGTCTTTTTGCCGAGGAGGGGAGCCTGACGCGCTCGGAATTCCAGCGCGACCGTGACCGCATCGTCCACACCACAGCCTTTCGCCGCCTGAAACACAAGACGCAGGTTTTCATCAGCCCGGATGGCGACCATTATCGTACCCGGCTTACCCACACGATCGAGGTGGCGCAGATCGCCCGGGCGTTGGCGCGTGCGCTGAAACTCGACGAGGATCTGGCCGAGGGCGTGGCGCTGGTGCATGATTTCGGCCATACGCCGTTCGGGCATACGGGCGAGGATGCGCTGGATGCGGTGCTGTTGCCCTATGGCGGCTTCGATCACAATGCGCAGTCATTGCGCATCGTCACCAAGCTGGAACGCCGCTATGCCGAATATGACGGCATCAACCTGACATGGGAGACGCTGGAGGGGCTGGTCAAGCACAATGGCCCGCTGGTGGATGCCAAAGGCGAGGGCGTGAAGGGGCCGGTTCCGCTGCCTATCCTCGAATATTGCGAGTTGCAGGATCTGGAAATCGGCAGCTATGCCAGCCTTGAGGCGCAGATGGCGGCAATCGCCGATGACATCGCCTATAATACCCACGATATAGATGACGGCCTGCGCGCCGGTTACCTGACCTTCGAGATGCTGGAGGAAGTGCCGTTCCTGAGCAAGCTGATGGCAGAGGTGCGGGCGAAATATCCCACGCTCGACAAGGACCGTTTCGCCCACGAGATCATGCGCCGCCAGATCACCCATATGGTCGAGGATGTGATCGGTGTCGCGCAGTACAATCTTTCCCGGCTGAAGCCGAAAAGTGCGGCTGATATCCGCGCCGCCGATTTCACCGTCGCGACCTTCTCGCCGGAAATGGCGGAAACCGACCGGCAAATCAAGAAACTCCTGTTCGGCCATATCTACCGGCACCCCGACATCATGCGTATTCGCGCCGGCGCCACGCAGATCGTCACCGATCTTTTCCACCGTTATATGGAGGTGCCGGCGGAGATGCAGAGCCACTATTGGGTGGACAGCATTTCCGGCATGAGCGTGGCCGCAAAAGCCCGGCATGTGGGCGATTATCTGGCGGGTATGACCGACAGTTATGCACTGCGCGCCCACCAGCGGCTGTTTGACCGCACTCCCGATTTGCGATAGGGCAGCGGGCGATCGCGGAGCCGACCCGGTTATGACGGCCGGACATGAACAGAAGCCCTTCGCGCAGGTTGGAACGATGAACATTTTTGCCGATTTCGATACCAGGATCAAAAACGCGATCGAGACCCTCGATCTCGTGAAAGAGAACCGAGAAAAGGTCGATTTCAGTCGAATTACCGTCGAATCCCCGCGTGATCTCAGCCATGGCGATGTCGCGACCAATGCTGCAATGGTGCTGGCCAAGCCGCTCGGCACCAATCCCCGGGCGCTGGCCGAACTCATCGTGCCAGCCCTTCAGGCCGATGGCGATGTCGACAGCGTCAATGTCGCCGGTCCCGGTTTCATCAACCTCAAGGTTTCGGTCGGTTATTGGCAGCGTCTTCTTGCCGACATGATCGGGCAGGGCATCGATTTCGGCCGCTCGAAGATCGGCGCGGGCCAGAAGATCAACGTCGAATATGTTTCCGCCAATCCCACCGGCCCGATGCATGTCGGTCATTGCCGTGGCGCTGTCGTGGGCGACACGCTGGCGAACCTGCTTGCCTTTGCCGGTTATGGCGTGACCAAGGAATATTACATCAACGATGCCGGTTCGCAGATCGACGTGCTGGCGCGCTCGGTTTTCCTGCGTTACCGCGAAGCGCTAGGCGAGGATATCGGCGCCATTCCGTCGGGCTTCTACCCTGGCGACTATCTCGTTCCCGTCGGCCAGGCGCTGGCGGATGAATACGGCATCAAGCTGCGCGCCATGCCCGAGGAAAAGTGGCTGCCGATCGTCAAGGACAAGGCGATCGCCGCGATGATGGTAATGATCCGTGAGGATCTGGAGACGCTCAACGTCAAGCACGACGTGTTCTTCTCGGAGCGCACGCTGCATGATGGCAATGGCGGTCCCATCCTCTCGGCCATCAACGATCTGACCTTCAAGGGCCATGTCTACAAGGGCACCCTGCCGCCGCCGAAGGGCGAATTGCCGGAAGACTGGGAAGACCGCGAACAGACGCTGTTCCGTTCCACCGAGGTGGGCGACGATATGGACCGCGCGCTGATGAAATCGGACGGCTCCTACACCTATTTCGCCGCCGACGTCGCCTATTTCAAGCACAAGTTCGACCGTGGTTTCTCCGAGATGATTTATGTGCTCGGTGCTGACCATGGCGGTTACGTGAAGCGGCTGGAAGCGGTCGCGCGCGCCGTCTCGGAAGGCAAGTCGAAGCTGACGGTGCTTTTGTGCCAGCTCGTGAAGCTTTATCGCGACGGCGAGCCGGTGAAGATGTCGAAACGATCAGGCGATTTCGTCACGTTGCGCGATGTTGTGGACGAAGTGGGTCGCGATCCGGTGCGATTCATGATGCTCTATCGCAAGAATTCCGAGCCGCTGGACTTCGATTTCGCCAAAGTGACCGAACAATCGAAAGATAATCCGGTCTTTTACGTGCAATATGCGCATGCCCGTTGCATGTCGATCTTCCGGCAGGCGCAGGAGGCGTTTCCGGGGCTTGTCCTGTCTCAGGACGACATGTCGTCTTCCGTTGCTTTGATTAGCGATATCAACGAGTTGCAGCTGGTTGCAAAGCTCGCCGAATATCCGCGCCTGATCGAATCCGCAGCCCTTTCGCACGAGCCGCACAGGCTTGCTTTTTACCTCTATGATCTGGCAAGTTCCTTCCATGGACACTGGAACAAAGGTAAAGACCATCAGGAATTACGTTTTATTAACGATAAAAACCGAGAATTGAGCATTGCCAGACTTGGGCTGGTGAATGCTGTCGCGAATGTTTTGAAGTCCGGCCTTACGCTTTTAGGAGCGGACGCGCCTGACGAGATGCGATAACATATCACCATTATTTGCTCACAATACGCTGGCAAGAGCTGCAATGCGTAGATGGTGGAACACGTAATGGTCGAAAAAAATGTCGCGTATAACCGGGATGCCCGGTCTGAAGGCTTCGCTGACAACGATCCTCTGGCAGAGCTGGCGCGTATCGTCGGCTTTGAAGATCGTCCTTCGCATGCGGGTTCCGAAGTTGCGCCACACGCCGCTTCACCGGCGGCCCGCCGCGAACCGGAATTCAATCTCGAAGACGAGCTGCTTCGCGAGTTCGAGGTTTACGATGCGCCGCACGCAGACCCGGTCGTTCTTGATCCGGCAAACGATGTCCGTGCCGGCATCCATCCCAGCGATTTCATGCAGCGCGTCGAATCGGTCTTCGCCCGCCGCGAGCCTGAGCTTTCTCCTGTAGCCGAGCCTGCGGTTGAGACGCAGTACGCACCGGAGCCGACGCCTGCGCTAGAGGTGCGGGAAGAGCTGCTTCCAGAGATCGACCACGCCTATATCCACAATTACGTCGAAACGTCGGGGCAGGACATTCGCGCGGATTTCCGTGACGATGCCGGTGCTGTTGCCGAGGTTTTCGATGTGCATTCGCGCCAGTCGCGTCCTGCCGAGCCGCTGGTTTACCAGCAGGCCGCCTGGGAAGAACCGCAGGCCGTAGAGCCGGCAGCCCCCGAATGGCACGCCATGCCGGAACTTCCGGCCGATGTTTCGAGCAATATCGCACATTCAGATTACGCTCATGCGACTGAGCCGCAGGCTTTCGATCTTGCCGACGAGGTAGAGATCGCCGTCGCCGAGCAAGCGCCCGCACCGGTTTCCGTGCGCCCGTCCTCGCAGGGTGGCCGTTCTTCGCTGGAGTTTTCCAGCCTGCGTCTGCCGCTTGCCAATTTCGGCGCGCGCCGCGATGTTTCTCCTGGCGATCCGAAGCGGATCGAGCCGAGGTCCGAAGCGCTGCCGGAAGCCCGTATCGAGCCGCAGGCCGAGCCGGCTCCCGCGCCAGTTACCGTTCAGGCGGAAGAGACCGCGCCGACCTTTGCGCCTGTTGCAGCCGAGACTTTCACCCCTTCCTTCGAAGAAAAACCGGCTGCGGCTGATCTTTCGCCGATGGACGAGCTGATCTACGGCGTTGCGAAATACTCCATTCCCGGACGCGGCGAAGAACCCGTCGTTGAGGCTGCGCCCATCGCGCAGGCCGCAAGAGTGGAGCCGCCCGTGTTTGCCACGACGCCGGTTGCCGCAGCCCCTGTGAAGGCAGCGCCGGTCGTAACGCCGCCGCCTGCCGAGGAGCCGGACTTTGCCGATTTCGCAGGGTTCAACGACGATGATTTCGAGCTTGCGCTTGATGATCTCGATCTTGATCTGGATCTTTCCGAAATCGCCGCAGTGGAGGTGACACCTGCGCCCGCGTTTGCGCCGCAGCCCGTTCGCCAGCAGCCCGTCGCTCCGGCGGCCGTTGCTGCTGCGGCACCCCAGCCGGTAAGGGAACAGCCCGCGCCTCAGGTGCGCCCGGCCGCCGTTTCCGCCATTCCGGCGGTCGCCGCTGCGGTTCAGCCGCGTCCGGCCGTCGCCGCACCGCAGCCGGAAGTACCGCAAACGCTGGAAAGCCTGCCTTTCGATCCTTCGCAGATCGGCGAGACGGAAGAACATCCGGAAACCATTATCGAGATGGATGTGCCGGAATTGCCGGTCGGGGTTTTCGAACCCAAGCCCGCTGCCCGCCGTCACGAAGAAGATCTCGATATCGACACTGAACTTGCGACGCTGTTCGCCCCGGCGGTCGCCGGCGGTTTCGACCGTCACAAACATGCGGAAAACCGGGGTGCTGCCCCGCAGGCGCGTGCCGCCCAGAGCCCGGAAGAAGCCGACGAGTTCGAGCGGGCGCTGGAGGAGGATTTCCGCCGCTCCATGCAGGAGGCCGCGGCCTCCCGTGGCAACGTACGCGCTGCCGAGAACACCTATGCCGATCATCAGGCGACCTATCGCGACGAGGATGAACGCAGCGGTCGCCGCTGGATCATGCCGGTTGCCGCCGCAATCGGTCTGGTGCTTGTCGGTGGTGGCGTTTACGCGCTGATATCAGGTGGTTCGTCCGGCACGGGTTCCAATGGCGCGCCGGTCATCATTTCCGCCGATAACGATCCGATGAAGGTCGTTCCGGAAAATCCGGGCGGTCGTGTCGTTCCCAATCAGGACAAGGCGGTTTACGACCGTGTGGCCGGTGGCAGCGCCGCCGATCCGAAGCAGCCGGCACTGATCTCCAGCAGCGAAAAGCCGGTCGATGTGGTTCAGCGCACGCTGATCCCCGAACAATTGCCGCTGGAAGGTGAAAACGACGCCGATATGGAAACCGCCGGCGGTACGCCGGTTGGCGAGACCGAAGATCCGCGCCTGCTTTCGCCGGAAGAAAAGGCCGCGCAGAACGAAGGTGCCGGTGCGACAGGCGTTTCGCCGCGCAAGGTCCGCACCATGATTGTCAAGCCTGACGGCACGCTGGTTGCGCAGGAAGTCGACGCACCGGCCGCCCAGCCGCCGAAGGCCGACAAGGTCGCTGAGCTTGCCGCACCCCAGGCCGCCAAGCCGGGTGAGGGCGCTCCCGCCGTCATCGCCGCATCGCGTGTTCCTACGGCGCCCGCGCAGGCCGCACAGCCGCAGACGCCGCCTCCTGCAGCGGCTGCTTCGACACCGGCTTCGCAATCTTCCGCTCCGGTTCCCTCGGCGCGTCCGTCCTCGCAGCCCGCCAATGTGGTCGCCACGGTCACCAATCAGGGCAATGTCCGTCCTGCTGCCGCAACCGCTCCGGCCCAGCCGCCTGCCGCGCAGCAGCAGACAGCCGCCGTAACGCCGGCAGCGACGAGCGCCCCTTCGGCCGGTGGTTATTACATCCAGATTGCGTCGCTGCCGAGCCAGGCGGAGGCCCAGAAGTCCTACCAGAACATGTCGGCCAAGTTCGGCTCCGTCATCGGTGGACGCGGCGTCGACATCAAGGCCGCCGAAATCGCCGGCAAGGGCACTTTCTACCGTGTCCGCATCCCGGCGGGCGACAAGAACGAAGCCGTGGCGCTTTGCGAAAAGTTCCGCTCTGCGGGCGGTAGTTGCCTGGTGGCGCGCTGATAGCGGCCGGTCCGGCGTAGAAAGATTGGGGCTGCCGCCCAAGGCAGCCCTTGAAGTATGAGAACCTTCCAGCAAACTCTACGTCATCCTCGGGCTTGACCCGAGGATCCGCAGCCGCCGGAATGGATCCTCGGGTCAAGCCCGAGGATGACGGTGGAAACGTTCAAGCTTCCACCGCTGCCTCGAAACGAGCGGCTTGTTCCTCCTCCTAATTGCCTCTTTTCCCTGCGAGCGTGACATCATGACCGATTGCAAAGCTATGATCCTCGGATGCGGCGGGCTTACGCTTACCGCTGACGAGATTGCCCTTTACCGCGATGAACAGCCGTGGGGCTTCATTCTCTTCGGGCGCAACATCGGTGAGCCGCAGCAGATCACCGATCTCGTCGCTTTCATGCGTGACGCCATCGGGCGACCCGACGCCCCGGTTCTGATCGATCAGGAAGGCGGGCGCGTCCAGCGCATCAAGCCGCCGACCCTGCAGGCCTATCCAAATGCCCGTATCCTCGGCGAAATCTACGAGCGCGACCGCGAGGACGGCCTGCGTGCAGCCTGGCTGATGTCGCGCCTGCATGCCTTCGACCTGATGAGGCTCGGCATCAACGTCGATTGCCTGCCGGTGCTCGACGTGCCGGTGGAAGGCGCCAGCAATGTCATCGGCAACCGTGCCTATGGCTACTCGCCGATTATGGTGGCCGAGATGGGGCAGGCGGCGGCCGACGGCCTCAAGGCGGGCGGTATGCTGCCTGTCATGAAACACATGCCCGGTCACGGTCGCGGCATGGTCGATTCGCACCATGAACTGCCTGTTGTCGATGTGCCGCTCGACGAGTTGGACGCCCATGACTTCGTGCCGTTCCGTGCGCTTAACCGCGAATTGATGGCGATGAGCGCGCATCTGGTCTTCAACGCCGTCGACCGGGAACGGCCCGCGACGACCTCGCCGAAGGTGATAGAGGAGATCATTCGCGGCCGGATCGGCTTTGACGGATTGCTGATGTCCGACGACAGTTCGATGAATGCGCTGAAGGGCACGCTCGGCGAACGCGCCGCGAATATTGTTGCTGGTGGCTGCGATATAGTCTTGCATTGCAACGGCGTGATGGGTGAAATGCGTGAGGTCGTGAAGGAGGTTCCCGTTCTTTCCGGCCGTTCGCTGGAGCGGGTGCGGGCCGTGGAAGCGGGTTTCCCCGCCACTGACGCCTCCGACGAGGCTGAACTGAGAGCCGAATTCAACGCCATGTGGGCCGTTTCCTGACGATCGGGCGGCGGTCTCCCACGCGGGAAGACAGGCCGGACGCCCGGCGGATGGAACAATGGCCGCAGACAAGTCTCGCAATTCAACGCCGATGGACAAGCTCTGGCAGGATGTGACGCCGGAGCGGCTGACGGGCGAGGCCGGGCTGGTCATCGATGTCGCGGGTTTCGAAGGCCCGCTCGATCTTCTGCTGCACCTTGCCCGCACGCAGAAGGTCGATCTGTCACGCATTTCGGTGCTGGCCCTTGCCGAGCAATATCTGCAATTCGTGGAAAGCGTGCGCCGTGTGCGCATCGAGCTTGCGGCCGATTATCTTGTCATGGCGGCCTGGCTCGCCTTCCTCAAATCCAAACTCCTCATTCCGCAGCAGGCGAAGGATGACGGCCCCTCCGGCGAGGAAATGGCCGCGACGCTGGCCTTCCGACTGAAACGTCTGGAAGCGATGCGCGAGGCGGCTGAAAAGCTCGTCAACCGCGCCCAGCTTGGCCGCGATGTTTTCGCCCGTGGTGCGCCGGAGCATATTCCGCATATCAACCGCTCGGTATACGAGGCCAACCTCTACGATCTCCTGAGCGCCTATGCCAATCTGCGGCAAAGGCAGGCCATTACCCAGGTGACGATTGAAAAACGTCAGGTCTGGTCGTTGGTGGAGGCGCGGGAACTTTTGAACAGCCTGCTTGGCGATGTCGGCGAATGGACCGTGCTCGATCAATATCTGCTGCAATATGTGCCCGACCCCGCCATGCGGGTGACGGCGATCGCCAGCGCCTTTGCCGCCTCGCTGGAGCTGGTGCGCGAGGGATCGTTGCAAATCCGGCAGGATGGCGCCTTCCAGCCCATCTATATGCGCAGGAGCGAAAGAGACGATCGCGCGGTGAATGCCGAAAGGACCAATGATGACAAATGACGACGAGACCGGCGAGGCGACCATCGTGGCGGATGCGGCCGAGGCCGAACCCACGGTATTTTCCGAGCGCCAGCTGAAAGAGGCCGAGCGGATCGCCGAGGCGCTGATCTTCGCCTCGGCCGAGCCGGTTTCGATGGCTTTCATTGCCGAGCGCCTGCCGCGCGGCATGGATGTCATCGCCATCCTGCACGGCCTGAAAGCCGCTTATGGCGAGCGGGGGGTCAATCTCGTGCAGGTGGGCGGGCAATGGGCGTTCCGAACGGCGGGCGATCTTTCCTTCGTCATTCGCTCGGAGGAGAAGGAGCCGAAGAAGCTCTCGCGCGCGGCGCTGGAAGTTCTGGCGATTATCGCCTATCATCAACCGGTGACACGCGCCGAAATCGAGGAAATCCGTGGCGTGCAGACCTCGCGCGGCACGCTCGACGTGCTGATGGAAGCGGGCTGGGTGCGTTTCAGGGGCCGCAGGCGCACGCCGGGCAGGCCGGTGACGATCGGCACCACGGTTGAGTTTCTCGATCATTTCGGCCTTGAGGAGTTGCGGGATCTGCCGGGCCTTGAGGAGCTGAAGGGTGCGGGCCTGCTTTCGGGCCGCATTCCGTCCAATTTCGGCGTGCCTTTGCCGATGATGAGCGACGAATTGCGCGAGGACGAAGACCCGATCACGCAGCTCGATCTGGAAGAGTTGGGCCTGCTTGCGCCGGGCGGCGGCGATGGCGACGATTGATATCGCCATGGGGCGGCGCTAAGGCACGAAAACTTTATGCGCACTCCCTGTCAAACCGACAATTTGTTGTTTGAAAAAGCCTTTCAAACGTCTTACATCGTCTGAAAGCGAAATTCAGGAGTTTGAGTTATGGGTTCTTTTAGTGTGTGGCATTGGCTGATCGTGCTGGTGATCGTTCTCGTTCTCTTCGGACGCGGCAAGATCCCGGAACTGATGGGCGATGTCGCCAAGGGTATCAAGAGCTTCAAGAAGGGCATGTCGGACGAAGATGCGACGCCTCCACCGGCGGCGGATGCCAATGCCAAGACAGTCGACCACAAGGCTGACGAGACCAAGTAAGCGGCGTGTTTGCTGCCTGTTGTGAGACTGGCGCTAGGCTCTCGGGAGCATATTGATGTTAGATATCGGCTGGAGCGAGCTTCTGGTGATTGCGGTAGTATTGATCGTGGTCGTCGGACCAAAGGATTTGCCGCCCATGATCCGCGCCTTCGGCAAGACGATGGCCGGCCTCCGCAAGATGGCGGGGGACTTCCGCACCCAGTTCGATGAGGCCTTGAAAGAGGCCGATATGGACGATGTGCGGCAGACGATCTCGGACGTCCGAAATCTCAACCCCACCAATTCCCTGCGCGATGCGATGAACCCGCTTCGCCAGCTCGGCAACGAGATCAAGTCCGATCTCCAGAAAGCGACGGCCGCACCTGCGACGAGCGAGCCGGTCGCACCGCTCGTCGGCGTGCCCGAGCCGGAGATGAAACTTCCCGAGACACCGCCCGCCGTGGTTGCCACGACAGCGGCATCTGCAACGGTTGCTGCGGTTGCGGAGGAAAAGCCGAAGCGTGCTCGGGCGAAAAAGACGCCGGAAAAATCCGCCGTGACAGTGGAGGCCGAGGTGGTTGCCGCCAAGCCGAAACGCGCCAGCCGGATCAAGTCGTCCGCGACGCCGGAAGTCGTTGCCTCTCCCAAAACCAGCGAACCCGCTATTTCGCAGCCGCCGGTAAAAGCTCCGGCCAGAAAGCCGGTAGTCGATAAAGCGGCGCTGGATGCCAAACCGGTCAAAACGGCAAGAATAAAGGCCGTGAAGCCCAAAAAGGATGAAGCATGAGCGGGGAAACAGAAGATAAGCCGCAGCCGCTTATCGAGCATCTCATGGAGTTGCGCACGCGGCTGATCTGGGCGCTCGGCGCGTTCTTCGTCGCCTTCATCGGCTGTTTCGCCGTTGCCAAGCATCTCTTCAACCTGCTCGTCATCCCCTATAAATGGGCGGTACTCTGGGCGGGGCTCGATGTTACGAAATCGTCGCTGATCTATACCGCGCCGCAGGAATTCTTCTTCACGCAGATCAAGGTCGCCATGTTCGGCGCGATGGTGCTGTCCTTTCCGGTGATTGCCTCGCAGCTCTATAAATTCGTGGCGCCCGGCCTCTACAAGAATGAGCGCGCCGCCTTCCTGCCGTTCCTGATCGCTTCGCCGATCCTGTTTCTCGTCGGTGCGGCGCTCGTCTATTTCTTCTTCACGCCCATGGTCATGTGGTTCTTCCTTGCCATGCAGCAATTGCCGGAAGACGGCGAGGTGGCGATTTCCCTGATGCCGAAGGTGTCGGAATATCTCAGCCTCATCATGACGCTGGTTCTGTCCTTCGGCCTGGTGTTCCAGCTGCCCGTCGTCACTACGCTTCTGGCGCGCGTCGGGCTTCTGACCAGTGACTGGCTGCGGGAAAAGCGCAAGTTCGCCATCGTCATGGCCTTCGTGGTCGCGGCCGTGCTGACGCCGCCGGACCCCATGTCCCAGATCGGTCTTGCGCTGCCCGCGATCATTCTCTACGAGATTTCCATCTACATGGCTCGACTCGTGGAGAGGAAACGTGCTGCGGAATCCAAAAGCACGGAGCTGGAAGAGACCTGACGGTTCGCCACGGTCTTCCCGCTCATCAAATTCCTCGCGCCGGGCCTTTCGCCCGGCGTTTTGCTGATAAAACGCGAGCGACCAACAACGGTCTGGAACGACGATGCACGACATTAAATGGATACGCGAAAACCCCGAAGCCTTTGATGCGGCGCTTGCCCGGCGCGGCGTCGAGCCGGCCGCAAGCGGCCTGATCGCTCTCGATGAAAAGCGCCGTTCCGTCATCCAGTCCCTGCAGGACATG
This sequence comes from Rhizobium nepotum 39/7, assembly GCF_000949865.1. GTDB lineage: Bacteria > Pseudomonadota > Alphaproteobacteria > Rhizobiales > Rhizobiaceae > Agrobacterium > Agrobacterium nepotum. The sequence continues at coordinate 4,663 of NZ_JWJH01000017.1, read as the reverse complement.
CAGTCGCGCCGTAACGCCGCCTCCAAGGACATCGGCGCCGCCATGGCCCAGAAGAACATGGAGCTTGCGGAAAAACTCAAAGCCGAAGTCGCCGACATCAAGGAAAACATGCCGCGCGCCGAGGAGGAGGATCGAAAGGTCACCGCCGAGCTTAACGACGCCCTGTCACGCCTGCCGAACATGCCTTTCGACGACGTGCCTGATGGTAAGGACGAACACGACAATGTGGTCGCCCGCGTGGTCGGCCAGAAGCCCGGCTGGAACCATGCGGCCAAGGAGCATTTCGAGATCGGCGAGGCGCTCGGCTACATGGATTTCGAGCGCGCGGCCAAGCTTTCCGGCTCGCGTTTTACCGTGCTGACCAGCCAGCTGGCGCGTCTGGAGCGGGCGCTCGGCCAGTTCATGATCGACCTGCACACCAGCGAACACGGCTATACGGAAGTCTCCTCGCCGCTGATGGTGCGTGACGAGGCGATGTTCGGTACCGGCCAGCTGCCGAAGTTCTCCGAGGATCTGTTCAAGACCACTGATGGCCGCTGGTTGATCCCGACGGCGGAAGTGACGCTGACCAACCTCGTGTCAGGCGAAATTCTCGACCAGGAAAAGCTGCCGCTGCGCTTTACTGCGCTCACCCCCTCGTTCCGTTCGGAAGCGGGTTCTGCCGGCCGCGATACGCGCGGCATGCTGCGCCAGCACCAGTTCTGGAAATGCGAGCTTGTCTCCATCACCGATGCGGAAAGCGCCGTTGCCGAGCATGAGCGCATGACGGCCTGCGCCGAGGAAGTGTTGAAGCGTCTTGGCCTGCATTTCCGTACCATGACGCTGTGCACCGGCGATATGGGTTTCGGCGCCCGCAGGACCTACGATCTGGAAGTGTGGCTGCCGGGACAGAACACCTATCGCGAAATCTCGTCCTGCTCGGTCTGCGGCGATTTCCAGGGGCGGCGCATGAATGCGCGCTATCGCGGCAAGGACGACAAGGCGACGAAGTTCGTGCACACGCTGAACGGTTCCGGCACGGCTGTCGGCCGCTGCCTGATCGCGGTTCTCGAAAATTATCTGAGCGACGACGGCTCGGTCACAATTCCCGAGGTGTTGCTGCCCTATATGGGCGGGCTGAAGCGGATTGAAAAAGCTGCTTGATCTAACGGCGGCGGCGGGCATGCCCGCATTTGAATGAAAGAATAGCGGGAGAGAAACATGCGGATTTTGCTGACCAATGACGACGGTATCCACGCCGAAGGTCTGGCGGTGCTGGAGCGTATCGCCCGCACGCTGTCCGACGATGTCTGGATCGTCGCGCCGGAAACCGATCAGAGCGGGCTTGCCCATTCGCTGACGCTTTCCGAACCGCTGAGATTGCGCAAGATTTCCGACAAGCATTTCGCGCTGCGCGGCACGCCGACCGACTGCGTCATCATGGGCATCCGTGAGGTCCTGCCGGAAAAGCCTGATCTGGTGCTGTCAGGCGTCAATGCCGGCGCCAACATGGCTGATGACGTGACCTATTCGGGCACGATTGCCGGCGCCATCGAAGGCACGCTGCAAGGGGTGCGGTCTTTCGCGCTCAGCCAGGCGTTCAGCCATGGCGAAGGCCGCGCCGTGCCGTGGGAGGTGGCCGAGACGCATGCGCCGGATCTTTTGCGCAAGCTGATGAATGTGGATCTGCCCGATGGCACTTTCCTCAATCTCAATTTCCCCAATTGCGCACCTGATGATGTGCAGGGTGTATCTGTCACCGGGCAGGGCAAGCTTGATTTCGGCCTGACGGTGGAAGAACGCAAGGATGGCCGCGGTCTTCCCTATTACTGGCTGCGCTTCGGCGAACGCCTCGGCACCTTCCGTGAGGGTACGGATATCCACGCTTTGAAACACGGCAAGATTTCGGTCACGCCGCTAAAGCTTGACCTGACGGACTACACGGTGAAGGATCGGGTTGCGGAAGCGCTTGGATTCGGAGTCGCCGATTGAAATCTGCCATGGTCGAAAAGGAAGGTTTTGCAGCTCTCGTTCTCCGCCTGCGGGGCGAGGGGATTTCCGACCTCGACCTTTTGACGGCGGTCGAGCAGACGCCGCGTTCCAAATTCGTGCCGCCGCAATTTGCGACCGACGCCTATTCCAGCCGGACGATCCCGATCGACTGCGGTGCCTTCATGGAAGGCGCCGATATGGCGGTGAAAATCCTCGCCCGCCTGCAATTGAAGCCGGGCCAACGTGTGCTGGAAATCGGCACCGGCAGCGGGTTCATGACGGCGATCATGGCGCGCCGGGTGGAGCGTGTCTTTTCGCTTGAGCGTTACAAAACGCTGGTGCAGCAGGCGCAGAACTGTCTGGACGATCTTTCCATCCGCAATGTCGTCATCCGCCAGGCGGATGGCAGCAATGGTCTGGTGGGTGAAGGCACCTTCGACCGCATCGTCTCCACCGCCGCCTTCACCACCATGCCCCGCTTTTTCGCCGAGCAGATCGTCTCCGGCGGCATGATGATCGCACCGATCATCCTTGAAGGCGACCGCTGTGTGATGACCCGCTTTTCCAAGACCGGCAGCCGCTTCGAGAAGGAAGAGCTGTTCGAAGCGCCTTATCTGCCGCTTGGCAGCCATATTGCGCGGCATTTGTGACAAAATGAAAATTTCCAGGGCGATTAATTTTCGTCTTAGAATATTCTAAATTATCACAACCAACTGATTTTCCATCGTAATATTGTCCCAACATGACGCATCCGGTTTTCGTCATGGTTATCGAAGTGTCAAAAAAGCGCCGAGCGGCTTAACGTTTTAACGGCGTGGTAACACTAACGCGCTTTAATCATAAACATCGACGCATGGTATTCCCGGGATCGGGAAATGGACCTTGCAAGAAGTGAAATTTGTGCCGGATCGACCTCGATGCGGCGGGTTGGCGTCAGTGTAGATCGAGTCATGCGTATGAGACATTCGTCTAAAATCGGAAAATCAGTCGCAAAAATGTTCGCAGCGGCATTGCTGGCAAGCGTCGCAACGGGCTGTAGCTCGGATGCAACGCGGTTCAGCGGCCTCTTTTCCAGTGGACCGGATAAGATGACCACGGCGTCAATTCCAGCCCGTCAGGGCGGCGGTGCTTATGGGCAGGTCCCGGTTCCGCAAGGCGACATGAACGGCGGCTACGCCTCTGCGACACCGCAGGGCGGTTACGCCAACCAGAACATGGCCGCAAATTCCGGCATGGCCAATTCCTACCCGTCCTCCGGCGGTTACGGCGGCGGCGTCCAGCCTTCCACGGCGCGCTCCGCTTCGGCCTCTCCGGTCCAGCGCTCCGAGCTGTCGGCACCGACGGCGGTGGCAAGCCGCGATCCGGCGACGCGCAACGACGCCATGGCCCAGCCTTTCCCTTCCGCGCAGCGACAGGCCGCGCCGTCTCTCGCAGCGCCCGCACAGCAGGCCGCCGCTCCCACCGACAATCTCACCACTGCAACCGTCCGTTCCGACAAGAATGGCTGGCATACGGATGGCGCTTCTTCAGTGACGCTGCGTCCGGGTGAAAGCATCGCCACGATTTCCAACCGCTACGGCGTTCCTGAAAAGGAACTGCTGCGGGTCAATGGTCTGAAGACCGCGGCTTCCGCGCAGGCTGGCCAGTCTATCCTCATTCCGAAGTTCGGTCAGGCCCGCAACGCCGCCAAGGCTGCGGCCAGCGACATTGCGCTCAACCGCAACGGCGACAAGCCGACCCCGCTGCGCGGTCCCGAGCAGAATGTGGCCGTATTGCCCACGCAGACGGCGGCTCGCGACAAGGTTTCCGCCGAAAACGGCAAGCTCACGCCTCCCGGCGGCAAGCCTCTGCCGCCAAGCGGTGGCTACAAGGTTCAGCCGGGCGACAGCCTGGCAAAGATCGCCCGTGAAAACGGCGTGTCGGTTGCAGCGCTCAAGGCCGCGAACGGCATTTCCAGCGAAAGCATCCGTGTCGGCCAGACACTCGCCATGCCCGGTGCTTCGACCGACGCCATCAAGACGGCCTCCGTACCCGCCAAGGAGGCGACGAAGGCAGTCGAAACCGCATCCGCCAAGCCGGAACCCTACAAGGCTCCGTCCGCCGCTGCGACCATACCTGCCGCTCCCGCTGCCACGGCAAGCGTCGGCGACATCGAGAAGAAGTCCGATATGGCCTCGATCGCTCCGGAATCCACCGGCATCGGCAAATATCGCTGGCCGGTTCGCGGTGCGGTCATCAACAATTTCGGCGATAATGTCGAAGGCAGCCGCAACGATGGCATCAACATCTCCGTCCCGGAAGGCACGCCGATCAAGGCCGCCGAAAACGGTGTGGTCATCTATGCGGGCAACGGCCTGAAGCAGCTCGGCAACACCGTGCTCGTCCGCCACGACGACGGCAAGGTCACCGTTTACGGCAACGCCGCCAATCTCGACGTGCAGCGCGGCCAGAAGGTTCAGCGCGGCCAGACCATCGCCACATCAGGCATGACCGGCAGCGCCAAACGTCCTCAGGTTCACTTCGAAGTTCGCAAGGATGCGACGCCGGTGAACCCATCCGGTTTCCTTGAATAGGTATTGCGTCTCAAGGAATGATGAAGCCGGGCCGAACGCCCGGCTTTTTCATTTTGGGGAGATGCAAACGTCTCCACACATTCGACGTCATCCTCGGGCTTGACCCACTACTGTCCGGT
>NZ_JWJH01000016.1 GCF_000949865.1 Rhizobium nepotum 39/7 | reverse complement strand
CGCCCGAAACAACAAAAGACCTCCGCCAGATGCAGTTCAACTGGGAGCCGATTTAAACCGGACAGTAGTGGGCTTGACCCAAGGATCCATGGCGCGCCGGGTTGTGGGTCCTCGGGTCAAGCCCGAGGATGACGGAGGAGGGGTAACGCCTCTCTACGCCCGCACCAGCCCGACCGTCTTCTCGATGAAATCGGCAATGGTGGCGGTGTCGTCGAGATCGAAGACGGTAAGGGCGGTGTCCGTCACGGCGTGATCGGCAGCGATTGCGATGATGTGTGGGTCGGTGGGAGCAAGCGGTTCGGTTTTCGCGGCCTCCAGCCGGCGCGCCTCTATCTTCGGCACGGGTTCGTATTTGTAACCCTCGATCAGCACGAGATCGCAGGGGGCGAGGCGGGAGAGGATTTCAGCGAAGGACGGTTCCGGCTCGCCGCGCAATTCATGCATGATGGCGAAACGGGTGCCGGAAACGATGGTGACCTCATGCGCGCCGGCCTGCCGGTGACGCCAGCTATCGGCCCCGACCTTGTCGATATCGAAATCATGATGGGCGTGCTTGATGGTGGAGACGCGGTAGCCGCGCGCGGTGAGTTCGGTGACGATGCGCACCGCAAGGCCGGTCTTGCCCGAGTTTTTCCAGCCGGCGATGCCGAAGACCTTTTGCTCCGTCATGGTTCCATGCTCTCCAGATAGCGTCGTGCCAGCGCCAGTTCGTCCGGCGTGTTGATGTTGAAGAACGGATCGAGGCTGCCTTTTGCCGTTTCCAGCGGCGGGAAGGCGATGCCGATCGTGACGTGCCGGGCGAGATAGGCGCGGATACGCCTATTTGCATCGTTCTTCAGCCACTCTTCCAGATCGTCGGCGAGCGCCACGGGCCATAGCGCGAAAACGGGGTGAAGCTGACCGCTGGAGGCGGCGATGACGATCGCATCGTCAGCTATGTGTTCGCAAAGCCGGGCGACGAGATCGTCGGGGAAAAACGGGCTGTCGGCGGGCACCGTCAGGAAATGGCTTCCTCCGGCTTTACGGCCCTGGAAATGGCGCATGCCGGAGAGAACGCCGGCCAGCGGCCCGGCATGGCCGTTCACTGTGTCGGGCAGCAAGGGCAGACCGAAGCTTTCGGCCCAGCCATTAGCGGCATTGATGGTGACATCCGACACCTGTGGCGCGATACGGCGGACGACATGGGAAAGCAGCGGCTCGTTGCCCAGCATCACCATCGCCTTGTTGGTGCCCATGCGTCGCGACAGGCCGCCCGCCAGCACCAGACCGGGTATTTTAGAACGGGCCGTCATTGCCGCTTTTCCTGCAGCCTTACGATATAGGTGGTGAGGAGGGCGACAAGGCCGGTCGCCAGCATCACCAGAAGAAGCGGCCATGTTCCGTCTTCTCTTGATAGGACGGAGGAGGCGAGCACGGAAAGTGCAGCACCGCCGCCAATGGTCATCGCGCCGCCGAGGCCGGAGGCGGAGCCTGCCAGATGCGGCTGGACGCTGACCATGCCGGCATTGGCGCTTGGCAGGGTAACGCCGTTTCCAACGCCGATGAGGGCGAGCGGCGCGAAAAACGCATAGGCGCTTTCCGCCCCGATGGAGAGCAGCAGGATCGCCGTCAGGATGCCGGCGACGGCGATGACATTGCCCGACAGCATCATGCGGGTGATGCCGATCTGGCTGGCATAACGGCCGGACACGAAGTTGCCGAGCATGTAGCCGCTGGCCATGAAGAAGAATTGCAGGCCGAGCATGGCGGGTGCAAGGCCGTAAAGAACGCTGCCGACGAAGGGTGCGCCGCCGAGAAACGAAAAAAACATGCCCGACGAGAAGGTCGAGGTCAGCGCATATCCCCAGAAGAGCGGCGAGCGCAGAAGCTCCGGCCAAGCGTGGAACTGCTGCGAGAAACTTCCCGACCTGTTGTGGTTGGTCTCGCCGAGATCGAACCAGGCGAGCGCCAGAATGCCGACACCGAGAAGGGCGAGAAGCGCGAAGCTCGATTGCCAGCCGGAAATATCGTTGAGCAACCCGCCAATCGTGGGACCGACCATCGGCACGACAGACATGCCCATGGTCACATAACCTATCATCGAGGCGGCCTGTTCCATCGGCACCATGTCACGCACGATGGCGCGCGCCAGCACGAAACCGGAGACGATGGCCGCCTGCGCCACACGGCCGATCATGAAGACGGTGATATCAGGCGCCAGCATGCAGACGAGCGTGGCGACGATCATCAGCGCGATGCTGGCGAGCATGACGGGCCGGCGTCCGAACAGATCGGATAGCGGGCCGATGAGGAGTTGCAGGCAGGCGGTGGCGGCAAGATAGCCGGACACGGCAAATTGCATGACGGCGTAATCGGTCTCGAAATACAGCGCCATGGCGGTGAGCGAGGGCAGGAACAGGTTCATGCAAAGGGCCGAGACGCCCGCGATGACGACCAGTGTGATGATGTGGGGTGGGGTGGTCCTGTTCATAAAACGGGCGCTTTTCATGTCATTCTCCCGCTTCTTCCGTGACAGTAGCTTTCGTTACGGAAGCTGGCCGCACCGTGGTTGCGGCGGTCGGCGTCGCGGCGGAGCGCTGGGCCATCTGCGAGCGCTTGCGCAGGCTCTCGCGGTAGAAGGTATAGAGGCCCGAACCGATGACGATCACGGCGCCGACGATCGTGAAGCTGTCGATCTTCTCGTTGAAGAAGAACACGCCGATCATGAAGCCCCAGAGCAGGCTGGTGTAACGGAACGGTGCGACGAAGGAGATTTCGCCGGTTCGCATCGCCAGAATAATCGCCTGATAGCCGATCAGCACCAGAACGGCCGAAGCGGCCAGATGCGACAGGATCGTGAAGTTCATCGGCTGCCAGCCGCCGAAAGGCTGGATCAGCAGGCCGCCCACCGCCATGTTGACGGAGGCGGTGATGACGGTGACGGCAAGCGAGGGGACATCCGCATACATCTTGCGGGTCAGAAGATCGCGCGCCGCCGTGACCGCAAGCGAGGCGACGACCAAAAGCGCGCCTGACGTGAAACCCTCAGGACCGGGCCGGATGATGACGAGCACGCCGATGAAACCGACGATGATCGCCGCCCAGCGCCGCCAGCCGACGGGTTCGCGCAGGAACAGCGCGGCACCCAGTGTCACGATCAGCGGCAGGGACTGCAATATGGCCGATGCATTGGAAAATTCGATGAGGCCGAGCGCCGTCAGATAAAGCACGGCGGCCGTGACTTCGCACAGACAGCGCAGGATGATGATGGGCCGCATGAGGGTTTTCAGCGGCCGCAATGCGCCGAAATGCCGGGCGGCGATATAGACCAGCACCACTGTCATGATGCCGCGCACGAACATGATCTGGCCGGTATTGATATAGGGGGTGACGGATTTCGTCAGGGCGTCGTTGGCCGTGAAGCTTGCCATGGCGAGCGCCATCAGCAGGGCGCCGCGCGTATTGTCCGTCAATGCCATTCCATACGATCCCAGACCATGCGCGGCTTTGCTCCGTCGCCTGCGGGCGATGATTTCGGGGCCAGACTGCGCATTCCTCCATGCCAAGAGACGTGGCACGGCCAAGCCGGCATTTCAACCGTTTATATGGGTGGGGAACGGGAGAAAAAAGCTCAGCCGCCGGTCACGCTCATATGGCGGGCGACGGCGGGGCGCTTGTGGGTGCGGTCGATGATGAAATCATGGCCTTTCGGCTTGCGCAGAAGGGCCTCGTCTATGGCGCTGGAAAGATAGGCGTCGTCATCGGAGGCGCGCAGCGCGGTGCGCAGATCGGCCGCATCGTCCTGACCGAGGCACATGTAGAGCGTGCCGGTGCAGGTGAGGCGGACGCGGTTGCAGCTTTCGCAGAAATTATGGGTCATCGGTGTGATGAAACCCAGCCGGCCGCCGCTTTCCTTCACCGTCACGTAACGGGCGGGACCGCCGGTCTGGTAGTCGCTGTCGATGAGGGTGAAGCTTTGTTCCAGATCGGCGCGCAGTTTCGAAAGCGGCAGGTAGCGGTCGGTGCGGTCTTCCTCGATCTCGCCCATCGGCATGGTCTCAATCACCGTCAGGTCCATGCCGCGACCATGGGCGAAACGCATGATTTCAGGGATTTCAGTCTCGTTGAAGTCCTTCAGCGCAACGGCATTGAGCTTGACCTTGATGCCAGCGGCTTGCGCGGCGTCCAGCCCTTCCATCACACGGTCGATATCGCCCCAGCGGGTGATTTCGCGGAATTTCTGCGGGTCCAGCGTATCGAGCGAGACATTGATGCGTTTGACGCCGCAATCGGCGAGTTCGGCGGCGAATTTCGCAAGCTGCGAACCGTTGGTGGTCAGCGTCAGCTCATCCAGCGCGCCGGTGCCAATATGGCGGCCGAGGTTCCTCACCAGCATCATGATGTTCTTGCGCACCAGCGGCTCGCCGCCGGTCAGCCTCAGCTTGCGCACGCCCCTTTGAATGAAGACGGAACAGAGCCGGTCGAGTTCCTCCAGCGTCAGAAGGTCCTTCTTCGGCAGGAACGTCATGTGTTCGGACATGCAGTAGGTACAGCGGAAATCGCAGCGGTCTGTCACGGAAACGCGCAGATAGGTGATGGACCGGCCGAAGGGGTCCACCATCGGTGCGCTGCTCTCCGTCAGGGACTGCGCTCTTTCGAGCGATCCGGGGAAACTGTTCACGTCTCCGTCCTCACTGCGCGATGCGCCGGGCAAACAAGCCGGGCATGTGCTTTCCAATTGATGTAGTGGCTTGCCTATCGCGAGGCAAGTCCGTAATTCTGACGCATATGACGAGCTTGCGGAAGTGAAAAATGAGTGATGCCTGGCCGACTGAACTGCTTGTGTCGAAAGACCGGCGGGAACTGACCGTTTCCTTCGATGATGGAAGCGTTTATCGGCTCGCAGCCGAGATGCTGCGCGTGCTTTCTCCCTCGGCGGAAGTACAGGGCCACGGGCCCGGCCAGAAGATCACCGTTCCCGGCAAGCGCAACGTCGCTATCCGCGCCATGACGGCGACCGGCAATTACGCCGTGCGTATCGTTTTCGACGACGGTCACGACAGCGGTATTTTTACCTGGAGATACCTGAAGGAACTGGGTGAGACCGGCGACGCACTGTTTGCCGATTATGAACGGCAGCTCGCTGAAAAGGGCTTGAGCAGGGAACCGCTATCCCGCTAGAAACAGGTGAGGGGAACTTCCTCGTCCTATCAATTCAACGGGGTGGCGTGTGGCTGTCGAAGCGAACGGAAATGATCTGGCCCAGGTGGTCGTGCTTTTGGCGGCGGGCGTTGTGGCTGCGCCGATTTTCAAGCGCATCGGCCTCGGTTCGGTGCTGGGTTATCTGGCCGCCGGCCTCGTGATCGGGCCATACGGCTTCGGTTTCTTTTCCGATCCGCAGGCCATTATCCATATCGCTGAACTTGGCGTGGTGATGTTCCTGTTCATCATCGGTCTTGAAATGCAGCCGTCGCGGCTGTGGTCCATGCGCAAGGATATTTTCGGGCTCGGCGCGCTTCAGGTGCTGGTCTGCATGGCGGGTCTGACGATGGTGGGCGTCAGTCTCGGCTTTCCGCTCATCATGTCATTCGTCGCCGGCACCGGCTTCGTGCTGACCTCGACGGCGATCGTCATGCAGATGCTGCAGGAGCGCAACAGCATGTCCAGCCTCAAGGGCCAGCGCATCATCGCCATCCTGCTATTTGAGGATCTGGCCATCGTGCCGCTTCTGGCGTTGGTCGCTTTCCTCGGTGCGGGCGGTGAACACGTCACACCTTCGGAGCGCTGGGTTTCCGTCGGCATTGCGCTTGCCGCCGTAGGCGCGCTCATTCTGGCCGGGCGTTATCTTCTCAACCCCTTCTTCCGGCTGCTGGCGGCCTCCGGCGCGCGCGAGGTGATGACGGCTGCCGCCCTGCTCGTGGTGCTCGGTTCGGCGCTGTTGATGCAGGTCAGCGGTCTTTCCATGGCCATGGGCGCGTTTCTCGCCGGCGTGCTTTTGTCCGAATCATCGTTCCGCCATCAGCTTGAGGCGGATATCGAGCCGTTTCGCGGCATTCTGCTCGGCCTGTTCTTCCTTGGCGTTGGCATGGCGATCGATCTTGCCGTCATCGCCTCCAACTGGCAGCTCGTTGTCGTCAGCGTCGCGGGCTACATGCTGCTCAAGGCTTTCCTGATCTACGGCGTGGCGCGGGCGCTCGGCACCACGCGGCGCGAAAGCCTGGAACGGGCGGTGCTGATGGCGCAGGGCGGCGAATTCGCCTTCGTGCTCTATTCGGCCGCCGTCAGCGCTGGCATTCTCGATCGCGAAGCCAACGCCATCCTGACCGCGACCATCATCATCTCCATGGTGCTGACGCCGCTGATGGTCATTCTCCACGACCGGCTGGTGCCGGCGGCGGTTCCCAATACCGACGATCTCGATGTGCCGGAAAATGTCGAAGGCAGCATTTTGCTGATCGGCTTCGGGCGTTTCGGCCAGATCGTCAGCCAGCCGCTTCTGGCGCGCGGCTACACGCTGTCGCTGATCGACAAGGATGCCGATTTCGTGCGCGATGCGGCGGAATTCGGTTTCAAGGTCTATTATGGCGACGGCTCGCGGGCGGAAATCCTGCATGCCGCCGGTGCCAGCACCGCGCGTGCGGTGCTGATCTGCGTCGACGACAAGGAAGCGGCCATCCGGATCGCGGAAATCGTAAAGCATGAGTTTCCGCTGGTTCCCGTTCTTGCCCGTGCCTATGACCGTGGCCACGCACTCGATCTTCTGAAGGCTGGCGTGGATTACCAGATCCGCGAGACGCTGGAATCGGCGATGAATTTCAGCGAGGAAGTGCTTGGCGCCATGGGCGAGGAGCGGGAAGACGCCGCCCGTCTGGTGGAGGAATTCCGCGACCGCGACGAGGAACGTTTCGCTATGGAAGTCGTCGGCGGCATCTATGCGGGCCGTTCGCTGATCCGCGGCAATGCACAGCCTGCCGACCTCGTCGCCGCCCGCACCGCGCGCGAACGGGCGGAGCGGGAAAAGGCGGAGGCGGCGGAGGAGTAAAACTCCGCGTTTTCGGCGCTACATCGAATTCAAGGAATTGGAGCGGACATGACGATCATTCGCACGGTCGAGGAATTGAAGGCCATTTACGATGGCACCAGCGAAGCATCGATGGCCAAGGTGACAGCCGCGCTCACGGCCGAATACAGGCGGATGATCGAGGCGTCGCCGTTTCTCGCGCTGGCGACGGTCGGGCCTGAAGGCATGGACTGTTCGCCGCGCGGCGACAAGGGCGGCGTGGTGCGGGTGGCTGACGACAGGACCCTGCTGCTGCCGGACTGGCGCGGCAACAACCGCGTCGATTCACTTTTGAACATCGTGCGCGATCCGCGTGTGGCGCTGATGTTCCTCATCCCCGGCTCGAATACGACGATGCGCGTCAACGGCCGGGCAAACGTTTCGGTCGCTCCCGATCTCCTGCAAAGCTTTGAAATGGACGGCAAACATCCGCGCACCGTCATCGTGGTCGAGATAAACGAGGTCTATTTCCAATGCGCCAGGGCTCTGATGCGCTCGGAACTGTGGAACTCCGACAATTTCGTCGATCCCTCGTCGCTGCCCACGCCCGGCAGCCTGCTCAAAGCCGCAAAGACCGAGTTCGATCAGGAAACCTATGATCGGGAATGGGCCGTGCGGGCGGCGAAGACCATGTGGTGAAGGGGATGTGATGCGCGTCCGGATCAAACGGTGATCAGGCTACCTGGAACGCGTCGCAGCACCTGCGTACTTGGCAGACGCAGCATCCTCACACATCGTCACCCCGGATCTAGTCCGGGGTCCAGTGCGATCAAGTCCTTGATCGCGTAAGGCTCTTCTCACGGCGCATACTCGCCGTGGCTGGATGCCGGATCAGGTCCGGCATGACGGCAGAGATATTCTCGAGCTTGTCGTCCTTCTCACGTCCGATAAATCAGCCAGTTCTTGCCGACATAGTTCTTCTGCATGCCGTCCTCGTAAAAGACGGAGCGGTTCCTGCCGGTTTCCTTGGCGTGGTAGAGCGCCATATCGGCATGGCCATAGAGTTCGCCCGGATTGTTGGCCTGCGAGGCGGAGGCAAAACCGATCGAGATCGTCACCGTGCCGTAGTCGGCGCCCGACCTCGAATTGCGGAACGGCGTGCTTTCCAGCGACAGGCGAATGCGCTCGCAAATCACCATGACCTCTTCCGGCGTGTTGCCATCAAGAATGATGGCGAATTCCTCGCCGCCGCTTCTGGCGACGAAACCGTCCTTGCGGACATTGGCGCGGATGACGGAGGCGACGGTGGCCAGTATCTTGTCGCCGACCGGATGGCCGAACGTGTCGTTGATCCGCTTGAAATGATCGATATCGAGCAGGACGAGCGTCGTATATTGCAAGCCGATGGAGCTGTCATAGACGGAAGCCAGCCTGTCGTCGAAAGCGCGCCGGTTGGAAAGACGCGTCAGCGAGTCGGTATTGGCGATGCGTTTGTATTCATCCAGCTCCAGGCGTACCTGATGCATTTCCTCGGCGTGGCGGTTGACGTCGTTGAACGCCTTTTCGCCATCGATGATCTTCGAACCCGTAGCCTCTGCCAGCAATGAAACCGCATTCCTCAGAATATTGGCGCTCGAAACAGTCTTGTCGTCGATGCGCTGGCGCGTTTCTCCGAGAATTCGGTTGTAGTTCTCGATGGAGGATTGCTCGCGCCTCAGCGTTCCGAGCAGGGCTTCCAGTTCACGCCGCAGCTTCTCGTGCGCGTCGTCGATCGACCCCGTGGGATTGCCTTCGCCGTGACGCGTGGATAGTTCGTCCAGATCCTCCTGCGTGACCCGACTTCCGAGCGCGGCCAGATCCTTCGTCAAAGCCGGGTTCGAGCCGATATAGGCTTCGTAAAACAGGCTGTAATTGCGCGGGATTGGCGAAACACCCATGGTCCGCATGGCGTAGGCAATCTGCCCGGCAATGTCGGGCCCCGTGGTTTTGGGCGTGGATGCCGTATTCATCAAGAAACTCCAGTGAGTCTGCTTATCGACTATGATTATTATTACATGGCCCGTTTTGGAAAGCTTAATTTATGAAAAACTAATTTTTATCACGGGATTTTTCAAATTTGGTGATATTTATCTTATTTAATTGATAATTATAAGTAATTCTCAGTTTCAGGGAGTTCCGTAGTTTTTTGGTCTCTACTGTTCGTCTTGGTGCCAGTATCGCATTTATTCTGTCAATCCCGATAACGAGATTCGGGTGATTTATTTTGATACAACAACGTATGGCGATAGTTGGGAAATTGGCGCGGCGGGGCGTTTTTCATTTGGCAAAGACGTCGTGTATAGGCAACGAATTTCTTCGCGCAAGTCCCGATACAGCAACGTTACAGTTTTATTGGGGCGTCTCAACGCGGTCGGATGCGGCCTGTCTCATTGCTGCGACTACTTGTGGTGGAAACCCGGCAAGCTTTTGAAACAATGCGTTGTTTCGCTCGCCGTCGCAACGCTTGCGCGTCAGGCTCTTAGCCTTATCACCGGGCATTCCGCTCCTGCCTCCACCGCCGGCGCATGCGGCTGTCGCACGATCAACCCGTCGGAATGGGCCAGCAGTTTCATCATCGACGAATCCTGTTTGGTATAGGCCTCCGCCACCAGAACGCCGTTCTCGTCGGTGTGGAAACGGGCGCGCAGATAATCCTGCCGGTGGTCGTTCGCTTTCAGCGGCGTCGCGGTGCGGGCGGTGGCAGTCCGTTGCACGGGCGCGCGACGGGCGATTCGGCGGAGCAGCGGTTCGAGGAACAGCAGGCCGCAGACGAGGCTCGCGACCGGGTTTCCGGGCAGGCCCAGAACCTGCATGGTGTCGATGACGCCGACCATCAGCGGTTTTCCCGGGCGCATGGCGATGCGCCAGAAATCGAGCTGCATGCCTTCTGCCTTCAACGCCGCCTGCACGAGATCGTGGTCACCGACCGATGCACCGCCGAGCGTTACCAGCACATCCGCCTTTGCCGCGACGGCCCTGCCGATGGCGGCGCGGATCAAGGCATCATTATCGGCGATGATGCCGAGATCGAGAACGTCGGCACCTGCTGCCCGCGCAAGGGCGGCGATACCGAAGGTGTTCGAGGCGATGATCTGGGCGGGCAGGGGCGTGCTTCCGGGCGGCAACAATTCGTCGCCGGTGGCAAGGATCGCGACGAGCGGCTTGCGATAGACGGCAAGCGTGGCGTGGTTCATCGCGGCTGCGACGGTGAGATCGGTAAAACCGAGTTCACGGCCGGAGTTCAGTACCGTTTCACCCTCGGCGAAATCCTGTCCGCGCGGGCGGATATGTCGCCCGGCGGTGACTTCGAAGGCGGTGCGGATCTTGCCGTCGCCGAGAAGTTCGGCGTCTTCCTGAATGAGAATGGTGTCTGCACCTGTCGGAACCGGCGCGCCGGTGAAGATGCGCACGGCCTCACCTTGCCCCACTGTCCCGGAAAAGGCGTGGCCGGCGGCGGCCTGGCCGATGACGGTGAGGACAGAGCCGATTGCGGGCGCATCGGCGCTGCGCAGCCCATAGCCGTCCATGGCCGAGGCGTTGAAGGGCGGCTGGGTCAGACGTGCCGCAAGGTCGGCCGCAAGCACGCGGCCGTCGCATTCGGCGAGCGGCAGGGTCTCTTCGTCCGCCACCGGAACCGCCGCCTCCAGAAGGCGCGTTATGGCCTCATCCACGGGCAGCAGCGGCTTCATTCAAATCTCCTGTCGCCGGAAATCGCCGGATTTGCCGCCGCTCTTTTCGAGAAGACGGATATTGACGATCTCCATCGCCTTGTCGGCGGCTTTCGCCATGTCGTAGATCGTCAGGCAGGCGATGGATACGGCGGTCAGCGCCTCCATCTCCACGCCGGTCTTGCCGGAAAGTTTCACCATGGCCTCGACCCGCAGGCCGGGCAGGGAAGGGTCCTCGGTGATGTCCACCGCCACCTTGGTCAGCATCAGAGGGTGGCAGAGCGGAATGAGGCTGGCCGTCTGCTTGGCGGCCATGATGCCCGCCAGCCGGGCGGTGCCGATGACGTCGCCTTTCTTGGCATTGCCGTCGCGAATGAGGGTTAGCGTTTCCGGTTTCATCCGCACGAAACCTTCGGCGACGGCGATACGCACGGTTTCCGCCTTGTCGCCGACATCGACCATATGGGCTTCGCCTGCGGCGTCTATATGGGTGAGCTTGCCCGCCTCGCTCATCAGGCGATCATTCCGCAGCCAGAACGCCGGTCTCGCCGGTCAGCAGGGCCCTGGTGGCCGCAGCAACGTCGTCCTTGCGCATCAGGCTTTCACCGACGAGGAAGGTGCGGATGCCGCTCCGTTCGAGGCGCTGGCAATCCTCATAGGTGAAGATGCCGCTTTCGCCGACCAGCAGCTTGTCCGCCGGCACGAGGCCAGCCAGCTTTTCACTGGTTTCGAGACCGACCTCGAAGGTGCGCAGATTGCGGTTGTTGATGCCGAGAAGCGGTGAGGAGAGCTTCAGCGCCCTTTCGGTTTCCTCGGCATCGTGGACCTCGACCAGCACGTCCATGCCAAGCGCGAAAGCCTCGTCTTCCAGCCGTTTCGCCTCATCGTCGGAGAGCGACGCCATGATGAGAAGGATGCAGTCCGCGCCCCAGGCGCGGGCCTCATGCACCTGATAGGTGTCGAACATGAAATCCTTGCGCAGCGCCGGCAGCGAGCATGCATTGCGGGCGGCGGTCAGGAATTCCGGCGCGCCCTGAAAGCTCGGCGTGTCCGTCAGCACGGAAAGGCAGGCAGCGCCACCCGCCTCGTAAGCCGCAGCCAGCGCCGGCGGATCGAAATCCGGACGGATCAGGCCCTTGGAGGGGCTGGCTTTCTTGATTTCGGCGATCAGCCCGAATTTTCCGTCAGCCTGCTTTGCCCTGAGCGCGTTGTAAAAACCGCGCGGCGCGGTCTGGCCGGCGGCCATCGCCTTGAGATCGGCAAGCGAAACCTTCGCCTTGGCAGCGGCGATTTCCTCGCGCTTGTAGATTTCGATCTTTTTGAGAATGTCGCTCATGGTCCCGCTCTCATTCCTTTTAATGCTCGGCCTGCTCGAGGTCTGTTTCGTTGGAGACGGCGACCAGACGGTCGAGGGCTGCCGCTGCGGCTCCGCTGTCGAGCGCCTCGCTGACGATCGTCATCGCCTCGCCAAGCGTTTCGGTCTTGCCGGCAATGACGAGCGCTGCGGCCGCGTTGCACAGCGATACATCGCGATAGGCGTTGCGCTTGCCGGACAGAACTTCGCGCAGCGCTGCCGCATTGGCAATGCCGTCGCCGCCCTTCAGATCATCCATCGCGGCGGGTTCGACGCCGAAATCCTTCGGCGTCAGATCGAAGGTACGGATCTTGCCATCTTCCAGCGCCGCCACATGGGTGACGCCTGTCGTCGTGACCTCATCCATGCCGTCGCCGTGCACGACCCAGATGCTTTCCGAGCCGAGATCGCGCAGCACTTCGGCAAGCGGCACCAGCCAGCGCGGTGAGAATACGCCGAGCAATTGGCGCTTGGCGCCCGCCGGGTTGGAGAGGGGGCCGAGCAGGTTGAAGATCGTTCGTGTGCCGAGTTCGACGCGGCTCGGGCCGACATGGCGCATGGCGGAATGGTGCAGCTGCGCGAACATGAAACCAAGGCCCGCCTCGCCGATGCAGCGGGCAATGAGATCAGGACCGATATCGAGTTTCACGCCGAGCGCGGAGAGCGCATCCGCCGTTCCGGATTTGGAACTCAGCGCCCGGTTACCGTGCTTGGCGACCGGCAGGCCGGTACCGGCGACGATGATCGAGGCAAGCGTCGAGATATTATAGGTGCCGATGCCGTCACCGCCGGTTCCGACGATGTCGATGGCATTGGCTGGGGCCGAAACCGGCAGCATGCGCGCGCGCATGGAGGAGACGGCGCCGACGATCTCGTCCACCGTCTCGCCGCGCACGCGCAGCGCCATCAGGAAACCGCCGATCTGCGACGGGGTGGCCTCGCCCGACATCAGAATGTCGAAGGCGGCCCGCGATTCCTCACGGTTCAGGCTTTCCCCGTTTGCGACCTTGGCGATCAGCGGCTTCAGTTCGGCCATCGTTTCCGCCCCCGGTTAGAAACCGACCATCGCCTGATCGGCGAGGGCCTGATTGATGGTGACACCGTAGTCGTTCTGCAGGCGGTTGACCATCTGGTCGAGCATGTCGTCGCCGGCCGCGCGGGCGATGGCGGTGAATTGCTGGTCGTCATTGGCAAGCGCATCGGCAGGCGCGTTGGTGTCGACCGACGTGACCTTGAAGAGGATACGGCTGGAGCCGTCGGCGTCGGCCGCAGCGCCTGTCATGCCTTCAGCGCCGGAGAAAACCGCCGTGATCGTTTGCCGGCCGAAAATCGCATCCTCGCTGGTGCGGCGCAGGCCGGATTTCTGCTCGACGGCGAGGCTGAGTTCGCCGGCGATAGCCGCGAGCGTCTCACCCTTTTCGACGCGTGCCTTCAGCTCGTCGGCCTTGGCGGCAAGCGCGTTGCGCTGCTGCTCCGCCGTCCAGTCGGCCACGACATCGTCGCGCACTTCGGCAAGCGTGCGGTCGCGGGCGGGAATGATCTGGGTGACGTCGAACCAGATATAACCTTCGCGGCCGAGATTGATCGGCAGGGCTTCGGTGTCGGGTTCGGTCTTGAAGACTTCCTGCGCGAGCTGCGGCGAGGGCAGGCCCTGAATGGCGTCGCCCTTTTGATCAAGGCCGGCGGCATCGATGGCGTCGATGGTGACGGGCTTGAGGTTCAGCTGCTTTGCCGCATCGGCAAGCGAGGAACCGCCGGCGCGCAGGTCTTCGTAACGATCATGCACATTGGTGACTTCTTCGGCGGCGGCCGTGGTGGCGAGGTCCTTGCGGATATCCTCTTTCGCCTCTTCGAGCGTGCGGGTGGTTTCCGGCTTGATGCCGGTGACGCGCAGGATGACTGGGCCGAAGGAGCCCGCGACGACCGCAGATACGCCGCCATCCTTCTGGACGGCGAAAGCCGCATCGGCAATCGACTGGTCGGGGATCGTGTCCCTGGTGAATTCGCCGAGCGTCACGTCGGAGGCGGTCTTGCCCTGATCTTTCACCACCTGATCGTAGGTGGTGTTGCCGAGGCGGATCTGCTCGGCGGCGGCTTCGGCCATTTCCTTGTCCGGGAAGGTCAGCTGCTCCACCGTGCGGCGGCCGGCCGTGCGGAAGCTGTCCTTGTGGCTGTTGTAATAATCGGCGATCTGCGCATCCGTCACCGAAGCCTGATCGGCAATATCGGACGGCTCCAGCTTCACATAGGTGAACTTGCGGAATTCAGGCGCGCGATATTTCGTCTTGTTGGTTTCGAACCAGGGTGCAAGCACGTCTTCGCCCGGCGCCTTGACGGGTGGAATGACGGCGTTGGACAGGATGACGTAATCGACCGAGCGCTGCTCGTTGCGGTATTGTTTCAGCGCATCCACCAGCACCTGTGGTGCCGTGAAACCGTCGGAAACGGCTTCGACGATCTGGCTTCTGACCGCAACCTTGCTGCGTTCCTTGATGTAGTCGTCCTCGCGGAAGCCGGAATTGCGCAGGCGCTCGCTGAACAGATTACGATCGAACTGGCCGTTGACCGAGCGGAAGGCCGGGTCTTCGGCGATGAGGTTGGCGAGACGGTCTTCCGAAAGGCCGAGATTCATCTTCGAGGCCAGTTCGTCCAGGGAGGCGCCCGCCGCAAGCTGGCTGAACACTTGGCGGTCGATGCCGAAGGCCTTGGCCTGCTCGGTCGTCAGCCTCGTGCCGAACTGGCGGCTGAGATCGGAAACCTGACGCTGATAGGCGAGGCGGAATTCCTCGGGGCTGACCGTCTGGTCGCCCACGGTCATGACCGCATGCGAATTGGCGGTGACAAGCGATGCGGAGACGCCCCAGACGCCAAAAGAAACAACAAGCAGGAGAAGCAGCAGCTTGGCTGCCATGGTTCGAGAAGCATTTCTCAGGGAATCGAGCATCTTTATGCAAACCTCACAGGAACATCATCGCGGTCGCCAGCTCTCCGGCCCGCAACGTATCGGCGTTCCTTAAATCAATCCAAAGGGAAATTGAAGGGAATTTGCCTTGGAAAAACGGGGTTTTGAAAACGGTTATGTGATTGGGCCCATGTTTTTGCGCCGGCATCTTCGCCGTTCCGGCCTGTAAGGCGGCAAAATAAAACCGCCCGGAGCGGCCAGGCGGTTGCAAAGAATCACATTTCGAAAGGTGTGTAAGCCGGTTTCCTGCGATCAGAGGGCGCGGTCAGAAAGCACGATCGCGCCGGACCACGGCCTTGAATTCCTCGTCTTCCCGCCGCATCTCGGCGACGGCGGTGATCATCGATGTCACGAACATAATGCTGATCAGGGCAAGCAGCAACGTCAGAAATGTGAACATGAGATCGTCTCCGTGTGTGTTGCGAGGAACTCCTCGCTTTTATCAATAATAGTTCATGTACTGGGAACGGGAAGTCATCTGCTGGTAGTCCGGTCCCTGTGCATCAGGCTTTTGTTCATAAAGGCTAAACGTCGTTGCTACCATTGCGATGACCAGTACTGTCCAGGCTGTGCTGATGACGCTGATTTTCGCCGAAGTAGACTGTTTTTCTCTTACAAACATCTGTCTGTTCCTTTGGTTTGTCGTTAACGCGCCACGTCCAACCATGTTCCGCGTCAATCTTAAAAATCGATTAGCATCGCGCCTGTGAAACTTCCTTGAATGGCCTGTTCATCTGGCGTTCAGGAAACTGGCGGTGGGCCTCATTCGAGGAAAAGATACTCGGCTGCGAATGATGCGGTGATCGAAAGGACGATCATAAAGGCCAGCATTTTCATTTCTCCGGATGCTTAACGGGTGAGGGGCGTTTCGGTTTCCTTATGGTGTGTATTTATACAAATGAGCCCTGAAACCGCACTGAACGGCGCATTCATCCGTGGTTCAGATCGCCTTGGATGGAGGGCCAGGTTGCAAAAGTCTTGCGCCGCGCCCGTCTCCATGACAAAAGGCGGCACATAACGCCCACCACCTGAGAGCGATATGACGATTGCCTTTTATCCAGGATCCTTCGATCCGATGACCAACGGACATCTGGATGTGCTTATCCAGGCGCTGAACGTGGCTTCGAAAGTCATCGTCGCCGTTGGCATCCATCCCGGAAAAGCACCGCTGTTCAGCTTCGAGGAGCGGGCGGCGCTCATAAACCAGGCCCTTTCCGAGACATTGCCGGGCGAGGTGGCGCGTATGGAGGTCGTTTCCTTCGACAATCTGGTCGTCGATGCCGCGCGCCAGCACGGCGCGCATCTTCTGTTGCGCGGCCTGCGCGACGGCACTGATCTCGATTATGAAATGCAGATGGCCGGCATGAACCGCCAGATGGCGCCTGATATCCAGACCGTGTTCCTGCCGGCGGGTACGTCGTCGCGACCCATTACAGCCACATTGGTCCGGCAGATCGCCGCCATGGGCGGCAACGTGGACGCCTTCGTTCCCAAAGCCGTGCTTGAAGCCCTCAACGCCAAGCTGAAGCGCTGACTTCAGCCCTACATTCTGGAGCCAATCCGATGAAACTCGTTCGATTTGCCTTTGCCGGCGCCCTGTTTGCGGGCGCGCTTGCCGCCAGCACCTTCGCTTCGGCCGCCGAACTTCTAACCGTTCAGCTGAAGGACGGCCCTGTCGTCATCGAGCTGATGCCTGAGGTCGCGCCCAAGCATGTGGCGCAGATCGAGGCGCTGGCGAAAAAGGGCGCTTATGACAACGTGGCGTTCCACCGCGTCATCGACGGTTTCATGGCGCAGACCGGCGACGTGCAATATGGCAACATGGAGAAGGGTTTCAACGCCCAGCGCGCCGGCACCGGCGGCTCGGACCTGGCCGATATTCCGGCCGAATTCTCCAAGACACCGTTCACGCGCGGCGTGGTCGGCATGGCCCGCTCGCAGGATCCGAATTCCGCCAATTCGCAGTTCTTCATCATGTTTGCCGACGGTCCGTTCCTGAACGGCCAATATACCGTGGTCGGCAAGGTCGTGTCCGGCATGGAAGCCGTGGACAAGATCAAGCGCGGCGCCGGCGGTAACGGCGAAGTTTCCAACCCCGACCGGATGATCAAGGTCACTGTCGGCAAAAAGTAAGGTAGGGCAATAGAGCCCGAACAGAGGAGAATAATCATGGCCGAGATCAAGGATCCGGAAAACACGATCATCATGGAAACGACGACCGGCAAGGTCGTCATCCAGCTGCTTCCGGAAGTTGCCCCTAGCCACGTTGCCCGCATCAAGGAACTCGTGTCGGAAGGCGCTTATGACGGCGTCGTTTTCCACCGCGTCATCGAAGACTTCATGGCCCAGACCGGCGACGTGAAGTTTGGCAAGAAGGGCTCGGAAAGCTTCAACCCGGCCCGCGCCGGCATGGGCGGCTCCGACAAGCCGGACCTCAAGGCTGAATTCTCCGCGATCTCGCATGTGCGCGGCACCTGCTCGATGGCCCGTTCGCAGAGCCCGAACTCTGCCAATTCGCAGTTCTTCATCTGCTTCACCGATTCGCCCTGGCTGAACAAGCAGTACACCGTGTGGGGCCAGGTCATCGAAGGCATGGAAGCCATCGACAAGGTCAAGCGCGGCGAGCCTGTGAAGGACCCCGATTCGATCGTTTCCATCAAGCTTGCTTCGGCAGCCTGAGGATAGAGAGTTTCTCCCGCCTTGCTTGGCCGCAGGGCGGGTGGATATTTTGCTGATTGAGTGTTCCTCGCACTCGGCGTCATCCTCGGACTTGACCCGAGGATCCATCACCCGCCGACGTGGATCCTCGGGTCAAGCCCGAGGATGACGCCGAGGTGAGGAGGCCTCTTCACCAATAACGACCCGCCGGCAGTTGCTGCGAGGCGGGTTTTGATATTTTCGAGAGCCGTTGCAATGCGTGTAGACCTGTTCGATTTCGATCTGCCCGAGGAAAATATCGCCCTTCGCCCGGCGAACCCGCGCGATAGCGCGCGCCTGCTGGTGGTCGATCCGGATGCCAACCGCATGGAAGACCATCGCGTCTTCGACCTGATATCCTTTCTGAAGCCCGGCGATGCGCTGGTGTTCAACGATACGCGCGTCATTCCCGCCCAGCTTGAAGGGGTGCGGCTGCGCGAAGGCGCGCCGGAGACGGCGGTTTCCGCCACGCTGCACATGCGCGCCGACCAATCGCGCTGGAAGGCTTTCGCGCGACCCGGTAAGCGCATTAAAGCGGGCGACCGCATCCGTTTCGGTTACGAGCGCGACAATGCCTGCGGCCTTGCCCACCTCGAAGCCACCGTCGAGGAAAAGGGCGATGAGGGCGAAATCACGCTGCTTTTCGACGTTTCCGGCCCGGTGCTGGACGAGGCGATCGCCTCCGTCGGCCACATTCCGCTGCCGCCCTATATCGCCGCCAAACGGCCGGAAGACGCACAGGACCAGATCGACTACCAGACCATTTACGCCCGCGAGAAGGGCGCAGTCGCCGCACCCACCGCCGGGCTGCATTTCACGCCGGCCCTGTTCGAAGCGCTGGACAATGCCGGGATAGAGCGGCATTTCGTGACGCTTCACGTTGGGGCAGGCACCTTCCTTCCGGTGAAGTCCGACGATACCGACGATCACAAGATGCATTTCGAGATCGGCCATGTTTCGGAAGAAACTGCGGCAAAGCTCAATGCCGTCAAGGCACGCGGCGGGCGTATCGTCTCAGTCGGCACCACGTCGCTGCGGCTGATCGAAAGCGCCACCGACGAGAATGGCGTCATTCACCCATGGTCGGGCGCCACGGGCATCTTCATCACGCCCGGATACCGCTTCAGGGCGGTCGATATTCTGATGACCAATTTCCACCTGCCGAAATCGACGCTGTTCATGCTGGTTTCGGCTTTTTGCGGTCTCGAGACGATGCGTGACGCTTATGCGCATGCCATCGAAACCGGATACCGTTTTTATTCCTATGGCGATTCCAGCCTGTTGTTCCGGAAGAACTGATGCACGAGAAATTCACCTTCACCCTGAAAGCCACGAGCGGCGGCGCGCGCCTTGGCGAAGTTGCCATGCCGCGCGGTGTCATCCGCACGCCCGCCTTCATGCCTGTTGGCACCGTCGGCACCGTCAAGGCCATGTATCTCGATCAGGTGCGTGAGCTGGGAGCCGATATCATTCTCGGCAATACCTATCACCTGATGCTGCGGCCCGGTCCGGAGCGCGTGGCAAGGCTTGGCGGCCTGCATGAGCTGATCCGCTGGCCGCACCCGATCCTCACCGACAGCGGCGGCTTCCAGGTCATGTCGCTTTCGGGCCTGCGCAAGCTGGACGAGAAGGGCGTGACCTTCAAGAGCCATGTGGACGGTTCGCTGCACCACATGTCGCCGGAACGTTCGATCGAAATTCAGGGCATGCTCGATTCGGACATCCAGATGCAGCTCGACGAATGCATTGCGCTGCCGGCCGAGCGCAAGGAAATCGAGCGTGCCATGGAAATGTCGCTGCGCTGGGCGGAACGCTGCCGTGTCGCCTTCGGCGAGCAGTCCGGCAAGGCCATGTTCGGCATCGTGCAGGGCGGTGACCAGCCGGATCTGCGCATCCGTTCGGCCGAAGGGCTGAAGCAGCTTGATCTCAAGGGTTATGCGGTCGGCGGGCTGGCTGTCGGCGAGCCGCAGGAAGTGATGCTCGGCATGCTCGACATCACGCTGCCGGTGCTGCCCACCGAAAAGCCGCGTTACCTGATGGGCGTCGGCACGCCTGACGATATCCTGAAATCGGTGGCGCGCGGCATCGACATGTTCGACTGCGTGATGCCGACCCGCTCCGGCCGCCACGGACTTGCCTTCACCCGCCGTGGCAGGGTCAATATCCGTAACGCCCGCCACGCCGAGGATATGCGCCCGCTGGACGAGCAGTCCAATTGCCCGGCCTCGCGCGATTATTCCCGCGCCTATCTGCATCATCTCACGCGCTCCAACGAGGCGCTGGGCGGCATGCTGCTCTCCTGGCACAATCTTGCCTATTACCAGGAGCTGATGCAGGGTATCCGCAAGTCGATCGAGGAAGGCCGTTTCGCCGATTTTTATGCGGAAACCATCGAAATGTGGGCGCGGGGCGACATAGACCCGGTTTAATGGAGACGGCGAACCTTTCTTCCACACTCGACGTCATCCTCGGCCCCGTGCCGAGGATTTGCCGAGATAGCTAAAGTCGACGGGCGGCAGATCCTCGGGACAAGCCCGAGGGTGACGACGGAGAGGTTTTTTTCCGCCGACCTGAAGTTCCCCGATTTACCCCCTACGGATTTTTTCCTTGGCACATGCGCCTTACGTTCTTTTCCGGGATGACACGACCGGCACGGTGACAGCCTTCACCGAGCCGGAGGAGATCATCGTCGCGGACGAGCCCGAGGCGTTTTTTGCCGCGCTGAAGCGTATGGAGCAGCTGCGCCGCGCCGGGAAATATCTTGCCGGCTATATGTCCTACGAGGCGGGTTTCCTGTTCGAGCCGAAACTTGCGCCATCGGCTTCGCAACCCCGCAATGTGCCGTTTCTGCGTTTCGGCGTCTTCTCCGGTCCGCAGCCGGATGAGGGACGGTTTGCGCGTCCCCAAAACCTGCCGGATGCGGATGCGTTTCTTTCCGACCCCACGCCCGCATGGACGTTTGCGGAATATCGCCAGCGTTTCGAGCGGCTGCACGAGCATCTTCGCCGGGGCGACTGTTATCAGGGCAACCTGACCATGCCCGTTCATGCGGGCTGGTCCGGTAATCCGCTCACGGCCTTCTGGTCGCTGGTCGAACGCCAGCCGGTAAAATATGGCGCGCTGGTCGATCTTGGCGGCCCGGTCATCCTGTCGCGCTCACCGGAGTTGTTTTTCGCGGTCGATGGTCAGGGCTTCATCGAAACCCATCCGATGAAGGGAACGACGCCGCGCGGGGCCGATGCGGAAGAGGACCGGGCGATCATCGCGGCGATGCTTGCGGATGAAAAGACGCTGGCGGAAAACCGGATGATCGTCGATCTGCTGCGCAACGATATTTCCCGCATCACCGAGGTTGGCAGTCTCGATGTGCCGCGGCTGTTCGATATCGAGACCTATCCGACCGTGCACCAGATGGTCAGCCATGTGCGGGCGAAGCTTTTGCCTGACGCGACGGTGGAGGATATTTTCGCGGCGCTGTTTCCCTGTGGCTCTGTCACCGGTGCACCGAAAATGTGGGCGATGAAAATCCTGCGCGAACTGGAACAGACGCCACGCGACGCCTATTGCGGCGCGATCGGCTTCATGTCTCCTGCTGGTGAGATGCGCTTTTCGGTGGCGATCCGCACGCTTACCCTGTTCGATGAAGGCCGCGCCGTCTTCAACGTCGGCGGCGGTATCGTGTTCGATTCCGATGCCGAGGCGGAGTATGATGAGTGTCTGCTGAAATCGAAATTCGCGGTCGGGGACAGGTTGTTGCGGCGGTGACTGGCGCTGCTCTCTCCCTCATTCCTGGGACGAGTACAGGAATGAGGTTTGGAGGAAGCTCCGATGTCAGCAGTCACATGTGTGCCCGTAGGAAAACCGCGTCAGGTTTTCGCTACCTCACGTCCTCAACGTCCGATCACCTCAAACGCACCATTCTCAACCAGCACTTCCTTCGCCGCCGGATGGCTGAGAAAACCCGCTGGGCTGGCGGTTGCGCCATAGGCTCCTGATTGCAGGAAGGCGATGAGATCGCCGGCCTTCAACTTCGGCAGGGCCGCATTGCGGGCGAGCGTGTCGAGCGGTGTGCAGAGAGGGCCAACGATGGTTGCGGTCTCGTCATAGTCTGCCTGCATCATGGCCGGTGCGACGATGGGGTAATTGCGCTTGACGATCTGGCCAAGATTGCCCGAGGCCGCCAGATGGTGGTGCATGCCGCCATCCGTCACCACGAAGGTGGTGCCGCGCGAGGTCTTCACCGAATTGACTTCGGCCACATAGATGCCCGCAGGCCCCACCAGGAAGCGGCCGGGTTCGACGATGACATGGGCATCGGCAATCAGCGGATGCGCCTGCATCAGCGCCCTGAGGTCTGGAATGGCGGCGTTGACCGCCGCGAGATCGAGCGGTGTTTCCCCGGTGAAATAGGGAATACCGAGGCCGCCGCCGAGATCGATGGTTTCGAGCGGTTTGCCCAGTATCTCCGCCATGCGCGCCGCAAGGGAAATGGCGTGTCTCCATTGGGCGACAAGCATGTCGGCGTCGAGGATCTGCGTGCCGCCGTAAATATGAACGCCGACGAGATCGATATGCCGGGCGGCCTGGAAGAGCGGCAGGATATTTTCCAGTTCTTCCTCGTCAAAACCGAAGGCCGTGGCCTTGCCGCCCATGCGCATGGCGCCGGCTTGAGCATCCGGCACCGGATTGATACGGATCGAGGCCTTGACCGGCTTGCCGATCGCCTCGATGCGGGCGATTTCCTCGGCGCTTTCGATATGGATTTCGCCGATGCCGCCCTCGATCACTTCCAGCAATTCGGCCCTGCGTTTGCCAGGGCCTGCGAAGATGATCTTTTCCGGCGGCACACCTGCCTTGATGGCGGCGCGATATTCGCCGACGGAAGCGATTTCCGCACCGGTGCCTTCTTGCCGGAAAAGCGAGATGATGGCGGGCAGGGGATTGGCCTTTACCGAATAATAGATGTCGGCAAAGCCGCCGAGAGCGTTTTTAAGATCGCGACAGGCGCGGCGCATGGCGCTGGCGTCATAAAGGAAGCACGGCGTTCCGGTCTCGGCCACGATATCGCGCACCGCAAGGCCGCCGATGACAAGATCGTTTTCGTTGACTGCGAATTGCGCGGCGGCAAGGGCCGGGCCGTGGCTTTGGGGTTTATCCGTGGGCGCCATCGTCCGTCCGTTCGCGCACCAGCGCGCGGTAGTCCACCTTGCCATTGGCCGTGACCGGAAGGCGGTCGACCAGTTCTATGGCGCGCGGGATCATGAAGGGGGCGAGCATTTCGGCGGCTTTCTTGAGCGCTGCCGAAACATCGATATTCTCGTTGGCGGCGGTTGCCACCGCATGCACCTTTTCACCCGCGAACGGGTCGGGCAGGCCGATGACGGCGACCTGCTGGAAAAGGCCAGTCGACATCAGGCTTTCTTCCACCTCGGTCGGGCTGATGCGATAGCCTGACGATTTGATCATCGCATCGTTGCGGGCGACGAAGCTGAAAAAGCCGTCCTCGTCCTCCACCGCCAGATCGCCGGAATAACACACGGTCTCGCCGCCACGTGCAGCTGGGATGAAGGGGTGAGGGCGCAGCACTTTGGCCGTGTCTTCCGGCCGGTTCCAGTAGCCCAGCGAAACGGTCGGGCCGCGATGGA
Source organism: Rhizobium nepotum 39/7 (assembly GCF_000949865.1). Lineage (GTDB taxonomy): Bacteria > Pseudomonadota > Alphaproteobacteria > Rhizobiales > Rhizobiaceae > Agrobacterium > Agrobacterium nepotum. The sequence continues at coordinate 71,086 of NZ_JWJH01000016.1, read as the reverse complement.
CGAGAATGCCGGGCTCGCCCGGTTTTGCCTTTTGTCCCTCAGCGGTGACAATGAAAATTTCGCATTCCGGAATGGCCTTGCCGATGGAGGTCGGGCGGCGGTCGATTTCTTCCGGCGGCAGAAAGGTGGAGCGGAAGGCTTCAGTGAGGCCATACATCAGGAAGATTTTCGTGTCCGGCAGCTTTTCACGCAGCGCTTTCACGGTTTCCTGCGGCACGCGCCCGCCGGAATTGGTGATATAGCGCAGCTGCGGCAGCGGCGTCTTCGCGAGCAATGGGGCTGCTCGCGTCAGGATCGCCCAGACGGTCGGCACCCCGGCAAGCCCGGTGATGGCATGGTCGCGCAGATCGCGGACGATGTCATCGCCCAGCCGGAAGGTGGAGATGATCGTCGTGGCGCCCTGTTCCACCGCCGTCAGCAGCTGGTTCAGGCCGTAATCGAAGCTGAAGGGCAGGATGGAGAGAATGCGGTCTTTGTCGGTGATTTCCAGATAGGTGCGCACGATGCGCGCGCCAGCCAGAAGATTGCGGTGCGACAGCATGACGCCCTTGGGCGAGCCGGTGGAGCCGGAGGTGTAGAGGATCGCCGCAAGGTCCTCGCCGATTGCCGCCGAGGCTTTGACGGGCACGTTTTGGCGGCTGTCGATGTCTTCCGCCAGCAGCACTTTGACATCGGCCATGTCTTCCAGCGCCGCGTTCAGCTCATCCTTCATCGCCATATTGCTGATGATGATTTTCGCGCCGCAATCCCTGACGATATGGCGGATCTGCTGTGCCTTCAGCAGCGCGTTGACCGGCACGAAGACGCAGGCCGCTATGCTCACGCCGAAGATCGACCAGCACTCCTCGATACCGCGTGGCAGGAAGATGACGACGCGGTCGCCGCGCTCCGTTCCGGCTTCCCGCAATGCCGCCGCACAACGCGACGCCGCTTCGGAAAATTCGCGATAGCTTAGTGATTTTTCTTTGTATACAAGCGCCTCATCGCCGCTTTCCGCCCGCGCGATGAGCAGGTGGTGCAGCAGGACGTGGGGTGTCATCTGCGCCGTTCCTGCGTGACGAAGGCAATCAGATCGGCGGGCGTGCCGAGATTTTCCGGGGTGAAATGTTCGTCATTGAGAATGATGCCGAAGCCTTCACCGAGAAAGATCATCAGCTCCAGAAAGCCGAGCGAATCGATCACGCCTCCTTCGAGCAATTGCGTATCGGCCGCAAAGGGGGCGTGAGCCGGAAAACGTTGCGAGAGGTAGGAATAGATAGTCCCTGAGACGTCCGCTTCCCTAAGTTTCGCTGAAACCATGCTTCTTCTCCGCTCGTTCGCGCTGTCGGGATATATTGGCCGAAGCGCCTTTTCTTCTATGCAGGCAAGGTTCAACGCGGTCTTTTCAAGAGCGCCCCAATACCCTGGGTGGCAATAACACCGATTCTGAGTATGTTTCGTTAATAAACCGTGGGTTCCATGCGCCCTTTACTTGTATCGGCGCAGATTTGAGCACGGCAAATCCACCGGCGTCTCGCTCCTCGTCAGGGGCCGCCATGGTCATGGCGAACCGGCCCTTGCGAAGAAGATGGCGGGCAATGGCGGATATGTGCCTTTGTGCGAGGTACCTGTCTTCGCAATAGATGAGGCGGGCGGAGGGTAGCCTTTTGGTCACCGTTTTTAAGAATACCAGCGGATGATAACGCCCATCCGCCTCCAGCACCGCTACCATGCAGCCGAAAAGCGCATGATCTTCCAGCATATCGCGCATTGCCGTGGGCAACGCGCCGGGCGGAACGTCGGCAAGCGGGCGGAGCCGCGCCCTTGCCGGGCCGATCGCCTTTGGTAGCAGGGGATAAAAGAGCGTATAATCCGTCACCGTCGAAAACCCCAGCCTTTCATTCAGCTTGCAGGCTTCCGGAGACGGGGTGAAGTCGGTGAAGATTTCGTCCGGCGAGGATGAGGCCATTTGCAGCATGCGCGGTGCGAACCAACGGCTGGACGGCTCGACATACCAGCTCGACAGGTTGACGACGATCCTGTCGGGGTCGGGCAGGCGGCTTCGGATCGTCAGAAGAACGCCGACGGCATCGTCGCCCTTCATCAGCAATTGCCCGATTTCGCCGAGGTTTCGCCGCTCATGATGCGTGCTGATAAGCGCCAGCCCGCGAGACCAGAAAGCCTCGCTTTTTTCCGGGAAACCCTTCGTCAAAAGCGCAACGGCGGCGACGCGGTTTCCGTTGTCGATCGGTACGGTTTTCAGAGGTCGCTCCCGCTGTCTGGCGTCGTTTTGGACGGGGAGGGATTTTTCAACTCCACCGCGCAATATTGGCATACGACGATAGATTTACCGTCCCGTTAATCGGCAGGGCTGTAGGCGGAAAAGTCGGTCAATTCGCAGGAATGGCAGACGCGCAGTGCGCGCCTGCCGGTGTTATTAGATCAATAGACCACGACGCCGCGAATGCTCTCGCCCTTGTGCATCAGCTCGAAGCCCTTGTTGATGTCTTCGAGCGGCATGGTGTGGGTGATCATCGGATCGATCTGGATCTTGCCCTCCATGTACCATTCGACGATCTTCGGCACGTCGGTGCGGCCGCGCGCGCCGCCGAAGGCCGTGCCCATCCAGTTGCGGCCGGTGACCAGCTGGAACGGACGCGTGGAGATTTCCTGACCGGCGCCCGCAACGCCGATGATGACCGATTTGCCCCAGCCGCGATGCGAGGATTCCAGCGCCTGACGCATGACCCTGGTATTGCCGGTGCAGTCGAACGTGTAGTCCGCGCCGCCGATCAGGTCGCCATTGCGTTTCGTCATGTTGACGAGATAGGGCACGATGTCGTCGCCGACTTCCTTCGGGTTGACGAAGTGCGTCATGCCGAACTTCTCGCCCCATTCCTTGCGGTCATTGTTGATGTCGACGCCGATGATCATGTCGGCGCCGGCCAGACGCAGGCCCTGCAGGACGTTGAGGCCGATGCCACCAAGACCGAAGACGATTGCCGTCGAACCGATCTCGACCTTGGCGGTGTTGATGACGGCGCCGATACCGGTCGTCACGCCGCAGCCGATGTAGCAGACCTTGTCGAAGGGCGCGTCGGGATTGATCTTGGCAAGGGCGATCTCCGGCAGGACGGTAAAGTTCGAGAAGGTCGAGCAGCCCATATAATGGTGGATCTTGTCCTTGCCGATCGAGAAGCGGCTGGTGCCATCCGGCATCACGCCCTGGCCCTGGGTGGCGCGGATGGAGGTGCAGAGATTGGTCTTGCGTGACGTGCAGGAGTAGCACTCGCGGCATTCCGGCGTGTAGAGCGGAATGACGTGATCGCCCTTCTTGACCGAGGTGACGCCGGGGCCGACATCCACGACGATACCGGCGCCCTCATGGCCGAGAATGGCCGGAAAGAGACCTTCCGGATCGGCGCCCGACAGGGTGAAATCGTCGGTGTGGCAGATGCCGGTCGCCTTGACCTCGATCAGCACTTCGCCGAAGCGAGGGCCTTCCAGCTGGACGGTCATGACCTCAAGCGGTTTTCCGGCCTGTACGGCAACTGCGGCGCGAACGTCCATTTTTGATCTCCTGGCATTTGTCTCGTGATTGGATAGGGCTTTTTGCCCGAGCTTGGCGGCAGGGGCAAGGTACAAATCCGTCTCGTTGTATTCAAAAGACGGCAATGCCCGTCATGCGGTCAAGGGATTTGCCCATAGCCACAGGCCTGTCGCCGAGGCGATGCTTCGCCCTGTTCTTATGTGATTTACTTCGGCTATTATAAATTATTAATACATGAATTAAGTATATGATTTTGCATATATTTTTTTGAATAAAGGTGATCTTTAATTTACACATTTCGTGTCTATTTCGCACTATAGAATTTCGAATGAAATATAACGCGCAGTCGACGCCGGTTTGCGGCAGCCTGGGATAGTATTTTTCATCTGATGCTTGCAAATGGTCCGATCCATTTGTCGCGCACCGCCATGATCGCGGCCAATCAGCCCTTGCTGAGTTTGTTTTTCTATGGCCCGAACACTTCGTTGGGCCGTGGTGTTTGAGTCTGTCCGTCTGTGGAGGGGCCGGGCGTTTTTCCGAGGCGGGATAACCAGTTTCATGAAGCGGCGTTTGCATATGTTGGGTATTGAGAAAAAACTGAACGGACTGAAGGATGCATTCGAGGCGCTGTTAGGCGACCGAAGGGCCAGTTTCGCCATTATGACGGCATTGCTGTTGCCGGTTTTCCTGCTGTTTTTCGGGTTTCTATTCGAAGGCGGCCGGGCTTTGGCCTATTATAGCCAATCCAAGCGGGTGATTGCGCAGGCTTGTGAGCGTTCGACAAAACCGACGCGAACGAATGTACCGTTGGATGAGGTGCGCCGTAAAAACGTGCTCGACACGTTCGACGCACTGATCCGTTCCACCAAACAGGATGTGGTCAGTCGCGACGTCAAAATCGACTGGCTGACGACGGATATGGAGGCCAAGTTCAGCTACAAAACCGTGTTTGGTGACATGTTCGGGGCGAAAAAACTGGACTATCAGCTGTCGTACCGTTGCGGCGGTATTCCGCCCTATCCGCATGACGGTGAGGTCGTCGTCAACAACACCTTCGAAAAGACGCTGAACGGCACGGAACGTATGCTGAAAAACGGCAGAACCGCCAAAACACCCAATGGCTGCTGGGGAGTTTATACCTATGCCGAACTGGGATGGGATGGCGGTACGGGACCGGGCATCGAACTTCAGGACTGGAGCAATGCGGATTGCCGGAAGAACCACGGCTGGCAGGGCTACGGGGATCAGGAAAAGGAGAAAGAGACAAGCGCCGGGATGACATGCACCCCAACGTCACAGGCCACTCTTCCCAAAGAAAACAGCGATTCGAAAAACGGCAACAAGGCGCAATCGGATGGCAAGGACGCCTTGAATTCCGAGCAGGGGCAGCAGTGCCCAACAGAGGAAGAGAAGAACAACACGCCCTCGCTGAGCAACGGCCAAAATGAGCGGATACCACCAACCCGCTATGCGGTGGAACTCGACAGTCACTGGGATGGGAAAAGAACCGATGCCAATAGTTCGATCTTCAAATATGTGGAGATGCATCCCGGCAAATATGAAATCTCGGTCTGGTACAACGGGCGTAACCAAAATTACGAAGGCTCGAACGACATCGACATTTCACTGCAAGTGCTACGTCCGCAATTAGGTCCGGATAAAAAAATCATTCAGATGCATCAGAAGGCGAACGAAATCCGGTGGGAGCGTCGTAGCTACAATATCACGGTCGACACCTATTCCCTGTACAAGCTGTCAATTGCTGCCGCTGGAAAGAGCGATACTCTCGGCGGTATTATAACGGCTTTCGAGGTGACATATCTTGACTCGCTTTAAGATATCGCATCGTGGCTTCCCCAGTCTCATCCGGTCGCTTGCTGCGGATATCCGTGCGGCCACCGCCATTGAGTTCGGTTTGCTTTTGCCGGTCTATCTCCTGCTGATCTTCGGCATCATCGAAGTCAGTCTTGTGCTTTTCTTCAGCCTCAATATGTCGACGGCGGCCACCGCCGGGGCTGAATATCTGCGCAAGGCGGCGGCTGGCCGAACATCCGTCACCGACGCGGAGTTCAGGCAGGTTATTGCCTCGAATTTCCTGCTCGCGACAACGGAAAAGGATCTGAAAATATCGCTCATTGCCATTGCTGATGCCGACCTAGCTACTGCACCGGTGGTATTTCCGGTCGAGAACAAATTCGAGGCGCCGAGCAAGTCCGCCGGGCAATATCTCCTGGCGCTAGGGTATGACTGGAAATTCATTCTTCCCACCACCCATCTGCTCGTTCCCAGTTCCGGGGGCAAGCCGCAATTGCAGAATGTCTCGCTGGCGATCACCGCCGTTCGGGTGTCGGAATGATTATTAAGAGGTTGAAATCTCTCTCTATATCGCTGATGCGTTCGCGCTCCGGCGTGGCTGCGGTGGAATTTGCGCTGTTGATGCCTTTGCTCATTCTGGTGCTGGCGATGGTGATCGAAATCGGGCGTGGCTGGATGAGCTATGACCGTTTCGTGACGGTTGTGGACAATACCGCCCGCTGGTCGGCCCGTTTCCCAGAATTTGAGGAGCGCGTCAGGACGGGGGTCAAATCCTTTGTCATGGCTGCCGGGCGGCCGCTCGAACCCGAAAAGCTTGATCTGACGCTCAGAAGCGCCAAGCTTGTGGGTGGGGTCGCCGTGACCGAATTCACCCCTTACAATTTTTTTGGCAACGCCGAAAGCGTGAAGTGGGACAAGATATTGACGGAAGGAAACTTCAAGATCGAAGAGACGGCAATCGTGATTTCGGGCCGTTATAAATATCGCCCGCTCATTTCGTTTCTGAGCAATACGGCTATCGAGTTCGAATACGTGACGGCGGTCAACCCGTATTTCTCCCGACATTACAAATATCAGAAGGGAAAGTCGGACTGGCTATTCTGGAATGTTCGCTGACGGCATTGGCCAAGGGATTCCTCGTAGCCAATGCCGTGTTGTTTCAACGATCCTGACCGGTGACGGTTTCTGGGGTGGCTTCGCTCCCATTCAGCCACGCCGCGCAATCCTTCAACGCCCGTGCCGCGACAAGCTGGCGTTTCATGATTGTCTTGTCCTTGCCGCGAAAACGTTTCACGCCTTCCGGCTTGACGATGGAGCCCGGTTCCAGTTCCGGGAACAGGCCGAAATTGATGTTCATCGGCTGGAAGGAGCGTTTACCCGGCTCATCGTTGGAGGAGAGGTGCCCGCCGGTGATGTGGTTGAGAAGCGAGCCGAGCGCGGTGGTGGCGGGCGGCAGGCTCGGGGGTTCGCCCTTGCGTTCGGCGGCGGCGAAGCGGCCGGCCAGAAGCCCGACGGATGCGCTTTCCACATAGCCTTCGCAGCCGGTGATCTGTCCGGCGAAACGCAGGTCCGGCCGCGATTTCAGCTTCAGCGACGGATCGAGCAGGATGGGGGAATCGATATAGGTGTTGCGGTGCAGGCCGCCGAGCCTTGCGAATTCCGCATTTTCGAGACCCGGTATCATGCGGAATACATCCGCCTGCGCCCCGTATTTCAGCTTGGTTTGGAAACCGACCATGTTGTAGAGCGAACCGAGCGCATTGTCCTGGCGAAGCTGGACCACAGCATAGGCCTTGACGGTGGGGTTGTGGGCGTTGGTCAGCCCCATCGGTTTCATCGGGCCGTGGCGCAGCGTCTGGCGGCCGCGCTCGGCCATGATCTCGATCGGCAGGCAGCCGTCGAAATAGGGCGTGCCTTCCCATTCCTTGAAACCCACCGTGTCGCCGGCGATCAGCGCGTCGATGAAGGCGTTATATTGTTCCTCATCCATCGGGCAGTTGATATAATCCTTGCCCGTGCCGCCGGGGCCGACCTTGTCGTAACGCGACTGGTACCAGCAGATGTCCATATTGATGCTGTCGCGATGCAGGATGGGGGCGATAGCGTCGAAAAAGGCCAGCGCATCCTCGCCCGTCTGTGCCTGAACCGCCGACGCCAGATCCGGCGAGGTGAGCGGGCCGGTGGCGATGATGCTGCTGCCCCATTCCTTCGGCGGCAGGCCTGTGACTTCTTCGCGCAGGATCGTCACCAGTGGGTGACTTTCAAGCTGGTCCGTCACGGCCTGCGAAAATCCGTCGCGATCGACGGCGAGTGCGCCGCCGGCCGGCACCTGATGCCTGTCGGCGCAGGCAATGATCAGCGAGCCGGCCAGCCGCATTTCGGCATGGATGACGCCCACCGCATTGGCCGTCGCATCGTCGGAGCGGAAGGAGTTGGAACAGACCAGTTCCGCCAGCGTATCGCCCTTATGCGCATCCGTGCCGCGCACGCCGCGCATTTCGTGCAGGATGACGGGAACGCCGCTCTGCGCAATCTGCCAGGCGGCTTCCGAACCGGCCAGTCCGCCGCCCACGACGTGAATGGGAGAATAGGTCTTGTCTTGCATACTGGCGTCCATAGGCCGCTCGGGGGCAGAGGCCCCGTCCGGCGGCTGTCTTTCGAGTGATTGTTCCGCGCGGGTCCCGAAGGACGCGTTTTTCAGGGCGATGCACTACCATGCATGGCGATGACAGCCAAATGTTTTTGCGGGTGGGAGGCCGATGGGGATAGTTGCAAGGGCGCCTGTGGACAGAGCGCTCGCCGCATATTTCTTCTCCCCGCCGGGGAGAAGGTCGCGGCAGCGGGATGAGGGGGCTAGGCCAGAGATATGCTGAGAGGTTGCCCCCTCATCCGACCCTTCGGGCCACCTTCTCCCCGGGCGGGGAGAAGAAACAAGTGGCAATGTCGAGCCAGATGCAATTGGCCCTAGCGTGCTTTGGGGAGGTGCATCGGCTTCGTCAAACCGAGTGATCGCGAATGCCGGTATAAGCGGCGAGGGAAGGCCGATTCCCGCAAAAGCCGCCAGAATCAAAAACGGCGCCAGAGGCGCCGCTTTCTTTTACCTGTCGCTCAATCGTCGCGCCCTGGAGGTCGGGCAGCGGGACGATCGTTTACGCCTTAGCGGAACGAACGGGAAGCTACGTTACGGATGTCGTAACGGGTCAGGCCGATGTCGCTCAGGGCCTGATTGGAGAGGCTACCGAGTTCGTTGATCGTGCGGCGGTAGGAGATCCAGTTCTTTGCGATGCGAATAGGGTTCATGATCGTTTCCTCAATCTTTCTTTGATTTCGTCGGCCGGCTCAGTGTTTCTGTGCTCTCGGCTGTTGAGGTTTTATATATAGACATTGAGCCATGTTGTGCAGTGCAGAATTTAGGCTACTGCCATGCGTTTGTGCACTATGTCGGCTAATTTTGCGGCTTTGATTACCGTATGGGCAAAATATGAGCGGAAATGCCTGTCTTTCGGGCGGTTTTGCAGGGTTTTGCAGGTTTTGGCGGCGCCGAACCGGCTTTTCCCTGCCTCGAACGGTGCCTAAAGGGCCTTCCGGCTCTTCTGGCGTCTCAACGGCGGCCGTCTGATCGATGCATTTTTCATCTGTTTGTCACGCGCGCATGCTGATGCGGCGGAGCGGCTTGATTTTGAGAGGTGTCCAAAACGAAAAAAAGGCCGGAGGCGGGAAGCCTCAGGCCTTTTGGGAGGGTCGTCTCACATCCGCCGCACTTAAGCGGCGGAGCGTATTAGATGCCGACGGCGGTACGTGCAACGCGGCGGATGTCCTGGCGGCCAATGCCGAGGTCGCTCAGTTCGCGGTCGGTCATGCGGCCCAGTTCGGTTACGGTCTGACGATACTTGCGCCAGTTGGTCAGCGAGCGTGTAATGTTCATTGTCATTTTCCTCTTCGTGCTGTCCAGCATTCCCGGCCGTCTTGGGAGGATTAGGTCCGGGGCTGAACTCGATCTCTGTATGACCATGAATATAATCGGTTTAATCAAAACAAAAACAGACAAAGCAAGATGCCACCTATGCATGGAGTGCAATGCAAACCGGTAAATGACCTCAATTGCGGCGGTTGCTGCATAATTTGTGACCAATTTATGTGCTTTTGGTGAAGTCTCCGGCATCCGCAGCTGCCAAGCCGTGCGGTCCGGCTGAATGTGAAGGGCGGGGAGGGAAAGGCAGAGTGAGGGTGCAAAAGGCCGTCCGGTTCCGGGATTCAGTCGGAGACGCACCGTTCTCGCAAAACGATGGGCGGGATGTCCTATATATATAATGTCATGTAGCCGCATAAATATTGCGCGCTTTTCCCGTCGAAACATGTAAGGCCGGGCGTGCAGGGCAGGGGCAGGACTTGCAGTTCCCCGATCCTTGTTCGCAAGGGTTTTGCGGCCGCGCCACTTCCTTTTGCGCAGGTGCGATTCGGCAAAAGCGGGCTTGCCGCCTTTCGGCGCCGGAACGGGCGGCAATAAAAGTCCTGATGAAACGAAAGGCGGCGATAAGGCGTGCTTGACCCTTCCAGAACATTGTGACATACCGCCGCCCAACGTGCGGGTATGGCGGAATTGGTAGACGCATTGGTTTTAGGTACCAACGCTTCGGCGTGGGAGTTCGAGTCTCTCTACCCGCACCACAAGTAAAGCATGGCTGTGCCACGCTTGTGCCAGAGTGCATCTTTAATGATGCAGGGAGCTTCGGGGTTCATCATCCCCATCGCGCCCTTGTCTCCGGCGCTGGCGCAATTTTGTCCGGCAGGGGCTTGTGTGAAGAAATAATGGAAGCCACGGCCGGGGAACGACGTTTCCGGCGCAGTGCTCGAAAGTAAACCAACGGCTGTCTGAGCACCGCCGCCATGATGTGAAGGTTTGAGAAAATGCAGGTTATCGAAACGCTGGCTGAAGGCCTGAAGCGCGAACTCAAGGTCGTTATTCCGGCTGCCGACATGAAGGCCCGTCTGGACGAGCGCCTGGTTGACGCCAAGGACAAGGTTCGCATCAATGGTTTCCGTCCCGGCAAGGTGCCGATGGGCCATTTGAAGAAGATGTACGGCAAGTCCATCATGGCCGACCTCGTCAACGAGCTGGTTCGTGAAAAGCCTTCCGAAATCCTCTCCAGCCGCGGCGAGAAGTCTGCAACGCAGCCGGCGATCTCCATGACCGAAGACGAGCAGGAAGCCGAAAAGATCCTTTCGGCCGAAACCGATTTCGAATTCACCGTTGCCTATGAAATCATCCCGGCCATCGAACTGAAGGCCAATGACGGTATCAAGGTTACCCGCGAAGTCGTTGAAGTCTCCGAAGACGAAATCAACGAGCAGATCCTCAAGATCGCCGAAAGCGCCCGTACCTTCGAAGCCAAGAAGGGCAAGGCCGCCGATGGCGACCGCGTCACCATGAACTATCTCGGCAAGGTTGACGGCGTTGCCTTCGACGGCGGCACCGCAGAAGATGCCGAACTGGTTCTCGGTTCCGGCCGCTTCATCCCCGGCTTCGAAGACCAGCTCGTTGGCGTCAAGGCCGGCGACGAAAAGACCATCACCGTGACCTTCCCGGCCGACTACCCGGCTGCGAACCTCGCAGGCAAGGACGCTACCTTCGACGTCACCGTCAAGGAAGTCGCTGCTGCCGCTGCTGTCGAAATCAACGACGAACTGGCGACCAAGCTCGGTCTCGAATCGGCTGAAAAGCTGAAGGAAATCGTTCGCGGCCAGATCGAAAGCCAGTACGGCAACGTCACCCGCCAGAAGGTCAAGCGTCAGATCCTCGACCAGCTCGACGAAATGTACAAGTTCGACACGCCGGCTGGCCTCGTCGACGCCGAGTTCGACAACATCTGGCGCCAGATCAACACCGATCTTGCCCAGTCCGGCAAGACCTTCGCTGACGAAGACACGACGGAAGAAGAAGCCCGCGAAGAATATCGCAAGCTTGCTGAACGTCGCGTTCGTCTCGGCCTCGTTCTCTCCGAAATCGGCGAAAAGGCCGGCGTTGAAGTGACCGAAGAAGAAATGCAGCGCGCGCTGTTCCAGCAGCTGCAGCAGTTCCCCGGCCAGCAGAAGGAAATCCTCGATTTCTTCCGCAACACGCCCGGTGCTTCCGCTTCGCTGCGCGCTCCGATCTTCGAAGAAAAGGTCATCGACAAGCTGCTCACGGAAATCTCGGTAACGGACAAGGCCGTTTCCAAGGAAGAGCTTCTGGCTGACGACGGCGAAGAAGAGACGGACACCAAGAAAAAGGCTCCGGCCAAGAAAAAGGCTGCTGCCAAGGCTGACGACGCCGTTGAAGGCGACGAAGCCGCACCGAAGAAGAAGGCTCCGGCCAAGAAGAAGGCCGCCGAAGGCGACGCCGAATAATCTTGCTTGGCGAAAGCTGAATGAATGGAAGGGCCGTGGCGAAAGCTGCGGCCTTTTTCGTTTTGCGCCGTGTGGCGTTCTGCAACAGGGATGCCCGCGTTATACCAAGGGTTTGAACCTTCCGACATCGTTGCGTCATTCTCTATCAATATCGTTCGAAGCTGCGGCTGTCAGGCCAGAAGGCATCGCCACGAAACCTGCGGCCAAGAACCCGGGGAATATCGAACGAGAGCGTCATGGGCGTCAGAAACTATTTGATCGAGGGCGTCTCCGGAACCGGCAAGACTTCGGTTGCTACAGAACTTCAGCAGCGCGGCTATCACGTCATTCATGGCGACCGTGAATTGGCTTACAAAGGTGATCCTGAAACCGGAGAGCCGATCGATCTCGCCCTGTTTCAGGGCGATGGGGATATTGCCTTCCGGCACCGGCGTCATATTTGGGATGTCGAAAAAGTTCAGGAGCTTGTGACAGATCAAAGTCACGCGATCACGTTCTTCTGCGGCGGCTCGAGGAACTTTTGGCGTTTTATAGACCACTTCGATCAGGTCTTCGTTCTGGATATCGACGTTGCGACCTTGCGACGACGGCTGATGGAGAGGCCCGAGGACGAGTTCGGTGGAAAACCGGCCGAACGTGAATTTGTCTTGCAACTCCATGTGACGAAAGAAGATCTCCCCGTCAATGCAACGGTTATTGATTCATCAAGGTCTTTGGACGTGGTGGTCGATGATATCCTGGCCCGCTGCGTTGGCCCTGCCACAGGCAAGTAACAGGGTGGCGCTTCCGTCGTTTCGATCACAATGCAGTGCAGCATGATTTTTTGCTGCATCTGCTCTTGTTCATCTCCCGTTCATCTGGCACCCTGCGCAGCATGATTTGCCTCGGCTGCCGGGTGCGGCCGTGCAGGAAATATGGGCCGCCGTTGCGTGGCCATCATCGCTGCCAAAAACCATTGGCCTTAAGCTTTTACCGTGCTTGCCGGGTTCTCCCGGTGCGCCCTTAATTTGCCAGGGGACAAGATATGTCACCACGAACGGGCTTTGCCCTGCTGTTTTCTCTGTTCACCGCGCTCGGCACCACCGCCCATGCCGATGACGCCGGGTTGATCTGGAAGCCGGTCAAGAATTCCGATCGTTCCTACACGGCGCGCATCGGTGCGAAGCTGCCGGTCGATACGCCGATCCGGGCGGGGCTGGAAATGGGCATGAATGCCTCGAGGACAGGGCAGGTGGTGGATACGCCGGTTCGGCTGTGGGGCAACGTCACGCTGCTGGCGGAACAGTTGCCCGGCGTTTCGCTTGCCCGTGATGTCGGAGTCCTCTTCAATGCGCTGACGGGTTCGAGCAGCGTTTCGATGAGCTCGCAGCAGAAACGCATTGTCACACCGGAACTGGATATCGAGGCGAACCGCAATTTCACGGTGCGTTATGACGGTACGGCGCAGCAATGGAACGGTCTCGACGTTTCGCAATCGCTGCGTCTTTCCCGCTCCGAGAGCGGCACCGCCTTTGTGCTGACGGGGGCGAGCCGCAACAGCTTCAACGAATTCAGCAGCGGCGTAGCGGTGGAGCAGAAGCTTGGCGATAACCTGACGGTGCGTGGAACGCTCGATCAGGGTTATGAGGATCATTTCCGGCCGGGCGTGAGCGCGCGGTATAGTATTCGGTGGTGAGGCATTCACCTGATGTATGCCAGTCGTTCCAGATAGATGCGGAAGATGGAGTCGAGAACCTCTCTTCCGTCATGCCGGACTAGATCCGGCATCCAGCCGACACACGTCTGCGTGGCGAAAGGGTTTTTTCAGCCCACGGACTTGGGCTGGCTGGATACCGGCTCGAGGCCGGTATGACGGGGTTGGGTGTTATGGCGCTGGCTTAGCAGCTCGCCATCCCCAAGGCAGCTTGGCGTACCCTTGGAAATACGCCGCTCAATCCTTCTTCAGCTCACCCATGCGGTTCCAGGCATCCAGCCCCGCAATCTTGTAGGCTTCCGCAAGCGTCGGATAATTGAAGGTGTTCTCGACGAAATATTCCACCGTGCCTTTGAGGTTCAGCACCGCCTGGCCGATATGCACCAGTTCGGTGGCGCCTTCGCCGACGATGTGGACGCCGAGCAGGCGGCGGGTTTTCAGCGAGAAGATCATTTTCAACAGCCCGCTGTCGAGACCCATGATGTGGCCGCGCGAGGTCTCGCGGAAATGGGCGATACCGCATTCATAGGGAATGCTGCGTTCGATGACTTCCTCTTCCGTCAGACCGCAGGTGGAGATTTCCGGCACGGCGTAGATGCCATAGGGGAAAAACTGCGGCGGTTCGCCGGCCGGCGCGCCGACGGCGTGGCGGGCGGCGATGCGGCCCTGTTCCATCGAGGTGGAGGCAAGGCTCGGGAAACCGATGATATCGCCGGCGGCGTAGATGTTCGGCACCGTCGTCTGGAAAGTCTCGGGATCGACCTTCAGCCGGCCCCGGCTGTCGGCTTCCAGCCCGCAGGCCGAAAGGTTGAGCGTGTCGGTCGCACCAACACGGCCGGCGGCGAACAGCACGGTCTCGGCTTTCAGCACGCGGCCGTTGCTGAGCGAAACGAGACACTTGCCGGTTTCGTCCCGCTCCACCTTTTCCGCCTTCTGACCGAAGATCAGCTTCATGTTGCGGTCGCGCAGCTGATAGGTGAAGTCCTCGACGATTTCCTTGTCGATGAATTCCAGCATGGTCTCGCGCGGCTCCACCACCGTCACCTGCGTATCGAGTGCGCTGAAGATCGTCGCATATTCGATGCCGATGACGCCCGCACCGACGACGACCATCGAGCGCGGCAGTTGCTTGATTTCGAGGATCTCGTCCGAATCGAGCACCGCCTCGCCGTCGAAGGGAATATGCGGCGGCCGGTAGGGCCGCGTGCCGATGGCGAGAAGTATGGAAGCGCCGGTGACGTTCATGATTTCGCCATCGCTCTTCACCACTTTCATCGTGTTGACGTCGACGAAGCTTGCCGTGCCGCGAATGTGCTGCACGCGGTTGCGGGCGAACTGGTGCTCCAGCACCTCGACCTCGTGATCGAGCGTGATCAGCAGGCGGCGGCGCAGGTCATCCGCGTCGATCTCCTGCTTGACGCGGTAGGAGCGGCCGTAAAAGCCGCGCTCGCGCCAGCCGGTGAGATTGAGCGCGGTTTCGCGCAATGTCTTGGAAGGAATGGTGCCGGTGTGTACGGAAACGCCGCCGACGCGGCTGCCTTTCTCGATGACCAGAACCCTCTTTTCGAGCTTGGCGGCCTGAATGGCGGCCCGTCTTCCCGCCGGACCGCTGCCGATAACAATCAGATCGAACTGGTACATGAAAAACCCCGGTACAGAATGCATTATGAGGACCGGATGGTGCATCCGGCGTGGCGTTGCCGCGAAATGGTCGTGATGCCATTTTGACGAGGGGAAGTGATTCCCCCTTGATCTTGCCCGCAAGAGTGCAATGCAACAAACGCCTGCGTCAATCTGTAGCGTAATAATCTGACGGATTCGTAACTAGGTGTGAACTTTGAGGACGTTGTCCATTCACAGCGGTCGTGGGGTGCGTGGGGCTTTACCCCCCTTTGCCCTGCCGGGCATCTCCCCCTCAAGGAGGGAGATCGATCTGCGGCAAGGTTTCGGCCATCTCCAAGCTTGAGAATGAAGCGACACAACTTCGTCCACGCGCGGCGCTGCCGGGCGTGGGATGGATGGAGGGCGTCGGGCGGTTGCCCGGCTGCGCTATAGTTGAGGTAGGTGTGGATCGGATGCGTTGCGCAGCCGGGCCTTTCCGAATGCCGCATTTCGTGAGAGGCGGTGCACCGCCTTCCGCGAAATGGTTCTGAATTGGTTGAACGTGCCAGCGTTCACGTCGTTCAGGACCGTCCTTCGGTTTGCGCCACGTCTGGCTTCTACCCGGCAGGACTGGTGTCAGAATAACAGCGTGCGGCGCGGCGGGGAAAAGCGGGGATGAAATTTTCCGCTTCAGTCTTCTTTCCGGGTGACGTGGCGGTGAAGGACGGCGAGATCCCGCCTGAGCGCTGCAAGCTCGGCCAGCACCTTCACATCGATCTTTTCATGCAGCGACAGAACCTCAAGCTCGGCCTTCAGGTTGACCTCGTAATCCTTGGCGGCCTCGAAACGGTCGCGGGCGGTCTGCCGGTTCTGCGACATCATGATGATAGGCGCCTGTATGGCCGCCAGCATGGAGAGCAGAAGATTGAGGAAGATGAAGGGGTAGGGGTCGAAGGCGCCGGTGGTCAGCACGATGGTGTTGATGATGGCCCAGACCACCAGGAAAAAACAGAAGCTGAGGATGAATCCCCAGGAACCGCCAACCTTGGCGATATTGTCGGCCAGCCTGTCGCCGAGGCTCGCGCCAGCGGAAAACTCGGCATTGGTATCGCTGGAGATCAGCTTTTTCTGGTGCGACAATTCCAGAATGCGCCGCTCCACTTCGCCGATTTCGCGGGAGGAGCGCTTGAAATGCGCGGCGATATAATCGGAGATATCTGACACGGTGTGTCTCCGGTTGCTGATGGTTCGTTACGGGCTCCTGTCGAAATAGACCTGCATTGCGGTGGAATTCAAACGATTTCCGCCGCAATCGGGTCTCACGTCGAGCGTCGATGGGCCATCAGACGGAGGGCGCCGCCTCGTTTACCCAGTTGAAGCCGGGGAAGAAGCGCTCGCGGCCATATTGCTTGCCGAACATCATGTCGAATTGCAGCAGTCGGTAGTTGCGCACCACGTCGGGAATGGAATTCGACGCGATCGACCAGTCGGGCAGGGCCTTACCATCTGTCCCAACCAGCATATGCCGGTCGATGACGGAGAATGCCTGCTGAACCTCGCCGAGCGTTCCCGTATAAAAGGGGTCGGAGAAGCCGGCGGTCTTCAGCACGTGATAGGGCAGAAGCGCCGGGCTGATCGTGCCGATGTTCTTGCGCATACCGGTCTTCGAGGACCAGACCACCAGCGGCGTTTCGTGTTCCTTTTTCATGACATCCAGCGGCGCGCGGCGGCTTGCCACCATGCCCGGCATGTAGCCGCTTTCCACGAAGGTCTGGCCGAGCGGCGGCAGGTGATCGCCGAAAAGCACGATGATAGTTTCCCGGTCACGCTTCTTGGCCCAGCGCATCAGTTTCAGAAGCGCCTCGTCGGCCTCCACTACCCCCTGCGAATAGGTTGCGAGCGCCTGTGCTGCGGAAGCGGAAAGATCGCCTTCCACGCCGATGGTATCGGCGGCATAACGGCCCGCCTCGTAAGGCCCATGTCCCTGCAGGGTGACGGCGAAGAGGAAGAGCGGGTTGCGCGCCTGCTCGGTCGTCGCCATGATCTCGTCCATCAGCGCGTCGTCTGAGGCGAAGTTGCCGCGCTTTTCCATGGGCGGCAATGTTTCCTCAGAGCGGAATTCCTCAAAGCCGAAATTTTTGTAGACTTCCTTGCGGTTCCAGAACCATTCCTGAAACGGATGCATGGCGATGGCCGAATATCCTTCGCCCCGGAAGAAGCTGGCAAGCGAGGGCACCGGGCGGCGGATATATTGCTGATAGGGAATGCTGCCATAGGGCAGGAAGGCGTTGGAAAAGCCGGTCAGTGCTTCAAACTCCACATTCGCCGTCATGCCGCCGAATTCCGGCGAGAACACGTTGCCGGACTGCTTGGCCCGGATGGTCGGCATCGGATCGGCCGAGAGCTTCACGTTTTCAAGCCGGGTCGGGTCCCATAGCGATTCGCTCATCAGCATGATGACGTCAGGGTAATCGCCCTTGTTGGCGGCGAAGGCGGCCGGTTCCGATGTCAGATCGGCGATGCTGTTTTCGCCGTAACCCTGTGGGGCCGAAACATTCGCCATCGGAATATTGAAGGCAAAGGCCAGCAGGAAACCGTTATGGCGGTAATTTTCCTGCTGATCCCACATCATGGGAATGATGTTGAGGCGATCGCGTACCCAGGAATAATGCGAATAGTCCATCAGCGAGGTGAGGCCAGCCAAAATCGGCAGCGCGAGCGCCAGCCCGGCGGCGCGTTCCCGCCAGCTCAGGCCCGGCGAATGACGCCGCGCCAGCAGCCAGAGAGCGGCGATAGCCGCAATGGTGGCGCAGAGGCCAAAACCGACCAGCGCCGCCGTCAGCGGCTGAGCTTTGAGCATGGTCGGCAGAAGCTCGAGGATCTGCCGGCCGAACAGTAGGTCGGAGGGATAAAGCGGGTCGGAGAGATAAGTCTGTTTCTTCGCGGAAATCAGCCCCGTCAGCGCGCAAAGCGGCGCAACCGCAATCAGCGACAGGTAACGCCGGCCAAGGATCGAATCCAGCGCCACGAGGATGGTAAGCACGGCGGCAATGGTGGTCATGCCGGGGCGGGCGGGTGAGGTGAGGAAAGCGCCGATATCACTCAGCGAACCTCGGGCGATCCATTCCAGCACGACGACGAGCACGACGGAGGTGAGCGTCAGGTTGACCAGCGTATAGGCCGTGCCCGAAAGCTTCGAAAGGCCCCGCGTCCATGCGGGCGAAAAGGTAAAACCAGCCTTCTCGGAAGCCGTTGTTTTTGGCGCCGATTGTCTCAAACTCATACTCCGGTATTGCGGGGCGGCACCGCGCAATTCGGGGAGGTGAATCGGGGTGTCGCAAAACTGTCATGTAAATGTCACATACGCGGGATGAACGCGACATGAACTTTGCGGAATCCGGCGGGCGCGGCGATAACCTTCGTGTGAACGCGAACCGTGGCTTGAACGTGCCCCCTCCTTGAACGCTCCAAGGCGGCCCGGCATGCAATTGCCGCGTTGCGGAGCGGCCACGGGCGCGGTATTGAAAAAGCCATGAGCGACAGACACGACATCAAGAACCATCTCAGAATTGCCGTCGGGCAGTTCAATCCGACAGTTGGCGACGTGGCGGGCAATCTCGCCAGGGCGCGCGAGGCACGGGCCGATGCGGCGACGCAGGGCGCCGATCTCTTGCTTCTGACCGAGTTGTTCATATCCGGCTATCCGCCGGAAGATCTGGTGCTGAAGCCGGCTTTTCTGAACGCCTGCCTGAGGGCGGTTGAGGAACTGGCGGCGGAGACTGCCGATGGCGGGCCGGGCGTCGTCATCGGTTTTCCTCGTCAGGGCGAGACGGGACGGCACAATTCGGTGGCGCTTCTGGATGGTGGCAAGATCGTTGCGCTGCGCGACAAGATCGACCTGCCGAACTATGGCGAGTTCGACGAAAAGCGTGTTTTCGCCGAAGGGTCGATCTCCGGTCCCTATAATTTCCGGGGTGTGCGGATCGGTATTCCGATCTGCGAGGAAATCTGGAACGACATGGGCGTGTGCGAGACGCTGGCCGAAAGCGGGGCGGAAATCCTGCTGGTGCCGAACGGTTCGCCCTATTATCGCGGCAAGCTGGATGTGCGCCATCAGGTGGCGCTGAGACAGGTGATCGAAAGCGGCCTGCCGCTGGTCTTCGCCAACCAGCTGGGCGGGCAGGATGAGCTGGTATTCGACGGTGCGAGCTTCGGCTTTAACGCCGACAGGACGCTTGCCTTCCAGATGAGCCAGTTCGAGGCGACCCTTGCCGTGACCGACTGGAAACGCACGGAAAAAGGCTGGCGCTGCGAAAGCGGACCATTCTCGAAAATCCCTGAAGGCGAGGAGGCGGATTACCGCGCCTGCATGCTGGGCTTTCGCGACTACGTCAACAAGAACGGCTTCAAGAGCGTGGTTCTCGGCCTTTCCGGCGGCATCGATTCGGCGATCTGCGCCGCGATCGCCGTCGATGCGCTGGGCGAGGAGCGGGTACGTTGTATCATGCTGCCCTATCGTTACACCTCCGAGGATTCGCTGAAGGACGCCGCCGATTGCGCGAGAGCTCTCGGCTGCCGTTACGATATCGTGCCGATCGCCGAACCGGTGGATGGTTTCCTGACGGCGCTCGCCGATCTTTTCGAGGGTACGGAAGAGGGCATCACCGAGGAAAACCTGCAAAGCCGCGCGCGCGGCACCATTCTGATGGCCGTTTCCAACAAGTTCGGTTCGATGGTGGTGACAACAGGCAACAAGTCGGAAATGTCGGTGGGTTATGCGACGCTCTACGGCGACATGAATGGCGGTTTCAACCCCATCAAGGACCTCTACAAGATGCAGGTCTACGCCATTTCCAGCTGGCGCAACGGCCATGTGCCTCCGGGTGCGCTCGGGCCTTCCGGCGAGGTGATCCCCACCAATATCATCTCGAAAGCGCCATCCGCCGAATTGCGTCCCAACCAGACCGACCAAGATTCGCTGCCGCCCTATCCGGTGCTGGACGACATTCTGGAGTGTCTGGTGGAAAAGGAAATGTCGGTCGAGGAAATCCTCGCACGCGGCCACGATGTGGCGACGGTGCACCGGATCGAACATCTGCTCTATCTCGCCGAATACAAGCGCCGCCAATCCGCCCCCGGCGTGAAGATCACCAAGAAGAATTTCGGCCGCGACCGCCGTTATCCGATTACAAACCGGTTTCGGGATCGGTAGTCGAAGGGCATGCGGGCAGGCACGGTGTTGCCGCTCCCTTCTTCTCCCCGCCGGGGAGAAGAAATATGCGGAACGCGCTCGATCCACATTGCAGTTTACGTGTTTAGATGCACGAACGGCGCGGACATGCCGCGCCGTTCACTCACCTCAAATGACCTGCCCCACATCGATACGGTTGCCATCCGGGTCTTCGAAAACGAAGGCCCGCAGGCCGTAATCCTTGTCCTGCAGGCTTTTGACGATGCGCAGCCCGTGTTTCTTGCAAAGCGTATGCAGCGCGTCGACGTCGCTGACCAGCATATGCGCCACGTTGAAGGGTGCCGGCTTGTGCGTGGTCTGCAATGTCAGGTGCAGTTCGGCATTGCCCTGTTTCAGGATCATGAAACCCACGGGGCTGCCGTTTTCGAAGGTCTTTTCGAACCCCAGCAGACCGACATAAAACTCATGGGCCTTTTCGATATTCTTGACAGGAAGCATTGCGGCGATCCGGCCGAACCGGATGCCGTGATCGGCGATGGTATTCATCGCGGAACCTCGGATCTGGGAGAAACGGGGAGCGGTGCGGACGGTGCCGGAACGCTGCTGTTTTTTCCGATTTGAATTTGCAGGGCGGTGCCTGCGGCAATAGGATCATAATCACGGTGGTGGCGGATGCAAATGGAATATCCGCGCTACGTCACGTTCCGCTCCAGATTATCGACAGGCCGGGAGGCAGCATGCGCAGCTCAATCGAAATCTTCAACATCCGCACCCGGCAGATGCGGGTGGTCTGGCAGACGCCTGATCTGTTCGAGGCGCCGAACTGGTCGCCGGACGGCAAATATCTGCTGTTGAACGCCGAAGGGCTGCTTTACCGGCTGTCTCTTGCCGGTGATGCTTTGCCGGAGAAAGTCGATACCGGCTTTGCCACCATCTGCAACAACGACCACGGCATTTCGCCCGATGGTTGGCTCTACGCCATTTCCGACAAGGTGGAATTCGGCAAGAGCGCCATCTATCTTTTACCGTCCAAGGGCGGTGCGCCGCGGCTGATGACGAAAAATCTTCCCTCCTACTGGCACGGCTGGTCGCCCGATGGGAAAAGCTTTGCCTATTGCGGCATTCGCGATCAGGTTTTCGATATCTATTCCATGGACATAGACAGCGGCGTTGAGACGCGCCTTACCCATGGTGAAGGCCGCAATGACGGACCGGATTATTCGCCGGATGGCGGATGGATCTATTTCAATTCCAGCCGCACCGGGCTGATGCAGATATGGCGCGTGCGGGTGGATGGCTCGGCCGTCGAGCGCATCACCGACAGCGCCTATGGCGACTGGTTCCCGCATCCGTCCCCTGTGGGTGACAAGGTGGTGTTCGTCTCCTATGACGCCGATGTCTTCGATCATCCGCGCGATCTCAATGTGCGCGTGCGGCTGATGGATATGGATGGCGGCAACGCGGAGACGCTGTTCGAACTTTTCGGCGGGCAGGGCACGATGAACTCGCCCAACTGGTCACCGGATGGGGATGAATTCGCCTATGTGCGTTATTTTCCCGTGGAATAATGCGATTAAGACGAGGAGGTACTCCTTCCGTCATGCCGGCCTTGAGCCGGTATCCAGCCGACGCGCGTCTGCGCGGCGAAAAGATTCTTTTCAGCCCAAGGACTTGGTCTGGCTGGATGGCTCAAGGTCGGCATGACGAAGGTGAGGGGTGCCATGGCCGCATTGCCGCATTGCCCGCCAGGATGCTTGCGTTGGCGAGCTTTCTTGCCCATAAGCTTCCGCCGTCAGGTGCCTGCCATTCGCGGCGGGAGAATCGGGAATCCGGTGCAAGACCGGTACGTGCCCAGCGCTGTAAGGCGGATGCCCTTTTTATCGTGCCACTGAAGCAATTCGGGAAGGCGAAAGCGGGCGGATGAAGCCAAGTCAGAAGACCGGCCTGACAGGATAGACCGCACCGCGCGGACGGCGGCAGGTTGTTGAAGGGGCGGGGCGCGCTTGTGCCCGGCCTTCGCATTGTTGGGGATAAACGATGCCGTCCGATCCGTTCGCGACCGATCCGCTCGACGCCAATGCGTTCGATCACGCGCTTTCGCCCGCCCGCCCGTTTTCCGACGGGGAGCGAGAGACGATCTACCGCGCCATCGAAACCCGCCGTGATGTGCGCGATCAGTTTCTGCCCGATCCGCTGCCGGAAGATGTGGTGCAGCGTCTGCTGAAGGCGGCGCATTCCGCGCCCTCCGTCGGCTTCATGCAGCCGTGGAATTTCACGCTCGTGACGGATGGCGCAGTCCGTCAGGCGGCCTGGGTGGCCTTCAGCCGCGCCAACGCCGAGGCCGCAGCGATGTTCGAAGGCGAGCAACAGGTGCTTTACCACAGCCTGAAGCTGGAGGGCATCCGCAAGGCCCCGCTCAGCATCTGCGTCACCTGCGACCCGACGCGCGGCGGCAAGGTGGTGCTGGGCCGCACCCACAATCCGCGCACCGATGTCTATTCCACCGTCTGCGCCATCCAGAACCTCTGGCTCGCGGCCCGCGCCGAAGGTATCGGCGTCGGCTGGGTCAGCATTTTCCACGACAGCGACATTCGCGCCATTCTGGAAATCCCCGACCACATCGAAATCGTCGCATGGCTATGCCTTGGCCGCGTCGATGCGCTTTACACCGAACCGGAACTGGCGGTGAAGGGCTGGCGCCAGCGCGTGCCGCTGGAAGAACTGGTGTTTCGCAATCGCTGGGGTGGGGTGTAAGGCAGATAAAAGTTCTGCGAGAGAAGCCGGAGCGTTGCCGTTTGTTCTTCTCCCCGCCGGGGAGAAGGTGGCCCGAAGGGTCGGATGAGGGGGCAAGCTCTCCGCATATCTCTACCGTAGCCCCCTCATCCCGCTACCGCGGACTTCTCCCCGGCGGGGAGAAGAAACAAGCGGCACCCGCTCGCTCCACGACGGCTTCACTGCTGCGGTTGCAGGCCCTTCAACGCCGGGTTCTTCAGGTCGATCCGGCCTGTCTGGTCGGGCAGGAATTTCGGGCCGATAACGCGGACCTTGCTGTTGTTCGGGTCGTAGTCTCGTTCGGGAACCGGTTGTTCCGGCGGCTTTGCGGCTTGTTGCAATTCCGTGGGTTTTTGATCCTTGTCACCTTGTGGTGATGGAATGGTCGTGATGCCGGAATAGGGTTTTTCAGCCTCTGGCCGGGCGGTCTCCTGCTTTTTCATCTCGTCGTGATAGGCGGCCATGTTGCAGGCGCAGCCCGGCGCTTTTGTCGAGGCGTTGCGGTAGGCGAAGGCGGTCGGCAGGTCCTTGTAGGGTTTTCCGGTTTCGGCCGAGACCATGTCGGCCGTTTCCTGATCCGTCATGGAGTGGAAATAAAGCTCCGTCTCCGTGCCGGGACACATTTTCTGGCATTGCTCTGCCTGGGCGCGGAAATCGAGCGGCGAGGCGTTGGCGGCAATGGGGAAAAACGAGCCGTCGCAGGTGCGCACGCACAGCGTCCGAAGCCCGCCTTCGGCTGCGGCGTTGGGGTAGGGCGACAGCCCCGCCTGTCCCGCCGGATTGCCGGGCTGGCCGAACGCGTCGGGGTAACGCGTCACATCAGGAGCGGTCGGCTGGCGCGCGTCCGTATCGGGGAGAGCGTTGCAGCCATTGGCGTCCAGAGCGGCGAGGATGCGCTGGCGTCTGATGTCGCCATCGTCGCTGCTTTGGGCCGCCATCGCATCGTCGCGGTCGCGGATGATGGCGTCGCGTTCACTCTGCGCATCCGCCATCGCGTCGCTGATCTCAGCGCAGAGATCGGCATTGGGGCTGCCATAAACGGTGACGCTTCCGGAAGAGCAGCCATAACGGCGCAGATCGTTCCTGATCCTGCGGATTTCGATGTTCTGGCGGGTGAGCGCATTGGCGTAGCGGCGCACTTCCGCCGTATTGCCGATGACGCGCGGTGGCTCGCGCAATTGCGCATAAAGCGTGTCGCAGACCTGATCCGCGAAAGAGGCGGCCGGTGCAACGAAGAGAAGAGGAAGCAGGAGGCCGATGATGCGGCTGCGGCGCCGGGTCAATTGTTCGATCCGTTCGATGTCCCCGGCTGGTGCAAGGGCGTTATACTTCACGAAAACCGTGTTTCTGGAAGATAACATAAGCTGTTGCCGCAATGCGGCAACAGCTTGTTCAAAATTGCGTTAATGCGCTGGCATCACACCGAAGGGTGCGAAGCCTGCACCACGGCGAAGGCCGCCATGTTGACGACGCCGCGCGAGGTGACGCTGGGCGACAGGATGTGGGCGGGCAGCGCCGTGCCGAGCAGGATCGGGCCGACATGCAGGCCCTCCGTCAGCGTGCGGGTGACGCCGAGCGTGATGTTGGCGGCATCGAGGTTGGGGAAGACCAGAAGGTTTGCCTCGCCGGTCAGCACGCTGTTCGGCATCGCCCGCTTGCGCAGCGATTCCGAAAGTGCGGAACCGCCCTGCATTTCGCCGTCCACTTCCAGTTCGGGTGCCGCCGCCTGAACGATCTTCAGCGCGCGGCGCATCTTGCGGGCGCTTTCCGAATCGCGCGAGCCGAAATTGGAGTGGCTGGCGAGCGCGATCTTCGGCGTGATGCCAAAGCGACGGATTTCCTTGGCCGCCAGAATGGCCATTTCAGCCACTTCCTCGGATGTCGGATCGTTATTGACGAAGGTATCGGTGAGGAACAGCGCGCCCTGCTGGGTGATGAGCAGGCTGAGGCCTGCAAACGAGCGTACGCTCTCCTGCTTGCCGATGATCTGGTTCACATCGCGCAGATGCCGGTCGTAACGGCCTTCGAGACCGCAGATCAGCGCATCCGCTTCGCCACGCTTCACCGACAGCGCGCCGATGACAGTGGAGTTGGTGCGCACGATGGTGCGGGCCGCCTCCGGGCTGATGCCGGCGCGGCCGACGAGAGCAAAATAATCGTCGACATAATCGCGGTAACGCGGATCGTCTTCCGGATTGACCACGGCGAAATCCGCATGTGGGCGAATGCGCAGGCCGAAGCGCTTGAGGCGCGTTTCGATGATCTGCGGACGGCCGATGAGGATCGGGATGCCGGTGCCTTCTTCCAGCAGCACCTGGGCTGCGCGCAGCACGCGCTCGTCTTCGCCTTCGGCAAAGATGATGCGCTTCTTTTCGGCAGCCTTGGCGGCATTGAAGACCGGCTTCATGATGAAGCCGGAACGCCAGACGAAACGGTTCAGCTGGTCGAAATAGGCTTCGAAATCCGTGATCGGCCGGGCAGCGACGCCGCTTGCGGCTGCGGCGCGGGCAACGGCGGGCGCGATGCGCAGGATGAGGCGCGGATCAAACGGCGAGGGAATGAGATAGTTCGGGCCGAAGATCGGCGTTTCGCCGCTATAGGCCTTGGCGGCGACTTCGGAAACTTCCTCTCGGGCAAGCTCGGCGATGGCGTGCACGGCCGCCATCTTCATTTCTTCGTTGATCGTGGTTGCGCCGCAATCCAGCGCGCCGCGGAAGATATAGGGGAAGCAGAGCACGTTGTTGACCTGGTTCGGGAAGTCCGAACGGCCGGTGCAGATCATCGCATCCGGGCGGGCAGCGCGGGCCGCCTCCGGCATGATTTCCGGATTGGGGTTGGCGAGCGCCAGGATCAGCGGATTTTCCGCCATGCGCTCCAGAAGTTCCGGTTTCAGCACGCCCGCCGCCGAAAGGCCGAGGAAGACATCGGCGCCATCGATCGAGTCGGCCAGAACGCGCTTGTCGGTCTTCTGGGCGTAGATTTCCTTCCACTCGTCCATCAGCGTGTTGCGGCCGTCATAAACGAGGCCCTCGATATCGTGGACCCAGATGTTTTCCTTGGCAGCACCCATGGCGACAAGCAGGTTGAGGCAGGCCAGCGCCGCCGCACCCGCGCCCGAGGCGACGATCTTGACATTGGAAAGCGACTTTCCGGCCAGTTCCAGCGCATTGGTGACGGCGGCGGCGACGATGATCGCCGTACCGTGCTGGTCGTCGTGGAAGACCGGGATGTTCATCTTTGCGCGCAGCTGGCGCTCCACCTCGAAACATTCCGGCGCCTTGATATCCTCAAGGTTGATGCCGCCGAAGGTGGGCTCCAGCGCCGAGATGGTGGAGACCATGTCGTTGATGCCGGGCGCGTCGATTTCGATGTCGAAAACGTCGATGCCGGCGAATTTCTTGAAGAGGACGGCCTTGCCCTCCATGACAGGCTTGGAAGCGAGCGGGCCGATATTGCCAAGGCCAAGCACCGCCGTGCCATTGGAAATGACCGCGACCAGATTGGCGCGGGCGGTATATTCCGCCGCCATTTCCGGGTTCTCATGGATGGCGAGGCAGGGGGCGGCAACACCCGGCGAATAGGCCAGAGCCAGATCGCGCTGGTTGCCGAGCGGCTTGGTGGCCTGGATTTCCAGCTTGCCTGGGCGCGGGTAGCGGTGGAAAAAGAGCGCCTGTTCCTCGATGTCGGCCTTTGCCGTGTCGGCGGGCGTGTTGTTCTTATCGTGAGAGGTCATTCTTTCACCGTCATATCTGGCACCGTCATATTTCGTTTCATTCCGGCCCTCTGAATACAACAAACTTCCCCGTGGTACAGCCGTTATTTACCGCCTCCTTATGCAAATGCGAGCATGGCTTATTCGCGTTTTCGTGAAGCCATCAGTCATATTCCGTATAAAAAAGGGCCTTTGTCATGTTGCTGAAACACGAGTCTGGTTCTGAGAGGGAAGAAAGCCGCAGGGACGCAACCGAACAGGGGGATGAAATCCGTGGCCGGTCAAATTGAAACCAGACAGTTCAGAACGCTTTTCATTTCCGATGTCCATCTCGGCTCCAAAGCGGCCAAGACGGATTTCCTGCTCGACTTCCTGAAATATCACGAGGCCGAGACGATCATTCTGGTCGGCGACATCATCGACGGCTGGCGGCTGCGTCGCAGCTGGTACTGGCCGCAGGGCTGCAACGACGTGGTGCAGAAGCTGTTGCGCAAGGCCCGCAAGGGAACGCGCATCGTTTATATTCCCGGCAATCACGACGAGTTCCTGCGCGAGTTTCCGGGCATGCATTTCGGCGGTATCGAAGTGGCCGAGCGCATGATCCACGAGGCGGGCGACGGCAAGAAGTACCTCGTCATCCATGGCGACGAGTTCGACGTGGTGGTGCGCAACGCCCGCCTTCTCGCCTATCTCGGCGACTGGGCCTATGATGCGGCGATCGCGATCAACATCGCCATTGCCGCCGTGCGCCGCCGTATCGGCCTGCCTTACTGGTCGTTTTCGGCCTGGGCCAAGCTGCAGGTGAAACACGCCGTCAACTTCATCGGCGAGTTCCAGCGCGTGGTTGTCGAAGAGGCGAGGCGCAACAATGTCGACGGCGTCATCTGTGGCCACATTCATCACGCTGTGATGGAAGACATGGACGGCATCCGCTACATCAACACCGGCGACTGGGTGGAAAGCTGCACGGCGATCGCCGAAAATGCGGACGGCACCTTCGAGCTGATCACCTGGATGCAGACAAGCGATGTTCCTTCCGAACGGACATCGGATGAGATGGAGCCGGTGGATATTCCGGGGCTGATCGGCAAGCACGCGGCCTGATTGGGGCGGTTGGCTGTAGCGGACGATAAGCCCTCTTAGGAATGGTCCGTTCGGGGAGGCGACAACATCCGCACACCGTCATCCCGGCCTTGAGCCGGGATTCAGTGCGATCAAGTCTTTGATCGCGGTAGACTCTTTTCACGGCGCAGACACGCCGTGGCTGGATGCCGGATCTAGTCCGACATGACGGAGGGGGGGTGGAACCTTCTCAGCGACTTCGTGGGTAGATAGCCGCGGTGCCTCGGTCCTCTGTGGAACCGTAACGACGGCTCTTAACCCCACAATTCCGGCTGCGAGGGATAGACCAGCGATCCCTCATAAACGAGCCCCGGCTGCCGGTCCTCAGCCAGCAGCAGCGGGCCGTCGAGATCGGAGAAGGCTGCCCCTTGAGCGGCCAGCACGGCAGGCGCCATGCCGAGCGAGGTGCCGAGCATGCAGCCGACCATGATGGTGAAACCGAGTCGTTCCGCCTCCGCCTTCATGAGCAGCGCTTCCGTCAGGCCGCCGGTCTTGTCGAGCTTGATGTTGATCGCATCGTAACGGTCGCGCAGGCCTGCGAGATCTCCGGTGGAATGCACGCTTTCGTCGGCGCAGATCAGGACCGGGTGGTCGATGCGGGCGAGGATGGCGTCCTTGCCGGCGGGCAGCGGCTGCTCGATAAGCGCGATGTTCAGCTCGGCTGCAAGTCTCAGATAATATTCGATATTATAATCGTTCCAGCCCTCATTGGCGTCGATGATGATGCGTGTATCGGGTGCTGCGGCGCGCACTGCCCGCAGCCGCGCTTCGTCATCCGCCGTGCCGGTCTTGATTTTCAGCAGCGGGCGTGCGGCGTTTTCCGCCGTTTTCGCAGCCATGGTCTCGGGGTCGGCAAGCGAGATCGTATAGGCGGTGACGAGCGGTTTTGCCGCCTGCCCGAGGGCGCGCTCGGCGGCGCTTTTGCCGCTCATTTTGGCTTCCAGATCCCACAGCGCGCAATCAACCGCATTGCGGGCGGCGCCCGGTCTCATGGCCTGCTGCAACTCCTGCCGCGTCAGGCCGCCGGCGATTCTCTCAGCCATCGCCTCGATATCGGCGATGACGCCCTCGATGCTTTCACCGTAGCGCGGATAGGGCACACATTCGCCGATGCCGGTGAAGGAACCATCGCGGATGGTGCACGTTACGACATCCGCATGCGTGCGGGTGCCACGCGAGATGGTGAAGCTGCCGGTGACGGGAAAGCGCTCTGTTGTGGCTTGAAGGTAACGGGGCATGTTTTTTCACTTCCGATTGGGCGACAAAAGACACATGACGTCAAATTTATCACGAATTGTCGGCCGTCACTGTGGCTTGCCGAAGACCGAAACGTTATGAAACCTTTAAGAATCTCGTGACGGCGGCATTCGCTCGGAGCATTATGCAAGATCAGGACACACGGCAACAGGCGAACCCGGCCGCAATCACCGAAGACGGCACCGTCTCCGGTGGCGGCCTGCGGTATGTCATGTCCGGCTCCTGGCGCAACAGCAATCTTTCCAGCGTTTTCAGAAATATCGAGAAGATCGAGAAAAGCAGGATAACCGGTCCGGTCGAGATCGATATGTCCTCCGTCGAGGCGATCGATACCACCGGCGCGTGGGTCATTCATCGATTGCGCAAGGCCGTGGAACAAAGTGGCGCGACCGTCACGCTTACCGGCAATAAGCGCATCGAGGATTTGATCGGCCAATTGCCGGACGAAGCGGCGATGGAGGGCGAACCCGTTGTCCGCGAGGGACTGGCGGAACGCATCTTTTCGCCGATCGGCAAGGCCGTCGTCCAGAACGGCGCGGATTTTCTGGCCGGCATGTATATTTTAGGCTCGGCGGTGCGCGGCGCACAGATGAAGCTCGGGCGCGGACGCGGCGTGTCGCCGGCGGCGATCGTCAACCAGATCGACCATATGGGCGTGCGCGCCGTGCCGATCATCATGCTGATGTCGTTCCTGATCGGCGCCATCATCGCCCAGCAGGGCGCTTTCCAGCTGCGTTATTTCGGGGCGGAAGTCTTCGTCGTCGATCTGGTGGGCATTCTGCAATTGCGCGAAATCGGCGTTCTCTTGACCGCGATCATGATTGCCGGCCGTTCCGGCAGCGCGATCACGGCGGAAATCGGCTCGATGAAGATGCGCGAGGAAATCGACGCGCTGAAGGTGATCGGTCTCAACCCCGTCGGCGTGCTGGTGTTTCCGCGTCTTGTTGCGCTTACGATCGCGCTGCCGCTTCTGACCATTCTTGCCAATTTCGCCGCACTTTTCGGCGCGGCCGTCGTCACCCTTCTTTATTCCGGCATCACGTTCGAGGTGTTTCTGTCGCGCCTGCACGGCGCGGTCGAGGAATCGACCATCGCCGCCGGCATGATCAAGGCGCCGTTCATGGCGCTCATCATCGGCATCGTCGCGGCGGTCGAAGGCATGAAGGTGGGCGGCTCGGCGGAATCGCTCGGCAAACACGTCACGTCGTCGGTGGTAAAATCGATCTTCGTCGTCATTCTGGTGGATGGCCTCTTTGCCGTCTTCTACGCAGCCATCGATTTTTAAGGAGGGCGCGTTGGAGAAACCGGACCAGAGACAGCAACAGACCGGAACCGCAAAAGACGGGCGCGAAGTGGTGCTTTCAGTCGAGGGTGTGACCGTTGGTTTCAACGGCCGGAACGTGCTCGAGAATCTCAACCTCGATGTCTATCGCGGTGAAATTCTGGGCTTTATCGGGCCTTCCGGTTCCGGCAAGTCGGTTTTGATGCGCACGGTTCTGAGGCTTTTGCCGAGGCAGGCAGGGGCGATCCGCATTCTCGGCACCGATTACGACAAGGCGAGCGAGGAAGAGCGGGTGATGCTCGATACGCGCCTTGGCGTGCTTTTCCAGCAGGGCGCTTTGTTTTCCGGCCTCACGGTCAAGGAAAACATCCAGCTGCCGATGCGCGAATATCTGGACCTGCCGAAAAAGCTGATGGACGAGCTTGCCTATCTGAAGATCGAGATGGTGGGCCTGAATCCGGATGCAGGCGACAAATACCCGTCGGAGCTTTCCGGCGGCATGATCAAGCGCGCAGCCCTTGCCCGGGCGCTCTCGCTCGATCCCGACCTCGTCTTCCTCGACGAGCCGACATCCGGCCTCGACCCCATAGGGGCGGCGGAATTTGATATGCTGATTTCGCGCTTGCGCGATTCGCTCGGTTTGACCGTGTATATGGTGACGCACGACCTCGACAGCCTGTTCTCCGTCTGTGACCGCATTGCGGTTCTCGGCCAGAAGAAGGTGCTGGTGGAAGGGACGCTGCAGGACATGTTTGCCTGTGACGACCCCTGGGTGCAGTCCTATTTCCGCGGCAAACGGGCGCGCTCTGTCGTTCTTCCGGACGGCAGGCAGGAACACCCGGTGGAGTAACAAGAAGCATGGAAACCAAGGCGAACTACACCATAGTCGGAATTTTCACGCTGATCGTGATCGCTGCCGCATTCGGCTTCGTCTACTGGATGGCGGAATTCGGCCGGGGCGGCCCGACGGCGCAGCTTCTGGTGCGTATTCCCGGTTCGGCGAACGGCCTTTCCGTCGGATCTCCGGTGCGCTTCAACGGCATCCCGGTCGGCACGGTGCGCGGCCTTGCCATCGACCGCGACGATCCGGCCTATTCCATCGCCTTTACCGAGGTGCAGGCCGATGCACCGGTTTTCCCCTCGACGCGCGCCGTGCTTGAAATTCAGGGCCTGACGGGTGCGGCCTATATCGAGCTTTCCGGCGGCAACAAGGATGGCGAGCGCATTTTGCAGAAATCCGTCGAGAGCGGCGTTCCCGCCGAGCTGACCGCCGATCTTTCCAGCGTCACCAACCTTCTCGCCACCGCCGACAAGATCCTGAAGCGTGCCGACGGCGCCATCGGCGAATTGCAGGGTTTCGTGCAGGATGCCCGTGCTCCCCTGACGCAGACGGTGCGCAACGCCGAGAAATTCTCCGATGCGCTGGCCGCCAATTCCGACGGTATCAAGAGTTTCATCGCGAGCCTCAGTTCGCTTTCCACCACCGTGCAGTCGGTTTCGGTCCGTCTCGACGGGACCCTGACCGCCATCGAGGATCTGGTGAAGGCGGTGGATGCGGGCAAGATCGATTCCATCCTGTCGAATGTCGACAAGGTGACGAAGGATGTCGCTTCCGCCTCCAGCGATATTCAGGGCATCATGGAGACGGTGCAGAGTACCGCGCGCAATTTCGAGGCGGCGAGCACGCAGGTGCAGACCGTGGTGAAGCGCGCCGACGAGCTTCTGGCCTCCGTCGATCCCGCCAAGGTTGGCACCGTCGTCGACGATGTTTCCTCTGCGACCGCCGATGCGCGCGACGCGGTGGCGAACTTCAAGCGGATCGCCGACGATGTCGGCACCCGCCGCGCCGATATCGACAAGGCGATTACCGACTTCACCGATATGGGCCGCAAGCTGAACCTTGCCTCCAGCCGTGTCGACGGCATTCTCGTCAAGGTCGACACCATGCTTGGAACAGACGACGCCAATTCGCTGTTTGCCAAGGTGCGCGAGACATTGACCTCGTTCAAGGCCGTTGCCGACAATCTCAACGCCCGGATCGGGCCGATCGCCGATAATCTGACCCGCTTCTCCAGCTCGGGCCTGAAAGACTTCCAGGCGCTGATCGGCAGCACGCGGCAGACGGTCGACAATCTCAACAATGCCATCACCAATATTGACCGCGATCCGCAGCGGTTGATTTTCGGCGGCGAAACCGTGAAACAATATGACGGCAGAACAAGGCGCTAAGAGGGGTATGGGCCAATGACACGATTGACGAACGGCCGAATGCGCCGCGCCCTGTTTCTGGCTCCGCTGCTGGCCGTCGCGATGGCGGGCTGCTCGGGAACCCCTTCGAACGACACGTTCGATCTCTCCGTCTCTCCGGCGACCGTGACGCAGGGGCCTTCGCTCAAAAGCCGGCAATTGCTGATCGCCGATCCGACTGCGCTGAAGGCGCTGGACAGCGAAAACATCGTGGTGCGCCTCTCCGGTTCGGAAGTGCAATATCTCGGCAATTCGCAATGGAGCGACCGCCTGCCGCGCATGGTGCAATCCAAGCTCGTGGAAGCCTTCGAGGACACCGGCAAGCTCGGCGGCGTCGGCCGTCCGGGGCAGGGGCTGGCGATTGACTATCAGGTGGTGACCGATATCCGCGCCTTCGAGGTGGATACGGGCAAGAACATCGCCAATATCGAAATGTCGGTGAAGCTTCTGAACGACCGCAACGGCTCGGTGAAGGCGCAGGAAGTGTTCCGCGCCAGCGCTCGCGTCAGCGGTTCCGGCAACGCCAATTTCGTGAAAGCGCTGGACCAGGCCTTTGCCGCCGCCACCCGCGATATCGTGGCCTGGACGCTGAAATCTCTCTGATCAGTAAGGAAGAGTTGCCGGCGTTGAGCCCATGGCTGCCGAGAATGATGACACCTCTCGTCCTTCAGCTTGACCCATACCCCTTCGAAATCGCTGGCTCCTTGGGCATGCCCGAGGAGTTGATAGGATAACGACCGCGCCTTCAGCTTTTTGCTGAAATGCAGCCGTTGCGTGCTGGGTTCGCCGTCGGTCAGACGGCGTCCTGCGATTGCCATTCAGGCAGCGGGAAAAGCCGGTCATAGCCCCAGTTGAAGACGAAGGCATAGACCACGTAGAACAGTGCAAACGAGATATCCATTACCAGCGCCTGGGCGAGGCTGATGCCGAGATACCAGGCGATGAAGGGCATCAGCACGATCAGCAGACCCAGCTCGAACAGCAGGGCATGGGCGATGCGGATGGCGGGCGTCTTCAGCGTCGTGCCTTTCAGGCGCTGCATGGCATGGTCGAAGCCGAGATTGTAAAGATAGTTCCAGGCCGTCGCGAGCGTGGCGCTGACGAGGCCGACAATGCCGATGTCTTCCATGGGCATGTGAAATACGAGTGCACCCAGCGGCACGACAAGCAGAAGGCCGATGATTTCGAAGCTGAGGGCGTGGCGGATACGATCGGGCAGGGAGCGCAATTTATTCTCCGGTATTGACCGGGCCGTCCCGCATGCTGTCGCCTTGATGGCCGAGGTCGTCCTCACGCCCCGCCATATAGAGGTTTCTGGCGAAATTTTCAAGCGTGGGGTTGGGTTGGGATTGGGAGAATGCTCCTTGTTTCTTCTCCCCGCCGGGGAGAAGGTCGCGGCAGCGGGATGAGGGGGCAAGGTCAGAGATAATCAGTGAGGGTTCCCCCCTCATCCGACCCTTCGGGCCACCTTCTCCCCGGCGGGGAGAAGAAACACGCGGCGGCGCCTTGCCCTCCCTCGGGCCACAGGAACCGCTTTCGGAACAAGATCGGTATTTTTTCGTTATCGCTTATGGAAGGAGGCGTGCCATGCAGCATAATTCCTCTGACGCAAGAACGATAAAGGCCGCCAATGCGGCAAAGGCCACGACTTACACGCCAAGCCTCATTTCCCTCAAGGGAAGTTATGTGGCGATGATATTCCGCAGGCCGCTTTGCCAAAATCCGCTGGATATGCGGAAAAAATAATAGCGATACGCCTGACCTATCGCTCCATTGCCCACCGATGACGACGACTGGTGCAATGACCGACAACTTTAGATGTCTCTAAAGTGTGATTTTCAATCCGGACCATCTCCCCCTAGACTGGGAGATCGCCACCAAAGCGAAGGGAGAATGACATGAAATCAGTTCTCATTATCGCCGCTGTCCTTGGTTTTTCCGCCAGTGCAGCGCTCGCGGAATGCGCGGGTCATGAAAAGATCAACGCTTCCGTTCCTGCCGTCGACCGTGAATTCAAAACCGCAAGCATCGTTCCGCCGACGGATCCGGTGGACAAGCCCGTCGTCATCCTGAAAAAGACCGATCGCCTTCCGGCGGCAACGGTTGCGACGACAGGTGAGCCCGAAGCCGCAATGCAACGCATGCAATAAGACAAGACAATGATCTCTTCATTCTGAAAATCCCGTGCGCGATGTGATCCGCACGGGATTTTGCTTTCGGCAGACAGGGGGCGAGGATGAGCGTTTCCGCTTCGCGATCCTACTCTGCCCGCCGTTTTCCGTGAGCCTTCTGCCGTCGTCTAGCTGTCGAGTTTCAGCGACAATTGCCGTGGCCCTTCGTTCTTTTTCAGCACGTAGAGCGGCCGGGCGATGATGACTTCCGTTCGCCGCTGCAATTCCCGCCGCCGCTCGAGCGCGCGTTCACGCATATCGCGGGACCGGGCGACTACGGAGAGGGCATTTTCTATGGTTGCGTCTGCTGCGTTCATCGCTGACCTCCATAATGTTCACTTTATGTTCTCATTATTGGCCGCTTATGTCAACACTGTGGTGGCGCGCCGCCAAGACAGCGCGAATGCCCCGGGGATGACGGGTGAGGGGGCTGGCTGGCCTGCGATGCGGTTGGCGGCGCGCAGCCGTTTCGCCTCGCGTGCTTACCACGGAGCGACGCAATGCCCCTGCGGGAGCGAGGCGGACGCTCCAGCCAGTTCAATCGATTTTCGGGATGATGCGGCGACGATGCCGACGTTGATCGGCTCCGTCTGGCGGGAGGATATCAGGACAGGGGGCGGTGATCCGGCGCGGCCAGGCTGGAGAGCATGTCGCTCAAATGTTCGCTGGCGAGTGCGACGATGGCAAGTGCGGCCTGCTGGCGGTTCCAGCCGGCGCTTTCCGCTTTTTCGATCAACCCCTGAATGGAGGGCTCCAACGCGAATTGGCACTCGGCCTGGTAGTCCATAGTGTCGATAGAAAGCGATGGAGAATTTATAGCGGCCCGCATCGTTTGGTCTCCCTGTTTTCCGTCATGCCCATCGTTACGCGAAACGCAAATCGGAACATGCACATTCAGAGGCCTGTGATATCGGCCTGCTTTGCAGGCCCGCATATCACTGGCAGCGAATCCCCCAGCAGGCGGGACGTTAACGGCAAGTCCCGATCTCTGTCAACGAACGCGCGGTAGCGGCGGCGCAGGCGCGCGCTTTTTCAGCGCCTTCCGTTCCGGAAAGGTTTCCGTCTCCAGACCAGCAGGGCCATGACGTAAAGCGCAAAAAGCACGAACCATGTGACGGGCAGCACCATAAAAAGTGCCGCATAAGCGCAGCTTCCCTCAAAACAGGAACCGAGAAATCCGGAATCGGCCAGCGCTCCGGACAATAAAAACGCACATACCCCGCTTCCGGCTGCGCCGACGACGAAAAGCAATATGTTGACGATCAATCTCATCGCGCCAATCATAAGGATGATTGAGACAGCTTTGGGGAAGGGGCGGCACAGCCACGCCGATATTTCACCGTTTCGGCGGCTTTGCCGAAAAACCGCTATTGCCGGAGCGGCAAACACGTTTTTGAAGACTGTTCGCCGGAGCAGGCCCCGCCTTGATCGGGCAGGGCCGTTATTGCCGGTCTGTTATTCGGTGATGGTGTATTCGCCGAGTTCGCAGAGATTCTGTGTATCCTCGAGGTCTTCCAGCTCGTCGCCCTGGAATTCGAAGCGCATGTCGTATTTGCAGACACGGCGGCCATCGGCGATGGAGATTTCCATCGTTTCGCCCGGACCAAGCGCCTTCTTTCCGAAAACGTCGTCTTCCCAGTCATCGACGCCGACCGGTGAGGTGTAGAAAGCGTTGAGAACCGAGTTTGTGCCGTTCTTCAGCGAAAAGACGAGGTCTTCCGCCTGCGCCCCACCCGCAACCGTCAGCGCCGCGCCGAAAAATGCCGCCATTACCCATTTCGATGTCATGATATCCCCCATTGCGCCATTGTTCTGGCCGGGCAATGCATACAGCCAAACTGGCGGCTTGCAATGCAAACTATGGCCTTTGGTTAAGGCGGAAAGCGCATTTGCGGAGTAGATTTTCGCGGCAATCATATTATTCGGTAAACTAGAAATACATAATTGATTTTTCTAATATTGTTTTTGCTGTTTGATAGATTTATTCTTTTATATATGTATATTTTTGTATTTATTTTTATGAATTATAATAATTTATAGTGTAATAATATTTTTTTGGATATGTATTCCGCTGTTATTTTTATCGACATATATATTATGTATTCCGTAGTGATGGCGAAGCCAGATTTTCGGATGTTTCTCATCTCCGACGCTTTAAAGAAATTTTACTTACGAAAACGGTTTTTTAAAAAATTGTAACCGGCTGGCCGGAGAGACCGGTCGTTTCCCGAGAAAGGATGTTTGAGTTGTTCAATCGCTCGTTTTGGGTGTTCCGCAGCCTCAGGCTGCCAGGTCTCGTGGCGTTGGTCATCTTGACCGGAGGCGCTCTGACGCAGGCTTCAGGTCAGTCGCGGGAATGCAGGGATCCGACCCCGGCCAGCAATATCAACGAAATGTTCGACGCGATCTACGCGTGCTGGGTGCCGCCGGAAGATAGCGAGGGGCTTGTGGTGACGCTGCAGTTCATTCTGCACAAGGACGGGCAGATACGGGGCAAGGTGGTCGTCACCGCAGCGCGCCCGCAGGAGGACAGCCTGAGACGTCAGGCCTTTATCGACTCCGCCATCGACGCGGTAAAGCAGGCAGCGCCGGTTCCTTTCACCGAAGAATTCGGAAGCCGTATTGCAGGGCGACCATTGGGACCTCGCTTCATCGGAACGAGCAGCGTGCCGGAAATGGAATTGTAGACTGTCGGGGGGAGCTATTTCGCCGGCATGCCCAACGCCGTCGGCGACAGGCCCGGCGTCTCGCGCTGGCATGGCGATATGGATGAATTTCTCCACTCGGCCACTGATGCGATGCTTTAACTTAGCATCGCAACGTCTTGTCATTTTAGGAGAATTTGGTGGGTGATGTAGGGCTCGAACCTACGACCCGCTGATTAAGAGTCAGCTGCTCTACCAACTGAGCTAATCACCCGACCGACACCGTGTGGCGGTGTGAAGGGGCATATAAAGGGGAAGTTTTGGGTTGTCCAGCGCGGAAATGAAATTTCTTATATTTTTGTGACGAAAAAATTTCAGCCGCGCTGGAAAAGCCTGAAAATCCGGGGTTTTACGGATTTAGCCTTTTGCTCACCCGCGCCTGAAAGCCCTGCCGATAATGATGAGGATACAGGCGCCGATGAAGCCGGCGATGAGATAACCGAGCCAGCCGGTCAAAACGATTCCAAACACCGAGAGAATGGCGTTGGCGATGATCGCGCCGACGATTCCAAGAAGGATGTTCATGAAAACACCCATATTGCTTTTCATGAATTGTTCGGCGAGCCACCCGGCGACACCACCGATGATGATAGCTGCGATCCAGCCGATACCAGCAGATTCCATGATTTCCTCCCATGTTTGCTGCATTATCGAAGGTGATGATTCTCCGGGTGAAAAGCAAGGCAAACTCCTGAAAACCTCGTTTTTTGCGGGTGGTTTTCTGCGCGGCAGGCGGTAAATAGCCTGATGCGGAGTTAAGAGGCGAAAGGCATGGATGTGCGGTTGATGTTTGGCGGATTGATATATGGCAGGCGGATGTTCGGCGGGCTTAGGCCCGGCCGGTGGCAAAAAGCCGCCATGGCCACGATGATGACCGTCGTGCTCTCTCTCGTCAGTGGCTTACTGTCGTCCGTCATAACGGCGTCCGCGCAGGACGCGACAACGCCTGCCCCGGTGGCGATCCAGGCTTCCATCGTCGAGCAGGCGAGGGCGGATCTGGAAAAATGGAAGGCCGATGTGTCGGCCATCGCCGCGCAGGTGGAGGCAGGCGGCAAGGATGACGCGCAGCTGGTGGATCTGAAGGGCCGCGCCGATGGCATTGCGACCGATGCGTCTGCCAGCAACACCAAGCTGCGCACCCGCCTTGACCAGATCAAGACACGTCTGGAGGCGCTTGGCGCTGCCCCGGCGGAGGACCAGCCGCCGGAAGCGAGCATGGTGACGGAGGAGCGTTCTCGGCTGACGGCGGAGCGCGCCGAGGTGAATGCGATTGCCGGCGAGGTTGAGGGCACGGCCACCAACGCCGCGCAGATTTCCAACAACATCACGGCGGTTCGCCGGGCGCTTTTCGCCGCCACCCTGTTCAAGCGCACCGAAGTCTCCGCCGAGACGCTGGGTGACGCATCTTCCGCCTTCCTGAGCGAGCTGACCAATCTCAACAACGCCTTCAGCAGCTGGGCTGGCTTCGTCTGGAATTACAAACGCCTGCCGATGTTCGGGGCGGTGGTGCTGTCGATCATGGCGGCGCTGCTGTTTCTGGTGGGCGGTTACCGCTTTTTCGGCAGCCGCATGGAAAGGCGGGCCTTTTCGGGCGAGCCTTCCTATCTGCGGCGCCTTTCGGTGGCCTTCTGGTCGACGATGGTGCAGTCGCTGTCGCTGTTCCTGTTCCTGGTGACCTCGGCGTTTTTCCTCGATAATTTCAACGTACTCCGTTCCGATATAGCGCCGATCCTGTTCGGCGCGATGGCGATCATGGGCTTTGTTTATTTCGTGTCCCGGCTGAGCTATGCGATCTTCGCGCCGACGCAACCGGAATGGCGTCTGCTGCAGGTTTCCAACAAGGGTGCGCACACGCTGTCTTCGGCGGTGCTGTTGATGGCGCTCGTCAACGGTCTCGACTATCTGTTCGGCACCATCAGCGAGACGCTCTATTCGCCGTTGATCGTCACCGTCGCCAAGAGCTTCGTCGCCTCGGTCATCATCGGTATCATCCTGCTCACCGTGTCGTTCCTGCGCCCTGTCATCGGCGAGGGGCAGGACTACGACACCGGCAATCAGCGCCTGCCGCGCTGGCTCGTCATTTTGCTCAGGGTCGGCGGGCTTGTTCTCATCGGCGCCTGCCTGACGGGTTATGTCGGGCTGGCGCGCTTCCTCGCCACGCAGATCGTCGCTACGGGTGCGGTGCTGGCGACGATGTATATCGGCATTCTTTCCGGCAAGGCGATTTCACGACAGGGCGCCTTCTCCGAATCGCTTGCCGGCCGTTATCTTGCGCGGCGTTACGGTCTCGGCCCGGTTGCGCTCGATCAGGCCGGGCTTGCCGCGGGGCTTGGCATCTATGTCGTCGCACTTGCCTTCGGTGTGCCGCTCATCCTGTTTTCCTGGGGGTTCCAGCCGGGCGACATCGAAAGCTGGGCCTATCGCCTGCTGACCGGCATCACCGTCGGCAATGCCTCGATCTCGCTGATCGGCCTGTTCGGCGGCGTGCTCGTCTTCGCCATCGGCTATATCATCACGCGCTGGTTCCAGAAGTGGCTGGACAACAACGTCATGGCGCGCGGGCAGGTGGATGCCGGGGTGCGCAACTCGGTCAAGACCGGCATCGGTTATCTCGGCATCGCAGTTGCGGCGATCTTCGGCGTCTCGTCCGCCGGCCTCAACCTCTCGAGCCTCGCGCTGGTCGCCTCCGCACTTTCTGTCGGTATCGGTTTCGGCCTCCAGAACATCGTCTCGAACTTCGTCTCCGGCCTCATCCTGCTGGTCGAGCGTCCCTTCAAGGTGGGCGACTGGGTGGTGACAGGCACGACGGAAGGCACCGTCAAGCGGCTTTCCGTGCGCGCGACCGAGATCGAAACCTTCCGCGGCCAGTCGATCATCGTGCCGAACTCCGAATTCATCAATTCCTCGGTCGGCAACTGGACGCACCGCAACCGCATCATGCGCGCGGAAATTCCGGTATCCGTGTCTTATGATTCCGATCCGCAGAAGGTCATGGATATCCTGCTGGAGCTGGTGCGCGCGCAGCCGCCGGTGCTGCGCAACCCGGAACCGCATGTGGAATTCCTCCGTTTCGGTGATTTTTCGCTGGATTTCGAATTGCGTTTCCACCTTGCCGATCTGTCGACCGGGCTTGGCGTGAAAAACGCGCTGAGGATCGCGATCCTCAAACGCTTCCGCGAGGAGGGGATCGATATTCCGTTCCCGCAGCGCAATCTCAACATCCATGTGGAAGGCGACGCCAACCCGCAAATGCTGGCAGCGCTGCTTTCCGAAGAGGGCGACAAGGCGGTGGTGGCGCATACGGGCGCGGCGTCTGCTTCGCCGCGGAAGGAAGAACCGAAAGAAGGCGTAAAGACCGCCGGTGAGGGCGGGCAGGACGGGAAGGTATAAGCGGCGCTGCTCATTTTCGCGCCTGTCGCAGCACCCTATGGCCATGTCGCAATCAGGCGGCTGAAGGGCGGCCGGGCGCTTCATATTCCTCCCATCGATTTGGCGGGACAATCAGGCAACGCCGGCGCTTTTTAGGGGTTCTGTAAATGAAGACACATGCACGGGCGGTGGTGATTGGTGGCGGCGTCGTCGGCGTTTCGACGCTTTATCATCTTGCCAGGAAGGGCTGGAGCGACAGCGTCCTGATCGAGCGCAAGGAGCTGACGTCGGGTTCCACCTGGCATGCGGCCGGTCTCCTGCCGCTGTTCAACATGAGTTACTCGGTTGGCCAGATTCACAAATATTCCGTGAAGTTCTACGAGGAGCTTCAGGAAGAAACCGGCATGAATGTCGGTTTCTCCAAGGTCTCGAACATCCGTCTCGCCCGCACCAAGGATCGCTGGGACGAGTATATGTATTATGCCGGTATCGCCGAGACCATCGGGGTCGAGGTCAAGATGTTGACGCCGGAACAGGTCAAGGAAGTCTGGCCGCTCTGCGAGACGGACGGCCTGCTCGGCGCGATCCAGCATCCCGATGACGGCTACATCCAGCCCGCCGACCTGACGCAGGCGCTGGCCAAGGGCGCGCGCGACCGTGGCGCGACCATCTACCGCAACACCACCGTTACCGCCATCGAGCAGCTCGAGGACGGTCACTGGAAGGTGACGACCGACAAGGGCGAGATCATCGCCGAACATATCATCTCCTGCACCGGTTCCTTCGCCCGCAAGACCGGCGAGATGGTCGGCATCAATATTCCGGTCATTCCGGTCGAGCATCAATATATCGTCACCGAGCCGCATCCGGCCATTCAGGAGCGCCGCCGTCAGGGTCTGCCGGAAATGGGCGTTCTGCGTGAATCGGATTCGGCCTGGTACATGCGCGAGGAAGCGGGTGGTCTTATCCTCGGCCCCTATGAAGTCGGCGCGCCGGTCTGTTATGTCGATGGCCCTTCGGAGCACAGCGAATATGAGCTGTTCCAGGAAGAACTCGACCGCCTGATGCCGCATATCGAATCTGCCATCGCGCGCGTTCCGGCCTTTGGCGAAGTGGGTATCAAGAAGGTCTATAACGGCGCGATCGCCTATACGCCGGATGGTAACCCGATCGTCGGTCCGGCGCCGGGCCTGACGAATTTCTGGCTGAACGAAGGCCATTCCTTCGGTATCACCGCCGCCGGTGGCGCCGGCTGGCAGCTTGCGGAATGGATCGTCGATGGCGAG
The DNA here is from genome assembly GCF_000949865.1 of Rhizobium nepotum 39/7. Classification (GTDB taxonomy): domain Bacteria; phylum Pseudomonadota; class Alphaproteobacteria; order Rhizobiales; family Rhizobiaceae; genus Agrobacterium; species Agrobacterium nepotum. The sequence continues at coordinate 28,946 of NZ_JWJH01000016.1, read as the reverse complement.
CCGACGCTCGATCTCATGGGTGTCGATCCGCGCCGCTTCGGACCTCACGCGACGGAAGGTTACCTCATTGCCAAGAACGAGGAAGCCTATGCCAACGTCTTCACCATGCATTATCCCGATGAAGAGCGTTCCGCCGCCCGCCCGCTGAAGACGACGCCGGTTTACGACCGTCTGAAGAAGCTCGGCGGCGTGTTCGGCTCCGTTTACGGCTGGGAGCGTGCCAACTGGTATGCGCCGGAGGGTTATGCGCTGCGCGAAGAAGACCTCGGCGTCGGTGCTGACGTCATCACCAGCCACAACCATGCGCCGCCGCTGGAGGATGGCCGGATCGTCGAGAAATGGTCGTTCCGCCGCTCGAACTATTTCGAACATGTCGGCAACGAGGTGAAGAACGTCACCCAGAATGTCGGCGTGCTGGATATGTCGGCCTTCGCCAAGATGGAAGTGTCCGGTCCCGGCGCGCGCGCCTGGCTGGACAACATTCTGGCCAATATCGTGCCGAAGAAGCGCGGCCGCATCGCGCTGACGCATCTTCTGACGCCGAATGGCGGCGTGAAGATCGAGTTCACCGTCTATGAATGGGCGCCGGGCCGGTTCTATCTGGTGTCTGCCGGCGGTCTTGAGGCCCACGATCATGACGTGCTTCAGCGGCTTGCGCCCACCGACGGTTCCGTGGTGCTGCAGCCGATCACCCAGAAATACGGTGTGCTGGTGCTTGCCGGTCCGAAGTCGCGCGATCTTCTGAAGAAGCTGACCCGCACCAGCCTCGAGAACAAGGATTTCCCCTGGCTGACGGCGAAACAGATCTCCGTCGGTGTTGCGACGGCGCATGCGCTGCGCGTCAACTTCGTGGGCGAACTGGGCTGGGAACTGCACCATCCGATCGAGATGCAGAACTACATCTTCGACCGGCTGATGGAAGCGGGCGCCGAATTCGGCATCAAGCCTTTCGGTATCCGGGCCATGGTGTCGATGTCGCTCGAAAAATCCTATCGCAACATGGGTCGCGAGCTTTCGGTGGAATACAACGCCTATGAATCCGGTCTCGACCGCTTCCTGCGTCCGGAGAAAAACTTCATCGGCCGCGATGCACTGGTGGCCTACAAGGAAGCTGGCCTGAAATCGGTATTCTCGACGCTGACCGTGTCGGGCAATACGGATGTCGATGCGCGCGGTTCGGAAGCAATCTCCGATGAAAACGGCGCACTTGCCGGCCGCGTCACCAGCGGCGGTTTCGGTTGGCGCGTCGGCAAGTCCATCGCGCTCGCCATGCTGAAACCCGAATATGCAGCTGTTGGCACGAAGCTGAAAATCCGCATTCTCGGCACGCTTTATGATGCCGAGGTGGTGGAAGAAAGCCCCTTCGACACGGAGAATGCGCTGCTGCGCGCCTGAGGCGCTTTTCCGCCCGCATTTGCAACACGGCCCTTCGGGGCCGTGTTTTCTTTTGGGTAAGCATGTGTGCCGACTGTTTTCGGGCAAAAGTGTTATTAATTAATTTGAAAAATACGCCTGCTAATTTCCTCTGAAAGACGACGGGGGACTAGGACAAAATGAATTTTCTGGGCATTACGGGCATGCAATATTCGGGCGTGCCTTTCACCAATTGCCGCATCTTGCTGGCGGAAGACACCAATGTGTTCACCCAGATGGTGAGCCTGCGTCTGAAGGAGCTGCTGGGCGTTTCCGTGGAGGTGTGCCGCAACTTCGAAGAGTTGCAGGCGTGTTACGAACACTCCGCCGATCCTGTCACGCTTGCGATTTCCAACATCAACCTTCCGGGGGCGGAAAATGGCGAGGCGCTGGAATATCTGATCGATCTTTCGATCCCGACCATTGTTTTCACCAGCACTTTTCACGAGGCGACCCGCGAAACGCTGATCGCCAAGAATGTGGTCGACTACATTCTCAAGGATAATGTCTTCGCCGTGGACATGCTGACGGAATCCATCTGCCGGTTCCTCACCAACCACCGCCACCATGTGCTGATCGTCGATGACAGCCCGACGGCGCGGGCGCTGCTTTCCAGCCGCCTCAAGCGTTATAATTTCCGCGTCAGCCTTGCCGATAGCGGTGCGAAGGCGCTCGAAATCCTGAAGGCCAATCCCGATATCGGGCTGGTGGTGACCGACTACAATATGCCCGATATTGACGGTTTCGAACTGACGCGACGCGTCCGCACCGTGCGCGGATCGCACGAGCTGCGCATCATCGGCGTTTCCTCCTCCACCAACCGGTTGTTGTCGGCGCGGTTCCTGAAGGCGGGCGGCAACGACTTCATGCTGCGCCCCTTCATCGACGAAGAGTTCTACTGTCGTGTCAACCAGAACCTCGACACGCTGGTGCAGATACAATTGGCGAAGGCCGGGGTGAGGCCGGCGGCGTAAAATCGTTGTCCGTCAAAGCTGCGATTCAAGCGGCAAGAGACGCATGATGCCTGCGACGAGCCGGCGGCCGATAGCGGCGTCCGGTTCGCGCCGGTATATCTTCGGCCGGCCCTGTTCTTCCGTCATCCAGATGAGGCGATCGCCACTGTCCATATCCAGCTCGAAGCTCATCTGGCGGCGGATTTCTTGCGCGAATATCGCGTCCATGCGGGCGACCAGCGGGGCCGAGGTGAACACGACGCCCATTTCCGTATTGAGCGAGGCGGAGCGCGGATCGAAATTGAGCGAGCCGATATAGCCGGTCTTGCCATCGCGCGTGAAGGCCTTGGTGTGCAGGCTCGCCTGTCCCGAACCGCGCAGGGTGAAGTTGGACTGGTCCGCCTGCGCGCGCAATTCGTGCAGGCGCACCCCGCCCAGCAAAAGTGGTTTTCGATAGCGGGCATAACCGGCGTGAACGGCGGCCACATCCGTTGCGGCCAGCGAATTCGTCAGGACGGCGACCGACACGCCGCGCTCGGCAAGGCGTGAGAAAATATCCACGCCCTGTTTGCCGGGAATGAAATAGGGCGAAGTGATGTGCAGGCTGTCACTTGCGGCCTGCAGAAGCGGCAGCAGACTCTCCATCAGGAAATTATAGCCGTCCCGGCGTTTTCCCGCCGCTTTTTCCGGCGGGTCGGCAAGCACGTCCGCTTCATCGACCCAGTGCAGGCGATCCGACATCAGGAAATGGCCGCTGCCATATTGGCTTTCGACCCGCTCCAGATAGGGCTTGGCGGCCTCGCTTTTCGGCAGCGCGGCAAGCTCGCGCCGCAATCTGGCAAGCTTGCTCGGCCTGCGCGCCAGAAGCGAGCGCACCGGGACGGAAACGGCGCTGTTCCAGTAATCGTCGAAGATTTCGGTGGCGTCGGCAACGATCCTGCCGAAACCGAGAATGTCGAAATCATGAAAATTCGTCCGTTCGGCGGCATCGAAATAGGCATCGCCAATATTGCGGCCTCCGACGATGACGGCGCGTCCGTCGGCGATCCACGCCTTGTTGTGCATGCGCCGGTTGACGCTTCGGAAGCGCAGCACGAGTTCGATGCCTCGATACAGGATGTTTTCCCGCGCCCTGGTGGGGTTGAACAGCCGCAGTTCGATATTGGGATGGCTGTCGATCGCATGGAAGATGCGGTCGGAGATGGAAACGCCGAGATCGTCCAGCAGCAGCCGCACGCGCACGCCGCGGTCCGCTGCGGCAATGACCTCGCGCATCATCAGCCGCCCGGTAAGGTCAGCATTCCACATGTAATACATCAGATCGAGGCTGCGCCCCGCCGCCCGTGCCGCCGCCACCCGCACCGCAAAGGCATCAAGGTTGGAATGCAGCAGGCAGAGCGCGTTTTTCTCGTTCCAGCCGTTCCTTATCGACTGCCAGTGCCGATCGAGCCTGGTGGCATCCTCGGCAACGGGCAGGGCGGTTGAGGGACGCTTGGGAATGGCTTTTTCCCGCTGCTTGCCGATGACAACAAACAGGCTCGATCCGAGGACCAGCAGCACAATAGTTATAAAGACCGTAAATGCAGTCACTTGTTTTGATCACTCCCGCCTGAAGATTATCAGGCCGGGTGAGAACGTGCGAGGGCATAAAGCGTTCGTGACACAAGAGAGCGTGGATTTGCGAAAATCCGGCTTGCGACACGAATGCCGGAGGGAGGCGCTTGCGAATCGTATAAGTGTGTGCTTATGTGTCGTCATGACAGAGAATGATATTTTCCGGGCGCTGGCCGATCCGACGCGACGTGCGATTTTCGAGAAACTGGCGGGTGGCGCCATGAATGCCTCCTCCTTGCGCGAAGGTATCGAAATCAGCCAGCCGGCGATGTCGCAGCATCTTGCGGTGTTGCGGGGTGCGGGGCTGGTGGTTGAAAGGCGGCAGGGCCGTTTCGTCAATTATGAGGTCGATCCGGACGGGCTGACACGGATTGCGGCGTGGCTCGGCAAATACCGCGCCTATTGGCCACAGCGCATCGATGCTCTCAAGCTCTTGCTGAAGGATATGGACCAATGAACAGGCAAACGCCCGCAGCGCCGAGACACGGTATCGAGCTTGAATATGATCTCGACGAGCCGCCGCAAAAGGTCTGGCGCGCGATCAGCATTCCGGCGTATCGCGAACACTGGTTGCCGAAGGAGGCTTTGGCCGAAGCCGAGGCGATCAACGTCACGCCCGGGCAGGAGGTTTGCTACAGGCTGCGCGAGGATGTTCCGCCATTTCTGGAAAGCACCGTCACCTTCAGGATCGCGTCGAATACCCGGGGCGGCACCAGCCTGCGGGTCATTCATGAGTTGCCCATTACCGGTCCCGGCCGGATGACAAAAGCTGCCGCAAACCATAACGGTTCGCCGGTCAAGCTCGCCGCCTGATCCGCTAAATTTCCCGACATTCTCAAACGACAGGAGTTCGCCAATGCGCGAAGCGATGCAACTCGTCCCTATGGTAGTCGAACAATCCGCAAGGGGAGAAAGATCTTTCGACATCTATTCCCGCCTGCTGCGGGAAAGGATCATCTTTCTCAATGGTGAGGTCAACGACACGGTTTCCGCGCTGGTCTGCGCGCAATTGCTGTTTCTTGAAGCGGAAAACCCGAAAAAGCCGATCCATCTCTACATCAATTCCCCTGGTGGTGTCGTGACCAGCGGTTTCGCAATGTATGACACCATGCGCTATATCCGCGCGCCGGTTCATACGCTGTGCATGGGTACCGCCCGTTCGATGGGGTCGTTCCTGCTGATGGCGGGCGAACCGGGCACGCGGGCGGCATTGCCCAATGCCAGTATCCTCATTCACCAGCCATCCGGCGGCTTTCAGGGCCAGGCGTCGGATATGCTCATCCATGCCGAGGAAATCAGGCAGACAAAGCACCGTATGACGCGGCTCTATGCCGAGCATTGCAATCGCGACTACGACGAGTTCGAGATGGCGATGGACCGCGACCGTTTCATGACGGTGCAAGAGGCGCTGGAATGGGGGTTGATCGACCGCATTCTGGATGTTCGCGAGGATGTGGCGGCATGAGCTAAAATGTCCCGGCCGCGCTTGGCGGTCGGGAGGTATAATCAGATATCCAGATTATCCGCGAATGCCGCACGTTCCTGAATGAAACGGAAGCGGGCGTCCGCCTTGGTGCCCATCAGATTGTCCACCGCTTCGCGGGTGCCTTCGAAATCCACGTCGTCGATCTCGACGCGCAGCAGGGTGCGCTTGCCGGGATCCATGGTGGTTTCCTTCAGCTGCGCGGCCATCATCTCGCCGAGGCCTTTGAAGCGGCCGATTTCGACCTTCTTGCCCTTGAACATGGTTTCCATCAATTCCGCGCGGTGGGCGTCATCGCGGGCATAGGCGGATTTTGCGCCCTGGCGGATGACGTAAAGCGGCGGCACGGCGAGGAAAAGGTGGTTGCCGCGAATGAGTTCCGGCATTTCCTGATAGAAAAAGGTGATGAGCAACGAGGCGATGTGGGCGCCATCGACATCGGCATCGGTCATGATGATGATGCGCTCGTAACGCAAATCCTCTTCGCGGTATTTCGTGCGCGTGCCGCAGCCGAGCGCCTGGATAAGATCGGCGATCTGCTGGTTGGCGGAGAGTTTTTCGCGGCTGGCGCTGCCGACGTTGAGGATCTTGCCGCGCAGCGGCAGAATGGCCTGATTGGCGCGGTTGCGCGCCTGCTTGGCCGAACCGCCAGCCGAGTCGCCCTCGACAATGAAAAGCTCGGCATTCTCAGCCGTGTTCTGGGAGCAGTCCGCCAGCTTGCCCGGCAGGCGCAGTTTGCGCACCGCTGTCTTGCGGTTGACTTCCTTTTCCTTGCGGCGGCGCAGGCGTTCTTCCGCGCGCTCTATCACCCAGTCCAGCAGCTTGGCCGCTTCGCCCGGATTGCCGGTAAGATAATGGTCGAAGGGATCGCGCAGCGCGTTTTCGACGATGCGCTGGGCTTCGACGGTTGCGAGCTTGTCTTTGGTCTGGCCGACGAATTCCGGCTCGCGAATGAAGACCGAGAGCATGCCGGCCGCCGAGATCATCACGTCATCGGTGGTGATTTCCTTGGCGCGCTTGTTCTGGGTCAGTTCCGCATAGTTCTTCAGCCCCTTGGTGAGCGCGATGCGGAAACCGGCCTCATGCGTGCCGCCTTCGGTGGTGGGAATGGTGTTGCAATAGGAATGGATCTGCGTGTCGCCGCCATACCAGGTCACGGCCCATTCCAGTGCGCCATGGCCGCCGGTCTTTTCCGTTCGGCCCGAGAAAATCTCGCGGGTGACGGTGAATTCCTTGCCGAGAGTCGCCGCCAGATAATCCTTCAGGCCACCGGGGAAATGGAACACGGCCTTTTCGGGAATTTCGCCGTCGGCCGGCACCATGCCCGGATCGCAGCTCCAGCGGATTTCGACGCCGCCGAAGAGATAGGCCTTGGACCGGGCCATGCGGAAGATGCGCGCGGGCTCGAATCTCGCGTGATCGCCGAAGATCTGCGGATCGGGGTGGAACCGCACGCGGGTGCCGCGACGGTTGTGCACGTCGCCGAGCTCTTCCAGACCGCCGATCGGCGCGCCGCGCGAGAAGCGCTGGCGGTAAAGCTTGCGGTTACGGGCGACTTCCACTTCCAGAAGATCGGACAGCGCGTTGACCACGGAAACGCCGACGCCGTGCAGGCCGCCGGAGGTCTCGTAGGCCTTGCCGTCGAACTTGCCGCCGGCATGCAGCTTGGTCATGATGACTTCGAGTGTCGACTTGCCCGGAACCTGCGGATGGTTTTCCACCGGAATGCCGCGGCCGTTGTCGGTCACCGTCAGGAAACCTTCGGTATCGAGATGGACCTCGATGAAATTGGCGTGGCCGGCGACCGCCTCGTCCATGGAGTTGTCGATGACTTCGGCGAAAAGGTGGTGCAGCGCCTTCTCGTCGGTGCCGCCAATATACATGCCGGGCCGCATGCGCACCGGCTCCAGCCCTTCGAGCACGCGGATCGACGAGGCGCCGTATTCGTCACCGGAAGGAGACACGGGCGATGGCGGTGGAGGCGTCGTGACGGCCGCAACGGCTGCGGGTTTCGGCTGCACGTTCACGTTGGCGGGAACGGTTGACGGGGCCTTCACGGGTTTGACCGTGTCCTCGTTCGTTTCCGTTTCGCTGTTGGGTGCCACCGGAAGACCGGAGAAGAGATCGTTGCTATCGTCCATCATGTCCAAGGTTCAAAAAAAGCGTGTCGTCAGAATTTTGCCAAGCGAATCAGTATGCCAATAGGGGCGATTATACTGCCAAACGTGTAAGGCGTGTGGCCGAATGCGGCGCACCCTATGCCACGACTATGTCAGGGTTTCGCAACAGGAGGATTGCGCTGCCGTCCTTGCAATGGCAAGTCTCACTGCCACGAATGAACGGTTAACCAAGTCATGTCCACAGCTCATTTCACGTTTTGTACTCTTTTCTGTCTGACTGTTGCGGTGATGCCGGGCGGTGCCGGGGCGGCTGACGGGCCGTTACGGCCATTCAAGGACGAGCTTTTTTCCAGCCAGACGGTGCTTTCCACTGCTGATGGCGGTGCATCGGAGGTGATCGACTATCAGGAGATGCGCGACATTAACGGCCGCGACGAGGTGCCGGAGCGCCGGGTGAAGCGGCAATATGTGGATATGGCGCCAAAGAAGGCGCAGGCACTGGAAACAATATCCGTGGAGGGCAGGGCGCTCGAGGTGGGCCGCGTCGGGCCGTCTTCCGGTCAGGCCTTCACGGTGATCTTCATTCACGGGCGTGGCGGTGACCGGCGGCTCGGCATGAACGACTATACGTTCAGCGGCAATTTCAACCGGCTGAAAAATCTCGCCGTCGCCAATGGCGGAACCTATTATGTGCCAAGCGTGCGGTCCTTCGATGCCAATGGCGTTGCCGATATCGCTGCGCTGATTGCCGATGCAGCCCGCAAATCCGGCGGCAAGCCGGTGGTGTTGGCCTGCGCCTCCATGGGCAGCTTCATCTGCTACAGCATCAGCCGCGACAAGGCCACCGTCGACAATCTCAGGGGTATGGCGATCCTTGGCGGCGCGGTCGATCCCGATTTTCCGAAGAGTGCCTTTGCCAAGGCGAAGAAACCGGTGTGGTTCACCCATGGCAGCGCCGACAAGGTCTATTCCGCCGACCAGCAGGCGACGATCTTCCGAGCGATGCTGAAGGCTGGCGAGCCGGCGCGCTTCACGCTTTTTGAGACCGGCAGCCATGGAACGCCGGTGCGCATGACCGACTGGCGGGCGGTTTTGAACTGGATTTTGAGCCGCTAAGGCTTCGATTTGGGTCTGCGCTGGCGAATTTCGCGAAATTGACCGCCGTTTTGAACCTTCTGGCCGCTTTTTTGTACCATTTGTTACCGGCTCCGTTTAAAGAAATATTCCGGGATTTCCGGCAGGGTTTCTGTCGCGATTAGGGGCCGCCAGGCGGCTTAAGGGAAGGGGTGTCCGCGCAAGCGGTCGCCGAGACAAAGGGAATGGGATACGCATGACGCCGAATGTTCGACCGCTTGTAGCCGGAAACTGGAAGATGAACGGTACCCGTTCGTCGCTCGATCAGATCAAGGCCATGGCAGAGGGCGTCAAGGGCGCGCTTTCCGAGAAGGTGGATGCGCTGATCTGCCCGCCATCGACGCTGCTCTATGTGGCAACCGCGCTGTGCGACGACAGCCCGTTGATGATCGGCGGGCAGGATTGCCATCAGAATGTTTCCGGCGCGCATACGGGCGACATTTCCGCCGAGATGATTGCGGATTGCTTCGGCACCCATGTCATCGTCGGCCATTCCGAGCGCCGCACCGACCATGCCGAGACGGATCATCTGGTCCGCGCCAAGGCCGTCGCCGCCCATGAGGCCGATCTTATCGCCATCGTCTGCATCGGCGAGACGGCGGATGAGCGCAAGGCGGGCCAGACGCTCGATATCCTCAAGCGCCAGCTCGCCGGCTCCCTGCCGGACGAGGCAACCGCCGAAAACACCGTCATTGCCTATGAGCCGGTCTGGGCGATCGGCACGGGTCTGACACCGACCACGGAAAATGTGCGCGAGGCGCATGCCTTCATGCGCGACGAACTGGTCAAGCGCTTCGGCGGCGAAGGCAAGACCATGCGTATTCTTTACGGCGGCTCGGTGAAGCCCGCCAATGCGCTGGAGCTGATGGGCGTCGATAATGTCGACGGCGCACTGATCGGCGGCGCGAGCTTGAAAGCCTCCGACTTCCTTTCCATCTATGCGGCATACGAGCAACTGACGGCTTGAGACAAGCTTTCCTGCCATAGAGGCGGGAAAGGGGCTTGGAATAAGCCTTCGCCTCATGTAAAGAGCCGCGAAACCTTCTTTGTAGTGCTCCGCGCGGGGCATGGAATGGATTGTCATGCAGACCGTTTTGATTGTTATTCACCTCATGATCGTGCTGGCGCTTGTCGGCGTGGTTCTGATCCAGCGTTCCGAAGGCGGCGGCCTCGGCATTGGCGGCGGTTCGGGCTTCATGTCCGCGCGCGGAACAGCCAATGCGCTGACGCGCGCAACGGCGATCCTTGCCGCGCTGTTCTTCGTGACGTCGCTCGGGCTTGGTCTTCTGACCCGCTACGAATCACGCCCGACCGATATTCTGAACCGCATTCCGGCGACGCAGGGTCAGGGCAACGGCGTTCTCGACACGCTCGGTCCGGCACAGACGCCGGCTCCGGCTGAGAATGGCGTTCCGACCAACAATGGCGCAGCGGCGCCCGCGCAGACGGCTCCGGCCGCCCCCGGCGCGGCAGCCCCGGCACCGGCGAAGCCCGCCGATCCGAACGCAGTTCCGACCGGTCAATAAGCCCGGTTATGATTTAACGCTCCGGCAGGCCAAAAGCCTGCCGGTTTTCTTTTGTTTGCATTTCGCCGCATCCCACTGCCAATTCGTCAACAACGAATTTGCAATAGCATGAAATTTGGGCTGGCGGAATCAGAGGTAAAAAGGTATCCGGTGAATCCCATGGCGCGATATGTATTCATCACAGGCGGCGTGGTCTCCTCTCTAGGTAAGGGCATCGCGGCCGCGGCACTCGGAGCATTGCTGCAATCCCGTGGTTATCGGGTGCGGCTTCGCAAACTCGACCCCTATCTGAACGTCGATCCCGGCACCATGAGCCCGACACAGCACGGCGAAGTGTTCGTGACGGATGACGGTGCCGAGACGGACCTCGACCTTGGCCACTATGAGCGCTTCACGGGGCGTTCCGCGACCAAGACCGACAACATCACGACCGGCCGCATCTACAAGAACATCATCGACAAGGAACGCCGTGGCGACTATCTCGGCGCGACCGTTCAGGTCATTCCGCATGTCACCAACGAGATCAAGGATTTCGTGATCGAAGGCAATGACGATTACGACTTCGTCATCTGCGAAATCGGCGGTACGGTTGGCGATATCGAGGCGATGCCGTTCATGGAGGCGATCCGCCAGCTCGGCAATGACCTGCCGCGCGGCACTGCGATCTATGTTCACCTGACGCTGATGCCTTACATTCCGGCAGCCGGTGAATTGAAGACCAAGCCGACCCAGCATTCCGTGAAGGAATTGCAGGCGCTCGGCATTCACCCCGACATTCTGCTCGTGCGCGCCGACCGGGAAATCCCGGAAGCGGAACGCCGCAAGCTTTCGCTGTTCTGCAACGTGCGTCCGTCCGCCGTCATTCAGGCGCTGGATGTGGCAAACATCTATGACGTTCCGATCGCTTACCACAATGAAGGTCTCGATTCGGAAGTGCTGGCCGCTTTCGGTATCGAACCTGCGCCGAAGCCGCGTCTGGAACAGTGGGAAGAAGTCTGCAACCGCATCCGCACGCCGGAAGGCGAGGTAACGATTGCGATCGTCGGTAAATATACCGGCCTCAAGGATGCGTATAAATCACTGATCGAGGCGCTGCATCACGGCGGCTTTGCCAATCGCGTCAAGGTCAAGCTGGAGTGGATCGAATCGGAAGTCTTCGAGAAGGAAGATCCGACGCCCTATCTCGAAAAGGTCAACGGCATCCTCGTGCCGGGCGGCTTCGGCGAGCGCGGTTCCGAAGGCAAGATCATGGCGGCGCAGTTTGCCCGCGAGCGCAAGGTGCCCTATTTCGGCATCTGCTTCGGCATGCAGATGGCGGTCGTGGAAGCGGCCCGTCATCTGGCCGGCATCGAAAATGCATCGTCCACGGAATTCGGTCCGACGGCGGAACCCGTCGTTGGCCTGATGACCGAATGGGTGAAGGGCAACGAGCTGGAGAAGCGCTCTACCAAGGGCGATCTCGGCGGCACCATGCGTCTCGGCGCCTACAAGGCGGCGCTGAAGAAAGACACCAAGATCGCCGAAATCTACGGCACCACGGATATTTCCGAGCGCCACCGCCACCGTTATGAGGTGAACGTGGACTACAAGGACCGGCTGGAAAATTGCGGCCTCGTCTTCTCGGGCATGTCTCCTGATGGCGTCCTGCCGGAAACGGTGGAATATCCTGACCATCCCTGGTTCATCGGTGTGCAATATCACCCTGAACTGAAGAGCCGCCCGCTCGATCCGCATCCGCTGTTTGCCAGCTTCGTCGAAGCGGCGGTGGAGCAGAGCCGGCTGGTTTGACGGTTTGAATGATACGAAGAGGGCCGCTTTTGCGGCCCTTTTTTATTGGGGAATCGAACAGCCATTTTCCCTCATGCCGGACTTGAGCAATCTTCTCTTGCGCGCGAAACAAAAAACGGGCCCGAAGGCCCGTTCTCTATTCCAGCGATAAACCCCGATCAGCTTACTTCGGCCCGATCATATTCTCCGGGCGCACATACTGGTCGAATTCCTCGTTGGTGAGGTATCCGCCACCGACGGCCTCGTCGCGCAGGGTCGTGCCGTTCTTGTGTGCGGTCTTGGCGATCTTGGCGCAGATGTCGTAGCCGAGCTTGCTGTTGAGCGCGGTAACGAGCATCAGCGAGTTCTCGACGCCCTTCCGGATGTTGTCTTCGCGTGCCTCGATACCGACGACGCAATTGTCGGTGAAGGAGACGGCGGCATCGCCCAGAAGCTGGACCGATTGCAGGAAGTTATAGGCCATCATCGGGTTATAGACGTTCAGTTCGAAGTGTCCCTGCGAACCTGCGAAGGAGAGCGCTGCATTGTTGCCGAAGATGTGGGCGCAAACCTGCGTCAGCGCTTCGGACTGGGTCGGGTTGACCTTGCCCGGCATGATCGACGAGCCGGGTTCGTTTTCCGGCAGCGACAATTCGCCAAGACCGGCGCGCGGGCCGGAGCCGAGGAAGCGGATGTCGTTGGCGATCTTGAACAGCGCTGCGGCGGCTGCATTGATCGCGCCATGCGAGAAGACCATGGAATCGTGCGAGGCAAGCGCCTCGAACTTGTTCGGCGCGGTTACGAAGGGCAGGCCGGTGATTTTGGAGATTTCGTCGGCGACCTTTTCGGCGAAACCGATGGGGGCGTTGAGACCCGTGCCAACAGCCGTGCCGCCCTGGGCGAGCTTGGAGAGTGCGGGCAGGGTGAGTTCGATATTGGCGATGGCCGAGGCGACCTGCGCGGCATAACCGGAAAATTCCTGCCCGAGCGTCAGCGGCGTGGCATCCTGGGTGTGGGTGCGGCCGATCTTGATGATGTGCTCGAACTGCTTGACCTTGGCTTCCAGCGCCTTGTGCAGGTGCTTGAGGGCCGGCAGCAGGTGGTGAACGATCTCTTCCACGCAGGCGATATGCATCGCTGTCGGGTAGGTGTCGTTCGAGGACTGGCTCATATTGACGTGGTCGTTGGGGTGAACCGGCTTCTTGGTGCCCATTTCGCCGCCGAGCATTTCGATTGCGCGGTTCGAAATCACCTCATTGGCGTTCATGTTGGACTGGGTGCCGGAGCCGGTCTGCCAGACGACCAGCGGAAAATGTTCTGTCAGCTTGCCGTCGATGACTTCCTGTGCGGCTGCGATGATGGCGTCACCGACCTTGGGGTCGAGGCTGGCAAGCGCCATGTTGGCGCGGGCCGCTGCCTGCTTGACGATGCCGAGCGCGCGAACGACAGAGGCGGGCTGCTTTTCCCAGCCGATCTTGAAGTTGCCGAGCGAGCGCTGAGCCTGCGCGCCCCAATAGCGATCGGCCTGAACTTCAATGGGTCCAAATGTATCGGTTTCCGTCCGTGTGGCTGTCATCAGTCTTGCCTTTTTACTCGTTTTCCTCCGCCAAAACGGCACCTTCGCCCGCCTTGCGCGCGCCGATATATAGAATCATCGCGCCGGCAAGGAAAGCGTCGCGAGGCCTGCCGGGCAGATATTTCCCGCTTCACAAGGTGTTTTGGGCGCGCATCTTGCCCGGTGGAGAAAAAGACCTTGGCGTGTCATTTTTACTACGTCGATAAAAGGCTGAAAAACTGGGGTTTTATGGGGCGGAACGACGTGGCTCGGCCACGGCAAAGTGGATGAAATAAATGGAAATTTAACCATTCTCGCCAATTCTGGAAATTACGTTTTTACGGTTTTGGCCGTATCATGAGGTTCATTTCGATCTGTTTCGGACTTCGGGCGTTTTCTTTTCAACGGGCCGGCTATCGGCTAGACAAGCATGAAACTGGATGCTCCGTCTTCGTTGGCGGCGCTGGGTGCTACGAGGATCAAATTGCAAGTCACATCTGGAAAAACATCGGCAGCGCTGGTGCTGGCTCTCGGTCTTTCCGTTTCCACCGCTCTGCCTGGCAGCGCCGGCGCGGTAACGCTGATGGACCTTTTGCGTGGTGGACCCGGCAAGGTTGCGCGCGATCGCGGTGAATTGCCGCCGGCCGGTATTGTTACCTCGCCGTCGAGGGCAGCACCGAGCGTGAGCGCCGATGCATCCGATCCCGAACCTCTGCCGCGTGTCTCCGGCCCGCGTTATTACGACTACAAGGCGGATGCGGCCCGTGCGGTGAATACCGCCAATTTCGGCGAAGGTCTCGCCAATCTCAAATTCAGCGCCACGCCCGAAATCGGCAAGGCTCTCGAGGCCTATTACGGCGCCGGCGGCAAGACGCTTTGGGTTTCCGAAGGTGAACTGACCGCGCGCGCGAACGCTGTCATTGCGTTTTTCGACACGGTTGGCGAAAGCGGCCTCGATCCGGCCGATTACAGCATTTCCGCACCGGCGAAGGATGTAACCGCCAGCATCAATGCTGGCGCGAACGCGTCCGGCACGCCGGTGGAAGTGGCGTCCGTATCGACCTCCGACGCCTATCAGCGGGCGCAGATGCAGTTCGAGTTGGCACTTTCCGCCAAGGTTCTGGCTTACGTGCAGGATACGGTCCGTGGCCGCGTCGATCCGAACCGGCTGTCCGGTTACCATGATTTCAAGCGCAAGACCGTCAACCTCGCATCCGTGCTGAAGCTTGCGAGCCTCAGCCCCGATGTTGCAGCTTACCTGCGCAGCCGCGAACCTTCGAGCGCCGAATATCTGGCGCTGAAGGCCGAGCTGGCGCGGTTGCGCGGTGAGGGCGATGCTGCCCATACCGTCAACGTTCCCGCCGATCTGGTGCTGAAACCCGGCAACAGCAGCGCGGAAATGGCCAATGTCGTCAAGGCGATCGAACATCGCGCCTCGCCCGCCTTCAAGGTGGAGCATGCGGCCATCATTTCCGGCTATCAGCAGGCGCCGGACTATACGCCTGATCTCGTCGATCTGGTGAAGGCGTTCCAGAGCGAAAACGGCCTGAAGGCTGATGGTGTCATCGGCCGCGCCACCGTGCGTGCCATGGTCGGCGAAAGCAACGATGCCCGGATCGCCAAGGTGCAGGTGGCGATGGAGCAGGTCCGCTGGCTGCCGGCCGATCTCGGCCAACGCTACGTCCTGATCAACCAGCCCGCCTTCATGGCCTATTACCACAATGATGGCCAGGAACAGTTCGGCATGAAGGTGGTGGTCGGCTCCAAGGCCAACCAGACCTACTTCTTCCAGGACGAGATCCAGACTGTCGAATTCAACCCCTATTGGGGCGTGCCGCAATCGATCATCGTCAACGAGATGTTGCCGAAATTACGCCGCGATCCGTCCTATCTCGACCGGATGGGTTACGAGGTTCAGGTGGGCGGCCGTGCGGTCTCTTCCTCCAGCGTCAACTGGTACGGCTCCACCAATGCCATTTCGGTGCGCCAGCCGCCGAGCAGCGACAATGCGCTGGGCGACCTGAAAATCCTCTTCCCCAACGCACATGCCATCTACATGCACGACACGCCGGCCAAGAGCTTCTTCAACCGCGACATGCGGGCGCTGAGCCATGGCTGTATCCGTCTGGTCGATCCGCGCCGCATGGCAGCGGCCGTTCTGGGAACCAGCGTCGACAAGGTCAACGAACAGATAGCATCCGGCAAGAACCGCGCCGTGCAGGTGCCGGAGAAGATACCGGTCTACGTGGCCTATTTCACCGCCTGGCCGGACAAGGCCGGCAAGGTGCAGTTCTTCGACGACGTCTATGACCGCGACAGCTACGTCCAAAAGGCATTTCAGGTGACGACGAAGGCGCGGGCCGCGTCTATCTGATAGAAATTTCATCGAAAAAAGCGCCGGAAACGGCGCTTTTTTTGTTTGATGGGGCAGCATCCGCACTCCGTCACCCCGGCCTTGAGCCGGGGTCTAGTGCGATCAAGTCTTTGATCGCAAGAAGACTTTTCACGCCGCAGACGCGCCGTAGCTGGATGCCGGATCTAGTCCGGCATGACGGCAGAGAGAAACGCCGTTCTCTGGCGCTTTTTTGGCCCGGTCTACCGTTTCAGGCCGCAGCGGCGCCCTTGGCAATCAGCTGCTCGAACAGTGCCGGCGTCAGGGCGACGAAATCGTCGATCACGACATCCGGTTCGAGTTCGGTCATCGGCACATCGGAATAACCGAAAGTGACGCCGATCGATGGCACGGCAGCGTTTCTGGCGGCGAGAATATCGTTGATGCTGTCACCGACCATGATGGATCGCTGCGGGTCGCCGCCAGCCTTTTCGATGGTGCCGAGAATGTGGCGCGCATCGGGTTTGCGGAAGGCGAAGGTGTCGCCGCAGGTGATGGCGGCGAAATATTTGGTGAGATCCAGTTTTTCGAGCAGCGGGAGCGCGAGGATTTCGGTCTTGTTGGTGCAGACGGCAAGCGTGATGCCGGCGGCCGAGAGCGCATCCAGCGTGCTGACGATGCCGGGATAAGGGCGGCTTTCGCCGGGCATTTCCGCGCGATAATGGGTGATGAAGCGCTCATAGAGCGGCTCCAGCTCGACTTCCGGCAATTCCGCCTGCCTGAGCGCGAAGGCCCGCTTGATCATTACGCGCGCGCCCTGGCCGACGAGATGCGTCAGGTCGTCATAGGTGACGGGGGCAAGGCCGGCGGCGGCGATGGTGTGGTTGAGGCTCGAGACGAGATCGGCCGCGGTATCGACCAGGGTGCCGTCGAGGTCGAAGATGGCGAGCGGGGAGAGCGGGCGGGATGTCAAGGAACTGGCCTCTTGGAGAATGCTTCTGGTGATGATGTCGGTACGTTCGTTACGGCCAAGCCTAGGCAAACGGCTTTCGCTTTGCAACCGCACTGCAACGTTCTGTTCGTTGCCTTGAAAAAGGCTTTCGTTTGGCTTTCGACCCGTGTAAACAGCACGGCGACGACAAAGCTACCGGAGTTTCAGGCACATGGATGCCCGCCAGATGAAGATCAAGGCCGCCGAGGCCGCATTGTCCCATGTGCAAGACGGGATGCGGCTTGGTATCGGCACGGGTTCGACGGCAGAGGAATTCGTCAGGCTTCTGGCGGAAAAGGTCGCTGCCGGTCTGAAGGTCGAAGGTGTGCCGACGTCCGAGCGTACCGCGCGTCTGTGCGTAGAGCTTGGTGTGCCGCTGAAATCCCTCGATGAATTACCGGAACTGGACCTGACCGTCGATGGCGCGGACGAGGTGGATTACGGGCTGCGGCTCGTCAAGGGCGGCGGCGGTGCGCTTCTGCGCGAAAAGATCGTGGCGGCGGCATCCGCCCGCATGATCGTCATCGCCGACCAGAGCAAGGTCGTGGAAACGCTTGGCGCCTTTCCGCTTCCCATCGAAATCAACCCGTTCGGCCAGGTGGCGACACGGATCGCCATCGAAAAACTGGCGGCGCGGTCCGGCCTGTCCGGCACGCTGACGATGCGTTCGTCGGGCGACGGCGTCTTCATGACGGATGGCGGACATCTCATTCTCGACGCATCTTTTGGCCGTATTCCTGATGCAGAAGCGCTTGCACGCGAGCTGAACACGATTCCCGGTGTTGTCGAGCACGGACTTTTCATAAATTTGGCATCGCTTGCCATCATCGCGGGTCCTGAAGGCGCCCGCGTGATGCAGGCAGTATAACAGGAGCGAGATTTTCATGATCAAACTAGCGGGACTGGGCAAAGCTGCCGCTGCTTCGATCCTCATTTCCGGCATCGTGTTCGGTACTGCCGTACGCGCTCAGGAAATTTCGGAAGCACATATCGCTGCCGCACGGCAGGCAATCGGCTCTCTTGGCGTTACCGACCGTTTTGACGACATCCTGCCGGGTCTGGCGGAGCGTCTGAAGGCCGAACTCATTCAGGCGTCTCCGAACGTGCAGGACGCGATCACCGCGACCGTCGACGCCAAGGCGCTTGAGCTTGCGTCGCGCCGCGCCGATCTGGAACGTGAGGCGGCACTTACCTATGCGCGCGCCTTCACCGTCGAAGAGCTGAACGCCATTTCCGCCTTCTACAGCAGCGACGCTGGCAAGAAGCTTCTGAAGGATGGCCCGATTGCCACGCGCGAGCTGATGAAGGCCGCCGACATCTGGGCCGCCGGTATCAATCGTGACCTCAACACCTCCAGCATGACCGAGCTGCAGAAGGTGGCAGGCGCCGATCTGAAGCCGCTTCCGGCCGATCAGAACGCCACGGGCGGCGCTCCGGCTCCCAAGCCTTAAGTCGACCTGTTCAGGTTCAGAAATATTCAAAGCCCGATCGCAAGGTCGGGCTTTTCATTTGTGCGTCGCAGCACCTATATGTGCCATGAATGCGCCGCAGCCCGCCTTGAGGCCGATGGCATGTGGTTTTGATCAGGGGTTTTGACTATGACAGCTTATGACTACGATCTTTTCGTCATCGGTGGCGGCTCGGGCGGCGTTCGCAGCGCCCGCGTGGCGGCCTCGCTCGGCAAGCGGGTGGGCATCGCCGAAGAGTACCGGTACGGTGGGACCTGCGTCATTCGCGGCTGCGTGCCGAAGAAGCTGTTCGTTTACGCCTCGCAATTCCCTGAACATTTCGAGGATGCCGAGGGTTTCGGCTGGAGCGTCGGCGAGCGCCGGTTCGACTGGAAAAAGCTGATCGAGGCCAAAGACAGGGAAATCACGCGTCTTGAGGGGCTTTACCGCAAGGGCCTGGACAACGCCAAGGCCGATATTTTCGACAGCCGCGCGGAACTCGTCGATGCGCATACCGTGAAGCTGACGAAGACGGGCGAGACCTTTTCGGCCGAGCGCATCGTCATTGCCGTCGGCGGCACGCCCAACGAACACAAGGCGCTGCCCGGCCATGAGCTGACGATCTCGTCCAACGAGGCCTTCCATCTGGAAGAACTGCCGAAATCGATCCTGATCGCCGGCGGCGGTTATATCGCCGTGGAATTCGCCAATATCTTCCATGGGCTCGGCGTCGAAACGACGCTGATCTATCGCGGCAAGGAAATCCTTTCGCGCTTCGATCACGACATGCGCAAAGGCCTGCATGAAGCCATGGAAGCCAAGGGCATTCGCATCGTTCTGGAAGACATCATCGAGGAGGTCAGCAAGGACGGCGCGGGCGGCTTCATGGCGCGCACGAAGCGGGGCAGTTCGTTGCATGTCGGCCTGGTGATGCTGGCGCTCGGCCGCGATCCGAACACCAAAGGTCTCGGCCTTGAAAACGCCGGCGTGGCGGTGGATGCGCTCGGCGCGATCGTCGTCGACGACTATTCGCGCACGAACGTCTCTAATATCTTCGCGCTGGGCGACGTCACAAACCGGGTACAGTTGACGCCCGTGGCGATCCACGAGGCCATGTGCTTCATCGAAACCGAATACAAGAACAACCCGACGAAGCCGGACCACGAGCTGATCGCCACGGCGGTGTTCTCGCAGCCGGAAATCGGCACGGTTGGACTTTCCGAAGAGGAAGCGGCCAAAAAATATCCGGAACTGGAAGTCTATCGCGCGCAATTCCGCCCGATGAAGGCGACGCTTTCCGGCCGTTCGGAAAAGATGATCATGAAGCTGATCGTCAATGCCGCCGACCGCCGCGTCGTCGGCGTGCATATTCTCGGCCACGAGGCGGGCGAGATGGCGCAGCTTCTCGGCATTACGCTGAAGGCGGGTTGCACCAAGGACGATTTCGATCGCACCATGGCGGTTCACCCGACGGCGGCCGAGGAACTGGTGACGATGTATTCGCCAAGCTACCGCGTGGTGAACGGCGAACGCGTGTAGCACTCTCGCAGGCACGATATTCGCATCTCCGAATTTGCCCGCCACCACCCGAAAACCGATGTTTTCCGAGTGGTGGCGGGTTTATTAAATCGTTTGAATTCACTTTTATGCGCGTTGAGCGCCCAAAACGGGCTGAATGGGCCGGATGCCCCTGACATCGGCTATGCAAAGACGATGCTTGGAGCTATAAGCCGCTCAATTTTTCGAGGCGGTCGCGCGCCACTGCGCGGGCGAGAAAAGGGTTAAGAACATGGCACAGAATTGGACACCCGGCAGTTGGCGGCAAAAACCGATCCAGCAGGTTCCTGAATATCCGGATGCGACAGCGCTTGCGGCAACGGAAGCCACGCTTGCGACCTATCCGCCGCTCGTTTTTGCCGGTGAAGCCCGTCGCCTGAAAAAGCAGCTCGCCAATGTGGCCGAAGGCAACGCCTTCCTGTTGCAGGGTGGCGATTGTGCCGAAAGCTTCCTGGAGCATGGCGCGGACAATATCCGCGACTTCTTCCGCGCTTTCCTGCAGATGGCCGTCGTGCTCACCTATGGTGCGCAGCTGCCGGTGGTGAAGGTCGGTCGCATTGCCGGCCAGTTCGCCAAGCCGCGCTCTTCCAACGTGGAAGTGCTTGATGGCGTGACGCTGCCGTCCTATCGTGGTGACATCATCAACGGCATCGAATTCAACGAGGCCTCGCGCATTCCGAACCCGGAGCGTCAGCTTGACGCCTACCGTCAGTCGGCGGCGACGCTGAACCTGCTGCGCGCTTTCGCGATGGGTGGCTACGCCAACCTCGAAAACGTTCACCAATGGATGCTCGGCTTCATCAAGGACAGCCCGCAGGCGGACCGTTATCGCAAGCTTGCGGATCGCATCTCTGAAACCATGAACTTCATGCAGGCGATCGGCATCAGCGCGGAAAACAATCCGAGCCTGCGCGAGACCGATTTCTTCACCAGCCACGAGGCCCTGCTGCTTGGTTACGAAGAAGCACTGACCCGCATCGATTCGACCTCCGGCGACTGGTATGCCACCTCCGGCCACATGATCTGGATCGGTGACCGCACGCGTCAGCTTGACCATGCGCATGTGGAGTATTTCCGTGGCATCAAGAACCCGATCGGTCTGAAGTGCGGACCGTCGCTGACGCCTGATAATCTGATCGAGCTGATCGATGCGCTGAACCCGGCGAACGAGGCGGGCCGCCTGACGCTGATTTGCCGTTTCGGTCATGACAAGGTGGCGGACAGCCTGCCCAAGCTCATCCGTGCCGTGGAGAAAGAGGGCCGCAAGGTCGTCTGGTCTTGCGATCCGATGCATGGCAACACCATCACGCTCAACCATTACAAGACGCGTCCGTTCGAGCGGATCCTGTCGGAAGTCGAAAGCTTCTTCCAGATCCATCGCGCCGAAGGTACGCATCCGGGCGGCATCCACATCGAGATGACGGGCAAGGATGTGACTGAATGCACCGGTGGCGCCCGTGCCGTTACGGCGGATTCGCTGTCCGACCGTTACCACACCCATTGCGACCCGCGTCTCAACGCCGATCAGGCGCTGGAACTGGCCTTCCTTCTGTCCGAGCGCATGAAGAGCGGCCGGGACGAGAAGCGTCTGGCGATCGCCACCGCCTGATTTAAGGGCCGATCAAATAAAAAGCCGCCGGGATATCGCCCGGCGGCTTTTTTGTGGGCGATGATGGAATTATTGCACCAGTGCCGGCTGCTGGCAGCGAACGTCGGTGACCCGCACATCGGCTTCACCGATCTTGACGCCGAGAACCAGCAGCACGTTGTAGAGCAGCTGATCGACGGGTGCCGTGACCACCGCAAGCGTGTTGGCAAGCGCCGACTGGATGCCCGCCAGGCCTCCCAGATCGAGATTGAGGAAGAGGATCCTGATATCCAGATTGAGGTTCTTCAGCAGTGAACTGACAAGAGTGGTAACGGTGTCTTTGGTGGAGACACTCTTGATCTTGGCCTGGGTAATATCCGACTGCGTGAAGGTCAGCTTGGTCTTCGTCATGTTGGTGGCGTTGATGAGGGCGCTGCCATTGATGGCGAGCAGGGCCGAATCCACGATTGCGGCCTTGGTGACACGCGGGTCCCGGCCGAAATTGGCGAAGGCCGTGGTATCGACATTGCCGAGCGCGATTTCCGCAACGCCGGGAACGACTTCGACATCGACGGTTCCCTGTCCGCCGCCAGTGCAGCGAATGTCCGCAAGTCGCGCTTCGGCATGGGCGACTTCCACATAGAGCGGAATATTGACCTTGAGGCCGGCAATGGCCTGAAGCCCGTCGACCACGACGCTGACCGCCAGCCGGGTTTGCGCAGTGCGCACCACGGTGCCTGGACCGCCGACGGCGAGCGACGGCGTCTCGACGGGCGGCTCACCGACGGCGAGCGTCGCCTTGACCGAGGCGAGGCCGAGAAGATTGGCGTTGAGGTTGAGCGCCAGCTGGTTGCCGCCATTGCCTGCCACGGCGGCGGCGTTGAGAAGATCGAAGACGCCGGCGGTGACCTTGAGGTTTTCGCCGCTACCGATCAGCTTGTCCGAGAACGGGCCGAGATTGAGGATTTCCTCAAGCTTGATCTTGATGGTGCTCTTGTTGGCGGTTTTCGCCAACGTGTTCAGAATGTTCACGACAGCCGGCTGCAGGCCGGTGGTCTTCGTCAGTGCATCCAGGAACTTGCCGTAGGTGATTTCCGTCTGCAGAACATCCTTGTAAGTGCCAGCTGTCAGGTTGAGATCGATGGCCAGCGCTTCGACGACATGCAGCGCGTTGACATCCGCAGCGAGGAGCGCCTGGTAGTCCATGAGTTTGAGCGAAACCGTGGTGCCGAGCAGGCCGCCAAGCAGGCTGTTCAAAATTCCTTCATCAAGGCTTGCCAGTCGCGATCCCACCGAAAATGCCGCGATCTTTTGCGATGAGGCAGTTCCGGCCGCCGAAACTCGGGGTGGCGTGGTGAAGGCCGAGGCGAAGAATATCTGGCCCTTTTCGACGATGTTCACTTTCATCGCATTGGTGGGCAGGGCATTTTCGACGAAACGCTGGCCGACAGGAAGGGTCGCGTCCGGCTCGTAGTGACCTTTGACGACCTCGGCGTAACCGTTGCTTTTGGCAAATTCGTTCAAGGGGTCGAAAGGTTCAAGACCGGTCGCGGTCAGCAGGCCGTTTGGTGTCTTGACCCCGAGGTTCATGCCGTTGAGCGCAAAATATTGCTGGACCGCCTTTTCGGGGTCGGCGGCACTGGCCGCCGCCGATATGGCCGCAAGATCGGCTGTCTGCTGCAATTGCCGTTTTTGCAGGGTCAGATAGCCATAATCGACACCGAGCGCCAATATGCCGATGAAAAGCGGCGCGGTGAGGCCCGCCGAGATGGCGATGTTGCCCCCGCGGTCCATAAGGAAGCGGGGAAGCAAAGAAGAGATAGTTTGCATGTCATGCTCCTCCGATCCGAATGGTTGAAAAACGCCGGATGACCGTGTCGGGCAGGGTGTAGCTGTAGAGGCTCCAGATCGGCAGATCGCTGGCGTCGTATTCGACCTTCACCGTGAACTGGTTGGCATTGGCGGGATCGGTGGCGACATCGACCGTGAAGCGCGTCTTGTCCATGAAGGCGTAGCTTAGGTCGCTTTTGGTGATGAAATCCCGGGCGAGCTGCTGGCGCTCGGTCGTATTCAGCCCGGCGACCGCCGTTCTTGCCGCGTCGGCGGCGATCTGCTGTACCGAATAGGCGGCCATCAGGTAGATGCCGTAGGCGATCATGGTCAGCAGGACGAGAAAGAATATCGGTGCGACGATGGCGAACTCGACAGCGGACGAGCCGGATCGATCACGAAAGAAACGCACTCCATTAAACATAAAGCACCCCCGTTCTTTCAGGCATCAAGGTTCGATGCCTTGTATTATTATTTTCGGATATGCTAATTTACAGGTATTAATTTTGTATTGACGCCGCTCTTATGGGTTGCAGGCGGGGGAAGACCTTCGCGTCGGCGCAAGTCGATTTCAGAGCAGCCGAAGCCCTTTGAAGCTTGCGTGACCGTCCTTGCCGATGATGATGTGGTCGTGAACCGTAATCCCCAACGCCTTTGCCGTATCGACGATGGTTTTGGTCATCTCGATATCCGCACGCGAGGGGGTGGGGTCTCCACTCGGGTGATTATGAATTAAAATCAGTGCTGTAGCTGATAACTCAAGCGCGCGTCGCACCACCTCGCGCGGATAGACCGGCGTGTGGTCCACGGTTCCCTGGCCCTGCACCTCGTCGGCAATCAGGACGTTGCGCTTGTCAAGGAACAGGATGCGGAACTGTTCGCGCGTTTCATGGGCCATGGCGGCGTGGCAATAATCGATGACAGAGGACCAGGAGCCGAGAACCTGCTTGTTGCGGATTTCGCTTTTCAGCATGCGCTGGGAAACGGAGGCGACGAGCTTCAGATCGAACGCCACGGCTTCGCCCACGCCTTTCACTTCCTGCAACAAGGGCAGGGGCGCGCCGAGCACGCCGCCCAAGGTTCCGAAGCGGGCGATCAGGGCCTTGGCGATGGGTTTGGTATCGCGCCTCGGGATCAGCCGGAAAAGCAGAAGTTCCAGCAATTCGTAATCGGCAAGAGCGGCATCGCCGCCGTCGCGATAACGTGTCCGCAGCCGGTCCCGGTGGCCATGATAATGGGCGGTTTCCGCTTCCGGCTCCGCAATGGCTGCGGGCCGTTCCGCAGTCTTTTTCGCAGCACTTCTCGGTTCGGAAAAAAAACCGCGTTCGTCCTCACCGTCGAAAAGATCGCCCTTTCCCGCCTGAAAGCCGGAAGTCGAGGAAAGATCGGCGGAAGGCGGGGCGGGGCGTTTTGCCATGGGCGGTCTGGCCTTATGCTGGTGGCGGCAGGCCCGGACGATCGAATCCGCCCGGCGACAGCGTGAAGATTTCGCAGCCGGTGGCCGTGACGCCGACCGCATGTTCGTATTGCGCGGAAAGCGAGCGATCACGCGTCACCGCCGTCCAGCCGTCGGAGAGCACCTTCACATGCGGCTTGCCGAGATTGATCATCGGCTCGATGGTGAAGATCATGCCCTCGCGGATTTCCGGACCTTCGTCCGGGCGGCCGTAATGCAGGATATTCGGCGTGTCATGGAACAGGCGTCCGACGCCGTGGCCGCAGAAATCGCGCACCACCGAGCAACGCTCCGCCTCGGCATAGGCCTGTATCGCCGCGCCGATCGCGCCGGTGCGCGCACCTGGCTTCACCACCGCGATGCCGCGCATCAGGCACTCATAGGTCACTTCCATGAGGCGCTCGGCGGCGCGCTTGATCTGGCCGACGGGATACATGCGGCTCGAATCGCCGTGCCAGCCGTCCAACACATAGGTCACGTCGATATTGACGATATCGCCCTCGCGCAGCGGTTTTTCATCCGGAATGCCGTGGCAGACCACATGGTTGATCGAGGTGCAGACGGATTTCGTATAACCGCGATAGTTCAGCGTTGCCGGCAGCGCGCCATGGTCGGCGCCGAACTCGAACACGAAACGGTCTATGGCATCCGTTGTCACGCCCGGCCGGACGATTGCCGCCAGCTCATCGAGGCAACGCGCCGTCAGCTGGCACGCCTTGCGCATACCGTCAAAATCTTCCGCGGTGTAAAGGCGGATGACGCCGGTATTCTTCAAGGGGGCGGAGGCTGCGTCGATATAGGTGACCATGATAGTGCTTTCTGTCTTTTTACATCTCTGTTCATAAAACAGCCGGACGCCATTCGTCCATCGCAACCGTTCCGCTGACCGAAATTTGTGCCGGGGAGACGGTGCATTTCACCGCATAGGCCTCCACGCCGCGTGCCATGGCCCGATTGAACGCCAGCGCATAGACCGGATCGAGATCGTCGCAGATGCGCAGCCGGTCGCAATCGTCGCGCTGGATGAGGTAAAGCATCACCGCCCGGTGCCCGGCCTCCACCGCGTCGCCCAGCTCCTCCAGATGTTTGGCGCCGCGCTTGGTGGTGGTATCAGGGAATTCGGCCAGACCCTTCTCGCGCATGAAATGCACGTTCTTCACCTCGACATAGGCATCCGGCCGCCCGATTTGCGAAAGCAGGAAATCGATGCGGGAGTTGCGGCCGTATTTCTGCTCGCGCCGGATCGTTGAATAGCCCGTCAGTGGCGGGATGCGGCCGTTGAGGATGGCTTCTTCCGTGAGCCGGTTGGGCATGCCGGTATTGATGCCGACCACGGTGCCATCGGCCTCGACCATTTCCAGCATGTGCCGGTACTTTCGGGTCGGGCTGTCATGTTCGGACAGCCAGATGCGTGAACCCGGCGCGGTCAGCCCGCGCATCGAGCCGGTATTGGGGCAGGAGCCGGTAATCGCCGTGCCATCCTCCAGAACGGCATCGAAGAGGAAACGCTTGTAGCGGGCGATCAGCGTCGCGGGAACGAGGGGAGGCGTGAAGAACATGTGGCCTGAAAGGTGTGAGGAATGGCGAACGAATTTCGTCAGGAGAGAACATAGGTTCCGGGCGCATCGCCGAGTATGGCGCGCTTGCCGCTGCCCGGGGCTCTCGCCTTCACCTTCTCATCATCCTTGGCTTCGATCCAGTTTTGCCAGTGCACCCACCAGGAACCCTTATGGGCGGTGGCGGAGGCCTGCCAGGCATCGAAGTCTCCGGATGGTGATGCGCCTGTCCAATATTGGTATTTTTCGGGTTCCGGCGGGTTGACGACGCCCGCTATGTGGCCGGAAGCGCCAAGCACGAATTCCACCGGGCCGCCGAACAGCGCCGCTCCGGTGAAAACCGATTTGGCGGGTGCGATATGGTCGTCGCGGGTGGCGAGATCGTAGACCGGGATTGTGATATCGCCGAGGTTGATCCTCTTTTCGGCTACCCGCATCAGCCCGCGCGCGAGATTGTTCTCGAGATAACAATTGCGCAGATAGAAGGAATGGCAGGCGGCGGTCACCCGCGTCGAATCGGAATTCCAGTAGAGGAGATCGAAGGGCAGGGGTTCCGTGCCGCGCAGGTAATTATCGACCACATAGGGCCAGATGAGATCGGAAGCGCGCAGCATGTTGAAGACGGTGGCCATGATCGAGCCGTCGAGATAACCGACGGCCTTCATGTGTCTGTCGAGCGCTGCAAGCTGGCCCTCGTCGATGAAGACCTTGAGATCGCCCGCATGCACGAAATCCGTCTGGGCGGCGAGCAGCGTGGCGCTGCGGATACGCTCGTTGCCTTCCTGCGCGTGCAAAGCCAGCGCTGCGGATAAAAGCGTGCCGCCGACGCAATAACCGATCGCATTGATCTCCTTTTCGCCGGTTCGCTCCTCGATCGTGTCGAGGGCGAAATCGATGCCTTCGCGGATATAGTCCTCCCAGCCCTTGTCGGCCAGCCGGGCGTCCGGGTTGATCCACGAGACCATGAAAACGCTGTGGCCTTGGTCGAGGCACCATTTGACGAAGGATTTCTGCGGGTTGAGATCGAGAATGTAGAATTTGTTGATCCATGGCGGCACGATGAGCAGCGGCCTTTTGAAGACCTTTTTCGTCGTCGGCACGTAATGGATGATTTCGCAGAGCGGGCTTCTGGCGACCACCTTGCCTGATGTGATGGCGATATTCTGGCCGATGACGAATTTGCTGTAATCGGTCTGGCGCAATTTCAGGTGGCCATGGCCGGCTGCAACATCTTCGGCAAGCTGCGCCATGCCCTTGACGAGATTGGCGCCGCTGGATGCGACCGTCTCGCGGAAGACCTGCGGATTGGTGAAGACGAAATTGGCTGGCGAGAGGGCTTCCGTCACCTGCCGCATGTAAAACAGCGCCTTGGTGCGGGTGTGCTCGTCCAGCCCTTCGGCCTCCGTCACCATTCGGTCGGCAAAACCGACGGTGGTCTGATAGGCTTTCAGCAGAAAATCGAAAAACGGATTTTCCTGCCAGTCCGCATCGGCAAACCGCCTGTTTTTACGCTCCGCAGGACCGGTCTCGGCAGCCTTTGCCGAGGGAGAATCGGCATCCTCGGAAAACTGCGCTACCGATTTCGCCCAGAGATCGTAATAGCTGGAAAGCAGGTGGGTCTGTGCTTCGATGGAACGTTTCGGCTCCGCCATCCAGTATTCGGCGACATCGGACAGGGTCTTGACGAGATCGGTCACCGGATCGGCGCTGGCCTGCGGAATTTCACCGCGCTCGCGCGGCGCCAGCCATTCGGACGCCGCCTTGCCGAGATTCTCGAGCGCGCGGGCGATGTTGACCGCGAAGGTTTCCGGGTCGCGGATCAGGTAAGCCTCGGCGGCTTTGGCGTCGAAACCGGGCGTTTTGCCACCCTTTTTCTTAAGCCCGCCGTCAACACCCGCCATGCGCCGTCCTCCACCAAATTTGTGTTTGCACATTCTGCATGAAAACGAATACAAGTTCCACCAGCAAGGGGAGGCCGCAAAGGACCGAACCGCAGTCGAATTCGATATTGGCAGATATCCTTACAGGCGGAACATGACGATGGGCAAGCAGATGGGCACATGGGGAACATATGCGGAAAACACCGCAAGAATCGCCGTTCTTTCGCTCTCCGGCGTCATGCTCGTCACCACGCTCGCCGCCTGCAAGGCTCCGGAACCGATCGTCGCGCCCGCCCATATGCGCCGCCCGACAGCCGAAATCGTCGGTCCGCGCCCCGTCAGCGACAATGCGGTGAGCCAGAGACGCGATACCGGCACCTATCCGACCTTTGGGACGCCGATGACTGCCGCCGGCACCCAGATGGGCGACGACGAGGCCTCCACCATGGAATCGAACCTCTCGCGCCTCGGCGCCGCACGCCGCAACGGCCAGATTTCAGAAGCCGAATACAAACGCCGCGTCGCGGAACTGCGGGCGCTTGCCGAAAACCAGAAGCCGGTCGCGACGCCTGTACCGCAGTAATTCCCCACCGTTCGTCATTCTCTGGCCTGTCCCACGGCTGTTCGGTTTAAATTTCCGGACAACGTCTATGACATGGAAGTTGATAACGACCCTCACCAAACACTCCAACGTCATCCTCGGGCCTGTCCCACTACTGTCCGGTTTAAATTTTGTAGACAAG
>NZ_JWJH01000015.1 GCF_000949865.1 Rhizobium nepotum 39/7 | reverse complement strand
GTTGAGCGGCAGTTGAAGCGACTGTCGCGGTCCGAGACTGCGGCAGCGAGCTGGGCTGATTTCGGCGCGATCATTCTGGTCGAAAAGCTCACCGATGCCATTCCGCTGGCAAACCGCATCGCGGCCGAACATCTGGAACTCGCCGTTGACGATCCGGACGCGCTGATGGCGCATATCCGCAATGCAGGCGCGATCTTCGTCGGACGCCATACGCCTGAGGTGATCGGCGATTATGTCGGCGGCTCCAACCACGTTCTTCCGACGGCGCGTTCGGCGCGCTTCTCTTCCGGCCTTTCGGTGCTGGATTTTGTCAAGCGCACATCTATCCTGCGCCTTGGCCCCGAGCAGCTGCGCCAGCTTGCGCCGGCGGCGATCACCCTTGCCCGTTCGGAGGGGCTGGACGCGCATGCGCGCTCGGTCGCCATTCGCCTCAATCCGGAAAGTTAAGAGATGGCTTCAGGCGATTTCCGGCTTTGCGATGTGGTTCTGGACGATAGCATCGGCCAGTCCACGCCCGACGTGGAGCATGAACGCGCTGTCGCGATTTTCGATCTGATCGAGGAAAACACGTTCGAGCCGGTTGGTCACGAGGGCGGTCCATACCGGCTGCATATCTCGCTGGTCGACGCCAAGCTGGTTTTCTCGATAAAAACCGAGGACGAGAAGGATGTCTCGACCCATATTCTGTCGCTGACGCCGTTCCGCCGTATCATCAAGGATTATTTCCTGATCTGCGAAAGCTATTACGAGGCGATACGCTCCTCCACCCCAAGCCAGATCGAGGCGATCGACATGGGCCGGCGCGGTATTCACAATGACGGCTCGCAAACTTTGATGGACCGGCTATCCGGCAAGATCAAAGTGGATTTCGACACCGCGCGCCGCCTCTTCACCCTTGTCTGCGTGCTTTATTGGCGGGGTTAGAGATGAGAGATCCCGCCGCGGCTCCAAACGAGGGACGGGCCCCCAAATCGGTCCTCTTCATGTGCGGCATGAATTCCATCCGTTCCCCGATGGCGGAGGTCATCGCCAAACGGCTGGTGGCGCCCGGCATCTACATCCAGTCCGCAGGCGTTCGGGCGGGAGAGCGAGACCCCTTCGTGGATGCGGTGCTGGAAGAACAGGGATTTTCGCTCGGCAAGCACAAACCGCGCACGCTGGACGAGATCGAGGATGATTTTTTCGATCTAATCATTACATTGACGCCTGAAGCCCATCACGCCGCGCTGGAACTGACGCGCTCGAACTCGTTCGACGTGGTCTATTGGCCGACCATGGACCCGACGGTGATCACCGGCACGCGGGAGCAGATCCTTAATGCCTATCGTGAGGTGCGGGACCATCTTGCGAAACTGATTGCCGAACGCCTGCCGGGACGGCCGCAACCGGTGGCGGATACGCTTTCAAAAGAATGAAACCTGCCTCCGCCTATGAAAATCGATAGTGATTTTCAAGCCGATGCTTTAGAGGTTCACAAATGTGCCGGGATTGTGTAGTTTCCGCGCAATTTTCCCGGATATGACATGTCCGGCACTATCAACAGGAAGAAAACCCTTACATGACAAAAGAAGAAGTCCTTGAATTCCCGGGCATCGTAACCGAATTGCTGCCGAACGCAACATTCCGCGTGAAGCTTGAGAACGAACATGAAATCATCGCCCACACGGCGGGCCGCATGCGCAAGAACCGTATCCGCGTTCTGGCGGGCGACAAGGTGCTGGTTGAAATGACGCCTTACGACCTGAGCAAGGGCCGCATCACCTATCGCTTCAAGTAATCCGTTTTCGGCATCGGACGCCCCGGGCAGCGCAATGACAAACTCAAAACAAAAGCTCGTTCTGGCATCCGGATCGCCGCGGCGCCTGGAATTGCTGCATCAGATCGGTATCGAGCCGGCACGCCTGATGCCGATGGATATCGACGAGACGCCCGCAAAGCTGGAACATCCGCGCACGCTGTGCCGTCGCCTGTCGCAGCAGAAGGCCGAGGCTGCGCATGCAGCGCTGAAGAGCGAGCAGACGTGGAAGGACGCCTATGTTCTCGGTTCCGACACCGTGGTGGCCGTGGGCCGCCGCATCGTGGGTAAGGCGGAATATACCGAAGAGGCTTCCGCAGCGTTGCATCTTCTGTCGGGGCGCAGCCATTGGGTCTATACCGGCATTTGCCTTGTGACACCCGGTGGCAAAGTCCGCCAGAAGATTGTGGAAACCAAGGTGCGCTTCAAGCGCCTCTCCACGCGCGAGATCGACGCCTATATTGCCTCCGGGCAATGGCGCGGCAAAGCAGGCGCCTACGGCATTCAGGGCATTGCCGGTTCATTCGTGCAGAAATTGACCGGCTCCTACACCAATGTCGTCGGCCTACCGCTTTATGAGACCATGTCGCTTCTTTCCGGTGAAGGATTTGAGGTGACCTCGGGCTGGCTCGAAGGATAGACCATGGCAAAACCGTCCACCGAAGGCGCTGGAAATGTCACGCCGCTTCGCAAATCGCAACCATGCCCGGAATGCGGGAAGCCATCGACGCGGGATGACTATCCCTTCTGTTCGGATCGCTGCCGCTCGCTCGATCTCGCCCGCTGGCTGAACGGCTCCTACGCCATTCCCGTCGCCGACGATGAAAGCAGCGCCGACGGGCAGAACATGGACGAAAATTCCTCCGAATAACGCCGCGCCGCCGGAAATTCCGGCGGTGGATTGCATAATATTTTTCAAAGTTTCCGTTCGTAATATATATTCACCGGGTACCAGCCCGAAAAGCCATATCAAAAACCGGTTGACGCCCCTCCCCCGGCAGCCATTAGGGTTCCCCGATGGACGCAAGCCTGCAAAAAAGAGTAAGCCCAGGCGCGCTGCTGTTTGCGGTGCTTGCCGTTTGCGTTGCCGTATTGACGACGGTGCTGCTTGCCAATGACAAAAAGCACCTCAAAAGCCTGCTGACCTACCTCAATCTGGCCCCCGCCATGCGTTCCGCCGAGCCGCCGACGAGAATAAAGCCCGTCAAGCGGCAAAAGCTTGTCGCCCAAAAGCTCGATCTACCGCCGCATCTGCTGAAATTCGAGCAAGGCGGCGACAGAGCATCCTTCGCACGCGACTTCGTTCTTTCCGGCAAAGACCTCTGTGACCGCTTTATCACCCAGGGTTTTTCCAATCCGCAAGGCTGGCACGCCAGCCCGGCGAACATCCGCAACTTCGAATGCATGGCCGATCTTGTGGTGGGGGACACGGCGAACGCCGCCGAACGGGCATCGCTCTTCCTTGACATCAGAGGTGAGGCGTCCGGCGAGGTTCGCTCCATCAGGATGAAGGCGGTTGCGCCTGAGACGCCGGACGGGACTGTTATTCTGACGAAGCTCGAGGATGCATTGGCGCTGATCGTCGAGCAAACCCGCTGGGCCGATCTTGCCAGCATGCTTGAGCCGGCGCGCAGGATGAAGCCCTATCAGGCACAGCACTTCGGTATTTCGGTCTCCATAAAGCCGGAGCCGACCGCACCGCATCGGCTGAACGTGATTTTACTCACAACGAAACAATTGCCGGGGCTGAAGCTGACACGCAGCTTTTTCGACAGCGAGAAATGGCTTCCAGCCGCCGCCGTTTCGGATCGGCCGGTCCACTACCCTTCCGTCAGGTAGAGCCGCACCCATTGATGCAAAGGCGATTTAGCCTGTCGCCGCCAGTTTGCCCCGGAGCGGTGGGATCATGTCGCTTGACCGGGTTTCGCGTTTGGCTTCCCACTGGAACGCAGTGCGAACGATGGTCGCCAGATCGTTGAAGCGCGGACGCCAGCCCAGCTCCAACTGGATACGGGTGGAATCCGCCACCATGGCGGCAATATCGCCCGGGCGACGCGGGCAATGGATGATCGGGAACTCGCGTGCCGATTCCCGCTGTACCGCGTGCAAGACGTCCAGCACCGAATAACCGACGCCATAACCGCAATTCAGCGTGCGGGTGCCGCCACCGGCGCGCAGATGCGACATGGCGAGCATATGCGCGTCGATAAGATCGCTGACATGGATATAGTCGCGAACGCCGGTGCCATCCGCCGTGGGATAATCCGTTCCGTAAACCTCTACCTTGTCGCGCCGGCCGGTTGCCGCTTCGCAGGCCACCTTGACGAGGTTCGCCACACCCGTGGGGGAAGGCCCGGCACGGCCCTGCAGGTCGGCTCCGGCGACGTTGAAATAACGCAGCGCCACATAGTTGAAATCATGCGCCTGCACGACATCGCGCAACATGATTTCAGAAGCGAGCTTCGACAGGCCGTAGGGATTTTCGGGGCTGAGGATCGCCGTTTCAGGAACCGGGCCATCAAAGGGTTGGTTCCCGTAGACGGCGGCCGTCGAAGAGAAGATGAAGTTGCTGATACCATGGCCGACCGCAGCCGCAACGAGGGCGCGGGTCGTGCCGGTGTTGTTTTCGTAATATTCAAGCGGCTGGCTGATCGATTCAGGAACGCTGACGGAACCGGCGAAATGAAAAATGGTCTCGATCTGGTTTTCTTCGAAAATCTGGCCGAGCAATGCGCGATCCGCCACGTCGCCGAGATAGAAACGCGCCGCCGGCGCGACGGCCCAGCGTGATCCCGTCGAAAGCCGGTCGACAACGACAACCTCTTCCCCGGCATCGAGCAAAGCCCACACCATGTGGCTTCCTATATAGCCGGCCCCACCGGTGACCAGAACAGCCATGACACCACTTCCCTGTTTGCTTTTGTTCGGTCCATCAAAGCCAATAATTCTTCATCATTGATTACTTGCACAGCAAATACGCCACCACGCCCTCAGCCCACTTAAAAGGTGGCTTACGATTGGTTAGCGCAATGAAGTGCTTTTTATTTATTAGATGAAAATGTTCTCATAAAAGGAACAATCAGCGCATAGCATAGAAATGCGCGCCAGTCGATGGGTACGCCGTGGGGTTGTAGTTTTAGCGGTTGGTCGTGACTTTTGGGGCAGATTTGCACCTGCCGCGGCAAGATATGCGGCGCGGCAGGGCGAAGATTTTATCTACCGAGAATGTAGGATGCCAGCCGATCGGCCGCGTCTTCGATCTGCTTCGGGTTGCGCAGGAAGCAGGCGCGCAGAAACAGCTCTCCCCCTGCACCAAAGGCAGTGCCTGGCGCGAGGCCTACGCCGGTCTTGTCGACGATATCCAGCGCCGTGGCGCGGCTGTCCGTCACGCCATCCACCTTGAGGAAAGCATAAAGGGCGCCGTCCGGCTTCAGCGTTTCCACACGGTTCGTGGCGATCAGCGTGTCACAGAGAATATCGCGGGACGTCAAGGCGCGCGCATAGTTTTCACGAATGAAACCGTCGCCGTGATCGAGGGCGGCGACTGCGCCGCGCTGCATGAACTGCGCCACGCCGGAGGTGGAATATTGAATGAGGTTTTCGATGACCTGACCGATGGCCGGCGGCGCGACAAGCCAGCCGACACGCCAGCCGGTCATGGACCAGTTCTTCGAGAAGGAATTGGCAAAAACGATCTTGTCGTCCGGCTCCATGATGTCGAGGAACGACGGAGCGCGAGTGCCGGCATAATGGTAAAGCGCATAGATCTCGTCCGCCACGATCCATAGATCGTGTTTGCGGGCGAGCGCGAGAGCGTCGCGAAGATTGTCGCGCGTCGCGGTCCAGCCGGTCGGATTGGAGGGCGTGTTGATGAAAAGCGCCCTGGTCTTGCCGGTGATCGCGCTTTCCAGCTTGCCGATGTCGAGATCCCAGCGGCCATCGCGGAAATCGATGCCGACCGCAACCGCCTTCGCGCCCGCCACGCCGATGGCTGCGACGATATTGGGCCAGGTTGGCGTGAGATACACCATCTCGTCACCCGGCGAGGTCAGCGCCTGCACGGCAAGCGCGATCGCCTGCATGCCGGAACCCGTCACGTAGAAATGTTCCGGCGACAGCGAGGCCGCGAAGTGACGTTCGTAATAGCCGCTGAGCGCCTGGCGCAATTCTGGAATGCCGCGTTGCCAGGTATAGAAGGTCTCGCCATTGTTGAGCCCGTCGATGGCAGCCTTGTTGATGAAGTCCGGGCTCGGCAGATCGCCTTCGCCGACCCACAGCGGCAGAAGATTATCCCGTCCCCGGGCATAATTCACAACTTCGACAATGCCGCTCTCGGGAGCCGCCAGAGAGCGTGCGCTCAGACTGTTCAAAATGGACATTAAAGACACTCCGTTTGGTGTCTTCTTATCGCATCGAACGGGCGATATGCATGATATTCCGTGAGGCAGTCATGGATTTTCTTTATGGATGGATCCCCGGCCAGGAGATCGCGAACTCCGGCCGGGAAATCCCAGTTTTAACGCGTCTTGAGCAGATCGCGGATTTCGGTGAGAAGCTTGACGTCTTCCGGCGGAGGAGCCGCTTCCGACTTTTCCTCGGCCTTGTTGCGCTCGACCGAGGCGCGAAGCTTGTTGACGCCCTTGACCATCAGGAAAATGATCCAGGCGAGAATGAGGAAGTTGATGAGAACCGTCAGAAAGCTACCGTAAGCGAAGACGGCGCCCTGATCGCGGGCGGCGGCGAGCGATCCGGCAGTGACACTGGAACTCAGCGGCAGGAAGTAATTCGAGAAATCGAACCCGCCGAAAATCGCGCCGACGATCGGCATGATGAGATCGTTGACGACGGAATCGACGATCTTGCTGAACGCCGCTCCGATAATAACACCCACGGCCAGATCCATGACATTGCCACGGGCAATGAATGTTTTAAATTCGTTAAGCATCAGATGGTCCCTCTCTCCCGCTTCGCGAGCTGAAGCTATGTGACTGTCCCTACGCGCTCAACCATATAGGTTCCCCGCCCCATTTGGAATTCGTCAAGATTGCATTTATTAGCTTTTTTGCACGCTCGTCTTGAACTTTATGATCAGACCGCGCTCATTCTCAACAGCCCGGAATTCGCCTATGCTCGTTTTCAGGGATTGTTGCATGGGGAGGATGCGTGCTTCCTGGGTGGATCATATTCGGTTCGGCCTTCGCCTATGTCCTGCTGCTGTTTGCGGTCGCAAGCTATGGGGACAGGAACAGCCGGAAAAGAAACGCCCCGAAAAAGGGACGGCCGTTCGTCTATGCGCTCAGCCTGGCGATCTATTGCACCTCCTGGACCTATTTCGGCGGCGTCGGGCTTGCGGCCGACAGGGGGCTGGAGTTCCTCGGCATCTATACCGGGCCGATCCTTGCCTTCACCATCGGCATGCCGATCATTCGCCGCATTGTGGAGCTTGCCAAGACCGAAAAGCTGACATCGGTTGCGGATTTCATCGCCGCCCGCTACGGCAAGAACTCCACCGTGGCGATGATCGTCGCCGTCATCGCGCTCGTCGGCGCCATTCCCTATATCGCCCTGCAATTGAAGGCCGTTTCCAGCTCGGTGGCGACGATGGTCGATCCCGGCGATTATGGCATCGGTAGCGGCAACCTTTATTTCCTCGATCTGCCGCTCATCGTCACCATCGTCATGGCGGGCTTCGCCGTGATGTTCGGCACCCGTCATACCGACGCCACCGAACATCAGGACGGGCTTATTCTCGCCATTTCGATGGAATCGCTCGTCAAGCTGGTCGCCATGTGCACCGTCGGCTTTTACGTCCTGTTCGTCCTCTTCGACGGCCCTTCGCATTTGTGGCAGCTCGCCTCCGGCAATGAGCAGGCGATGCGAGCCATATCCTATCATACGCCCATCAGTCGCTGGATCGTGATGACCCTGCTATCCGGCTTCGCCATCATCCTTTTGCCGCGCCAGTTCCACGTCACCGTAGTTGAAAACCGCACGCCGGAAGAGCTGCGCATGGCCGGGTTCCTGCTGCCGCTTTATCTCATCGCGATCAACATTTTCGTGCTGCCGATCGCGCTTGCCGGCATTCTGACCCTCGGCACAAATGGCGATGCCGATCTCTACGTGCTGCAACTGCCGCTCGCACACCAGATGCCGGTCGTCTCGCTGATCACCTTCATCGGTGGATTTTCGGCGGCGACCGCGATGGTGATCGTCGCCTCCGTCGCGCTGTCGATCATGATTTCCAACGACATCGTCATGCCGATCTTTCTGCGGCAGAAGCTGTTGAACCGCTCGCCGCACCGGGACAACTTCGCCAAAACGCTGCTCAATATCCGCAGAACGGCGATTTTCGCGGTGATGCTGCTGGGCTACGGTTATTACCGTGCCGCCGACAGCGCCACGGGGCTTGCCTCCATCGGCCTGTTGGCATTCGCCGCCATCGCCCAGATGGCCCCTGCCCTTTTTGGCGGGCTGTTCTGGCGGCGAGCCAATGCCCGCGGCGCGATCGCCGGCCTGAGTTCGGGCTTTTTCGTCTGGGCCTATCTGTTGTTTCTGCCGAGCTTCGGCGGGCCTGATAATTCCGAGGTCGCTGCAAACATTCTCGGCTTCCTGTTTTCCGGCAGCACGGTCTTCAACGGGCCGGATGCCGATCCTTTCGTGAATGCGGTGATCCTCAGCCTGCTCGTCAACAGCACGGCCTTCGTGCTCGGCTCGCTGTCGCGCAATCCTCGGCCGGTGGAGCGCATCCAGTCCGGCATCTTCGTCAAGCGCCATTCGAAATCGCAATTCGCCACACGCGGCTGGAAAACCCGGGTCAGCGTCGGCGATCTCAAAAGCGCGATCGCCCGTTATCTCGGCGAGGAGCGGATGCTGCGCTCATTGGCGACCTATGAGAAGACGGCGGGCAGAAAGCTGAACGACGATCAGCCCGCCGACATGGCGCTCATTCATTTCTCCGAACAATTGCTGGGCAGCGCCATCGGCTCCTCCTCGGCCCGGCTTGTGCTTTCGATCATTCTTCAGAAGGCGGAAGACACCAGCGCAGACACCGCATGGCTGCTCGATCAGGCAAGCGAAGCCCTGCAATATAATCAGGACATGCTGCAAACGGCGCTGGCGCAAATGGATCAGGGCATCGCCGTTTTCGACAGTTCGCAGCAGCTGACGATCTGGAACCGGCGCTTCCGCACCCTTCTCGATCTGCCCGAGCAATTCGGGCAGGTGGGAGTGCCGCTGACGGATATCGTCACCATGCTGCAGGAGCGCGGCGACATGCCGGCGGGCGACACAGAGCAGCTGATCACCAGTTTCCTCACCATGGACCTGCCTTTCTCGCTGGTGCTTGGCGGCGGCGAGCGCATCATCGAAGTGCGCTCCAACACCATGCCGGACAAGGGCATCGTCGCCACCTTCACCGACATCACCCAGAGGGTGGCGAGCGACCAGGCGCTGAAACAGGCTAACGAAACGCTGGAACAGCGCGTGGCGGAACGCACCGTCGAGCTTACCCGCGTCAACCGCGAACTGGCGGAGGCAAGAGCGTCCGCCGACGAGGCGAATATCGGCAAGACACGGTTTTTCGCCGCCGCCGGTCACGACATTCTCCAGCCGCTGAATGCCGCCCGGCTCTATTCTTCCTCGCTCGTCGAACGGCTTGGCGCGTCGGGAGAAAGCGATCTCGTGCAGAACATCGATTCAGCACTCGAGTCGGTCGAGACCATTCTCGGCGCGGTGCTGGATATTTCCCGCCTCGACACGGGTTCGATGAAGGCGCGCATGACGTCGGTGCCGCTGAACGAGCTGCTGAAACGCATCGAGACCGACTTCGCGCCCATGGCGCAGGAAAAGAACCTCGACCTCGTGGTCATGCCCACCTCCCTGACGGTGCGCTCGGACCCCAACCTGTTGCGGCGGCTGATACAAAACCTCGTCTCCAACGCCATCAAATATACGCTGAAGGGCAAGGTCGTCGTCGGTGCACGCCGCCGGGGCGGCGAGGTCGTCATTCAGGTGACGGATTCCGGCATCGGCATTCCCGCATCCAAATTCCGCACAGTCTTCAAGGAATTCGCCCGGCTGGACGAAGGGGCGAAGACGGCCTCCGGCCTTGGGCTTGGCCTCTCCATCGTCGACCGGCTGTCGCGCATGCTGCACCATCCGGTGCAGCTGATTTCCACGCCTGGAAAGGGCACGACATTCCGCATCCATCTGCCACGCGAAGCGGACCGCCTTGCCTCCGCCAAAGTCAGCGGCGGTACCGCCAATCCGGCGGCGAGCGATCGCCTCCAGGGTGTCAGGGTGCTCTGCATCGACAACGAACCCAAAATCCTCGAAGGCATGACGTTGCTGCTGACGGGATGGGGTTGCGAGGTCTTGCCCGCAGGTTCCGTGGCGACGCTGGAAGAACCGTTTCTCAGCATGTCGGCGGCGCCTGATATCATCATTGCCGATTACCATCTGGACGATGGCGACGGGATCAGCGCCATCCGCCTGATCAGGACATTTTACGGCAAGTCGATCCCGGCCCTGCTTGTGACGGCAGACCGCAGCCCGGAAGTGCGCAGCGATGCGGAGAAATACGGGATTTCCGTCCAGCACAAGCCGGTCAAACCGGCGGCGCTGCGCGCCTACATCAACCAGATATCCAGCACGGCACGCGCGGCAGCGGAATAAAAAACTCCCGGACCTTGCGATCCGGGAGCTATTGGTTTTCAAAAAATGCAGGTATCAGGCCGCCTGGTTGTATCGATCCTTGCCGGTCGCAGAGTTCTGCTCCATCTGAAAACGCTGAACCAGATCGAGCAACGCTTCCACTTCGCCTGATAGCACCCTGCTGGCCGCGCTCGACTGTTCGGCAAGCGCCGCATTCTGCTGGGTCATCTGATCCATCTGGTTGACGGAACTGTTGACGTTGTGAAGCGCCGAGGACTGGTCCTGCGTTGCCGTCGCGATGGTTTCGACGTGCTGGCTGACGGCGACGATCTGATGGCTGATGGCGGAAAGAACCGTGCCCGCCTCCTGCACCAGCTTCGATCCGGAACTGACCTCGTGCGTCGACTGGTTGATGAGCTGCTTGATTTCGCGGGCCGCTTCGGCCGAGCGCTGGGCAAGCTCGCGCACTTCCTGCGCCACGACCGCAAAACCCTTGCCCGCCTCGCCCGCGCGCGCCGCCTCGATGCCGGCATTCAAGGCGAGAAGATTGGTCTGGAAGGCGATATCATCGATGACCTCGATGATCTGCTCGATCTTGCGCGACGCGCCTTCGATGCGGTTCATGGCGTCAACGGCATTGCTGACGACCGAACCGGAACTGTCGGCGCTCTGCTTGGTGATGCGGACAGCCTCATTGGCCTCCCGCGCCCGTTCGGCCGAAGATCTCACCGTCGCGGTGATTTCCTCGACGGCGGCTGCAGTCTCTTCCAGCGAGGCCGCCTGATTTTCCGTACGCTTCGACAGATCGACCGACGATTGTTCTATTTCAAAACCGCTATGCTGAATGATGAGGGTGCGCTCGCGGATCTGCCCCAGCGCATCGCGCAGATTGAGAAGGGATTCGTTGAAATCCGTGCGCAGCCGATCCAGACGACCGGCAAACGGCGTCTCGATCGTGCGGCTCAGATCGCCGCGCGAAAGCCTGCCGAGACCGGACGCGATCTCGCCGACAGCGAATTCGATCTGGCTGTCCAGCTCCTGCTTCTCGGTATCGTTGCGGTGACGTTCCGATTCCGCCACGGAACGTTCCTCGGCGCTTTTTCCCTCGATCGCGAGTTTTTCAAGCGCATTCTCGCGGAATATCACCAGAGCGCGGGCGATGTTGCCGAATTCATTTGTATTGGT
Source organism: Rhizobium nepotum 39/7 (assembly GCF_000949865.1). Classification (GTDB taxonomy): domain Bacteria; phylum Pseudomonadota; class Alphaproteobacteria; order Rhizobiales; family Rhizobiaceae; genus Agrobacterium; species Agrobacterium nepotum. Next base: position 161,851 of record NZ_JWJH01000015.1, on the reverse strand, counting down.
GGCATAAGGGATCGGCGTATCGAGATTGCCATCCGAAAGCGACTTCACCGCATCGGTCAGCCTGCCCAAAGGCTGTAATGTACGTCGGATCACAAAGTAGGCGAGCAGCCCCACGCCGACCATGGCGAGCGCGCCGCAGATCAGCAGCAGGTCGCGCAGGCCGTAGATCTGGGCTTCGTAGACGGCCATGGGAACGCCCACGAAAAGAATACCGACGGTGATTCCGGTCTTGTTGAGAACCGGCATGTAACCGGTCATGTAACTGGTGCCGAAAAGCGTGGCCGCGCCGAAGTAGGCTTCGCCCTTGGAAACCTTTTCGAAAGCGGGATGATCGGCAGCAAGCTTGGTGCCTACCGCCCTTTCACCCTTTTCATTTTTCAGATTGGTGGTGATACGGACGTATTCGTTGGCCTTGGTTTCAAAGACGGTGGCGATACCGCCGTTTCCAGCCGCCGTGCGGTCGACAAGGTCGTTATCGCGTAATGTCCCGATGCTGGCGCGGTTGACACTCTTCAGTTCTCCGTCACCCATATCGAGGGCGACGCCACCGACCTTCATCTCGTAGAGGATCGCCATGCCACGCATTGCGCTGCGGGTATCGCGCAACGCGGTCGTGATGATATTATCCTTCAACCGCATGTAGGTGGAAAAACCAACTGCCGCGATGCTGAGCATGATCAGGCCGATCGTCAGCGCGACGACCTTGCCCGCAACGGACTTAAAGAGCCGGTTATGCATGAAACAGTTCCCCAAAGCCAAAACTAAGACAGTTTTAGTTAGCAACTGTTAAAAAACGCGAAACAAGCGACGCGGCCACATCATTCTGGCAGAGACGCCGCAATCAGCTGGCCTAAGGCGGCCAGACTAGCAGGACGGGAAAAGCCCCGTCCGCCATCAATGGATATAGCCGAGCCGTATGGCTTTTGCGATCGCCTGAATGCGATTGACGGAATCGAGCTTGATCGTCGCCGAGCCGAGATAGGCATTGACGGTATGCACCGAGAGCCCGAGCTTCACCGCGATTTCTTCGCTGATACGGCCATCACCCGCCAATTGCAGGCAGGCGATTTCCCTCTCGCTCAATGCTTCCGAGGGTGCTGCCTTGCGCTCGTCCAGCGCCAGCATGTCGACCATGATCTCGCAGCATTTGATATGCTGTTCGATGACGACCTCGTTGTCGAGAACGAGGTTGCTGCCGCAGAAGACGATGTAACCGTTGCCGATGGTGCCCAGCCGCACCGGCAAGGCCAGTCCCGCATAGGGCAATGTGTCGTTCTCGATCCGGCGCAGCAGAGCCGGCACATCGGGAAGATCGGCAAAACCGCCGGCATTCTTGTTGCGCCAGATGACCGGCAACAGCGACGTCTCGATATGATCCAGGAGAATATCGCCAACGGCGCGGATGAACTGCGCGCTCTGCTCGGCGGCGTTCATGCCCCAGTTTTCCAGCTCGCAGGTCAGCTTCTTCTTGTTGGGGAAGCCGGAAGCGGCAGCTTTCGTCACCACGAAATTCCGTGCGCCGACCAGCTTCTGCATGGCGACGAGCTTCGGAAACAGGTCCGACCGGCTCGTCACGACAGGGCTGCGGAAAAACATGCCGCTGCTTTGACCCGTGCCCTCATTATCTTTCGTCTGTACCATCGGTCCCGACCACTTATACGAGGTTGTTGCGCACGGCGTAGGCGATTGCCTCCGACCGGGTTTTCGTCGCGGTTTTCCGCATCACGCTTGTAATGTAATTATTGATCGTATTGCGCGAAATGCCAAGTATCATCGCAATTTCGTCGCTTGTCTTGCCTTCCGCGATCCAGAACAGGCACTCAAGCTCGCGCTCGGTGAGATCGATATCCCGCACGGCCTTTGCTTCGCTGGCAATGCCGAAGCTGACGCAATAACCCGTCAGAAGCGCGATTTCGCGCAGACGCTCCGGCGAAGGAACCGAATGTTCCGGAAACAGCAGCAGAAGCGAAAGACGGATGCGGCCCACGCAGAAGGCCAGCGCCGAATATTGCCGGTCAATGCCAAAGGGAACAGAAACGTCATTGGGAAGCATCAGCAATCGCGGCTGAAGAAGCGAAAGGCATTTTTCCATTTCGCTCGATCTGTTCTGGCTGTTGGCCAGTTCCGCGCCAAGCCTGCGCACCAGATCGAAAGGCCAGTCGGACGTGATGATGAATTTCAGTCCGGTTTCTTCGAGAAGATCTTCCCGCGCCAGCAGATAATGCGAGGCGCCGGCGTAGGTTACGAGCAAATCCAGCGCGCCTGCAACGTTACCGGCGGCGGCCGTAGCTGCGACGTTCTTGGCAAGCTGGTCGCGTGGCAAGGGCTTACCCATGCCCTCCATAGGCTTGGCAGACAGCCTGCGGATATCAACATCGACTTTCAATCGCCTACGCCCTCTTGCTCCCAGTGGGAGATTATACCTCGGGATGGAATCATTCCATTCGAGAAGTTTACCAAAATGGGACGGCAAACCCCCGGAGACCGAATCACTTCATTTTATGGAACGAACCGGGATTTGCCATTACCTGACACCAGCCTTTCCACGTATTTCCTTGTTCGTCTATTCCTAAAAAACATACTGAAAAGCTGACCAATCCATAAACGGCATTCTCAGCCTATTCCCAGCAAACTGTATCGTTGCTGAATTTTTTGTAAACAGTGTCCCGAAATGAGAATGCACCCGCTGGCCGGACAAAGATACCAGAAAGCCCGAAAATGAGCAAAAGGCCGGGTAAACCCGGCCTTTTCAAAATCACGCTGCTTTTTCCACCGCCCATTTGCGAAGGATCTTGGCTGCCCTTTCCTCGCTGATTTCCACCATGCGGGAGAGCCTGCGTTCGGGTCCTTCGCGAACCCGGCGGTTGAAGGTACCCTCGCTGTCGCCACCCGCCAGTAGATCGTCGGTGCTGTCGAAGCCGAAATCCGCTCCGAAACCTTCCATGAGACCGCCTGCACCCGCATCCATGCCGGGAGAGAAATCCGGCAATTCGAGACCAGCCGCCTCCTGGCCGATCTGGCCTGCCGCCGAACCGTTGCCGGTAACCGTGCGGACCAGAGGACGTACACCGAGCCAGACGACGAGGAAAGCGACAGCGACGAAGGCGAGCGAGTTGATGATGCCGGCGGAATTGCGGCTCAGCACTTCCATGATGCCCGGCCCGCTTACGGCCTCGTCCAGCAATTGCGTTTCCAGGAAGTCCATCGCCGTCAGCGTGACTATATCGCCGCGATCGGAGGAAATGCCTGCGGCCGAGGTTACGATCTTCTGCATCTCGGCAAGATAGGCGTCGATCTTGGCCTGATCGACAGGTTCGCCGACCATCTTGGCAATGCGACCCTTGTTGACGACCACCGCGACCGAAATCTTCTCGACGGTATAGCCGTTCTTGACCGTGGCGACCGTTTTGGAATTGATCTCGTAGTTGGTCTGCTCTTCCTTCTTGGCCGACTGGTCCGAAGACTGCGGGCCGCCAGCGCCGCCCTGAGGGGCTGCCTGCGGTACGTTCTGTTCCACGGTCGCTGCCGTATCGGGCTGCGTTTCCTGGGACTTCTGGTCTTCCTTCACCGTGCGGACAGAGCGCTCGACGCGCGATTCCGGATCGTAGACGGTTTCCTGAATCTGCCGGCTGTCGGTATTGAGCTGCGCCGTCACGCTGGAGCGGAAATTGTCCATGCCGAGGAAAGGTGCCAGCGCCTTGTCGATATTGGTCGTGATTTCCTGCTGAACGTTCTGCGCCAGTGTCAGCGAGCGGTTCATGGCGGCATTGGTGACGTCGTCACCGGAAGCGAGAAGCTGGCCGGTCGAATCGAGCAGGGTCACATCATCGACCTCAAGGCCGGGAACGGCCGAGGCAACGAGGTGGCGGATGGAGGCGGAGGCCTTGCGCCCGGCGGTGGCATTGGCGCGGATCATGACCGATGCGGTGGGTTTCTGCTCGCCACGGCGGAAATTGCCGACGTCAGGCATGACGATATGGACGCGTGCGGCCGCAATGCCGTCGATCTGCTGAATGGAGCGGCTGATCTCGCCTTCAAGGGCGCGCACCCGCGTCACTTCCTGCATGAAGGAGGTCAGGCCGAGAGAGCCGACATTGTCGAAAAGCTCATAACCGGCATTGGCGCTGTCGGGCAGGCCACGCTCGGCCAGAAGCAGCCGTGCCTTGCTGGTGAGGCCGACCGGAACCTGAAGGCTGGTGCCATCAATTCCGACCTGGAAGTCCAGCCCCGCTTCGGCGAGTGAAATGCTGATCTTGTTGAGGTCGCTTTTCTCAAGTCCCACATAGAGGGTCTCGTAAGCGGGACGGTTCACGTAAAGTGCTGCCGCAAGGATAATGGCCATGGACAAAACGCCCACGCCGCCCAGCATCAGCAGCCGTGTCTGACCCAGCGCCGCGACATTCTTCAAGACCTGAGGGATTTGATTTAACAGATTCATTCTGTTCCGCACCGTCATTCATAGAGTCCGAGGCCTTTTGGCCCCGTAGTGACAATAGGGTGCGAAGCTTGCGCGAGCGTTGCCTTTTCCCGCAATCTAAGAAGAGGAAGGTGCCGCGAGGATGAATGGTGCTGGAATGCCGTCTAGAACAGGTCGAAGTCGCCCGAGGCTTTGTCGAGCGGTTGCGAATGGCCATGGCGAAACGCAGCACCCAGCGCCTTTTGCATTTCGGCAAGCTTGACGAGGCTGAGCGCGGTGCTGACATCCACGATCCAATGACCGGGAATGGAGCCGGTGACGGTATCGATGAATTCGGCGAGACCGCGGGTTTTCTGAACGGCGAGGTCGATGCCCTGCAGCAGCTTGACGCCGTCACTGGACAATTCGCCGCTGGTCACCTCCAGCAATTGCGGCTCGATGCGCTCGATCAGATAGGCGACATCGTGCAGCTCCGATACCACACGCATCAGAACCTCCGGCAAGGCTTCTTCGAACGGAGCGGCGGCGGTGTTGTTTGCAATCTGCATTGGAAACTCCGTGACTAGAAAAATTCGATGTCGTTGGCGACGGGCTTGGGCACCGGCACCGGACGTGTTTCCATGGCGACCGTCTTCTGGGTTTCCGCGCCGCTGAGCGGATGCTGCCGCGCACGCCCCGAGACCGGCCAGAACTCGATCTTGCGGCCATGGTCTCCACCCGTGGAGGAGCTTATGACCGGAATGCCTTCATCCTTCAAAAACTGCATGGCGAAGATTGCGTTCTGCTCGCCGACATTGGAAAAGCTGGCAATCGTCTTCGCGCCGCCGAAAACCTTGGCTTCCAGCCGGTCGCGGCGGGCGCCCTGCTTGAGAAGGCCGTTGATCAGAAGCTCCATGAGATGCACGCCGTAACGCGTCGCATCTCCGCCGGTCACACTGCCCGTTCCCGGCAGCAGGAAGTGGTTCATCCCCCCGATGCCGGCAACGGGATCTCTCAGACAGGCGGCCACGCACGAACCGAGTATAGTCGTCATGACCACGTCGGGATCGCTGACAACCTTATACTCGCCCTGAATGATATGTACGCGCTTGGCCGCAGCTTCGATCATTTCAACGATCCGAAAACCGCTTCGATGGCTGCACGCATCTTGTCGATCGTGAAGGGCTTGGCCAGCACGTTGTTTGCGCCGAGCTGCGCCGCCTTCTGCACCAGCGCGCGGTCACCCTGCGCCGTGAGGATGATGAAGGCCGCCTTCTTGGTGGTGGGGTTGGCCCGCACGGCGTGCAGGAAACCCAGACCGTCCATCTTCGGCATGTTGAAATCGGAGATGACGAGATGATGGGGCTGCTGCTCCATGATCTTCAATCCCTGCTCGCCATCGCCAGCGGCAGTGATCTGCTTGAAGCCGAGCTGTGTCAGCGCATCGCTGAGCAGCAGCCGGCTGGTCACCTGATCGTCGACGATCAGAACTTTGATCTTTTCTGCGAGAGACATTAGTCAGCACCTTCTTTGCGGGCAGTGGTTAGTTTCAGGATTTCTTCGCCGATTGAAGCCAACGGCAATTGCTGTTCGACGGCGCCAAGCTCAAAGGCCACTCTCGGCATGCCGTAGACGACACAGGTTTTTTCATTCTGGCCGACGGTGCGCGCACCGGCATGCCGCATTTTCAGCAGCCCGGCCGCACCATCCCGGCCCATGCCGGTGAGAATGACGCCGACGGCGTTACGCCCGGCAAGCTCGGCCACCGAATCGAACAGGACATCGACGGAGGGGCGATGGCCGTTGACCGGGTCGCGCTCGATGAGCCGGCAGCAGGGGGCATTCCGATTGGATATCTGCAAGTGGCGTTCGCCGCCCGGCGCGAGATAGATCTTGCCGGTTTGCAGGCGTGCGCCATCCGTCGCTTCTTCCACGACGGGCGCGCAGATGCGGTTCAGTCTTTCCGCGAAGCTCTTGGTGAATGTCGGCGGCATATGCTGGGTGATAACGGTCGGCGGACAATTGGCCGGAAATTTCTGGAGCACGGCGATCAAGGCTTCGACACCGCCCGTCGATGAACCGATGGCCACGACTTTGCGGCCGGCCCGATAATCGCTGACGGGCATCGGCTGTGGCGCCGCAACGTTTTCCGGGCGTGTCGCGCGGTAGGCCGCGTGTTGCGACCGCGCGGCCGCCTTCACCTTGTCGGCCAGGTCGCCGAAGGGGCGCGCATCGCCGGGAGCCGGCTTGCCGACACAGTCGAAAGCACCGATTTCAAGCGCGGCAAGTGAGGCATCCGCGCCGCGATGGGTCAAGGACGAGACCATGATGACCGGCATCGGCCGCAGGCGCATGATCTTTTCGAGAAATTCGAGGCCGTTCATTTCCGGCATCTCGATATCAAGCGTCACGACATCCGGATTGAGCTGCTTGATGGCGGCGCGCGCCTCCATGGCGTTGCCGGCCTGCCCCACCACCTCGACCTCCGGATCGGCCTTGAGGACGGCGGAAATCAGGCCGCGCATCGTTGGAGAGTCATCGACGACGAGTACCCGTGCGAGCGCGCTCATGCCTTCCTCCCCGACGTATGACCAATGTAGCGGTAGGTGGTGATGCCCGTATTGTCGAACAGGTTCTTGGCGTCGCCGGACACTCTTTCGGAATGCCCGATATAAAGATGACCGCCCTCCGGCAGCAGGCCTGCGAAACGCGACCAGATGCGCATCTGCGTCGGCTCGTCGAAATAGATGACGACGTTGCGGCAGAAAATGACGTCGAAATTGCCCTTGAAGGGCCATTGCGTCATCAGGTTCAATTCATTGAAGGTAATGAGACGCTTGACCTTGTCGTCGATGCGGAACTTGCGGCGACCGCCGGCATCGACCTCGGTGAACCATTGCTTGCGCATGGCCGGAGATACGGTTTCGAGCGCGTTGTCGTCGTAGACGCCGGCGCGGGCCTGGGCCAATATCTTCGGATCGATATCCGTCGCGAGGATCTTGAAATCGTAGTCCGCCGCATTCGGAAACATGGCGAGAACGGTGAGCGCAATCGAATAGGGTTCCTGCCCGTCGGAACAGGCGGCCGACCAGATGCGGACGCGCCCGCCGGCCTTCGCCCTTGCGATGAGGCCCGGCAGGACTTCGTCGCGCAGATGTTCGAAATGATGGTTCTCGCGGAAAAAGCGGGTGAAATTCGTCGTCAGGTGCGACAGCATTTCGCGCCGTGCGTGCGCGCCCTCCGGCGAGGACACCAATGCGCAATATTCGCGAAAGCCGGAAAGTCCGAGATTGCGGATGTGCTTCGACAGGCGCGAATAGACCAGCGACGCCTTGGTGTCGTTGAGATAGATGCCCGCATCGGCGTAGATCATCGCGGCGATCTCCGCCAGATCGCGTCTCGTCAGCGGGTATTCGCCGCTGGCGAGAACATCGTCGGGGGACTGGCGCTGATCGCTGAGGTTAAGTGCTGCCATGAATATTTCGCCCTCAACCCGTCGCCGCGAGTGACATTTCCTGCTTCAGTGGCTGTCCGCGCGACGCGCTGACGATGGCGTCGACATCCAGGATGAGCGCGACACGTCCGTCACCCAGAATGGTGGCGGCGGCAATGCCCGGAACATGGGTATAGTTGGCTTCCAACGACTTGATGACGACCTGGCGCTGGCCCTGGATTGCATCGACCATCAGCGCGCGCTGGCCGCCGCCTTCCGATTCCACCAGAAGCGCCACGCCTTCGACCGGATCGGCCTGGGTCGGACGGAAGTTCAGAACGCGTCCGACGTCGACCAGCGGGCAGAAGGAGTTGCGGATGGAGATCAGCCGCTGATTGGCGCCGAAGGAGTGAATGTTCTTCGCTTCCGGCTGCAGGGTTTCCACGATTGCCGTCAATGGAACGACAAGCGTCTGTCCGGCAACCGTCACCACCATGCCGTCGAGAACGGCAAGCGTCAGCGGCAGGCTCATGGTGAAGGTCGATCCAAGACCGGGGCGCGAGGAGATGTTGATGCGGCCGCCGAGTGCCTGAATGGAACGCTTGACCACATCCATGCCGACACCACGGCCGGAAATGTCGGAAATCTTGTCCGCCGTGGAAAAGCCCGGAGCGAAGATCAGATTGTCGATTTCCTCATCGGTGAGGTTCGCATCGGCGGCAATGAGATCGTTGTCTATCGCCTTCTGGCGAACGCGCTCGCGGTTGATGCCCGCGCCATCGTCCTGAAGCTCGATCAGGATACGGCCAGACCGGTGCTTGGCGGAAAGCTTGATGGTGCCTTCGGGGTTTTTGCCCGCCGCTTCGCGTTTCTCAGGTGTTTCGATGCCGTGGTCGACGGCATTGCGGATCATGTGGGTCAAAGGTTCGGCCAGCTTGTCGATGACCGTCTTGTCGACTTCCGTGTTCTCGCCTTCGGTAACGAGGCGGATCTGCTTGCCGATCATGTCCGCAACTTCGCGGACGATACGGGACATGCGCTGGAACACCGGCTTGACCGGCTGCGCACGGATAGCCATGACGCTGTCCTGGATTTCGCGCGTCAATTGCTGGAGTTCGTCCAGCCCCATATTGACGGCGGAGGTGCCGCTCGCATCGTTTTCGATGACGCTCTGCGACAACATCGCCTGGTTGATGACGAGTTCGCCAACGAGGTTGATAAGGCGGTCGACACGGTCGAGATCGACACGGATGGTCTGGCCGGCGCTGGCATTGGCCGCAGCATTTGCGGTGGCCTGGGCTGCGACGGGCGCTGCCGCCGCCTCGCGCTTTTCGATGGCGGCATTGACGCTCCGAGCGATCTGCGTCGTCGCAACGGCCGCCTCGACTGTTGCGGCAACGTAAGACTCTTCCACCACGGGGGTCGCGACGGCGGGTTCCTCTTCCGCGTCACCGTCGAGAGCCGACAGGTCGAACGGAACCGGGATCATCGGAAGTTCTTCCTCGTCACCTGCGGCATCCGAAACAACCGGCACGATTTCGAGATCGCAGTCCCATTCGGCGAATTCGAAGACGCTGCGGATAGCCTCTTCACCCTTGTCGGTCGTGACCGAAACCGTCCAGGAGAGATAGGACGCTTCAGGATCGAGCTTGTCGAGCGAAGGCAGTTCCGACAGGTCGCAATTGACGCTCATCTCGCCGATGCGCGAAAGATCGCGCAGGAGAAGTGCTGCTTCGTTGCCTTTCGAATAAAGCGAGGCATGCGGCTTGAAGGTTATCTGGAAGGACGGCGCTTCCATCAATGGTGTGGTTTCGTCGGCAAAGTCCGAGAAGGAGAACGGGACCGGCTCAAAGCCGCTATCGTCCGTCGGCTTGGCGGCGACGGGTTCCGGCATCTTGACGGCGACCGGTGCGGAGGCCTGCACGGTTTCGCCGTTTGCCAGCGCTTCCAGCTCCTTGACGAGGCCACGGGTGCGGCTTTCGTCGACGCTGCCGCCGTCTCTCGCCGCATTGGTCAGGTCCGCCAAGACGTCGGCGGAACGCAGCATGATTTTCAGGACGTCCTGCGACGGCTCCAGCTTGTTGGAGCGGACGCAGTCGAGGGTCGTTTCAAAAACGTGGGCGAAGGCCACGAGATCATCGAGACCGAAGGCACCCGCCCCACCCTTGATGGAATGAACGGCACGGAAAACGGCGTTGACGGTTTCCGGGTCACGGTCGCCGTCATTCAATTTAAGAAGTCCTGTTTCCAGTTCAGCGAGCTGTTCCTCGCATTCCTGGAAAAAGATTTCCTTGATTTCGTTCATATCCATCGTGAAATTTCCCGTGTCAGGCAGTTACGCGTTCAATGGCATCGATGAGTTTCGCAGGGTCGAACGGCTTGACGATCCAGCCGGTCGCACCGGCCTGACGGGCGCGGTTCTTCTTCTCTGCATCACTTTCGGTCGTCAGAACGAGGATCGGTATGGCGCGGTACTTCTCGTTGCGCCGCACACCCTCGATGAAGCCGAAACCGTCGAGACGGGGCATGTTGATATCAGTCACGATGACATCGGGGTTGCTCTGCTCCAGCACTTCGAGGCCCTCAATGCCGTCTTCGGCCTGGATGGTCTCGAAACCGGCATTGTTGAGCGTGACCAGGAGCATGTTCCTGATCGTTCTGGAATCGTCCACGGTAAGAACTTTTTTCTTCACTGCTTTATCTCCTTCAGGAGCAAATGATCGATTTCGACGCCTATCAGTTTCATGGTCTTGTCGAATGCATCGGACACTTTGGCAAAACCGAACCGCTTGCCGTCCTCCTCCCAGGATTTCGCGCCGGCCATGAGGACCTGGGCGCAAAGTGCGCCGATACGCTCGACCTCGGACGCATCGACCGACAGCGGTGCTCCCCTCAGCGTCATCAGCTTGCCGTGCAGCGCCGATGCCTCGTTGAGATCCAGCACCGGTGACAGTTTCAGTGTCGCCTCAGCTGCTTTTCTGGCTGCCATTACATGACTCCTTGGCGTCTGAATTGTTGGTGTTCCGTGCGGTCGTCCCCACGGGCCATAAATGATGTGTTCCGCCGATCCGCAGCCGCGACCGCTTTCGCCTGTTCCTGACGGGCGATACGGAATTCGCGAATGGTGCGGCCGAGTTCCAGAATGACGGTATGAAGCGCGTCGGCCTCGGATGCGCCCTCGCCCATATCGGCGGCGTTCCGGCCGGCCTGCCGTTGCTGGTCGCCGATATCTGCGGCGACCGATTGCAATTCGCCGGCGTGCTCGGCGGTGTGCCGGGAGACCTCCGTGATCATGTCGTTGATGCCGGACACCTGCCGGACGACCCCGCCGATTGCCTCCTGCGTGCGGTTGACCATGTGGACGCCGCCCTCGACCTGCTTTTTCGTGGAGCCGACGAGGCTTTTGATCTCTCTTGCGGCGTCGGCGGAACGCTGGGCCAATGCCCGGACTTCCTGCGCGACGACGGCGAAACCGCGTCCGCTATCACCTGCGCGCGCCGCCTCGATGCCGGCATTGAGGGCCAGCAGGTTCGTCTGAAAAGCGATCTCGTCGATCGTGCCGATGATCCGGCCGATCTGCTCGGCGGATTGCTCGATATCCGACATGGCGTTTATCGCCTCGCCGATTGCCTTGCCGCTTTCGACCGCCGCCTCGCGGGCACGGGAAACCGCAGTCTCCGCCGCCGAAATGCGGACGCCGTTTTCGGCAACATCCCCGATCATCGTCTGGATCGCACGGGAGGTTTCGGCAAGGGCTGCGGCCTGTTCGCGGGAGCGCTCCGCCATGGAACGGCCGATATCGGCAAACCGCGCGCTCAACGCCTCGGCCTCGCCGATACCGTTTTGGGCGGATATCAGCGACGCGCCGATCGTCTCCAGCGCCGTGTTGAAGGAAGCTGCAACGTCCAGATAAGCTTCGGGCACATCGCCGCCGATGCGGGCCTGCAAATCGCCTGCGGCAAAGGATGTCAGCGCCTCGCCCAGCAATTTTGCCGCTTCCGAGCGGTCGTTGTCGCGCTGTTCCGCCAGTTCCCGACCGTGGCGCAGGCGCAATTCGTTAAAGCGCAGCGATACGGCGATCTCGGTGTCGACCATCACCAGACGGACGACATTTTTCACGGCTTCTGCCAGCTCGCGGTTTTTCTTGCGGCTGCCGGGCAGGATCGAGCGCGGCGCGTGTTCAGCCACCAGTCCGCCGAGCAGATGTTCCAGAACGATTGCGTGGCTGGCGATCTGCCAGCGCGGATCGAGGCCCATGCGGCCGGCATTGTCGGAAAGAACCTTCACCCGTTCGGCATAGAGCGCATCGAAACGCGCATCGGTGAGCACGCTCCAGTGCGAGGATTGCAGATCGTGCAGGCGGTCGAGCTGGTTGTCGCTTTCGAAAGACGGAGAACAGTCCGGCATGGACTGGAAACGGTTCATCACGTCGCGCAGGCCCGCCTTGACGTAAGGCTCCAGCATGCTGCGATAATTGCGCAGGAAATCGGATTGCGTCTCATCCAGACCGGCAAAACGCAGCCGTCCCGCCAGGCTGGCGCCTGCCGATCTCCGCGCTTGATCTGATGGCAAATCCTGCCCCAACCGACGTCCCCAATAAATGACGGCCGGTAAAAACCCGGCCAATTGGCCAAGGTTCAGAACGCCAGCACCCTAAGGGGGATTTTTGAACGAACACACCCATCGCGGACGATGTGGCATCGACGCTTGCCTGACCTTCTTGAACCAAGAAACGAAAATACCGGATCGGGCCCGGTACGGCAGTGCGGCGTCATGCCTGGAAGGGGAGAAACCCCATTCCGCCGTGGAAATACCATCAATCTTTATGGTTAATTCCTTGCTTGAAAGTTAAGAAACATGGGTACCGACGTCAAACGGTAAAATTTGTAAAAGCTTTTAGCCATTGCCGCCCTTACTTTGCCGCAAACAGGCAAAAACGAAAAGGAATCGGAGCCCCGCACGGTTTTTCCGGCCTGTGCGCTGGACAAGCATGTCCGGCTTCCCCTAAAACAAATCAACGGGATATTCGCTCAGCGGTGATGCTTTAAAGAGACCTTTACGATCAAGGAGATGCCAACTTGTTATGGATGGAGAAATGCCGCTGTTCAAGGCGCCATCCGCAAGTGTTGATCGGCCTCGTGGTCGCAAGCCTGCTCGTCATCATCGGCTTTCAGGCCCCTTCCGGCATGAAGACCGTTTCCAAGACCAGCCGTCTGGAGCGATTGCAGACCGTCGATCTCGGCCACTCCCCGTCACTTCGCGATAGAGAGTGCAACAGCGGCGGCGATTACGGCTGCAAGGCCGGCGACACCGGCTCAGGACTTCGCCCCGGTGCTTTTCCTTCAGGCGCCCTGCGGCTCACCAGTGAGGCCAAACCGGCGGTCACACCTGTTGCCGTTACGCTACAATCTTTCCGAGACTTTGCGAGCGTGGTTCCAAGAGCGCCCCCGCATATTATCTCTTAGCCATTCCGGCGGTCCTCATCATTCGGTTTCTTGTGAACCTTGAGGGATCGGAGTCGTCGGAAACCCGCCGTAGGCTCCAATTCCAGAGAGAAACCCGCCGCCGCATATGACACTTGCAACCATTCTTCCATTTATCGTCGCATTGCCGTTCGTCGGCGCTATTCTCACGGCTTTCATGCCGCGCGACGGTGCGGCCGCCGGTCCGGCCTCCGTCGCAGGCGCCGTCGCCCTCTTCGGCCTTGTCGCCAGCATGTTTCTTTATTCGACCGTCAGTGACGGCGGCGCGCTGAAATACGACGTGGAATGGCTGCCGCAGCTGGGGCTCAATTTCACCCTGCGGCTGGACGGATTTGCCTGGATTTTCGCGATCCTCATTACCGGCATCGGTCTGCTCGTGGTCCTCTACGCCCGATATTACATGTCGGCCGAAGATCCGATCCCGCGTTTCTTCGCGTTTCTGCTCGCCTTCATGGGTTCGATGCTCGGCATCGTCCTGTCCGGCAATGTCATCCTGCTGTCGATCTTCTGGGAGATGACCAGCATCTTCTCGTTCCTGCTGATCGGCTACTGGCACCAGAACGCCGGCGCGCGTGACGGCGCACGCATGGCACTGACCGTGACCGGCATCGGCGGTTTCAGCCTGCTTGCCGGACTGCTGATCCTCGGCCACATGGCGGGAAGCTACGATCTCGACAGGATTATCGAGGCCGGCGCCGCAATCCGCGCCCATTCGCTTTATCTGCCCGCGCTTATCCTCATTCTGGGCGGCGCGTTGACGAAGAGCGCGCAGTTTCCGTTTCACTTCTGGCTACCCAACGCCATGGCCGCGCCCACGCCCGTTTCGGCCTATCTGCATTCGGCGACCATGGTGAAAGCAGGGGTTTTCCTGCTGGCGCGGTTCTGGCCAGTGCTGGCAGGCACACCGGAATGGTTCTGGCTGGTGGGCGTGGCCGGCGTCATCACGCTGCTGCTCGGCGCTTATTTCGCCATGTTCCAGCAGGACCTGAAAGGGCTGCTCGCCTATTCGACCATCAGCCATCTTGGCCTCATCACCACGCTTCTCAGCCTCGGCAGTCCGCTTGCGGCGGTTGCGGCCATCTTCCACATGGTCAACCATGCCACCTTCAAGGCCTCGCTTTTCATGGCGGCCGGCATCATCGACCATGAAACCGGCACCCGCGACATGCGGCGACTAAGCGGGCTTTACACCTATATGCCAGCAACCGCGACGCTCGCCATGGCGGCAAGTGCGGCAATGGCCGGTGTACCCCTGTTCAACGGCTTCCTCTCCAAGGAAATGTTCTTTGCCGAGTCCGTCGAAACCCACGCCGACTCGCTGCTGGATCGGGCGCTGCCCTATGTCGCGACATTGTCCGGCGCGTTTGCCGTCGCCTATTCACTGCGCTTCATCCACACGGTCTTTTTCGGTCCCAAGCCCGTCGACCTGCCGAACCCCAATCCGCACGAGCCGCCGCGCTGGATGCGTTTCCCGATCGAGTTCCTGGTCTTCGCCTGCCTGATCGTCGGCATCGTTCCGAGCCTGTCGATCGGCCCGTTCCTGCATTCGGCCGTGCTCTCCGTGCTCGGCCCGCAGACGCCCGTCTACAGCCTGTCGATCTGGCACGGTTTCAACCTGCCGCTCATCATGAGTATCGCTGCACTCGTCGGCGGCGTTACGATCTACGTTCTGCTCGGCGGCTATTTCTCACGCTGCGACGACGGTCCGCCAATCTTCCGGCATTTGCGGGGCCAGCGCATCTTCGAGCGCATTCTCGTCACCGTGTCCTGGAAGTGGGCGCGGTGGCTGGAAAGCACGCTCGGCACCCGGCGTTTGCAGCCGCAGCTGCGGCTTCTGATCCTCGTGGCGCTTCTTGCGGGTTTCTCACCGCTATTCCTTTCGGAATTTTCACTGTCGCTGCCGCGCGTGACCTCCTTCGATCCGATCTTCGCCATCCTGTGGCTGATCGGCATGATCGCCGCGATGGGTGCAGCCTGGCAGGCGAAATATCACCGCCTCGCCGCCCTCATCATGCTCGGCGTCTCCGGCCTCGTCACCTGCCTTACCTTCGTCTGGCTTTCCGCGCCGGATCTCGCAATCACCCAGCTGCTGGTGGAAATCGTCACCACGGTTCTCATCCTGCTCGGTCTCAGATGGCTGCCGAAACGTTTCGAGAAGGTCGACAGCAGCGACGAGTTGCCAGCACAGCTTCGCCGCGCCCGTGACTTCCTGCTGGCCGCCGCAAGCGGTATCGGCATGTCCGTCATCGCCTATGCCGTGATGACCCTGCCCGTGCCGAATGCGATTGCGACCTATTTCCTGGAGCGCGCCTATTCCGAAGGCGGCGGCACCAATGTCGTCAATGTCATTCTCGTCGATTTCCGCGGCTTCGACACGTTCGGCGAAATCGCGGTGCTGGCGATCGTGGCGCTGACCGTCTTTGCGCTGCTTCGCCGTTTCCGCCCCGCGCATGAAAGCATCGGGGTGCCGGAACAGCAGCAGATGCAGAACGCCTTCGATGCCGAACAGCCGGACCGCAGCAAGGGCGACACCGTCCGCGACTATCTCTATGTCCCGTCCATCGTGATGCAGTGGATGTTCCCGGTCATCGTGACCTTCTCGATCTTCCTGTTCATCCGAGGGCATGATCTGCCCGGCGGCGGCTTTGCAGCCGGCATCACCATGGCGATCGCCTTCCTGCTGCAATATCTGGCCGGCGGCGCACGCTGGGCGGAGGACCGCATTCGCATCCTGCCGTTGCGCTGGATGGGCTTCGGCCTGCTGATGGCGGCATCAACCGGGATCGGATCGTGGTTCTTCGGCTACCCGTTCCTGACCTCGTATTTCCAGTATACGGAGATACCCTATATCGGGAAAATGCCGACGGCGTCCGCCCTGCTGTTCGACCTTGGCGTGTTCTCGCTGGTCGTCGGCTCCACCGTTCTTATTCTTATAGCACTGGCACACCAATCGTTGCGTAACTACCGCGTTCGCACGCCTGAAGCCGCAAAAGCGGAGGACGTGTAATGGAACTCATTCTTGCAATCGCCATCGGCGTCATGACCGGCTCGGGTGTCTGGCTGGTTCTGCGCCCGCGCACCTATCAGGTCATCGTCGGGCTTTCGCTGCTGTCCTACGCCGTCAACCTGTTCATCTTCGGCGTCGGCGGCATCAAGACCAATGCGCCGCCGGTCCTTGTCAACGGTGTCGACAGTTCCACGCTCGCCGACCCCGTGCCGCAGGCGCTGGTGTTGACGGCAATCGTCATCGGCTTTGCGACGACGGCGCTGTTCCTCGTCGTGCTGCTTGCCGCGCGCGGCTTGACCGGCACCGACCATGTGGACGGGAGGGAAACGAAATGATGTCATTCCCCTTCCACATCGTCATCGCGCCCATTCTGGTGCCACTGATCACCGCTGCACTCCTGTTGTTCTTCGACGAGCGCCAGCGCGTGGCAAAAGCCGCCATCAGTCTCACCTCGACCGTCCTGTTGCTGGTTGTCGCCATCCTGCTGTTCCGTGAGGTAAATTCGACGGTCAATACCGAGATCGCGGCGGTGGTTTCGAGCGGCGTCTATCTGCTCGGCAACTGGCCGGCCCCCTTCGGCATCGTGCTCGTCGCCGACCGCCTCTCCGGGTTGATGGTGCTTTTGACGGCGCTGCTGGCCATTCCGTCGCTGATCTATTCGCTGGCGAAATGGCACAAGGCGGGCGCGCATTTCCATTCGCTGTTCCAGATGATGCTGATGGGCGTCAACGGCGCGTTTCTGACCGGCGACCTCTTCAACCTCTTCGTTTTCTTCGAGGTCATGCTGGCGGCCTCCTACGGCCTTTTGCTGCATGGTTCCGGCCAGCAGCGCGTCAAGGCGGGGTTGCATTACATCGCCATCAACCTCGTCGCGGCGCTGTTCTTCCTGATCGGCGTCAGCCTCATCTATGGCGTCACCGGCACGCTGAACATGGGCGACCTTGCCCACCGCATCGAAGGCCTCAACCCGGACCAGCGCATGCTACTTGAAACCGGCGCTGCGGTTCTCGGCATCGCATTTCTGGTCAAGGCCGGCATGTGGCCGCTCAATTTCTGGCTGCCTTCCGCCTATGGCACCGCTTCCGCGCCTGTCGGCGGGCTGTTTGCGATCATGAGCAAGGTCGGCATCTACGTCATCGCCCGCCTGTCCTTCCTGCTTTTCGGACAGACGGCGGGGGAATCCGCCGGTTTCGGCCATGATGCCCTGCTCGTCGGCGGCATCGCCACCATCATCTTCGGGGCCATCGGCGTTCTGGCGTCGCAGGCGCTTGGCCGGCTGGCCGGGTTTTCGGTTCTGGTGTCTTCGGGAACGCTTCTCGCCGCCATGGGCACCGGCAACCCGACGATTGCCGCCGGCGCGCTCTATTATCTCGTCAGCTCCACACTGACCATCAGCGCCTTTTTCATGCTGATCGAACTGGTGGAGCGCGGGCAGGATGCGGGCGCGAACGTTCTTGCCGTGACCATGGAAGCCTATGGCGAGGGCGAAGAAGAAGACGAGGAAGAAGAAGTCGGCGTGACCATGCCCGGTACGATCGCGGTGCTCGGTGCGTGTTTTGCGGCCTGTGGCATTTTGCTGGCCGGCCTGCCGCCGCTTTCCGGCTTCATCGCAAAATTCTCGATGCTGCCCGCCATTCTCAATCCTTCGGGGCTCGGCGCCAATGACAGCGTTTCCACGCTTTCCTGGTGGCTCGTCTTCCTGATCATCTTTGCCGGTTTCGCCTCGTTGATCTCGATGACCCGCGCCGGCATCCGCACCTTCTGGGCCTCCATCGAAGGAACCGTGCCGCGTGTTCTCGTCATCGAAATCGCGCCCATCATGCTGCTGCTTGGACTGACACTTGCCATGACAGTGCAGGCCGGGCCGGTGATGCGCTATATGCAGGAGACAGCCCGTATTCTCGATCTGCCGGCGAGCTACATTCAGGGCGTCATTTCCGCCCCGAGAGCGGGAACGAACCCGGAGGCGCAGCCATGATGAGCCGTGTCCTGCCCTACCCCCTGCTGACGGTTTCGCTGATCTTCTTCTGGATGACGATCAACAGTTTTTCAGCGGGGCATCTGCTGCTCGGCACCGGCGTCGCCCTCATTGCCTCCTGGGCGATGGCGTCGCTCAGGCCGGCCAAGCCGCGTATCCGCAACTGGCACAAGCTCGTCAAGCTGATCGTGATCGTGCTTTACGACATCGTCAGGTCCAATATTTCGGTCGTGAAGATCATTCTGTTCCAGCGCGAAAGAGACCGCAAATCCGGCTTCCTGGCGGTGCCGCTCGATATTCGCGATCCGATGGGGCTGGCCGTCCTGGCGACGATCCTGACCTCGACACCCGGAAGCGCATGGCTCGAATATAATTCCAGCCAGGGCACGCTTCTTCTGCATGTTCTCGACGATGTGGATGAGGCGGCCTGGATTAGCCTTATCAAGAACCGATATGAAAAACTGCTGATGGAGATATTCGAATGAGTTCGATTATCCTTTTCTGGTCATTTTCGCTCGCGCAGCTGATGCTGGCCATCGCCATGACGATTTCCGTCTATCGCATCGCGATCGGGCCGCGCGCCCAGGACCGGGTGCTGGGCGTGGATACGCTCTATGTCAACGCCATGCTGCTCCTGCTGACATTCGGCCTGCGCACCGGCAACGACATCTATTTCGAGGCCTCGCTGCTGATCGCGATCCTCGGCTTCGTCTCCACCGTTGCCCTTTCCAAATTCATGATGCGCGGCGAGGTGATCGAATGAACAGTGCTGCAGAATTCCCGCTCTGGGCCGCCATCCTCGTGGCATTCTTCGTCCTCCTGGGCGCCTCGCTGACGCTGATCGGCACGATCGGCTTTGCCAAGCTCAACAGCTTCTACGAGCGCCTGCATGCGCCCACGCTCGGCACCAGCTGGGGCACCGGCGGCATCGTGATGGCCTCGATCATCTATTTCTCCGTCTCCGGCGACCGCTTCGCCTTCCACGAGATATTCATCGGCATCTTCGTGACGGTGACGACGCCGGTTTCCCTGATGCTGCTAGGGCGCGCAGCACTTTATCGGGATCGGGCGGAGCAGAATTCGGATAATCGGGAGCATCTTTAGCCCCCTCCCCCGACTCAGGGAGTTTTTGCGTGAATCGCTTTCCTGAAGGTCAGGGAAACTCTCCTGCTGCGGGCTGTCCTTACGCCATTCACGATATCCGATTTGCGCGCCGGAATTTCATGTGTCCAGTCGTAACGGCCAGCATCTCCAAGCAAGATGCCTGAGCGAGGGGCAAGCACAACGCCACACATGGCCGGTCCGTGCAAAACCACATGATAGACAGCCACTGATCGAAATCCTTGGCTACACATCGCAAACGGGAAAACCCGGCACGCAGTCAACTCATAAACAATATAATTGAGAAGAATGGTGCCCGGAGGCGGATTTGAACCACCGACACGCGGATTTTCAATCCGCTGCTCTACCAACTGAGCTATCCGGGCACTTCAGGTCCTTGAAGAACCTCCGCTTTTGGCGGGCGGGGCCGTTTTGGTGCCCCGAAAGTGAGCGGGGTTATAACATCTTGTTCGGACATGGCAAGCGCCATGGCGAAGTTTTTTGACAGTTTTTTCACGGCGCCTGTGGATGGCTGGAATACAGGCTCGGTAGAGGACAAATCATGCGTCGACAGCACTGCATTCATCCTCCGCTAAAGCCAGCACCACCTCTTGGCCCGTCCCAGCCGACGCTTTCCACAACGAGCCGCGTCGCCTTTGCGGTGGCAGCGGAAGGGCTGGCTGCTCAAGCTCCTTCCCTGTGGCGTGCGGCAAGGCCGAGGGCGAAAGGCACGATGGCCACCAGCGCCGCCACGACGGGGGAGGAAGCGAAGATGCGGCTGGCGAGCGAGGTGACGGCAACGGAGCGCACCACCGTCATCAGGCGCGAATTCTCGCGGTCCTTGTCGTGCCTGATATCTGCGGGTTTATGGCGGACCGGATGGGAGGCGGCCTCCAGCTTTTTCACATCGCGGCGAATTTTTTCCAGCTGTTTGCGGAGATCGTCCAATTCTGCGCGTATCGATGGTTCCGTCGTGGCGGAAGCACGCGCCTGTCGGGCAGCGGGTTTTTCGACCTTCTTCTCCGCAGCCTCTTCGTCCAGCTCAGCCAGATGGTCTTCAAGGTCGGTCGGCTTGTCGAAACCATGAGATCGCAGTGGTGCTTTCATCGCTGTCTCCTGAGGCGTTTTTGGGTTAGCCGGGCGTTCCTCGCCCGATCTCGCCTTTTCAACGCCTCAGCCGGGCAAAGGATGCACATAAAGCGACATAAAAAAACAGGCCCCGAAGGGCCTGTTCACTTGTTCGCCTTGAAGGCTTATGCCGCTTTCGCGGTGCTGGCATAGGGATCGAAACGTCCGTAGAATGTCTCGCCCTTGGCAGCCATGTCCTCCAGCAGCGGCGTCGGCCTGAAGTGCTGGCCATAGCTCTCGCTCAGCTTCTCGGCGAGCGCCACGAAATTCTTCACGCCCATGCCGTCGATATAGGAGAGCGCGCCGCCGGTGTAGGGCGCAAAGCCGAAACCGAGGATGGAGCCGACATCGGCTTCACGCGGGTCGGTGACGATGCCTTCTTCCACCGTGCGGGCGGCTTCCAACGCCACCGTGACCAGGAAGCGCTGTTTCAGCACCTCCATATCGATATCTTCAGGCTTCTGTTGGGGATAGAGATCCTTCAGGCCGGGCCAGAGGGACTTCTTGGCGGGCTTTGGCGGGTAATCGTAAAAGCCCTTGGCGTTCTTGCGGCCAAAACGGCCCTCGCCTTCCACAAGCTTCTTCACCAGCTCCATATGGCGCGGATCGACGGCCTTTTCACCGAGATCGGCAACCGTGGCTTTCAGGATCTTGTAGGAAAGATCGATCGCCACCTCGTCGTTCAGCGCCAGCGGACCGACCGGCATGCCGGCGAATTTCGCGGCGTTTTCGATCATGGCGGGCGGCACGCCCTCGATCAGCATGTCATAGCTTTCCGCCATGTAGCGCAGCACGCAGCGATTGACGAAGAAGCCGCGCGTGTCGTTGACGACGATCGGCGTCTTCTTGATCTTCGCCACGTAGTCCAGCGCCACGGCGAGCGCCTTGTCGCCCGTTTCCTTGCCGAGGATCACTTCCGTCAGCATCATCTTCTCGACCGGCGAGAAGAAATGGATGCCGATGAAATCCGCCGGGCGCTTGGAGTTCTTCGCAAGCCCTGATATCGGCAGGGTGGAAGTGTTGGAGGCGAAGATCGCTCCTTCAGGCAACACGGCTTCCACGGCCTGGATGACGGCTTTTTTCACGTCGCGGTCTTCGAAGACGGCCTCGATGACGAGATCGGCGTCAGACAATGCAGTGTAATCCGCCGTGGGGGTGACGAGGTCGAGCAAAGCCTTGCCTTCGTCCTGCGTCAGCCTGCCCTTGCCGATGGCGGCCTTGACGCTTTCTTCGCAATGGCCCTTGCCCTTGTCGGCCGCTTCCTGGTCGCGATCCACCAGCACAACGGGGATACCGGCTGCGGCTGTGACATAAGCGACAGCCGCACCCATAAAGCCCGCGCCGACGACGCCGACTTTCTTGAATTCCGTCTTAGGTTGACCGGCCGGGCGGCGGGCGCCCTTGCCCAACTCCTGCATGGAAACGAACAGCGAGCGGATCATGCCAAAGGCTTCCTTCGAGCGAAGGATTTCGGTGAAATAACGCTGCTCTACCTTCAGCGCCGTATCGAAGGGCAATTGCAGGCCCTCATAGACGCACTTCAGAATGGCAAGTGCTGCCGGATAGTTGCCGGCGCTTTCACGGCGCAGGATCGCCGGAGCGGCCGGCCAGAGCTGAGCGGCGGCCGGCGTCCAGATGCCGCCGCCGGGCGCCTTGAAGCCCTTTTCATCCCAGGGGGCAACCGGCTTCAGGCCGTCCTTGATCATCTGCTTGGCAGCGGAAATAAGCTGATCCGGCTCCACCACCTGATGCACCAGCCCCATGGCCTTGGCCCGTGCGCCGGTCAGCGACTGGCCCGTGGTCATCATCTGCAACGCCGATTGCGCATCGGTGAGGCGCGGCACGCGCTGGGTGCCACCGGCACCGGGGAAGATGCCGACCTTGACTTCCGGCAGGGCGATCTTGAGGCTCTTGGCACTCGACGCGACACGGCCGTGGCAGGCGAGCGACAGCTCGAAAGCGCCGCCCATGCAGGTGCCGTTGATGGCCGAAACCCACGGCTTGCCGTTGGTTTCGATCTTGCGGAACAGGCCAGTCATGCGGCCGACCAGTTCGAACAGCTTGGCGGCTGCCTGATCCGGGTCCTTCGCCTTCTCGTCATTGTAGAAGGAGAACATCGACTTGATCATCGAAAGATCGGCACCGCCGGAAAACGTGCTCTTGCCGGAGGTGAAGACAACACCCTTGACGGCAGCGTCGGCGACAGTTGCGTCAACGATGGCGTTCAGTTCGTCCATCACCTCGGAAGTGAAGACATTCATGGACTTTTCCGGCATGTCCCAGGTGACAAGGGCGATGCCGTCTGCGTCTGTCTCGATGGTGAAATTGGTATAAGTGCTCATTTTGGGATTCCTCTTCCCTGAATCTTAATGGCCGCTTCGCTTTCTCCGTCATCCTCGGGCTTGACCCGAGGATCTAAGCACCGGGGATAGATCCTCGGGTCAAGCCCGAGGATGACGGAGGAGCCGTTGCGGTATCAGCCGAAGCCTCTTAAACCCGCTCGATCACGGTCGCCGTGCCCATGCCCGCGCCGATGCAGAGCGTGACGAGCGCCACGTTGAGATCGCGCCGCTCCAGCTCGTCCAGCACCGTGCCGAGGATCATCGCGCCCGTTGCGCCCAACGGATGGCCCATGGCGATTGCGCCGCCATTGACGTTCATCTTGTCGTGGCTGATATCGAAAGCCTGCATGTAACGCAGCACGACGGCGGCGAAGGCTTCGTTGAGTTCGAAAAGATCGATATCCGCAATCTTCATACCGGTCTTTTTAAGAAGCTTCTCGGTCACATCCACCGGGCCGGTCAGCATCAGCGCCGGATCGGAACCGATATTGGCGAAAGCCCTGATGCGGGCACGCGGTTTCACGCCCATCGCCTCGCCGCCCGCCTTCGAACCAACCAGCACGGCAGCAGCGCCATCAACGATACCGGACGAATTGCCGGCATGATGCACGTAGTTGATCCGCTCCACTTCCGGGTGGGCCATGATGCCGACGGCTTCGAAGCCGCCCATTTCACCCGGCATCTGGAAGGAGGGGTTGAGGGAGGCCAGCGCCTGCATGTCCGTACCGGGACGCATATGCTCGTCGCGATCGAGGATCGTCAGGCCGTTGCGGTCCTTCACCGGGATCACGGACTTGTTGAAATAGCCCTTTTCCCAGGCATGTGCGGCGCGCTTCTGGCTTTCGACAGCATAGGCATCGACGTCGTCACGGGAAAAACCGTATTTGGTGGCGATGAGATCGGCCGACACGCCCTGCGGCATGAAGAAGGCGGGGAAGTTGACCGAGGGGTCCATGTACCAGGCGCCGCCCGACATGCCCATGCCGACGCGGGACATGCTTTCCACGCCACCGGCGATGACGATATCGTCAGACCCCGCCTTGACCTTACCGGCCGCGAAATTGATGGCGTCCAGACCCGAGGCGCAGAAGCGCGAGATCTGCATGCCCGGCGCCTTGTTGGAATAACCGGCCTCGAAGGCGGCGGCTTTCGGGATCACCGCACCGGCATCCATGACAGGATCGACGCAGCCCATGATGATGTCATCGACAGCAGATGTATCCAGCCCGTTGCGGTCGCGGATGGCTTCCAGCGTCTTGGCGGCAAGACGAACGGAGGGCACCTCGTGCAGGCTGCCATCCTTCTTACCGCGTCCGCGCGGGGTGCGGACATGGTCGTAGATATAAACGTCGGTCATTAACTCTCTCCCTCGGCGCTTGAAACGCCCTGTCAGAATGCTTCCGCAGCCAGTTCCATCGTGGTGTCCGCGCCGGTTTCGATGCGGGCCTTGCGCAGCGCCGTTTCCGGCATGATGCGCTCCATGTAAAACTTCGCCGTGACAAGCTTGGTCTTGAGGTAATCCTCGTCCGAAGTGCTACCTGTCGCAAGGGCTTCGCTCGCGGCCTTGGCCATGCGGGCCTGCATGTAACCCAGCACCACGATGCCGAAGAGGTGCATATAGTCGGTCGAACCGGCACCGGCATTGTCGGGCTTGGCCATGGCATTCTGCATGAACCACATGGTTGCGGCCTGAAGGTCGTTCAAGCCCTTCTTCAGACCCTTGGTGTAAAGGGCAAGCTTTTCGTCGGCGCGGTTTTCCTCGCAGAAATCCCCGATTTCCTTGAACAAAGCCATGACGGCGCGGCCGCCATTCATGCCGAGCTTGCGGCCGACCAGATCGAGCGCCTGAATGCCGTTGGCGCCCTCATAGATCATGGTGATACGCGCATCGCGGACATATTGGCTCATGCCGTGTTCCTCGATATAGCCGTGACCGCCGAAGACCTGCTGCGCCATGACGGCATGGTCGAAGCCCTTGTCGGTCAACACGCCCTTCAGGATCGGCGTCACGAGGCTGAGCAGATCATCCGCCGCCTGACGCTCTTTCTCATCGGTTGAACGGTGGGCGATATCGGATTGCAGCGCCGTCCACAGAAGGAAGGCACGACCGGCTTCGTTATAGGCCTTGATGGTCATCAGCGTGCGGCGGATATCGGGATGCACGATGATCGGATCGGCCTTCTTTTCGGGGAATTTCGCACCCGAAAGCGAGCGGCCCTGAATGCGATCGCGGGCATATTCGACAGCGTTCTGATAGGCGATCTCGCCAACCGAAAGCCCCTGCAGGCCGACGCCGAGGCGGGCCTCATTCATCATCACGAACATGGCGGAGAGACCCTTGTTCTCCGCGCCCAGCAGGTAACCCGTTGCATCGTCGTAGTTCATGACGCAGGTGGCGTTGCCGTGAATGCCCATCTTGTGTTCGATCGCACCGCAGGTGACGCCGTTGCGCTCGCCGAGCGAACCATCTTCCTTCACAAGGAACTTCGGCACGATGAACAGCGAAATGCCCTTGGTGCCTTCTGGCGCGCCTTCGATGCGGGCAATCACCAGATGGACGATATTATCCGTCATGGAATGTTCGCCGGCCGAAATGAAGATCTTCTGGCCGGAAATCCTGTAGCTGCCGTCGCCCTGCGGAACCGCCTTGGTGCGCAAGAGGCCGAGATCGGTGCCGCAATGGGGTTCCGTCAGGTTCATGGTGCCGGACCACGTGCCTTCGACCATCTTCGGCAGATAGGTTTCTTTCTGTTCCTGCGTGCCGTGCACGAGAACGGCGGCGATGGCGCCCTGCGTCAGGCCGGGATACATCATCAGCGACAGGTTGGCGGACGACATATATTCGCCGATCGCGGCATGCAGCGTGTAGGGTAGCCCCTGCCCGCCGAATTCCGGCGGAACGGCAAGACCGATCCAGCCGCCTTCACAATAGGCGTCATAGGCCTGCTTGAAACCATCAGGCACGGAAACCGAACCGTCATCGGCACGCTTGCAGCCCTGTTGGTCGCCGGAAAGATTGAGAGGGAAAAGCCGCTCTTCGGCAAGCTTTGCCGCCTCGCCGGTGATCGCCTCGATCATGTCGGGGGTTGCATCCTCGAAGCCGGGCAGGTTGTTATACCGCTCGAGGCCAAGAACGTCGTTCAGAATAAAAAGCGTGTCTTTGACTGGGGCCTTGTAAACAGGCATTACCGATGTTCCTCCGCATCGTGAAAGCCGGAGCCGATCCGGCCAATATGGGATGACAATATTTGACGTGCGCGTAAACGTCAAATAAATTCCGGCGGAATGTCACCTCCCTTTTTCCGCCGAATGCATGCCTCTTCCCCATGCGAAATCGCCGTGCGCCACAAAAGTTAAAAAATTCCAACCTTAGTTAACCACTTCTTTACCACGTTTCGTGAATTCTCCGACAAGAGGTAACTGCTTCGTCAATCGGCGCATTTCCCTCCAAGGGGGCAAATATCGGCTCTAGAATTGCTGAATGTGCGGCGACGGCATGACCAGACAGGCAACCGTCGCGACAAACAACCGGGCACGCCGGACGGAAGCGAAGCGAGCGAGAAGATGAACGGATTGCGATCGAAAAACCAACAGCCAAGCGACAGGTCGTCTCTTGATGCTCTCAATCGCACCATTGAAGGCCTTGAAGCCCGTATCGAAGGGCTGATGAGCCAGAAGTTTCCGCGCGATCCTCGGGCCGCGAGCCCTGTGCAGGAACCGAAAAACGAGGCTTATGCCGCCCCGCGCGAGCCGCGCGCCACCGTCACCCCGCCGCAGCTCGACCCCGTCAACGAAATCCGCCAGCGCCAACGCCTTCTCGAGGCGAGCTTCCAGCGCCCGCAGGAGCCCGTTGCGCGCCCGGAACGAACCATCACCAGACCGCTTGCGCCGGAATACCGGCCGAACGACGTACAGAGCGCGGCAACCAATCCCGCACCGCGCGCACGCTCCATCCCGCCCTATCAGGAGCAGCAGCGCAATGACGTGGCGTTGCAGGAGATCGCGCAGGCACTCGTCAACCTGCGGCACGAGCTGAAGAACGATATTTCCGAAGGCGTGGCGCGAGAGGCGCAGGGGCTGCGTGCCGAAATCCGCAATATTCGCGCAATCGCGGAAGACCAGCAGTTCATCGGCGATCTGCGCGACGATATTGCACGGCTTGCCGGCAGCATCGACCAGCTCGGTAACCTCGCATCTCCGGATGCCTACGGGCTGCGCAATGAATTCGAAGACCTGCGTCTCACCATCGACCAGCTTGCGCGCGAAGACAGCGTTCACCGCATCGAAAGCCGCTGGAACACGGTGGAAGACACGTTGCGCGGTTTCGATGCGGCCTCGCTGCAGGATGAAATCGTCTCGCTCGCCTATCGTCTCGACGACATCAAGACCCAGCTCGGCGGCATGAGCAGCAATCCGGCCGTGCGCGTGCTCGAAGAAAAGCTGATCACGATTGCGAGCGCCGTGGAGCAACTCGGCAAGCATATGCAGCCCAACGAGGCGGCCTTTAGCGAACAGTTTTCCGGTCTCGACCAGCGGCTGGACGAAATAAGCCGTGCGATTGCCGCGACCGGCGCCCGCTCGAATGCGCAGGCCACGGACAATGCGCTCGCCCAGCGGTTGGAAACTCGCCTCAACGGCCTTTCCGAACAACTCGGCGATATCAACCGCCTTGCCGCCGTCAAGCCTGAACCGACTCTGGATCTCACTGCCCGTCTTGAAACGCTGGCGGCCAAGATCGACGAATTGAGCACCGCGCGCGACGCCGCACAGCTGCATGAGCGGCTGGACCAGCTTTCCCTGCTTCTGGAGCGGTCGCAGCGCCCGTCGCAGCAGGCGGAACTGACATCCTTCCTCAGCGATATTTCCCGCAAGATCGACGCGCTGGATCACGGCACCGTCAATGACGGTCTGGCGGAACGGCTCGACACGCTTTCGCGGCGGATCGAGGATCTCGACTATCGCTACAGCCAGCCGCAGCCGGTCGCCGGCTTCAACGAGAGCGCCTTTTCGCGTCTGGAAGAGCGGCTTGGCAATATTGCGGCCCGTCTGGACGAATCCACCCATGCCGCACCGGCCGACAGCGGCGCGCTGGCGAGCCTCGAAAACCAGATATCCCACCTCTCCTCGCTGATCAGCCAGCCGGGTCACCACCAGCCGGCAGGCATGTCGCCTGAACTCGATGCCCGCATGTCGGCGATCGAGGACTATATGTCCTCCAACGACGAATATATCATCGAAGCGGCGCGGCAGGCGGCTGAGGCCGTTCTGGACGCCTTTACACGCAACAATATCTCCGCCGGCACAAACCTCGCCGACATGACGATGCTGACCGATCTCGCCACCGATCTGCGCAGCCTCGAGGCACTGAGCCGCAACACCGAAGAACGCACGCACCGCACCTTCGAGGCGCTGCACGAGACGCTGGTGCAGATCGCCGGCCGGCTCGACAGCCTCGACAATCGCGATGCCGCTCCCGCCTATCGCGGAGAGGCAGCACCACGCAACGTCGCGCAGCATATGGTCGCTTCCGCTCGCGAAGATGTGGCCATGCCGGCCGCCATCTTCCCGCAGGACGGTTATATCGCCGAAGAACAGGCCATTCTCGACACTGTGCGGAACGCCTACGAAAACGATGCGGATGTGGTGGCGATCGTGCCGCCCGCCTCTGCAAATCCCGCAAAAGCAGAAAAAACGAGCCTGCTTGCCGGCCTGACGAAGCGTTTCAAAACCGGCACGGCGAAGACCGCTCAATCGGCATCGGAACCCGTATCGGCGACCACCACGCGCACGCAGGTGGAACCCGCTCCCTCGCTCGATCCGATCGACGCTCTGCCCGCGGGTCAGGAGAACGAACTTCTGGAGCCCGGTTCTGGGGCGCCTGATATCAAGAAGATACTGGAGCGGGTGCGCGCCAGCCAGGTCGCCGCCAACGGCAAGGCTGCGGACGCCGAAGGGCGGACGGATTTCATAGCCGCCGCCCGTCGTGCAGCGCAGGCCGCCGCCATGGAGACATCGCCGGAGAAGCTTGAAACCGGCAAGAAGAGCCGCAAAGCCGACACTTCGGCGCTCTCGCGCTATCGCCGCCCGCTGCTGCTCGGCATCGGCGCCATTCTTCTCGCCATGATGGCCATGCCGCTCGTCAAGTCGATGATCGGCGGCGCGGAAGCCCCGATTGAGGCACCGGCACCGGTCATCGAACAGAAAATGGACAATGCTCCGGTCTCCGCACTTCCCGAGACCGGCGACAAGGCCGTCACCATCCCTTCCGATCTCGCCATCGACCCGCAGCAGGCGGCATCCGCCGACAGCATCGAAAATGCGGCATCGCCGGAAAACACCATCGATCCGCGTACCATCGGCGGCGCACCGCTGGCCAACAAACCGCCGAGCGCCGGTGCTCCGACGGTGGATGCAGCGACCTCCGGCACAGTTGCGCAGAACCAGCAGCAGGCACCGGCGCAAGCCGTTGCCCCCGCCACCTCCGCCCAGAACGCGATTGCGGTTCCCGCAGGGGTCGAGCCGGCATCGCTGACGGAAGCGGCAGCAAAGGGCGATACACAGGCGCTGTACGAGATCGCAGCCCGCTACACCGAAGGTCGCGGCCTTGCCGCCGATCGCACGGAAGCCGCAAAATGGTACAAGCTGGCTGCAGATCGCGGTCTTGCTCCTGCGCAATATCGCCTTGCCAATCTTTACGAGAAGGCGAATGGCGTCGAGCGCAACCTTTCCGAAGCGAAGCGCTACTACACGCTGGCGGCGGAACAGGGCAATGCAGGCGCAATGCACAATCTCGCCGTCCTGCTCGCCTCCGACGCGGCTGGCCAGCCGGATTTCGCGGCCGCTGCGCAATGGTTCATCAAGGCTTCCGAACTCGGCGTCCGCGATAGCCAGTTCAACCTCGCCATTCTCTATGCACGCGGAAGCGGCGTGAAGCAGGATATCGAAGAGTCCTACAAGTGGTTTTCCATTGCAGCCAAGGATGGCGACACGGATGCCGCCCAGAAGCGCGACGAGGTTGCCGGGGCGATGGAGCCGCAACAGCTTCAGAGCGCCCGTACGAAAGCCGACGCATGGAAGGTCAAGCCGCTTTCGGAAGACGCCAACAACGTCAATCCACCCGATGAATGGGCCGGCAAAGAGGGCGTGAAGACCGCTTCCGTGGACATGGAAAAAGCGATCCGCAACATTCAGGCGATCCTGAACAAGAACGGTTTCGACGCCGGGCAGCCCGATGGCAAGCTTGGCAAGAACACGGTTACGGCCATCAAGGACTTCCAGAAATCCGTGGGCCAGACGCCTGACGGGCGCATCACCAACGAGCTGGTGACCGCCCTGCTCGCCCGCAACAAATAACCGTTCGGCAACGATTGGAGCGGCCGCATGGGCCGCTTTCCCACAGTTTGGCGTCGGAATGTGGCGCAGCCCCCACGCCCGACCTCTATCTTTCCAAATTATCAACGTATTTACCGTTGAATGTTGACACGTCAGACCCTCGCGGGCATGACGAATGAAGGCGGGGCATGCCCGGTCTTTTCAGACAGAAAATGTAAATCGCGGCGCGGCCTCCCACCCGGACAGGCCCTGTCGCCCGGAACCATTTGCCCGAGGTCCGAGCCGTGACTGTCTATCTGCCGATCGCAGAACTGTCGGTGAATATTTTCATCATTCTCGGCATGGGCGCGGCCGTCGGTTTTCTTTCCGGCATGTTCGGCGTGGGCGGCGGTTTTCTCATCACCCCGCTGTTGATTTTCTACAATATTCCGCCCGTGGTGGCCGTGGCGACTGGTGCGAACCAGGTGGTGGCCTCCTCCGTCTCCGGCTCCATCACGCATTTCCGACGCGGAACACTGGATGTGAAGCTCGGCAGTGTACTGCTTGTGGGCGGTCTTCTGGGCGCCACGGTCGGCGTATGGATATTCTCCTATCTGCGCAGCATCGGCCAACTCGATCTCATCGTTTCGCTGCTCTACGTCGTCCTGCTCGGCACCGTCGGCACGTTGATGCTCAAGGAAAGCATTTCCGCGCTTCGCCGTGCCGCCCGCAACGAAACCGTGACCTTGCGCCGTCCCGGCCATCACAACTGGGTTCACCGCCTGCCGCTTAAAATGCGGTTCAAGAAATCGAAGATCTATCTCAGCATCATCCCGATCGTCACGCTGGGGTTCGGCATCGGCATCCTGACCTCGATCATGGGCGTCGGCGGCGGCTTCATCATGGTTCCGGCCATGATCTATCTTCTGCGCATCCCAACCAGCGTCGTCGTCGGCACCTCGCTGTTCCAGATCATTTTCGTGACCGCCTATACGACCATCGTTCAGGCCGCGACGAACTATTCCGTCGATGTGGTGCTGGCCTTCATCCTGATGGTGGCCGGTGTCATCGGTGCACAATATGGCGTGCGCGTGGGGCAGAAGTTGCGCGGCGAACAATTGCGCGCGCTGCTGGCGCTGCTGGTGCTCGCGGTCGCCCTTCGCCTTGCCGTGGCACTGGTGGTGCGCCCGGAAGACCTGTTTTCGGTCGCTGTCGGAGGGTTAGGCTATTGACCCGCCGCCTGCTGATCGCCGCACTTCTTCTCTCGCCATGTCTTGCCTTTTGGGAAACGGCTTCGGCGCAGACGCCGCCGCTTGCCCTGCCGCCCGGAACGCAGCAGCGATCCTTGCAGGAAAATATCGAGATCGGCGCATCGACGACGGAAATTCCCATCGCCTCGGATTTTCGCGGGGCGGATTTCACGCTCTTCGGTGCTCTCAACAATACCGACCAGCTGCTGCTGGCAATCGGGCAATATGATATCGTCGTGACCCTCGAAGGTCCCAGCGATTACATGACCGTGCGCAAGAAAGAGCGTGTGGCCGGCATCTGGATCAATACCAGCGCCATCACCTTCACGCCGCTGCCGGAATCCTATTCCATGGCCAGCACCCGCGATATCAGCGCCATCGCTTCGCCCGGCGCATTGCGGGCAATGGGGCTGGGTGTCGAACACCTGTCGCTCAAAAGTGCCGTATTCTCCGGCGTGCCCGACAATGTCTTCGATTTCCAGGAGGCCTACCGGCGGCTCAAGCTTTCAAGCGGCATTTATCGCAACGACACGACCGGGGTGAGGCTGGAACGCACCGGCCTGTTCTGGGCAACATTGCGCCTGCCCGCCAACGTGCCGAACGGCGTACACACCGCCCGCGCCTATCTCTTCAAGAGCGGTAACTTCATCGCCCAGCGCGAGCTGAAACTGCGTGTCGTCAAGACCGGCATGGAACAGGCGATCACCGACGCGGCGCATCAGACGCCGCTTGCCTATGGCGCGCTGTGCGTTCTGCTGGCCGTCGTCACCGGCTGGGGTGCGAGTATTATTTTCCGCAAGGACTGAGTTTTCATCCGGCAAAAGAGAGTGTCCGCCGCCCGCGCAGGGCAAACCGACACGCTCAGCCGAGCAGATTTGAAAACCGCACCGAATAGATGCGGTCCCGCCCCATCAGATGCGCGACGAGTGCAGCGTGATTGAAGAGGCCGCGCATGGCCTTGTGCCGCAGATCCAGCCCGCCGCTCATGACACCGAAAGCCGGCATCAAAAGCCGGGAACCATCGGTGGCGAAACAGGGTCGCCGCACCGTCTTTTCACGACGGCGAACCGTGGCCGATGGATGCAGGTGGCCGGCGATTTCGCCGGCGACCTCCCCTATTTTCGGCTCGTGGCGGAAGACGAGATTGGCGTAGAACATCTCGTCCACCGAAGACCCCGGCAGATCGACCGTACCATCAGGATCGTGATTGCCGTTGATCCATATCCACTCGCGGCCACGGGCCATCTCACGGATGAGGTCGCGCAGCATCAGCGGCAGATGCTGCGAGCCAACGCGATCATGGAAATTGTCGCCGAGGCTGACGACGATCTTCGGATCATAGCGGCTGACAAGGGAAGACAGGATTTTAAGCGTGGCGATGGTGTCGTAGGGCGGCAGCATCCGCCCGCGCCGGGCAAAGGCTGCACCCTTTTCCAGATGCAGGTCGGAAACGACGAGCAGCGACAGGTCCGGCAGGTAAAGCCCGCCCAGCGGATCGCACCAGGCAGCGACGCCGTTCACGGCGGTTTCGCTGCCGAGGCATTCGAAGCCGTTGGAAAACCTGTCGCTCAATGTCAGCCGGCTCAGCACGTTTACCTTCGTTCCTTCATTCCGATCCGATGCTTCAGGACATCGCCTCGGCGATCAGCTCGTCTGCCGCCTCGGCCAGCACCTGATCCATCGCCTCACCCGCCACCGTCTCGCGGCCGATTTCCAGCATCACAGGAACGGCAAGCGGCGAGACGTGCTCCAGCGCGCGGTGGGTGGTGTGCCCCTTGATTCGCTTCAGCATATCGCCAAGACGACCAATATCCAAAAGTCCCGCCGCCGCATCGCGTCGCGTCGCCTCCAGCAGAATATGGTCCGGCTCATGGCTGCGAAGAACGTCATAAATAAGATCGGCGGAGACGGTGACCTGACGGCCGGTCTTTTCCTTGCCCGGATGACGGCGTTCGATAAGGCCGGAAATGACGGCGCAGTTGCGGAAAGTGCGCTTCAGCATGAAGGATTCGTCCAGCCACGCCTCCAGATCGTCGCCCAGCATGTCCTCATCGAGAAGTTCGCCAAGCGACAGGCGGCGGGATTTCAACCGACTGCCGATATCGTCCATGGCCCAGATAGCGAGCGAATAATCGGTGGCGACGAAACCCATCGGTTTTGCGCCCGCCCGCTCCAGCCGCCGCGTCAGCAGCATGCCCAGCGTCTGGTGCGCCAGCCGCCCCTCGAAGGGATACATGACCATGAAGAAGCGCTTGCGGAAGGGAAAGGTCTCGACCAGCAGCTCGTCGCGCCGGGGAATGATCGATTTCTCCTTCTGGATCGCCAGCCAGTCGCGCACCTGATCCGGCAGCGCCTGCCAACGGGCGGGATCGGCGAGCATCGAGCGCACTTGATCCGCAAGGTATGTGGAAAGCGGAAACTTGCCGCCGGCATAGGAGGGTATTTTCGGATCCATGGAAAAGGCCTGCGACACCAGACATTCGCTCTCGCGGATCCCTTCGAACCGCAGAACCTTACCGGCAAACAGGAAGGTATCGCCCTGCACCAGCTGTTCGAGGAAATATTCCTCGACCTTGCCGAGCGACATGCCGCCGCGCCCGACCGAACCTTTGGCGTTGCGCTTGACCATGCGGACATTGAGTTCCGCCGCCTCGACGATGGTGCCGAGGTTGAGGCGATATTGCTGCGCGACGGCCGGATTGGAGACGCGCCAGCGGCCATCCTTCATCTGGCGGATGCGGGCATAGCGCTCATAGGTGCGCAGCGCATAACCGCCGGTGGCAGTAAAATCCACCACCCGGTCGAAGGTGGCGCGCGGCAGATCGGCATAGGGTGAGGCGCTCGTCACCTCGCGGTAGAGATCATCCGCGTCGAAGGGTTCGGCGCAGGCCATGCCGAGTACATGCTGGGCGAGAACATCGAGCGCGCCTTCGGCGATGGGTGGTGTGTCCTGCGCGCCGATATAGTTCGCATCCAGTGCCGCGCGGCACTCCATCACCTCGAAACGGTTGGCGGGAACGAGGATCGCCTTCGACGGCTCATCCATGCGGTGATTGGCGCGGCCGATACGCTGGGCAAGGCGGCTTGCGCCCTTGGGCGCACCGACATGCACGACAAGGTCGACATCGCCCCAGTCTATGCCGAGATCGAGCGTGGAGGTGGCAACGACGGCGCGCAGCCGGTTTTCGGCCATGGCTGCCTCCACCCGGCGACGCTGGGCCGTATCCAGCGAGCCGTGGTGCAAAGCTATCGGCAGATTGTCGTCATTGATGGTCCAGAGTTCCTGAAAGATCAGCTCCGCTTGCGAGCGGGTGTTGACGAAGACCAGCGTGGTCTGGTGCTCTTTCAGCGCCGCATACAAATCCTTCATGGCGTAACGCGCCGAATGGCCGGACCACGGGATGCGTTCTTCCGTGTGTAGAATGGCGATGTTTGGCTTGGCCCCACCCTCGACCGTTATAAGACCTGCGGGCGGTTCCCCCTGCCCCTGCGGCGCAAGATAACGGCGCAAGTCCATCGGTTCCGCCACCGTGGCCGAGAGACCGATGAAGCGCACATTCGGGGCGTGCCGGCGCACCCGGGCAAGCGCCAGCGACAGCAGATGGCCGCGTTTGGAAGTGACGAGTGAATGTAATTCGTCCAGCACCACATATTTAAGGTCGCGGAAAAAGCGCTCGGCCTCCTTGTTGGCGAGCAGCAGCGATACCTGCTCCGGCGTCGTTAGGAGAATATCGGGCGGCCTGATCTTCTGGCGCTGGCGTTTTGCCTGCGGCGTATCGCCGGTGCGCGTTTCGATGGAAATCGGCAGGCCCATTTCGGAAACGGGTTTGGTGAGGTTGCGCTCGATATCCACCGCAAGCGCCTTGAGCGGCGAGATATAGAGCGTATGCACGCCGACAAAGGCGGAACCGGGCGGAACCTTGCCGCGTTCCGCGAGATCGGTAAGCGAAGCCATGAAGCCGCCCAGCGTCTTGCCGGCGCCCGTCGGCGCAATCAGCAGCATGTTCTCGCCGCCCCGCACCCGCGCCATAAGCTCTAATTGATGGGCGCGTGGAGACCACCCCTTTTCGGCAAACCATTTCTGGAATGGAAGAGGCAAGGTGCCGACCTGCGTGCCGGAAATGGGAGACTCTGCGTGTTTCACGCCTTCAAGGTAGTGAAAAACCTGCAAAAAAGAAGAGCGCAACACGCCCGCTTGACAGGAAAGCATAATCATGGATAAATAATATCCATGATACAGAAGCAAACCACAAAAGAGCAAGTCGGATGAAACTCGGCGACGGCGTTGAACAGGCTATTCACAGCGTGAGCATGCTGGCGGGACTTTCCGAAGGCGGCGTGCTTTCGGCGGCGGCGCTGGCCGAGTTTCACGGCGTTTCCACGAGCTATCTCCTGAAGCATCTGCAATCGCTTTCCGGCGCTGGGATCGTCACCACCGTGCCGGGGCCGAAGGGCGGTTATCGTCTCGCCCGGACGACCGACAGGATCACGCTGCTCGATATTGTTCTTGCCGTGGAGGGACCGCAGCCTGCCTTTCGTTGCGCGGAAATCCGCCAGCGTGGGCCGAACCCCTTGCCGGGACGTTATTTCACCAAGCCCTGCGGCATCAATGCCGCGATGCTGAAGGCGGAGAAGGTCTACCGAGCCGAACTTGCAAAAACCACCATTGCCGACATTGCGGGCGACCTTGCCGCCACTGACGATGGCGGTATTGCAGCACGCGGCTGCGCCTTTCTGGAGCTGAACGAGCGCAAGACGACAACGCGCTGAGACCCAAAGACAGGATCACCGAAATACCGGAAGCGTCACCGCTTTCCGG
The DNA here is from genome assembly GCF_000949865.1 of Rhizobium nepotum 39/7. Lineage (GTDB taxonomy): Bacteria > Pseudomonadota > Alphaproteobacteria > Rhizobiales > Rhizobiaceae > Agrobacterium > Agrobacterium nepotum. The sequence goes on along the minus strand of NZ_JWJH01000015.1, from coordinate 125,603 downwards.
AATGATGACGCATACCCTTAAACCGACCCAACCAATGGAGAGAGAAACATGAGAACCCGTTTGAATTACGCCAAAGCATCTCCCGAAGCCTTCAAGGCCGTAATGGCGCTGGAAAACTACGTCCAGAGCAGCGGTCTTGAGCGGCGCTTCGTTCACCTCATCAAATTGCGCGCCTCGATCATCAACGGCTGCGCCTTCTGCGTGGATATGCATGTGAAGGAAAGCCGCCATGACGGGCTTTCCGAACAGTGGATCAACCTGATGAGCGTGTGGCGGGAATCCCCCGTCTACACCGAACAGGAACGGGCGTTGCTTGGCTGGGTGGATGCGGTGACGAAGATTGCCGAAACCGGCGCTCCGGATGACGCCTTCGAGGCCCTGAAGGCGCATTTCTCCGATGAGGACATCGTGAAGATCACGGTTGCCATCGGCGCCATCAACACATGGAACCGCATCGCCGTCGGCTTCCGCTCGCAGCACCCGGTAGACGCCGCGGCCAGGGCTGCCTGAGCCACCTTGACCGCCGCAAACGACCGCTACATGGCGATGTAGCGGTCGTTTCGGTGATTGATGGCGAGTGTGAGGTTCATGACCAGCGCCCCAAGGATAGAGCAGATGATGACGAAGGGCGTCGCAACGAAGAACGAGCAGGCCAGCACCATGCTATCGAAGGCGAGCTGGACGAGGCCCGCGCGCCAGCCGAAACGATCCTGAAGATAAAGCGCCAATATGCCGAAACCGCCGAGGCTGGTGCGGTGGCGGAACAGCGCCAGCATGCCGGCCGCGACCGTCAATCCGCCGAAAAGGGCTGCGGCAACCGGATTGATGCTCTGAAAGGCAAAAAAGCCCGGTATATATTCGGAAAGCAGCGCCGTCATGGCAATGGCGCAGAAGGTCTTGACCGTGAAGGCAAGGCCGAGACGGCGAAAGGCGAGATAATAAAACGGCAGATTGGCGAGGAAGAACACCGCGCCGAAGCTGAAACCGGTGGAATAATGCGCCAGAAAGGCAAGACCCACCACGCCGCCGGTGAGAAGGCCGGCTGCGGAAAACAGCGTCACGCCGAGTGAAACCAGCATGCTGCCCGCCAGAATACCCTGCGCGTCCTCCAGCAGCGAATGACGATCCGGCGCGGAGGCCCAAAGGTTCAGGCGCCTGCGCGCACTCGTCTCGTCCATGCCTGTTCCCCCGATTTTCCGATCCTTGCCGAGCTATTGCGCCCGAGCGCGGTGGATTTCAAGCATGCCTCGCTCAGCGTACGACGATATACCTGTCCGAACGATGATTGATGGCGAGGAACATGTTGAGGACGAAGGCGCCGACAATCGAATAGGCAACAGTCGCAGGGTCGATGACGAGGAAGGCGCAGAGCATCACAAAGGCGTCGAAGGCAAGCTGGATCAGACCCGCGCGGATGCCGAAACGGTCCTGGACGTAGATCGCCAGAATGCCGATGCCGCCGAGGCTGGCGCGGTGGCGATAAAGCGCCAGCAATCCGTAACCCAGAAGCAGCCCGCCGAGCAGCGCCGCCCAGAGCGGATTGATGCTGTCGATGACCATCCAGCGCGCTTCCACTTCCGTCAGGACAGAAACGAGGCCGATGGCGATGAAGGTCTTGACGGAAAAGGCCAGACCGAGGCGGCGGAAAGACAGGTAATAGAACGGCAGATTGACGAGGAAGAACAGGAGGCCGAAGCTGATGCCGAAGGCATAATGAATGAGAAAGGCGACGCCGGCGGTGCCGCCGGTCAAAAGGCCGACCTTGTTCAGAAGCTAAAAGCCGAGCGCCGACACGATGGCTCCGGTGACGATGCCCTGCACGTCTTCCACCGGCGCATGTTTGGCCGGATCCGAACTCCACATGCTGTAAACGCTTCTCGTTCTGCTCACGCTTTTTTCCCTCAGGTTCCCGCGTATTTTGCACTGCAACAAACACGGGATCAAGATGGATACGTAAGGACGACTGACCTATCGTGAAAAAGGCAAGAAACGGGATGTTCAGCCATTGGCGCGGGCAAGAAAGAGAATGCCGGCAAGGGGTTTGCCGGCATCCTTGCGAATGGTGGTCTCGCGGATATCGATGAGGGAAAAGCCCGTCCGCTCGAGAAGGCCGATCACGTAGCTTTTCGAATGGGCATAACGCAACGTTTCCCTCAGCACGAAACCTTCATCCTCTCCTGCATCCTCCACCGAAAAGGCGAAGAAACCGGAGGGCGCAAGCAGGGCCGAAACGAGCGGCATGACGGTCTCGAGACTGCCGAGATACATCATCACATCGGCAGCGGCGACGAGACCGGCGCGGTGTTGCGTCATGGCCGGGCTGAACAGACCCGAGGCGGCGGCATCCAGCGAAAGATCGGCCTGGCCGAGATAGTCGTAAAGACCTTTTTCTTCCGCCTTGGCGAGCATGTTCTGGGATAGGTCGAAACCTTCCAGCCGCTTTGCAAGCGGGCGGATTTCCACACCGAGAAGACCCGTACCGCAACCGATATCGACGATGGTGTCAAAAACGCCGCCATCCGCCGCCTTGCCGATCAGCTCCGCCAGTTTCTGCGGCACGCTGTAATCCAGCTTGGTCACGAGCGAGGTTTCGAAACGATCCGCATAGTCGTCGAAAAGCCCCTCCACATAACGGCTGGGCGGTTGCTCCGGCGTTTCCACAGCCCCGAGGACCGCGAGTTTCAGCTCGGCTGCAAACAGCCCTTCCGCATCCAACTCGGCCACTTTTACGTAAGCGGCCACGGCTTTGTCCGTCTCGCCTACCTTTTCAAGATATTCCCCGAGCCGAAACCAGCCCGCAGCCCATCTCGGCGCAAGTTCCAGCGCCTGTTCGACGAGTTCGGCGGCAGCGGCGTAGTCGCCGCTTTCCGTCAACATGCGGGCATAGTCCATCCGGCGGTCGGCAGTGACGTCACCGGAAGAAAACTGGTTTGCGGCCATTCATGATTTCCTGAGAAGATGTTGGCTGTCATTTATCAAGCCATAAAAAAACTCAAGTCCTATTTCATGGCCCGTCCGTGGAATTAGCGGATATGACGCGATATAGTGCACCGAAACTTGTATCGAAGCGGTTCGCTTCATATGTCAGGACAAAACAGGAGACTTGCTGATGGCCGGTGAGGTCAACAAAATGCTGGGTGATACGGTGGCCCGCACCGTGGTGAAGCTGCTGGTGGTTTCACTGCTCGTCGGCTTTCTCATGGCAATCTTCGGATTGACGCCATGGAACATCATATACAGTGCACGCGACTTCGTGGTCGATCTGTGGCGCAGCGGTTTCCATGCGCTGGGCGCAATTGGCGACTATCTGATCCTCGGAGCGACGATCGTTATTCCCATTTTCATCATCCTGCGCCTGCTGAGCTACCGCCGCTGACATGACCGATACATCGCTTCAAACGCTTTCACGGCGTGGCTTCGTGCTGCTTTCCGCCGGTTCCGTTCTTTCCGCCTGCGTTTCCATGCCCACCAACAAGGGCATGCCGTCAGGCACCCGCGACGAGACGGCGGCGGCGCTTCCAATGGTCAACGAGTTGCGCCGCTCGAAGGGCCTTTCGCCGCTCGCCATCAACGGCTCGGCAAGTGGGGCTGCCGCTTATCAGGCAGGCCGCATGGTCAAGGCGCAGAAGATGGCGCATCTGATCGGCCTGACCGACAGCTTCCTCATCCGCATGAAGGACGGCAAGGTGCCGCTACCTGCGGCGGAAAACGTGGCAGCCGGGCAGGACAGCGTCGAGCGGGTGGTCAAGGCCTGGATCGGCTCCAGGCACCATCTCGAAAACATGCTGGGACCGTATAACGGCCTCGGCGTTGCGGTTGCCTATGATGCCGCCAGCCGCAACCGGCCCTATTGGGCGATGGTGCTCTGCGCGTGAGACGCTCAGCCTAGCTTGCGGTCGGCCCAGCGGTCGACCGTGCTGTCGCGCAGGTCGCGAATGGACTGCACGCCTTCGCGGGCGACCAGTTTCGACAGGCCCTTGACGATGGACGACGGCAGGCCGGGGCCTTCATAGACCATGCAGGAATAGAGCTGCACGAGATCGGCCCCTGCCCTCACTTTTTCCAGTGCCGTCTCCGGCGACGAGACACCACCCACACCGATAATCGGCAGATTGGCGCCGACGCGCCGGCGCATCTTGGCGAGAACCGTGGTGGAAAGCTCGAATAGCGGCTTGCCGGACAATCCGCCGGCCTCGCTCTTGTGCGGGCCGGGCCGCAGGCCTTCCCGTGAGAGCGTGGTGTTCGACACGATCAGGCCATCGAGATCATGGGCCAGCGTTTCTTCCGCGACGTCATCCAGTCCCTCCTCGGTCAAATCGGGCGCGATCTTGAGGAAGACCGGAATGCTTTTGCCAAAGCGTTCGGCTTCCACTTTCCGGCGCTCCAGCACCGCTTCAAGAAGTGCGGCAAGGCTTTCGCGCGCCTGCAAGTCGCGCAGGCCCGGCGTGTTGGGCGAGGAAATATTGACGGTGAAATAGGATGCGACGGAATAAAAGGCCTCTATGCCCTGCACATAATCGGCAATGCGGTCTTCGCTATCCTTGTTGGCGCCGATATTGACGCCGACGATGCCACGCAGCTGTGCCTGCTTCAGACGCTCCAGCGCGGCCGCATGGCCTTCATTGTTGAAACCGAGGCGGTTGATGACACCTTCATCCTCGACCAGTCGGAAGATGCGCGGCTTGGGGTTGCCGGATTGCGCATGCGGCGTGACGGTGCCGATTTCGGTGAAACCGAAGCCGAGCCGCAAAAGCGGTCCGGGCACCTCGGCATTCTTGTCGTAACCCGCCGCCATGCCGAGCGGATTGGGGAAAACGAGGCCAGCCACGGTCTGCTGCAGACGCGGATCGTGCGGCACCATGCAGGTGGGCAAAAAGCCGCTTTTCAACGCCGCCACGGACAGCCCGTGCGCCTTTTCCGGATCGACCAGAAACAGGCCCTTGCGGCCGATAGAGGAAAATAATCCGCTCATCACAAAATCTCCGGAAATTGGTGGTGGCCATCGTCACCGAGCGAAAGCGGTGTTTCCCAAAGCACGGCGGTGAGGGGAAGAGGAGCATAGAGGTGGGGGAAAAGATCGCCGCCTCTGGAGGGCTCATAGACCAGCTTGTCGCCGAGCGCCGCTCCGTCGACCGCGATCAGAAGCAGTTCGGTCTGACCCGCAAAATGCCTGGCTGCTGTCTCGGCGGCCTGTTTCGCCGTCGAAAAATGAATGAAACCATCCGTCAGATCGATGGCGGCGCCTTCGAAGACACCTTTTGCCTTGGCTGCATTCCACAACATCTCCGGCACGATTTTATAGATGATCGCGGGCGTTTCCTGCATGGGGCTCTCCGAAGGCTTTCCAAGGCTTTTCAGTCTGGGCGGTTTGCCGCAAAGCGGGTCGATTGTCCACAGTTTCCACGGCATTTTTATTACCGTGACGGCTGCCCACAAGCTTTTTCTTGTAATGCGGAACCGATTGGAGCAACCTTTGGGCAGAGGAACCGGAAGCGTTCAGACTGCCGGAAACTGGAGTGCACCAGACCTTCTGAAGAACCGCATAACGCCCTTGGGAGGGGGCCAGAATGTCGGAACTTGTCATTATCATAGCGGACGACCACCCGCTTTTTCGAGGCGCCCTCAAACAGGCCGTATCCGGCCTCGACGGGCAGCAGACCATCATGGAAGCCGGGGATTTCGAGGCCGCCCGAAGTGCTGCGACAGCGTGCAGCGACGCCGATCTGATGCTTCTCGACCTCGCCATGCCGGGGGTAAGCGGATTTTCAGGCCTGATGGCGCTGAGAGCGGAATTCTCCAGCCTGCCGATCGTCATCGTTTCGGCAACGGACGACGCGACCACCGTTCGCCGGTCCATCGAACTCGGCGCTTCCGGTTTCATTTCCAAATCCTCGGGCATCGACGATATTCGCGATGGCATTCGCACGGTTCTGGAAGGCGATGTCTGGATACCGGAGAGCTGCCAGGGCGACAAGGAACACGACCCTGATGTGACCGACCTCATCGGCCGGCTCAGAACGCTGACGCCGCAACAAAGCCGGGTTCTGAGCATGCTGGCCGAAGGCTTGCTGAACAAGCAGATCGCCTATGAGCTGAATGTTTCGGAAGCCACCATCAAGGCGCATGTCTCCGCGATCCTGCTGAAACTCAAGGTCGACAGCCGCACGCAGGCTGTGATCCAGCTTTCCAAGATCAACACATCGGCCATGGTGGCGTAACCAAGGATTTTATTCCTTTATTTTCTTTACTCCTGACCGGATATGGTCTAAATTCCGGGCGTAAAAGACAGGAGCTTTTCCGCCACCTGCTCCACCTGCGGGCTTTCTATCATGCTTTCACACGAGACGATCTGGAGCGCCATCGATACGCTTGCCAAGCGTCATGAGCTGACACCTTCGGCTCTGGCGAAGCGTGCCGGTCTCGACCCCACATCGTTCAACAAATCGAAGCGCTTCGGCCCGGACGGCCGCAAACGCTGGCCTTCGACGGAATCCGTATCCAAGGTGCTGGAGGCGACGGGGGCAAGCGTCGACCAGTTTTTCGGCTATGCTTTCAGCAAGGCCGCCCAGACGATGCAACCTTCCGGTCCAGACAATGCCATTCCCCTGCTCGGTTTTGCGCAGGCGGGTTCCGGCGGCTTTTTCGACGATGGCGGTTTTCCGGCCGGTCAGGGCTGGGATGTGGTGGAGTTCCCTTCTTCTCCCGAGCGCAAGCAGGGCGTTTATGCGCTGGAAGTGCAGGGCGAAAGCATGATGCCGCTTTACCGCGACGGCGACATCCTCATCGTGGAGCCCGGCGCGCAGGTGCGGCGCGGCGACCGTGTGGTGTTGAAAAGCCGCGAGGGCGAAGTGATGGCCAAGGTGCTGGCCCGGCAAAGCCCCAAGAATATCGAGCTTCTTTCGCTCAATCCCGAACATCCGAACCGCAGCTTCGACATGGCCGACGTGGAATGGATCGCCCGCATCATCTGGGCCAGCCAATAGATCCCCGCAACTTTGGGCGCAGGCTTCACGCTTCCGGCGGTAGGTCTCGGCGCGCGCGTCAACACACTTCCTTTACAGGCCGAGTGTACTTGCAGCGGCGTCGACCGTCATGATCTTCGCACCGCCGGACGCCGCCTTGCGGACGAGGCCCTGAAGTCTGTCTCCCGGGCAACCGTAAAAGCTCGGCGTCTGCGAAACATCGTGGGTGAAAATGACGAGCCAGCCGCCCTTTTGCAAAACGTCGTCGAGCCAGTGATCGGCGGCATCGAGATAGTTTTGATCGGCGCGCAATTCGACCGCGGCAAGATTATACGGGTCGATGTTGCCCCGGTTGATGCCGGGCATGATGCCGCGAGCGGTCCTGAACCTGCGCCGCAGCAGGGGCTGCATGACTGGTGAGGCCATGCCGAAAGGAACGGAGAAATTCCGCATGTGCCGGCTTCCATCGAACGATCCCAGCACGCTGTCGTTACGATCGAGATCCTCCTCAAGCCCGCGCCGTGAAAAACTCGAGAGTTTGCGATGGGAAAAGGTATGGCAGGCAAGCTCATGGCCGGCCGCAGCCAGTTCCGAGCAGCCTTTCGTGGAAATCATCTCCTGTTTATCGTGCTTGTCGATGAAAACGCCCGCAATGTAAAACGTCCCGCAAACACCCTCGTTTTCCAGGATGCGCGCGCCCTCCGTCCAGGCAGTCGCCGGTACATCGTCGAATGTAAAGGAGACGATCGGTTCGGACGTTTCGATCCGCACCGCCGGTCCCGGAAAGTACCGCACGAACCGATTATTGATCCGGTCTGCAAAGGTCCCGATTTTCTGCGCCATGCATAGCCCCCCGGCCTGTCTGCAATTTACTGTCCCTGTTCAAGTATGTCGTATGCCTGATGTCTCAAACAATAGATTGCGATCAGCAACGAAGACCAGATAGGCCCGGTTCCGGTAAAGAAATTACTCTCAAGACACGAAGAAAGCAGCGCATACACCCAAATTCGTGCGAAAAGCCGTGTCAATCCCGAATCCGTGCCCCTCTCCACCGCAGTCCGGAAGTCGTTTGCGGGTATGATGACGAGCCATATGACGATGAGGATAAAGGCTGGCAGGCCGCCATTCAGCAGGCTTTCCACATAGCCATTATGGGCATGGAAGGCGGAAACAGCCCAAGTGCCAGCAATATCGGCCTGCGCCAGAAGCCGGTCGCTCGTCCAGAACGCCTGAAAGCCCTGCCCGAAAATCGGCGATTGCGCGAAGGTGTCGAAGGACAGTCGCCATATGTCCGTTCGGCCGGTGAAGGTGGAATCGATCCCCAGACTTTCGACCAGATCCCGTATGCTTGGAAAATAGGTGGAGCCGACCGCGAGGATGTTGAGGAAAGCCAGAAGACCGCCGATCATCAGCAATGTCCGGCCGGCATGCCTTTCCATGATCCAGACCAGCGCGATGGTGACGGGCAACAGCATTGCCGCAGTTTTCCCGTTGGTCTTCCAGAGGAAGAAACCCGCCAGCAGTGTGATTGCGATGCCGCCGACCGTCGACCAGGCATTGCGCAGGTAAAGGCCGATCATGAAAAGAATGATCATGGCCGGAGCCGCGGCATTCTTGTGATTGAAGATGCCGCGCCAATCGCCAGCAAGCGCTTTTTCATCAAGATCGTAAGGCTGGTGGATCGCACGCGAGCGAAGAAAGATCACCCCGAAATAACAGAGCGCAAGCAGAATGACGGCGAAGACGGCTATCATCCGGTCGAACTGCCGCCGGTCCCTCGGCATGACGACGAGGACGCTGGTGATGAAGCACAGGAGGGCTGTAAAGAGCAGGCGTTGCAGCGAGGTGCCGGGCTCGGTGCCAATCACCGAACAAATCACAAGCCAGGAAAACAGCAGCAGAATGGGCAGACGCGGCCGCAACAAAAGCCCCGTCAACCGGTGGCGCAGGGCAAAAACGCCCAAAATCAGCGCAATCACAAGCCCAGTCAGCTGGTTCGCGGCGGCGTGCGGCACGGGCGGAGCCGCGAGATTTTCAAAAGGCGCGACGGATATCCAGATATAGAGCATCGTGACGACGAAAAAAATCGCGTCGCGACGACTGCCCGAAAGGGACACAGCATCGCTTTGCGCAGACATGGACTGCGTGTCAGCGAAACGCGGCATGGTCGCCTGCATCGGGAACGGATAATCGGATCATTGGCCTGCCTTGTGACGAACAACGAAACCCATTTGAAACCGGGCCATGTCCAAATAACCAGAAACAGTCATTATCATCATTATTGTGCAATTGCTTTAACCCTCTCTTACCTCAAGGAGGCTAAGACAGGAGAAACTGCCATTCATTCAGGTTACCGCCCTTTGGATTGTCACCCGGTTTCCGGCTTTTTCAGTTCACCAAATTTAAAAAACAGGGCAGCTATCTTTTGAATTCGCCCGGCGATGCCGGAAAACATGGAGAATGAGGTGTCGTTGAATACGCCGCGGCTCGGCCATCTTGTCAGACTGGGATTGACCTATATGGCATCCGGCGGGGCGCTTCTGATGTCCAGCGCCGCGCAGCTTTTGACCTTCGCCCTGCTTGCCCGCCATCTCGGCGTCGAACAGTTCGCGCTTTACGCCTCGATCACGGCCGTCACCAATCTCGGTGTCCAGATCTGCGGTATCGGTTCGCAGGAATCGCTCATCCGCCGCGTGGCGCAGGACCGCAGCATGTTTCCCGTCATGCTCGGCCACAGTTACCTGTTGAGCGCCGCGACCGGCGTAGCGCTGACCATCGTCGGCATGGTAACGATCCCCGTGTTTTTTCCGACATCGGAAACATTGCTGCATACACTCATCACCACCTTCCTGATTCTGGTGACGAACCTCGTTTTTCTGAAGGTTATTTCGCTTTCCACGCAAAGCTTCATCGCCCATTCCAACTTCGCTTCGGCCAACAAGCTGGAAGTGATGTTCGCCGTCGCCCGCACGATTGCCGCCGTGGTCGCCTGCCTGGTCTTCAAGGTGGAAACGGTGGAGGCCTGGGCCCTGTGGAACCTGGCCGCTCACATCGTTGCAGCGGTAATTTCGGTCAAGGCTATCGGCCGGCTCGGCAGGCCCGTCTTCCGGATCGTTCGCGAGGAAATCCGCATTGGCGTCCTGTTTTCGACGCAGTTCCTGTTCAAGGCCGTGCGTGGCAATGCCGATATTCTCGTTCTCGGTGCAGTTGCCAGCGCCGAGGTTCTGGGCAGCTATTCCATCGCCCGGCGAATTCTCGACAGCTCCTATCTCTCGGTGGAGGCTCTCAACCGGCTGATCTATCCGGGTTCGGCCTCAGCCGCCCTTCAGGGCATCACCAAAACCATAGAACGCGCCTATAATGTGCTGAAGGCGGCGCTTGTCATCGCAGCCGGTAGCGCTTTGGTGATCTTTATCATCGCGCCCTTCCTGCCGCTGTTGTTCGGCGACGAATACGTCTCGCTGCCCATGATTACCCGCGTCCTTTGCTGGGTCGTGCTGCCAATGGCGGTTGCGGCGACCGCACTTGAGGCGCTTGGCGCATCCGGGCGACAGGATATTCGCGCCAAGATATGGAACAGCGGCAACCTCATCGGCTCCGTCGTTGTCGCCTTCTTCACCTGGTCCTTCAGCATTTCGGGAACGATCGGCAGCTACTTCCTGGTGGAATCCGCCATCGCCGCCGCCGTATGGATCGCGCTTTTGCGATTGCGGCGCAGCGACCCGTCCTTTGCGCCAGCCAAATAGCCAACGCCGGAGACGATCCGGATAGCCGGATTTCTCTAATAGAGGCCGTAGGGGAAATAACGCCGGTAGATTTCCTCCAGCCGGCCGTTGCGGGAAAGTGCTGCCAGGGCCTGATCGAAGGCCGGCACAAGCACGTTGTCCGGATCCACAGCCATGATGGAAAGGCCTTCGCCCAGAAATCTGTCGGACATGTAAGGGCCGCCGAAAATTGCGCAGCAGCCTTCGGACGTGCTTCCTGAAACCCAGAAAGGCAGGCGCAGGCCATCGGCGAAAATGGCGTCTACCTTGCCTGTCTTCAGCGCTTCATACATGGGTTCATACCCATTAAAACCTTCAGTCGTCGCTTTCGGAAAAAACGCCTTGAGCATCTGTTCGTGCCGTGAGCCTGTGACCGCGCCCACCTTCTTTCCCGACAGGGCGTCGGCACCGGAGCCGGTGAATTTCGCCGCCTTGTTGACGGCAAGACGGGCGGGTAACAACAAATAGGGACGCGAGAAGGTGAAACTCTTGCGCAGATCGGCCGTGGTGGCGAGGCCGGAAATCACCGCTTCGCCCTCTCCCATTTCCAGGGCCGCCTCCAGCTCGTCAAACGGCAGCGCCTGCACCTGACATTTGCTTTCTATCTTCAGCTGGGAGCAGATTTCACGCACCAGATCGACATGGAAACCCGCAAGCCGGCCTTCCTGATCGGTAAAATTGAATGGCGGAAAATCGACCGACATCAGAAACCTGACCCGGGGGACGGAAGAAAGATCGCCGCCCGGAAACCGCTCCTGCGCGTCGAACAACACCGGCATGCGGCCTCCGTCCGATAGGCCTTCCGCATGAAGTTTTCCAAAAATACCAACAAATTGTAAAGCGATAGCTAAAGTAAATGCAAGACTTATATTTCGCGTTACATTCGTCATTCTCATCTATACTGTCCACAGCAGGAAGTTGGGCGTTACCATGACGACGGCGGCGATGCATGGATTATTTTAGCCATTATACACGAGAATCGTTTCACACGACGCCGGCGAAACGAAAAATTCCGTTTTCGCTGAAGGACGACAATCCGCCCTGGAGTTTTCCCGAAGGGAACGAAACAGGAGCGGCGCGCTTTCTTTCATCGCTCGGATTCGGCAAGCCCTATATCAGCACATTCGAAGAACAGGCCCTCGAAAACGGCTCGACGGTGGAAGAGGAGTTGCTGGCAAGCGGCCTTGTCGAGACGGATGCATATTTCGGTGCTTTTGCCAGATTTCTGCGATTGCCGTTTCTCCCGGAAATCAATCCGGAACGGGTGGCGGACATAAACCATCTGGATACGCAGCTTGCCGAACCACGGATCCTTCGGCTGATACCATCAAACAGCAAACCAGCACTTCTGATCGTGCCGGAACTGGGGCGGATGGAATTGCTGAAGCGCATGCTCGATCAACATCCACATCTTTTCGACGAACTTGCCGTAACCACACCGCAAGCCATGCGCAGCGCGATCTGGAAGGCGGGTGAGACACGCCGCTGCCGGGAAGCGCGCCAACAGCTTTTCAACACCACGCCGCAGCATTCCGCCAGGATCACGCTGCACGGTGAGCAGGGTTTTATAAGCGGCGTTTTCGTTACCCTGCTCATTCTGTCGCTGCTGTTTTATACGCAGGCGGCTCTGGCTTATATTCATGTCACCCTGACGATGCTTTATCTCTCAACCCTGCTTTTCAGGTTGTTTGCACTTGTCCACTCGTCCAGAGAAAACGATGTGAAAACCATCGTTCCGCTCCAGCAGGACGGGGAGCTGCCTGTCTACACCGTTCTCGTGGCGCTTTATCGCGAAGAGGCCATCGTCGCGCAACTTGTCAATGCGCTTGAGCGGCTGGACTGGCCCAAATCTCGGCTCGACATCAAGCTCGTCTGCGAGGCCGATGACGAAGCGACGATCGAGGCTATCCTGCGGACAAACCCCGGTCCGCATATCGAAATCGTCAGGGTGCCGCCGTCCCTGCCCCGCACCAAACCGAAGGCCCTGACCTACGCGCTCTCCGGCGCGCGTGGTGCGTTCGTTGCCGTTTACGACGCCGAAGACCGCCCCCATCCACAACAACTACGCGAAGCCTACGCCACCTTCCATGATCAACCGGACGACGTGGCCTGCCTGCAGGCTCCGCTTATCATCAGCAATGCTCGCTCCTCCTGGCTCAGCGCCTGTTTCGCACTGGAATATTCCGGCCTCTTCCGCTGCATGCTGCCCGTTCTCGCCGCACACCGGCTGCCGCTGCCGCTTGGCGGCACATCCAATCATTTCCGAACCGCCGTATTGCGCCGGGCCGGTGCCTGGGACCCTTACAATGTCACGGAAGACGCCGATATAGGCCTCAGGCTGCACAGGCTCGGTTATCGCTGCGGCGTCATCCGGCGACAGACACTGGAGGACGCGCCAACCTCGCTTCCGGTCTGGTTGAGCCAGCGCGCACGCTGGTACAAAGGCTGGCTGCAGAGCTGGCTGGTGATGACCCGCGCGCCCTTTACCACTGCGCGCCACATGGGCTGGGTCGCCTATCTCGTCTTCCAGCTGCTGATCGGCGGTATGCTTCTGTCGTCGCTGGCCCATCCCTTGCTGTTCGTTTCCTTCGCCTTCATGGTCATGACGATCAGCGAAAATGGCGCGGGTATGCTGCTTTCCTGGCAGGGCCTTCTGTTTTTCATCGATACGCTGAATATTTTCGGAAGCTACGCCATCTTCGTGCTGATGGGCCGAAACAGGATGATACCTTACGAGAAACAACAGATCGGACAGCGCTGGTTGGCGATCCCGCTTTACTGGCTGATGTTGTCAGTCGCGGCATGGCGCGCTGTGGCGGAGTTGAAAACCAGCCCCTTCGTCTGGAACAAGACACCCCATATGCCGGTCGTCAAAAACACGACCTGAGAAGACATAGGCAATTAAAGAGGCGCGTTCCCAACGCTTCTTTTCGCGACACGCAGGACGCGCCTCACCGTTTTCAGCTTGCGCTGTTGCTTTTTGCAAACGGTTTCGGGTTACGGCGGGGCTCGCCTATAGATGCAGCATAAACCAAAACACCCTGCCGAACGAGGTTCCTCCTCCGGCAAGGTCTATCGCTTCATCACAACAGCGACTGAACAACTTTATTTGGCGACGAGCTTGTTCTTGATCAGGCCGACGACGACCTGGACGATCAGGCCACCGATGCCACCGCCAACGAGCTGGCCGGCAAGAGCGCCGATATCCATGCCGCCGGCTGCCGCAGTTCCACCTGCCCCCAGCAGCGATCCGAGTACGCTTCCTCCACCGATGCCGCCAACGGCGCCCGCAATCAGGTTGCCGAGCGAGCCGAGATCGGAATCCTTCAGTATTTTTCCGCCGGCCGTACCGCCAATCGCACCACCGACAATTTGGGTCAATATCGAAGTAAGATCCATGTCATCCTCCTCACTGGTTTCCCCGACCATTCGGGGAAACAAAGCTTCCCATTTATGTCTGAGCGGGCTGGACAGAACCGGCGTGGCCGACTTTCTCTTCCTCGCCAAAAACTTTCCAGACCACGGCGCCGATAGCACCGCCGAGGATTGGAGCAAGCCAGAACAGCCAGAGCTGTTGCAGCGCCCATCCACCAACGAACAATGCCTGTCCCGTCGAGCGGGCTGGATTGACGGAAGTGTTAGTGACCGGAATGGAGATCAGATGAATAAGGGTAAGGGCAAGGCCGATGGCAATCGGCGCAAAGCCAGCTGGAACCCTGCCATGTGTCGACCCCAGAATGATGATCAGGAAAAATGCCGTCAAGATGACCTCGATCAGCAGCGCCGAGACGAGGGAGTATCCGCCCGGCGAATGTTCACCGTAACCATTGGCGGCAAAACCGCCAATTTCGGCCCCCGCCTTACCGGTGACGATGACATAAAGCGCGCCCGCCGCCACGGCAGCCCCCAGAACCTGCGCCACTATATAAGGAACGAGGTTCGATGCCGGGAATTTGCCGGCAACGGACAGACCGACGGAAACGGCCGGATTGAAATGACCGCCCGAAATGCCCCCGACCGCATAGGCCATGGTCAGAACCGTGAGACCGAAGGCGAAAGCGACACCGAGAAAGCCAATGCCGAGTTCTGGAAAAGCGGCGGCGAAAACCGCACTGCCGCAACCTCCGAACACGAGCCAGAACGTACCAAGAAATTCCGAAAGAAGCTTGCGACTCATAACACCATCCCCAAATGCTACGACTGCATCAACTATTACGTGCAATTAAATCGTAGTCAAGATAAATCGTGTAGGCGCCCGGACACCCATATAAAGCGGCAGCGGCCATGCTTTTTTGCTAATCAGGAAGGCTTTCGGCTGTCTTGAAAACTGGAGCGGGTGAAGGGAATCGAACCCTCGTATTCAGCTTGGGAAGCTGCTGCTCTACCATTGAGCTACACCCGCGCCTGAAGCTAAGACATCCGACAGTTTGCAGCGGGTGTCAAGCATCCGGCAAGGTCATTATGCGGGTCGAAAATGCTTGGACAGCTTCAACCCCTGCGCCTGATAATTGGAGCCGAGGCCGCTGCCGTAGAGGCCTTCCGGCTTTTGCAGCATGTGTTCGTAAACCAGCCGGCCAACGATCTGGCCATGTTCGAGAATGAAGGGCACTTCGTGGCTGCGCACTTCAAGCACGGCGCGGCTGCCTGTGCCGCCCGCCTGTGCGTGGCCAAAACCGGGATCGAAAAAGCCGGCATAATGCACACGGAACTCGCCCACCAGCGGGTCGAAAGGGGTCATTTCCGCCGCATAAGACGGGGGCACGTGTACGGCCTCGCGTGAGACAAGGATGTAGAACTCATCCGGATCGAGGATCAGCTCGGCGCGGCCGCGCGCATGGAGCGGCTCCCAGAAATCGAGAACGTCGTGCTGGGCCTTCTTGTCGACATCCACTACCGCCGTGTGGTGTTTGCCGCGATAGCCGATCAGCCCATTCTCGCCGAAACCCTTGAGGTCGATGGAAAGCGCGATGCCGCCGCCGGTCACATTCGGGGTTTCGCTGGCGACCAGCGTTTCCCTCTCGTGCAATTTCAGAAGCTCGCTTTCGTTGAGCAGCGAATGGCCGATGCGAAAGCGGATCTGCGACAGGCGCGAGCCGCGACGCACGACGACGGGGAAGGTGCGCGGGCTGATTTCCAGATAAAGCGGACCGGCATATCCCGCCGGTATCTTGTCGAATTCCTGCGCATTGTCGGTCATGACGCGGGTGAAGATATCAAGCCGCCCCGTCGAGCTTTTCGGATTGGCCGAGGCCGACATTTCCGCCGGCAATTCCAGGCTTTCCATCAGGGGCACGATGTAGACGCAACCGGTTTCCAGCACCGCGCCCTCACTCAGATCCACCTCGTGCAGGCTGAAGCGGTTGAGCTTGTCGATAACGCGGGTTCCGGGACCGGGCATGAAGCTGGCGCGAACGCGATAGGCCTTCGAGCCCAGCCGCAGATCGAGGCTGGCGGGCTGCACCTGATCAGCATCGAGATCGGCCTCGCTTTTCAGCTTACCGCCCGCAAACAGCGCCCTGATAGCGCCGTCCGCCAAAATGCCCGTGGTTCTGGTCATGGTCATCATTCCTTTTTACGGCGACAAAACCAAAAGGAAAGCATTGACGCAAGCCGGTAACGGCAGTATGGCAAGCTTATCCCGTGGTGATTTGGCCGGTCGGCTTGCAGCCACGTTAAACAAGTGGCTAAAAAGACCGGGTGCTAGGAACCGGTCTGCTTTTGCGGCCGGTTTTTTTGTTTTGAAGGTGATCACATGAGCAATAAATGGCGCCCGGCAACCCAGCTCGTTCACGGCGGTACGCTACGCTCACCCTATGGTGAAACGTCGGAAGCAATCTATCTGACCCAGGGTTTCGTCTACGAAAACTCCGAAGCCGCCGAAGCGCGCTTCAAGGGCGAAACGGATGGCTTCATCTACGCCCGCTATGCCAGCCCGACCAATGACATGTTTGAAAAGCGCATGTGCCTGCTGGAAGGTGCGGAAGACGCCCGGGCGCTTGCCTCCGGCATGGCCGCCGTCACCGCCGCCATCATGTGCCAGCTGCGCGCGGGCGACCATATCGTCGCCGCACGCGCCCTCTTCGGCTCTTGCCGCTGGGTGGTCGAGACGCTCGCGCCTAAATACGGCATCGAATGTACGCTGATTGACGGACGCGATCTCGAAAACTGGGAAAAGGCGATCCAGCCGAACACCAAGCTGTTTTTCCTCGAAAGCCCGACCAACCCGACGCTGGAAGTGGTGGACATTGCCGGCGTGGCGAAGCTCGCCGACCAGATCGGTGCGAAGCTGGTGGTCGACAATGTTTTCGCGACACCGCTTTTCCAGAAGCCGCTCGAACTCGGCGCCCACATCGTCGTTTATTCGGCGACAAAGCATATTGACGGTCAGGGCCGTTGCCTTGGCGGCGTGATCCTTTCCGACAAGAAGTGGATCGAGGAAGAGCTGCAGGATTATTTCCGCCACACGGGCCCGGCTATGTCGCCGTTTAACGCCTGGACGCTTCTGAAAGGCATCGAGACCCTGCCGCTGCGCGTGAAGCAGCAGACGGCCAATGCAGGCAGGATCGCCGATTTTCTCGCCGACAGCGGCAAGGTCGGCAAGGTCATCTATCCCGGCCGCGCCGATCACCCGCAGGCAGACATCATCGCGCGGCAGATGACCGGCGGCTCGACGCTCGTTGCTTTCGAACTGAAGGGCGGCAAGGATGCAGCCTTCGCGTTGCAGAACGCGCTGGAAATCGTAAAGATCTCCAACAATCTCGGCGATGCCAAGAGCCTCATTACCCACCCGGGCACCACGACGCACAAGAACCTGACCGACGAGGCGCGCGCCGAACTCGGCATTTCCGGCGGCACCTTGCGTCTTTCCTGCGGCATCGAGGATACGGACGATCTGCTGGAGGATCTGGCAAAGGCTCTGGCGGCCGTTTCCGCCTGAGAATTCAATCGACACATCGCTACGGCCCCTCTTCACGTCGGGCCGTGGCAAAGCCCCTGGTGTCAGGCAACCAATATTTACCTTTACCGTTATCCCTAACGGTGGAAAACGGCGCAACAGAAGATGCCTCCTGCCCGTCAAGTCGTTCATTTTCTTGACGATAGCCAGAACCTGTAGTGTAGGATAATGGCGGCAGGCATAATATCGAGGTGTGGCGCGTATGTATCGTGCTCTGACAAGGGATATCGAGGTAACGGTCGATCCGTATTATCTCGAAGAACAATCCGACCCGGATGACGACCGTTACGTCTGGGGCTATAAAGTCGTGATCTCGAACAATTCCGATGTTCCGATAACGCTCGTCAATCGCTATTGGCATATTACCGACCAGAACGGGCAGGTGGACGAGGTCTACGGACCGGGCGTCGTTGGCGAGAAACCGCACCTGAACCCGGGTGACAGTTACGAATATTCATCCGGCTGCCCGCTGGATACACCGTCGGGCCTTATGTTCGGCCATTATGAAATGGAAACGGACAAGGGCGAGGTGTTCAACGTCACCATACCCGCCTTCTCTCTGGATTCTCCCGGCCTGTTGCGGGTCCTGAATTGATGCAAACGCACCGATGCGGAGCCGCGCTGTTCAAAAGCGCGGCCTCGCCAGTGACAGTGTTTCAGACGTTGTCAAACTCGCTGATATCGTAACGATAGGTCGTCGAGCAAAACTCACAGGTCACGGCAATTGCGCCGTCTTCCTCGCTCGCCTTGATCTCTTCGGCGGTGAAACCGGAGAGCACATCCTTGATTTTCTCCCGCGAGCAGCTGCAACGGTCGAAAATGATCTGCGGATCGTAGATGCGCACGCCGCTCTCATGGAAAAGCCTGTAGAGCAGACGCTCCACCGGCACCTGCGGGTCGGTCAGTTCGTCGGTATCCACCGTGTTCAGCAGCGTTACCGCTTCGGTCCAGGCATCGTCCTCCCCGACTTCATAATCACCCTCATCACCGTCACCACCGTGGAGGTCACGCATGCGCAGACGCTCCGGCGCCTGCGGCAGGAATTGCGCGATCACCCCGCCCGCACGCCAGCCGTGGCGCGGCTTGCCTTCGCCATCACGGTCGAAGAACTCGGCGACGCCGAGGCGCACGCGGGTGGGAAGCTGTTCCGACTGACGGAAATAAACCCCGGCGATTTCTTCCAGCGATGAGCCGTCCAGCGGCACGATGCCCTGATAGGGCTGCATGCCGATACCTTGATCGATGGTGAAGGCCAGAATGCCGGTGCCGAGCAATTGTTCGGGCGAGGTCTCCCCCGCCGCAACCGCCTCCGCCAGCCGCTCCTCATCGAAACGGGCATAGGCGCGCATGCTTTCGGGCGCAGTGAAATCCGCCACCAGAAGATCGACCGGGCCGTCGCCCTTGGTCTGAACGGTCAGCTTGCCGGAAAACTTCAGGGACGTACCGATCAGCGCCGTCAGAACCGTCGCTTCCGCCAGCAGCCGGGCGACTACATCGGGATAATCGTGCCGATCGAGGATGGCATTCAACAGCGGTCCGACCTGTACCGCGCGGCCGCGCACGTCCAGACCTTCGACCTGAAAGGGCACAACCTTGTCGTCACCAGCTAAATCGAGATTGTCCAGTTCAACCGTTACATCTGCCATATCATAACTCCTTGGCGCAGCCGTTGCGCCGCTACCGTCCAAAAGTCCGGCTTTTAAAATGTACTTTTTTCGCTTGTCGCACAGAGATCCGGGAAGCGAAACCGCCTCCGGGAAAAATCGTGCAAATCGTGATTATGGCCCGCCAGCAAAAACCGACGAGCCTTTTCGAAGTCCCACAGATGGTAATGTGTCCGGCCAAGTTCAAGCACCTTTCCTGACCACTGATCAGGAAGGGTTGAGAGCCGTCAGATGACGCCCAGGCACCATGCGATGATGGACTTCTGCGCATGGAGCCGGTTTTCCGCCTCGTCGAAGACCACCGATTGCGGCCCGTCGATCACAGCGTCCGTCACTTCCTCACCGCGATGCGCCGGCAGGCAATGCATGAACAGCGCCTCCTTGTTGGCCTTCGCCATCAGCGCTTCATTGACCTGATAGGGCTGGAAGATATTGTGGCCGCGCGCCTTGTGTTCCTGGTTCATGGACACCCAGGTATCGGTAACGACGCAATCCGCTCCCGCCACCGCCTTGTCGGCATCATGATACAGCCTGACGTCGCCGCCATTGTTGCGTGCCCAGTTCAGGAACTTGTCGTGCGGTTCCGAACCCATCGGCACCGCCATCGCCATCTGGTAGCCGAAACGGGCGGAGCCTTCCACGAAGGAATGCAGCACGTTGTTGCCATCACCCGTCCAGGCGATTGTCTTGCCTTTGACCGGGCCGCGATGTTCCTCGAATGTCAGTACATCCGCCATGATCTGGCAGGGATGCGTGTCGTCCGTCAGGCCGTTGATAACAGGCACCGTCGCGTGTTCGGCAAGCTCGAGCAGGCGCGAATGATCCGTCGTGCGGATCATGATGGCGTCGACATAACGCGACAGAACCTTGGCCGTATCGCCGATCGTTTCGGCGCGGCCGAGCTGCATTTCCGTGCCCGACAGGAATAGGGTCTCGCCGCCGAGCTGGCGCATGCCGACATCGAAGGAGACGCGGGTGCGGGTGGACGGCTTTTCGAAGATCATCGCCAGCATCTTGCCGGCCAGCGGCTTCTCCGCCGTGCCGGTTTTGGTGGCAATCTTGCGTGTGCGCGCATCATCAAGAATTGTCCGCAGATCCTCCGACCCGACGGCCGAGAGGTCCAGAAAATGTTTTGGTGAAACCATTCTAATCTGTCCCATGCTTGCGAACCCCTGAAGAGAGGTCCGCCCTTGATTTCTTCAGGCGATTTTCGCCTGTTTCGCTGTCAGGGAGGCGGCAGCCGCGTCGACACGCGCCAGGCCCTCGCGGGCCTCTTCCGCCGTGGTGATGAGCGGCGGCAGAAGACGGATGACGTTGTCGCCCGCAGGCACGCCAAGCAGATGCTCCGCGCGCATGGCCTGCAGCAACTCACCCGAAGGAATCCTCGCCTTGATACCCATCAGCAGACCTTCGCCGCGGATTTCCTCGATCACATCAGGATAACGATCCTTAAGCGAGGCAAGTCCCTGGCGGAAGACCAGCGCGACATCACGAACCTTTTCCAGAAAACCGTCGGCCAGAACGACATCCAGCACGGCATTGCCCACGGCCATGGCCAGCGGATTTCCGCCATAGGTGGTGCCGTGCACACCCGCCGTCATGCCGGAAGCGGCATCTGCGGTCGCAAGGCATGCGCCGAGCGGGAAACCACCGCCGATCCCCTTGGCGACCGCCATGATATCGGGCGCAACGCCGGTATGTTCATAGGCAAACAGCTTGCCCGTGCGGCCGACACCCGTCTGGACCTCATCGAAAATCAACAGCAGGCCGTGCTCGTCGCACAGGCCGCGCAGGATTTGCAGGAATTCCTTGCTAGGCGCACGAATGCCGCCTTCGCCCTGAATGGGCTCGATCAGCAACGCAGCCGTTTCAGCGGTGATGACGGCCTTCAGGGCGTCGACATCGGCGAATGGCACCTGGTCGAAACCTTCGACCTTGGGACCGAAACCTTCGAGGTATTTCTGCTGGCCACCGGCGGCGATCGTCGCGAGCGTGCGGCCATGGAAGGCGCCTTCGAACGTCACGATACGGAACTTTTCCGGATGGCCCTTCGAGAAGTGATAACGGCGCGCGGTCTTGATTGCGCATTCCAGGGCTTCCGCACCGGAATTGGTGAAGAACACCTTGTCTGCGAAAGTCGCTTCCGTCAGGCGCTTTGCCAGTTTTTCCTGCCCCGGCACTTCATAGAGGTTCGAGACGTGCCAGACCTTCTCGGCCTGCGTCTTGATCGCATCGACAAGGTGCGGATGGGCATGGCCGAGCGAGTTGACGGCGACACCCGCCGCAAAATCCAGATATCGTTCGCCGCTTTCCGTATACAGCCAGACGCCCTCACCGCGCTCGAAGCGCAGGGGGGCTCTTGAAAACGTATCAAACAATGGCGCGCCGGCTTCGGCCATGGCTGTATCACTCCTTGCGCGGTTGCGCTGTCAAACGGTTGTCAATAGGCTTGCGGGGTTATCCCTCGCCTGAAAATCAAAAATGCCGCCTTGCGGCGGCAGGGGCACTATTGTCACTTCGTTTGCCGATGTCAACAAAAGTCCGCGTTTCCCGGGCTTCTCCAGCACTAGTATGCCGTGGCGGACGAGGCCCAAGGTGTTGCCTTTCAGACTCAAGATAGCAGCAAGTTGGGGAAAACCGGAAAATCGATTCCAGATGATTCCCGCGACTCTTGCCACGGAGTCAGCCTAGCATTAGGTTAATCGCTAATTACTAGACTGCGATGCGGCGGAACTAGTCACCTAAAATCTGGCGGAAACCACGCTTGCGGCAAGCCCGCGAGACAGAGAAGGATTCTGCCGAAAATACACGCGACAAGCGGAGAAGCGGCATGAACTGGACAGACGAGCGAGTCGAAAAACTCAAGAAATTGTGGTCCGAAGGGCTTAGCGCCAGCCAGATAGCAGCACAGCTGGGCGGCGTCAGCCGTAACGCCGTGATCGGCAAGGTCCATCGTCTCAATCTGCCGGGACGCGTCAAGGCTGGCGGTCCGGTCACTTCGGCGCGCTCCGCGCCCAAGCGTACCGCTGCACCTGCCCCGCGCGCGACGACTTTCGCAGGCCGCGTCAATGCGGCACCGGCGCGGATCCTGAACCGTTCGAACGCGGCAACGGCGCTGCACGAGGAGATCGGCATCGAGACCGCACAGCTTCTTGAATACGTTCCTTCCAGAAACGCGGTCACGCCGATTTCCCGTCGCCTGACGCTGACGGAACTGACGGAACGCACCTGCAAGTGGCCGGTCGGCGACCCGTTGAAGGACGACTTCCATTTCTGCGGTTGCGAAGCGCTGGAAGCCTCGCCCTACTGCAAGTTCCACGCGAAACTCGCCTATCAGCCGGTGAGCGAGCGTCGCAAGGCTTGAGTGTTGCGGCACACAATCAGCACTCAAAAATTACGGGCCCTCGGGCCCGTTTTTTTATGACAAAATTCAAGGCGGTTCTGCGGTCAACTCACCGATAGAGTGCCGCGCCCTTTCCTATCGGGTTCCGCCTCACAATCATGATTTCAGCGGGGCCGTCAGTCACTCTCTTCATGGGATGAAGGGGTCGCGTTTGCGGAAGGGTCAAAACCGAAAGGCCCGACACCATTTCGGTTTCGGGCCTTCTGACTCTTGGGGATATTGTCCCGAGTGAAACCGTCGCGTTCGGGTCCGCTCAGGCTTCCATCGAGTATCCGGCGCCGCGCACGGTGCGGATGACATCCTGCATATGGGAAAAATTCAGGGCCTTGCGCAGGCGTCCGACATGCACATCGACAGTGCGCTCATCGACATAGATATCGTGACCCCAGACCCCATCCAGCAATTGCGAGCGGGAAAACACCCGACCCGGTGATGTCATCAGGAATTCGAGCAGACGGAATTCCGTCGGGCCGAGGCGCACTTCGCGGCTTTTGCGATGGACGCGATGGGTTTCGCGATCCAGTTCGATATCGCCGCATTTCAGCACCGAAGAGAGAACCTCGGGACGGGCCCGGCGCAGCATGGCCTTGACGCGAGCCATGAGTTCCGGCGTCGAAAACGGCTTGACGACATAGTCGTCGGCACCGGTGGCGAGACCGCGAACCCGCTCGCTCTCTTCACCGCGCGCCGTCAGCATGATGATGGGCAGGCGTTCGGTTTCCGGCCGCATTCTCAAACGCCGGCACAGTTCGATACCGGAAACACCAGGCAGCATCCAATCCAGGATGAGAAGGTCCGGAATGCGTTCCTGCAGCCTGATTTCCGCCTCGTCGCCACGGGGTATCGTGTCGACGTCGTATCCCTCAGCCTCGAGATTGTAACGAAGCAGGACGCTCAACGCTTCCTCGTCTTCCACAACTGCAATCTTGGGCACCATATGCTGAACTCCGCAAGCTTCTGCTTGTCTGTTACTCGGTCACCGAACCAAGCGTGTTGGAACTGTCGTCCTTCGGACGCTCGCCCTCCGGCTGGCTGCCGGTGGTCATGTAATAGATCGTTTCGGCGATATTCGTGGCATGGTCGCCGATACGCTCGATGTTCTTGGCGCAGAACAGAAGGTGCGTGCAGGTGGTGATGTTGCGCGGATCTTCCATCATGTAAGTCAGAAGCTCACGGAAGAGCGACGTGTACATGGCGTCGATTTCCTCGTCGCGTTCGCGGATGGCATTGGCCTTTTCGGCGGAACGTGTCGAATAGACGTCAAGGACTTCCTTGAGCTGCACCAGCGCAAGCTCGGACAAATGCTCGATGCCGCGGGCGAGCTTGCGCGGCACGCCGGTTCCGGCAACCGCGATAACGCGCTTGGCCGTGTTCTTGCCGAGATCGCCGACGCGTTCGAGATCGCCGGCGATACGCAGGGTGCCGATGATCTCGCGAAGATCGGCCGCCATCGGCTGCCGTCTGGCGATGGTGACGATGGCCTTGTCGCCGATTTCGCGCTCGGCGTGATCGAGAATAGTATCGTCGGAAATGACCTTCTGCGCGAGCGCGGCATCGGAATTAACGAGCGCGCGCACGGCGTCACCGCACATCTGCTCGGCAAGACCGCCCATTTCTGCGATGCGGCGTGTCAGAAACTTCAATTCGTCGTCATAGGCGGACAGGATATGCGAATGGGTCGTTGTCTGTGTCATGGTCTAGTCCTCCGGCTTGGCCCGCATGCACGTGCCCGGAAGCGGGGCACGGCAGGGGCACCAGTCTTGTTCGGTTTCGATAAAGCAGCGGCCGGGGATCAGCCGAAGCGGCCCATGATGTAGTCCTGCGTGCGCTGGTCGTCCGGATTGGTGAACATCTTGTCGGTTTCGTTTTCCTCGACGAGATGGCCAAGGTGGAACATGGCCGTGCGCTGGGAAACACGCGCCGCCTGCTGCATGGAGTGCGTGACGATGACGATCGTGTAGTTGGTGCGCAGTTCGTGGATCAGCTCCTCGACCTTCGCCGTCGCGATCGGGTCCAGCGCCGAGCACGGCTCGTCCATCAGGATCACTTCCGGGCTGACGGCAATCGCGCGCGCAATGCACAGACGCTGCTGCTGGCCGCCGGAGAGGCCCGTACCGGATTCCAGCAAACGGTCCTTCGCCTCATTCCAGAGACCCGCTTTCTGCAGGCTCTGCTCGACGATCTGGTCCATATCCGCCTTGTTGCGGGCAAGACCGTGGATGCGCGGGCCGTAGGCGATGTTTTCGTAAATCGTCTTCGGAAACGGGTTCGGCTTCTGGAACACCATGCCGACGCGGGCGCGAAGTTCCACGACATCGATCTGCTGATCGTAGATATCGTCGGTGTCGAGCGTGATCTTGCCAGTGACCCGGCAACCGTCGATCGTGTCGTTCATGCGGTTCAAGGTGCGCAGGAAAGTGGATTTACCGCAACCGGACGGGCCGATAAGCGCAGTCACCGTGTTCTCGCGGACATTGAGATTCACGTCGTAAAGCGCACGCTTTTCGCCGTAATAAACCGAAACGTCCTTGCCGATCATCTTGTATGAAACTTCATTCATTTTCTTGTCCAGCGCCTTTTCAACTGCTGCTTCCGACAACATGTTCATTGCTCAATCTCCCTCTACCAGCGCCGTTCGAAGCGGCGACGCAACAGGATTGCGCCAACATTCATGAGAATGAGGAACAGGAGCAGGATGATAATAGCGCCGGATGTCCTTTCGACAAAGGCGCGCTCTGCTTCGTTCGCCCACATGTAAATCTGCACCGGCAGGGCCGTGGACGGATCCATCGGCGTTGTCGGGTAGTTCGCAACAAATGCCACCATGCCGATCAGGAGCAGCGGCGCCGTTTCGCCCAGCGCGTGGGCGAGGCCGATGATGGTGCCGGTCAGAATGCCCGGCATGGCGAGCGGCAGGACGTGGTGGAAGATCGTCTGCATCTTGGAGGCGCCAAGTCCGAGCGCTGCGGCGCGGATCGACGGCGGCACGGCCTTCAATGCGGCACGGGTCGCGATGATGATCGTCGGCAAGGTCATCAGCGTCAGGACGAGGCCGCCGACCAGAGAGGCGGAGCGCGGAAAGCCCATGAAGTTGATGAAAACGGAGAGGCCGAGCAGACCGTAGACGATGGAGGGAACAGCCGCCAGATTGTTGATGTTCACCTCGATAAGATCCGTCAACCGGTTCTTCGGGGCGAATTCCTCAAGATAGATGGAGGCCGCGACACCGATCGGCAACGACAGCACCAACACGATCAGCATCATGTAAAACGAGCCGATCAGCGCGACACCGACACCCGCCGCTTCCGGACGGCTCGAATTGCCGTTGACGAAGATGCCGGTATTGAAATGCTTGCCGAGCTGTCCGCTTTCGGCGAGCTGGTTCATCCAGCCAAGCTGCTGATTGGAGATACGACGGTTGGCTTCATCCCCCGTCATATCCACCTGGCCCTTGAAGGCGCTGTCGACATCGCCCGACGCCAGAAACGTCACGGTGCGTGTGGTGCCGATGACAGCGGGATCGGCGACGACGATATCGCGCAGCTGTGTCCGCACGCTGTCCGAGATCATCGTGTTGACCGCGCGCAGACCGGCCTTATCCGTCGGCGCGACGCCGAGAATCTTGGCGACCGCATCACGGGCGAGGATGGGATAATTGGCTGTCATCAGCTTTGCGGGATTTGTGGCCCGCTCGTTCTTCGGATCGATGATCAGTTCGGAAAACTCGACCGGAACGGTGATCATCGTCTGCTGGAAGGCGGTGTGGCCCTTGGCGACGACCGACCAGAGCAGCAGGAAGAGGAAGATGAGGCCAAACGAGATCGCTGCCATTCCATAAGCTCGGAAGCGGCGTTCGGCGGCGTAGCGGCGCTTGATGCCGATATCACGGCGCTTGGCGCTGTTTACGGCAGCAGCGCCGGCTGCGGGAGAAACGATGTCGGTCATTCATATTGCTCCCGGTATTTGCGCACGATGTAAAGCGCGTAGATATTCAGGCAAAGCGTGATTGCGAAAAGCGTGATGCCCAGCGCGAAGGCCACCAGCGTTTGCGGCGAGGTGAATTCAAGGTCGCCGGTCAGCTGGCTGACGATCTTGACGGTCACGGTGGTCATGGGTTCGAAGGGGTTGAGCTGCAGGCGGGCTGCGACGCCGGCCGCAAGAACCACGATCATGGTTTCGCCGATCGCACGCGACGCCGTCATCAGCACGGCGCCGACGATGCCGGGAAGAGCGGCGGGAACGATGACCCTCTTGATGGTTTCAGAGCGCGTGGCGCCGAGACCGAGAGAGCCGTCGCGCAGCGAACGCGGCACGGCGGTGATGATATCGTCCGACAGCGACGAGACATAAGGGATCAGCATGATGCCCATGACGAAGCCGGCGGTGATGACGCTCTGCGCCTGGATGAAGTTGGCGTATTCGCCCGTTGTCAGACCGCTGATCTGCGTGGAGATGTCTCGCAGAAACGGACCCACCGTCGTCAGCGCGAAGAAGCCGTAGACGATTGTGGGGATGCCCGCGAGTACCTCGAGCAGCGGCTTCACCACGGAGCGAAGGCGCGGCGACGCATATTCCGACATATAGATCGCCGAAAACAACCCGACCGGCACGGCGACCAGCATGGCGACCAGACCGATATAGAGCGTGCCGGCAAGCAGCGGGATCAGGCCGAACTGGCCGGACGAGTCCGTCGCACCGGCCGCCGCAAAACGCGGATCCCACACCGTTCCGAAGAAGAACTGATGCGCCGGAACCATGTTGAAGAACTGGATCGCTTCCGTCAGCATCGACAGCACGATGCCGACGGTGGTCAGGATGGCGATGGAGGACGCAACGAGCAGGGCCGCGAGAATGACCCTTTCGACCCTGTTACGCGCCCGGAAGCGCGGCGCGATCGACCGCAGCGCATAGACGGCGCCAGCAAGCGCGGCCAATACCACGGTGGCGATCATTCCGATGCGGCTGGTGGAGGTCATCGCGTTCAGCGTCTGGGCGGCATCGACCATGAAACGCTCGGGATCGCCGGCGATCGCGACACCCTTCGATGCCAGAAGCGATCTTACCGCCGTCGTGTCCGCATCGATCTTTGCGGTTTCTTCCGGCGTCAGCCGCTGAAGACCGCGGGCGATGGAGGTCACCATGCCGTATGTCAGGCTCTGCTGCGCTTCGGACTGGGCGCGCACGTCCTCGGGAAATTCGCCGCGCACCGCCGAGGTGACGACCAGCGGGCTGATAACAAGCCAGACAGCAAGAATGAGCGCCGCGGGCAGCACTGCCCAGACGACCGCGTAGGAACCGTGATAACCGGCACGGGAATGCATGCTGGAGGGACGCCCGCCAGACAGAGCAATGGCACGGCGGCTGCCGAGCAGATAACTGCCGATGCCGATCAGCGTCAGTATCAGCAAAAGGATCGATGTGTTCATTAGAGTTCCCTCGGCGTGCCTCAAGAGCACGGTGCGATATCGGGCAAATCAAAAAGTCATCAAAACGAGACCGCTGGACCATCCAAAGATGCTTGCCGCCTGACTGTAGCAAAGTCTGGCAAGCGTCAAGGTTGATACATCCTATCCATCTGTAATCCATCAACAATTATGTGGACGGTGATGGATGGGAACTGTCAACCGCAGACAATCGCCTTAAGCGGAATGGCACCGGAGCGGGATGAGGGGCGCGGCAGGCCGCACCCCTCTTTCTTTATTACATCGAAGCGCCGGCAGCGAACTTTGCGCGGATTTCTTCGCGCTCTTTTTCCGGAGCGGCAACGAGGCCGTAGTTTGCGAGCGGAGAATCAGGGCCGATCATCTCGTCAGAAACGAAGAACTCGACATATTCCTTGAGGCCCGGAATAACGCCCAGGTGAGCCTTCTTCACGTAGAAGAACAGCGGGCGCGAAACCGGATACTTGCCGCTGGCAACGGTTTCCGTGGACGGAACAACGCCGCTGACGGTCGCGACCTTCAGGCGGTCGGCGTTGTTTTCATAAAATGCCAGGCCGAAAACGCCGAGGCCGGCCTTGTTGGCGTCGATACGGGCAAGCGTTTCGGTGTAGTCGCCGTCGATGTCGACCGCAGCGCCGTCCTTACGGACTGCAACGCACTTGGCAGCAGCCTGCTTGGCGTCGGTAATCAGCTTCTTGATGGCGTCGGTAGCGCCGGCTTCCTTGCAGCCGTCAGCCATGATCTTCTCTTCGAAGACTTCACGCGTGCCGTGCTTGGAACCCGGGATGTAAGCGGCGATCGCTACATCAGGCAGTTCCTTGTTGATTTCCGACCACTTCTTGTAAGGGTTGGCAACGAGCTTGCCATCCTTGACGATTTCAGCGGCGAGACCGAGGTACAGATCCTTCGGCTCGAGCTTGAGGTCCTTGTTAGAGGAGTCCATCGCGAAGACGATGCCGTCGTAGCCGATCTTCACTTCCTGAACGTCGGCAACGCCCGCAGCCTTACAGGCGGCCAGTTCGTCGCTCTTGATCTTGCGCGAAGCGTTGGCGATGTCGATGGTGCCTTCGCCGACGCCGGAGCAGAATGCCTTCAGACCGCCGCCCGTACCGCCGGACTCGACAACCGGAGCCTTGAAGTTCGGGAAAGTCTCGGCAAAAGTCTCAGCAACGATCTTGGCATAGGGCAGAACCGTGGAGGAACCAGCAACCTGAATCTGGTCGCGAGCAGCGGCGGCGCCAGCGAAGGCGACAGAAGCCACCAGAGCTGCTGCGGAAAATTTAACGATGTTCATTTTTCTCTCCCGTCGTGGGCTTGTTTGTGGACGCAGCCGATAGCGGCACTCGCTCTAAGCATGCGATCGGCGATCTTTTCTTAACCACCGTAACCACTTCCTTTTATGTCACTTCGATGAAAGATTTGTGACAATCTAAATCATTGATTTTATTTATTAATTTTTGTGACATTGATGACAGGAATATTCTCCATGTCAAAATCTGACGGTAAAGTCCGTGCCGTTGCCCAGTTCCGATTTAATGATGAGGCGGGCGCGGTGGCGGGTGAGGATGTGCTTGACGATGGCAAGCCCCAGACCCGTCCCTTTTTTCGAGCGGCTGTCGGCAACGCTGACACGGTAAAACCGCTCCGTCAGGCGCGGCACATGCTCGGCGGGAATGCCCGGCCCCTTGTCGATGACGCTCACCTCCACCGGCTTGCCGGGTTCGGCACGCAACCAGACGTCCACGACCTTGCCTTCCTGCCCGTATTTGCAAGCATTTTCAACGAGGTTCTGGAATACCTGCACCAGCTCGTCGCGGTCACCCTGCACTTCCGCCGGCCGATCGGGCAGATGAAGAGTGATCGCCACATCCAGCTCATCGGCAAGCGGCAGCAGCGCATCCCGCACATGGCCGATGACGGACACGAGATCGACCTTCTGGTCCGGTGCGATATTGGCCCGCAATTCCAGCCTTGAAAGCGACATGAGGTCATCCACCAGCCTGCTCATGCGCGTGGCCTGATCGAGCATGATGGCAAGAAAACGTTCCTGCGCTTTCGGATCGTTGCGGGCCGGTCCCTGCATGGTTTCGATGAAGCCGCGCAGCGAGGCGAGCGGGGTGCGCAATTCATGACTTGCATTGGCGACGAAATCGCTGCGCATACGGTCGATACGGCGAAGCTCCGAAACATCGCGGAACGACAGGATGTAGAATGGCGGACCCGCCACCTCCCCCGCATCCGCGCGGGCGATGCGGACGATGAAAACCCGCTCTGAGGGAAAACGCTCCGAGTGTTCGACCTGGTTGGACTGACCGGTGGTGATGGTTTCGCGAATGACATCCAGCAGACCCGGCGAACGCAGCCGGGCGGAGATATGCGCGCCAGCCGGAAGCTGGCCGAAGGCGCGTTCCGCCGCGCCGTTCTGATATAGCACGCTGGCGTTTTTATCGAGGATGAAGACCGGTGTATCCAGAACCGCAAGGCCGGCCTTTACGCCGGAAATAACGTTTTCGCCAGGCACTTCCGGCTCATCCGTCTCCGCAGCCGCGTTTTCTTTCTTTGCCGGCGCCACCGGCCGCTCCCGAACGGCCAGAATGGCGATGACGGCGCAGAGCCACAGGATAGCGGGCATGTAGGGCGTGTGCAGTTCCGAAACGGCCACGACGGCAAGCATGCTGACGACGAGAACGGGCAACCAGTTTCGGCCAAGCTTTTTCCCCAAAAGCTTCAATCCACTATCGCCTTTCATCACTGCCATTTCAGCCGCTTTCCACTTTCATCTGACAGCACATCGAAATCTCATAGGCCAGCTTCATGACAGAGATTCATCGCTGCGCAATTTCCACAACGTATATGCGCATAATCTGCGCCGCAATCGTCACTACCAGGGCTCCCGGCCCGGCAATCCTCTTTCACTTGAATTCTGCCGGCGGATGTGAACTCATTGGCGGCGAGTTGCCTTTACACAACAACATCAGGAGGAAACATGGACGAGGAAACGAAGACGCGATCGGTGGAGCTCACCATTGGCGGCAAGCTGCGCAGCTTCGACATAGACGATCCGATTCTTCCCGACTGGGTGGAGGAAAAGAAACTTTCCGCCGGCGATTTCCCCTACGACAAAAAAATGAAGCGGGAGGAATACGACGCCGCTCTCGAAGCGCTGCAGGTGGAGCTGGTCAAGGTGCAGTTCTGGCTGCAGGCCACCGGCAAACGGGTGATGACGGTTTTCGAGGGCCGCGATGCGGCCGGCAAGGGCGGCGCTATCTTCGCGACCCGCGCCTACCTCAACCCACGCTATGCCCGCGTGGTGGCACTGACCAAACCGACGGAAACCGAACGCGGCCAATGGTACTTCCAGCGCTATATCTCACATTTCCCGACAGCCGGTGAATTCGTTCTCTTCGACCGTTCCTGGTACAACCGCGCCGGTGTCGAGCCGGTCATGGGCTTCTGCACCCCGCAGGAACACAAGCGCTTCCTCAAGGAAACGCCGCGGCTGGAAAAGATGCTGGTCCATGAGGACGTCCATCTGTTCAAGTTCTGGCTCGACATCGGCCGCGAAACGCAGATCGAGCGCTTTCACGATCGTCGCCACAGCCCGTTGAAATGCTGGAAGCTTTCGGACATGGACATAGCCGCGCTGACGAAATGGGACGATTACACGCAAAAGCGCGACGAGATGCTGGAAAAGACCCACACCGCCGACGCCCCTTGGACTGTGGTGCATGCCAACGACAAACGCCGTGCCAGAGTGAACCTCATTCGCCACATCCTCAATGCGCTCGACTATGACGGCAAGGACAAAAAGGCGATCGGCGAGATCGACGGCAAGATACTGGGATCAGGACCGGGTTTTCTCAAATAGGACCTTGAGACAATGACAAGCGCCCTGGCGGCGCTTGTTCCTCTTCTTACCGGCTTCTTACTGACCGGGCAAAATGCGCACGGAATAAAGATTGACCGGACGCCCGTTGCCATCGATGTCGCTGTTGATGAAGATCTTGCCCGGCGCATTCGGGGCAAGCGAGCGCTCGAACGTCGCATTCAGCAGCATGTCCGCACGTTCGGCCGTGGCCGTGAAGCGGTGACGGGAGCAATCGCCCAGGGTAGCGAAATCGCAGGCGACGGAAACCTGCGTCTGCCGGTCGCTAGAGGATTGCAGCGTGATCGATATGGTCGAGGATTTACCCGCCATATCCCGCATCACTTCCACCGGAACCTCAAAGCTGACCGCGCCATCCTGCGAGACGCTTCTCGACGTCACCTTTATCGCCTTGCCAGCGGGTGTGGCGATATTTTCGACATTGGCGCGTGGACCCGCCGAAATCCCCGAGTTGCCACGCTCGGCATTGAATATCTCGATCCAGTCGTCCGAGAAGCCACGGCCGGGGGAAAGGCTCGGTGCGGGCTCAGCACCGTTGAAGTCTTCAGCCTCAACCTGTGCCGGCGGATTGGGCACGCTGGTGTCGCGCTGCTCCGGCGATAGCAGCAGGCCGGAGGAATAGACCCACCAAGCACCGACACCGACAAAAGCCAGCAACGTCACGAACATGAAAAGTCGGGCGAAGAGTCCGCGACGCTTGCGCCGGCCGACCGCACCTTCCGGGCGAAAGGCAAGCGACGCGTCGCCTGCACTGGCGCTTCTCATCGGCGCCTTTGCGTTGCGACGGTCCGCACCCGGACCTTCCGGAGCAGCGGTGGGGGCCGGCCGCGCATCACGCGTTTCGCCGCGCAATTCCGGCTCGACGGCCATATCACCGTGGTGTTGTGCCTGTGAAACGGGATCGACCGAGAGTTCATCATGCGCGGTATTTGCCGGCAAAGGCGGCCGCAATTGCTGCTCCACCCTGTCCAGAAGACGGTTACGCTCTTCACTCTCGATGACGTGGATCACGCTTTCGAGCCGCTGGCGCTGCTGGGAGACGACCTGCGGATCGTCTATGCCCTGCTTGCGCAGGCCCGCTTCCAGTGCCTGACGGGACGATTGGTAAATTCGTGCACGAACTTCGGCGTTCGATCTGTCCGATTTTTCCAGAGCATTTCTGATTGCCGTTTCCAGTCCGCTCACGACCGATCCTTGTTCTACTGCTCTTCGCAAAAAAATATGTGGCTTGCGCCGTTGGTTTACGATTCGGTAACGGCTATGCCGCGCCTCCGCAAGCATCGTTTGCGATAAAGACCGGATTGCTTTGGGGAAAATCGATCCATTGTGGCGCTTCGAACGCAGGTTTGAGAGGTCGGCGCGGTGCTGTTTTCGCTTTCAATCCACCGCCGAACACGATATTGACTTACGTGCGCGTAAACGTAATTCGTGGGAGGAGACATGCTGCCGTCCGTGCTGAAAGACAATCTGCGTCTTCCGGTCATAGCGTCACCGCTATTCATTATTTCGCATCCGCAATTGACGCTGGCGCAATGCAAGGCCGGCGTCATCGGCGCTTTCCCCGCGCTCAATGCGCGGCCTGAAAGCCAGCTGGACGAGTGGCTGGCGATGATCACCGAAGAGCTGGCCGCCCACAACCTTGCCAATCCCGACCGTCCGGCCGCTCCCTTTGCGGTCAACCAGATCGTCCATATGTCCAACCGACGGCTGGAACACGATCTTGGTCTTTGCGTGAAATACAAGGTGCCGGTGGTGATTTCCTCGCTCGGCGCGGTGCCGGAAGTCAATGCCGCCGTACATTCCTATGGCGGCATCGTGCTGCATGATGTCATCAACGATCGCCACGCCCGCTCCGCCATCCGCAAGGGAGCGGACGGGCTGATTGCGGTGGCGACAGGTGCTGGCGGACATGCGGGCACGCTTTCGCCCTTCGCTCTCGTTCAGGAAATCCGCGAATGGTTCGATGGCCCCCTGCTGCTGGCCGGCGCCATCGCCAATGGCGGCTCCATCCTCGCGGCACAGGCCATGGGCGCGGATATGGCCTATATCGGCTCCCCCTTCATCGCGACACAGGAGGCGCGCGCCTCTGACGGTTACAAGCAGGCGCTCGTTGAGGCGCAAGCCAAGGACATCGTTTATTCGAACTATTTCACCGGCATCCACGGCAACTATCTGAAAAGTTCGATCGTCGCCTCCGGCATGGACCCCGACAATCTTCCCGAAGCGGACCCTTCGAAAATGGATTTCGAAGCCGCCACCGGCGGTGCAAAGGCCTGGAAAGATATCTGGGGCGCCGGGCAAGGCATCGGCGCAGTCAAGGCGGTGGAGCCGGTGGCGGACCTCGTCGATCGTCTGGCCAAGGAATATGAGGAAGCGAGAAAACGCATCTGCGGGAAAGCCTGAGGCCACGCGTAAACAGTGGACAGGCAATGCTTTTCGCAGAATTTTCACGACCCTTGCATTCAAGGCTTGAAATCCTTCGGCATTGCCTGTATCAGCCCGCCATGAAGCTGATCCGTGACAAACGGGTCACAATCGGGCCGCTTTAGCTCAGTCGGTAGAGCACGTCATTCGTAATGACGGGGTCAGGTGTTCGAGTCACCTAAGCGGCACCATTTCCTTTAAAATCAAAAGCATAGAAAATTCAGCGCATTGACCGGCATCGCCATTGCCAATCTGAGGTGAAAACCATGCGTAACTATATCGGACTGATCCACAAGGACGCTGATAGCGATTACGGCGTTTCCTTCCCCGATTTTCCCGGCGTCGTGACGGCTGGTACCGATTTGGATGATGCCCGTCGTATGGCAGAGGAAGCTCTTGCGCTCCATGTCGAGGGCATGATCGAGGACGGCGAAGCCATCCCCGAACCTTGTTCTCTTGAAGCCATTATGGCTGACCCCGAAAACAAGGATGGTGTTGCCATCCTCGTATCACTCAAGACTGGGAGCAAAAAATCTGTTCGACTGAACATTACTCTTCCAGAAGATGTGCTGAAAGAAATTGATGCTTTTGCCGAAGCTAAAGGACTTACCCGGTCGGGGTTCCTTGCTCGTGCAGCAAAACATGAAATTTCGAATGCACGAGATGATGGCGACTGGCAAGAATTCGCAGCCTAGCTCACCATCCTCGCGAAAATAACCGCAGTGACAGTCGCTTCGGCGCGGCTTCATAATCGCGCAAAAAGGGACGTCCGCAATATTTTAGTACGTGATTAAATTCTTACGATGAACTGGAACCTCATCTTCTCCCTCACGTTATGGTGATGACACCAGCCAAGGAGAAAATCATGAACCAGATCATCTACATCGTCGGCCTCGTCGTTATCGTTCTGGCGATCCTGTCGTTTTTCGGCTTTCGCTGATCACCGTTGTCAATTCGATCACTTGCGCATATCCTGAACGGCAGTGACACACGACAGCGTTCATGGGTTGCTCCGCTGTCGGGTGTGTTTCGGGATCGCGTTGCTCTGGGAGGTGCACGATGAAGAACGAGAGATGGACAGAACCTGTCGAGGTCAATCTTGATGAAAAAGGCAAGAATGTCATCGCCGGGCCGTTCGAAGCACTGAGGTTGTTGACCGAAGGCTGGCCGAAAATACGCGGCCTGAGTTTCGTGAAAGCCAGAAGCGCCTGCCGCGCCGCCCTTGACGGACGCAAGTCGCCCGAGGAAGCCCGCAAATGCTTTACCGACGCAGTCTCGGAGATGCAGAAAAATCCGCATTGATACCACCAAACGAAAACGGCTCCTGAAAAGGAGCCGTTCCTTTATGGGCGGCGCTCCAACCCAAGTAGCCGGAGGCGCCTTTCTTTATGGCCTTACATCCAGTACGGCGCGACGCCGTAATAGTCATAAACCTTGCGGTCCCTGGCGTTCAGCAGGTCGTCATCATCGAGATTGGCGAAATGCGGCGCGTTTTCGATCTCTTCCTTGGTGAGATCGATGCGGTAGCCATCGAGTTCTTCGTCATAGTGCAGCTTTTCCCATGGGAGCGGGTAATAATCGTCGCCGATCCCGAGGAAGCCGCCGAAGCTCAAAACCGCGTAGGCCACGCGGCCGCCGCGTTTTTCCAGAATGATGCGCTGGATCGAACCAATATGCTTGCCGTCAGCGCCGTATACGCGGGTGCCTTCCACCTTGTCGCTGGCGATCAGGCTCGGCGTATCCTTGACATAGGGGTCCTGTCCGGCACGGGGTTCCTGATGCAACATGTGTCTTTCCTCCTTGATTTTCCTCGTTGAGGTCACGTCTGGTAAACCTCTCGACGGACAATTCGTTCCGCAGCGTTTCAGACGCTGGGGGCAGAATTTTTTCGAAGAAGGATGGAACGAAAAGGCGCCTATTGGCGGATTTTTTGCCAGACGGAAGGGGAAACGCCGACCATCTTGCGGAAGACGCGGGAGAAATGCGCCTGATCGGAAAAACCGGCGGCGATGGCAATGTCGGTGAGCGCCATGTCCGTTCGCATCATCAGATCCTTGACGCGGTCGATGCGCGCCTGCATCTGCCATTGATGCGGCGGCACGCCGGTAGACGCCTTGAAGGCGTGACTGAAGTGAGATTGCGACAGGTTGGTGAGTTCCGCGAGTTCCTCCAGCCTTATCGACCGCAGGCAATGTTCGCGGATGTAATCCGTCGCCGCTCTCAATTGCCAGGCAGCGAGCTTGCTGCGTTTTTTGACCGGCTCCCGCTTCACATTGAGGAAATCCGTCAGCAGCGCCAGCACGAGGCTTTCGCCGTAGAGATCGTGCAAGGGATCCGGATTATCGCATTCGGCGGCGATCAGCCGTGCAAGCGCCAGCAGGCGCTCGTCCTCGAACATCAGATGCGGATCGAGCAGCCCGTGCGGATCGAACCCCTGCACCAGCCGTGCACCCAGCAATCCGGCATCGAAATGCAGATCGAGATGGCGCACGAAGGAAACATTGCTGAGTTCCGCATGCACATCCAGATCAGCGGGTACGAAGGAAATCCGGTTCGCTTCGGACGAGGCGTAATTGTCGCGGCGGCTGCGGTTCATCGCGAACCGGCCGTCATCCGTCCCATCCATATCCAGCAGGAAAACGAAACGCGGGTCCTTGCCGACATAACGGCCACCCGCTTTCGGCGCGCAACGCACGTCCCAGAGATCGGCGACGATGCCGTTCCACACCCTTGAGCGCGGGCCGCCGATGACGGCAAAGCCCTCGATCTGATTTTCCATCCGAACGCGGAAAGCCATGGCCTCTTGATCCAGCAAGGCGCAAAGGCGCCACTATAAACATGATAAGATTGTTCATGTTTATAGTGGCAAACTGCATTCCCCGCAACTGTCAGCCCTAGCCGCCCGTTACCACTTCTTGGAAAGCTTGAAGGTGACGGTGCGGCTGTCACCCCAACCGCAGACGGAGACGCCGGCGCAGCTCTTGACATAGTCCTTGTCGAAGACATTCGCGACGTTGACGGAGGCCGTCCAGTCGTTCTTCTCGTAGCGAATTGCGGCATCGAAGACGGCTGCATCCGGAACCCGCAGCGTATTTGCCGCATCCGCCCAGGACTTGCCCTGATAGCGCACGCCACCGCCAATGCTGAGGCCTTCAAACGTATCGTCGGTGAAGGCGTAATCCAACCATAGCGACGCCGTGTGAGCGGGTACGATCCATGGCGATTTGCCGATCAGGTTGGGATTGGCATCCTTGGTAATGTCGAGATCGGTATAGGAATAGGACGCAAGAGCTTTCCAGTTGTCGCTGAGATTGGCTTTCGCCTCAAGCTCGAAGCCGGTGGATTCGACCTGCCCGAACTGGCCGCTCGTGGTCACGCCGCCGGCCGTATAGGAAACGATGGCATTGTCCTTGACCAGCTTGAAGACCGAGGCGGTGATACTGCCGTCAAAGAAGGTCGGCTCATATTTGATACCGGCCTCGAACTGATGTCCCTCCTCCGGCACGGCGGGGCTGCCATCTGCAAGCGTATCGATCAGCGGATTGAAGAAGGTAGCCGCCGAAACATAGGGCGTCAGGCCATTGTCGAATTCATAGGCAAGACCGGCACGCCCGCTCAGCGCATCGTCATTGGAGCGGCGCGATACGCCCGCCGGTAGCCTGTTATTCAGTTCCGTATCGACATAGTCGTAACGGCCATTCAGCGTTACCAGCCAGCCATCGCCGAACCGCAGCTGGTCCTGCGCATAGATGCCGATCTGCTGTTGGGTCACGACGTTATCGGCGTAGACGAAATTCGTTCCCTGCGTCGATCCATAGATCGGGTTGAGCGCGCCGATCGCATTCGATCCGCAACAGGCCTGCACCTGATCCAGTTTGTAGTATTTATAGTCGAGACCGAAGAGTAGCGAATGGCTGACCGTGCCGGTGTCGAACTGGCCTTCGACGCGGTTGTCGATGCCGAAACTGTCCACCTTCGACAGGCCGTCATAACCGAAGCGGGTCAGCATATAGTCATTGGTGCTGGCATCGAGGATCGGCTGTCCATTGGCGTCGGCGTTGGCCCAACCGCCCGGATAGGGTCCGGTTTCGTGTTTGTAGAGATGGCCGTAACGGGCGTTCTGGCTGATCTTCCAGCCATTGTCGAATTCATGGCTGACTTCGTAACCCACCATGGATTGGTAGACACGGCCACTATCGATATCCGGTTCGCCATAAAAGGCCTTGCGGTCGAGCTTGCCGAAGGGGGCGTCGACGACGGTGCCGACATAGGGCAGGAAGCCGTTGCCGACATGGACCTGATCCAGCGCCGAGAAATAGCCGTAGAGCGTCGCACTTGTCTGCGCATCCGGCTCGAAGGTGATCTGCGGCATGATGAAGCCGCGCAGATCCTCGGAATAGTCGGTGTAGTTATCGCCGCCCGAAACCTTGCCGGTGACGCGGTATTTCCACACGCCCTCACCGTCGACCTTGTCGCCGAGATCGAAGCCGAAGAAAGCATTGCCAAAATTATTGATGCCGATTTCCGTTTCGCGCACCGGCTCATCCTGTGTCCGTTTGCGAACCATCTGCACGATGCCGCCGGGATTGGCGCCGCCATAGAGTACCGAGGCTGGTCCTTTCAGGACCTCTACCCGTTCCAGACCGTAGGCATCCATCTGGAAACCGCCGAAACCGTAGCTGAACAGGTTCAGCCCGTCGAGGAAAACGCCGGTCTGGGTTGCCTGGAAACCGCGAATGTAAAACCAGTCCGTATCCGGATCGGTTCCGAAGGGCTCCGCCGTCACGCCGGGCGTGTAGCGCAGTACCTCGTCGATCTTGGTCACGACGCCGCGGTCATCCATTTCCTTGCGGCCGACGACCGATACGGACTGCGGAATGTCCTTCGTTTCCGTCTCAGTTTTCGAACCCGTCGCGCTTTTCTTCGCGACGTACCCCCGGACCGGACCCGTGGCGTTTTCCGCGCCCTGCCCCTCGACGGTGATCTCACGCAGAACGGTCGTCTGCTGTGCGTGACCTACCAATGGCGCCATCAAAACAATGGCAGCCGTTCCCAAAGCCAGGCGGCCCAAAAACATCTCATGCAAATTTTTCAAGATATGCCCCGAAACAGATCACGGCCGACGTTTATATACGGCAGGCCGCAGCACCTCAATTAAGCTGAGTATTTACATCAGGATTAAGGCCGGATGCTTGTCGTTTTCTGGGGAGATTTGAAGCTTATTGGCTTCTCGCACAGTTTTGCGCCTGTCATTTATGGGTAACTCCCAAGTCAGCTCTTGCGCCGCCCTATCCTTGCGAGCTGCATGACTGGCAAGATGCCGATGACGACGATCGCCAGTGCCGCAATCGACGCTTCTTCGTAGGTGCCACGCGCCGCCTCACCGTAAAGATGTGTTGCGAAAGTCTCGAAATTCAGCGGCCGCAACAGGAGCGTGGCGGGAAGTTCCTTGACGCAATCGACGAAGATCAACAATGCCGCCGCCGCAAGCGACGCCTTAGAAAGCGGCAGATGGATCTGGCGGAATGTCTGCGTCGCCGATCGACCCAGCGTTCGCGAGGCGTGATCAAAGGATTGCGGGATGCGGCTCAGACCGGCATCGACGCCACCAGCCGCAATGGTGAGGAAGCGCGCCGAATAGGCATAGATCAGGGCCGCACCACTGCCGATGAAAATGAGGCCGGTGGATATGCCGAACCATTCGCGCATGGTCTGGTCGACAAACCGGTCGAAGCCCCCGAGCGCAATCAGTACGCCGATGGCGATAACCGTGCCGGGGGCCGCATATCCCACCGTGGAAAGACGATAGGACCAGAACGAGAGGCGGCCGGGTGCAAGGCGCATCGCGTAAGCGACCGCAAGGCCGAGGATAAGTGTGATCGCCGTCGCCAGTCCGGCAAAGACGATGGTATTAAGCGCTTCGTCGGCGAAACGGGACGACAGGCCGCTGAACCGGAACCGCTTCCATGCCTCGATGACGAGATAGCTCGCCGGCGCCACGAAACCGATCAGGACCGGCAGGCTGCCGAGAGCAAAAGCGCCGACGGCTTTCAGACCGGTGAGCCGCAGCGGGTCCAGTTGTCTGCTTTTCTGCGCCGAGACCGCATAACGCTGCTTGCGCCGCGCCCATCGTTCGAACGCCACGAGGGCGACCACGATGAACAGCATGGAAAGCGCGATCTGCGCCGCACCGGGCAAGTCCGATTTCGTGACCCAGGTGGTATAGACCGAAACGGTGAGTGTGCGGACACCCAGAAATTCCGACGCGCCGATATCGTTCAGTGCTTCCATCAGGGCAAGGCTGATACCGACTGCGATCGCCGGGCGCGCCAGCGGCACCGCGACCTTGAAGAAAGCCGCACGTCTGGAGACGCCGAGCGTGCGGGCTGCTTCAAGCAGGTTGCCCGCCTGCGTCAGGAACATGGCCCGCACAGGAATATAGACGTAGGGAAACAGCACGAAGCCGAGAAGGATGATGCAGCCCGTCATCGATCTTATGTCCGGCAGACGGAATTCCCGTGGACTCGAATAACCGAGCAGCCAGCGGAGCGCGCCCTGCACCGGTCCGATCGGATGCAGAATATCCAGATAGGCGTAAGCGACGATATAGGTGGGCATGGCCAGCGGCAGCAGCAGCGCCCATTCCAACAGTCTGCGCCCGGGAAAATCATAGGCGGTGACCAGCCAGGCAGCATAGGTTCCGACGACACCGGCCAGCAGCCCGACACCGGCAAGAAGGATCACTGTGTCCGGCAGGGCAGTCAAAAGAACGGTCGAGCCAAGATGAGCCCACAGGCCTTCCGAACCCTGCAAAGCCTGCGAGACGAGTGCAAGAACCGGCACCATGGCGCCGCAGACCGCAGCCAGCGACAGGCACAGCCACCAGAAGGAGGATGAAAACCTTGTTCCGGTGCGGGACGGCAATGGCTGGACGGCGTCTGGAATCATGAGCTTCTTGAAAATACAGGGAAAGGCGTCCGCGGGTGCGAACGCCTTCCACCATGTTATCGCTGATTGGCCTTTACTTGTCGAAACCGACCTTGTCGACCAGCTCGCTCGCCTGTTTGCGATGCGACACGATTTCCGTCAGCGGCTTGTTGTCGATCTTCAGATCGCCGAAGGAGGCGATGATCTCGTTAAGAGCGGCGCCCTGCTTGACCGGGTATTCGAAATTGGCTCCGGCATAGATCTTCTGGGCTTCGTCAGAGACGAGATATTCCAGAAGCTTGACGGCTTCCGCCTTGTTCGGTGCGTTCTTGGCCACGGCCGCACCGCTGATATTGACCTGCGTGCCGCCATTCTTGAAGGTCGGCAGAACCACCTTGATCGCGTCGCCCCACTTCACCTGCTCTTCGCCGCCCTTGCCCGAGCGCATCAGGCCGACATAATAGGAGTTGGCGATGCCGATATCGCAAATGCCGCCGAGGATATCCTTGGCAACGTCACGGTCGCCGCCGCCTGCCTTGCGGGCCAGGTTGTCCTTGACGCCAGCAAGCCACTTTTCGGTGTCCGCTGCGCCATGATGGGCGATGTAGTCGGCAAAGAGCGCCGTGTTATAGGGATGCTGGCCGGCGCGAATGCAGACCTTGCCCTTCCACTTGGCGTCGGCGAGATCTTCATAGTTGAAGGAGGCGAGGTCGACATCCTTTGCCGCATAAAGAACGCGGGCGCGCATGGAAAGCGCGAACCAGTGGCCCTTGGCGTCGCGAAGTTCAGCCGGGATGGCCTTGGTCAAGGTTTCGGATTCAACCGCCTGGGTAACACCCTTTTCAGCGAGATCGACAAGGTTGCCGGCATCCACGGTCATCAGAACGTCGGCGGGGGAGCTTGCACCCTCGCTGAGAACGCGCTCGGCAAGGCCATCCTTGAGGAATACGGTGTTGACCTTGACGCCGCTCGAAGCCGTGAAGGATTCCAGGAGGGGCTGGATCAGGCCCGGCTCTCTGGTGGTGTAGATGTTCAATTCCGCAGCGCTGACTGAACCGGCTGCAAAAGCAACGGTGCTGGCAAGCAGGGCAAGTTTGGCAAATTTCGTCATGGTGTGTCTCCTTCTTCGATGGCGCAATATAGGGGGAGCAAACATCATACATGATGCGGTAAATCAAGTTTTATTTGGCCGTTTTCAGGCGCGTTTTGATCACCAACAGTTGAAAATGGAGCGGAAATAAACATACAAATCCGCTCATTCAACTTCAGGTAAATATCAGGACACCCTTCGGATCGATACCGAAGCGCACGGCCTTGGTCTTGGCGGGGGTGCGCTGCATTGTCCTGACGCGCAGGTCAGCGGGAAGGCCGGGCACGGTTATGCCAAGCTGTTCGATCTCGCCGAGGAAAACGCGGCTCGATATTTCGCCTGCTATCCCCTCCTTCGCAGCGCTGTCCTCGATGATCGAAATCGCATTGGGGCGCACATAGGCGATGGCGGCAATGCCTTCCGCCAGACCGGACGCATCACCCAGAGGCCCGAGCGGCGTTTCCACGCGCCCCTGCCTCACTCGGCCTTCGATCTTGTTGAAGGCGCAGAAAAAATCGGCGGCATAGCGGGTTTTGGGGTTGTCGTGGATTTCATAACCCGTGCCGCTCTGCACGATACGCCCGCGCTGCATCAGCACCACCCGGTCGCCTGCGGAAAGCGCCTCTTCCGGATCATGGGTGACCATGATTACCGTCGTGCCCAGTTGCCGCAGAATGCCCAGCGTTTCCTCGCGCACATTGTCGCGCAGTCCCCGGTCCAGATTGGAAAAGGGTTCGTCCATCAACAGCAGGCCGGGCTGCGGCGCAAGGGCGCGGGCAAGGGCCACGCGCTGCTGCTCCCCGCCCGAGAGCGTATGCGGGTAGCGCTTGGCCAACTCTTGCAGATGAACGTGTTCGATCATCTCCGCAGCGCGGCGGCGGGCCTCGGCCTTCGGCAGAGACCTCAGACCAAACATAACATTCTGTTCGACGGTGAGATGCGGAAAAAGCGCATAATCCTGAAAAACGAAGCCGATATTGCGCTTTTCCGGTTCAACGAAAACAGCAGACCCGGCAACGATCGCACCATTCAAGGAAACGCTGCCATGATCCGGCGTCTCCACGCCCGCGACGATGCGCAGCAAGGTCGACTTTCCGCAGCCGGACCGTCCCACCAGACAAATGATCTCGCCGCGTTCGACGGATAAGTCGATATCGGACAAAACATCGGTATCGCCGAATCTTTTGCCCACCGATTTCAGTTCAAGCGCTGCGCTGCCTGCCATTTCAAATCCTGCCCTGCCTTGCGAATTATGTTGATCGCTCAAATCAGGATTAAAGTCAAAAGCCGGGCAAAATACGGTTTCCCATCACGAGGTTGCGAGATGTCGGGCAGCAATATTGACGTTTACGTTAGAGTTAATTAGGCTTTGCCAATACGATGGACGTCCAGGGATTAGGCGTCTATCATTCGTCACCGGGGAGCAGGAGGAGCGGTCGATCCGGTGACGCCGCAGGTGGTTTCCTCAATCCGGTTATTGCCGGTAAATGCGGGGAGCCTCCTGACGATCAGGCAGCTTAAAGCGCCCTTCACGCGTTCCATAGAACGTGCGGCGCGACACAGACTCTGGGAGGAGAAGCATGAGTGAATTGTCCCTGGGACATCCGGAAAATGTCAGCGTCCATAAACGCTGGCTGGCGTCCTATCCGCCGGGCGTACCTTCCGAGATCCCCGCATCCGCCTATACGTCCCTTATCGAGCTTCTCGAAAAGAGCTGTGCGCAATTTGCCGACAGAAAAGCCTTTTCCAGCATGGGAAAGTCCCTGACCTATCGGGAACTGGATATCGAAACCCGCGCGGTCGCGGCCTGGCTGCAATCCAGAGGGTTGGAAAAGGGCGACCGGGTTGCCGTGATGATGCCGAATATCCTGCAGAACCCCGTCGCGGTTTACGGGATTTTGCGCGC
Source organism: Rhizobium nepotum 39/7 (assembly GCF_000949865.1). GTDB lineage: Bacteria > Pseudomonadota > Alphaproteobacteria > Rhizobiales > Rhizobiaceae > Agrobacterium > Agrobacterium nepotum. The sequence continues at coordinate 81,181 of NZ_JWJH01000015.1, read as the reverse complement.
TGGCATGATCGTGGTGAACGTCAATCCGCTCTATACGCCGCGCGAACTGGAACACCAGCTGAAGGATTCCGGCACAAAAGCGCTTTTCGTACTGGAGAACTTCGCCCATGTGGCGCAGCAGGCGGTGCCGAAAACCGCCGTCCGGCACGTGGTCGTCGCGGCCATGGGCGATCTCCTCGGCCTCAAGGGACATATCGTCAATCTTGTGGTTCGCAAGGTGAAGAAGCTCGTACCCGCTTATGCTATCCCCGGCTCCATCAGTTTCAAGGCCGTACTGAAGGAAGGGCAGGAGCTTCCCCTGAAGCCTGCCAGTCTTAACGCACAGGACATCGCCTTCCTGCAATATACCGGTGGCACCACGGGCATTTCCAAAGGCGCCATCCTTACCCATGCCAATCTTCTGGCCAACAAGGCCCAGATCAGCCTCTGGCTGGACGCTGCCTTCAGCGGACGAAAGGACCGTCCAGAAGTCCTCAACTTCATCTGCGCGCTGCCGCTCTGCCACATCTTCGCGCTGACGGTGAATTCGCTGATGGGCATTGCACTGGGCGGCCACAATCTGCTGATCGCCAATCCGCGTGACATTCCGGGCTTCGTCAAGGAACTGTCGCATTTCCGACCGCATATTTTCCCCGGCATCAACACGCTGTTCAACGCAATGATGAACAACGAGGATTTCCGCAAGCTCGACCTGTCGTCGCTCATCCTCGTTCTCGGCGGCGGCATGGCGGTTCAGCGGCCGGTGGCCGAACGCTGGCTTTCGATGGTCGGTTGCCCGATCGCCGAAGGTTACGGACTGTCGGAAACCTCGCCCGTCGCCACCGTCAACCGGCTCGACGCCACGGAATTCAGCGGCACCATCGGTCTGCCGATTTCCTCGACGGAAATCGACATTCGCGACGAGGAAGGCAACAGCCTGCCTTCCGGTGAGGTCGGCGAGATTTGCATTCGCGGACCGCAGGTGATGGCCGGCTATTGGCAGAGGCCGGACGAAACCGAGAAAGCGATGACGGCAGACGGCTTCTTCCGTTCCGGCGACATGGGTTTCATGGACGATGCCGGTTACACCAAGATCGTCGACCGCAAGAAGGACATGATCCTCGTTTCCGGTTTCAACGTCTATCCGAACGAGATCGAGGAAGTTGCCGCCAGCCACCCCGGCGTGCTGGAATGCGCCGCAATCGGCGTTCCGGACGAACATTCGGGCGAGACCGTCAAGCTTTTCGTCGTCAAGAAAGACCAGTCGCTGACAGAAGCGGAACTCAAGGCCTTCTGCGCCAAGAACCTGACCAACTACAAACGCCCGAAGATCATCGAATTCCGCACCGAGCTTCCCAAATCGAATGTCGGCAAGATTTTGCGGCGCGAATTGCGCAATCTGAACTGATTGCCTCAGGCAATGGGGAGAGCCGGGCAACCGGCTCTTTTCTTTTGTCCCAGCCCCTCTCTTTTATCGAACTCGCCTTGATTTGGTCGCCTGAAAAAGAATAGTTTCCTCATCCTTCCAGGAAGCCGAGGAGCACAAGATGCAGGCCACCATCGAAAAACTGAAAGCAACGGCAAGCAGCACAGCCGCAACCGATCTGCGCGCCGCTTTTGCGGCCGACGACAAACGATTCAGCCGTTTCAGCGCGCAATTCGATGACCTGCTGATGGATTATTCCAAATGCGCGGTGAACGAGGAGATCGTGACGCTTCTCGAAAAGCTGGCGCGCGACGGCGGCGTCGAGGCCAAGCGTGAAGAGATGTTCTCGGGCAAGGCGATTAACTTCACCGAAGATCGTGCCGTGCTGCATACCGCGCTGCGCAACCGCTCCAATACGCCCGTTCTCGTTGACGGCAAGGATGTGATGCCGGATGTGAATGGCGTTCTCACCGCCATGGGCAGGTTTGCCGACGCCATCCGCTCCGGTTCCCTGAAAGGGGCCACGGGCAAAAAGATAACCGACATCATCAATATCGGTATCGGCGGCTCCGACCTCGGCCCCGTGATGGTGACGCTGGCGCTTGCCCCCTTCCATGATGGTCCGCGTGCGCATTTCGTTTCCAATATCGACGGCGCGCATATCGCCGACACGCTGAAGCTCGTCGACCCGGAAACCTCGCTCTTCATCGTCGCGTCGAAGACCTTCACCACCATCGAAACGATGACGAATGCCGCCACCGCGCGTCGCTTCATTGCCGAAAAGCTGGGTGAAGAGGCCGTAAAGCACCATTTCGCCGCCGTTTCGACGGCGTTGGAAAAGGTCGCCGCCTTCGGCATCGAAAGCGATCGCGTCTTCGGTTTCTGGGACTGGGTGGGCGGACGTTATTCGATCTGGTCTGCCATCGGCCTGCCGCTGATGATCGCCATCGGACCGGAGAATTTCGGCAAATTTCTGGATGGCGCACACGCCATGGACAGGCACTTCCGCGAGGCGCCGATCCGCGAAAACCTGCCGATGCTGCTCGGCCTCATCGGTTTTTATCATCGCAACGTGCTGAACTATTCCACACGGGCCATACTGCCCTATGATCAGCGTCTGTCGCGTTTCCCCGCCTATCTGCAGCAGCTTGACATGGAATCGAACGGCAAGGGCGTCACCATCGACGGCACGCCCGTCGAAGGCCAGTCCGGCCCGGTTGTGTGGGGCGAACCCGGCACCAACGGCCAGCACGCCTTCTACCAGCTCATCCATCAGGGTACGAGCGTCATTCCGGCCGAATTCATGATCGCCGCCAACGGTTTCGAACCTGAGCTGCGCCATCAGCACCAGCTTCTCATCGCCAATTGCCTGGCGCAATCGGAAGCGTTGATGAAGGGCCGCACGCTTGCTGAAGCGAAAGCCCAGCTCACTTCCAAGGGCATGGAAGACAGCCAGGCCGATTTCATCGCGCCGCACCGCGTTTTCACCGGCAACCGCCCTTCGATTACCTTCGTCTACGACAAGCTGACACCCTTTGCCCTCGGCCGCCTGATCGCGCTCTACGAACACCGCGTTTTCGTGGAAGGCGTGCTGTTCCGCATCAACTCCTTCGACCAATGGGGCGTGGAGCTTGGCAAGGAACTCGCAACCGGCCTGCTTCCCGTCGTTGAAGGCAAGGAAAGCGCTGCCGGCCATGACAGCTCGACGCAGGGGTTGGTGAAGGCGCTGTCGGGACTGGCGGGGTAAAATCCTCACCTCCGCAATCTTCTCCGGCTGCTAATAAAGCCACTTCCGTTATCCTCGGCTCGACCCGAGGATAACGTCGCGTTTGAGGCGAAGTCACTCACACAAGCGCTTTGACTTTAAACCGGACGACCTTAAGGCGAAGCGGCGCTCAAATATAAAGTGCCGCCATCTTGCGCCATGCACCCGCCCGGTGGGCGCGGCCCTCCCAGACATGCAACTGATGGCTTACCTGCTTGTCCGACAAAACCCGGCTGAGATGATGGTTGTTGTCCAGAAACGGATCGGCATCGCCGATGGTGAAAACCATGTCGATGCGGCGCAGGTTTTCGAGCCGCCAGGGGCAGGTCAGGCCCGGCAGAAAGTGGCTCGGCATGTGGAAATAGATGTCGTCGTCATAATAGCCGTCAAACAGGTCTCCGAAGGATTCCACCTTCATCGTCAGGTCGTAGCGGCCGGAAAAGGCGACAAGTTTCCGAAAGAGATGCGGATGCCGAAAGACGAGGCTGGCGGCTTGAAACGCCCCCAGGCTGCACCCCTGCACGATAGTATCACTATCCGGGTTCTTCTCTGCCATCAGCGGCAGTACTTCGCTCAGAATATAATCCTCGAAGGCGGCATGGCGGCGAATGCGCTCGGCCGGGTGCTGCCAGGTCGCATATAAAGTCTCTCTGGCCAGTCCCTCAATGCAATAGAGCTGAAGTTGACCGGCTTCCAGCTTGTCGGCCAGGCTACCGACAAGTCCCAGTTCCTCATATTCGAAGAAGCGCCCGTCGCGGGTGGGGAACATCAGCACCTTGGCGCCAGAATGACCGAATATTAACAGCTCCATGTCGCGATGAAGCCTTTGACTATACCAGCGGAGATATTCGCGTTTCATGGCACCTTGAAAAACTGTCTGACCTTGTCCTTGTGGACCGCATCTTGGGATGCGCTGTCAGCGTATTCGAAATGTCCCGCGTCTAGGATGAAGATTTCATTAAATTTTGAGTGCGGCAGGGCATTGGCAACCGCGAACTGGCAGGGTGGAGCAACCGCCGGATCAAAAAGAGCGGGTGCAACCAGCATCGGCACTTTTATGCGGGACGCAGCACAGGCGGCGTCGAACAGGCGCAGCGTCTCGAGCACATTGGCATGGGTCTTCTGATAGGTCTGCACTGCATCCGCGCTGCCGACGGTCGGCAGCGTCAGCCAGAATGGCCGGTGTCCGAATGTCGGCACCACAAGATGGCCTCGGTCGATGCGATTATCGAATGGGATCGCCAGGGCGCCGATGCCGCCGCCGAAGCTGATGCCACTATAACCCACCTGCCCTTCCAGCCATGGATAGAGGGTCACGAGTGTGGAAACGGCGATCCACAGATCATCGACGCAGCCACCGATGATGTAATCGTCCTTCCTGTCGATGTTATAGAGAACATGAAGGGCAGGATCGGACGAAATCGGCGGGCAGGCGCTCAGCGAAAGCCCACGAAAGCAGGGAAACAGCACGGCCGTTTCTTCCACCGGTACATCGAAATCGGGCTCGCCGCGCCCGCCGTAGCCATGACCGACGACAAGACCACGACGCACCTGTCCCTCACGCGGCAGAAGCATCCAGCCGCCGATGCGGAAGCCACCGGTCGAGGTGTAGGTAATATCGAGGACGTGCCAGCGGGGATGGTTGAGCTTGCTTTTGCGCAACACCGGCCTCGGATCCGTGGCGAGCGCGCGGCGATAACGCTTCTTCCAGAAATCATCGAAGCCGGGTGGCGCTTCAGGCGGGGTAATGGCCAGCAGCTGCTCGCGCCGCATGCCATAGGTCGGGTCGAAATCGAAAGGATGGATTGTCAGATCGCTCATGCGACGCTTGTTTCGTGAAAAACCGGCGGACACAAGCTTCTTGATATCCAAATAACGGTTTTTTACGGCTTTAGCGAGCGTGACGGGCAACCAGCCACCTATTCGAAGATGGCGCACACGCCCTGCTTACAACCCGATTTCATGCGCGAAAGGCGGATTTGCGCCAGCCCGCGAGACAGTGACCGCAGCAGCCTTCGCGCCCAGCGCCAATGCCTTTCTGATCTGCTCTTCCGTAAGCGAAGCAACCTGCGCCTTGGTCAGAAGGCCCTGCATTTTCAGCGAGGCCAGAATGCCGGCGTCGAATGTATCACCCGCGCCGACCGTATCGACGACCTCCACCCGCTCGGAAGCCACTTCCACCTTGAAATTGGCGGTGTAACCGACCGCACCCTTGGCGCCGCGGGTGACGACGACGAGTTTCGCGCCGTGATGCAGCCAGTGGCGGGCGAGCGTGTCCTCATCGCCTTCCAGGCCGAACCATTCGAGGTCTTCGTCGGAGAATTTCACGATATCCGACATCGCCGCCATGCGACGAATGCGGGCCATGTGCGACTGCTTGTCCTTGATAAAGCCGGGGCGGATATTCGGATCGAGCGAAATGACGCGGCTTTGATGCTCGCGCACCATCAACGCCTCATAGGTGCTGCCGCAGGGTTCCGGAATGAGGCTGATCGCGCCGAAATGCAGCGCCTCGCAGTCAGCTCCCAGCGCTGGAAGCTCGGCTTCGGTGATCATCCGGCCGGCGGTGTTTTCATCATAAAAGGCATAGGTGGCATGGCCATCCACCAGCTTGACGAAGGCAATGGTTGTCGGCCGCGAAAGCGTTGCACAATAGCTGAAATCGACGTTGCTCGCCCGCAGGGTCGTCCGCAGAATGTCGCCCATCATGTCATCGGAAAGACCCGTGAAGAATGCGGACGGGACGCCGAGACGCCCCAGCGCAATCGCCGTGTTGAAGACCGCTCCGCCGGCATAAGGGGCAAAACCCGCCTCACCCAGCGTCGTCTGCCGGGGCAGCATGTCGATCAGGGCTTCACCACAACACAGGATCATTACGGTCCTCCTCAAACAGCAAATCAAATGGACTTAAATCGATTTAGACGAAGATCGATCGGAAGGCCAGCCACAAAGCCGGGCTGGCCATATCCGAAATCATGATTGCGGCAATTCGCTGACGCCGCCGTTCTTCGCCGACCATGGCAGCGGTTTGTCGAGGAAGGCTTCCACCTCCGACAGGGTCTTTTCATCGAACAGTTTTTCAGCCCGGGCGACAGCCAGAACATCACGCCAGGTGGTCAGGTAATGCAGCTTGACATTGCCGTTGGTGAAGCGAGCTTCGGCCTCTTCGAAGATACCGTAATAAAACAGCGCGATGCCGTGATCGACGATGCCGCCCGCCGCGCGGATGGCGTCGATGAAGGTGAACATCGAGCCGCCGGCCGTCGTCAGATCCTCGATGACGAGAACGCGGGCACCTTCCGGCATATGGCCTTCGATCTGGGCGTTGCGGCCGTGGCCTTTCGGCTTCTTGCGGCAGTAGATCATCGGCAGGCCAAGGCGCTCCGCAAGGAAAGCGGCGAAAGGAATGCCGGCGGTTTCACCGCCCGCCACGCAGTCGAATTTCTCGAAACCCGCCTCGCGCATCACCACCGCCGCCGCAAAATCCATTGTCGCGGAGCGAATGCGCGGGAAGGAAATGAGCTTGCGCATGTCGATGTAAACAGGGCTCTTCATGCCTGAGGCGAAGGTGTAGGGGCTTTCGGAATTGAAGTGGACCGCCTTAATTTCCCACAACATCTTCGCAACCAGTTCCGCTACGACGGCGCGGTCGGTGAATGTGAAATGGTTCATAGGCGTTCTCCTTTTTCGGCCTTGGTTTATCGCTCCGAAAACCGCGATCGGTTTCGGAAAGCACAATGTCTCGGTTCAGCATTGAAGATGTCCGCAGGCGGCACCGGAATTTATCGGCGGAAGCCTGAAGACCATAACAAAACCGCCAGCAGTGCCGGCGGTTAAAAAATCAGCTTACATCCCAGTGCAGCGGGAACATCGGGTCGAATACGGTCACCGGCCCGGCGCCCGTCTCGATTTTTTCGGGAAACGACACCGCTTCCTCGCGCTTGACCAGCGTGATCGTCTCCTCATTCGGCGCCAGCCCGTACCAGGCGGGACCGTTGAGGGAGGCGAAGGCTTCCAGCTTGTCGAGGGCGTTTTCCTGCTCGAAGACGTGTGCCAGACAGCTCATGGTGTTGATCGAGGTGTAGATGCCGGCGCAGCCGCAGGCGCATTCCTTTAGCGGATCCACATGCGGGGCGGAATCCGTACCGAGGAAGAAGCGGACATCGCCCGAAGTTGCGGCTTCGCGCAGGGCCAGCCGGTGCTCCTCGCGCTTGGCGACGGGCAGGCAATAATAATGCGGCTTGATACCGCCGACCAGAATGGCGTTGCGGTTGATGATGAGGTGGTGGGTGGTGATGGAGCCGGCCAGATTGGCCTTGGACGACTTGATGTAGTCCATGCCGTCGCGGGTGGTGATGTGCTCCATCGTCACTTTCAGCTCAGGCAGGCGCTGGCGCAGAGGCTCCAGAACCGTATCGATGAAGGCTTTCTCGCGGTCGAAAATATCGACTTCCGGCGTTGTCACCTCGCCATGCACGCAAAGCGGCAGGCCGATCTTCGCCATGCGCTCCAGAACCGGCATCGCCTTGTTGAAATCGCGCACGCCGCCATGGGAATTCGTGGTCGCGCCGGCCGGATAGAGCTTCACGGCGGTGATGAGACCGCTTTTCTTGCCCTCTTCCACATCGTCGGCCTGGGTGTCTTCGGTAAGATAAAGCGTCATCAGCGGTTCGAAACGATCGCCGGCCGGAATGGCCTTGACGATCCGCTCGCGATAGGCGCGGGCGTCAGCGCAGGTGACGACCGGCGGCACGAGGTTCGGCATGATGATGGCGCGGGCGAAATGGCGGCTCGTATCTCCGATCACGCCTTCCAGCATGGCGCCATCGCGCAAATGCAGATGCCAGTCATCAGGGCGGCGAAGGGTGAGCGACTTCATCGGGATACCTCGGAGCATGACGGAATTGGCGCCCGCTTAGCATCTTTCGTCACAGGAAAACAGCCGCCGATGGGCATCGGGCGGCTGTAAATGTCATTTTTTTGAAGCGAACCTCAGATGCCACCCGCTTCCGGACCCCAGACATCCGTCATGGCAAACCCATCGGCAAAGGGATCGAAGGGATCGAGACCGACCTGGTGCAGTCCGAAGGTGAAACCGCGCCCGGCAATGGTGGGAATGACAGCCGGACGGCCCGCCACTTCGGTGACGGCGGAAAGGCCGACATCGAACTCCGAGCCGATAATCGAACGGGACTTGTATTCGTCTCCCACCTTCACCTTGCCGCGCGCGTAAAGCGTCGCAAGATTGGCGGAATTACCGGTGCCGCAGGGCGAGCGATCCGCCCGGCCCGGCCACATGGTGGTGCAGGTGCGGATGGAACCGTCCGCATCGACATCACGGAACATCACATAGGCAACGCCGGAAATGGCAGGGATTTCCGGATGCACGACCGTCATTTCACGGTTGACCAGGTCTTTCAGGATCATGCCCGCCGCAACCAGCTTTGCCGCATTCGCCTTCTCGATGGTCAAGCCGATCTGGCGCACATCGACAAGCGCGTAAAAAATGCCGCCATAGGAGATGTCCATCGTCACCTTGCCCCATTCGGGCGTGTCGATGGTCACATCCAGCTCATGCACGAAGGACGGCACCATGGTCAGCTTGACCTTTTCGCAGCGCCCGTCGCGGCAGGTGGCCGTGGCCTTGACCAGACCGGCCGCCGTTTCGAGGATGATGACGGTTTCCGGTTCCTGCATCTCCACCATTCCGCTTTCCAGCAGCGCTGTCGTCGCGCAGATGGAATTAGAGCCGGAGCTGGCATGCGCCTGATCCGGCTGGAGTATGACGAAGGCGGCATGCGCGTCGGGATGCTTCGGCGGCAGGAGAAGATTGATCGACCCCATGGGCGTGCCGCGCGGTTCCAGTGTCAGGAAACGGCGCAGGGCTTCCCCTTGCGGATCGGTGTTCATCCAGTGAAGCTGCTCGGCGACGGTGTCGCCGGGAATTTTCGGCGCGCCACCGGTGACGACACGGCCGATTTCGCCTTCACAATGCACATCGAGAAGCTGCAGGGTGCGTTTCCAACGCATGGGGTCTTACTCCGGAAGTTGAGTTGTTGACCGATATTACAGATAAAAATACAAGCTGTATACAAATCTGCGAGAGCTGATAGCGAAAACCGCTTATGGTTTTCGCTATCAGCTCTCAATCATGATCTAGCGGCTGCGGCATTCCGCCCGGTTTCGATTGGCGGTCGCCTCGCAATTCAATCTCGACTGCTGAAGCGCCTGATCGTCCACCACGGAGCCGGCGGTATCGCCCACCGATCCGACGGTGTTTTCGACGGAGCGGCCGAGCCGTTCGACCTGCCTGCCGTAATTTTCACGCGTGCGCGGATCGAACACCGCAATCGGTGCGCTGACCACGACGCTCGCCGCCGTTCCGACCGTTTGCGCAGCACCGATGCTGACCGCGCCCAGAGCCTCACCCAGACCGACATCGGAATCCGTCACCGTCTGGCCGGCGATCAGGCGGTCGCCGATCAGGCGGACAACCTCAGGGCTTTCGGCGAATTTGCCATGGTTCAGCCGGTCTCCCGATTGCAGCTTGGTCAAATCCAGCACGGTAATGCCGGCTTTTTCCAGCTGGCTGCGATAGGGCTCGACCGATGGGTCGATCTGGCCCAGCCGGTCGACATTGCCGGAGATGCGGCGCGACAGGCTGAGCGCGCGGTCATCCTGCGAGACGAACAGCGTGAATTTCGGCGGCGTCTTGCCGAGGCTTGTGAACTGCCTGCTGAACACATCCACATCGAGATCTGGCGCGGCCAGAATGACATTGCCGATCTTCGGATCGACGCGGCCATTGCGGATGGCCATCTGGCGCAACGCTTCCACCGCAAGCCATGTGCCCATGGAGTGCGCCATGACGGTGACCTCGCCGATGGACCTGTCCTTTGCGAGACGGGTCAGCAGTTCCTCCAGCGCATCGCGCGAGTAGTTGGTGCTTTCCTTGTCGTAATTATAGTCGAAAATGCTGGCTCGCGATGGCCATGTGAAAACGACAGGAACGACATCCGTGCCGGAATCATAGACGATCTGGGCAAAGCGGTAGACCGAGTCTTCGTAGCGGTTGTTGAAACCGTGCACGAAAACCAGCACGCGGCGATCTTTCTGGATATGTCTGCTGATCCAGCTTTTCGTCTCCGCCTCGGAATGAATAGGCTCCACCGCCACCGTGGTGAAATCCTTCAGCGGGTTCGGCGGCAGCTTTTTCGGCCATTGCACTTGCCCGACCTTGCGGTTGGCCTTGGGCGGAATGGAGATGGTGACCGCATCGACCTTCAAACCCGTTCCGCGCTCGCCGCCGAAAAGCACGGCGGTATTTTCCGATGGCGCGCGGGTCGTGGCGACCAGAAGATTGACGGGAGTCGTCCCCGCCACGGTCTGCCCGGTCGGTGTCATGACCCCGATGGGACGCCCGCCGCAGCTGGCAAGCACGGCAACAATCGCGATCACGGCCACGAAGCGAATGGGCATCACATCATTCTCCTACAACCCAGAGGCAGCTGGATAGCGGCCGGAGGATAGGAATTTCTACCGGAGGCGGAACTGCCGCGCCAGCAACCATCGCGAAACGGTGGAGATTTCCGCCCCGGTGTGTCCAAACGGACCCAATTGTCAGGCTATGGGTCCGAGGAGATGCGATGTGATTTTTATCGTATCGTGGAAAATCGCGCGAGATCAGGGGCCTTCACAAGCGGAGGCCTGACCGAGTACGGCCTGCCCCACTTCGGCATCATAGGCGCGCAAGCCGAACGCACCGAGGCTGATCACCCGGTAACAGGGGTTGCCGCCCGTCCACAGGGGATCGACAACCGCGATATCGGTGATGAAACGGTGCGCGCAGGCCTGACCGGAACTATAGGCTATGCCCTCCGCGCTGGTGCCCGCCATCGGAACATGAATGTGACCGAAAACAATATGGCGCACGCCGGCTTGATGAGCGGCGAGGCGACGCATGATTGCGCCGTCGTCATGCATGCCGATGTTTTCGAAATGCCGGATACCGCAATCCATCGGCGGGTGGTGAATGAAAACCGTCACCGGCAGGTCGCCGGCACCTTCAAGCGCGCTGTCCAGCCATGTCAGACGATCCGCCCCGTAGATGCCGCCGATGACATCTGCCTCATGGCTGTCGAGAAACAGCAGGCGGCCGAATTCGGTATCGATAAAGGACTGGATATAGCCGTTTTCGTCCCGTGGCTGTTCGGGAAAAGCCGCCACGAATTCCGGGCGGCGGTCGTGATTGCCGAGCATGAGGCGCATGGGCAAGGATACGGGCGCGAGAATGTCGCGCAGCAGCTCATAGGCCTCCGGCTCACCGTAATTGCAAAGATCGCCCGTCATGACAAGAAGATCGGCGTCGGCGTGTTTTTCGATGATATCTGATATCGCCGCGCGCAGCTGCTTTTCGGGGTCCACGCCGTTTATCGCGATGCCCGGCGGCAGAAGATGGGTGTCGGTGATCTGGATGATCTTCATTGTCGGTCTTTCTGCGCAAAATGGCTGCGGGAATGGGTTTTCCCGCAGCCCCGATGGTTTCGCTTATTTCAGCAAGGCGTTGGTCTGCTCGACGATCTGCTTGAGACCGGCTTCCGGCGTCACTTCACCGCGCATGACGGTGCCGATGATGTCGCGCTGCGTGCGCCAGATGCGGACGGAATCGCCACCCGGATAACCGGCCCAGGGCAGAGAACGGTCAGCCTGAAGCGACGCGGTCTTCACATTCGGGTTCTCGACGTAATAGGGCGCGAGGAAGTCCGGACCGGTGGCCAGCTTGTTGGTCGGCAGGTAGCCCGTGATGCGAACGATGGTGTTCTGCGCCTCGGGGCCGGTGATCCACTTCAGGTATTTCCAGGCAGCATCCTGCTTGGCCTTTTCCTGCGTCAGGATAACGGCAGAGTTGCCACCGGTCGGCACGCCGCCCTTTTCCTTGTTGTCGAGCGGGAAGGTCGCCGTCTTCAGCTTGAAGCGGTCGCCAACCAGACCGGTGATGGTCTGGACGTGGGCCGGGGTGGAGAAGATGAAGCCGGTGAGGCCTGCACCGAACTGCTGGCGCGACTGATCCCAGTCGAGCAGGTTCTGGCCGCCTTCGGTGACGAACTGGCGAGCCATCTTCAGCGCGTTGAGGCCGATTTCATTGTCGAAAGCAACCGTCTTGGTCTTTTCGTCAACGAGCTTGCCGCCCTGCTCGTAAATGAACGCCTGCCACAACCAGTCATCCGGCCAGCCGTTGATGTCGTAGCTCATGCCCGCGAACTTCGGGTCGAGAGCCTTGATCTTCTTGGCAAGAGCAATGAGTTCCGGGAAGGTCGTCGGCATCTTGTCCGGATCGCCACCGGCCTTGGTGACGAGGTCGGAGTTGATATAGATGATCGGCGAGGACGCATTGACCGGCAGGCCGTACTGCTTGCCGTCGATCTGGCCGAGTGCCGCCATCTTCGGGCTGTAGTTCTTGTCGAGGAACGCCTGACCGCCTTCAGCCTGGATGAACGGGCTAAGATCGGTGATCTGGTTGCGCGGTGCGAGCGTGTGCACCAGTTCCGCCGTCAGGTTGTAACCCGAGAAATAAACATCAGGCAGATTGCCCGTGACGGCCGAGCGCAGAACCTGCTGCTGGCCTTCATTGTAGCCTGCGGCCGGAGCGAGGAAGTTGATCTTCACATCAGGGTTTTTCTTCATGAACTCATCGGCCAGTGGCTGATGGAATTTCGTGAAGCCCGGCAGGTTGTAGAGAACGTTGAGCGTGATTTCGTTGGCGAGAACCGGCGTTGCGAGGCCTGCAAAGGCCACGCCGAGTGCCAGACCGCCCATCAGAGCGCGTCGGTTGATTTTCATGTCATTCTCCAGAAGGGTTGGGAGGAGGAGCTTGAACGGCGTCACTTGACGCCGGTCATGGTAATACCGGCGATGAAATGCCGCCGTGCGAGGAGGAAGCACAGCACCATTGGCGCGGTAATCAGTGTCGCGCCCGCCATCAGCGCACCGTAATTGGCGCCGGATTCGACATCCGCGAAGAGCATCATGCCGAGCGGCGGCGGGGCCAGATTGGTGTCGGAGACCACGATCATCGGCCAATAAAGGTCGTTCCAGTGGGCGACGAGCGAGAAGATCGAGAAAGCGGCGAGCGAGGGCAGCGAGCCGCGCAGCACCAGTCCCCAGCAAATCTCCATTTCCGAAAAACCATCCATGCGGGCCGCCTCGATGATTTCGTCCGGGTAGCTGCGGAAGGACTGGTTGAACAGGAAGATGGCGAAGACCGAGAGGAAGAACGGCATCATCATCGCAAAATAGGTGTTCAACAGTTCCGTCTTCGCCAGACCGACGAAAAGCGGCAGGGCAAGCGCCTGAATGGGAACGCAAAGTGCCGCGATGACCAGACCCAGCAGCAGCTTGCGACCCGGAAACCTGAGCTTCGCCAGCGCATAGGCTGCGGGAACCGATGTCAGGACCTGCACGACGAGGATGCCGACGCAGACGATGACGCCGTTCAGCATGAAACGCGCCATCGGCACCTGGCCCGTTGCCCGGGTATAGTTTTCGACGGCATCGAATTTCGCGGGGATCGGCCAGAGAGAAACGTCGAATATTTCCGCCGGCGAGCGGATCGATGTCAACATCATCCAGTAGAACGGCAGGAGCATCACGAAAGCGCCGAGCGCCAGAACGAGATGCGGGAGATATTTACGGAGCGCGGCCATCAGTAGTGCACCTTCCGGTCCATATGCAGCGTCTGGCCGATCGACAGGATCAGCACGATGACGAGGAAGATCACCGTCAGCGCGGCGGCATAACCGGTGTTGGAATATTCGAAACCCTCAAGATAGAGATCGAAAAGCAGTGTTTCGGAGCCGAAGCGACCCTTGGTCAGCACGGCGACCGTCTCGAACACCTTGAAGGCCGAGATCGAGGTGGTGACCACCACAAACATCGTCGTCGGCCCCAGCATCGGCCACGTCACCGTCAAAAAACGGTCGACCGGGTTTTTCGCCCCGTCCAGCCTCACGGCCTCATGCAGATCCTTCGAAATGGCGGTGAGGCCGGCGAGGAACAGCACCATGTTGAAGCCCAGAACCTGCCAGACACCCATCAGCGCCATGGTGGGAATGAGGAGAACGGGGTTGGAAAGGAACGCGACGGGCTCGAAGCCGAACCACTTGATCGCCGCATTCACCGGGCCAAGCGAAGGGTGCAGCAGGAATTGCCACACGGTCGCCATGGCAACGAGCGTCGCGGTGACGGGAAGAAAATAGGCCACTTCCCAAAAGGCGCGGCTGCGCTTGCGGTTATAAACGAGCAGGGCCACGCCGAGCGCCAGAAACACGCCCAGGGGAATGACGATGGCCGCATAGATGGCCGTATTCGCCAGTGCACGCAGGAAAACCGGGTCGTGAAAAGCCTTGACGAAATTGCCGAGGCCCACAAAGCGGGTGGAGAGCGCGCCAAGCTTGTAATCGGTGACGGAAAAACCGGCCAGAACGAGTATCGGAACGATATAGATCGCCAAAAGCAACAGGCTCGCCGGTGCTGCGAACATCAGCCCACGCCAGATCATCCGCCGGTCCGCTTTCGACAGGCGCGGACGAGCTTTTGCGCGCGCAGCCGGGGAAAAATCAACCGCCGTCATGCCGGCACCATTTCACGCACGGTCGTCTTGCGGCGCAGGCCGTCTGCGGCGAAGAGATGCACGCGCTCCGGCGCAAAGCCGAGGTTCATCACGCCGTTCTCATCCGCGCCCAACGCCTCACCGGCGGTCTGACGCAGGGTGATGGTCACCGTCTCGTCGCTCAGAAGACGGCAGCTCACGAAACGGTCCGCACCGTGGGTTTCGCTGCGGGTTATCCGCACCGCGAAACCTTCGATACCTGGACGCAAATCCTCGGCGCGAATGCCGAGCGTCGCCGGACCGACATCGCGACCCGAGGCCGCGACACCAAGATCGCGCCCAAAAGCCGTGACCTTGCCCTCAGCATCGAGTTCCACCGGCAGCAGGTTGATCGATGGCGTGCCGATAAAGCGCGCAACCGTCAGTGTCGCTGGTTTCCGGTACAGTTCATCCGGCGTGCCGAGCTGCTCGATGCGACCTTCCGACATCAGCGCGATGCGGTCCGACATGGTCATGGCCTCGATCTGATCGTGGGTGACGTAGATGAAGGTCGCGCCCAGCCGCCGGTGCAGCCCCACGAGTTCCTCGCGCATATGGGCGCGAAGCTTGGCGTCGAGGTTGGAGAGCGGCTCATCCATCAGGAATGCGGCGGGCGAGCGCACCAGCGCCCGGGCAAGCGCCACGCGCTGACGCTGGCCACCGGAAAGCTGCGCCGGTTTACGATCCAGCAGATGCGCGATCTGCAGGGTCTCGGCCGCCTGTTCGACAGCGGCATCGATCTCACGCAGCGTATCGGCCGGCGCCGCCATCCGTCCGATCAGCGGCAACCGTGCGACAAAGGGCAGACGCCGCATCCGAAGCGGTGTCGCGATATTCTGGCGCACGTTCATATGCGGGTAAAGCGCGTAGGACTGGAACACCATCGCCAGATTGCGGTCGCTCGGATCGATCTCCGTCACATCCTGACCGCCGATCGTGACCGAACCGCGATCCGGCGTTTCCAGCCCTGCGATGATGCGCAACAGTGTGGACTTGCCACAGCCAGACATGCCGACGAGGGACAAAAACTCTCCGGGACGGATGGAGAGATCGATCTCTTTCAGAACATCGTCGGCTCCAAAGCCTTTACCGATGCCCGAAAGTTCAAGTGATTGTGGCGTCATTCTGCGCTCCTTTTTCTGAAGCGCATATGCTTATATTGTATGACAATATGACGAAGGTTTGCAGAAAGTTCGGTGACACCGGAAAGCCCGGCAATCTCGGCTCATCGCCGGGCCTTGTGACATAGGCATCCATCGAAGACGACTAATATTAAGGGCGCGCTCCGAATATCCGGACCCGGATTTATCGACTAAAACCGGCCTGGCTGCACCGGGGCATCCGGTATTCTAACCGGCAGCCAGAATCACGTGCGCCTGAATTTTGGCGGCAACCTCGCCGCTGCCATACCGCGCTTCAATTGCGGATGCGGCGCAGTTCGTCGCCTCCTCCAGTTTTCCCGGCGCTCTGGCTTCGATTTCGGTCCGAAGAACAGTTCCCTGACAATAGGCGACAGCCGGAATGCGCGGCGACGGGGCCCGGCTTTGCGCCGATATCGTCTCGATCACCACGCGGGAAAACCCGGCACTTTCCAGCTCGCTACGTATCAACGCCTTATCGTGGTAACCGTGCGGGGTGCGCACCATGAAACGCGGCGGATCCTCAGGGAACATGCGTGCAAGGGCGTTCGTCACCTCATTCGCGAAGTGATTTTCTTCGATGCTATCCCACACGTTGAATAAATAATGTCCGCCGGGCTTCAGCACCCTCTTCGCTTCGCGATAGGCGGACAAGCGGTCGGTGAAGAACATCGCGCCGAACTGGCAGAAAACGAGATCGAAAGTCGCATTTTCAAACGGCAAGGTCTGAGCATCTGCCTGACGCCACTGGATGCGACTATCCGGCGCCTGTCGCGATGCCGCAAAGTCGAGCATCGGCTGGTTGAGATCGGTCACGACATAGTTGGCAGCAGGCGACAATCCGGGTGCCAGTTCGCGGGTAACGACCCCGGTGCCTGCGGCGATTTCCAGAACATCGACCGGCATCAATGCCGCCGCCCGCCGCGCCAGGTCCCGGGCGAATGGCTCGAAAATCAACGGCACCATATATCGGTCGTAGTTTTCCGGGATAGACCCGGCAAACACCTTGTCCGTTTCCAACATGGCTTTCACCTGCGGTCATCGAATGACCCGGTGACCTTAGCACATTTTCGGGAAGTGCGGAATCTGTCCGGCCTTGCGGACCTTATTCCAATGCCGATAACGCCCGTGCTGCACAGCGTGACAAAATGGCGGCTGGCGCGGGGCGTATCACTATATTTTTATGAGAAGAGAAATGGCGCACCCGAAGAGATTCGAACTCCTGACCCCCAGATTCGTAGTCTGGTGCTCTATCCAGCTGAGCTACGGGTGCGTGCCGTTCCGGTCGTTTCCGGTGGCGTGGCGATCCTCTAAAACGTCCTCATTCCGATTGCAAGTGATTTCGCTTCGAAATTGTCATTTTTCCGCAGCAATTCACGTATCCTATTGATTATACTAGTAATTCCAAAGAGGCCGTTTTCGAGGGGTCGTATGTGGCGCATAATCCGGCGGGTGTGGCGATCGCCCCGAACTGTCTCCGGTCCGAATTTTCAGGCGGTTCTGGCCGCATGCACGGAAGCGGCGCGGTCGGCGATCTCAATGCGGAACTGCGTGCCGGGACCGGGTTTTTCGACAAGCGCGATCGTGCCGCCATGGGCAAGCACCAGTTCCCGCGCAATAACGAGCCCGAGGCCTGTGCCGCCGGAACGGGCCGATCCCCTGAAGGCGGAAAACAGATTCTCTTTCGCCTTACGCGGCATGCCCGGCCCGTTGTCGTCTATGACGATGCTGACAACGCTGCCGGCCCTCTGGGCCGAAATCGAAAGATACCGTGGCGTGGTATTCGTCGCGTCGGACTGCAGGGCCTGAACGGCATTGCGACAGAGATTGTGGATCACCCGGAAAAGCTGCTCGGCATCCGCATCGACAGTGAGATCGGCGGGCACACTGTCCTGAAACTCAATGCCGCTTTCAGGCTCCAGCGCCAGAATGTCGCGCACATCCCGCACCAGATTGCTCAAGTGAACCGTCTTGCGTTTCGGCGCGCCCTCCGTCGCCTGCCCATAGGCCAGAACCTCGCTTGTGTAGGCGACGGCGCGGTCGATCGTGCGCAGCAGTTTCGGTGCAAAGCTCCGGACCATCGGATCCTTGGCATCCACCAGCCGGTCCGACATGAGCTGCGCGGATGACAGGATATTGCGCATGTCATGGTTGATCTTCGAAACCGCCAGACCGAGATCCACGAGGTTCTTCTGTTGCCGCAGGGTTTTCTGCAACTCAGTCTGCATGTCGGAAAGGTGACGTCCGGCGACAGCCAGCTCGTCGCTTCCTTCCTCCGGCACGAAAATCCGCTCGGGATTGCCGGGCTCCTCGGAAAAACGCTGCATGCCGAGCGTCAGGCGGCGTATGGGCCGGATCATGATGCGGTTGATGGAAACAAAGATAAGACCAGCGGTCACGAGCGACAGGACGATGGAGATCAGGAAAACGTTGCGGGCATAAGCGAGCATCGCCGCCCGCAGCTTGTTTTCGCCCAGCACCAGTTCGATGATGGTGTCGCTGTCGCCGACGACATCGAAAACGCGGATGACGCGATTGCCGCCAAACAGCAATGTGGAGAACGCGTCCCGTACCGCAGCCAGTTGCGAAACATCGGAAAGATCATATTGCTCATCGACCCCGGGCGGCGTTTCCGCCACGGCGAGCAGGCGCGACGTGCCGTCCTTGCGCAGCGCGATAAGCTTCGCCCCGGTGGCCATCAGCGTGTCGTTCTGCACGCTTCGTGGCAATTCGGCCTGCAGGCCATCGATCACCGCGCCGGCGGCGGCGGCCGTGTTCAGGCGGTCCCGCAGCCACGAAAGGCGCATATTGGCGACCGAAGGCACGAAGATCAGCACTTCGGCAATCATCACGAAAATGACGGTAAGCAACAGCAGCCGCCCCGAAAGACCTCCGGTCAATCCCGGCACACAGTGCACCGGATTGTTCTCCGTGCCGTCCAAGCTGTCTACGCCTTTAGAAAACACCGGGCCCTGATCCTGTATGCGCGCCGCCGCTTCGGTGGAACGGCTCGGTTTATATGCAAGCACGATAATAGGACCTAACAGATATTTTTCCAATGCGTTGCAAAACAAACAGCTTCACTGTCGGAAAAACAAACGCCGCCCGGGAGGGGGCGGCGGTTGATGTAAAACCGGTGGCAAACAAAACCTGAGGCGACGCCTCAGAACTCCTGCCAGTCCCCGTTCGCCGACGCTGCGGCCGGCTGGGCATTGAGGGCACGGCTGACGCTGTTCATCAATTTGCGGGCCGGAGAGGCGACAGCCGCTGCCCTGCCGGACACCGCCACAGGCCGCAGCGGCTGCTCAGCGCGGGAGCGGAGCTGAGCATCCTCGGCGCCGACCTTGAAGCGCGACACCAGCGTCACGAGATGGCCCGCCTCGCCACTCAGCCTGTGGGTCGCGGCCGATGTCTCCTCGACCATGGCGGCATTGCGCTGCGTCACCTGGTCCATCTGGTTGATCGCCGTGTTGACTTCGTGCAACCCGGTGGATTGCTCTCTCGCTGCCGTGGCAATCGAGTGGATGTGCTCGTTGATCGCCAGAACACGCGTCTCGATCTCGCTCAACGCGCTGCCGGTTCTTTGAACCAGCGACACGCCGCGGCCGACCTCTTCGCCGGATTTGGTGATCAGCGCCTTGATGTCCTTTGCAGCCGTTGCGGAGCGTTGCGCCAGTTCGCGCACTTCCTGTGCGACGACGGCGAAGCCCTTGCCCGCATCGCCCGCACGGGCCGCCTCGACACCCGCATTCAA
The DNA here is from genome assembly GCF_000949865.1 of Rhizobium nepotum 39/7. Taxonomy (GTDB): domain Bacteria; phylum Pseudomonadota; class Alphaproteobacteria; order Rhizobiales; family Rhizobiaceae; genus Agrobacterium; species Agrobacterium nepotum. The sequence continues at coordinate 61,471 of NZ_JWJH01000015.1, read as the reverse complement.
CGCCAGAAGGTTGGTCTGGAAGGCGATCTCGTCAATAACATTGATGATCTGGCTGATTTCCCGCGAGGCTTTTTCTATGCGGTCCATCGCGGAGACGGCGTCACGCACGACATTGGCGGATTCTTCCGTCTTCTGCTTGGTCTCGGCAACCATCGTGCTGGCTTCCTGCGCGCGGTCCGTGGAATTGCGAACGACGGCCGTGATCTCGTCCAGCGCGGCGGAGGTTTCCTCCAGTGCCGCAGCCTGCTGTTCCGTCCGCTTCGACAGGTCGTCGGCTGCCGAGCGCAATTCGTTCGCATTGCCGCTGATGCCCTCGGTGCTGCTGCGCACCTCCCGCATCGTCTCCCGCAGCTTGGTCAGCGTCTGGTTGACGTTCGCCTGGAGTTCGGCGAACACACCGCGAAACTCGCCGTCCATCTTTTCCGTCAGATCGCCCCGCGCCAGACCTTCGATGACGCGGCTGGTCTCGGAGACGCCATTGTCCACGCCGGTCAACAAGGCATTGATCGTCTCGGCAAAACGATTGAGGTTCTCGTCGCCGTAGTCCTTGTTGATACGTCGGCTGAAATCGCCCTGGGCCGCAGCGTCGACGACGACGGCCATGCCGGCCTGCAGATCGTCGCTCTTGGCGCGCATTGCGGTTTCCTGCGCATTCATGCGGCGCACCTCACGGCCGTTCTTCTTGAAGACCTCGACAGCCGCCGCCATTTCGCCGATTTCGTCGTTACGTCCGAGATAAGGCACGTCCGCGTCCAGATTTCCGTCCGCTACGGCGTTCATGACTTCAGAAACGTTGCGGATGGGCGCACTCAGCTGCCGCGCCCCGATGTAAAGGCCGAATGCCGCGCCGGCCAATATGCCGCTGCCGGTGACGGTGATGACCAGCCAGAAGGTGGTCGTCACAAAACCGGCAATGCCCGCCTTGACGGTGGCAAGCTCGGCAATGTCGTTTTTCACAACGGCGTCGATTTCCGCCTGATAGGCTTTCCGGTTGGCCCGGTTCGCATCGTTGTTACCCTGCTGGTTGGCCGCCTGCGGGCTGACTTCCCGGGCAAGCCGCGCCGTTTCCAGACGGAAGGCCTTGAATTCCTTGAAGCGGCTGGAGAGATTGTCGAAGGCCGCCTTCTGTTCCGTCGGAACGAGAGGGGTCCAGGTCGCGATCAGCTTTTCCATGGCGTCGAGGTTCTTCACGATGCCATCAGCGAAAGGTGCCGCCTTTTCCATATCGGGGGCGGCGTAGACACCGCGCGCCTCCATCACGACTGCGGTAACAAGACGGTTGAGCGCTTCGCCCTTATAGGCGCGCTCCGCCGCTTTTTCGTATCCGGCCGTACGCACCTGGAACTCGCTGACCGCATATATGGACAGACCACCGATGGTACAGGCAACAAGGCTCATCAGCCCGACAAGAAGATTGATACGACCGCGAATTCTCAACTTCGTTCCCCCAAAAAGCCAGCGGCACGGTGAAAAAAGGGAAGCTGGCATAACTTTTCCCATGACAACATTTATCAATGCTGCGTTAAGAAAGAATTTCAGATTTTATCGATCGCGCGCCGGAATGCGCTCGCGCCGCCCATGCGCGAAGCCGATTTCATGGCGCTTCCGCAAAAGGTGAACCGCGAAAACCCCTTCGGCAATTGACTTTGCTCGGCCTATGCCCTTATAAGCCGCGCACGCTCGGCCATTAAAAAGCTCGCCCAGGCGGGGTTAGCCGTGCAAAAAACGAAACGCTCTTGCAAAATAGTTGCAAATTCAAGAAGGGCCGCACACCGCGGTATTAAATAAATGTCGAAGCGTACATTCCAGCCATCCAAGCTTGTTCGCAAGCGTCGTCATGGTTTCCGTGCCCGTATGGCTACTGCCGGCGGTCGTAAAGTTCTCGCAGCCCGCCGTGCGCGCGGCCGCGCAAGTCTGTCGGCTTAATTGCCGTCTCTGTGGCCCGATGAAAGTCGCGGGCACATGAGCAAGACAAAAAAACTGCCCGGCCGGCTTAAAAACCGGTCGGATTTTCTTGCCGTTCAGACGGGGGAAAAGCGGCGGGGAGGCACCTTTCTTCTGGAAGTCCTCGACCGGAAAACCCAGGAAACCGAACCTCGGGTCGGTTTCACCGTAACGAAAAGACAAGGCAACGCGGTCGAGCGAAATCGCATGCGCCGCCGTCTCAAGGAAGCCGTGAGGCTTTCTGCCGGATTCGCAATGAAGCCCGGACATGACTATGTGATTGTCGCCCGCAGGGACGTGCTCAATACGGCCTTCCCGAAACTTCAGTCTCTCCTTACCGAGCGAATTGAAGGAACGGCGAAACCGAAACGGTCCCAGGAGACCCGCTCCAGGAAAGAATGATGGAAAAGAACCGCAATTACTTCATCGCGATAGCCCTTTCGGTTGTCATCGTCCTCGCCTGGCAATTCCTTTACATGAATCCGCGCATCGATCAGCAGCGCCGCGCCGAAGAGGCCCGCCAGGCGCAACAGCAGACGACGCAGCAACAGCAGGCACCTGGTGCCGCACCCGGCGTGACCGTCGACGGCGCACCGCCCGCCTCCTCCACGCAGGCCGCCGCCACGGCGACGCGTGAAGAAGCGATTGCAAAAAGCCAGCGCGTCGCCATCGACACCAACGCCATTGCCGGCTCGATCAATTTGACCGGCGCCCGTTTCGATGACATCCGGCTCAAGGGCTACCATGAGACCGTTGATGACTCGAGCCCGATCATCACGCTGTTTTCGCCCTCCGATACCAAGGACGGTTATTTCACCGAACTCGGTTATGTCGGCGGCGCCGATGCTGGCAGCGTTCCCGGCCCTTCGACGGTATGGACGCTCGCAAGCGGCGACAAGCTGACGGAAACCACGCCGGTCACGCTGACCTACACCAACCAGAACGGCGTCGTTTTCTCCCGTACCGTTTCGATCGACCAGCACTACATGATCTCGGTCAACGACAAGGTCGAGAACCCCGGACAGACACCCGTCTCCTTCGCCACCTATGGCCGCGTGACGCGTAACAACAAGCCGGCGATACCGCCCGTTTTCGTTATCCACGAAGGTTTCCTCGGCGTTTCGGGCAAAGACGGCAGCCTGACGGAAGAGAAATACAAGAACATCGAAGAAGCACCGGTAACGGTCGCGAAGGCGACCGGCGGCTGGCTCGGCATCACCGACAAATATTGGGCTGCGGCTATCGTTCCGCCGCAGACGACGCCGTTCGAAACCCGCTACTCGCACATCACGGGCAATCAGCCGAGCTACCAGGCCGATTTCAAGAGCGACACGATGACGGTCGAACCCGGCCAGTCCATCGAACTGAAGAGCCTTGTCTTCGCCGGCGCCAAGGAAGTGCCACTCGTCGACCGTTATGAAACCGAATATTCCATTCCGAAGTTCGACCTCCTGATCGACTGGGGCTGGTTCTACTTCATCACCAAGCCGATGTTCAAAATGATGGATTTCTTCTTCCGTTATTTTGGTAATTTCGGCCTGGCCATCCTGCTTACCACCATCGTCGTGAAGCTTCTGTTCTTCCCGCTCGCCAGCAAGCAATATGCGTCCATGGCGAACATGAAGCGCATGCAGCCGAAGATGGAGGAGCTGAAGGCCAAGCATGGCGACGACCGCATGGCCATGCAGCAGGCGATGATGCAGCTCTACAAGGAAGAGAAGATCAACCCGGTGGCCGGCTGCTGGCCGATGCTGCTGCAGATCCCGGTCTTCTTCGCGCTCTATAAGGTCATCTACGTCACCATCGAAATGCGGCATGCGCCGTTCTTCGGCTGGATTCACGACCTTTCTGCGCCCGATCCGACGTCGCTGTTCAACCTGTTCGGCCTTCTGCCCTACGATGTGCCGCACTTCCTGATGATCGGCGTCTGGCCGCTCGTCATGGGCGTCACCATGTTCCTGCAGATGCGCATGAACCCGACACCGCCCGATCCGACGCAGGCGATGATCTTCACCTGGATGCCGCTGATCTTCACCTTCATGCTGGCTTCCTTCCCGGCAGGTCTGGTCATCTACTGGGCATGGAACAACACGCTGTCGATCTCCCAGCAGGCCCTCATCATGAAGCGCCACGGCGCCAAGATCGAATTGTTCGATAATATAAAAGGGCTGTTCAAACGAAAGCCGGTGCAATCGAAATGAGTGAAACCGGTCCGGCAACCGAAAAGCCCCTGTTCGGGCGACCCTGGATATTCATTCGCGGTGTTCCCGCGATGAAATTCCTGCCGCCCGAAGGCCCGCCGGAGATTGCCTTCGCCGGACGTTCGAATGTCGGCAAGTCCTCGCTTATCAATGCGCTGGTGGGTCACAAGGGACTTGCCCGCACATCCAACACGCCCGGACGCACGCAGGAACTGAACTATTTCGTTCCTGAAGGTTATTCCGGCGAGGCGGGCGACCTGCCGCCGATGGCGCTGGTCGACATGCCGGGTTACGGCTATGCGCAGGCGCCCAAGGACCACGTTGACGCCTGGACGAAGCTGGTCTTCGACTATCTTCGCGGCCGCGCGACGTTGAAGCGCGTTTACGTGCTGATCGATTCCCGCCATGGCATAAAACCGAACGACGAGGAGGTTCTGAGCCTGCTCGACAAGGCGGCCGTATCCTATCAGGTCGTTCTGACGAAGACGGACAAGATCAAGGATGTGGGCGTTCCCCGCGTGATCAGTGAAACGCTGGAGAAAATCCGCAAGCGTCCCGCCGCCTATCCGGAAGTTCTGGCCACGTCCTCGGAAAAAGCCTTCGGCCTGGACAGCCTGCGCGCCGAGATCGTGCGGACGGTCTCTCTCTAAGAGGCCGCCGCCTTCAGGCGATGGTGAAAAGCAGGGCGGCGGTCCAAAGCATCGCCGTCAACGCCAGAAGCCGCCAGAAACGCACGGAATGCCAGACTTCCGAAAGCATGGCGACGAACATGCTGCCGTTGCGCAGCGGCTGACCCTTGAAAGGCAGGCCTGCGCGGGTGGGATTCATGTCGAGCAATGCTGCGACGCTCGCCCTTTCGCGATATTCAGTTTCCGCCAGATTGTCTCGCCAGCGCCGGACCATGGCGGCGAACTGACGGTCGCGTTTGATGCGTTTTGCAAGCTCCGCCATGCTTTCCGGCGGCAAGGCACCCAGCACATATTCGCCAGCGAGCACTTCGTCCCGCAAACCGCTTTGCTTGTCTCGATCCGGCACCGTCATATGTTTTCAAACTCCTCGGTCGTTCAGGCCAGCATCGTTTTCACGATGCGCGACGACTTTCCCGTCGCCCTGCTGAATAACCCCTCCCCTGCTCCCCACAAGGCTGGTCCGATTGGCGCTTTATGTCAATCTTATTACGCGCTCCGAAGCGCCCAAAAGCAGAATTTTACTATGCGCCGACACAATAAGGCCCGGAGTTTCTTTCATTCATCCAAAGCGCGCATTCACCTGTCCTTGCAAGTGCTCCGGCACGTCGAATTGGCGCTTCCTGCACTGCAAAAAACGATTCCGATTTTTGCGCCGATGCTGTAGAGCGATGACAGGCTCTCGAGGGCCGCAACCACAGACCGAGGTTTTTCCATGACTGCTTCCGAAAGCGAAACTCAGGCGCGGCTGCTCGCACAGGCTCTGCCCTTCATGCAGAAATATGAGAACAAGACCATTGTGGTGAAATATGGCGGTCACGCCATGGGGGATTCTACGCTCGGAAAGGCTTTCGCGGAAGATATCGCCCTGTTGAAGCAGTCCGGTATCAACCCCATCGTCGTGCACGGCGGCGGCCCGCAGATCGGCGCAATGCTGACGAAGATGGGCATTGAATCGAAGTTCGAAGGCGGCCTTCGCGTCACCGACGCCAAGACGGTCGAAATCGTTGAAATGGTTCTGGCCGGCTCGATCAACAAGGAAATCGTCGCGCTCATCAACCAGACGGGCGAATGGGCAATCGGCCTGTGCGGCAAGGACGGCAACATGGTCTTCGCCGAAAAGGCGAAAAAGACCGTGATCGACCCCGACAGCAACATCGAGCGTGTTCTCGATCTCGGTTTCGTCGGCGAAGTCGTCGAGGTCGATCGCACCCTGCTCGACCTGCTCGCCAAGTCGGAGATGATCCCGGTCATCGCTCCCGTCGCTCCCGGTCGCGACGGCGCCACCTACAACATCAATGCCGACACCTTTGCCGGTGCCATTGCTGGCGCGCTCAACGCCACCCGCCTTCTGTTCCTGACCGATGTGCCCGGTGTTCTCGACAGGAACAAGGAACTCATCAAGGAACTGACGGTCTCCCAGGCGCGCGCGCTCATCAAGGACGGCACGATTTCCGGCGGCATGATCCCGAAGGTCGAGACCTGCATCGAGGCCATCAAGGCCGGCGTTCAGGGTGTGGTGATCCTCAACGGCAAGACCGCCCATTCCGTTCTTCTGGAAATTTTCACGGAAGGCGCCGGCACGCTCATCGTGCCCTGATCCGGTTCCTGTGGCGGACGGGAAAGCCCGTCCGCCACATCTCACATCTCCTCAGCCGAACACCAGAAGCGACAGCACGCCCAGAACGATCAGCAGACAGCCGCAAAGTTCGAGCCGGTTGATCTTTTCCTTGAAGAAAAGCACGGTCGAGGCAAAAGCGAAAAGCATCTCCACCTGCGCCAACGCCTTGACCACAGCGGCTTGCTGCAACGTCATTGCCGTAAACCAGCCGAATGACGCCGTGGCCCCCACGAAACCGACCGCGAGAGAAGGTTTCCACGCCTTTGCGATCCGCCGCAATTCGTCCCTCTCCCGCCAGACGATCCACAAGAACATCGACAGGGTCTGCGTCACGATGACGACGACGAGGGTGAAACCGGCCTGCATCACCGCATCCGGGGCCGGCAGACTTGGTGCCAGCGCCAGTGACGCAGAACGATAGGCGACTGATGAGAGGCCGAAGAAAGCGCCCGAGGCGAGGCCGATACCCGCGGTCCGGCTGAAGATGGAGGTCAGAATGGAAGCGGGGGTCACTTCCGTTCGCGCAACCGAAATCAGCATGACGCCGGCCACCGACATGGCGATAGCCGCCAAGGTACCGCCATTGACGCTTTCGCCGACGAAAATCAGCGCAAACAACGCCGCCTGCGCGGGTTCAGTTCGGGAATAGGCCGTGCCGACCGCAAAGTTGCGGAAGGAAAACAGGTGCACCAACAGGAAAGTGGCGGCGATCTGCGCCATGGCCCCGACCATCGCCCAGACAGCGAACGACATGTTCGGCACCGGCAGCGGCCGGTCGAGCACACCATAGAGAAAACCGAGATAGGCGAGAGCGAAGGGCATGCCGAACACGAAGCGCACGAAAGTCGCGCCCGTGGTGCCCATCATGCCCTTCAGGTGCTTTTGCAGGGTCGAGCGCAGGTTCTGCAAGAACGCGCTCGCAAAAGTTATGCCTATCCAGAGTTCCATGGCATTGGCGGTATCATGCGCTGGAGGTTGCGGCCAAGCCCGATTTTCCCGTCAGTCGTCGTCTTTTCGATTTTCTTCGGCATTCGAAACGGGCATAAAGCAGCCCATGGACACAAAGCCGAAAAACCTGCCCGATGCCGTCGATTTCGCCCATGTCAACGAATGGGTCTTCGATCTCGACAACACGCTCTATCCGCATCACGTCAATCTGTTTTCCCAGATCGACCGCAACATGACGGCCTACGTGGCGGAGCTTTTAAAGCTCGACCCCGACGAGGCCCGAACCTTGCAGAAGCGCTATTACCATGAGCATGGCACCACGCTTCAGGGCTTGATGATCCATTACGGCATCAGCCCGGACGAGTTTCTGGAACGCGCGCATGCCATCGATTATTCGGCGCTCAAACCCCATCCGGAACTCGGCGAGGCGATCAAGGCGCTGCCGGGCCGCAAGTTCATCCTGACCAATGGCAGCGTCAAGCATGCGCAGGCGGCCGCGGGCGCGCTTGGCATTCTCGATCATTTCGAGGATATCTTCGATATTGTTGCCGCAGGCTACCTGCCGAAGCCGGCAAGTGCGACCTATGAGAAGTTTGCAGCACTTGCAAAACTCGACACGAAAAAAGCCGCCATGTTCGAGGACCTGCCGCGCAATCTTGCGGCACCCAAGGCTCTCGGCATGAAGACCGTGCTGCTCGTTCCCTCGAACCTCGAAGGCATCATCATGGAGCGCTGGGAAATCCCTGCCGCGACGGATGCGCATATCGACTACATCACCGACGACCTGACAGGTTTCCTCACCAGAACGATCAGCCGCTGATCGGCAACATGGAAATCGGCCGCAGGCGACATTACCGAAGCTTCATGCACCTTACGGATGTTTAAGTAGTGGACTAGCGCCTACGTCACTATCTTCCTCTTCAGGGACACCAACGGAAGGTAATGACGATGTCTACACGAAAAATCGCACTCTCTGCTCTTGGCGCAGCCCTCTTGGTCGGCACGGCCGCGACGGCAAGCTTCGCCGCCCCGCCCCCTCCCGGCAAAGGCCATGGCGAGCGCATGCATATCCGCCCGGAAATGGCGTTCGTTCAACTGCTGAAGGTGGCCGACACCAACAAGGACGGCAAAATCTCGAAAGAAGAGTTCGCCGCACGTCAGGACGCGCTTTTTGCCGAGATCGACAAGGACAAGGACGGTTCGATCACGCCGAAGGAAATGCGCGAATACCGCCATGCGAAAATGGAGGCGTTCCGCGCCGCCCATCCGCGCCCTGAGGGTGAAAGCAAGGGACCCGAAGGCAAGCGTGCCGAACGCGAACATGGCGGCCGTCAGGGCTGGGGCAAGCATGGCGGCAAGGGTGGAGGCTTCGCGATGATCCGCATGGCCGATACCGATGAAAACGGTCAGGTCAGTAAAGCCGAATTCACCGCAGCCGGTGAAAAAATGTTCGAGCGGCTCGACAGGAACAAGGACGGCGTCATCTCGATCGATGACATGCCGGATCGCCCATTCCTTTGATTTCATAAGAAAAAGCCCGCTCAATCGGCGGGCTTTTTTCGTTTCAATGCAGGCTGACGGTTTTCAGATCGTCTTCTGCCGCCTTGAAAAACGTACTGGAACGATTGTCGGTCAGGAGGATCGGCGTACCGTCCGCACCAAACAGCGCCCAGAGATCCAGTTGCGGATCGAGATCAGGCGCTTCCGGGAAACAGCGGCTTACGTCTTCAGCGCGAATTTTACGGATATATCCCACTTCTCCCTCACCGATATGGGCGAGCTGGGACGGGGTGAGACGCGCATGCGCTTCTTTTAAAAGCATATTTCAGCCTCCTTCTTCACGCCGAGCGATTCGTGTCGGATTCCGGCGTTCACGTTCTACTCTGAGACGGAAATATTAATTTTCTTTACCACGTTCGAAATTTCGGGCCGCACGAGATCGATGGAGAGGAGGCCGTTGCGCAGGCGCGCTTCCCTCACCTGCATACCGTCCGCAAGCACGAAGACCCGCTGAAATTGCCGCGCCGCAATGCCTCGATACAGAAAATCCCGCTTTTCCTGCTCCTGCTGGCGACCGCGAATGACGAGCTGGTTATCGGCTGTCGTCACATCCAGATCATCCTGCGAAAACCCGGCGACCGCGATGGTGATACGCAGGCGCTCCGGTACGTCTTCTCCGCCTGGAAGGCGCTCGATGTTATAGGGAGGATAGCCGTCATTGGCCTTCGCCATACGCTCCAGCGTTTTTTCCATGGCATCAAAACCCAGCAAAAGCGGGTGGGCAAATGGCGTCATGCGGCTCATATCGTCTCTGTCCTTGCAACCAAGCGACGTTTCGCGGCTCCGCTTCCGGCAACCTTTCCGGTCAATCGTACCGGCACTGGCAATATGGGAAGCAAAACCGCGATGCGCAAGGCGGGTCACCAGGCAAAGAGGGGCACACCGAGGAATGAGGCTTGACAAGTGAGCGTCCGCCGCTCGAAAAAAGCGCTCACCTCAACGGCGGGCAAGACATGGCAGAACGCAGAAAAATCATCATCGACACGGATCCGGGACAGGACGACGCGGCAGCGATCATGCTGGCTTTCGCAAGCCCTGAAGAAATCGACATTCTCGGGCTGTGTGCCGTCGCCGGCAATGTTCCGCTGAAACTGACCAGCCGCAACATCCGCATCATCTGCGAATTGTGCGGACGCACCGATATTCCCGTCTACGAGGGCGCGGAACGGCCGCTGGTGCGCGCGCCGATTACCGCCGAACACGTTCATGGCAGTACCGGTCTCGACGGCCCGGTTCTCGACGAGCCGACAATGGCGGCGCAAAAGCAGCATGCGGTGGATTTCATCATCGAAACACTGCTGCGGGAGCCTGCCGGAACCGTGACGCTCTGCACGCTCGGCGCGCTGACCAATGTGGCGCTGGCGCTGCAGAAGGCCCCCGAGATCGCCGGCCGCGTCAAGGAAATCGTAATGATGGGCGGCGGCTTCTTCGAAGGCGGCAACATCACGCCGGCTGCGGAATTCAACATCTATGTCGACCCGCAGGCCGCCGATATCGTCTTCCGTTCCGGCATACCCATCGTCATGATGCCGCTCGACGTCACCCATAAGCTGCTGACGACCAAGGCGCGCGTCAGCCGCATTCGCGAGATCGGCACACGCCCGGCAATCGCCATGGCGGAAATGCTGGAATTCTTCGAACGTTTCGACATCGAGAAATACGGCTCGGACGGCGGTCCGCTGCATGATCCGAGCGTCATTGCCTATCTCGTCAAGCCCGAGCTGTTTCAGGGCCGCGATTGCAATGTCGAAATCGAGGTCAGTTCCGAACTCACAATGGGCATGACGGTGGTGGATTGGTGGCGCGTGACCGAGCGCCCCACCAACGCCCGCGTGATGCGCGCTGTGGATGCGGACGGTTTCTTCGAATTGCTGACGGAGCGTTTCGCCCGGCTCTGACGGGAACGCAGACATGAAAAAGGGCCGCTGGCATAACCAGCGGCCCTTTCATTTGGAATCGGGAGATATTCCTCAGAACTCGGTCCAGTCATCCTGCGCCAGCGCGTTTGTGCCGCTGGTTCTGGCACGGGCGCGTGGCGCCGCCGGGCGACCCGATGCCTGTGACGCGGCCGCAGGCGCGCGCATCGCCGCCGCAGTGGCGCGCAATTGCTGGCTGGAATGGCCGCCGGACACGGTGAAACCGGCAACGAGCGATTTCAGCGTTCCGGCCTCGCTATTCAGGGTGACGCTTGCAGCCGTGGTTTCTTCCACCATCGCTGCGTTCTGCTGCGTAACCTGATCCATCTGGGTCACGGCGGAGTTGATTTCCTTCAGACCCACCGCCTGTTCACTGGCGGAGGCGGAAATCTGCCGTATCAGCTGATTGATCTGCAAAACCTGATCGGCGATATTTTTCATCGTCTCCCCGGCCCTGCCCACCAGCTGGACACCCTCGCCCACCTGTCTTGCCGAAGTGTTGATAAGACCCTTGATCTCCTTGGCAGCGGTTGCCGACCGCTGCGCCAGTTCGCGCACTTCCTGTGCGACGACGGCGAAACCCCTGCCCGCGTCACCCGCACGCGCGGCTTCGACACCGGCATTCAACGCCAGAAGATTGGTCTGGAAGGCGATCTCGTCGATCACGCCGATGATGCGCGAGATTTCGGACGAGGATTGCGCGATGCCTTCCATGGAGTTGACGGCCTGCTGCACGATCTCGCCCGACTTGCCGGCGTCGTCGCAGGCATGGCCGACGGCTCCGGCCGCCTGCGCAGCATTTTCCGCGCTGGAATTAACCTGCGCGGTCAACTGGTTGAGAGCGGCTGCGGTCTCTTCCAGGCTTGCGGCCTGCTGTTCCGTGCGGTGCGAAAGATCGCTGGCGGCGCGGGTGATCTCGCCGGTGCCGTTACCGATGCTGACAACCGTTCCGTTGACGGTGGAAACGGTTTCCTCAAGGCTGGCGAGCGCCGAGTTGAAGTTGTTGCGGAGCTTGGCATAGTCACCGGGGAACTCGTCCTCGATCCGGTAGGTGAGATTGCCCTGCGAAAGGGCGTTGAGACCCGCACCGAGCACGCCGACCATATGCTGCTGCATCCGGCTGTTTTCAGTGCGTTCGAACTCGGATCGCTGGCGCTCCGTTTCCGCATTGCCGCGCTGGACGGCGGCATCCGCCTCCATTTCACGGATACCGGCAAGCTTCGCGCGGAAACCTTCAAGCGCCGTTGCGACAGCACCCGTTTCATCCCTGCGGTCCTGTCCGGAGACCGGAACGTCGAAATGGCCGTCGCTCAGTGTTTTCACGTCAGAGACCAGCGAGGCTAGCGGGTTGCGGACGAAATGGCGGACGGCGAAATAAAGCGCAGCAATGACGGCTGCGAGAATGACGATCGCACCGAGGATCATCAGATAGGTCTGTTCCTGGACCGGCGCGTTCAGCGCCTGATGAGGAATATCCACCAGAACCACCCATGTCGCATTGAGGCTCGGAACGGCGAAGGGATAGACAAGCCGGTTGTAGGGTGCATCGGTATCGAGGCCGAGATTTTCAATGAGGCCCTGCTTGCCGGATGTGATCGCCGCCTGAACGGTGTTGGCACCTTCACCGTCATAGGCTTTCATGTTCTGCTCGGGTGTCGGCGGCACCAGCCATTGGCCACCCTGCGAAACAAGCGTCACGCGCCCCGTCTCGAAAGGATGCAGCGCCTGCAGCTTCTGGGAGAGCGAGGCCAGCGAAATATCGACACCGGCCACACCGATCATCTTGCCGTCCGACATCACGGGATAGGCGAGCGAGGTCATGGTGGTGGGCACTTGCGTACCTTCGGCCAGATAGGGCTGGGTGATGGCGCCCTTGCCGGATTTGGCGGCCAGCGCATACCATTCCGCCGCATAGTCGTTCTTGAAGGTCGAAAACTGGATCTCGCCCTTCTGGGTCTTCGACCAATAGGGGGCAAATGCACCGTTTTCATTGGTGCCGAGATCAAGCCTGCCCGCAATCTCCGTGCTCTGTCCGTCGAAAAGGCCCAGCTGTTCGCAGAACCAGCTTCCGAAAGCGAAGGCATTCTGTTCGACATTGGCCTTGAGGATATTGACGATGCCGGGGCGGTCCATCGATTTCGCCTGGTGCGCGCGGCCGATGATGCCGGCCATGGAACGCGCGGCGCTGCCCAGCTCGCCCACATCGGCGGCGATGACGTTGGCGATGGCGCGCGCCTCGGTATTGGCCTGATCCATGGTCAGCGAATGGACACGGTTGCTGGTCTGGGAAATGAGGAAGGAATTCGATGCGACAAGAACCGTGGTGATTGCACAGCCGGTTACAAGGATCAGCTTGGTCGCAAGCGACTTCACTTTGAAATTGAACATTTTGGCCTCGATCAAAGCGCCGGCCCGAAAAGGCGGCGTCAACGGATGAAAATCTCCGTCATGGAGGCCCGTCCAAAATGGGACAGTGTGCTGCATCGCGACGAGGTAAAATTAGGTTATGTTTGCTAATTAAACCCTAAAATTACTTCGTCGCCTCAAGTAAAAAATCAGTGCTCGTAATAGGCGGATATGATGTTCCATGCATCGTCGGCCGTTTCGGCGAAATGCAACAGCTCCATATCTTCGGGCGCAATGGTGCCGAAGTCCGCCAGGAATTCGAAATTGACGACGGAGCGCCAGAATTTCTCCCCGAACAAAATGAGCGGGATTGGCGCCATGCGCTTCGTCTGGATCAGGGTCAGCGTCTCGAAGAGTTCATCGAGGGTACCGAAACCGCCGGGGAAAATCACTACGGCCTTCGCCCGCATCAGGAAATGCATCTTGCGAATGGCGAAATAGTGGAAGTTGAAGCTCAGCTCCGGCGTGACATAGGGGTTGGGTGCCTGCTCGTGCGGCAGAACGATGTTGAGACCGATCGATGGGCCGCCTACGTCGGCAGCACCGCGATTGCCCGCTTCCATGACACCCGGACCGCCGCCGGTAACCACCACATATTCCAGGTGCCCGGATTTCGCGCCATAATCGGTACAAAGCCGGGCGAACTTGCGCGCCTCCTCGTAATAAATGGAGGCTTGCTCCAGATTGCGCTTCTGCGTCTCGTTGCGCGCCGCCCATGCCTCACCGCCCGGTTCGGGAATACGGGCGCCGCCGAACATAACGACGGTGGATTTGATCCCGCGCTCGGTGAGCGCCATTTCCGTCTTCAGAAGTTCCAGCTGCAGCCTGACGGGGCGCAATTCCTCGCGGCATAGAAAGTCCATGTCCACATAGGCAAGCCTGTAGGACGGGGAATCCGACTGCGGCGTTTTTTGAACGACCTCGGCCTGCTGCTTGTCCGCAGAGCTTCGCTTCAACGGGTCCCATACCCCGTCCTTGCGCTGCAATTTGCCGTTTTTCAGTCGTGTCATTTCGATGCCTTTCGTCTGACGCGCCAAATCACCCAAATCACATTGACGCCTTTCCAACACTCCCTTAGATCAAATGGCCAGAGCCTTCCAGCGGTGCGGGACCATCCGTGACCACGAACACACGCGACTTTAAGGAATTTTCCATGAGCCTTACGGATCTCACCTCCCTCGAAACCATCATCGAAACAGCCTTCGACAACCGTGACGGCGTAAATGTATCGACGAAGGGCGAGGTTCGCGATGCCGTGGACACATCTCTTCAACTTCTCGACAGCGGCAAGGTCCGCGTCGCCGAAAAGCAGGCGGACGGGAACTGGAAGGTGAACCAATGGCTGAAAAAGGCCGTGCTCCTCTCCTTCCGGCTGAACGACATGGAAATCGTCACCGGCGGACCGGGTGAATCCACCTGGTGGGACAAGGTGCCGTCCAAGTTCGAGAACTGGGGCGAAAACCAGTACCGCGCCGCGGGTTTCCGGGCCGTGCCCAACGCAGTGGTGCGTCGCTCCGCCTATGTGGCAAAGAACGTGGTGCTGATGCCCTCCTTCGTCAATCTCGGCGCCTATGTCGATGAAGGCACGATGGTCGATACCTGGGCAACCGTCGGCTCCTGTGCGCAGATCGGCAAGAACGTGCATCTGTCAGGCGGCGTCGGCATCGGCGGCGTTCTGGAGCCGCTTCAGGCCGGCCCGACCATCATCGAGGATAATTGCTTCATCGGCGCCCGTTCGGAAGTCGTCGAAGGCTGCATCGTGCGCGAAGGCGCCGTTCTCGGCATGGGCGTCTTCATCGGCAAGTCGACCAAAATCGTCGATCGCGCCACAGGCGAGATTACCTATGGCGAAGTGCCGCCCTATTCCGTCGTCGTTGCCGGCACCATGCCTGGCAAGCCTTTCCCGAACGGCGAGCCGGGCCCGAGCCTCTATTGCGCCGTCATCGTCAAGCGCGTCGATGAAAAGACCCGCTCGAAGACCGGTATCAACGAACTTCTGCGCGACTGATAGAAGCCACTGACATGACCACGACCGATCCCGTTGCCAATCTCGCCGCCCTTATCCGCTGCCCTTCGGTGACGCCCGCCGAAGGTGGTGCGTTATCGCTGCTCGATACCCTGCTTTCGCCGCTTGGCTTTGCGGTGGAAAAAATGGTGGCGACGGAAGCCGGAACGCCTGACGTGGAGAACCTCTATGCCAGGCTCGGCACGGAAGGTCCGCATTTGATGTTTGCGGGCCATACGGATGTCGTTCCGGTGGGCGACGAGGCGGCGTGGAGCCACCCGCCCTTTGCGGCTGAAATCGCCGGCGGTGAAATGTTCGGCCGCGGTGCGGTGGACATGAAGGGCGGTATCGCCTGTTTCGTCGCCGCCATTGCCCGCCATATCGAAAAACACGGCAAACCGAAGGGTTCCGTTTCCCTCCTGATCACCGGCGATGAGGAAGGCCCGTCGATCAACGGCACCTCCAAGCTTCTGGAATGGGCCGCCGCCAGAGGCGAAACATGGGATGCCTGCGTTGTGGGCGAGCCCACCAATCCCGACCAGCTGGGCGACATGATCAAGATCGGCCGCCGTGGATCGCTTTCCGGCCGCATCACGGTACACGGCGTGCAGGGCCACGCCGCCTATCCGCATCTGGCCGACAATCCCATTCGCGGGTTGTTGCAGCTGACCCATGCGCTGATGCACCCGCCTTTCGATCACGGCACGGATGATTTCCAACCTTCCAATCTGGAAGTGACGACCGTCGATACCGGTAATGCCGCCACCAATGTGATCCCGGCGCGGGCGACGGCGGCCTTCAACATTCGTTTCAACGACAGCTGGACGGTGGAAAGCCTGCGCGCGGAAATCATCCGCCGCCTCGATGCAGCCGCTGCCGGGGGAGACCTTCGCCCGGACCGCGCACCGGCCAAATACGAGATCGTCTGGGCTGACCGCCCGGCCCATGTTTTCCTGACACGGAACAATGCCCTCATCTCGTCGCTCTCCGGCGCCGTGGAAGCCGTGACCGGCAAGGAACCCCGACTTTCGACCACCGGCGGCACATCGGATGCACGCTTCATCAAGGATTATTGCCCGGTGGTGGAATTCGGCCTCGTCGGACAGACCATGCATATGGTCGATGAACGCGTCGCCGTCGCCGATCTTGAGACGCTGACGCGTATCTACGAGACTTTTATCGAACGCTGGTTCACCCATGCCGACGGCAAGTGAAATAAGGCTCTATCTGAAGGGCCTGTGGCTGTTGCTGCTCGGCGACCACACCGGCGCGCGTTATCTGGACCTGTCCGAGCGTGGCATGTGGCGGTCGTTCTATTCCATCCTCTGGTGCCTGCCCGCCATGCTGATTTCCTGGCTGTGGCTGCGCGCCGCCTTCCTCGCCAGCTATCCGCCGGGCACCGGAACGGGGTTCATCTTTTTCTTCCGCCTGGCGATGGTCGAGGCCATCTGCTGGATCGTGCCGCTGCTGTTGATCGGCATGCTGCTGTTCGCATTCGGTGCCCGGGAAAAATTCGCGCCCCTCGTCACCACCATGAACTGGCTATCGCTGCCGTTTTCCTATGCCTATGCGGTTCTGATTCTGATCGCGTTCTTCCTGCCGCCTTTGCAGGGGCTGATCGCCATCCTCTGGCTGGCACTCTTGCTGTCGCTGGTCTTCGCCTTTTCGCGGATCGTGAGGTTCTTCATCCGCGACCAGTCGCTGCTCGTCTCGGCGATCGTCATGACCCTGCTCGTACCCGGCATGCTTCTCTCGGAAGCCCTGCAACGTTTTCTCGGCGTCTATCCCGCCTGAGAACCGGCACGAGCTTCCAAGTCAGTCCGCATCCTCGGCCGTTTCGGCTTTTGAATACACACGCGGCGGAATGACGTCGGGATAATCGACCTGCATGAAATAAAGACCGTCCGGCGGCGCGACGGGCCCGCAGGCTTTGCGATCCCGCGCCTCCAGTGCGGCACGCACATCCTCCGGCGTCATGGCGCCTTCGCCGGCCATTTTCAGCGTACCGGCAAAAGAGCGTATCTGGTTGTGCAGAAAACTCTGTGCGGTGGCGCGTATCTCGATGAGATCGCCATTGCGCGTCACGTCCAGCCGGTCGAGCGTTCTGACCGGGCTGTTCGCCTGACAATGGACCGAGCGGAAAGTCGTGAAATCGTGCCGGCCAACAAGCATCTGGGCTGCCGCATGCATGCGCTCATGGTCCAGATCCTTCGACACCCACCAGGCGCGCTTGTGCTCCAGCGCCAGCCGCGCCTTGCGCGAGATGATGCGATACAGATAATGGCGGCGCAACGCGGAGAAGCGCGCGTCGAAATCCTCGGTCACCGCCGTTACGTCGACAACCGAGACGGCCTCCTTCGCCATGGCCAGATGGGCGTTCAACGCATTACGCAGCGTGTAGGGTTGCCATTCGCGGGAAAGATCGACATGGGCGACCTGCCCCACGGCGTGTACGCCGGAATCGGTGCGGCCCGCGCCGCGAATGGAAACGGTTTCGCCGGTCAGCGACCGGACAGCGGCTTCAAGCGCGCCCTGGACCGAAGGGCCGTTGTTCTGTCTCTGCCAGCCGAAGTAAGGCGAGCCATCATATTCGATGGTCATGCGGAAACGCGGCATCAGCCAAGCCTCGTCGAGGCGGGAACCGGCGTGCCGCGAACGAAATCGACAGCCGACATCGGCTTGCCGCCCGCCTTCTGCAAGCGGGTGAGCCGCACGGCACCGCTGCCGCAGGCGATGGTGAGGGCGTCATCGAGCGCAGCGCCCGCTTCTCCCATGCCGCTTGCCAGTTCGGAGGCCAGCACCTTCACACGTTCCGCCCTGCCGCCGATTTCCATTTCCAGCCACGCACCGGGAAAGGGCGAAAGGCCGCGAATATGATTATGCACATCCTGCGCGGGCCGGGAAAATTCGATGCGGGTCTCGCCCTTGTCGATCTTGGAAGCATAGAGAACGCCGTCTTCCGCCTGTGCGACGAGAGGCAGATCATCATCTTCCAGCTTGTCCATCGCCTGTTTCATCAGCCGCGCGCCTGTTAGCATCAAGCTATCGTGCAATTCACCTGCCGTGGTGTTCTGACCTATCGCGACCTTTGCAGTCAGCGCGACGGGGCCGGTGTCCAGCCCCTTTTCCATTTTTATGACCATCATGCCGGTCTCGGCATCGCCGGCCATGATCGCCCGCTGGATGGGCGCCGCACCGCGCCAGCGCGGCAGCAGCGAGGCGTGGCCGTTATAACAGCCAAGCCGCGTGCCGGAGAGGATCGCCTCGGGCAAAAGCAGCCCATAGGCAACGACGACCGCAACATCGGCGTTGAATTCCTTAAATTGCTGCCGGTCTTCCTCAGCCTTGAAATTCACCGGCGTCAGCACGGGCAGGCCCAGCAGTTCGGCCGCCTGGTGCACCGGAGATTTCTGAAGATCGAGACCGCGGCGGCCGCCGGGACGCGGTGGCTGCGTATAGACGGCAACGACCTCGTGACCCGCTTCCACCAATGCACGCAATGTGGGAACGGAAAACGCCGGCGTGCCCATGAAAATGATGCGAAGAGCCATAATCGCCCCCTGTTTCCTACGCCGTTCCGTCTCCGGTTTAAGGCGGATCAGATCTTTGCGCGGGCTGCCTTGGTGAATTTCTTGATGACCATCTCACGCTTCAGCCGCGAAATACGATCGATGAACAGAATGCCGTTCAGGTGATCGATCTCGTGCTGCAGACAGGTTGCGAGAAGGCCGTCCGCATCGATGGTCTGCTGCTTGCCGTCACGGTCGACATATCTCATCGTCAGGGACGCAGGGCGCTCGACCTCGGCATAATAATCGGGAATGGACAGGCATCCTTCCTCATAGGCCGAGACATCGTCGGACACTTTGAGGATTTCCGGATTGATGAAGACGACCGGCTTTTTCTCCTCGTCGTCGCGCGAAACGTCGATCACCAGCATGCGGCGCGGCACGCCAACCTGAATGGCGGCAAGGCCGATACCCGGCGCATCATACATGGTTTCGAGCATATCGTCCGCAAGGCGCAACACTTCGGCATCCACCTGTTCGATGGGCCTTGATTGCTGGCGCAACACGGGATCGGGCAAAATGATAAGCGGTTTGATAGTCATGGCTTCCCATAACGTATCTCTTGCGCGGAGGAAATAAAAAATACGCGGGTGAAAAGGGCCCTTTGGCCTGTTTCGCCCGACTCATTTCTGCCGCATGAATGTTCTTGTTTTGATCTTACGAATCACTGGAAATCTGCTAGATTTGGTCATGAGCATCGATTTCTCTTTTCTCCTCGATCCCGCCTTGCGTGCCGGCTCCGTCGACATCAGCTTCGGCGCGCTCCTCGCGGCTCTGGTTTTCGGCCTCTCCGCTTTGTGGGTGGTCGCGAAAAGTCGTGAGAAAAAACCGGAAGCCGATGGTGAAATTTCCGACCTGCTGAAAACCCAGTCCGAATTGCACGGCCGGATCGCGGCAATGGCGGAGACGCTCGGCACACGCCAGACCGAGATGGGCCAGACGATCAACCAGCGCCTTGACGGCATGTCGCAGCGACTGGGCGAAACGCTGACAGAGCAGACCCGCTCAACGCACGAAAACCTGAGCCGCTTGCAGGAGCGGCTTGCGGTTATCGATGCCGCGCAGGGCAATATTCAGGATCTGGCAAAGGATGTGGTCGGTCTTCAGGCGATCCTCTCCAACAAGCAGACGCGCGGGGCCTTCGGACAGGCGCGCATGGAAGCGTTGATCGCCGATGCGCTTCCCCCTGGCGCCTTTCAGCTTCAACCGACGCTTTCGAACGGCTACCGGCCCGACTGCATCATCAGGATGCCGAACAACGCGCCATCCCTTGTCATCGACGCCAAGTTTCCGCTGGAGGCCTGGAATGCGCTGAAAGCGGATGAAACGCCCGAGGGCAAACGGGCCGCCACCCAGCAGTTCCGCCGGGATATGGAAGTGCATATTCGCGATGTGGCGGAAAAATATCTGATACGCGGCGAAACGCAGGATACGGCCTTCATCTTCGTACCTTCCGAATCGATCTTCGCTGATATTCACCAGCATTTCGAATATCTGGTGCAGCGCGCCCACCGCGCCCGCGTCGTCATCGTTTCGCCATCGCTTTTGATGCTGTCGGTGCAGGTCATCCAGTCGGTCTTGAAGGATCAGCGCATGCGCGAGCAGGCGCATCTCATTCAGGGCGAAGTCGCCCTTCTCATGGATGATGTGCGGCGGCTGGACGACCGGACGCGCAAGCTGCAAGCCCATTTCGGGCTGGCGCAGAAAGACGTCGACATGATGCTGATATCCTCCGACAAGGTGCTGGCACGCGGCCAGAAGATCGAAGGTCTCGATTTTTCACCCTCTGAAAAAGAAACCTCTCACGGGGAAATCGAACAGGCGCGGCGCTTTGCGGAAAACAGGGCGGGAACGGCGAAACTGCGAGTGGTTGACGACGAGTGATCCCCTCGGGCAAAGTCGCCGCCTCGCTTAAATCCCATACGGACATGCCCCCATGATTACTGTTTTCGGCTCCATCAACATGGATCTCGTCGCCACCGCCAAACGTCTGCCCAAACCCGGTGAAACCGTGACGGGGGAGACCTTTTCCACGGCGGCTGGCGGAAAGGGAGCCAATCAGGCGCTTGCCGCACGACGCGCGGGCGCCACGGTCAAAATGGCGGGCGCTACGGGCGACGACACCTTTGCCGCACCGGCTCTGACATTGCTGCGCGATGCCGGCACCGACCTGTCGCTCGTCAAGACCGCACCCGGCCCCACGGGGACGGCCGTGATCCTGATCGGTGAAGGCGGGGAGAACATGATCTCGGTCATTCCCGCCGCCAATGGCGAAGTCTCCGCATCTGACGCCGCAAAGGTCGTGGCGGAGATGTCGGCGAGCGATATTCTGATGCTTCAGTTCGAGGTGCCGGCATCCGCTATCGAAGCGGCGCTGACTGCCGCGAAGGCAAAACGCATCACCACCATCATCAACACCGCGCCGCTGACCGCCGATGGGTCGCGCCTTGCCGGCCTTGCCGATATCGTCATCGCCAATGAAACCGAGTTCGAGCTGCTGATCGGCAAAAGCGGCCTTTCAGCTTCCGAACGGGAAAGCGAAATCAAGGCCCTGCACGATAAGACCGGCCAGACATTGATCGTGACGCTTGGTGCGGACGGCGTGATCGCCATTCGCAACGGCAAGGTTTTCAAGGCCTCCGGTCTCAAGATCGAGCCGGTCGACACGGTCGGCGCGGGCGATACCTTCTGCGGTTATCTTGCCGCAAGCCTCGATCAGGGGATGGATTTTGAAAAGGCGCTGAAGCGCGCCGCTGTCGCAGGCTCGCTCGCCTGCACCCGCGCCGGCGCCCAGCCTTCCATTCCGGTTGCGGCGGAAGTGGACGCGAATATCTGACAGCCGGCTGATTAGAGCATTTCCAGTAAAAGTGCGTAGCGGTTTTACGTCTGGAAAATGCTTGAAAATAAAGAACTAGAGCACGTCCAACGATTCCGTTTAAACTGGACGTGCTCTAGGTACGGATGAAGGTGAGATAGGCCGAGCTGCGGCCTTCTCTTTTCGCCTTGTTCTCGTAACGCGTGCCTGGCCAGTTGGCATAGGGCGTGCGCCAGTCCTCAGCGCTTGCCGCCGTCCATTCGAAACCGCCATGGCGAGCGCAATGTTGCAGCGTCCAGTTGACGTAGGTATCGATATCGGAGGCGAAGCAGAACTTGCCGCCGGGTTTCAACACGCGATGGAAACGGGCAAGATTGACGTCGGAAACGAAACGGCGCTTCCAGTGCTTCTTCTTGGGCCAGGGATCGGGATAGAGAAGGTCGATGTGACCGATGGATGCTTCCGGCAGCCAGTCGAGCAATTGCGTCGCGTCATCGTCGTAAAGGCGGATATTCATCAGCTCGCCTTCACGCACGCTCGCCAGCAGCTTTGCCATAGAGTTGACGAAGGGTTCGACGCCGATGAAACCGGTCTCCGGGTTTTCAACCGCGCGGTGGGCAAGATGCTCGCCGCCGCCGAAACCAATTTCCAGACGAACCGATTTCACATCCGCCGGAAAGAGAGCGACGAGATTTTGCGGCGGCGTGCTTTCCAGATCGATTTTCAGCAAAGGCAGCAGGTTTTCGATCGTATCGATCTGCTGATTGCGCAGGGGCTTGCCCTTGCGTCTGCCAAAAAAAGCTTCCGTTGCGCGCGAGCGCCGCTCTTCCGTCATGTCATACTCTCAAGAACAAATAGACTTAACCCGCACAGCGCCACATGAGGCGCTGTGCGGGTTACAAAAGGTTGGTGACGGTATCTCTCAATCGCCGTCAAATAACAAGGCTCAGGCGCTCAAAGCTTCCTTGAGCGGCTTCACCAGATCGAGCTTCTCCCAGGAGAAGGAGCCGTCACGGCCGGCCTTGCGGCCGAAATGGCCGTAGGAAGACGTCTTGGCGTAGATCGGCTTGTTGAGATCGAGATGACGACGGATGCCCGACGGCGACAGATCCATAACCTTGCGGATGGCGGCTTCGACCTGATCTTCGCTGACCTTGCCCGTATCGTGCAGATCGACATAGATCGACAAGGGCTGGGCGATGCCGATCGCATAGGAAATCTGGATAGTGCAGCGCTCGGCCAGGCCGGCAGCCACGACGTTCTTGGCGAGATAGCGTGCAGCATAGGCGGCGGAACGGTCGACCTTGGTCGTGTCCTTGCCGGAGAATGCGCCGCCGCCATGCGGAGCGGCACCGCCATAGGTGTCGACGATGATCTTGCGGCCCGTCAGGCCCGCGTCGCCATCGGGACCACCGATCACGAATTTGCCCGTCGGGTTGATATACCACTGGCAATCATCGGCGATCTTCAGGTCGCCCAGAGCTTCGCGGATATAGGGTTCGACGACGTCGCGAACCTTCTTCGAATCCCAGCTTGCATCGAGATGCTGCGTGGACAGAACGATGGATACCGCTTCCGCCGCCTTGCCGTCGATGTAACGAACCGTCACCTGGCTCTTGGCGTCCGGGCCGAGCTTCGCCGCTTCGCCTTCGCCGCTCTTGCGGGCGGTGGCGAGCAGTTGCAGGATACGGTGGGAATAATAGATCGGCGCCGGCATCAGGTCCGGCGTTTCGCGGCAGGCGTAACCGAACATGATGCCCTGGTCGCCAGCGCCCTCGTCGCCCTGCTTGTCGGAGGCGTTATCCACGCCCTGCGCGATATCCGCCGACTGCGGGTGCAGGAGAACGTCGATCTTGGCCGTCTTCCAATGAAAACCGTCCTGTTCGTAGCCGATGTCGCGGATCGCCTTGCGGGCGGCGGACTTGAACTTGGAGGGGTTGATGATCGGGTGGCCGGCGGCGTCCTTGACGACCTTGTCCTTCTTCAGCAGGGTATCGGGAACCCGAACCTCACCGGCGATAATGACGCGGTTGGTCGTCGCAAGCGTTTCGCATGCGATGCGCACGGTCCAGGGATCGACACCCGTCTTGGACGCTTCACGATAAATAAGATCCACGATTTCATCGGAAATACGGTCACAAACCTTGTCCGGATGACCTTCGGCCACGGACTCGCTGGTGAACAGGTAATTGGCACGCATGCGGGATTCCCCTCAAAGAATGGTCTTCGAGTTTGTTAGTCATTTCGGCCATGAAAGACAAGGACACAACCACATAAATATATCTTTATGTGAGAATTCGTTTCTAATTTGGCACAAAAAAACGGCCCTTGCGGACCGTTGAGTGCCAGCACCACACGCTGGAAAATAGAGACGTCGCTTACAGGCGCTACTCCGCCTCACCTTCGGCGGCAAGCGCCTTGACGAGATCGACGAGGCGACGGCGAACCTTCGGATCGGCAATCTTCACAAAAGCGCGGTTCAGCTGCAGGCCTTCGGCCGACGAGAGGAAATCCACCACATAGTTGGAGCTGGACGCTTCCGCCATACCTGTCGCGCCGCCGACCTGATCGCCCGGTGCATCTTCGAAGAAAAAGGAAACCGGTACGTTCAGGATCCCGGAAATGTTCTGCAACCGGCTGGCGCCAACGCGGTTCGTGCCCTTTTCGTATTTCTGGATTTGCTGAAAGGTAATTCCGAGGCTTTCACCCAGCTTTTCCTGGCTCATGCCCAACATGGTTCTACGAAGGCGAATTCGGCTTCCGACATGAATGTCGATGGGATTAGGCTTTTTCTTATTTTCGGTCATCATGCGGTCCTGACACTCGGAAAGGGTTGATATCTCGTTCCACTACTATTCGAAGAAATGAGTCGGCATTTCGGCAGCGTCTAAACTTGTTTTACGGCTGACGTATTCACTATGCAATTGCAGGGGGTCCTGGTCAATTCTGACGCCGAGCAAAACTCCAGGCAGGAAATACCGCAACGATCAGCATAATAGAAAAAATCAACCAGAAATACGTCCGATGTATGTCGTAGGTAAATGCGTCGTTTGACCCACCACTCAAGGTGGCGTCAACAATTCCGGCCCGACCGTAGTCCAAACCGGCGATAATGCGGCCATAGGGGTCTATCACGGCCGAAATGCCGGTATTGGCGCCACGAATCACCGGCACACCCGTTTCGACGGCCCGCACTCTGGCCTGCAGAAAATGCTGATATGGGCCCGGCGTATCGCCAAACCAGCCATCATTCGTCACGTTCAGGATCGCTGCCGCCCCCGCCAGACCCGGCGTCATCTCGCCGGGAAAAATGATCTCGTAACAGATCAGGGGATAGAAGGTCTTGCCGGAAGGAAGCGTGAGCGGTGTGCGCGAAGAGGCGGCAGAAAAGCCGCCCGGCAGGCTGATGACGTTGTTAATGCCGAATTCCCGCAGGATACCTTCGAAGGGGACATATTCTCCAAAGGGTGTCAGATGGACCTTGTCGGTCGCGCCGATGATTTCACCTTGGCTGTCGATCGCATAGACCGAATTGTAATAACGCGGCGGCCGGCCGGCGCCCTGGTCTTCCATTCTGACGGCGCCGGTGAACAATACCTGCCCGTCCTCCAGCGTTTTTGCGATTTCCGCCAGCGCGTCCGGATTTTGCGTCAGGATGAACGGCACGGAGGTCTCCGGCCAGACAACGATATCGGGGCGTTTTTTGCCTTCGCCGGGCGGCAGGGCCGTCAGCTGCAGATGCTCGCTGAAAATTTCCGCCCTGTCGTCGTTCAGCATTTTGCGAGACTGATCGATCGACGGCTGCACGATCCTGACCGTCAGCGCGTCCGCCGCCGTCTCCACCGGCGTCTGAAGGCGGTAAAAGCCATAACCGACATGACCGGCCAGCAGCAGACCCGCCACGACCAGACCCGGCCACATGCCTTTTTTCGTGCCGATCAAAGCGGGGGCTGCAAAAATGAAAACGGCAAGCGTGGTCACGCCGAAAAGACCAAGCAGATGCGCCGACTGCATCATGATCGGCACGGGCATGATGCCGTAACCGATGGCATTCCAGGGAAAGCCGGTCGCCACGAAGCTGCGCAGCCACTCCAAAAGGCCGAATCCGGCCGCAAGCGCGGCGATGCGACCGAGGCCATCCGACCAGACGATATTGGCGGCTGCGACCGCAACACCGTAAAACAGCGCAAGGAGAGCCGGAAGGCCGAGGATGGCGAGCGGCAGCGCCCAGGCGAATTCATCCGCTTCCAGCAAAAGGGCATTGCCCAGCCACCACAGGCCCGCCACGAAATAACCAAGCCCGAAACACCAGCCAATGCCGAAAGCGGGCATGATGCGGCTGAAGATGCCGCCGCCGGGTTTGCCGGTGCAGCCATCCACAAGCCAGACAAGCAGGGTAAAAGACAAAAACAGCGCCGCGAAAAAGCCGAACGGAGGCAAGGCCAGCGCTCCGACCGCGCCTGCGGCAACCGCCATCGCTGCGCGGCTTTTGCCGTTGGCCAGCATTACCCTGCCTGCAAGACGCTCCATACCATCTCCGTTTTATGCGCGTCCGGGAAAGACCGCTCCCGGCAAGACCGCGCCACGGAATTTTCCCTTAGACCCGACGTAAAGGAAAAAAGATTCGCAGTCCACAGGAGGGATGAGTGCCGGAGCGTCATGCGCCGTTCCACAGGGCATTCAACTCCGTCGAATTGGGGTATCGAACACGGGCAAGCGACGGGGAACTATACCCCGTCGTTCTTCCTCAATCGGCATTCTGCTGGTGGGTGATCAGGCGAACATCCGGCCCGGGCAGCGCGATCACCTCATTGTCGCCGGCCTCGCCCGGCGCGCGGTCATCCTGCCCATCCGAGCCGTGATCACGGACGATGCGGACGCCCTTGATACGCCTCGAATCCGCATCGAGAATCTGGAATTCGAAACCAGGAACGGCCCGGACCACCTCGCCCTTGGCCGGAATGCGGCCGAGCGCGAAGAAGATGAGGCCCCCCAGCGTATCGATTTCTTCCAGATGCTCGCGGACATCGAATTCCGGCCCGATCGCCTCGGCAAGTTCGGTCAGTTCGGCGCGGGCATCCGCCACCAGCACGTCATTGGAAAGACGCGAAAACATCGTCTCATCCTTGTCGTGCTCGTCATCGATGTCACCCACGACCATCTCGACGATATCCTCATGGCTGACGAGACCGTCCGTGCCGCCGTATTCATCGATCACGAGGGCAAGCTGCGTTCTCTGCGCCTGCATGGTCTTCAAAAGATCGGAGGCCAGCATGGAGGGCGGCGCGAAAAGAATTTTACGCACCAGCCCGGCATCGGCCACCGTCTGCTCGAGATCCACCCGTGCCAGGTCGAAATTCGGTCGTGGCGAACGCGGCGCCTTCACCTCGCCATAAGCGACGCTTCGCGATCCCGCCCGGCGCTTGTTGCGGGCCTGCTTGGCGACATAGGCCAGCAAATCGCGAATGTGGATCATGCCCTTCGGGTTATCCAGCGTCTCATCATAGACAGGCATGCGGGAGCGTCCGGTTTCCTCGAAGAGGATCAGCGCCTCGCCGATGGTCATGTTCTGGTCGAGACCGTCGATATCCACCCGCGGGATCATGATATCTTCGAGGCTCACCTCCCGGAAACGCAGGATATTGTTCAGCATCGCCCGTTCTTCGGGCGAAAAGGCGGCACCGATTTCGGTGTCGGCCATCAGCGCGTCGGTCAGATCCTCGCGCAGGCGCTCGCCCTGTGACGGTTTCAGCAACCGTCCGATGCGCGACCAGATCGTCGATCTCGGCTTTGCATGGGAGTCGTTCCGTAAGTGACTACTGCCCTCCTCCGAAGAGGACTGCTCACCGTTTTCTCTGCCCTCATTGGCAGGTCGTGCAGAATGTTCGTTCATGGCTCCAGACAATACTCAAAGCGGTTCCTGTCCCGCATAAGGATCAGATAGGCCAAGCACCGCCAAAATGCGAGTCTCAAGCGACTCCATTTCTTCCGCTTCCTCCTCATCCATGTGGTCGTAACCGAACAGGTGCAGGAACCCATGAACGAGAAGATGGGTCAGATGATCCCCGAAACTCTTCTCAAGTTCAAGAGCCTCGCGTTCAACTGTCTCACGCGCAATGACGATATCGCCCAGCATGGGACCGGGCATTCCGCCCGGTTCCAGCGGAAAAGCGGGAAAAGACAAGACATTGGTCGCCTTGTCCTTGTCGCGCCATTCGGCATTGATTTCCCGGATATTTTCATCGTCGGTAAAGACCAGCGACAGTTCCACCGGCATTTTCGGGAAGGGTTGCTCCTCTTCCCGCTTCAAACAATCGACCGCCGCATCCAGCACTCTGGTTGCGAGGGCAAGCAGGTCCTCTTCCGAGGACCAGCCTTCGGTCTCGACGCTGATTTGAATATCCAGAGCTGTCATTGTCTTGCGTCAGTTGCCCTTCACGAGGCTCTCATCCGGCACCGCCGTGTGGGATTCATAGGCCCTGACGATACGCGCCACCATCGGATGACGCACGACATCGACATCCTTGAAGCGCACGACGGACACGCCTTCCACATCGCCGAGGATTTGCAGGGCCTCGACAAGACCGGACTTCACGCCGCGCGGCAGGTCCACCTGGCTCGGGTCGCCCGTCACGATCATGCGGCCTTTCTCGCCCAGACGGGTCAGGAACATCTTCATCTGCATGGTCGTGGTATTCTGGGCTTCGTCCAGAATGACGGCGGCGTTGGCAAGCGTGCGGCCGCGCATGAAGGCGAGCGGGGCGATTTCGATGACGCCCGCCTGAATGGCGCGCTCCACCTTGTCACCCGGCATCATGTCATAAAGCGCGTCGTAAAGCGGGCGCAGATAGGGATCGACCTTTTCCTTCATGTCGCCCGGCAGGAAGCCCAGCCGTTCGCCCGCTTCCACTGCGGGGCGCGACAGGATGATGCGATCGACCGCGCCGCGCTCCAAGAGTTGCGCCGCATGCGCGACGGCCAGATAGGTTTTGCCGGTACCGGCGGGGCCGACGCCGAAAACCAGCTCGGATTGCTCCAGCGCCCGCATATAGACATCCTGCGTCGGCGTGCGGGCAGCGACGGTCTTCTTGCGCGTGGAAATCTGCGCCATGGAGATCTTCGCCTTGCGCTCCATCGTCGGCAAGGTCAGCTGGTCGTCTGCCGCCATGGCCATGCGGATCGCGCCTTCCACGTCGGAAACCTCGGCGGTTCCGCCCTTGAGCAGGCGCTCATAAAGGAAGTCCAGCGCCCGGCGGGCCTGATTGGTGGCAACGACATCGCCGGTGATGGCAACGGAATTGCCGCGCGGGCGGGCATCGATGTTGAGGCGCTGTTCCAGCAGCTTCAGGTTCTGATCGAACTGACCGAATAGCTCTCCCGCTATCCTGTTATTCTCGAACGTGAGGACGAAGTGATTGGCGTCGGTCGCGGCTGAGCGTGGCTGGCGCGATGAAGGTGATACCAATTCGTGTGCGTTCAAGCGGTCAGGCTCCTGTCCCAATCAGTGTCGGCTCCTCACTCTAACTCTCTGCCACCTCGGCAAACAAGCTGTTTGGACCCGTTGCGGTGATTCGTACATTAACAATGTCACCGATTTTCAACGTCTTTGCATCAAGATTCACAGATTGCAGCCAGGGAGAGCGACCTATCAACTGTTCAGGCATGCGGCCGGGCTTTTCCAGCAACACATCCATCGTCTTTCCGACCAGTGATTCCGCAAATTCCCTCTGCTGCCGCAGCAACAGAGCCTGCAATCTTTCCAGTCGCTCGGCCTTCACCTCTTCCGCAACCTGATCCGTCAGGTCCGCGCCCGGGGTGCCGGGACGGGTGGAATATTTGAAGGAGAAAGCCTGCGCGTACTTCACCTGCTCGACAATCGCCATCGTATCTTCAAAATCGCGATCCGTCTCGCCCGGGAAGCCGACAATAAAGTCCCCCGACATGGCGATATCAGGGCGGACGGCCCGGATTTTCTCAATGAGCTGGATATACTCCTCGCCCGTATGGCGACGGTTCATCGCCTTCAGAATGCGATCCGACCCTGATTGCACCGGCAGGTGCAGATAGGGCATCAAGATACGCAGATCGCGATGAGCGCCGATCAAGCGGTCATCCATATCGCGCGGATGGCTGGTGGTGTAGCGAAGCCGGGCAAGCCCCGGAATTTCCGCCAGGCGGTACAGCAGCTCCGCAAGGCCCCATTTTTCACCCTTGGCGCCTTCGCCCTGCCAGGCGTTGACGTTCTGGCCAAGCAACGTGATTTCGCGCACGCCGGCATCGACCAGCTTCATCGCCTCATCGACGATCTGGCGCACCGGGCGGGAGACTTCCGAACCGCGCGTATAGGGCACGACACAGAAGGTACAGAACTTGTCGCAGCCTTCCTGCACCGTCAAAAACGCCGTGACGCCGCGCGCGCGCAGCGTCGCCTTTTCGGCGACGGGCAGATGCTCGAACTTGTCCTCGACGGCATATTCGGTCTCGATGACGCGTTCACCGCCGCGAACCCGCTTCAGGGCGTCCGGCAGGCGATGGTATGTCTGCGGGCCGATGACGACATCGACGGCGGGCGCACGGCGAAGGATTTCCTCGCCTTCCGCCTGCGCCACGCATCCGGCAACGCCGATCACGAATTCGCGCCCCTGCTCTTCCCGCGACTTTTTCATGTCGCGCAGGCGGCCGAGCGCCGAATAGACCTTTTCAGCCGCTTTTTCACGGATGTGACAGGTGTTCAGGAGCACCAGATCCGCCTCGCCCATATCCTCCGTCTGAACGTAACCGTCCTTCGCCAAAGCATCGCTCATGCGCACGGAATCGTAGACATTCATCTGACAGCCATAGGTCTTGATAAAGACTTTACGGCTGTTTGCCCCATCGCGGGCGATCACTTCGGAGGCGTCGAGGCTAATGGTTTCCTGGGTCATGGCGGTTATCTAGTGTTTTTCACGCGCGGATTAAACAGAAAAATACCGGAAAAACGACGATGCTGGAGCAACGAGAAAGAGCCGAACCGATTCGGTGGCTCCATATTTTTGTTTGCGCATCGGATTTTTGCGAAAACCGTGCACGCTTTTCGGTCCGATGCGCTATTTGCGCCAGCCACCGCGCAGGCTGAATGCCAGCATGGAACGGATGGCGGCGGCGATATCCATCGCCAGACGTTTGCGGTTGTCGGTGCTGTGGAACGGAACGCTGTCACCGAATGTCACGTCGACGTCGATGGCGCCCGCCTTGATGATGCCGAGCAGATGCGGCACCAGGGTTATGCTGCCCGGCCAGGCCGCAATGACCCGGTGGTAACGGCCCATGGCCATGCCCTGCACCCGCGTATAGGCAATCGCAACCGGCTGCACATAAACGAGCTTGCCCGGAACCTGTTCGGCCGCAGTGGAGGCCGCGCCGAACAGCGACGATTTGACGGCGAGCATGCGGTTGCCATCCGAGGTGGTGCCTTCGGGAAACAATACGACGATCTCGCCATCGGCCATGCGGGTGGCAATCTCGCCGACCTGCGCACCGGTGCTACGCTTCTGTTCCCGCTGGACGAAGATGCTTTTCTGCAGGCGGGCGAGCCAGCCGAAGACGGGCCAGTCGCGCACTTCCGTCTTGGCGATGAACACTACGTCGGCAATGCTGCCGAGAACGAGGATATCCTTCCAAGAGGCGTGGTTGACCGCCAGCATCAGGGGTTTTGCCCGCTCCACCTTACCGTGGACGTGCACGCGGATGCCGAGAACATAGCAGGCGATACGGTGCCATAGGCGCGGAATGCGGCGACGTAGCCGCCAGTCGAAGGCGAGGCCCAACAGTTGCAGCGGCAGCAATATAAGCGTGACGATCAGAAGAACGACCGCAATATAGGCTGTCCGGAGCCACATCATGATTGAACCGTGCGCTTGTTCACCGGCGTCTCAGCGCTCGCCGGGCTTCAACGGCACGCCGTAAAGTTCCAGCCGGTGATCCACGAGCCTGAAGCCGTGCTCCCGGGCGATCTTTTCCTGAAGCGCCTCGATCTCGGGCGAATGAAACTCGATGACCACACCGTTTTTCAGATCGATCAGATGATCGTGATGTTCTTCGGGCACGGTCTCGTAACGCGAGCGACCATCACGAAAATCGTGACGCTCGATGATGCCGGCGTCTTCGAACAGCTTCACCGTTCTGTAGACCGTGGAAATGGAAATGCGCGGATCCACGGCGGAGGAGCGGCGGTAAAGCTCCTCGACATCGGGATGGTCGGCCGATTCCTGCAGCACACGGGCGATGACACGGCGCTGGTCCGTCATCCGCATGCCGCGCTCGGCACAAAGTTCCTCCAGCGTTTTCGAAAGGTCTATCACGTCTTCTGGCCTTTTGAGTATTCCAGTTGAATTTCGGGGCTCTCGCCGAAAAATGCCTGTCGCAGGGAACTAGCGAAGATCGCGGCGCATGACAAGCGCCGTCGACTTCGCGCCATCCTTGGCGGTGTAATAGGCCTTGCGCTCCGCAACCGTTTTGAAGCCGAGCTTTTTATAAAGCCCGAGAGCGGAGGCATTGTTGCTGTCCACCTCGAGAAACATGGTTTCGGCGCCGCGCATCATCGCCTCGCGAACGGCCGATTGCATCAGGCGCCAGCCGAGGCCATTGCGCGCGAACTTGTCGGCCACGGCAACGGTCAGGATTTCCGCTTCGCCGGCCACTTCCCGCGCTAGTACGAAACCACCGAGCGGCTTGCTGAAAAATGCGTTGGTCTGACGCGCGACGGCACCGAAAACCGAGCCTTGCGTCAAAAGTCCGGAAAACTCCCCGTCATTCCAGGCGCGCGGAAAGCGCAGCGCATGCAGTTCCGCCACTCCTGCGCAATCCTCGTGCTGCATCGGCACGATCTCGAAATAGGGTTTCCAGCTTAGATATTCGTCAAACATAACAAGGAATCATCCGCATGCATTCACGGGATGCCACCTATCAGGCAACGCTCTGGCGTGCCAGCGCAAAACCCGTCTGCGGCCGGGCATCGGGACCGCGAAGGTAAAGCGGCGCAGGTTTCGGCATGCCTTTCGGCTTCTGTCCACCTGCCCGCGCGACGGTAGCGATCGGGAAATGATCCGGCCCCGATCCCGCTTCCGATCCCACAAAAAGAGGGGCGGCGGAGCCAATGACCGCGCCGTCGAAACCGGAAAGAGCCGTTTTGGCATCCTCCAGAGACAAAAGGGCGGCCTCACCGAGCGGCGTTCCATCCGCCGAAAATGTCTGGAGATAGGCTTCGCCACGTTTGGCGTCCAGCCCGACGGCAACGGGCCGGCCCGGATTATCCAGCAGATGATGCAGGGCAATCGTTTCGAGCGTGGTTACGCCCACCGCCT
This sequence comes from Rhizobium nepotum 39/7, assembly GCF_000949865.1. Lineage (GTDB taxonomy): Bacteria > Pseudomonadota > Alphaproteobacteria > Rhizobiales > Rhizobiaceae > Agrobacterium > Agrobacterium nepotum. The sequence continues at coordinate 28,458 of NZ_JWJH01000015.1, read as the reverse complement.
CTATGCCGAGCGACAGGGCAAAGCCCCGTGCTGCGGCAACGCCGACGCGAATGCCGGTGAAGGAACCCGGCCCGATAGTGACCGCAATGCGCTCGATCTTCTGGAGCGGCAGTTGCGCCTGCTGCAGGGCGCCGTCGATCACAGCCATCAGCCTTTCGGCATGACCTTTGCCGATCGTTTCGCATACCTCGCCCAGCACCGTGTCGGAGGCGCTGTCATAAACGCAGGCAGAACAGTCCACGCCTGATGTGTCGAGTGAAAGAACAATCATGGCGTGGCCTGGCTTACAAATGTCATACGGCTTCGACTTCGCGCACTTCCGGCACGAAATGGCGAAGCAGGTTCTGAACGCCGTGTTTCAGCGTGGCGGTGGAGGACGGGCAACCCGAGCAGGCGCCCTTCATGTTCAGGAACACCGTACCGTCGCGGAAACCGCGGAAAGTGATATCGCCGCCATCCTGCGCTACAGCGGGACGGACGCGGGTATCGAGCAATTCCTTGATGGTGGCGACAATGGTTTCGTCACCCTCTTCGAAGAACTCGCCTTCTTCATCCGACACTTCAGCCGCGACGGCGGTGCCCATGATGGGACGGCCGGACATGAAATGTTCCATGATCGAGCCGAGAATGGCGGGCTTCAGATGCTGCCATTCGGCGTCGTCCTTGGTGACGGTGATGAAATCAAAGCCGAAATAAACGCCGGTGACACCCGGAATGGTGAAGAGACGCTCCGCCAGCGGCGAGGCCTGCGCCTGCGCGGGGTTGAGGAACTCCACTGTCCCGCTTTCCAGCACCACCTTGCCGGGCAGGAACTTGAGGGTCGCGGGGTTCGGCGTGGCTTCCGTCTGAATGAACATCGTCTGTCTCCTTCGAGGTCGCCGTTCACGCCCCGTAATTTAGAATTCTTCCAAAAAATACGCCTGGCGAAGCCTTACTTCAAGCCCTGACATGATAATTACATTCAAGAAATCGTCAGCCTCTAATTCTTGTCCGAAGACCGTGCCTGCTTTCAGGCCGGGCAACGATCAGCAGAGCGCGTCGATTTCCTCATCCGTCAGCGTATCCGGCAGCACGGTAACGGGGATGGGAAAGGCCGCGCCCCGTCCGGAAATGGAGGAGACGAGCGGTCCCGGCCCTTCCTTTGTCGACCCCGCCGCCAAAACCAGAATGGCGATATCGCGGTCTTCCTCGATAAGTCCGTGGATCTGTTCGGTCGCGCCGCCTTCGCGGATCACCGCTTCCGGCTCAATGCCGATGGTCTCACGCACCTTCTGGGCGATCTTGGCGAGCGTGGCTTCCGCCTCCTCACGCGCCTCGGCCCGCATGATCTGCTCGACGCCCAGCCATTGCTGGAAATCGCCTTCCGGGATCATGTAGAGCAACACCAGTCCGCCATTGGAGTTCTTGGCGCGACGACCGGCATAGTGCACGGCCCTTTCGCATTCCGGTGTGTCATCGATAACAGCGAGAAATTTGCGACGATGCCCTTCCAGACGCGACAGCCGTTTTGAAACCATTCCGCACTCCCTGTGTCCGCCGCGATCCGAGAAACCCGCCCGACGGTTCGGGCGGAGATTATATCAAATCGCGGCAGGCGCAAACCACTGGCTGCGATCCGCCGGGCGACCTGTGGTCAGCGGAGGAAACCGATGATGTCACGCACCTCGTTCATCGTCTTTTCGGCGATTGCACGCGCCCGCTCGCCGCCCTGCTTCAGGATGGCGTCGATGTGGGTCGGATCGTCGAGAAGACGGCGCATCTCGTTATTGACGGGCGCGAGCACGTTGACGGCAAGCTCCACGAGAGCCGGCTTGAAGGCCGAGAACTGCTGGCCGCCGAATTCGGAAAGAACATCCGCCTTCGTCTTGTCCGACAGTGCCGCATAGATACCCACGAGGTTTTCGGCTTCCGGGCGGCCCTTCAGGCCTTCCACTTCGCTCGGCAGCGCGTCCGGGTCCGTCTTCGCCTTCTTGATCTTTCTCGAAATGGCGTCGACATCGTCCATGAGGTTGATGCGCGAAAGATCGGACGGATCGGACTTCGACATCTTCTTGGTGCCGTCCTTCAACGACATCACGCGCGGGGCCGGACCGCCGATCAGCGGCTCTACCATCGGGAAATAGGCACGCACCGGCTCGTTGCCCACCGTGATATCAAGCCCAAGACCAGCGTCGCGGATATGGTCGCCGAAATCGATATTGAATTTCTGGGCGATGTCGCGGGCCAGTTCCAGATGCTGCTTCTGGTCGTCACCGACAGGAACATGGGTGGCGCGGTAGACCAGAATGTCAGCAGCCATCAGGCTCGGATAGGCAAGCAGGCCGAGGGACACCTGCTCGGCATTCTTGCCAGACTTGTCCTTGAACTGCGTCATGCGCTCCATCCAGCCGATGCGCGCCACGCAATTGAAGACCCATGCCAGTTCGGCATGCTGCGGCACGGCCGACTGGTTGAAGACGATATGCTTCACGGGGTCGATGCCCGCGGCGATGAAGGCGGCCGCGATGGAACGGGTCTGCGCCTTCAGGTCCGAATGAACGAGCTGGGCGGTGATGGCGTGCATGTCGACCACGCAATAGATGCAGTCGTTATCTTCCTGCAAAGCCACGAATTTGCGGATGGCGCCAAGATAATTGCCGAGATGCAGATTGCCGGTCGGCTGGACGCCCGAGAAAACCAGCGGCTTGAATGCGTTCATTGTCGTCCTCGAAAAGGCTTGTGGAGGGCCCCGCCCCGTGGTTGAATTTGCACGCGCGCTTATGCACCCGCAGCCCCTCGCAATCAAGCGGTTTCAGGGTGCATCAGCCGCGTGGTTGAAGAAGATCCCAGCGATTTCCGTAGGGGTCGGAAAAGACCGCGACGGAACCGTAAACCTCGTGGCGAGGTTCCTCCAGAAAACGCACGCCGCGCGCGAGCATCGTCTCGTAGTCGCGGGCAAAATCTTCGGTGTGGAGGAAAAATCCGACACGTCCGCCGGTCTGATTGCCGATGGCAAGGCGCTGCGCCTCACCATCCGCCTCGGCAAGCAGCAAGCCGCAGCCGTCGGCTCCTTGCGGCTTCACCACCAGCCAGCGCTTACCGTCGTCAAGAGGCTGGTCGGAAAGACAATCGAATCCTAGAACCTCGCAATAAAAAGCCTTTGCGCGGTCGTAATCATCGACCACGAGGGTTACCAGCGTGATACGGCGGTTTCCGGCAAAGGACATCAGCCTGTCTCCGTCTCGACGTTCTTCTTGCCGCGCTTCCGGACGGCTCTCTTGACCATGCCGAGATCGGCGCCACCCGAAACAAAGGCCAGCACGAAATAAACCAGCATGGCCGCGAACACGAGGCCCATAATGGTTCCGGCCCGAACGAAAATGGAGGAGGCGGAGGACAGCTCGAAGCTCAGATAGGTCAGCGCATAGTGAACGAAGCCCGCCATGAGGGCAGCGGCCAACAGCAGGCGCGGAATGCGGGTGAGAAGCGGAATATCCACCTGCCAGTGGCCGCGCCATAACAGCATGGCGAACAGCAGGGCGGCGTTCACCCAACCGGCCGTGATCTCGGCGATGGCGATACCCGGACCGCCGAGACGCGGAAACAGCGTCAGTGCCAGAGAGACGTTCACCGCCACGGAAATCGCCGCGAAGATCATCGGGGTGCGGGTATCCTCGCGGGCGAAGAAGCCGGGAATGAACGCCTTTATCAGCACGAAAGCCGGCAGGCCCAGCCCGTAGATACCGAGAATTTCAGCGACAGTGACGGTAGCCGAAGGTGCGAAATTGCCGCGCTCGTAAAGAAAGCGCACGATCGGCTCCGCCATGACGAGAAGTGCGGCTGCGGCCGGCAATGTCAGGAACAGCACGAATTCGACCGAGCGGTTCTGCAGGCTTCCCGCCTCGACCATATGCCCGCCGCGCAAAGCCCGCGCCAGTTCCGGCAAAAGCACGGTGGCGACGGCGATGCCGACGACACCGAGCGGCAGCTGGTAAATCCGGTCCGCATAGGCAAGCGACGAAATCACACCCTCACCGGCGGACGCGATATTGGTGTTGATCAGCAGATTGATCTGGGTGATGCCGCCGGTGATTGCCGCCGGCAAAGCCAGTACCAGAAGCCGCTGGACGTTCTTCGTCAGCCGCGGCCTGCGGAAACCGATCCGCATGCCGGCATTGCGCACGGCGATCCAGACGATGGCGAGTTGCACCAGACCTGCTGCCATCACCCCCCATGACAAGGCATACCCTACCTGAAGCGGGTCATAATTCTTCCACCATGCCCAGGCGAGCACGCCGATAAGAATGATGTTAAGGAAAACCGGCGCGATCGCGGCTGCGAAATAACGGTGCAGCGAATTCAACATGCCGCCCATCATTGCAGCCAGCGACATGCAGGCGAGATAGGGAAACATGATGGTGGCGAGATGGACGGTGTTGTCGAACTTCACCGGGTCTTCCAGAAAGCCCGGCGCAATCACGGTTCGCACGATGAACGGCATCGACAGTTCCATCAGGATCGTCAAAGCCAGAAGCACGGTGAACAGAACGCCGAAGACCTCCTCGGAAAAGCGCCTAGCGCCCTCCATGCCGTTCGCCTCGATCTCCTTGGCGAAAAGCGGCACGAAAGCCGAATTGAACGCGCCTTCGGCAAAGAGACGCCGGAAGGTGTTCGGAAAACGGAAAGCGGCGTTGAAGGCATCGGCCACCGGGCCGGTACCGACGGCGGCGGCCATCAGGGTTTCGCGGAGGAAACCGAAGATGCGGCTTCCGAGCGTGGCCGTGCCGACCGTGGCGAACTTGCCGATCAAGCTCATGGGGATTTCAAGCCTTTGCCGTGCGCGTGGCCGGCAGCGCCGCCACATCTGGATGGGCGATGATGCCGTTCGGCATGCGGTCGCGCAATTCGTCTTCCTGCTCGCTCATCACCGCCTTCAGGCGCGTGGCGATGCTGGCCTGCCGGTTGTCGTTCGTCACCTTCTGCCCGAACAGATCAGTCACGTAAAAAGTGTCGATGACCTTTTCACCGAACGTCGTGATGCGGGCGGAGTGAATGTCCAGCGAAAGATCGGCGATAACAGCCGTCATATCCGCCAGAAGACCCGGCCGGTCGAGGCACTCGACCTCGATGACGGTGAACTTGTTCGACAGCCCGTTGGATATGATGACGGAGGGCGGAATGGTGAAGGCGCTTTTCTTCCTGCGGCTCTTGGTGCGGGTGGCGATCATTTCCGGCAGGCGCTGCCGGCCGGACAGAACCTCCTCGATGAGCTTGCCGACATTGTTGCCACGCCGTGTCTCATCCTCGTCGATCGGAAATTCGCGGTTGATGAGGATCGTATCCAGCGCCCGCCCATCGGATGTCGTGAAAATCTGCGCATCCGCGATATTGGCGCCCGCCGCAGCGCAGGCGCCGGTGATGATCGACAGCAGGCGCGGATGGTCCGGCGCCAGTACGGTGATTTCGGTGATGGCGTGGAAGGAATGCGTGCGCACCATGGTCGACAGCGCTTTTTCCTGCTTGTCGGCCTCGCGGATGAACCGGGTGTGGCGCACCTGATCTTCCAGCGCCACCGTCAGCAGGTAAGGCTCATAATGCAGCTTGGTGTATTTGCGCCGCGCCTTCTGGCCCCAGTCATCGAGAGCATCGTAAAGCGCCTGGCGGGCGATATGTGCCCGTTCCTTGCGGGAGACTTCCGAAAAACCACCTGACAGAAGCAACTCGGTCTCGTAATAGAGCGAGCGCAGCAATTGCCCCTTCCAGCCGTTCCAGACGCCCGGACCGACGGCACGGATATCGCAGACCGTCAGGATGAGCAGCATCTTCAGCCGCTCCATGGACTGCACCTTATCGGCAAAATCGGTGATGGTCTTGCGATCGTGCAGGTCGCGCGTCTGGGCGACCATGGACATCAGCAGATGCTGCTCGATCAGCCAGACGACCATTTCCGTCTGCTTGCCGGTCAGCCGGAAACGCTGGCAAAGCTTGCGGGCCACGCGTGCGCCGGCAATCGAGTGATCCTCCTGCCTGCCTTTGGCGACATCGTGCAGCAGGACGGCGACATAAAGCGCCTCACGCTCCTCGACGCCCGGCATCAGCTGGTTGGCGAGCGGATGGGCATCCACAGCGGTTCCCTTGTCCACTTCCGAGAGCACACCGACCGAACGGATCAGATGTTCGTCCACCGTATAGTGATGATACATGTTGAACTGCATCATCGCGACGATCTTGCCGAATTCGGGAATGAACTTGCCGAGCACACCGGCCTCATTCATTCGTCTCAGCGTCAGGGCCGGGTCGCGCCGCGAGGCGAGGATCGACAGAAACAGCCGGTTCGCCTCCTCATTCTCGCGAAGCCCTTCATCGATGAGCGACAGCGACCGGGTGACGACGCGCAGCGCGTCCGGGTGCAGTTCGAGATTGTTGATATCGGCGATGTGAAACAGCCGGATCAGATTGACCGGATCGTTCTTGAACACATCAGGCTTCGCAAGCGCGATACGCCCACGATCCTCGACGAATTCCACAGAACCAGGAATCTTGCGGACGCGGTGGGCAAAACGGCTGAGAACACCCGACAGGCCCGGCACATCCTTCGCCTGCCGATCTTCCAGTGCGGCGCAGACGATGCGGGTGAGATCGCCAACATCCTTCGCCACGAGGAAATAATGCTTCATGAAACGTTCAACAGCGGAAAGTCCCGGACGCGGCTGGTAACCCAGCGCATCGGCGATCTCACGCTGAATGTCGAAGGAAAGGCGCTCCTCCGCCTTATTGGTGATGAAATGCATCTGGCAACGGACGGCCCAGAGAAAATCATCGGCCTTTTCGAACAGCCTGAGTTCGCGCTTCGACAGGACACCCAGCTTGACGAGATCGGCGGTATCGCGAACGTGGTAATAATATTTGGCGATCCAGAACAGCGTGTGCAGGTCGCGCAGGCCACCTTTGCCTTCCTTGACGTTCGGCTCCACCAGATAACGCGTGTCGCCCGCCTTGCGGTGGCGCTGGTCGCGCTCGGCGAGCTTTGCGGCGATGAATTCCGGGCCGGTGCCGGTGACGACTTCAGACTCGAAACGCTTTTCGAGATCGTCGGTCAGCGATTTCTTGCCGCAAATCGCCCGCACTTCCAGAATGGCGGTGCGGATGGTCATGTCGGATTTGGAGAGGCGGACGCACTCATCCACCGTGCGCGTGGCATGGCCGACCTTGAAGCCGAGGTCCCAGAGGAGATAAAGCACGAACTCCACGGCCTTGTGCATATCCGGCGTGTTCTTGGCAGGCAGCAGGAACAGAAGGTCGATATCCGATCCCGGCGCCAGCGTGCCGCGACCGTAACCGCCCACGGCCGCCACGGCGATCTGCGGCGCGTCTTTCGGATAGACATATTGGCAGGCCAGATCATAGAGGATTTCGATCAGCCGATCCTGCAGCCAGGAAATGCGTCTGGCGCAATCGATGCCGCTGCCATCGGATTTCAGCAGTTCCCGGGCCTTTTCCCGGCCTTCCGTGCTGGCCTTGCGAAAGATCGGCAGCAAATCGGAACGGGTGTCGGCGATGCGCTTGCCGTCTTCCTTAAAGATGATGTCGCATTCGCGCTTGAGCGCCGATACATCGAGAATTGCCGAAAAATCCAGGTCCTTGATGGCCATCTATGCCGGTATCCATGTCCTGTGGGAATCCCACCGCTTGCGATGGGAGTGTCCTATAACGAGTTTTAAAGGCGATGGACAGGCAGTCTATCCCCTCAAGCCCTGCCAAGTTCTTTCTTTAGCGCATAGAGCGCGTCCAATGCCTCACGCGGCGTCATTTCATCGGGGTTGAACACCTTCAAAGCTTCCTCCACCTTCGATGGCCCGGCCTTGCGGCCCTCCTCGCGGCGAACCGCGACCTGGAACAGCGGCAGATCGTCAATCAGCTGGCTGGCCGGGTTCTTGCGGTCGGCATCTTCGAGCTTCGTCAGCACCTCGCGTGCGCGCTCCACCACCGACGCCGGAAGTCCCGCAAGCCGCGCCACCTGGATACCGTAGGAGCGATCCGCAGCACCCGGCCCGACCTCGTGCAGGAAGATGACGTCGCCTTCCCACTCCTTCACCCGCATCGTGGCATTGGAGAGGCGGCCGAGTTTTTCCGACAGCACCGTCAACTCGTGGAAATGGGTGGCGAAGAGACCACGGCAACGATTGACCTCGTGCAGATGCTCCACCGCCGCCCAGGCGATCGAAAGGCCGTCAAAGGTTGCGGTACCGCGACCGATCTCATCCAGAATAACCAGCGAGCGATCCGTCGCCTGATTGAGGATGGCCGCAGTTTCCACCATCTCCACCATGAAGGTCGAGCGGCCGCGTGCCAGATCGTCAGACGCGCCGACGCGGGAAAACAGCCGGTCGACAATACCGATATGAGCCGCCTCGGCCGGAACGAAGGAGCCTATCTGCGCAAGGATGGCGATCAGCGCATTCTGGCGCAGGAAGGTCGATTTACCGCCCATGTTCGGGCCTGTCAGCAGCCAGATCGCCCCGTTTTTGCCGCCGTCAGCAGCCGAGAGATCGCAATTATTGGCGATGAACGGCCCAGCCGACTGACGCCGCAGGGCCTGCTCCACCACCGGATGACGCCCGCCCTTGATCGCGAACGCCATGGAGGCATCGACGATCGGGCGGCAATAGGCCTGTTCCGTCGCCAGATAAGCAAGGCTAGAGGCAACATCGATGATGGCAAGTGCCGCCGCGCCGGCCTTGATCGCCTCCGCCTGCTGCACCACGGCCTCGACCATGCGCGCGAAGGCCTCCAGCTCCATGGTCAATGCCTGTGCGGCGGCATTGGCGATACGACTTTCGAGATCGGCAAGCTCTGTTGTGGTGAAGCGCATGGCACCCGCCATGGTCTGGCGGTGGATGAAGCGCGCCTTGGCCTCATCCGTCGCCATCATCACATCGGCATTGCCGGCCGTAACCTCGATGAAATAACCAAGTACGTTGTTGTGCTTGATCTTCAGCGACTTGATGCCGGTCTCATCGGCATATTTCAGTTGCAGCCCGGCGATCACGCGGCGCGACTGGTCGCGCAGCGCCCGTACTTCGTCAAGTTCGGCATTGGCGCCTTCGCGCAGGAAACCGCCATCGCGCTTCAAAAGCGGCAGATCGTCGGCGAGCATCGAGCCGAGCAATGCCTCCAGCCCGCCCGGCAAGGCTTTCAAAGCCTTGAGAGCCGTCGCCAGCTCGTCCGGCAGCAATCCCTGATCGAGAATGGCTGCAATTTTCTCGGCTGAAACCAGACCCTGTCGGATAGCGCCGAGATCACGCGGCCCGCCGCGCTCCAGCGCAAGGCGGGAAAGCGCGCGCGGCATATCCGCGACATGTTTCAGGGCATCGCGCAGGCCATCGCAAAGGGAGACATCGTCAATGAGGTAGGCGACGGCATCCAGGCGGGCGTTTATCTTTTCCGGATCGGTCAGAGGCGACATCAGCCGCTCGGCCAGCAGTCGTGCGCCACCGCCCGTTACCGTGCGGTTCAGGGCATGTAGCAGCGATCCGTCTCTTTCGCCGGAGAGCGTCTTCACCAGCTCCAGATTGGCGCGGGTGGCAGGGTCGATGAAAAGGGTGGAGGCGGCACTTTCACGCTCCGGCGCGCCCAAAGGCGGACGCTCGGCAATCTGGGTCTTTTCGACATAGGCTACGGCAGCAGCGGCTGCGGCCATTTCCACACGCGAGAATGTGCCGAAGCCGTCCAGCGTCGAGACATTGAAGTAACGGGCGATACGCCCTTCTGCGACTGCACTGTCGAAGAGGACAGCCGGCTGCGGCACCGCTACACGGCCGAGGACATCGAATACCGGCCGCAGTTCCTCATCATGGAACAGACTGTCCGCAACGATCAACTCGCGCGGATCGATACGCCAGATATCGGCTAGTAGTCGTGTCAGCGTGGTTTCCGCCAGACGGAAGACGCCCGTGGAAATATCGATCCAGGCCAGCGCGAACTGCGCCTCCGCACTGCCACGAATACGGGCGAGCGCCATCAGATAGTTGGATTCCGTTGGCGACAGGAGTTTTTCTTCGGTCAGCGTGCCTGGTGTGACGAGCCGCACCACATCACGCTTGACCACGGATTTCGATCCGCGCTTCTTCGCCTCGGCCGGGTCTTCCACCTGCTCGCAGACGGCGACGCGATAACCGCGCAGGATGAGCTTCTGGAGATAATCGTCAGCGGCGTGAACGGGAACGCCGCACATGGGAATATCGTGTCCCATATGCTGGCCGCGTTTCGTCAGCGTGATGCCGAGTGAGCGGGAGGCTTCGACCGCATCGTCAAAGAACAATTCGTAAAAATCGCCCATGCGATAGAACAGCAGCGAACCGGGATTGTTCGCCTTGATCTCGATATATTGCTCCATCATCGGAGTGGCCGAAGCGCGGCTTTCCTCCGTAATCAGGGCAGCGGTTGTCAGAACGTCCGTCAATGGCTTGCCGATGTCATATCGTGTTGCGGAAAAGGAGCGCCGACACTAGCGGCAATCTCCGCCCCAACACAACACGCGCGGGACCGCTGCCCACAGGAACATCCCGCCCGACCCGCACGAACGCCCGGTCAGCCGTTGATACGCTCGGTCTCGCCGCCATAATAGCTGATGTAACGGCCGGCGATGGACGATACCGGCAGGACCACAAGCACGTCGGTGGTGTTGAAGGCATGATCCACGACCGCGCCGGAGCCGAACATCGCCCCCAGACGCATATAGCCCTTGATCAGCGGCGGCATGGTGTTCAGCGCCTTGCGGGCGTTCAACGCCTCCGCCGGCACGAGGTCCATCTCATGGTAAAGCTCGGGAAGGGCTGAAGCCGCCCATTCGCCCTTTGCAACGCAATTGTGATGCAGGAAGGACAGAGCAAGCGCGTGGGCTTCCGGCTGCACGCCGGGGAAGGAGGCGCAACCGATCATGGCATCCATGCGGTGTTTCACGGCATAGGCCCAGTTGCCCTGCCACAAAAGCTCCACGGTGCGCTTGGTGCGATATTCCGGCAGCACGCAGGAACGTCCAAGCTCCATGAAACGCTTGCCCGGATGGCGTGCCACCAGCGCGGCAATATCGAACTCGCTTGCGGAATAAAAACCATTATTGGCAAGCGCCGTTTCCTGCCGCAGCAGACGATACGTGCCGACGATCTGGTCCTCGCTATCGCCTTCGATAGCCTTGTCGAGCACGAGCAGATGGTCGCAGACGCTATCCCATGCATCGATATCGCGCTTGCGTCGCATCGCATCTGCGGGAAGGCGCGCCTTCATTTCCTCGACGAAAACCCGGTAACGCACGGACTGCGCGGCATCGATCTCACGCTCGTTTCTCGCGAGCCGTGTTTCCAGCGTGCCGATACGGCCGAAAAGACCCTCATTGTCCTGAGCGGTCTCGGGACGAGGATGAATGACAACTTTGTTTTCACAAATGTCGTGATTGAGGATTTCGGCAACCATGGGGAATCGCTCCGCCACCAAAAGATTTTTCCTGTCATAAATCACTAATTGACGACAGAATAGTGACAAAATGCCGCCAGCGCGAGTCTGTCAAGTTATGATGGCAACAGGCGTTTCGCCTCCAGCAGGCGGTGAATTTCCTCCACCAGCCGCCTCGGGTCGGCTGGCTTGGTCAAAACCGCACCTGCACCGGCCTTCAGCAGGATTTCGGCGGTCTCAACACTCGCATCGCTACTGAGCACGATGACGGGAATATTTCTTTCTCCCTTCAGCGTGGCAAGAATGTGCGGCAGCACTTCAAAGCCCTCGCCGCCCGGCATATTGAGGTCGGAGATGATGAGCTGCGGCAGACTGGATACCTCCGGCGCCACCGACTGCCGCAAGGCCTGAAAATCATCGACGGAGCGGACGCTGTAGCCGCTTTTTTCCAGAACGGCCCGGATGATGCGCGCGTTGACGGCGTCGTCCTCGGCCACGAGGATATCGATGCCGCTCGCCCCTTCGCTCAGCCGTGACGAAAACCCCACATCCGGGTGGTTGTCGTTGATGGCGTCACGCCGTTCTATCCCGCGCAGGCGACCACACAGAACGTCAATCAGGGATTTTTCGCGCAGCGGCCGGATCAGCCAGGCGTCGAAGGAGGCGTGCGTGGTCGAAGCTCGCTCTTCGGGACTGACCAGCAGCGTGCGGCGGACATTCTGTTGTGGCCAATCCCTCAGGGCATCCCTGAACAGAGACGAAATGCGGCGATCGACGATGATATCGGTGAGATCGGCAGTCCTGTCTTTCAATCTTTCCAGATCCTCCGGCTGGTGGATGAGAATGCATTGACCGCCGAAAGCTTCGATCGCCTCTATCGTCACCGCCGCCGCCACGCCCTTCGGCGCAATCAGCAGGACATTCGTATGTTGCAGGCAATGCCTCCGACCGGGATCCGGCATACCGACCGGAGCGCTGCCCGGACGAAACACCAGCCTGAAGGTGCTGCCCTCACCCTTGCGGCTGAAGACCGTGAGGCTGCCGCCGAATTCCCGCACGATGCGGGCGGAAATCGCAAGCCCAAGCCCTGTCCCTGCACTTCGCTGCGACATTGGACCGGCCTGTTCGAATTCGCCAAAGATGCGGGCCTGTTCCGCCTTACTCATGCCGGGGCCTGTATCCTCGACAGCGATGTGCAATTCGCCTTCGACCATGCGCGCCCTTATGACGACCCCGCCTTCCCGGGTGAATTTGACGGCGTTGCCGAGGAGGTTGAACAGGACCTGACGCAGCCTTGCCGGATCGAAATCCAGATAATCGGGCACGTCCGGCGTGACGAAGGAGGTGATTTCTATGCCCTTTTCATGGGCGCGATGCGCCAGCATCTCCACGATGCTTTCGATCAGCCGGCGCAGGTTTTCCGCACGCGGGTTGAGTTTGAAGCGGCCCGCCTCCATGGTCGAATAATCCAGCAGGTCCTCCACCAGCTGCACCAGCGACTGGCCGGACTGCTTCATGCCGTCGAGATAATTGCGCTGTTCTTCGTTGAGCTTCGTCTGCGACAGAAGATGGTTCATGCCGAGCATGCCGGAAAGCGGCAGGCGGATTTCATGGCTTACCGTCGCAAGCAGCCGCGCCTTTTCGGCATCGGCCTTTTCGGCGCGCAAGCGGGCGTCTTCCCGCTCTCCGAGAGCAAGGCGCTCCTCGGTCACGTCCCTGGCGATGCTGCTGATGAGAAGACGGCTGCTTGCCAGATCGCGGGTGACGACATCATGCCAGGAGAAAATGCGTTGACCGAAAGGGGTCGCTATTTCCACGTCATAGGCGTGAACCTTGTCGCCCGGACGGAAAGCGATGCCGATTTCCTCGCAACTCAACCCTTCGGGCGCCCAACAACCCGTCACTTCACGAAAAACCGTATTCGCCTCGACGATGCGCCGGTCCATATTACGGATCACGACGATATCGCCCATGGCTTCCTGCATTTCGGCGATCAGCGAACGGTTTTGCGTTTGCCGCAGCCGGACGTCCGAATAATCGGCTGGCAGTTCGTCAGCATGAGGTAAAGATTTGCCGAACAGCGCGTAGAACAGGAGACCGGCGAGCACGGCAGCAAAGAAGGACGCCAGCGCGACGGTGACCGCATAGGGCACAGCAAGCGCGATCAAGGCCGCAGAGAAGGCACCCACCGACAACGAAACGGCGACATAGAGCGCGATCGACCTGGCAGTAATCTCGTGGCCCGCAACAGCCTGATGAGGTGCGGGGTCACGATCCGCCGACTGCGCCGGTGTGGCGGCCAGGCCGAGGCCATCTGAAACTTTTTCCCGAAGTCTTGCCAGTTCGCTCATGCACAACCGCTACCACGGCAGCGGTTTTGATATGTTTGGCTGAATCCCTAAAATTTTACTTTTTAGCCGTGCGAGCGTGCAAAAACTCATCGAGAATAACGCAACCTGCGCCAATGGTTATGAAACTGTCGGCCAGATTGAAGACCGCGAACGACCATGTCTCGGTGTGGAACAGGATATAGTCGATGACGTGACCGTAGAAAAAGCGATCGAGAAGATTGCCGGCTGCCCCCGCAATGATGAAGGCGAAGCCGAGATGGGCGAAGGTCCGGTCCGCCGCCGTCTTGCGCCAGAGCCACAGCACGAAGACGACGATGACGAGCCGCATACTGACGATGAACCAGCCATGCATGTCCGCCAGCATCGAAAACGCCACGCCAAGATTATAGGTGCGGTAAAGTGCCAGAAACGGAACGACCGGAATCATCTCCTGCAGCGGCAGATAGGCTTCGACCAGCTGCTTGACGATCTGGTCCAGCACCAGTGCGGCAACGATCAGTACGAAAGCCGGGCCAAATTTCGAAAACAGTGCCGCCTTGGCCATTACTTCACCGGTGTCAGTTCGAGGAGATGTCGCCGCGCCTCGAAAAGCATGACAGCGGTTGCGACGGCGAGATTGAGACTGTCGGCACGGCCCTGCTGGGGAATGCGCGCCAGCTGGTCGGCCTTGCCGGCCAGTTCCGGCGGCAGGCCGGATTGTTCGTTGCCCATCAAAAGCACGACCGGCTTACCGGCATAATCGATCTTTCGATAATCCACGGAACCGGCAAGATGGGTGGCGACGACACTGACATTGGCCGATTTTTTCCAGGACAGGAATTCCTCGACCGAGGCGCGGGCGACGGGCGTGGCGAATACCGAGCCCATGGTGGCGCGAACCGTTTCCAGCGAGAAGGGATCGGTGCAATCACCGACCAGAATGACGCCTGAGGCGCCCGCCGCATCGGCCGTGCGGATGATGGTGCCGAGATTGCCGGGATCGCGGACGCGGTCGAGCGCGATATAGGTCTCGCCTTTTACCGGGCGAATATCCTTCAGCGGCTTCCATCTCTGATCGAAAATGCCGACGACCATTTGCGGATTGTCGCGGCGGGTGATCGAGGCGATGACTTTTTCGTTGACTTCGAGCACCAGGCCGCCCGACGCGACCGTCTTTGCCGCCGCCTGCTCCACCAGCGGCTTGCCCTTGGCGGCCTTGGCGTAAACCAGGGTGCGGATGGTCCAGCCCAGTTCAAGCGCATCGATGACCAGCTTCAAGCCTTCCGCCATGAAGGTGCCGGTCTCTTCCCTGCCCTTTTTCTGGGTAAGCGCCTTGATATCCTTGATGATGGGATTGGCAAGGCTGGTGACTTCCTTGACCTGGCCAACCCGGCGCGTCGTGTTTTCGCGCATATCGTTCGTCATTTCGGCTCCCAGCGGCTGAACAGCGATGTGGAAAGCACCCGGCCCGGCGTCTTGCCATCAAGCCCGGCCTCGCGAATGACGAGTTCACCGGACGCAACGACGCCACCGGCACCGCGCATGATGTCGCGCATCAGCTCATGCATCGAATAGAAGCTGGAGCGAATGGAATAGGCCGTCAGCACCAGACCGAGAGCCTTGGGTGACAGGATTTCCCGGCAGATATCCAGCATCAACGGAAGATGATCGAATAATTGCCAGATCTCACCATGGGTGCCGCGGCCGAATTTCGGTGGGTCGGTGAGAATGATATCGTAGGTGCTGCCGCGGCGCTCCTCGCGCTGGATAAATTTCATCGCGTCTTCGCAAATCCAGCGGATCGGCGCCTGTTCCAGACCGGCAAGCGCCTGGTTTTCCCTCGCCCAGCCTATCGCCTTCTTGGAGGCGTCGACATGGGTGACTTCAGCACCGGCAGCAGCGGCGACCAGCGAAGCGACGCCGGTATAACCGAATAGGTTCAGCACTTTCAGCGGCCGGTCGGCGGTCTCGACGGCATTTTTCAGCCATTCCCAATGCACGATCTGTTCTGGAAACACGCCAACGTGTCGGAAAGCCGTAAAACGGCCGAGAAACTCGACACCGAGCAGGGATAATGGCCAGGTTTCGTCAAGCGGCGTCTTCGGAAAACGCCAGCGGCCCATGCCGTCCTCGTCCGTATCGCCGGAAAAAACGGCGTCGGCATTCTGCCATACGCGGTCGGGGATGGACGGTTGCCAGAGAGCCTGCGCCTCGGGACGGACGACGCGGTATTCGCCGTATTGTTCAAGCTTCAGGCCGTTGCCGCTGTCGATCAGATGAAAATCACCCGCGCCGCTCGATTCCAGAATGACCGGAACCTGTTCTGCGGGGCGCTCCCCGGTGCGAAGCTTGAGGGCGCGCGCGGGCACCTGCTCAATGGCCGGCGCTGGGGCGACCTTTTCCCTCGGTGCAGGTTTCGGCACGCTGCGAACCGCGTCCGGCTCACGCTTCTTCGGCGCCGCGTCTGCCCGCCGTGCCGGCTTTGCGGCATGAACCTGTTTTTTCTCGCTCCCGGCACGCACGCGATTGCCTGGCCGGCTGTCTTTTTTCTTCAATGGAAATCTTTCCGCTTCTGCCCGCGTCCTATCGCGCCAGCAAATAGCATTCCAAGCGTCGCTCGACTAGAGCCGCAACAAATGTCGGCACCATCACTTTGCCGGGAGTTGTCCCGCAGTCGGAACATGGCCGGTCGCCGCGGCTTTGTGCCGGTTCGCCTCGTCATGCCAGCGAACGGCTTCCTTCGCTTCGATACGCGCACGTTTGCGATGCTTGCCCTGCGCGAACCATGTGGCCGAAGACCCCAGAAGCACGCCAAAAATGACGGCGAGGAACAGGAACACGAAAAACGGCGCGGTGAAGGAAAGAAGTCCATCCTCCGGCCGGAAAGGATTGAGCGCAAGCGTTACGGCCTGACGGTTGGCCACGCACAGGATGACGAGGATGATCGCCAGCGGAAGCAGGATGATGAGGTTGATGATTTTTTTCGACATCCGACAATACTCCATCGCGGCGGGCTTTCCGCCGGCTCCGTTTCCCCGTCGCCAAGCGGTGAGGACGATCAATCGTCCTCTTCGTCACCCATACCGGGGTTCAGGCGCTCGCGCAGTTCCTTGCCCGTCTTGAAGAAGGGCACCCATTTTTCCTCGACGAAAACCGATTCACCCGTGCGCGGGTTCCGACCGGATCGCGAAGGACGATTTTTCACCGAAAATGCGCCGAAACCACGAAGCTCGACGCGATTTCCACCCGCCAGGGCATCGGTGATTTCATCCAGCACCGCATTGACGATGTTTTCCACGTCACGGTGATAAAGGTGCGGGTTACGCGCAGCAACGATCTGCACCAGTTCAGACTTGATCACGGTTGCCCCCTGAAAGAATTGGATTTTTAATGCGACTCAACCTGCCAAACGGAAACAAGACCGTCAAGAAACAACTTGTCCGCACCGAGCTGGCCGGAGCCCGCAAACGGAATTAAATCGTCATATCCCAGAAGCTTCGCTATTTGCGCAACACTGAAAAGCGAAAAAGGCGAACGGGACGACGGTGCGTTCCACTCCACGATCGGCAAATCCTTGGCAAGCCCACGCGTTTCGAAGTAGCCGCGAATTTCCTTTTCACCGCCGAGCATGTCGACCAGCTTGTTGGCAAGCGCCTGCCTGCCGGTGAAAATCGATCCATCGGCCAGTTTCAGTACATCTTCGCGCGGCAATTTGCGGCGATCGGCCACGAGATCGACGAACCAGCCGTAGCTGTCCATCACCATGGAGCGGATCATCGTCTTCGCCTCTTCGGGAGCTTCATGGAAAGGGGAAGGTTCCGCCTTCATGGGAGAAGACTTAATTTCCTGCAGCGAGACGCCGAGCTTGTCCATCAGCTGGCCGATCTGGGGATATTGAAAGATCACGCCGATCGAGCCGGTGATCGAGGTTTCACCGGCGACGATGACATCGCCGGCTGATGCGATCATATAACCTGCGGAAGCGGCCAGGGTACGGACGTCGGACACGACGGGCTTCTTTTCCGCAACGCCGCGAATGGCCTTGAAGATGCGCTCCCCGCCATAGGTCGTACCGCCGGGCGACGAAATCGACACGATCAGCCCTTTGACATTGTCACTCTTGGCAATCTTGTCGAGCCGCTCCAGAAGTTCAGTATTGTCCTGGATCAGACCGGAAACCTCAACGCGAGCGATATGGGGTCTGGCACTTTGCTGCGGCGCAGCCCATAAAAACCGGTAGAGGCCGAAAATGCCGGCAACGAACAGGAGAACAGCGGCAACCCGCCAGAAAGTCAGCTTGCGGCGCAGTCGCCTGCGATCCGCTATCGCCATATTATCCATCGAAAACCTCTGCCATCCGGCCTTTTAAGCGACTTGAGCATCATGGCCATATGGTTCTTCTAGCGCGAAGCCGCAAGGAAACAATAAGGAAACCAGAATTACGATTAAATTCGCATATCCCTTGCACCTTTCCAGACAAAAACCATATTGGCAGGACAAAGCACTCATGCCAGAGACATCAAGATAAACATATAAGCTTCACTTGCGCGCCAGAATGGTGCCCAAGACGTTTTCCGGACCCGCTCCTATGCTCGAAAGACTCCGCGAACCAGCGCCAGCATTTCCGCTGCCCAATGACCAGAACGGCGCATATGAGCGCGCGCTCAGGCATTCTGCACGCGTGAAGCGACTGAAAATCATTCTACCGCTCGGTGCAGCGATCGTTTCGCTTGCCTTCGTCGCCGTTTCGCTCATCCGAACCTGGGCGCCCGAAGAGGTGTCGCTTGAGAGCGCAAGGATCGAGGACGGCAAGATCGTGATGGAAAAACCGGCGGTTGCCGGCCGCAACGAGAAGGGGATCGATTACTCCATGAACGCCGACCGTGCGTTGCAGGATATCGCCAACCCCAACCTCATGACGCTCGAGAAGGTTCTGGCCGCGGTGCCGATAAACGACGGCATTGCCCAGGTGATCGCCAAGGAAGGCCTTTTCGACCGGTCCTCCAACACGCTGAAGATGACCGCTCCTTTTGACATCAATCTCAGCAATGGCATACAAGCGAAGTTCCAGTCTGCGGATGTCGATCTGAAGGCCGGAAAGATGAGCAGCAAGGAGCCCGTTTCAATCAAAACAAACGACGGCTCGATTGTTGCGCAATCGATTGATATCGCCGATAATGGCAAGACGATTACATTTTCGGGGCAGGTACGGGCACGTATCGCTGCATCCAATATCAAGAATGAAGGCAAATGAGAGCCCGGTCCAGATGATGCAAATTTCCCGTCCCGTTTCCCTTGGCAAATCCGCAGGCTTTACAGCCGCAGCTTTTGCTTTTTCCTGTCTTGCAACTGTGGCTTTTGCCCAGAACACCACCAGCAACATGAAGGGTGTTTCGCTTTCCGGCGATCAGCCGATTGCAATCGAAAGCGATCAGCTCGAAATCCGGGATCAGGAGCGCAAGGCCTATTTCACCGGCAATGTAAAAGTTGTGCAGGGCACCACCACCCTTCAGGCCGGCAAGATGACGGTCAACTACAAGGGTGAAGGTTCGTCACTCACGAGCGGCGACGCCAACATCGAAAAAATCTTCGTCGACAATAACGTCTACCTGACGTCGGAGACCCAGAAGGCTACCGCCGATCACGGCGAATTCGACATGGCGGCGCAGACCTTCATTCTGACGGGCAAGCAGGTCGTGCTGTCCGAAGGCACGAATGTCTTCACCGGCTGCAAGCTCACTGTTCTGATGAATTCGGGACAGGCAAAGCTCGAAAGCTGCGGCGGGCCTGTCCGGATCATGCTCGATCCGAAATCGCAGCAGAAGAAACAGTAGTCTCACCTCGTGAAAATACCCTCGATCTCAAAAATATTCGGCGGCGGGCGCGACCAACC
The DNA here is from genome assembly GCF_000949865.1 of Rhizobium nepotum 39/7. Lineage (GTDB taxonomy): Bacteria > Pseudomonadota > Alphaproteobacteria > Rhizobiales > Rhizobiaceae > Agrobacterium > Agrobacterium nepotum. Next base: position 8,805 of record NZ_JWJH01000015.1, on the reverse strand, counting down.
TGTGGACGCGGCGTCACAGGCCGACAAGGCCCGCTATGAAGGCACTCTGATCGCGCATGGTCTGACGAAGACCTATAATACGCGTCGGGTCGTCAATGGCGTTTCGCTGGTCGTACGCCGTGGCGAGGCCGTGGGACTGCTTGGACCGAACGGCGCGGGCAAAACCACCTGTTTCTACATGATCACGGGCCTCGTGCCCGTCGATAGCGGCAAGATCGCCATCAACGGCAACGACGTCACCACCATGCCGATGTACAGGCGTGCCCGCCTCGGCGTCGGTTACCTGCCACAGGAAGCCTCGATCTTTCGCGGGCTGACGGTCGAAGAGAACATCCGCGCCGTGCTGGAAGTGCACGAGCCCGACAGTGCCAAGCGCAACCGCAAGCTCGACGAATTGCTGGAAGAGTTCCACATTGCGCAGCTGCGCAAGTCGCCGGCCGTCGCGCTATCGGGTGGTGAACGCCGCCGTCTGGAAATTGCCCGTGCCCTGGCGACAGATCCGACCTTCATGCTTCTGGACGAACCCTTCGCGGGCGTCGATCCGATCTCCGTCAGCGACATCCAGAATCTCGTCAGGCATTTGACTGCACGCGGGATTGGCGTTCTCATCACGGACCACAACGTTCGCGAAACGCTTGGTCTCATCGACCGCGCCTATATCATCCATGCCGGTGAAGTCCTGACTCATGGCCGTGCGGACGATATCGTCAACAATCCGGACGTGCGCCGGCTCTATCTCGGCAATAATTTTAGCCTTTAAGCCCTCGGGCGCGAAAGATTCTTCATCGCGCCCTGCGGTGACGCTTGACCAAACAAAATAAAAAAGCAATTTTTGGGCCAAGTTTCGTTGCCCCTCGCAAAATTTATGAAAATTGTGGCGACGGAGAAGCTGTAAGGGGAGTTTCGCGTCCGCCATGGCATTATCTGCCAGCCTTTTGCTGCGTCAAAACCAGTCTCTCGTGATGACACCGCAACTGATGCAGTCCATCCAGCTGCTTCAGATGACGCATTTCGAACTGACGCAGTTCATCGCGCAGGAGATTGAGCGCAACCCCCTGCTTGAAATTGCGGCAAACGACAGCGATTTGGGCAGCGATACTCCGGAAAATGCGGAGAATTTCGGCGACACGGAGAGCGAAAGCCCGGACAAGTCCGCCACGGTAACATCCGACAGCGACGACTGGTATGGCGACCGCGCCGCCAATCTCGGCGAACAGCTGGACACCAGTTTCGAAAACGTCTTTCCCGACGATACCGAACCGAGAAAGGCCGATGCCCCCGAGCTGGCCGGCCAATGGAAATCCATGCCCGGGAACGGGTCCGGCGAAAGCTACGATCTCGACGATTTCATTGCGGCGAGACAAAGCCTAGGCGACCATCTCAATCAGCAATTGCCGCTCGCCATATCCTCCGCAGAAGACAGGATGATCGCCGATGCGCTGATCGGCCAGCTCGACGAGACCGGATATATCGCGGCGGACGCCGCCGACGATGTCGCCGAACGGCTGGGAGCAACCCTTTCGGCGGTGGAGCGCGTCTTGAAGATACTCCAGGGCTTCGACCCCCCCGGCGTATTTTCCCGTTCGCTGAGCGAATGTCTGGCGATCCAGCTCGCCCAGAAGGATCGGCTCGATCCGGCGATGCGGGCTTTCGTCGACAATCTGGAGCTTCTGGCGAAACGGGACTTCGTGGCCTTGAAAAAACTCTGCGGTGTCGATGAGGAAGACCTTCTCGACATGCTGTCGGAAATCAGGACGCTCAATCCACGCCCCGGCGCGGGCTATGAATCGACCGTTTCGGAGACCATCGTTCCTGATATCATCATTCGCCCCTCCTCCGCAGGCGGATGGCTGGTGGAAATCAATCCCGAGACCCTGCCGCGCGTGCTCATCAACCAGACCTATTTCGCCGAGGTTTCAAGGCACAAAGCGCGCGCGGGTGAGGACCAGGATTTTCTTTCCGAATGCATGCAGACGGCCCATTGGCTGACCCGCAGCCTCGACCAGCGTGCCAGAACGATCATGAAGGTAGCGACCGAAATCGTGCGCCAGCAGGACGCCTTTCTCGTCAATGGCGTCGATCATCTGCGTCCGCTGAACCTCAAGACGGTGGCGGACGCCATCAAGATGCACGAATCCACCGTCAGCCGGGTGACCTCGAAAAAATACATGCTGACGCCGCGCGGGCTGTTCGAGCTGAAATATTTCTTCAGCGTTTCCATCAGCTCCGTGGAGGGCGGCGACAGCCATTCGGCGGAAGCGGTGCGTCACCGCATCAAGGGGATGATCGCGCATGAGGCCGCCGACGCAGTCCTTTCCGATGACGATATCGTCGATAACCTGAAAAAGAGCGGCATCGATCTCGCCCGCCGTACCGTCGCCAAATATCGCGAGGCGATGAACATCCCCTCCTCCGTCCAGAGACGGCGGGAAAAGAAAGCGCTCGCCAGATTATCCGTCTACTGAGCAGCGCAAACGATCACGTTTTCGGGGCTTCTCAGCCGCATTCCGGCTGCACCATTGACTCTTGCAACGTCTGGGGCTAGAAGCCCGCCGCACACATAAGCAAGGTTATTTGTAACGGATTCATCTCCACCGTCCATGGGCGTAAAATTCGAATGGAGGCTTTTAAAGGTCTTCGAAACGCTTGGATGCGCGCTCGGCTTGACGTAAGCTGGTACTCGCAAATCACTACAAAAAGGAAAATTTCCATGAGTGTGCGTGTATCTGGTAAACATATGGAGATCGGCGAATCTTTCCGTCAGCGGATTGAGGACAATATAGGTCTGGCAGTTACCAAATACTTCGATGGGGGGTATTCAGGCCAAGTGACCGTGGAGAAGTCGGGATCGCGTTTTGCAGCCGATTGCAAGCTGCACCTCGACACGGGCGTTGTATTGCATGCGGCGGGTGAGGCAAATGATCCGCAAGCGAGTTTCGATGCAGCCGCCGAACGGATCGAAAAGCGCCTGCGTCGCTACAAGCGGAAGCTGAAGGACCATCATCACAATGGTTCCGCAGCGAACGGCGCGATGTCGGAAATCGCCTATACGGTGATGGATGCTGTTCCCGATGAGGACCACGAGGTTCCCGAAGATTACGCACCCACGATCGTGGCGGAAAGTTCGAAACAGATAAAGACGATGTCCGTCGCCAGCGCCGTAATGGCGCTCGACATGACGGACGAACCGGTTCTGCTCTTCCGCAGCCCGGGCAAGGAATATCTCAACATCGTTTACCGGCGTCATGACGGCAATATTGGCTGGATCGACGCGGAAACGATCAAGAGCTGAACAGTCTGACAAGACATGGGAGGCAGGTCGCAACAGCGTATCTGCCTCCTGCATCGTCTCGATGGCATGAAGGAAAAAGAGAATGGCGTTGGCAGATTTGCTGCAACAAGATGCGATTATTCCCGCCCTCAAGGTGAATTCCAAAAAGCAGTTGCTTCAGGAGCTGGCCGCCAAGGCAGCCAGAATTACCGGAGTCTCGGAACGGGAAATTTTCGACGTCATCCTCCAGCGTGAAAAACTCGGCTCCACCGGCGTAGGGCACGGCATCGCCATTCCGCATGGCAAGCTCAACAGCATCCATCAGATCACCGGCGTCTTCGCACGTCTTGAAACACCGGTCGATTTCGAGGCGCTGGACGACCAGCCGGTCGATCTGGTTTTCCTGCTGCTCGCGCCTGAAGGCGCCGGCGCGGATCACCTGAAGGCACTGTCCAGAATTGCGCGCTCATTGCGCGACCCCGAACTGGTGGCCAAGCTGCGCGCCACCGATTCCGACACGGCAATCTACGCTTTCCTTAATCAGGAGCAGGCGACAGCAGCCTGACGCGGCCTGCCGGGGTTCGTTTCCATGGTCAAAAAAACGCGCCCTTGAGGCGCGTTTTTATTAGGTGAGAGAATGCTTCACGCATCCTTCTCGTTGACGGAGGCGGTGCCCGGCTCGGCCGATGTGGCGGTCTCCACCTTCGGGCCGCCCTTGGCGACACCAACCATGGCGGGGCGCAGCACCCGGTCACCGATGGTGAAACCGGCCTGAACCACCTGAAGCACGGTGTTGTTCGGAACCGCAGGGTTGGGAATTTCGAACATTGCCTGGTGGAAATTCGGGTCGAACTTCTGGCCTTCGGCATCGATCTTTTTTACGCCGTGGCGCTCCAGCGTCGACAGCATCGAGCGCTCGGTCATCTCGACGCCCTCGATCAGGCCGCTGAGACCAGCCTCGCCATTGGTCTTGAGTTCGTCCGGAATGGCTTCCAGAGCGCGGCGAAGATTATCGGAAACGGCAAGCATGTCGCGCGCAAAACCGGCAAGGGAATAGGACTTCGCATCCTTGACTTCGCGCTCGGTGCGGCGACGAAGATTGTCCATTTCCGCCGCAAGACGCAGGAACTTGTCGCGCAGATCGGCGTTTTCGGCCCTGAGCAGCTCGACCGGATCGGGTTCGGCAGTCTCCACCGTCTCTTCTCCCAACAGCGCGGGCTCGATAAGTTCTTCGGCGACGTCCGCGTCAGGTCCGGGCTTTTTCGTATCGTCGGTCATGACGTTCTCCAGATTTGAATGTTGTTGGTTGCGCCCGATATCGAGCTTTGACGGGCAAAAATCAAGGCTTGCGGCGAAAAGCTTGCCGCATTCTCCGACCTTGCGGGCTTGTCCTATCTCTGTTTTCGGGAAAGGCGGGCCATGATCTGCGCTGTATAGTCCACCATGGGAACGATACGGGCATAATTGAGCCTGGTGGGACCGATGACGCCGACCGCGCCCACGACGCGATTTTCTTCATCCCGATAGGGCGCGACGATCAGCGATGAACCGGACAGCGAAAAGAGCTTGTTTTCCGAGCCGATGAAAATCCTGACCCCGGAACCGCTTTCCGCAAGGCTGAGGATCTCGATGAGATTTTCCTTGCGTTCCAGATCGTCGAACAGCAGGCGCACGCGATCGATATCTTCCTCGCCGGCGAGGCCCTCGAGCAGGTTGGAGCGTCCCCGGACGATGAGTCGGCCGAGCTTGCCCTCCTCATTGTCACCCGACCATATGGCCAGACCACGCTCAATGAGGTCCTGTGTCAGCGTGCCGAGTTCCGATTGCAACTCCGCCCGCTGCGTCTGAAACTGGTCCCGCAATTCCTGCAGCGTCTGGCCGGACAGATGGGCATTGATGAAATTCGCCGCCTCCGTCAATTGCGATGACGAAATACCGGCCGGCAATTCGATGATGCGGTTTTCGACCTGATTGTGGTCACCAACCAGCACGGCAAGCGCCTTGGTGGGCTCCAGCCTGATGAACTCCACATGTTTGAGGGTGACGTCGTTCTTGGCCGTCAGCACGAGCCCGGCGCCACGCGACATGCCGGACAGCATGCGGCTCGCCTCCGTCAATAGCCCTTCCAGCGGTTGTTCATGGCCGGAGACCGGGCCGATCTGGCGGTCTATGCTCGCCCTCTCGTCGGCGGGCAGATCGCCCACCTGCATGAAGGCATCCACGAAGAAGCGCAGCCCGGTCTGGGTGGGCAGGCGCCCGGCGCTGATATGCGGCGAATAGATGAGGCCCAGTTCCTCGAGATCGCTCATGACGTTGCGCACGGAGGCCGGTGAAAGCGACATCGGCAAGAGCCGCGACAGGCTGCGCGACCCCAAGGGTTCGCCGGTGTCGAGATAGCCTTCGACGATGCGCCGGAAAATCTCCCGCGACCGTTCATCCAGCAGCGATGCCTGATCTTTTGAAAGTGGTGCAGAAAAGCCCATCTCGTCCGTTCTTTGTCATCCAAACCCTGTTTGTATCAATATAATGCGTCGCACCGCTGCGGCAAAATGGAAATTGGCTTTGCAAAAGCCCGGAGCGCACCTTAGAAGGCAGGAACCAACATGGAGAGTGGATCATATGCGGCCTTCAGGCAGAAAAACCGATCAGATGCGCAAGGTTTCTTTCGAGCGCAATTTCTCGAAACATGCCGAAGGTTCCTGTCTGGTCAAATTCGGCGACACGCATGTGCTGGTCACCGCAAGCCTTGAGGAAAAGACGCCGCCATGGCTGCGCAACAGCGGCAAGGGCTGGGTGACCGCGGAATACGGCATGCTGCCACGCTCCACCAACGAGCGTATGAAGCGCGAAGCCGCCGCCGGCAAGCAGGGTGGACGCACCCAGGAAATCCAGCGCCTTATCGGCCGCTCGCTGCGTGCGGTGGTCGATCTGCAGGCGCTTGGCGAACGCCAGATCAGCATCGATTGCGACGTCATTCAGGCCGATGGCGGCACGCGCACGGCTTCCATCACCGGCGCATGGATCGCCCTGCATGATTGCCTGAAATGGATGGAAACCCGCAACATGATCAAGGTCGAGAAGGTCCTGAAGGATCATATCGCGGCGATCTCCTGCGGCATTTTCGCAAAACAGCCGGTCATCGATCTCGACTATCTCGAGGATTCCTCCGCCGAGACCGATGCGAATTTCGTCATCACCGGCTCCGGCGGCATCGTCGAGGTTCAGGGAACGGCGGAAGGCGCACCATTCTCCGAAGAGGAATTCCTGACGCTGCTCGGTCTCGCCAAGGCAGGATGCAGCGAACTGGTCGCCCTTCAAAAGCAGGTCATTGCCTGAGCCGACAGGAAAACGTGATGCGCAAGCTCGATACCAGAACGATCGTCGTCGCCAGCCACAACAAGGGCAAGATCGCCGAAATCGCCGATCTGATCGGACCTTTCGGCTTTTCCGCGAAATCGGCTGCAGAGCTGAATTTCGTTGAGCCGGACGAGACGGGCACCACCTTCGAGGAAAATGCGGCCATCAAGGCGCTTGCCTCCGCGAAGGCATCCGGCCTGCCCGCTTTATCCGACGATTCCGGTCTGGTGATCGACGCGCTGAATGGTGCGCCCGGCGTTTATACCGCCAATTGGGCCGAGACGGCGGACGGCACGCGTGACTTTGCCATGGCGATGCAGAAGGTCGAGGACGCGCTTGCGGAACGCGGCGCATCGAAACCGGAAGACCGCACGGGGCGCTTCGTCAGCGTGCTGTGCCTTGCGTGGCCGGACGGGCATGTCGAATATTTTCGCGGCGAGGTGGAAGGTACGGTTGCGTGGCCACCGCGCGGAACGAGCGGCTTCGGTTACGATCCTGTCTTCAAGCCTGAAGGATATGACACCACATTCGGCGAGATGACGGCGGATGAAAAACATGGCTGGAAGCCTGGTGACGCCGCTGCTCTTTCGCACCGCGCCCGCGCCTTCAAGAAATTCGTAGAAACCTGCCTGGAGGCATGAACCCGATGATCGGGCAGCATCATATTTCTGCCCCCGGCGCATCGCTTCTGCCGGATACGGGCGATCCCGGTTTTGGGATCTATCTGCACTGGCCCTTCTGTGCGGCCAAATGCCCCTATTGCGATTTCAACAGCCATGTCCGCCACCGCCCGGTGGATCAGGAACGGTTTACTGCGGCTTTCCTCAGCGAAATGGCAAAGATGCGGGCGCTCAGCGGCCCGCGTGTCGTCACCAGCATTTTCATGGGCGGCGGCACGCCATCGCTGATGGACCCGCAGACGGTTGGTGCGCTTCTTGATGGCGTCTCGCGTTTCTGGCACGTGCCTGATGGTATCGAGATCACCATGGAGGCCAATCCCTCCAGCGTCGAGGCGGAACGGTTTCGCGGTTATCGCGCCGCAGGCGTCAACCGCGTCTCGCTCGGCGTGCAGGCGCTGAACGACCGTGATCTGAAATTCCTCGGCCGTCTGCATGACGTGGCCGATGCCTTGAAGGCCATAAGGCTGGCGCGCGAGATTTTTCCGCGCATGTCCTTCGATCTCATTTACGCCCGCCCGAACCAGACGGTGGCCGAATGGGATGCCGAACTGAAAGAGGCCGTCTCCTATGCGGTTGACCACCTGTCGCTCTACCAGCTGACCATCGAGGAAGGCACGCCCTTTTACGGGCTGCACAAGGCCGGCAAGCTGATCGTGCCGGATGGCGAACACTCAGCCGTGCTTTATGAGGCGACACAGGAAATCACCGAGCGTTACGGCATGCCGGCCTACGAGGTTTCCAACCACGCCCGCCCCGGCGCCGAAAGCCGCCACAACCTGACCTACTGGCGCTACGGCGATTATGCCGGTATCGGCCCCGGCGCGCATGGACGCCTGACCACTGGTGCCTCCAAGCTTGCGACCGTGACCGAGCGTCACCCGGAAACCTGGCTCGAGACCGTCGAGCGGGAAGGCCATGGCATGGTCGATCAGGAACTTCTCGGCGCGGACGAACAGGCCGACGAATTGCTGCTGATGGGCCTGCGCCTCCGCGAAGGCATCGATCTCGCCCGCTGGAGCGACCTTTCCGGCCGCGACCTCGACCCGGAAAAGGAGGAATTCCTCCTGCAACACGGTTTCGTGGAACGGATAGGCAATTCCCGCCTGCGCTGCACCCCTTCCGGCATGCTTATTCTGGACGCGGTTGTCGCTGATCTCGCCTGCTGACCGGCAGCATCGGCAGGTCTTGAAACGGCAATAAAAAAGCGGCCCGAAGGCCGCCTTGGCTGACACGAAACCGGAAAACCTCTCATCACGTCATGCTCCGTCCCCGTGTCGAGCCCCAAGGATGTCCCGGGCATCTGCAACCGTTGATCTTGCGCGGCGTGAATAGATGTCGAGACAGGCTCACTACTGTTCGTATCATCCGATAAATGGCGACCCTCACCAAACACTCCGACGTCATCCTCGGGCTTGTCCCGAGGGTCTGCAACGTCTGGATTTTATTGGCGTGTTTAGATCCTCGGGTCAAGCCCACTACTGTCCGGTTTAAATCGGC